>JBGCFQ010000002.1:0-166613 GCA_045106985.1 Pseudomonadales bacterium | reverse complement strand
AAGCTACCCTTTAGCTTTGCTCGTGAGCATGGAGTTTTGCTTGAAACCGTTGAAGGCAAGAACATTCTTCGACACTTACCTAGCATGTCACTGAATAGTTTGATGGAAATTCAGCGCGCTATAGGCTGTGATTTCGAGGCGGTGGAGCTACCGGAAGATGAATTTCGAGCGACCTTAACAGAATTGTATCAGGGCAGTGATAACGAAGCGACGATGGCGGCTGAAAACCTGGACGCTGATCTTGATTTATCTCGCTTAGCTGAAGAAATACCGTCCACCAGTGACCTGATGGACAGCGATCAGGACGCGCCGGTTATTCGCTTGATTAACGCGTTACTGTCGCAGGCGATACGCGAACAAGCCTCAGACATCCACATAGAAACCTTTGAAGAACAAATGGTCGTTCGCTTTCGTGTGGACGGCGTGCTTCAAGAAGTACTGTCACCCAAGCGAGCATTAGCCACCTTGCTGGTATCACGCCTTAAGGTCATGGCTAAGCTTGATATTGCCGAGAAACGTGTGCCGCAAGACGGTCGAATATCAGTTCGCATAGCTGGACATGCGGTAGATATCAGAATGTCGACCATACCCTCGGTTCACGGTGAGCGTGTTGTGCTGCGCTTGCTCGATAAGCAAGCCGGTCAGCTGGAACTGGAACAGCTGCGAATGGGTGAAGGGGTTGAAGCGAACTACCGCAAAGCCCTGCTGCACCCGCACGGCGTTATTTTGGTTACGGGCCCAACCGGATCGGGTAAAACCACCAGCCTCTATGCCGGCTTAAGTCATATTAACGAGACCAGCCGTAACATCTTGACGATTGAGGATCCGATTGAATACATGTTGCCTGGGATAGGGCAAACACAGGTTAATCCAAAAGCTACCATGACCTTTGCCCGTGGTTTGAGAGCAATTCTACGCCAAGATCCTGATGTTGTGATGGTCGGAGAGATCCGCGATATTGAAACGGCAGAAATTGCGGTTCAGGCCAGTCTTACAGGCCATTTAGTATTATCTACCTTGCACACCAATACGGCCATTGGTGCTATTACTCGAATGAACGACATGGGAGTAGAGCCATTTTTGCTGTCTTCAAGCCTTGTGGCTGTAATGGCACAACGCTTGGTACGCATATTGTGCTTAGAGTGCAAAGAGCATTACCAGCCAGAAGCGTCAACACTTAAGCTGCTAGGTGTAGAAGTGGTTCCAGCCGGGGCGATGACCTATCGCGCGAAAGGCTGCAGAAGCTGCAGCCAATCCGGTTACCGTGGTAGAACGGGTATCTACGAATTGATAATGATCGATGAAGAGATGCGCCATATGATTCACGATGGCGCCAGTGAGCAAGAATTACACCTTCATGCGCGACGCTCGAGTCAGGGCATTATCGATCACGGGCGCGAGCGAGTGTTCGCGGGCGAAACGTCGGTAGAGGAACTCGTCCGGGTTACTACGGCCGCGTAGCAGAACAATGTCAGCATACAGTTATCAAGCGCTCGACGGCAGCGGAAAAAAAGTAAAGGGCGTTTTAGAAGGTGACAGCGAACGACATATTCGTTCGCAGTTGCGTGAGAAAAAACTCAAGCCAATGAATGTGGTGCTGTCTAAATCAGGTACTGATTCTCCCGGCACTGGTGGTGGGGTCAGTTCAAGAAAAATCCGCTTTGCTGAACTGGTGTTGCTAACCCGACATTTGGCGACTCTGATACAGTCAAACTTGCCAATCGATGAAAGTTTGCGAGCGGCCGCAGCGCAAAGTCGTAGAGGGAAGGTTGAGGGTATTCTACTAGAGGTTCGCTCTAGAGTAACGGAAGGCCATTCATTGGCCTATGCGCTTAGCGACTACCCTGGTGTGTTTAATGATATGTACCGAGCTATGGTGAAAGCCGGTGAACATTCGGGCTTTCTAGGTGTTGTACTTGAGCGATTAGCTGATTACACCGAGTCGCGGCAATACACGCAGCAGAAAATGAAGATGGCAATGATTTACCCAATGGTCGTGGTTTTTGTTGCGCTTGCGGTAGTGGGTGGTTTGATGGTTTATGTGGTGCCAGACCTCATCAGAATTTTTCAAAATAGCCAAGCCGAGCTGCCGACGCTGACTAAAATACTCATTGCCTGCAGCGATTATTTATCGGAGTGGGGCGGCCTAAGTATTCTCGTTATCGCTGCACTAATTGTGGCGTTTCGAGTGTCGCTAAGCAAACCTAAATTTCTACGCAGCATGCATGTTTTACAACTCAAACTGCCATTGGTAGGCGAGTTGGTGCGCAGCTCAGAGTCGGCCCGCTTTGCCAGTACTTTGAATATTCTTATTGCGTCGAGCGTGCCATTATTGGATGCAATGCGCATAGCGGCGGAAGTAATGGGTAACACCATTTTACGCGAAGCGGTTGAAGTGGCGGCCATGCAGGTTCAGGAAGGCAGTAGCTTGCATAAGGCCCTTGAGAAGACCGAACAATTTCCACCGATGATGGTGCATATGATCGCCAGTGGCGAGCTTAGTGGCGAACTCGAAGCTATGTTGGATAGGGCGGCATTGAATCAGGAGCGTGAACTGGAAATGACGGCGAATACCATGATGGGTGTGTTAGAGCCGCTTATGATCGTGGTGATGGGCATTGTTGTTCTACTCATTATACTCGCGATATTGATGCCTATATTTGGATTAAACAAGCTAGTGGCTTGAGCCGTAGAGTGCGAGCCTAAGGATTAAATTGAAATGAAATGTGAACTAGAAAGGAAGGTAATGATGAGCAGGCCAGTTGTAAGCAAGCAGGGCGGCTTTAGCTTGATCGAGATTATGGTAGTAGTTGTGATTATGGGCATTTTGGTCAGCCTTGTTGCACCAAACGTGCTCAACAGTGTTGATGACGCTCGAATTCAAAAGGCCCAGGCTGACTTTAAAGCGATTGAAACGGCGTTGAACCTGTATCGATTAGACAACTATACCTACCCAACGAGTGACCAAGGTCTGCAAGCTCTCGTATCGCAACCCAATAGCGAGCCTGCGGCACCCAACTGGAAAACAGGAGGCTATCTGCCTGAGTTACCGGTGGACCCATGGGGTAGCCCGTATTTGTATCTAAGCCCCGGCGAGCATGGGCAAGCCGATGTATACACCTTAGGTGCTGACCGCACGCCAGGTGGCGAGGGTCAAAACACAGATATAGGTAACTGGACAGAGAAGTAGGTTTAGCAATTGCGAGCTAAGGGACCATGACTATTTCACTAGGTCCACGCGTAAGGCAAGCTCGTGGCTTTACCTTGCTGGAAGTGCTGGTATGGATGGCCGTTGCTGCAGTTGCTATTAGTTTTGTCACTCTGTCTGTTGGCTCAGGCAGTCGCCCCGATCAGCTTAAATCCGATGCTGAAAAGCTAACAGGTATGATACAGCTCGCACTAGAGGAATCGGTGTTAACCAGCCGTCCAATGGGTTTACGCTTTGTTCAGGAATATGGTGCCAGAGATCTGGAAACCCGTTATGAATGGTCGGTGTTTGAGCAGGGGAAGTGGCAACCATTGACAGGAGATTCTTTTTTTAGCGATCAACAGTTTTTCGCGGGAACTGAAGTAGAAATGCGCCTTGAAGGGCGTGCGGCTGATTTGGCTGCGGGTAGCTCAAACAAAAAGAATGCAAAGAAACAGAACGAAACGGGAAAAGCGTCTGCAGCTGATCAGGATCCGGCGCTGCAGTACAAGCCCGATGTTTTCTTTTTGCACAGCGGCGAGATCACACCTGCGTTCGAAATTGATCTGCGCGTTGAAGTCCTTGCTGAGCAGTACCAAATAGCAGGAAACCCCGTTGGTCAAATTCGCTTGCGCCGGCGCAATAGCGACAGCGCAGAATGGTTATAGTAGTGGTGTTATGACTGCACTTGCCGTAATCACACGTCGCAGTTCCGAAGGCTTTACGCTTATTGAAGTGCTAGTTGCGCTCGCCGTTCTGGCTATTGCCTTGCCAGCATTAATGCTGAGTATTTCGGAGCAAGTGATAGGTTTGAGCCATTTGCGAGACAAGTCGATTGCGCACTGGGTCGCGATGAATAAGTTAACCGAACTAAGGCTGCAAAATGCGCACAAAGGTCATTTACCCAAAGATCGAAAAAAAGGCAGTACTGAGATGCTAGGGCGAGAATGGTTTTGGCAACTGGAAACCGAGAAAACCAGCAACGACCAATTACTTGAAGTGAAAATCGCCGTGCGAACGAGTGGCGATGACGATGAATCTGCGTTAGCCAATTTGCTGCATTACTTTGTGCTGCCCACGGTTCAAAGAACAGGCGTGGGAAGCGGAAATTCTACAACTGGTGGTGGCGCAAGCGGTAATCCTGCGAGTCCAACGCCAGGAGCACCAGTTAATGGTCGTTAGAAAACCCCACTCTGTAGCTAGAATGTTCGCACCTGCCCGTGGCTTCACCTTGCTAGAAGTTTTAATTGCGGTGGCTCTCACTGCGCTAGTAGGTGTTATAGCGTATGGCTTTCTCGATTCTGCGATGCGCTCCTACGAGGGACACTCGGTAAAAGCTAAACGGCTGAATGAAATCAATCTTTTCTTTTCTATGCTCAGTCGCGATATCGTACATGCGATCGATCGACCTATTCGAGACGAAAATGGTGAAACAGAAGACGCAATGGAAGGCGGCTTTGATTCACAGTATTTGTTAGCGCTCACTCGTGGTGGTTGGCCAAATCCGCGCGAACTTCCACGCAGCGATCTGCAGAGAATTGCCTATGGCTTGAATGACACTCGCATTGAGCGCATTGCGTGGCCGGTGCTAGATCGTGTGGATTCCGAAAACGTGTTCAAATCTATTGCGCTTGAAGGAGTGAACAATGTGGTTTTTCGTTTTTTAATGGCCGATGACGTAATCATTGATGACGACCAAGTTAGTCGAGATTGGCAGGAATCCTGGCCCGTGAATATTCAGGGCCAGCAGGGTGCCGGATTGCCCAAGGCTGTTGAGGTAACTGTTGACCTAGAAGGTTGGGGTGAATTGCGCCGCCTGTATGCGTTGGACGGCTGATGATTCAGCAGCTCAAACAAAGCAAGTCCAATAAACTTTATCAGGTTAAGCTGCGGCGTAGTGGTGGTGCTGCTCTTGTGGTTGCCCTGTTAATTGCGGCATTAGTCGCGGTAATGGGCGTGCGCATTGGCAATGAGTATCAAATGACGTTTCGTCGCGCCAGCAACGTAATGTTCAGTGATCAAACAAGGTTGTTTTTAATAAGCGCAGAGAACATAGCCAAACAACTGCTTGCCGCCGATGAAGAGCATGAAAAAGATTTCGCGGGTGAGCCCTGGGCTACACCGTTTCCTCCGGTTCCTATCGGGAATGGTCTAATCGCGCCCGATCCCATCGTAGATTTACAGGGCCGGTTTAATATAAATAGCTTGGCAAGTCCCCAGCCTCCGCCCAACGTGCAAGGCATGAATTTCACGGCGTCGCAAAAGATGTTTATCCGTTTGTTGCGAGCTATACCTGATATCGACATGGATCAGCAGCGGGCCGAGGCGATAGTTAATTCTATCGCCGATTGGTTGGATGAAGATTCCAACGAGCGCGGCTTCGATGGCGCCGAAGATGGCTACTACAGTCAATTAGACGTTCCTTACAGAGCGGCGAATGTTGCTTTTGTTAGTGTGTCCGAACTGCGGTTGATAAAGGGAATAGATACAGAACTTTATAGAGCGGTGTCTCCTTACTTGTCGGCATTAGATACGGGCGAAGGTAAAATAAACATAAACAGCGCCAGCGCTACAGTATTAAGAGCATTATGTTATGACGGGGCTGATGAATTACTGCCGCTGGATGAGCAATCCGTGAGCAGTTATCTCGAAAGTTACGAGCCCGCTGTGGGTTTGACAAAGGGTGACTTCTTCGTGCAGGCACCATGGAAGACAATTCTCGAAGGTAAAGAGGAGTGTCGTGATTCAATCGAAGCAAGCAGTAACTACTTTTTGGTCTCTGCACGTGCCCGTTTAGGTGAGCTTACTTTGCCGATGCGTTCCATTCTTCACAGAACTAGTAACGAAAACGGCGGAGAAATTACCGTTGAGGTACTGTCCAGAAGCACGGGCAGTCTATAATGAGTCCCATATACAACGAATTGCCACGCGGGCTTGTCGTTAATCGGAATGCATTTTGAAGAAAAAGATACTGCTAGAATATGCCTCCTTAGGTGCCGAATGTCGCTGGCTTGAATATCTTGAGAGTGGCAGCCCGGTATTACCTGCGCACACTGGAAGCCTGGACGATTTTTTTGCTGCTTTTGAAAGTGGTGCTAAACCCGAATTGTTATTGGTTCTGAACAGCACCGACGTTAATGTGCGCAGCCTTGATTTTGAGCCTGAGGCGCGACGCCATATTCTTAAAACAGCGCGCTTTGAGTTGGAAGAATCGCTTGTAAGCGATGTAGAGGATGTACATTTTGCGTTTGGAAAAGCTGGCGAGGACGCTATAGCGGTTGCGGTTGTTGAACGTGAGTTATTCCGCAAGCTGCTACAACCATTCACCGATAATGGCTTTGAGCTTGTTGGGGTTGTTCCTTACGCAGAGGTTTTGGACCCCATAGAAGACCGCTGGATAGCCTCGGCAAGCGGTACCACAATTACCGTGCGTTTGAATCAGTCCACCAGCTTTACAACCAGCTATGAGCAGGCAGGACTAGCTTGGGATGTTGCCGCTAGATCCGAAAACTTGCCAGCACGTATTACCTTGTTTGAAGATTCCAAAGAGGCTGCTCAACAAGCTGCCGATACTATGCCTTTGGCGCTGACAAGCATAGTGACCGCTGAGCATAAGCCCTGGTTTGTTGGTAGCAACTGGTCCGCGTTGAAGCAAGATTCAATCGATTTACTCCAGGGAGAGTTCAGCCCGTCTATAGCGTGGGGCAAGATCTGGGCCTACTGGCAAATGCCCGCGATATTGTTTGCGGCTGGGCTCACGGTGTTCACAGTCGCTGCGTTTCTGGATAACCGCGCGTTGCACGCGGAGAATTTGTCGCTTCGGCAGCAGTCGCTAGCGGCGTACCAACAAGAGTTCCCGAACAGCCAGGTTAGCAACCCTGAGCAGCAGATGCGGGAGCAGTTAAAAAAATACAGTGCTACGGGCGAAACGTCTAAGTTTCTTCCGCTCTTCTATGCCTCGGCGCAAGCCTTGGATAAATTTCAGGGATTAAACGTTTTAAACGTTAATTTCGATTCTCGCAATAATGAGTTGCGCGTCGATCTAGTTGCCAAACAGTATCAAGATATCGAAAAAATTCGCGATAGCTTGGGCAGTGCAGGTGTCAATGCCGAGCTTCTTAGTAGCAACAGCATTGAAACGGGCGAGCGTGCCCGTATGAAGTTCAGCCAACGGTAGTGCTCAGCATGGATAAACTTAACTTAGAATGGTTTTTCGCGTTGCAGTGGAGAGAGCAATACTTTTTGGTGTTCGGTGTTATTGCGCTAAGCCTGTATCTGTTTTTTATAGCGATATGGAAGCCAATAAGTGCTGAAAACGAATCACTGCGCGAGAGAAACAAGGCTCAGGCCGAGTCGCTGCAATGGATGCGCAGCAGTGCCGCATTTATTAAGCAGCAAAAATCCTCAGGTCAGTCGGCGTCATCAGGTCAGCGATCAATTTCTCAACTATTGAATGCATCGGTCGCAGGTGGCGGGCTAAAGTTCAGCCGCTTTCAACCTCGCGGAAATGACAAAGCTCAGGTCTGGTTCGAAAATACCAGCTTTTCAAGCTTGTTCTTATGGTTAACAGAGCTGCAACGAGAGAACGTACTGGTTAACAATGTTAGTATTTCAAGTACTTCGCAAGGCGGCTTGGTGAGTGCGTCTTTACAGCTTCAGAAAGTAAATTAGTCGGTGCCTCAGATTTCAAATATGCAATTCAGCAAGCGTGTTATAGCGCTATGGGTGGTGGGCTTTTTCCTCGTGCTTTTTTTCACTATGCCCGCCAAATTGTTGCTGTCTATGCTCGGGCTTCAGCGGGTCGGCATTTATTTCCAGGGGTCGCAGGGTTATTGGCACAAAGGCGAAAGCCAGCTGTTGCAGCTTAGAATTCAAGGTCATACGCTGCAGCTCGAAGATGTGGTTTGGAATGTGTCATTGTCGAAATTGATGTTGGCAAATGCGAGCGCAGAGTTAACCGCAAATTTTTCTGGCCGAACTTTGCGTGCGACGATCTCTCGCTCCTTGTTCGGCAGCAGCAGTGTGTCTGAACTATCGGCTATGCTGAATTTTGACGATATACGCCCTCTTATGCGCACGTTGATTGTTCCAGTAAATGGCAGTATAGAATTACGTGACGTTTCATTCGACCACGACGGAGAATGGATAACTAGCTTAAGCGGTACGTCGATCTTTCGCCAATTGAGCGCGATTGCGCCACTTGGTGAAATAGCGCTCGGCGATGAGTTAGTTCTTTCATTGTCTGTCGCTGACGATGACACCGCCACGGGATCACTTGAAGCCAATCTGATCAAATACACGGGTCAATTTGGTTTGGAGGGCAGTGCGACGCTTGCGCCCAATCTTAAATACGCTATAAAGCTCACAAGTGTACCTGACGGAACGGTTGAGCCGATCATTGTGCAACAGATGGGCATGATATTTGGCCCACCGGTTCAAGGTCAGTATTTCTTTGAGTATTCGGCTGGGTTGTAAAAAAATATTTTGAAAAAATATAGAAAGGCATAAAGAGCTTATGGAGCGTACTCAACTTCTTGAACTGGTTCGTTGTCCTGTAACGGGGGAACGCCTGGTAGAGAAGGGCGGGGAGTTAATCAGCTCTGTATCACACGCTGATTCTGCAAGGCGCTACCCAATAATAGACCAGGACGTTGCTTGCCTATATCCACGGCCGCAGGAGGCAATACTCGAGTGGGGCAGTAGGGTTAAGCACTTCACTCAACTAGAACGTGATCATCTGAAGCAGCTGCAACAGACGGCAAATCATCAAGATTCGAATTCCACTCGTCAACGTCTGCATAAGCAGCATGAAGCAAGGCACAAAAACTTGGCCCAGATAGAGAAGCTGTTGGCCGATTGGATTCCCGATAAAGCCCTGCCGAAAAACCAGAATAGTCAGCAAATATTTTCCTATTTTCAACTGCTTTTTCGTGACTGGTGTTGGGGCGATGAGCTTGAAAGCTACAGCGATTTCGTGCTCGATAAGGTATCTGTGGATAGCCAAAAAAACGTATTGATACTCGGTAGCGGGGCAGGCGGCTTAAGTTACCGTTTAGCCAATGCTTTACCAAAGTCGCGATTGCTATCAATTGAGCACAATCCTTTTCTTGCATTAGCCTCAGCTCGGATCATGCAGGGGAAGAGTATCAAACTGTACGACTACACCTTGTATCCGCGCACGCTGGAACTTGTGGCGCAGAAACATGAGATAAAAACTGCAAAGCTCGAGCATGGCAACCACGCGGTGGTTCTTGGTGAGTTTCCTGCATTGCCGATTGCCGAAGCTGAATTTGATACCGTTGTAGCACCTTGGTTCCTTGATATTCTTGACCAAAATTTTGAGTCAGCACTAGGTGATTGTTTGCGGTTTGTGAAAGACGACGGGCAATTGTTGTTCATTGGCCCTGCGAATGTTCATTCTGAATATTATGAAGAGCAGTTATGCAGCACCGAAATTCTGGAGATGCTACAGAGTAAATTCGAACATGTAGAACATGAGCAGAGACGCGTGCCCTACCTTGATAGCCCTCTTGAATCACAGGCACGAATGGAAAGCGTTTTGTTTGTTTGTGCAACTGGGTTAAAGCGTGGTGAACACAGCCAACCTAAAAATGGCGGTAGTGATTCAATTCTTCGCGACAGCCCTGAGCTGCAACAGTACAGGTTAAAACTTGCAACAACTCAACAGATTTTGTCAGTAGTAGAAGGGGATATTACAGCCCCGGAATTGGCCGAACAGCTGGAGAAAAAATTCGGTTTTGACGAATCTGATTCATTGCATTATGCGCGATTATTCATCGCGCAGATTAGCAAGGAGATCTAGTAGCGCTTCAGTAGCGGTTCAGTGGCGCTTTTATATTAGGCGACCGTTTATACCGGGTTGGTAATAGACCCAGCCACTATCGGTTCAAATGCTGTTAATGAATCTATCATCCCACCCAATTGGGTAGGGAATACCGACGCAAATTGCCCTTGTTCACCATGCAGCGCCATGTAATTCAAGACGACAGTATCAACTAACTGATTCACATTGTTAGCGGCAGGAGTGCTGGATGTTTCAACGGAGGCGTCTGCTCGCATATAACCTATTTGTTGATGAATGGCCTGTTCTTCGGGTGTGGCGCCCATGACAATGGCTCGCCGGGTGGGGTTGTACACCAGGAAAAATGACGCAGCGGTGGATGAGTTGTCTCCGGTCCATTCGCCTTTGCCGCGTCCTTCAACGGAATTGTCTATTGTTCCGTTGCTGGACAAGGAACCATCGCTGCATACATACATCATCAGAGGTACCCCAGTAATATGTGCATACTCAAGACAAGCGCCCATGCATCGGCCTGCTCGTAAGTCCCTCACTTCCCCTGTCGCTCTGGCACCACCGTGGTAGTCAAAGCCTCCCATTGTGACGGTACCCGCGCCTGCGAAACCGTCTATAACCATTTTCATTACTGAGGCGGTTTTTCGAAATTCACCGTCGCCATCGAATTCTGTCTCAGAGAAGATTCCGCCACTGTCGTTAACGATTACCGGGTTAGCACCCAGGCGATCGTCTGGGTTAATTTGTGAGGGGTCGCCAAAGCGCTCAGCCAAATCTGCACTTTTCACGTAAGCGCAGCGAACTTGATCTATCAGTTCAGCATTATTGGCGAGACCGGTGTTCACCTGCCCCATCTTTTGGTCGCTTACCCTATATACTGATTCCATCACGGCAACCGCTTCAGCTTGTGACAAGGCACCGAAATCGCCTACATCGACCATGCCGGTAACATCGCCAGGCCGATCTACTTTGGTAGGCCGAATTGCCGGATTGATTAAATGCGCTGGGGCCATAGAATTTCCGCCACTGTCGGAGTTACGCGAGCCAATTAGGGTTACCAGTGATCCGTCAGCGCCTGCACCGCTTTGCCCGGCCTGCGCGATGCCGTACATTGGATTGTGCGGATTGTTGCCGGTGTCATTGTCTGAGCGTGCAGGAATAACAGCACCATTTATGTTGCCGCTTGCTACCGCCGTTGGCGCTTTTTCAAGAATGCCGCGTAAGAAGGCGCTATCGCTGTGAAACGCAAGACCAAGTGAAGTATCAGTATGGTCGCCATTGCTGGTGGCTGTTTGAGTTGCTTCGGCTACGCCGGGAACCATATCACCGGGTAAGCCTAGTTTGCTGTAGCCTGCCGTACTCAAAAAATCGAATTGGCCGCCTTGGCCGCCCACAAGAACATTTGACCCAGCCATGTTGGCACCGCCAGCAAGGTCGAAGCAGATAAAGGGAATCTTACCTGCACCCTGTGTCGCGATACCGCAGGCGGCCACCTCGGCGGCAACATCTGCAGATAATGCATGCGCAGCACGTGGGTTTGCAAACAAGCTGAAAAGCGAAGAACCCACCATGGTGCCCGCACCCGCCGTAAATCCTTGCGCAATAAATTGGCGACGAGTTTTTGGTCGTGCGTGACAAGAATGTCTAAGTGGTTCATCGAGCCCAAAAAATCGTTTGTTGCGTGACATTATTTGTTACCTCGGTATTCGATTAACTATAGCGCTTACTTATGAGCAACGCGCATCCACTTACTTAATTAACATAGCTGCACTGCTTAACGCCGCTGCGCACACACCCTTCGATGCAGGTCGCGTTTGGATAGTGGAGCAGCTGGTGCCGCTTGATCCGTCGCCACCGCAAAGTCGATCAAAAAGTGAATCCAGCTCTGCTTCCGCGCCGGCCGGATCAGGTTGGCTTGCGAGGCCACTACCAATTATTGCGCTAATCATTGGATCTGTAACCAGTGATCGTTGTCCAGCAGTGAGACCACTATCAAAATCCATTCCAGGAAAGAAGCCCGGATTAGTTTCTATCAATGCATCGCAATAACCAATGGCAAGTTGTGTAATAGACATTTGGTGTGACGACAAGAAGGTCGCGATGTCAGCAACAGCCGGTAAGGCCTTTCGCACATCATTGAATGTGCCGCTTAATGATGGATGCGCGGATATGTTGATACCGGTAACCTCACCCATTGTAGCGCTGATTTCATCGAAGGTTCTTATGCCAATGTCAGATCCGCCCGTACCTTCTAGTGAAGCAGGTATAGTGATGGGCGTGCCTGGTACGGTCACGTTGCTATTTGCACCAAGCACTTCAAATGTCAGGAAGAATTCGTCTGCTTCAGGACCTTTCTCCAATGCTACGATAGTTCCTAGAGTAGAAAGTGTTTGGTTGTTAGAGGCTACCGTGGTGTCGATTGTTGTGTACGACTGGCCCACCAATGATTCCCGCCCGTTAACGCCAATACGCATACCTTGTAGTGCGAAATTGTTGGGCGTAGCATTACTATCGAGTGTGATGTAGTAAGGCTTGTTGAATAAATAAGAGTAGCTATCGAATTGGCTGACCTCAAAAACCACATAACTCTCAGGTGTATCCACCAAGTGGGATAAACTGAACAGCATATAGAATTTCTGACCAACGCCAACGTCATAGTTCTGGCTTACTTGCTCTGGTGTAAGCTCGCGATTGTGAATGGCAACCATTCTAATCACTCCCTCCCAAAGACGGTTACTGGAAACCTCGTTTCCCAGTACTAGGGCATAGGTATCATTCCAATCCGCCAAAGAACCCCCAGGGGTAGGATCGGTATCACCTGTTTCTATACCGTTGACATAAATTTGCCGACCTTCCGTTGGATTATACGTTACGACCACATGTTGTAAGGTGGCTTGAAGATCTTCCTCATCGGCGTTGGTGGCCATTGCGGGTGTTCCATTGGCGCCAGTGTTACTGCTTCGATTCAAAAATTCGTAGTTATACAGATTTTGGCCCAATGTGAAGTTTCGTGCGTCGGTTCCCGCTGAGTAGCTTACTATGCGAGCAGGGTCTTCCGCATCCCCTTGAGTTACGTTTCCTGGAGCAACCCAGGCCTCAATGCTGTACTCGCCAGTGGCAGAAATAAGGTCATAGAGTTTTCTGCTGTCGCTGGTTGTACCTTGCGCTTTGCCGTCCACTACACGAATTCCCCAACCCCCAACCCATTCAACATTGCCACTCAAAGTGAGGTTTAAGCCTGGGCTTATTCCGCTGGTGTCGAAAGCTGTGCTTCCCTCGCCACTTTGAAATTCGTATTTGGCAATCACATTCGTTTCATGCCTACCACCACTGTTAGCCACAATGCCATCAGTAAGCGTCAAGGCCTTACTGAGTACCAGCGCAGAATCCGGTGCCGTGACGTCAATACCTCCGGCCATTGCTGTGATCTGTGCCTCCATATCGCCGGCGTCGTTTTGGCAGTTGTTCGTCCAGCAATTGTGAAACTCGCTGGCGAGTCGCAACACGAAACGCGAATTCGCTGGATTATCCAGATCGATTTTACTTTGCGCGGCGTTGTAGGCGTCTTGTACATCGCTGACAGCAAAGTAAGGTGTTTGCGGAATGCTGGCGTCCGGTGTGTGGCAGTTTACGCAGTGGGCCGTCAACAGCGGGTGGACGGTGGACCCGAAGCTTGTCTCTGAAACATCAGAAGGGAAATTCTTGCTTGCTCCGGCATCGATGATGGGTGGTGCGGTCAACTGAACAACGTTTGCCGTACCCCCCTGACCATCGTTGGCCCAGTTGCTTATGTAACCTTGAATTATGTTTGCGCACGCCGCATTGGCTGCAGAGTCATTACCCTGCCAGCAGTTATGCCCTTCAGCTACCTTCGACACCATGCGCGAGTTAGCCGGCACGTTTAGATCAACAATAGGGTTGGCTGCGCTATAGGCCAGGTTCACATCATCACTTCGAGCGAAGCCAGGCGATTGACCGCCTGCGGTGTGGCATGCGCCGCAACGGTCTTCTGTTCGCAGATTTTCCCACACATGAATTCTGAACGCCTGAACATCGGCTGTTTGCGGTTCAGGACCCGTATAGGCGTTACCGTTACCGGTATTGTCACCACTGTTGGGGTTGACAGTCGGTTCAGTACCGCTGCCACCGCTGCAGGCTTGCAGCAGTGTTGCCGTGGCAACAAGGACTGCAAAACGCCGGCTGAGTGTAGTAAGTAGTGCGTTCATAATCTTACCTGCAATGAGATCACGTTGTTTCTTGAGGCTGAGTGGGCGGTTAGCTATAGTCGAGAGTAATTTACGGACCCATGCAGTACACAGCCGAGTCGGCGTACACCTGTTTCAATTGATAGCCAGTTTTGAAATTTGTTACGATATTGTCGAAGGCTGTCCGGTCAGCTTCCCCGGGGTCACGAAGGCACACCTGCTTAAAGACCTTTTTCACTTGGCATTGGGCGAAGGCCTCGCTGTTAGCGAGTTCAGCGCCCATTGAGGCGGCCCCATTTCCCGTACCGCTTAAGGATGAGTCCCAACCCAAAACTTCTGCGTTAGGACCCTCTCGCCAATAGTTACTCCATTGATCATCATCGGTGATAAATCCGTGTGGGAAGGTTGTGTCGTTGTTGAAGTATTTTGAATCAACCTGCCCAGCACCGTATTGCAGAAAGCCATTGTCGCCTTCTGGGTCGCCATCGTCATTCACGAAGTCGTAGTAAGCGAATGCTTGAGCCATTGGGTCCATTCCGCTATGGCAGCCAACACAACTGTTTAAAAATAACCGGCTGTCGCCGCCTGGGCTGCGGCTCACATCTTGTCTGATTCTGTCGCTGGGTCGACTTGTGTCTTTTACTTGTTCCAGGTCATTGCACAAATGATTGAGCAGTGTGAAACGAAACATCGCTCTATTCGTACCATCTATAAAGAATGCTTTGGCGGCGGCTCTTGTCGTCATCACGCCAGCGGTGCCGGCGGCGGGCGTGCCCATCACAGCCGTCTGCGTGTCTGCCACCAAAACCGCGGGGTCGCTAAGATCGGCATTATTGAGTTCTATCGCTTCGTAGTGGGCATTGCTGGTGTTTGAGTAAGCAGGCACGCCGGCTAGACTGGCATGATTAGTGTTGCCCCTATACAAACTATTGGCTGACAGAATGTCTCTGAAGTCAGCGTTATCGCGAACCATTCCGATTACTGTTGCCGTGTAGTCGTTCAATGGCGCGAAAGGGTCGAAGTCGATGTTAGTCCAGGGTGTAGACAAATTTTTAAGTGTTACCGAGTAAAACGCAGGGTTATTCATCGCCTGATAAGCGGCGTCAATTGCGCTGCGACCATTTACACCGTTTATATCATCAGCCATGTCAGCCAGAACAGTGGATGAAGGCGGTACACCCGCTATTCGATCATGAATTCGTTTTGCCTGCTCCAATGGGCCCGCTTGTGACGTACTAGAAAGCACTATTAGGGATGCTGTAAAGAAGCAGCCAATTTGAAGGGACTTGGGGAAAAGTCTTGCCGCGATCATTGGTGTTCGCCTATTCAGTGTTGCGCCGATAGAGAAATACTAGATGAGCTTGCTAATAGGCTTCGTGAAGCGCAGCACATTGCGCCTCTTTGTTTGCATGTAAAGTGAGCAAATCGTGACCCTCTGCACAGATTCGAGCACTGAAGCCACGCAAGCTTCAGCGTTTAGAGCGATGCGAACTAAACTTTTTCGACGAGGTTAGCGATGGACAGAAGCAATATGGGCTTAGGATCAGGTTGTAAACTAGAAAGCGTGGTTCGTTCCCTGTGTTTAACAGCCTTGGTCACAACCCTATTGAGCGCTTGTTCCGGTGGTGGTGAGAATGGAGGAAGTGTCGGTATTAGTGATGGTCAAGATCCTGACCCTGCTGTGTTGGATGTGGCTATAGCGTACGTTAAGCGTCCGCTGCCGCTCGATGAAAACGGCGCCTTGAGCGAGCAGGACCTTAGACAACCCGCCGGTTTTAACCCAGGTGCGGAGCTTTACGTGCGCGACCGTGCAGCTCCGAGTTCTGCTGCTAGAAACGTTACACAGGGTTTGTTTGAGGAAGGCGAGTTATACGATGTTAAAGATCTCAGTGCGTCCTATGACGGCTCCTTGTTATTGTTTTCCTTACGAGCACCGGAGATAGAAGGAGCGGACGAGGACGAGCAGCCGCGCTGGAATATTTGGGAATACAATTTCGAAACAGACTCGATCAGGCGAATTATTAGTTCAGATCTTACGGCGGAAGAGGGCCAGGACGTGTCGGCGCAGTATCTGGCCGACGGTAGCATTGTCTTCACTTCAACCCGGCAGCGCGAATCTCGCGCTATTCTTCTCGATGAGGGCAAGCCCCAATTCGCGGCGCTGGATGAAAGTCGTCAGAACGAGAATTTCGTGTTGCACAAAATGAGTGCTGAGGGCGATGAAATAACCCAACTGACCTTTAACCAGAGCCACGATTTAGATCCTTCTGTACTTGATGATGGCCGAATAGTGTTTAGCCGTTGGGACAACATGGGCAGTAACAGCAGTGTCAATTTATACACACTCAATCCGGATGGCAGTCAGCTGCAAATTCTTTACGGTAATCACAGTCATGACACAGGCACTAACGGTGCCACTGTGCAATTCATGCAACCTCGTCAAAATGATGAGGGGCTAATTCTTTCCGCTCTACGCCCGTTTGACACGCTTGATTTGGGTGGGGAAATAGTTGCCATTGATACTGACAACTATACTGATTTTGATCAGGCAACCGCTGCGAACTCAGGTTCGAGCGGTGAAACGCAAGAGAGCGCCACGCTAACCGATGTGGCGATCACAGATCCCGTGTCGCCAGGAGGGCGATACAACTCGGCATTTCCGCTTCGTGATAATTCTAATCGCATGTTGGCCAGTTGGTCGCAGTGCCGATTACAACAAGAAGAGAATATTGTTCCCTGCACTGCGGCGAACCTTGAGCTTGGCCTGCCGCCGGCCGATCCTTTGTACGGAATCTGGATGTTCGATTTTACTGATAACAGTCAGCTTCCTGTTGTCGCGCCAGAAGAAGGGTCGATGTTTACCGATGTCATTACGCTACAAGATCGAGGCTTTCCTGAAGACTTAGGCAGCGAGCATATCAATCCGCAGCTGGCCGATTTGGATCTCGCGTTGCTGAATATCGGCAGCGTATATGACATAGATGGCGTCGACGTTGCCGTGCCTGACATTGCTACGGTTGCTAACCCCGAACTGACCGCGGCTAGCGCTAGACCTGCTCGTTTTTTGCGGATTGTCAAAGCCGTATCCATTCCTGACGAAGACGTGCACGATTTCAGCAACACCGCATTCGGTCGCTCCGCTCAACAATCTATGCGGGAAATCGTCGGCTACGTTCCTATTGAGCCTGATGGCTCGGTGCAAGTAACTGTACCGGCGAGAATAGCCTTCGCGTTAAGTGTTGTTGATCAACAAGGAAAACGAATTGGCGGCAGGCATCAAAATTGGATGCATTTGCAGCCGGGAGAATCTTTGCAATGTAAGGGCTGTCATTCAGCGGACAGCCAGCTACCGCATGGCCGTGAGCTTGCGCAGGCCGACAGTGCGAACCCGGGAGCGCTGACACCCACTGTCGCTTTTCCTAATACAAATCCTGCGCTGTTTGCCGATGAGATTGGTGAAACTATGGCCGAAGTGTATGCAAGAATTAACGGTTCGAGGGCGCTAAGTGTCGACGTAGAGTACGTTGATGAGTGGAGCGCTCCATCAGTGAGCGGCCCCGATCCTGACTTTGCCTATCGATATGCTGACTTGTCGACAGCTCTGCCTACGAGCGCCGACTGCGCAACTGCATGGTCGACTTTGTGCCGCATAACCATTAACTATGAAGATCATATTCAGCCGTTGTGGGACTTAGCTCGAACGGCGTCTGATCCACTCGATCCCGTGCAAGATCAGACGTGTACTAGCTGTCATGCTGCGGTTGACGTTATGGGCGGTGCGCAAGTGCCTGCAGCGCAATTAGACCTCAGTGCTACTGCATCGTCTGATGAACCTGATCACTTCACTTCTTATCGCGAGCTACTGTTTCAAGACAATGAGCAAGAGAATGTGGGTGATGCAATAATCGATCGATTAGTACAGGCAATTGATGACAATGGTAATCCGCTGTTTCAAACGGATGCCGATGGTAATCAAATTCTTGATTCCGCTGGAGATCCTATCCCGGTGTTAACCCCTGTGCCCATAAATGCGCTCATGCGGCCTGCCGGAGCAAGAGCAAGCGATCAATTCTTCGCGCCGTTTGAAGCAGGAGGCAATCATGCGGCGTGGTTAAGCGATGCGGAGCTCAGGTTGATTTCGGAATGGTTGGATATTGGTGCTCAATACTTCAACAATCCCTTTGACGCCCCAATTCAATAGAAGCTGAATGCTCAAAAACTGCGCGTTTGTATAGCAGCAATGTGAACTGATTCTGTTCGTAGGCAGCGTCTTTTTACAACGCTGCTAAACTTTTATCATTGATTTGAGAAACCTGTTGAAGATGCCACGTATTCTGCTCATGCTAATTGCTTTAACACTAACAAATATTGTTAGTGCGAATGAGGTTCAGAATGTACAAGTTGCAGACCCTTATATAGATCTTCACACCGGTCCTGGCCGTGGTTTTCCGAAGTTCTATGTGGCAGAGCAGGGCGAGTGGATTGAACTACTAAAACGAAAAACAACCTGGTTCAAGGTGCGGCTACAGAATGGAAAGACTGGTTGGGTATCGGAAAAACAATTAACCAAAACTTTATCACCGTCAGGTGATCGGGTTGACGTTGCTGCACTTGACGAGGAGAGCTTTTCCAAGAAACGCTGGTCTATGGGCATGTTTGCTGGTGAGCTGGCTGGTGCTGATCTCATCTCAATTCATGGAAGTTATTTATTTACTGAAAACATCGCCGCAGAAGTGACTCTATCGCAAGCTTTGGGCACGTTTTCGAATAACTACCTTTACGACCTAAGTCTTATTCACCAGGCCTTTCCTGAGTGGCGCATATCACCTTACTTCGTACTGGGGGCAGGACAGATTAGGACTGATCCTAATGCAACGCTGGTTGCGACCGAAGATCGTACTGATGACACCTTTCACGTGGGTGCGGGCTTACAGATTCCCATAGCCCACCGATACGCACTGCGAATTGAGTACCGAAACTATTTGGCTTTAACCAGCCGAGACGACGATGAAGAGATAGCACAATGGAAAATTGGTATAAGCGCGTTCTTTTAGTGGCCGCACTGTGGATTCCGGCAGCGAGCGCGCTTGCGCAAATCGATGCTCAGGTCAATGTGGTCGATCCCGACATAGAGCGGAAAGACATTGATATAGATGCTATTGATCGGGAAGACTTTGAAATCGGTGTTTACTATGGAATTCTCAGTATTGAGGATTTTGGTAGCGATAGCGTAGTTGGCGTTCGAGCGGCCTACCATATTACAGAAACATTTTTTATGGAAGCCAGCTACGGCAGTTCAACAGCTGGCGAAACCAGCTTTGAAGCGCTGAGTGGGTCAGCGCAATTGCTCACTGACGACCAACGTGATTTCGAGTTTTATAACGCGTCTCTAGGCCTAAATATACTTCCTGGCGAAACCTTTATCGGTGATCGCTGGGCTTTCAATACTGCGCTTTATGTAATCGGTGGGATAGGGTCTACCGAGTTTGGTGGCGATGAACGGTTTACTATTAATTTTGGTGCAGGCTACCGTTTATTGCTCAACGATTGGTTGGCGTTCCATGTTGATGTTCGCGATCATTTATTCGATAGCGACTTATTAGGCAGCGAAAAAACGACGCATAACATTGAGCTTAGTGCCGGCTTCAGTGTGTTTTTCTAGGTAAGGCAACAGCGACACAACGAACACATTTCAAACGAGGAACAGAAGATGAAAAGCATTAATACTCTGATCTTGATAATAGCTTTTTTAGCCACATCGGCGGTCAGCGCAAAAGAAGTTGACGGGCAGGCTCCTGACTTTGTCCTAAAAAGCAATGACGGTCAGAACATCCGCTTATCTGAGCTCCGTGGCGAGGTGGTTCTTATCAATTTCTGGGCTACCTGGTGCGGCCCTTGTCGCCAAGAGATGCCATTACTAGACGACCTGCATCAACGTTACAAAGATATGGGGTTCACTGTTCTCGGCGTAAATGTCGAGAAGAAATCAGATAAGGCCAAAGCCATGCTGGCGGAAAACCCGGTGAGTTTCCCGGTCTTGTTTGACAGCAATAGCGACGTGAGCAAGCTGTACAACGTTGACGCTATGCCTACAACGGTGATGGTCGACAGAGATGGCAACATGCGCCACCTGCATCGAGGATTCAAACCCGGATTCGAGGACTCATATGCCGCTCAAGTGAAGGGGCTGTTCCGTGAGCAGTATGCTATCTCGGACGAATAAAACTATGCCTACAACACGCTTTTGTACCCGCTTGGCACTATTGCTTGCAGCTACTTTCTTAGCGGCTAGTTGCAGCTCACTGGAGCCATGGGTAAAGCCTTACGAGCGTGATCGCCTTGCAGACCCAATAATGCAGTTTGACTCTGCGCCTGTGTCTGCAGCGTATATGCATCATGTTTATCAAGCACGAGAAGGTGCACGTGGCGCTGAAGGTGGTGCGGGAGGTGGTTGTGGTTGTAACTAACCCACCCGCTACCAAGAGTCTTGCAAGGTATGCCATAGGCCTGGCTGCATGGCTGCCGCTGGCTGTTACAGGCGCGGTGCTTCCTGAAGATCGTGCTGATGTGATGTATCACTCCTACAGTGGTGGAGGCGTTACGATTGATGGGCCGTCGGTTCTAGTGCGGAAAGGCTTCAAAGAAAAATTTTCAATTAGCGCCAACTATTATGTGGACAAAGTCTCGAGTGCGTCAATTGATGTAGAGCTGTCGGCAAGTGAATACGAAGAGGAAAGAACTGAGACCTCTTTGGGCTTTGACTACCTTAACAATAAATCCCTGGTGAGCTTCGCCGTTAGTAAAAGTGATGAGAATGACTACGAAGCGGAGTCTTTTCACTTCAATGTTACGCAGGATTTCTTCGGCGACTTAAGCACTTTATCTCTGGGTTATTCTCGAGGCACGGACAAAGTGTTCCGCAACGATGATAGCGAGCTCAATGAAACAGTCGATCGACATCATTTTCGCTTTGGTCTCACGCAGATAATAACCAGGAACATTATTGTCTCAGCGAACTACGAGGGTATTTCGGATGAGGGATTTCTGAACAACCCATACCGCCAAGTTCGTTTTATCGACCCCGCAGACCCGAACAATTTCCGCCTTGAGTCTGAAATTTATCCCAGAACCAGAACAAGCGACGCACTCGCTTTAGGATCGATGATCTATCTCCCTTATAGGGCGTCCTTGAAGGTAAGGGCTCGTTATTTTACTGACGACTGGGGTATAGATGCGAATACTGCAGAGATTGGCTATAAGCACCCTTTCAAGGAAAACTGGCTTTTTGAGGCGCGCTATCGTTATTACAATCAAAGCGCTGCTGATTTTTACAACGATCTTTTTCCGCGAGCCGATTTTCAGGATTTTAAGGCTAGGGATAAAGAACTCAGTACATTTTCTTCTCACTCTATAGGTACAACGGTTAGTTATACCTGGCAGTTGAATAATGTGAAGTTCATTGAGAAGGCCAGCGCCAATTTTTCTTTCGATCATCTGCGGTTTGACTACGAAGACTTCCGTGATGCTACGATTAGTCAGAATAGTGTAGACGTGGCTGCAGGCTCCGAACCGTTCTATAACTTCTCAGCCAATGTGATACGCTTCTATCTGTCTCTTTTTTACTAAACCCTCAGTGGGTACAGATCCCGTCAGGGAAGGGCGCGTAAGAAAAAACAGTAGGCATACTTTGAATTCATTTCGTATTGTAACGTTAATATTTTTGGCGGTGTTCGCTAACCCTCTGCGTGCTGAATGGTTTCAGCAAGCTGATCAAGCTATGGGCACTGAAGTATTTGTACAGCTCTGGGCCGAAAACGCTGTGTCTGCTGAAAAAGCGATCAAAGCAGTGCTGTCGGAAATGCACAGAGTGGATCGCGAGTTCAGCCCCTATAAAAGCGACAGCCAATTAAGTAAGTTGAACTTTGCGGCGTATAGCCGTGCCATAGAAGTTTCTTCGGAAATGCTCTATCTACTCGATAAATCTGAACGTGTTTCTGAATTGTCAGACGGCGCCTTTGATATTACGTTCGCTACAATAGGCAAGTTTTATAACTATCGGACAGGTGTAAAGCCATCGGACCGCGAGATTGCCGCGCTGGACAGTGCGGTTAACTACCGTCTTGTTGAGCTCGATCGCAAGGCTGGCACAGTGCGATTTGCGCGGCCTGAAATTGCTATCGATCTGGGTGGAATAGCGAAAGGTCATGCCGTTGATAGAGGAATTGAAATTCTTAATAGCTTGGGCATAGAGCACGCTATGGTGTCCGCGGGTGGTGACAGTAAATTGTTAGGAGACAAACGTGGTAAACCCTGGATCACTGCTATAAGAGACCCAAGAGCAGAAGGTACTTCTCTGTTGTTGCCGCTAGAAAATACCGCGATTTCCACATCGGGCGATTACGAAAGGTTTTTTTTGGATCGTGAGACTGGGGAACGACATCACCATATTCTTGTACCGCAAACCGGAAAATCCGCCAGCACCGTGCAAAGCGTTACGATAATCGGCGAAGACAGCACAACATGTGATGCATTATCAACCACCGTTTTTGTACTGGGCACAGAAGCTGGACTGGAGCTTATTAACAGACTTCCAGGAATAGACGCCGTCATTATTGATGAGCAGGGTTTGCTTCACTACTCTGAAGACCTTCTGCAAGCCGCTCCGGCGAGCGATTCATGATCAAATTGTGCGGCAATGCATCAGCGTTAATTTTTAACTAAATTTATTGCCCTGGGGAATAGCAGACGAGCGGTCGATGGCCTACTTTTAAAGGAGGCCAAAAAGGCTTTGGTCTGGTAAAAGGTTTGAGTTAATGCTCCAGAAAATTTCAATAGCGATAATAGTGCTGACAAATGTGTTGTGCTTTCATGCAAAGGCTCAGGATTTAGAGTTCCGCGTGAATGTCAGCTATATCGATATGCATACAGGGCCGGGACGTGGTTTTCCAAAATTCTATTCCATTGCGCAGGGTGAGGCGCTAGTCGTGCTGAAACAACGAACCAGCTGGATAAAAGTGGAAACAACTAAAGGGCGGCGCGGCTGGATAAAGGCGCATGACCTGGAACATACCGTAACACTTGATGGGCGTGCAGTTCGTCTTCCATGAATCAAAGCGTGCAAAATATGATCGATCCTTCGAATTGTAAAACCCATTATCAGGGAGTTAGATAAGTGCCAAGAATAATAGTCGGCCTTTTGCTGCTGCTAAGCTGCTCCTTCTTATACGCCCACGGTGAAAACGACACCGTAGACGAAGACGTCACACCAGAAGACCTTGACCGGGATGAGTTTGTTGTTCCATGGATTGATACTGAAAATGCGGAGATAAGTATTTTTGGTGGCGGCATGAACTTCGATAACTTTAGTACCGAAGGCTCTTGGGGCGCGTCACTTGCCTATCATGCAAATGAAGACATGTTTATTGAGCTCACTTACCTTGAGTCTGAGGTTAATGATTTTGAGTTGCGTTCGCTAGGAGCGCCGCAACTGCCGTCCGTTGTGGAACCGGTGTATTACACCAGTTTATCCCTGGGTATGAACATGTTGCCTGGCGAAGTATTTATTGTTGATCGCTGGGTGTTGAGCTCTACCTTTTATCTGATTGGCGGCGTAGGCACCATGAATTTTGCAGACGACGACAAGTTTACCTTCAATGTAGGTTTCGGCTATCGAGTGTACCTCACTGACTGGCTGAGTATTCGACTAGAGGCTAGAGATCATATGTTTGATAACACGATCCAGGGCGAGGAAGTGTTGCGTCACAACTTTGAGTTTCGGCTCGGCACAAGTGTGTTTTTCTAGGCGCCTTAAACGCCAATTGACTAAAATTTATGAATTGCCCTCAGGATAGCCGCGCATGACAGCCACAACAAAACACCTATTGACGCCTAAGGCCCTGCTTGGGATAACACTTTTTTTAACTGCCCTGTTGTTTTTGCGGCCAACGGCGGTGTTGGCCGAATCCACCCAAGCGAGTGTGGGCGCTGAATCGAGTTTGAGTGATGAAGTGCAAACTCTCAAGCAACAAGTAATTAATTTGAACCGGGACTTGTTTATCCTTGAGGAAGAGCTGCTGTTTCCGGCCAATACTCAAGTCGCCGTTTTCGTTTCACTTGATGTGGGTGAGTTCTTTCAGTTGGACGCGGTCCATCTAAAAATGGATGGTAAAGACGTATCGAATTACCTGTACACCGAAAAGCAGGTTGACGCATTGTTTCGCGGCGGTATTCAACGTTTATATATGGGTAATGTTCGAAATGGCGAACATGAGATAAGCGCATTCTTCACAGGCCGCGGTCCGCAGGGACGTGATTTTCGACGTGCGGTGACCCACAACTTTACAAAAGATGGCGATATCAAATACCTGGAATTACGTATTCGAGATTCTCTGCAACTGCATCAGCCAACACTCACAATTAAAGAGTGGAAATGAGACTGGTCGTTGTCGAATTGCGCACTGCTTTAAATAACGCGCTTTCTACTGCCGTGGAAGCAAGGCGTGACTTTGCTGCAGCGCTGATTTCAGTGTCTGTCTTCTTGGCATCAGCACTTTCTATTTCAATACTCTCCGTTCCTGTTCTTCTGCTTACGCTGGGCAGCTCCGCAGTGCAGGCGGCCAAGGACGATCAAGCACCCTCGGCGGCCCAGGCCTTGAGTTATGGCACAATGCTGTACGAGTATTTTCAGCGGCATCATTTCGAAGCGCTGACTGAATATGCGCTTGCCGAACGTCGTAAAGACTTAGAGGGGCATGGTACTCATCCGAAATTGATGGAAGGCGGCGTTAGTTTGGCGTTCGGTATGGACCAGAAGGCCGAAGCTATTTTTGACTCTTTACTGGACGGAACTTATTCAGATGGTATTGAAAGCCAAGCATGGTTCTACTTAGGAAAGATTGCCTATCAGCGCAGCAATTTCGAACGTTCAAGCGAGGTACTGGCTGAGGTAGGAGAGTTTTTGCCAGAGCGGTTTAAAGATGAATATCGCTCTATGGTAAGTCAGTTGGCGGTAAGAGATGGCAACTTCACTCATGCTGAAGCGGCTTTGGAGCGAATAAGCGATTCATCGGCATACAAAGCTTATGCACACTTTAATATTGGCGCGGCTTATCAAAAGAACTTTATTCGCAGCCGGGCCTTAGATTCAACAAATTCTGATTGGTACGCCGCGAGTATAAAGCTTGACGCCGCTGCGGATCGTGCACTAAGGCTTGATTATGCCGGTACAGAGACTGTACAAGCCGATGAGTTTCGTTCTCTTGCTGACAGAGCGCTTCTGGCATCGGGTTATGCCTTGCTGCAAGGAGAAAGGTATGACGCGGCCATCGATCGCTTCAAGCGTGTACGTTTGGAAGGCCCGTATGCCTCACAGGCGATGTTGGGCTATGGTTGGGCAGAAGTAGAGCAGGAACGTTATGAGTTAGCTCTTACCCCATGGGAACATCTTATTGGTCAGCCTCTGCTGAGTTCTGCAGTACAGGAAGCTTATGTGGGCATTCCCTATGTGTACGAAAAGTTGGGTGCCAAGGGTAAAGCCCTGCAAGGATTCGAACAAGCAGCGACTCGCTATCGGGATGAATTAAAACGTATAGAAAGCGCCATTGATACACTACGCAATACGAGCGTTATCGATTTGTTTGTAGTGGAGCAACCTGATGGATTTGTTGATTGGGTGGCTGCCAGAGACAACCTCGTTTTAAACCCCCAAACCCCCTACTTAGCAGAGTTGCTTGCGGGCCATGGGTTTCAGGCTACATTAACGGATTTAAGAGATTTATACGCATTGCGACTCAATCTTGAATCCTGGCAGCGTAAAGTTGCCACCTTTGGTTTTTCCCTTGAAAGCCGATACAACTCGCGCCAAACAGTGCGTTCTGGAGGCAAACAAGCATTGCTTGATCGCATTTCCGTGTTAGAAGTTCAGCGCAGTGATTTGTATACTCGCTTGTCGAATATTGAGAGCAGCGCAGATGCGGTCGCTTTATTGCCGGCCAGTAAGCAGAAGTTAGCAAAAAAGGCTGCGTCCGTATACGCAAGCGCACAACAGTTGGTAGAAAGCGATGCGTTATTTGGTCAAAAGAAAGAGTTAGGGCAAAAGAAAGAATGGGCACACTTACTTTCAGGCGTTGCTCTGTGGGATGCTCATGCGGAATATCCTGAGAATGTTTGGAAAGCTCGCAAGAACTTGAAGATGATCGATGAGACTTTAGACGCTATGAATTCTCGTAAAGCGTCCATCGAAGACATACTGTCGTACGAACTTGATATGCAGTCTTTTAGTTCGCGAATAGATCAAGCTAGCCGCCAGGTTGATGACGCGCTGGCGGCCAATTCGCGCGGTATAGAGCGTGCACAAGCCGCTCTATCAGATATGGCGATAGCTAAGCTGTCTCAGCATCACCGTAGTATTCAGTCTCATTTGTCACAAACCCAACTCGCAATCACGCGTTTATACGATAAAACTGTGAGTGATTTCGAACAGGCTCTGCCTTCAGAGTTGGAGCGGGCAGAATGAATATTGGCATTCAACGTGTAGCTTGCTTGGCTATAGCCTGTTTGCTGTCTGCCTGTGGTGGCGTAGACGTTATGGAGCGCGGCGAAGCGACGCTGGCTGATTTGCAAAAGGTAGCGCCGCCGGCAAAAGATGAAAACTTGCCAACCGTCACGCGCCGCCAGGTAATGGACAGCTACAAAGCGCTGTTAGAGCTTACAGATGACCCTGAGATTCGTGCATTGTCTATGACCAGGCTCGGCAACTTGATGATGCTAGAAAGCGAAGATCGGCAGTTAGATGGCACAGATGAACAAATCGTTGCAAGACAGTACTACGATGAAGTTGTCAGCTACTACAAGAAGTTACTGAAGGACTTCCCTGAGAGAGAAGGCAATGATGCGCTTTATTATCAATTGTCCAAGGCCTATGATTTAGATACTCGACAAGAAGAGTCAGCAGAAGCACTGGAGCGCCTGGTGCGAAAGTTCCCAGATTCTCCTTATGCAGCAGAAGCGCATTTCAGAAGTGGCGAGATGCTGTTCGCTGATGGTAAGTATAAGGAGTCGCAGTACGAGTATGAGCAAGTTATACGTTTTGGGCTAGACACGCCGTTTTTCGACAATGCTCTATACATGAAAGGCTGGTCAGAATTCAAACGCGGTTTGTATGAAGATAGCCTGCGCTCCTATTGGCGCGTAATGCATCGCATTTGGCCGAAAAAATCAGAACTCTCTGAGCTGAAGAAAAGCCGACAGGAGTTGGTGGAAGATACCATGCGGGTGATGTCTCTCGCTTTCTCCTACATTGATGGTCCAACCTCAATAAGAGAACTAACGGCAGGTGCAGGACAAATGCACTATGAGCCGCTGCTTTATTCTCGCTTGGCTGACCTATACCTTAGTAAGAAACGCTATAAAGATACCGCGGACACCTACCAAGCCTTCATCGATACTTACCCGCAATCCGATGAAGCTCCGCTTTACCATGTTCTTCAAATTGACGCATACGACAAGGGTAATTTCCCGACACTTATTCTACCCGCGAAACAACAGTATGTTGAAAACTATGGCATTCACAGCCATTACTGGAAGATTAAAGACAAGGATATTCGTAACTCTCTGAAGCCCAACTTGCTCAAGTACCTTGCCGAGCTAGCAAAAACGTCGCACGCCGAAGCGCAAGCAATGAAACAGCTCTGGGCGAAGAGCGCAGGCAACAAGCGTAAGCTCGCTAAGCTCAAATACAGCGAAACAGAAATATTCGATGAATACCGTAGCGCGGGTCGTTGGTACAAAGAATATTTAATGACTTTTCCTGAGGCCGAAAACGCCAATGAATTCTGGTTCTTACTCGCCGAAAGTCAGTATGAAGCGAGGGACTATGAAGATGCTGTAGGCACTTATCAACGAATAGCATACACGATGCCCGGTCACCCGAAAGGCGCTGAAGCGGGTTACGCGGCATTGTTAGGGTACGACAAACACATTGCGTCCTTGAGCGGCCAGCCGGAAGGCGTCCTTGAGCGCTGGAATGATCGTCGAATTGAAAGTTCTTTAAGATTTGCCGATAACTTCAGCGAAGATAAACGCGCACCTGTTGTTCTTTTGAAAGCATCTGAAGATTTATTGGCTAGCAAACAATACGCTAACGCCGTTCTTCATGCTACAAAGCTGGCAAATTGGCCGCGGCCCATCGAGCGCTCACAAACTGCAAACGCATGGCTTGTTGTTGGTCATGGTGAGTTTGAGCAAGAGAATTACGCGGCGGCTGAACGAGCCTATATCAAGTTACTTTCCTTTCTGCCAAGGAAAGATGATCGCCGAAAAGATATTGAAGAAAACCTGGCTGCCAGCATATACAAACAAGGTGAGAGTGAACTGGCAGCGGGCAAAACACGAAGTGCAGTCGATCAGTTTCTAAGAGTAAGCAAAGTGGCGCCTGGTGCTGCAATTGCGACTAACGCTGAATTCGATGCGGCAACTCACATGCTTAACCTCAAGGCCTGGCCTGAAGCGATAGTGGTGTTGACCTCTTTTAGAAAAAAACATCCGAAGCATGAGCTGACGGCGCAAATTCCAGCCAAGTTAGTTTTGGCCTATCAAGAGAACGAACAGTGGGCTGAAGCTGCGGCGGAACTTGATGGCTTAGCGAAAACGAATACAGACCCTGAAAGTGCTAGAACAGCTACCTACTTATCGGCTGCGCTTTATCAGAAGGCTGGAGACAAGCAGAAAGCGGTACAGCTTTATAGCCGCTATGTGAGGCAGTACCCGCAACCTTATGACCAGCAACTTGAAGCCGTATTCCAACTCAGCGAACTGCAAGCAGGTAGCGGTAATGTGCGGGAAGCCGAGAAATGGCTGCAGAAAATGATAGCTCTGGATTCGTCCTTTGGCGCGTTGCGTACACAAAGATCGCGTTATCTGGCAGCAAAGAGCACTTTGTATTTTGCTGACAAACAAAGAGACGTGTTTAATGGGATAAAGCTGAGCTTACCATTGAAACGTAGCTTAGGAAAAAAGAAAGTTGCGCTTAAGGCCGCACTTAGCCGCTACGAACAAGCGGTTGCTTATGAAGTACAAGAGTTTGCGACGCGAGCGAGTTACAGCATTGGCGAAATCTATACACAGCTTAGTCTCGACTTAATGAATTCGTCGCGGCCAGCTAAAATGAATGAGCTTGAGCTTGAGCAATACGAAGTACTTATTGAGGAGCAAGCGTTTCCTTTCGAAGAGCAGGCGATCGAAATACATGAAACTAACGCTCAGCGTAGTTGGGCTGGAATTTATGATGAGTGGGTACAGCGTAGCTTTAATTCGCTGGCCAAATTAATGCCAGGCAGATATGCGAAAGAAGAACAAGCCAAGGGGTTTGAAGATGCTATTCAATAGTCATACGGCATTTAAAAATGGGCAGCGCTTTTTGTTGGGTGCTGTGCTTTCTGCTGCGCTTAGCGCCTGCACGGCTCTAGACGAATATATCAATCCTTATTATAACGACGCGGATTGGGACGCTGCTGGTTCTACAAACGCCAATAGCAGTGCAAATTCTAACGGTGACAATGCTGCTGTAGAACAAGCTTCTGATAGTAATGCGAATGGCGAGTCTCCAGAGCAGGGTACGCTTAATGATGAAAGACAAGTAGATAAGGTACCTGACTCAGTTGCGGCCCCATCATTGCTTGCAACTGCGGGCCCCAACCCTTTTTTGTCGTCAGCATCTGCGCCTGGTGCTGCAACAACGGCAGAATACAAGCTGGCGTTAGCTGCGATGCGTGCCGAAGACTGGCCAAGTGCCGAACGCTTGTTAGAAACATTGGTTATTAAAAAACCGAGGCTCAGCGGCCCTCGATTAAACTTGGGCATAGCGCAGGTTAATCAAGAGAAGTACGGGCTCGCACAAAGCAGCTTTGAAGAAGCGATAAAAGTTAACTCAAGCAATCAGGAAGCTTATAATCAGTTGGCATTGTTGCATCGTAAGCAAGGTCGCTTTTCTGAAGCAAAAAACACCTACTTAAAAGCGATCAGTGTTTGGCCAGCCTATGCGCCAATTAGGCTGAATTTTGGCATACTGAATGAACTTTATATTGGCGATTTAACCCAGGCTCTAACACAGTACGAAGCCTATCAATCGCTACAAGTGGCTCCTGATCGAAAAGTTCGAGGCTGGATTATCGATCTCAAAAGACGTTTGCAGGTAACCTCCTCGTGAAGAGCAAGACAGTATCCATGATAGTTGGTGCGTTGCTGAGCACTCCCATTATCGCTCAAGAGAAGGAGCTGAACCTTGAAAGCACTTTCCAGGGTAACAGAGAGCAGCCACGAGTACTCTATATTGTTCCATGGCAACAACCCGGTGGCCCACCAGAACTGGCGCGACCGATAGACGGTGAGCTTGACCAGCTTTTTGAGCCAATAGATAGAACAAGTTTTCAGCGAGAGTTGAAATATATTAAGTTTTTACAGGATGGGGATCAAAAAACTGACAATCCCCAGCTTTTTGAGTGAGCAAGTGCGCGTCTAAACGCTACACTTGTTTGAACTGCGACATCATTATATTAAATGAAAGGGTATTCCTATGGACATGGCAACGATAATCGCATTCTTTCAGAATGGCGGGCCATTCATGTATCCCATTGCACTGGTGCTGGTGATCGGCCTTGCGATTGCGATTGAGCGCTTTATTTTTCTCTCGGCCGCCAAGTCGAGTAACCGACGTGCATTCGACCGCATGTTGCCCTTTCTGCAAAAGCGTGATTACAAAAGTGTGATCGGTTTCGCACAGAAATCCAAGGCACCGGTTACTCGTATAATCGCTGCTGGCGTTGCTCGCACCGCGATAACTGAGAGACGGGATGAAGTTGAATGTGCAATGGACGAGGGTGTGCTTGAGGCGCTACCGCGCTTGGAGCGTCGTACTCAGTACCTAGCCACCTTGGCAAATATTGCGACCTTGCTAGGCTTGCTGGGAACCATTATTGGTTTGATTGCTGCGTTTACAGCTGTGGCAAATGCTGATCCCGCGGAAAAGGCAACTTTGTTGTCGCAGAGCATATCGATAGCGATGAACACTACAGCCTTTGGACTAATGGCAGCGATTCCATTATTGCTCTTGCATTCGTTCTTACAATCGAAGACGTCCGAGATAGTTGACAGCCTGGAAATGGCGACGGTTAAATTTCTAAATATGTTAGGTGACACTCGAGCAATAGCTGCAAAATCACGAGTAGAAGACGCTTCCTAAGCCGCCTCGAACCTAAGCAAAGAAAATTCGTATGCGTCGACTCCGCAACAAGCATCAAGAAGATGCCGAGCTGAACATAACCGCGTTCATGAACCTGATGATAGTCTTGGTTCCTGTGCTACTAATGACTATGGTGTTTTCCCACATCACAGTACTTGGTCTCACTTTGCCTGATGCGGCCAGCAGCCCTGATACCCCCGATGAAGACAAGCACTTAGAGCTGGTGGTTCACGATGAAGAATTGCAGGTGTTCTACCCTCGTGGCTACTTGCTAAAGCGTATCTTGAAGAAGGAAGCCGAACTTGAAGAGGAGTTGGAAGAGGGCGAGGAGCTTGATCCAACCGCAGAGCCAAAGATGGTTCACGACTACGAATTGCTGGCAGATGTATTGCAAGAAATAAAGCGTTTGTTGAAGGAAAAGGATATCGAAAAACGCGATATCACAATTTTGTCACAGCAAGATACTGATTATCAAACCATCGTGAGTTTAATGGACGCCGCACGCTCATTTAAAGCGGTAGTTGCAGGCTCTGTGGTCAATGCTGAATTGTTTCCAGAAGTTTCTTTAGGTGACGCGCCGATAACGGCAACGCAAGTGGTGGCCAAATGAGAAATAACGGTCATAACAAACGGCGTCAACGACATAAGGGGCGGCTCAAGAAAAACTCAACGTTGAACTTAACGGCGTTGATGGATATTTTTACCATTCTGGTTTTCTTTTTGCTTGTAAATTCTTCCGATGTTGAAGTGCTTGAAGCGAATAAAGACATTAAGTTGCCCGACTCGGTGGCTGAGAAAAAACCTGAAGATACCATTGTCGTCATGGTCAATAATACTGAAATTATCGTGCAGGGTAAGAAGGTAGCTGATGTAGAACAGCTGTTAGAGAGCGAAGACATCAATATAGGTGAGCTTGCAGAGGAGCTTGCGTATCACGCGGCGAAACGTCCAGAACTAAGCGAGGAAGAAGAAGAGAAAGGCCGGTCGGTTACGGTAATGGGAGATAAAGACGTTCCCTACCAGCTTCTGAAACGCGTGATGACGACCTGCGCGAAGGCGGATTTCCGTGATATTTCGCTAGCGGTGAACAAGCTTGAAATGCCAGAGCCGGATCCAGCAACACTGCAAAGTTTGATTGAACAGGAAAGCTGATGACGTCTATGCTGCTCTCCAATGCACCACTATTACAATTGCCATGGTCAATTGATGCGCAGGACGATAAGAAGTTCTTTCGTATTCTCGGTGTATGTTTGTTGTTGCTTGCGCTTGCCGGTGTCGCTATTCCCCTGATTACACTTCCAGAAGTACCGCGAGAAGAGGTGGAAGAATTGCCTCCGCAACTCGCAAAGCTTGTTCTGGAGAAAAAGGAGCTTCCCCCTCCGCCACCACCACCTGAGGTTAAGAAAGCGGAGCCGGAAAAGCCTAAGCCTAAGCCTAAGCCGAAACCTAAACCCAAGCCCAAGCCCAAGCCCAAGCCCAAGCAGTCCATTGAAGAGGCGCGCGACAAAGCGGCAGTGTCTGGATTGCTTCAGTTTAAAGATGACCTTATGGAGATGCGCGACAGCGTCGACAAAGATAAGCTGGCAAATAACGCGCTCTCCCGCTCAGCAGGTGAGGCGAGAAAGGTTGAACGTTCACTAATAACAGGCAAAGCCAGCTCAACAAGCGGTGGTATTAATACGGCCAAGCTCAGTCGAGATACTGGCGGTGCTGCTTTATCGGGGCGACAAACCACAGTAGTGGCGGGCGTACCCGGTGGCGGAAAAGGCAAAGCTGGTGCTGGCCGCGGCGGCGATGGAGCGGGTGGTATATCCGGTCGTAGTGATGAGTCCGTTCGGAAAATATTTGACAGAAACAAAGGCGCTATTTTCGCGATTTATAACCGCGCTTTGCGAAAAGATCCTTCGCTTGAAGGTAAGGTTACTGTTCGATTGGTTATTGAACCTAGCGGTGCAGTGAGCCGCTGTGATCTAGTGTCTAGCGAGCTTAAAACGCCCGCGTTGGAACGCAAGCTTCTTGCGAGAATCAAGCTTATTTCCTTTGGTGCTGAAGACGTTGCGCGCACAACTGTTAATTACTCTTTCGAATTCTTACCTTTCTAAGTAGCCGCTTTTCAGCGGAAGCTAACACCGTAATGTAGCAGCTTTGCTCACACCCAGCTCAACGCTAAGCGATTGGTAAAGTGTATCCCTCACTTATCTATGGCAAAATAGCGTAGTTCATCGTCTTTAAATAAGGTCCATTATGAATTTTTGTCCGCAGTGTTCTCAGCCTTTACAAGAAGCCATGGTCGATGGGGGTCTTAAGTCAGTCTGCTCAGATTTAAGCTGCGAGTTTGTTTTTTGGAATAATCCAACGCCTGTAGTCGCGATGATCGTTGAGGTAGACGGTGGCGTCGTTCTAGCTCACAACACAGGTTGGAAACATAGATTCTTTTCCATTATTACCGGTTTCCTCGAGCAAGGTGAGTCTCCTGACCTCTGTGCTATGCGTGAGACCAAAGAAGAATTGGGTCTTGAAACCATTGAGTGTCAATTGGTGGGAGCCTACGGCTTTGCCGAACAAAACCAGGTCATTATTGCCTACCATATTCGCGCAGCGGGAGAGATTGTTCTAAATGAAGAACTCGATGAGTATAAAATAGTGCCCATTGACGAACTGAAAGGCTGGGATAGAGGGACAGGGCTTGCAATCAATGACTGGCTTGCTGCTCGGAGGGCTAGTTAATGTCCGAACCGCTAAACCCCTTGGATGTAGAAGAGATTCTTGACCCACCAAACGAAACATGGGCCGCTAAGCGTGAACTTGCACACGAAATGCGAGAAATGTCGCAACTGCTTCTGACCAGTGCTCCTGACCCACAAGCGCTGCGAAAGATAAGTGAGTTTTTACGAAATCAACGGCCCGTATTTGAAGAAAGTCCGCGAACATTTGGGCGTATGGAGTTCTACAAGCAAGAAAGTCAATCTCCATACGTGCATATAGAAATGAACCCCTTGTCCGGGAATGGCAACCCGATTGCGCCGCCGGTTAACTCCTGGCTTAAAGACGGTGAGGCGTACGGGCGGGTAAACATGGGTTGGCAGTACGAAGGACCACCAAATTGCGTGCACGGTGGCTTTATTGCGGCGATATTCGATGATTTTCTTGGCATGGCACAGCGTTTGACTAAGGCTCCGGGCATGACGGGCACGCTCACGGTGCGTTATCGAAAACCTACCCCACTGAATGTAGACCTGGAACTTTACGGTTATGTGAAAAGCAGTGAAGGGCGTAAGAATCTGTTGATCGGTGAAATGCGAGCAAACGGCGTATTAACCGCCGAGTGCGAAGGCCTCTTCATTGGATTTCCAAAAGAGGCTATGGAAAAATATCTTCGCCAGCAGCCGCGTTAATCGGTATTAGCTTTTCTACTGTCGCTGAGTTAAAGGCGTTCTATCACGTACTCGCTCATCGCTGTGACATCCATGCCCTCCATTGCTAGAAACTTCGACACAGTTGTAATCATTCTGTCTAGGTTGGCTTTGAACTTTGGCTGGTCGCCCAAGGCATCGTAGAAGACTTCGGGGTTCTCCATGGCGGCAGCTGGAAATCCTTCCTCCACAATGGCAGTCCATTCTGGGCCTTCGCCTGTTAGCGGCCGTACAATTTCATTTCGAATATACTGAAAAGTGGATTGCGTCTCTATCGCACAAGCCATGTGTTCGTTATGCCAAATGTTAAGAAACTCTTCCTTACTTAGATCTTCCCTCGCCCGAACGCAGGTTACTTGCGAGAAGCCTGGTGTGCGCTCGCCCGGTGCAGCAGCCTGGCTTGTATTGACGATGGGCGTCGACTCGATCACAAGGAAAGATAATAGCTTGGACGCGTGTTGTTGCAGCACATTTTCGATCGGGTCGCGGGCTTGAGCCATGTCAATCCAATACGACACCATGGCAGCCTTAGGTTGGTCCGTTGCCAACATTTGCAGTTTCTCGCCAACGGCCGTGTCATCATCATGAACGCAAATTTTTAAGCCGCGAATACTCTCAGCAAGTAAAGCAGGTTTCACTTCGTTTAACAGAGTGTTAGCGAAAGCTTGAGCTGTGACGCCTTCAGGGCGCCAGAGTAGGGTGACTATTTTTTCCATTTTAGATCCGTTTTATGGCCCAGTGCTATTTCAGTACTCAATAATACGCGTAAGTGTCCCCAAAGGGACGATATTAGGTTCATCGTGTCTTTAAGATTTGGTCATTTATTGTTAATGCATCGGCGATGAAATGCCTAAAATGATAAGGTACGCGCTGTTTTAGCTGAGGATAAGCATTTGAATTTCGAGTTTTCTGCAGATCAAAAAATGATTCAGGATCAGGTAAGAAGCTTTCTCGCCGACAACTGCCCCTTGACTGCTGTTCGTGCCGTTTTAGAGCGCGATGCTGCCAGCAGTGAGAGCTTTGATCGCGGGCTATGGGATGGGCTAGCGAACCTTGGATGGGCGGGGGTCAGTATACCTGAGCAGTATGGTGGCTTGGGTATGGGCTATTTAGAGCTCTGTGTTATTGCCGAAGAGCTTGGTCGTGCTCTTGCGCCCACGCCTTTTTCAAGCACTGTGTACTTAGCTGCTGAGCTTTTGATGTTGGCCGGTACTGACGAGCAAAAAACACAATGGCTGCCAAAAATCGCTAGCGGCGAACTCATTGCAACCGTAGCATTGGCGGAAAATGAAGCCGGAACTGCGAGGATTATCCCTAAGGCCTCTGTTGACAGTCGTGGCCTAAATGGAGCGAAGCTACCCGTATGCGATGGTGATAGCGCACAGTTGGTGCTACTAAGCGCTGTCGACGATTTGGGGCAACCTGGTTTCTACCTCGTCGAACGGGCAAGCAGTAAGTTTGACTCGACCATACTGCAAAGTGTTGATCCAACTCGCGATATTGCTAAGCTGGAATTTGCTGACTGTGCCGTGCAGGCCATGCGCAAGGATCTGGACTTTACTGAGGTTCAGGCCCAATTGTTTGATAGGGCGGCTGTGTTGTTTTCTTTTGAGCAAGTAGGGGGCTCGCAAGCTTGTCTTGATATGGCTAAGGAATACACCACGCAGCGCTATGCTTTTGGACGTCCTGTCGCATCGTTCCAGGCGCTGAAGCATAAAATGGCTGATATGTTTGTTTCTATAGAATTGGCGCGATCCAATGCCTATTACGGTGCTTGGGCACTGTCTAGCGGCGATGATAAGCTAACTGAGGCTGCCGCGGTCGCACGCATTTCAGCTACAGAAGCGTATTACGAATGCAGCAAAGAGAATATGCAAGCGCATGGCGGAATGGGTTATACCTGGGAACTTGATTGCCACCTTTACTATCGTCGCGCGCAGTATTTGGCATCCATATTGGGTAGCCAATCTTACTGGAAGGATCGTTTAATGGAGGAGGTTGCCTAATGGATTTCAATGATAGCCCGGAGCAAGCTGCTTTTAGGAAGAAGGTTCAGGAATGGCTGGAAGCAAATCTGGACCGTAACGCTGAGCGCAGTCGCGATGGAATGGAGTCAGAGACTGCGTTGCTCGAAGCCCGCGAATGGCAGGCAAAAACGTACGACGCCGGTTGGGCTTGCCAAACGTGGCCAACAGAATACGGTGGTCGCGGTGCCACTCCAATTGAACAAGTAATTTGGTCACAGGAAGTAGCGAAGTATCCTACTAGAGAAGGTTTCTTTGCCATTGGCATCGGCAACTGTGGCCCCGCTATTATGCTGTACGGTTCGGATGAGCAGAAGAAAACCCTGTTGCCCCGTATGGCCAGGGCGGATGACATTTGGTGTCAAATGTTCAGTGAACCTGGTGCCGGCTCAGATGTGGCAGGGTTAAAAACCAGGGCTGAAAAGCGGGGCAGTAAGTGGCTTATTAATGGTCAAAAAATCTGGACCTCTCAAGCACAGTATAGCGAGTACGGTGTTGTTCTTACTCGTACCGACCCGACTCTGGCAAAGCATAAAGGCTTAACCATGTTTTTCATAAACATGAAGCAAGCCGGTGTTGAAGTAAGGCCTATTAAGCAGGCAGATGGTGGCGAGGCTTTCAATGAAGTGTTTTTCACAGATGTTGAAGTGCCTGACGAACAACGTCTAGGGGAGGTAAATGGTGGCTGGGGCGTTGCCTTAACCGTTTTGATGAACGAGCGCTTAGCGATTGCGGGGGTGGCACCTAACGGTTGGCCTGAATACTGGGATATGGTTCGCAAGTTGGAGATTGATGGAAAGCCAGCGTTAAATGACGCTGAAATTCGTAGAAAGACAGCAGAGTGGTATGTTAAGAATGCCGGTCTGAAGAACACTCAGTCGAGAATGCTGTCGGCCGTGGCTAAGGGTGGAATTCCTGGAGCAGAAGCGGCGCTTGGCAAGTTAGTAGGTGCTCCTATGTGTCAGGATATTAGTCGCTACGCTCTGGATTTGTTTGGCCAAGCTGGAGTATGCAGCGGTGAAGGTGAAACCTTGATGATGGGGCAGTTTCAGAAATCGTATATGTACGCGCCAGGATTGCGGGTTGCGGGTGGTACCGATGAGGTTATGCGCAACATTATTGCCGAGCAAGTGTTAGGACTACCCGGCGATATACGAGTCGACAAAGGCGTGCCCTTTAATGAGATTCAATCTGGCAATCAATCTAAGTAATTTTGCATAAAGTAAGCTAGGCCTTCTGTGAGTATGGCCTGAACAAAGTAGGAGGATTAAAGTGAGTGATTTTAAGAAATATGAGTGCGTTATATGCGGTTACATCTACGATGAATCGTTAGGTTGGCCGGACGACGGCATAGCCGCCGGTACAAAATGGGAAGATGTTCCCGAAGATTGGGAATGTCCGGACTGCGGCATCAGCAAATTCGATTTTGATTTAATGGAAGGATGATAGGCGCAACCATGAAACGGTTTGAGAAAAAGAATGTGTTGGTTACCGGTGCTGCATCAGGGATAGGAATGGCGACCGCCAGACGCCTTGCTGCAGAGGGCGGTGCGCTGTTTCTGGTAGACGTGCAAGAGCAAGCTTTAAAAACGTTCGCTGAAGAATTGCAGGCGCAAGGGACCGAGGCGTACTTTCGGACTTGTGATGTATCGTCTGAAGACGACGTTGCCGCTTGCATCGAGGCATGCGTGACGCAAATGGGAAGCCTTGACGTTTTATGCAACATTGCCGGTATTCTGCGTTTCGATAACTTCCACGAGCTGAGTCTTTCAGATTGGAACAAGATTATCAGCGTTAACCTAACGGGTGTGTTTTTAATGTGTCGTGCGGCTATCCCACATTTAATTGAATCGAAAGGTAATATAGTTAACGCTGCGTCCACTGCGGGAATTATGGGCTTGGCCTATGGTGGAGTCTACTCCGCTTCAAAAGGTGGTGTGGCCGCTATGACTCGCAGTATCGCGATCGAATACGCTAAGCAAGGACTGCGTGCTAACGCAGTATCACCCGCTGATATTAAAACGGGAATGACCAAAGCACCGGAGTTTCCTGAAGGCGCAGATTTTAAGCTGTTGATGCGAGCAAGCTCTTTGTCGGGTGTAAAAGGCCCAGAGGTCATTGCTAATGTAGTTGCGATGTTGGCGTCCGAGGATGGCTGTCACATCAATGGTGAGAATATTCGCGTTGACGGTGCGGCTTTGTCCTAGGAATTACTTTTGCCTTGCGCAATCAGCATTAGCTTGGGCGTGGCACATCTTTAGGCAATTGAAATGGGAGCTGCAATCGAATACGTGCTCCCTGTTCGCATGCGTCAGCGCTTATGCTGCCTTTCATACGGTTAACTAGTTGCTTGCATATGGCCAGCCCCATTCCCAAGCCCGACTGTGAATCGCTCATGGATACCTGTTCAAAGGGGTCGAAAATGCTGGACAGGTTTTCTGTCGCTATGCCTATGCCACAATCCAATATGACAAACTCAATTTGGCTGCGATTAATAGACAGCTTTAGCGGTTTTACCTGCAATAAAACCTGGCCGTCGGAACTGAATTTTATAGCATTGTCCAACAGCTGAGAGAGAACCAAGCGCAACTTACTGCTGTCACCGATCAACTGTGCTGGCACTTCCTCGTCAATTTTGACCACCAGCAAGAGGTTCTTCTCGCGCATTTGTGATTCAAAATTGCTGCTCAAATTTCGTAGTAATGCCGCCAAGTCTATCGTATCCGCATTGTTCTCAACCAAACTGCCTTTGGCTTCCGAGAAACTGAGCAAAGTATTAACTAGCTCAAGCATGTGTTCAGCCGAGATATTAGCTGATTGTGCGTACTCTTCTACTTCCGTTGTTAAGGTCTCGAGTTTCATCAGCTCGATCGAACCAAGAATGCCGTTTAAAGGCGTCCTCAATTCGTGACTGACTTTGGCAAGAAATTCGTCCTTGAGTTGATCGTTGCGTTCAAGTTGAGCGAGCCCCATGCTGAGTTCCTTATTTCCCGCGCGCAAATCCTCACGCGCGTTTAGCGCCGCTCGATTTCTGTCTGCGCGGAACGCTTTAATTTTTTCGCCCAACGCTAGTGCTAGCAATAAGGCTTCTACTGCAGAACCGTATCTCGCTGCGTTTTCAGTAAACGCATTGGGTGTCAAAACGCCGGTTGAAACCAACATGAAAATTGTTGAGCCTATTAGTAAGCAAGCCCAACCGAAGAGAAAATACTCTGCACCAGGGTGACGCTTGTATACAGCGAGCGCGGCAGTCCAAATCAAGGCCAATGTGATAAACAGAGTTAGTACATTGCCGATTTTCAGTGCCCATTCATAGCTAAGAAAAAAACTACTTGCCAGCTGAAAACCACACACAATGACTGAGAGCTTCAAAAAGCGATCTGTATTGAGGCTGTGGGAATAAGTGGCTAAAAAGTGCCGAGTAAAAAGCACTGCGAATAGACAGGATGCACCCATAAAGAAAGGAATACTTGTATTATTCCAGTCGGCTGATTCGGGCCATAAGTATTGAGAGTTAAGCCCTGCGATAGCCGTTTGTAACAGGCAGAAACACGTAATATATGCGACGTAATACAAATAACTTCGCTCTCTAAGAGAGAAGTACAACAAGAGATTGTATGCGGCCATTATAAACAGTACGCCAACATAAAGTCCGTAACCGAACTGGGTAACCTTCCTAGCCTCATAAATGCCCGCAGGCGACCAGATGTTCAGAGGTATTTGCAGTGAACTGCTGGTTTGTACTTTTATGTAAACATTCTGAACTTGGTTGGGTGGAATTCGAAGGTAAAACGAATGGAAGTTATCAGGCGCACGGCGAGCGGACTGAGGCCTTCGGTCACCAGCAATAAGGTGTGTCAGGCTTTCACCAACTCTATAATAGAGGTCAACATAGTCCACCGCTGCATAGTCAATTTCTAAAATCCAATCGTGGCTTTGCTCTCGATTTTGCTCGGAAACCTTGAACAGCAAAGGCAGTTTTAGCCAATAGGTTGACGAAGAGTAGCCGCCCGCGAATTGGTCTTCGGAGGGGCGTGAGAATGCGCTGTCTGACAGATTCTCCACTTCTTCGAAGCTCAGCTCTGAAAGCGGGTCCTGCAGGTAGCTTACGAATTTGTGGGCGTCGTAGAACTGGTTCGGGTACTCAAGGGATAAAGCCGTGGCGTTTGCTTGCAGTGGCAACGCAAGCAAACAAAGTATAAATTTGATAACGGTCGTGTAATAGGTGCGCATAGGACGGTACTATAGCATGTCGTTGTGCTGCTTTATTGTTGGCACACCGACAAAAATTGGTTCAAGATTGAAGGTTCGATTAACGAGTGCTGTGTGAGCAGAGGAGAGAGTATTAGATGTTGTTACGTCAATTTTCTTGTTTTAGCGTAGGTTTATTATTCTTGCTACCCCAGGCTTATGCGGAAGATGCTCAAACTGCTCAGGAGAAGGGCCTGGCTATTGCTATTGAACAAGATCGTCGAGATCAAGGCTGGGGAGATTCAGCGGCCGAGCTTGAGATGATATTGCGCCGCGCTAACGGCAAGGAAACAGTGCGCCGAATGCGAATCAAGTTGTTAGAAGTGGAAGGAGATGGCGATAAGGGCCTAACGATATTTGATGAGCCGAGAGATGTACAGGGCACCACTTTCCTTAGCTATTCACATGCACTGAAGCCTGATGATCAATGGATATACCTGCCAAAATTACGTCGTACAAAACGCATATCATCAGAGGGTAAGAGAGGTCGCTTTATGGCGAGCGAATTCACTTTCGAAGACATGTCTTCAGTTCAGATAGAGAAATACGAATATACCTATCTGCGGGAAGACACCCTTGCTGACCAGGAAGTCTTTGTGATTGAGGCGACGCCTAAGGACGAGTTTTCCGGTTACTCTAAACTGGTTTCCTATATCGATAAAGACGAATACAGAACGCTAAAAGTAGATTTTTACGATCTCAGGGGAAAGCACCTAAAAACAATGTCTATGTCAGACTATGAGCAGTACCTAGATAAATACTGGCGAGCGACCGAGTTGGAAATGGTGAACCACCAGACGGGAAAGAGCACTGTGTTGGCATGGAAAAATTATTCTTTTGGCGCCGGCTTAAGTGCATCTGACTTCCATCAGTCAGTGCTGGAACGAAGCCGTTAGTGAGCAGAGCCCTCAGCAGGTAGGCAGAGCTTGCGGCTAATAATAGACCGCTAATGAGTAAATCTGCGGCAGTTCAAAAAACATTCAAAATAAATGTGATCAAATCGACGTTTCTGTGTCTAACAAACGTGGCCTACTTTTATTTACCGCTGTGCGAATTATAGTCAATATAAGCTGCTCAGTGTGCTTATTGATCAGTGTGAGCGTCACCCTGTAGGGCTTGCCCCATGGAAGGAGACATTGAATGGAATCGCAACGAATAATCGGGAGCATTGATGCTTAAAGTTCTTTCCACTGTATTAGCTGCTGGAACAGTTTTATTAGCGAACGCTGCTGAAGCTGATCAGCCTCAGCATTTAACGCTTGAGGGCCACAGCTACCAACTTCAACTTGAGCACAACGACCGCTTAGCAACACAGTTGCGCGGAGCTGAAGTTCTCGCGCAGCAGCACTTTCGTGGCACTCTGCCTGAAGTTGATGGAAGTTGGGTAAGACTTTCTCTCGTTGCTGGCGAATGGTCAGGATTAGCCTCCATTGGTTCTCAAACATATCTCATTGGCTCGAGCGCTCCAGCGCACAGCGAAGTTCAAAGTGAAACTATGCAGAGAGCAAAGACTAGCTTGGCTGGCGTGATCGCCTTGAATGCTGAGCCAGTTTCCGAGATGCCGCATACTAGCTGCGGCAGTAAGCACCCGCACTCTTCGGCAGCAAGTAATTTTCTGTCTGGTTCTGGGGAGCTTGCTACGCCGTTACGCGCTCACTCTGTTTTTGAACAACCACGAGTGTCTAGAGCCGATCTCAGTTCTCTGTGTACAACCACAGTAGACGGTGTTTGCCTCTTGGCAGAAATCGAATTCGTATTTGATGAGCTTTTTCAAGATCAACTCAGCGATCCGCAAGCGACTGCGACCAGTATTATCAACATGGTCGAGGGTTATTATTCGGAAAGCTTCGATATCGTTTTCGACGTGATTAACACTGAGTTCTTGGATGAGCAGGTGTTCACCGACTCGACGGATGCTGATGTTTTACTTGGTGGTGTGGACCCCCTTCACCCGGTAGAAGATCCTGCGTCTATTAGGGCAATGAGTAGCAACAACTTGCTGCCGTTTGAAACAAGCAGGCCAGCATTGCTGCATTTGGTGACAGGCAGGGATTTTGACAACAGCACCGCGGGTATCGCATTTACTGATGTATTGTGCAACAACAACGGTTTTGCGGCAGGCACATCACAGTTGATAGGTGGGGGCTCTGCCAATGCCGCTGCCACTACCGCCATGATTATCGCGCACGAAATTGGTCACAATTTTGGTGCTAATCATGACGACGTAGACAACGACTGCTCCACCGGCTTTCTGATGGAGCCTGCACTGAGTACCACGACTGCGGGATTCTCCTCTTGTAGCTTCGATGAGATTGACTCAGCCATAGACAGCTTGCCATCGTTAGCTCAGTGTTTTAATTTTCCGGCAGATGTCAGTCTTGCTGCCGACAGCAACAACCAAAGCAGCGCCAACATTGGGGCTGAATTTTCGAGTCAGTTTTCTGTTAATTCAGAAGCGGCATCTGAATCAATACCATCGCTTACTGTGTCTGGGAGTATTGCTGGCGGAGACGGTTCATTTACGTCTGTGAGGTTAAACGGAACGGCCTGCACTGTTGCAGGGAGCGGCCAGACTTACAGTTGCATACTAAATAGTCCTCAAGCTACCGCTACTCTCGATGTGAGCGCGATAGGTAACACTGAGTCTGTATCCTTTCAGCATTCCGTCGCTGTGACAGGAAGCAGTGAATTGGTCGAAACCAATACCGCTAACAATAGCCTCACTGATAGCTTGAGTTTCACCGGCACCGTGTCTGCGCCGGATCCTGTGCCTCAGAATCCACCAAACGTACCCGAGCAAAACAATGCACTAAACGTTGCGACGAACGATTCGGGCGGTGGTGGCGCTTTTGAATGGCTGCCGATGGTAGCCCTTGCGATGCTGACCCTCATTAAAAGAACCCCATTATTGCTTGCAACCCTGTTGTTAGTGGGAGGCTGCAGCAATACGGCTGTCAGCTCCAAAACTGCTAGTGAGCAGCAGCTGGCTGGCTCGGTAGCATCATCAGCGCTAAAAAACTATACGGTAGTACAGAACCGACGCTGCTACTGCATTAGCGACTATCGTAGACCTATTAAACTCTGGGTAGAGGATGGTGTAGTTGTGCAAGCTCTATACTCTGATGATGGAACGATTGTGCCCGATGTCGTTCGAGACGACCTTCGTAGTCTCGAGCAGTGGCAACAATCGATTAGAGAATGGCAGAAACTCAAGCCTAACAAGTTGGAAGTGGCATACGACCCCAAGTCGGGACAGCTGAGCAGCTTCGAATTAGACCCCAGTGCTATGAAGTCCGACGACGAATTTTCAATGTCGTTTACTGAGTATCAAGCTGACTAAGTGGCTTTCATGATATGGACGCATCAATCTACTTCTTGGTGCTAGTTCTTGTGTTCAATTTTTATGCCAAAGTGATCTGTGTAAAACTTAAATTGCTCGTATAAAGCGGCTGTGTCCAAGCCAAAATCCTCCCTCAAATCATATTGTACTTGCCCGTATTTCCCGCGTGGATTGTCCACCATGTACTGATGCATCGCGTTGCGAATATCATTGGTCATCGGGTGTCCTGCTTGCGTGTAAATGGCATCGACAGTCCCTACATCATCTGCCATAAACTCATGAAACAACACCTGTTTGGTCTGCTCATGTGGTAGGCATCCAGTCCCAGCAATACAAGCTCTGAGCATTTTCTCGACCCGGTCAACCCAGTACAATGCAATGTCACTTGGCTGCACAGGGTCGCGACTTAAACGAGCCGAATAGCTCAGCATAGTCAACAATGACGATGTTACGGAGACTGGGTCGCGGTGTGTCACAACGTAGCTTGCGTCTGGAAAAACGGCTTTTAGTGCCGGCATTTGTTCAAGGTGTTGTGGCGATTTCAGTATCCAGCGTTCAGGACCGCGAATCCATTGCAGAGCCTTCAATGCTCTTTTTAAAAACTCATAATGGCCTGTTTGATTGTGTGTAAGATAATAGTCACGCCATTTCGGCATGATTGCGTAGTTCTCAAATAGCATCATGGAGAAATCCATGCCCATTAGCTCTACTTCTTCGTGAGTGTGTTCCGGAGACATATCATGCATGTTTTTAAACAGCGGCATTATAGAATCTTGAATGCTAAGCTGTTCGCGACATTGAATGATCCGTGAGTCATTTGGATCAAACGCGGCGACAGGCACGGCGCCATCTTGAAAAGGTTCAATTGACTCCCAGTAGGGGAGTGATCTCAGCCTAGGATCAACTGAGATCAAGTTAAGAAGATGAGTGGTTCCACTGCGAGGCAAGCCGGCGATAATAATAGGGCGATCGATGACGATATTATTAATTTCAGGGTTTTCGGCATAGAGCTTTTCAAGCCTCGCACGTTGGGTGGCGTACCGAACCATAATGCCGAAGTTATTTGCTCGCCCGAATGCTGACAGATCATCGTCTTCATTCATGCAATCAAGCAGCAATTGCATTCGTTCTAAATAAGCGGGGTCAGAATACGGTTGTAGCCCATCGGTTTGGGAAACAGCGGTCTGCACGGACTCTACACTTAACTTCAATGGTGACGATTTAGCTGACTCGAGAAGCTCTTTTACGAAATTCGGAAAAATGGGTTGTCGTAGGTCTGATATTCTTACAGGGTCAGGGCGTAAGCTCACGGAAGACTCGTCTCTCTGTTAGTGATGCGCAAGACTATGCGAAACTCAACGAAGCTGTACATTATTTTGTGTTCACATTCGTCAGTCTCATGTCACTTACAAGATGGCATCAGATGAGAATAATGACCAATTTGAATGAATTAAGTACGGGTATAATGGTCATAAGCTCGGAACAAGTTGTTGGAGCACTAAAAGTTGCCACAAAATATGCTAGTTGTCAGTAATATTGAAGCGCTGACTCAGTTACGCGCTTTGCTAGATCGACTCAATGATGAGCAGTATGGCACCATTGTCTGCGATATTGCGGTTTCCACGCTTGGTTGCCACGTGCGGCATGTTATCGAGCATTATGAGTGTTTTATTAATGATCTAGACAACGGACTTATTGATTACGATGCGCGTAGCAGGGATAGCATAATCGAATCACGTAGAGATGTTGCCCGCGAACGAGTTGCCGAAATAGAGCAACGCCTTATTCAGTTGAATAGAAAAGGCGTATCCGGGCAAGAAAAAATGCAGATTAGATTGAGAACTGATATGCGGACAATAGACGTACCCCCAGTAGAGTCTAGCCTTGCTAGAGAATTGGTTTTTTTGCATGGCCATACAACCCATCATTTTGCGCAAATGGCTTTGCACATGCGGGCAATGGGTTTAAGTATCGACAAACAATTTGGGATGGCAGCTTCCACCCAGGCATACCATCAACAAGCGGAGAAGAGTTCGCGAACGATCGCGAGCTGAAGGTAGGCATTCAATGTTAGAAAATACTTCTCGCAAAGATTCTTCATCCGCAGATTTTCCTCATCGGCCAAGTATTCAAGCGGGCAGGTTGGAAGTCCGTTTCGCAGCCAGTTCGGATGAGTTACGTGCTGCGCAGGAGCTGAGATATAAAACGCTCTATATTGAAGCAGGAGGTGAGCCCTCTGAAGACATGCAACGCATCGGTAGAGAGCAGGATGAATGGGATGATGTTGGTATTCACGTAATTGTTCTGGACCATTCCAAGGAAAAGCAGCCTGTTGTTGGAACCCTACGATTGGTGAGTAGTTTGGCATTGATGGAGGGGCAAAGCTTCTATACCGAAAAGGCTTTTGATCTAACGAATTTGCGCTATCGCTACGAAAAAATTCTAGAACTGAGTCGTTTCTGCATCGACCCAGAAGGCCGTAATGGTTCCATCTTGATGTTGATCTGGAAATTCACTTTGCAGTTTATTGTGGCGGAAAAGTTTGAGCTCATGTTGGGTTGTGCGAGCTTTCAGGGCAAAGATGTAGAGCAGCACCGATCGATATTAAGCTACCTGTATCAAAACAATTTGGCGCCTCCTGAATGCCAGTCTCCACCTGTCACGGCATCGCACGTGAAGATTGAGCAATTGCTGCAGGGGCGAGCCAATTGGGCAGACGCCAAACAAGCCGTGCCCACATTGCTTCGGGGTTATTTGAAAGTGGGAGCCAAAATCACTGATACCGCAATTATTGACCCTATTTTTAATACAGTGTTCGTCGGTATTTATGTTGATGCACACGATATGGTCGTGCAGAATCATACCCTAATTCGGCACCAGTAATGTAATATCGGTTTTAGCTTTGTGACTAAGAGCGCAACGTCCTCAAGCAAAACTTGCTGAGCCTGTACTCAATAAATAGAACAACAAGCAGAAAAAATCTGTGAATAAAGTAATTCTACCTCTTCGGGCGCTGCTCGCGATTTTTGCCTTGTGTATTTGGTGTGCTGCCATGGTGTCGCTTTTTTATGCGGCACGTCTGGTTAACTATAATGGTTTGGAAAAAATTCCACGATTATTCCACCGTGGTTGCTGTCTAATCTTCGGTTTATCAGTAACGCAAGGCAAGGGCATGTCTCACCACAGACCGACACTGTATGTTGGTAATCATATTTCCTACTTGGATGTCTTTGTACTTGGCGGTTGGCTGCCCGGGTATTTCATTGCCAAGTCTGATGTGGCTTCTTGGCCTGTCCTTGGTCAGTTGGCAAAGCTGCAAAACACCTTGTTTTTTGAGCGCAATAGCAAGCGCGCTGCTAAGCAGATTAGCATCATGGAGCTACACCTAAAGAAGCAAGGTAATCTGATTTTGTTTCCTGAGGGCACTAGCACTTATGGCACTTCGGTGCTGCCGTTCAAAAGTAGTTTGTTTAAAGCAGCTGAGTTATCTGACGTGGATGTCCTGATCCAGCCTTTCGCCGTGTCTTATACGCACTGTGCAGGTAGGCCAATGAATGGACAGTGGCGAAACTTTTTTGCCTGGTATGACACGATGCCTTTTGGAATGCACTTTGTGAAAGCTTTGGGTGCGCCCACCGCGCGAGTTGAGGTCCGTTTTGCTGAGCCAGTACGGTTTAAGGATTTTGAATCCAGAAAGGCGTGCGCGACGCATTGCTGGGAGCAGAGTTCAAAAATGCTGGAAGAGTCGCTGGCTGAAGGCGATGAGCTGCCTCGCAAAGAGGTCTAGTAATCAACGGCTTAACTCAGCTAGAGCTGTAGCGCTATGACAAGCATCGAATCGCCTGTCATAGCGTACCTAATCACATACTAGCTTTTCAGCCCCTATCTAGCTCTTAAACTCTGCAACTATGCCTGTGATTGACGCCTTTGCATCACCAAACAACATCCGTGTGTTTTCACCAAAGAATAGAGGGTTGTCTACTCCAGAGAAGCCCGCTGCCATTCCGCGCTTTAGAACGAATACTGTGCGCGCTCTTGGTACTTCGATAACAGGCATGCCGTATATCGGGCTAGTGTCGTCTTCGTTGGCTGCTGGGTTAACGACGTCATTGGCGCCAATCACAATGGCAACATCAACAAAATCCATTCTCGGGTTAGCGTCATCCATTTCGATCAGTTGATCGTAAGGGACGTTTGCCTCAGCTAGTAGCACATTCATGTGTCCAGGCATGCGACCGGCAACAGGGTGAATAGCAAAACTGACTTCAGCTCCGTTTTCTTCCAGGCATTCAGTAAGCTCGCGAACCGCATGCTGAGCTTGTGCAACAGCCATTCCGTAGCCAGGCACGAACATAACATTGCCAGCAGCTTCCAAAATAAGGTAGGCATCTTCAATATTGATGGGCTTAACTTCGCCCTCGGTCACCTTGGTTGAGTGCTTCACTGCGCCAAAGCCTGAGAACAGCACATTACCGAGCGAGCGGTTCATGGCTTTGCACATGATGTTCGTCAGAATAATACCCGCAGAACCAACCAGTGAGCCGGCTACAATCAATAGATTGTTGTCGATTGCGAAACCAGCCGCACACGCAGCGAGGCCCGAATAACTGTTGAGCAGAGATATTACGACTGGCATATCAGCGCCACCAATCGGAATAACAACCATTACACCAAATACCAAGGCGAGAATGATCAGCAACCACAAGGTGCCTGAGGTAGCTGCGGGTTCTTGCACGAAGAAATATCCGAACACAAGAATTGCGGCGATAAGTGCGCCATTCACTATTCTTTGTGAGTCAAACACGATGGCTTTGCCATCCATTTTCTCGCTAAGTTTGGCGTATGCGATCAGGCTACCGGTAAAGGTAACGCCACCGATCACGATTGACAGCAACACAGTGAAAGCAGTGAAAGAACTAACGGCTCCACCAAACAACGCTGCCCAGCCAACCAGCAAGCTGGCGATACCACCCGTACCATTAAATAGGGCCACCATTTCAGGCATAGCCGTCATTTCAACTTTCTTGGCGGCATAGGAGCCAATACCCGCGCCGATAAGAACGCACAAGATAATGCTGGTGTAGCTCAGTATTTGCGAGCTAAAGAGCGTAACAAATACGGCAATAGCCATGCCCACGGCCGACATGAGGTTGCCTTGGCGCGCGCTGTCTGGAGAGCCAAGCTTCTTTAAGCCAAGAATAAATAGAATGGCTGCGACAATGTAGGCAAGATTAATAAATAGGTCTACGCTCATTTGCCCGCTCCATTACTTGACTCTTTTTTCTTGAACATGGAGAGCATACGGTTGGTCACCATGTAGCCGCCAACAACATTGACGGTTGCCGTAATAACGGCAATTCCTGCAAGTACATCAGCAAAGCCACCTAAGCCTTCTGAACCGGCCGCGAGCACAGCACCCACTAAGGTAATGCCGGAAATAGCGTTAGCGCCTGACATCAGCGGCGTATGCAGCGTTGCCGGTACTTTTGAAATAAGTTCGAAGCCGAGAAATACCGACAATACGAGAATAAATATCAGATAAATGAGTTCCATCGTCGTCGATCCTTAATTTGAGTAATGATTCTTGATGGCTTCGTTGACCAGTTCCCCATCACGGGTGATCAGACAGCCTTGAATAATGTCGTCGTCGGGATTGAGTACCAGACCCGCATCACCTTCTTTGTCCCAAAATTCGTCCACTAAATTGAACAAGTTTGAAGAGTACATTTCGCTGGCGTTGCGGCAGGCTTCCGAGGGTAAATTACCCATACCTATGACCGATACGCCATTGACATCGACTATTTTGTCTAGCTCGGAACCTTCAACGTTGCCGCCCGATTCCACGGCCATATCAACCACGACGCTGCCAGGCTTCATCGCCTCAATCATGTCTCTGGTAACAATAACCGGTGCTTTACGTCCAAACAGTTGAGCGGTCGTAATCACAATGTCTGATTGAGCTATAACTTTTTTCTGCCCCTGCTTTTGCAGTTCCAGCTGATCTTCGGTGAGGGCTTTTGCGTAGCCGTCTTTTGTTTGCCCAGTTTCACCAAGGTCGATCTCAACGAACTTACCGCCCAGTGACCTTACTTGCTCTGCGACAACCGCTCGAGTGTCGAAAGCTTCTACTCGTGCTCCCAAACGTTTCGCCGTCGCGATGGCCTGCAGGCCGGCGACACCGGCACCAATAACAAAAACTCTTGCCGGCGCGATTGTGCCCGCTGGCGTCATCATCATTGGTAAGATTTTATTCAACTGACGCGCTGCCAATATGACCATCACATAGCCAGCCAGGTTGGCCTGTGAACTCAGAGCGTCCATTTTTTGGGCGCGAGTTGTGCGCGGAATCATTTCCATGCTGATGGCATTAATGTCCGCGGCTCGCAGGGTTTCCACCAGCTCGCGTTCATTATAAGGGTCGAGGTAGCTTACGTGGATGCAGCCCTTTTTAAGTTGGCTGACCTCATCCTTCTCTGGCTTTTTCAAGCGTAAGATAACATCGGACTCGGATAGCAGCTTGCCGCGATCAGTTGTGATTTTTGCGCCAGCCTCTTCGTAATCAGCGTCTGAAAAACCTGCTGCTACACCTAAACCACTTTCTAATAGAAGGTCTGCGCCCATTGCGCATAAGCGCTTGGCATTTTGAGGTACGACCGCGCAACGTTTCTCGCCGTCTGCCGTTTCCTTTGGAACTCCAATCTGCATGTTTCTCTCCGCCGTCTTGCAGGTTCAACGTTGCCAGAGAGTGTATTGCTGGCAAACGAAGCGGCGTAGTTTACTGATTTTCTGCTCACGGTCGAGCTAAAAACGATGAGCGTTCTCTAACTCTTTTGTTGAATAAAGTTTAAAAACATATAAAAACAATTAGTTATATCTTATTTGCAAGGTTAAATCTATTGCTGCCAGTTGGCCAAGGTGTCTACGGCTTGAGCAAACGATAGCACTTTGCAGTGTGCTTTTTCTATTGCCTCGCTTGCCAGTAAGTAGCGACAATATATCGTGCCATAGGCACGACCTTCGGTGTCCAGCCAGTTCGGATGCCCTGGGTCTTCATGAGATACCACCAGCTTGTAGCTACCGTCGTTGTTACAAATCAATTGCGCCAAGTTCAGGCCTACTTGACGAAACCGATGGTCGAAAGTTTGCAAGTAGCGATTCCACAGCGTGATGTTGGCGTATCGGCAGTTAGGCATTCTGCCTTCGATCAATAGAGCTTCATTCTTGCCAAGTACAAACGGGCAGGCTGCGTAGGCAGCGTCAACCGCTCCGTATCCGCCACCGTCATCATTATTCCAAACGCGCGCTTGGGGCAATTGATTCGGGATTAAGGAGAACCAATCTGGAACAGTTGCAGCGCTTTGTAGCGGCCGGTTGACCGTGTGCCCCCTTATGTAGCCTTCCACCATTTTGAGTTTTCGTGCGAAGTTCTCAGTAGATAAAGGCAGAGGAGGTTCTGGTTTTGACTGGGTTTCGATTTCAATCACTGGATTTACGGTAGGGTCAGAAACGGCTGCTCGCTCATTCATAAAGTAATGTCGAGTGACCACGCAAATTGTGTCGTCGTTTATAGGCAGCCAATTACCTTTTTGCGGCTCTTTGCTAAGAGTTATCTCATACCTGCCTTCAGCATCAAACTCTATTCGTTGATCGTTCATCTCGCTGACAACACCGGTGCCCCAAAGTGAATCGCGTTCTCCGGTGTGGACGGTGAACGAAAGGTAAACCTCGCCAGTTTTCTGGCCTTTGATAGTGTATTTTCGTTGCCCAGTGAGTGGTGCAAAGAACACGAAGTGGTCGGGTCCGTCACCACCAAATTTTTGTGTTGGTGTAATCAGCTGGCTAAAATGCGGTGCATTTTCGTCGTTATCCAGAGCTATCTCTAGGCCCACCTTCATTAAGTGGGTTAAATAATGTTCGCCTTCAGCAATATCTGCCTCGCTGATGATTCCGCGTGCTTCGGTAAAATAATCTACATCAATATCTTTAAGAGCGTCCAGGAAGTCATGCAGTGCTCGTCGGCTTGGTGGTGGGGCAATGGCCATGGCTGCGTCCTATAGCATCTAACGTTGAGTCGAGGATACGCCGTTTGGTATACGTTGGCGAGTAAACGCATTGTCAGAATCCATGCTTGTGTTTGCGGCGACGCGGCTGCCTAGGTGGGTTAGACTTTGCACACGATTTACTCGAAATATGGTGGGTAGCCAATGAAACTCGTCCAGTTGCACGGCCCGGGAAGTTTTTCACTCGACGAGGTCGCTTTGCCACAAATATCTGATGATGATGCGCTTATTCAGGTTCAGCACTGCGGTATTTGTGGCAGCGACGTTACTTATGTAGCGCAAGGAGGCCTTGCTGGGCCGAGTGGCGCGGCTATGCCGCTGGGACACGAGCTGTCAGGCACTGTTGCTGCAGTGGGCAAGAATGTCATCGACCTTGCAATTGGTGATCGTGTTTGCGTTAACCCCATGGGGGCTGGTAATGCGATTGGCAATGGCGGCAGTGAGGGCGGATTTGCTCGCCAGCTTTTAGTTCGAAATGCGGCATTGGGTGGTTGCGTATTTAAATTGCCCGAGACCGTGTCCATGCTAGAAGGCGCCTTGGTCGAGCCGCTGGCGGTTGGGTTCCACGCTGTCAACCAAGCTCAGCCTGGGTCAGGCAATAAAGTTCTCATCTTTGGCCTGGGTGCAATTGGTTTGAGCTGCATTGCTGCGCTGCGCTATCGCGGGGTGGAGGACATTATTGGTCTGGATTTTTCGGCAGACCGCCGCGAGCGAGCGATGAAAATGGGTGCGCGTGAAACACGATCACCTGAGGGACTGGATTTGCTTGCGTATCTGCAACAACAGCATGGCGCAGATCAATTAATGGGCATGCTGCCAATTGCCGGCACGGATATTTTCATAGACGCGGCAGGTGCCACTAGTATCGTCAAATCAGTGCTGGATGTCTGCAAAACGGGGGCGAGACTGATAGTAGCAGGGTTGCACAAAAAGCCAGTTGAAGTTGATTTCACCATGTTGTTGATGAAGGAGCTGTCGATTACCGGCTCAATGGCTTACCCAAACGAATTCCCCGATGTTATTTCGATGTTGGCGAGTGGTGAAGTTGATGTGTTACCGATGGTAAGTCACCATTTTCCGCTTGAAGAATTCGAGACCGCGTTTGGGCTTGCTTGCGCACCCGAAGCGGGTGCAAAAATTATGATAGATTTGTTGGCTTGATGACACTGTGCGATTAACGCATAATGCGCGGCGCCGAAGTAATCGCGGCGCTTCAATGGTGGTCCTTGTTGGTCCCCTCGCAACGTGAAGTGGTAAACTCCGCCAGGCCCGGAAGGGAGCAACGGTAGCTATGGATCGTGTGCCGGGGTGTGGCTGGCAGGGGCCGCCACCCTAATTATCATGAGACAGTGTTTTTCACAATACAGTGTTTCTCTCAAGGCAGTGTTACAATGCCGAAAACAGTCTGCTTCGGAAGCGGCTGGTTAACGCTTGAAACGATTCGATCTTTGGCATGGTGTTCTGAACATCACTGATCGAGCCGACAAGCTGATGGGCAACTGGATACGCTATGTCTTATCAGGTGCTGGCACGCAAATGGAGGCCGGCAACATTCCACGAAATGCGCGGCCAGGAACATGTGCTTCAAGCACTTGTGAATGCCCTCGATTCTGATCGCCTGCATCATGCGTATTTGTTCACTGGCACTCGCGGCGTGGGTAAGACCAGCGTTGCTAGAATTTTGGCGAAATGCCTAAACTGTGAAACCGGTGTTAGCTCAAGACCTTGCGGAAAGTGCGGTGCTTGTAGCGAGATCTCAGAAAATCGCTTTGTTGATTTGATAGAAGTAGATGCCGCCTCACGAACCAAGGTGGAAGATACTCGGGAATTGCTAGAGAACGTGCAATACGCGCCTAGCAAAGGTCGCTTCAAGATTTACCTGATTGACGAAGTACATATGCTGTCAACGCACAGTTTTAATGCACTTCTCAAAACATTGGAAGAGCCACCACCACATGTTAAGTTCTTATTGGCCACAACTGATCCACAACGGTTGCCCGCCACAATTTTATCTCGGTGCTTGCAGTTTAGTCTTAAGAATATTGCTCCTGAGGTAATCGTTGAGCACCTCAAGCACGTATTGGGTGCTGAGGCTGTCACAGCGGAGGAGGCGGCGTTGTGGGCGTTAGCACGCGCGGCCTCAGGCAGCATGCGCGATGCGCTCAGCCTTACAGACCAGGCGATTGCTTTCAGTGGCGATGGTATTCGTGAGGCCGACGTAAGCTCAATGCTGGGCACAATTAGTCGCGATACTGTCTGCGAGCTTATAGAGGCGCTGGCGCAGAGAGACGCGTCAGCAGTGCTTAAACTGTCTGAGCAGGTGGCGTCAAATGGTACTGATCTTTCTTTATACATTGAAGAGCTGTTAAGTAGTCTGCACAGCATAGCGGTGTTTCAGGCTGTACCGGATTATCAAGCGCCTCAACTTGATAGTTCCGAGCGCCTTAAAGCTCTAGCGGCATCGATGTTGGCCGAGGACGTGCAGTTGTATTATCAAATTGCGGTTCAAGCCCAGCGCGACCTACCATTTGCTCCGTCACCCAGAGTTGGGTTGGAAATGGCGCTAATGCGTATGCTGACTTTCCTGGCTGATGACACTGACACTATCGAAGAACTATCGACTGCGCCGGCTGAGATGGCAGAACAAGCTGCCAACAATAGTTCTGACCCAGCGATTATTGATGAAAGTGCAGCGACGCCTGCTCAAGCCGCGGCCGCACCCGATCGAGCGGAATCGACGCCTGACCAATCGTCCTCAGTGCCCGAACTGCCGGCTACAGCTATATCCTCATCTACATCGTCGGACCGACAAGCGCCCGGTGTGAGTCAGGTTGCTGAAGCCCCGCAAGCCAGCGCGGGACCATCTGCCGCGCATAGGGACCCTGCTGCGACATCAGTATTAGCGACGCAGGCTGAGCCGCAGACTGAAAAAAAAAAGCCTGATGTAGAACCCTGCCATGCGTTAGGGCCAGATAATTGGAACGAGGTGTTTGCAAGGCTGAAAATAGCGGGAATGGCCCGAAACGTGGCCGCGAACTGCGAATTGAAGGAGGCCGCCGACGGGCATGTGGTTTTTTGCCTGGATGAGGTAAATTGCAAGTTGTTCCAGGCGACTCATGTGGCTCAGCTGGAGAGTGCGTTACAAAATTATACCGGTCAAATGCTCAAGGTCACGCTTGAATCGGGCGCAGTAGGCAGGGAAACACCTTTCTTGCATGACCAACGTTGTAAGCGAGAACGACAGCAGGCGGCCGTAGACAGTATAATGAGCGACCCAAATGTAAACTCGCTGCTTCAGACTTTTGGTGGCCAGGTAGAGCATGAATCGATCGCGCCGATAGCACCGAAAGAAGCGGATCTGGCAGCTGACCCAGTTCGGCGGCACTAAATACAGGCGGACGCTTTTGTGATTGCTGCGTCCATTGAATACAACAAGCTAATGAGAATCAGTCTATGAAATCCGGATTGGGCGACTTAATGAAACAAGCACAGGAAGTGCAGGAGAAAATGCAGCAGGCGCAACAAGAGCTTGCCAATATGGAAGTAGAGGGAGAGTCTGGAGCCGGTCTTGTTAAAATTGTAATGACAGGCCGCCATGACGTAAAACGAGTGAATATTGACTCGTCTCTGTTATCCGAGGATAAGGAAATTCTTGAGGATTTAATCGCGGCCGCGATGAACGATGCAGTGCGTCGCGTAGAGCTGCGCCAACAGGAACAAATGAGCAGCTTAACCGGGGGTATTGCAATGCCGGATGGTTTTAAGATGCCTTTTTAGGTTCCGTATATCCGGCTTTTAGTTAACTCTTGTTACACAGCTCTTTTTACTACAATGCGACGATCCAATACGTGTCATTTTCCCCGCTCATAAATCAATTGATTGACTCGTTGCAGTGCTTGCCTGGCGTAGGGCCTAAAAGTGCGCAGAGAATGGCGCTGCACCTGTTAGAGCGTGATCGCGACAGCTGCAGGGAGTTGTCAAATACACTACTTTCGGCGGCAAACCTGGTTGGTCGCTGTGAGGAGTGCAGAACGCTCACTGAGAATGCTGTGTGCGACATTTGTCAGCACCCGCGTCGTGATAGAACAACGATTTGTGTTGTAGAGACCCCTGCTGATGTTATTGCGGTAGAGCAAGCCGGAGGTTATAGAGGACTGTATTTCGTATTGCTTGGCCATCTGTCACCAATTGATGGCATAGGACCCGAAGATATCGGTATCGAGCAATTGGTCAGTCGTTCAAGTGTGCAGGAGGTTGAAGAAGTTATTCTTGCGACCAATCCAACGGTTGAAGGCGAAGCGACGGCTTACTTTATAACTGAGCAACTGCGGCACTCTGGAGTAGCTGTAAGTCGCATTGCGCATGGTGTGCCGCTTGGCGGCGAATTAGAGTATGTCGACGGTGGGACGCTTGCTCATGCGTTTAGCGGACGCACTCAACTGGATATGTAAGCGGTAGCACACTATGGAATTGTTAGATGACGTAAAATTGGTGCGTAGCCACTGCGAAGACTTTTTAAGCTTGGACTTTGTTGCGCTAGATACAGAGTTCATGCGCACAGATACCTATTATGCAGAGCTAAGCTTGGTTCAGATTCGCGCTGGAGATGAACTTATTCTTGTTGACCCGATGATAGATGGTATGGCCGAAGCCTTGTCAGTGTTGTTGACCAACCGCGACGTCGTCAAAGTGCTGCATGCTGGGTCGGAAGATTTACAAATACTCTCGCAGTATTGCGGGCAACCAATTGGCCCAATATTTGACACTCAGATTGCCGCGGCATTTTGTAATTATGGTTTTTCTTTGTCTTACGGAAAGCTGGTAGCGCTGCTTTGTGGCGTAGAGTTGGATAAGGGTGAGACCCGTTCTGATTGGAAAGTACGACCACTCTCTGAGAAGCAAATTAAATACGCGGCCGATGATGTTATTTATCTACCTGAAATATATCAATTGATGGTTGGCAGTCTCACTTCCAAACAGCGCCTTGCATGGGTGGTGGATGAGTGCGAGCAGCTTGAACTCTCAGGCGCGAGTGAGGTAGTGCCAGAGCAGGCGTACTTGAAAATAGGTCGGGCCTGGCAATTGTCGCCCCGCAAATTACTGGCCCTACAATTAATGGCAAGCTGGCGAGAGGAAACCGCCATCGCTAGAAATCGGCCGCGCAGCTGGATTCTTAAGGATAAGGCTCTATGGGATATTGCTGACCAGTTGCCTAAATCGCACGATGATCTTGCTCGCGTAGAGGGCATTGCGCCGGGACAACTTCGTAGAATCGGCTCGGTAATTTTGGAGCTTCTGGGAAATGCTCGTGAAGCCCCAGAAAGCGAACTGCCTGAAGCCCTTCCTCAGCCGACAGGCCGAGCCTATTCCAAAGTATCTAAAAAATTACGAGCAAGTGTAAATTCCATAGCAGAAAAATTGCAGGTGGCGCCTGAGATGCTGGCCAGAAAAAAGGACATTGAATACATGCTACTGACTCACAGCCTGCATGGAGTGGGGCAATTGTCGCCTTCTTTGTCCGGATGGCGAGCTGATGTTGTAGGGAATATTTTGCTAAATGATCTCAACAATTTTTTTAGCGATGCGCAGGCAGGGGCACACTAGCGATGGAATGTTGTGTGTACCGAAGTGAAAAAATGAAGTTTGCGTATCTGTATGTTAAGAGCGAGGCCGATTTGGAAAACGTACCGGAAGAATTGCTAACAAGTTTTGGTGATCCTAAATGGGTATTGAATGTGGCGCTGTCAGCGGAGCGAAAATTGGCCTTGGCGAAAGCAGAGGACGTGATGCTGGCGTTGAACGAAGTCGGTTTTTACTTGCAGATGCCACCAGCAGCAGACCATGCTATTAGAAAACTCTAGCGCAAAAAAACAGCGTCCAGAGTTCTGGGCAAAATTGCCCTTGGCTGAGCTCAATGACGAAGAGTGGGAAGCATTGTGTGATGGCTGTGGTCAGTGCTGCTTAATCAAATTAGCAGATGATGCCACTGGTGAGCTTCATTACACGGCACTTGCATGCCAATTGCTGGATCTGGAGAGTTGCCGCTGTAGCAATTACACGCAGAGACTTGAGAAGGTACCTTCTTGCCTTGATGTTCGGCTGTTGTGGCAGTCTTCACCGCGATTGGCTGAAATGCCGGCTTCATGCGCCTACCGGCTGCGTGCGCGGGAATTACCACTTCCCCAATGGCATCCGCTTTGCTCCAACGATAGCGAAAGTGTCGGTCACGCCGGAGTATCTGTGCGTGGGCGTGTGATTCCAGAGGAATACGTGCACGAGGAAGAATGGCAGGAACACATCATTACTTGGGTGGAGCTATGACAGATTTTGTGGATTGGGCAGCGAGCAATGATTATTTAGTCATGTGGGCCGTGTATTTATTGGGAGTGGTTGGTTTGCTGATAGTTGCGTGGCGGCTTACTCGAAGCTGGCCGCGTTGGTTAAGCTTGTCGCTGCGATTCATTCTTGCGTGCCTCTTATTAGTGCCGGCAATGGTAGAGTCTGAACGCCACCAATACGCCCCTGCATGGGTCGTTGCCCCTTTCGATTGGTTGTCAAAAGGACCGGAACAGGCGGCGCCGGCTATAAATGCACTGCTATTGTGGACGCTTGGCGCTTTGGCAGTCGTTTTGCTGGCAAAAGCCGTTCACTATTTATGGGTATCATCCCGACGTAAGAGGGCGGCTGCAGAGGCAGATGGCGGCTCAGAAAAAGGCTCTACAGCCCAAGCAGAAGCGCCATAGTCAAGCATAGGGGCCATTGATTTATTTTCCCAACAATCGGCAACGTTCACAACTACTCCTGAAAGCTGCTTTACCTGTATAATGCTCGGCTGCGTATTTTTATGAGTTTAGGTGAGTTATGGAGTTTAAGGGTACTGAGCGCTACGTTGCGACCGACGATCTGAGTTTAGCTGTTAATGCGGCTATTACTCTGCAACGGCCGCTTTTGATCAAAGGTGAGCCTGGCACAGGTAAGACCATGTTAGCCGAAGAAGTCGCTGAGGCTCTCGGCAAACCGCTTTACCAGTGGCATATCAAGTCAACGACGAAAGCTCAACAAGGCTTGTACGAATATGACGCCGTTTCAAGACTGCGAGACTCACAGCTTGGTGACGATAAAGTTCACGATATATCGAATTACATCAAAGCCGGAAAAGTGTGGGAGGCGTTTGCAGCAGATGAGCAAGTCGTGCTGTTGATTGATGAAATCGATAAGGCGGACATCGAATTTCCAAACGATTTATTGGTTGAACTCGATAAGATGGAGTTCTTTGTTTATGAAACTGGAGAAACCATAAAGGCCAAACATCGTCCCATCATTATTATCACTAGTAATAATGAAAAAGAATTGCCGGATGCTTTTTTGCGCCGTTGCTTCTTTCACTTCATCAATTTTCCTGATCGTGAGACCATGAAGCAGATTATTGATGTGCATCACCCTAACGCCCAGAAAGATCTTGTTAAGGAAGCTTTAGAAATATTTTTCGATGTGCGATCTGTACCCGGAATGAAAAAGAAGCCGTCAACGTCTGAGCTAATTGATTGGCTTAAACTTCTAATGGCTGATGAAATCCCCGACGAAATTCTGAAGAATCGAGACAACACGAAAGCTATCCCGCCACTTTACGGTGCCTTGGTTAAGAATGAACAGGACGTTCATTTGCTTGAACGCCTGGCGTTTATGCATCGTCGTGAGCAGCGTCGTTAGAACCGGCAGCACAGCTAGGGTTAGTAAAGAAAAGGAACGGCCACAATGTTGATCAGTTTTTTCAATGGATTGCGCAATGCTGAAATACCAGTAACGTTGCGCGAACTCATGGATTTGATCGAAGCTCTGCAGCACCGTTTGGTGTTCGGTGATGCGGAAGAATTTTATTTTCTCAGCCGTACATGCCTTGTTAAGGATGAGAAGTATTACGATAAATTTGATCGCGCTTTTTCCTTGTACTTTAAGGATCTAGAATCTGTCGATGACATAATCGAAGCCCTGATACCTGAGGACTGGCTACGCAAGGAGTTTGAAAAACACCTTACTGAAGAAGAGAAGGCCAAAATTGAGTCCCTGGGTGGGTTGGAAAAACTCATAGAGGCGTTCAAGAAACGTCTCGAAGAGCAAAAAGAACGCCATGAAGGCGGAAACAAATGGATAGGTACAGGTGGTACATCACCCTTCGGACACGGCGGATATCATCCGGAAGGCATAAGAGTTGGTGGCGAAGGGAAGAACAATAAAGCCGTAAAAGTTTGGGACAAGCGCGAGTTTAAAAACCTGGACGACAGCGTTGAATTAGGTACAAGAAATATCAAACTGGCGATGCGTCGTTTGCGTAAATTCGCGCGCAGTGGCGCTGAAGATGAGCTTGATTTGTCAGATACAATTCGTTCGACGGCAAGAAATGCCGGTATGCTCGATATTAAAATGGTTCCAGAAAAGCACAACGCTGTCAAAGTATTGTTGTTTCTTGATGTTGGCGGCTCAATGGACCCGCACGTTAAGGTGTGTGAAGAGTTGTTCAGTGCCGCGCGCACAGAGTTCAAGCATCTGGAATATTTTTATTTCCACAATTTTATTTATGAATCTGTCTGGAAGAACAATATCCGTCGGTTCAATGACACCACGTCCACCTTGGAAGTTCTGCACACCTATGCCAGCGACTATAAAGTAATTTTTATTGGCGATGCATCGATGTCACCATACGAAATTGCGCAACCTGGTGGTAGCGTTGAACACTGGAATGAAGAAGCTGGTGAAGTGTGGATGAATCGAATTAGGAAAACCTATGACAAGGTTGCCTGGATCAATCCATTGCCGCCGAATCAGTGGGAATACAGTCAATCTGTGAGTATGACTCAGAAAATAATGGAAGGGCATATGTACCCCATGAGCATCGAAGGCCTTGAAGCCTCGATGGCTTATTTGAGCAAGTAGAGAGAGAAAAGCGTTATCCTGTATTGCACACACGAAATGCAACCAAGGCGGCGCTAATCGCGACGTTCAATGATTCAACTTGTCCTTGCATTGGTATTGAAACTGACGTGTTACTGATGCTCCTTATTTGAGAAGAGACACCGTCAGTTTCGTTGCCAAACACAAAGGCCCCGTTTTTCGGGCTATCTGGGTGGAACAAACTGGTCGGCGCGTCTGCGGCCAAAGTGCAAATGATGACGCCCCTATCTCTCAATGCCTTTAAGCTGGCAACCAGGTCCTGACTATAGACTAGGGGCGCCCTCAGAGCAGTGCCGGCGCTGGCTTTAACTAGCAATGGGTTGAATGCGCCCATGTCCTTGGTGCCAATTAGAATCGCGTCAATGCCCGCTGCGTAACATGATCTGATAATCATGCCTGAATTCTGTGGGTTGGTTATTCCATCCAAAACAATTAACTTGAGCTTGGATGGAGTCTTCTCTCCCACTACCCAATCGTCAAAGTAGCTCAGGGAAGGACAAAAAATATCCACCGCAACCCCCTGATCTTGCCGACCATTGCGAGATATTCGGCTGAGTTCTTTGCGACTGTGGTAAGCAATATCCGCATTTCTGCGTTCGGCCAACGCGATCATGCTATTAATTGCTGCTCCGGGGCGATTGCTATCGGCCAAGTGCAGCCGATCAATGGTCAGATTATTGTCATTCAACGCTTCCAAGACAGGGTTCCGGCCATAAAGCGTGATGGTTTTGTTCAGTCGTTCTCTGTTTGGGCGTTTATCTAGAGGCATGGCATATCCTGAGCAATCACAACGAAGACGCACGGCTTTGCCAGGTCGTTCTGCCGTGGTATGGTATGCGAGTGCGCAACACGAGTCATTAAATAATAAAGCTCGAGCGATCAGGAAACTAGTATCTGACGTTGAATGCAGGTCTGCTTAGTCTTCGGGCGGTAAACATTTGAAAAATGCAGTAGGGTTGCAAGCACTTGGGGCCGGATTCGCTATTATAGGCGCGAAGGCTATGATAAGTTTTCAGTACCTTTTTAATGGGAGTTAATCAAATGAAACAGAATCAACTGAAAATGCTAATTGCAGGTAGCGTAACAGCTCTTGCGCTGGTTGCATGTGGCGGAGACGACGGTAAATCTGTCGCCGATTCAATGAAAGATACTATGGACAGCGCAGCTGACGCCGTAGGAGAAGCAGCTGAGTCAGCTGTTGATGCAGGTGCAGGCGCAGTTGATGCAGTCGGCGATGCGGCGGGTAGTGTAGCTGAAGGTGCTTCAGATATGGCTTCTGATGCGGCTGACGCAGCGGGCAATGCTGTTGATGCAGCTGGAGACGCGGCTGGTAATGCTGTTGAAGGCGCGAAAGATATGGCCGGTGACGCTGTAGACGGCGCGAAAGACATGGCTGGAGACGCTGTTGAAGGCGCGAAAGGTATGGCTGGTGATGCTGCAGATTCTGCCAAAGATAAGGCAGCTGACGCAATCAAAGCGGGTGCTGACAAACTCGGTAAGTAATCACAAAAGCGGCACGCTCGCTTTTGTTGTTGCATATCTGCATCAATTCGAAACCCGGCTTAGGCCGGGTTTCGTGTATCTGGAATTCAGGACTTGCATTTTATATGGCTTTGATTAGACGTTCATTATTAGCTCCAATAGTTGTTTTCATTTTCTATGCCGCTAATAGCAACGCTGCGGAAGTGAACGCAGAGCGAATAACAGGGATTGAATCTGAACCCGAAAATTGGCTTAGTCATGGTCGTGGCTATTCCGAGCAGCGTTACAGCCCGTTGGACTCCATCTCTGAGGGTACAGTTAAGAAGCTCGGTCTTGCATGGTTCACAGAGACGGGATCAAATCGTGGGCTAGAAGCCACGCCTCTTGTCGTTGACGGGGTAATGTACCTGACATTGAGCTGGAGCGTGATGCTCGCTCTAGATGCCGCTACTGGGCAAGAGCTGTGGCGCTTTGACCCCAAAGTGGATCGCGCAAGAGGCTATTACGCTTGCTGTGATGTTGTAAATCGCGGCGCCGCAGTGTGGGGCGATAAAGTTTACTTCGGTGCCTTTGATGGCCGCCTGATTGCCGTAGATGCAAAATCCGGTCAGCTTGTGTGGCAGACCGAGACTGTTGATATAAGTCAGCCGTATTCGATCACAGGAGCGCCTCGCATAGTTAAGGGTAAAGTTATCATTGGCAACGGTGGTGCTGATTTTGGCGTTCGTGGATACGTGTCAGCCTATGACGCAGTCACTGGTCGACTGCTTTGGCGTTTCCACACTGTGCCAGGCAACCCGGATAAGGGATTCGAAAATGATGCTATGGAAACCGCGGCCGATACTTGGAATGGTCAGTGGTGGACGCTGGGCGGTGGCGGGACAGTCTGGGATTCAATGGCCTATGACCCTGACTTGGACTTACTTTATATAGGCGTTGGTAATGGATCACCATGGAATGCCGAATTGCGCAGTCCGGGAGGAGGCGACAATCTTTTTCTGTCGTCGATTGTTGCTTTGAAGCCTGAAGATGGCCGTTATGTTTGGCACTACCAAACCACGCCAGCCGAGCAGTGGGATTACACGGCAACACAACATATTATGCTCGCGGATATTGAGATCGATAGCGAGCGACGCAAGGTTTTAATGCAAGCCCCAAAGAATGGCTTTTTCTATGTAATCGACAGGGCGACTGGACAGCTGATATCCGCCGAACCGTATGCGCGGGTTAACTGGGCGAGCCATATCGATATGGAAACAGGTAGGCCAGTGCGTACGGAGAAAGCCGATTATTTGGAAAAACCGCGTTACATTCTTCCGTCCCAAGTGGGCGCTCATAATTGGCATCCAATGTCATACGACCCACGGTATGGCTTGGTCTTTATTCCCGTCATTGAACAAGGTTACCGGTTCAAGGCAGACTCTGTATTTAAACCAACGCGGAGTTTAAATACCGGTTTAGATTTGTCTGAGCAAACTCCTCCGCCAGGCATGCTTGCAGCCTCATTGCGAGCCATGCATCACGGTAGCTTGCTAGCTTGGGATCCTCTTTTGCAAAAAGCGCGTTGGCGCGTTGACTTACACAAGTCATGGGTTGGCGGCACTTTGGCCACGGCTGGCAACCTGGTGTTTATGGGGCATCCGGAAGGCATTCTTAGCGCCTACAGGTCAGACATTGGAGAAGAGGTTTGGCGAGCAAACACTCAGGTTGGAGTGATGGCGCCACCAATTAGCTACGCAGTTAATGGCGAGCAGTACATAGCAGTTGCCGCTGGTTGGGGTGGCTCAATGAGCCAGTACAGTGGCCCTGAACGAGATCAATTACCTGCTAGTAACGGTAGAGTATTGGCTTATAAGTTGGGCGGCAAACAAGAGTTGCCTGCTATGCGCCCAGTCCCTGAACTGGTATTGGCGCAAGAACCGGTAGCCGATAACGTCACCTTGGAGGAGGGCGAGCGATTATATTCATTACATTGTGGACGTTGCCACGGTTTCGGCGCAGCAAGTCATAGCTCTATTGCAGATTTACGTTTTCTTAGCCGCGAAAAACATCGAGATTTCGACGCGATTGTGCGAGGTGGTTTATATGCTGATCGAGGGATGGCTGCATTTAACGACCTGTTAAGTACCGTCGAAACTGAATCTGTTCGGCAGTACATTTTGTCGAGGGCAAAGAGTGAGCAGCAGAGGCGAAATGCCCCCGACTGGTGGCAAGCGGTAAAACGCTGGTTCTTTGATACGGTTATGCCGCTAATGGTTTAGCGGCTACTTAGCTTAAGCTTGAGCGGCTAGTGGGTTTGGTTAGTGGGTATAGTCCGGTAGAGTATTCAGGTGTATTACGCCAAATACAAACACCATGATAAAACCCATCAATACTGGTTTGCTGTTAGCAGTTATTTTTCGCCTAAACAGAAAACACTCAATGATGTGTGCGACTACCAGGAAAATCCCCAACACCTTCAGTGTTTGGTCAAGCCAGTCTGGAGTAGGCAGAAAGAGATTGGCTATCACCAATAGCCAAACCAAAATGATGATCGCTTTCTGATATTTCGTGCTCATTGAGTTTCCGATAGACCTATTTAATTAGTACTTCAACTGATAACGTTAATTGGCGTCGCCTTCGCTGTCAACAAAAGTGGCCGGCAGGCACGATAATTGCTCAAAACTATTCGATGATGGGGCGTGCGCACCATGGTTGTGCAAACTTTGAATCGCTGGCACATGTTGAATATGTGGCTATGTGATTGAAAAATATGATTTTTAATACTGTTATTTGAAAAGTATTGAAAATTTGGTCGATCATCATACTAAGCGACGCAGGAAGCGCCGCGCTCTAATTAGGTGCATTTAGCAAACGAATTGCTCATTAAGGTGCACATTTTTGCCAGAGGAAAAAAAATGAGAAGCGTATTGCTTAACTCACGCAGCGTTAGTATTGCCAGCTTGTTGATGATGCTGACGTTTAATGCACAGGCGCAGCAGGGCGTCGATGCCGCCAATACCGGTTGGATAATGACATCAACGGCGCTGGTTCTATTCATGACCATTCCTGGTCTCTCGCTGTTTTATGCCGGCTTGGTTCGTTCCAAGAATGTGCTGACAATATTGATGCAGTGCTTTGCCATTAGCTGCTTAGCATCTGTTATATGGTTTGCTGTTGGCTACAGTATTGCGTTTGATGCTGGTAATGACTATTTCGGTGGTTTGGGGAAAATGTTCCTGCGCGGTGTGACTGAGGACTCGGTTTCAGGAGACCTACCCGAAACTGTGTTCGTTATGTTTCAGATGACTTTTGCAATCATTACGCCAGCACTTATTATTGGTGGCTACGCGGAGCGAACAAAATTCTCAGCAATGATGTTGTTCAGTGCGGCTTGGTTGCTGATTGTCTATGCACCCATAACTCATTGGGTTTGGGGTGGGGGTTGGCTAGGCCAAATGGGCTTGCTGGACTTCGCTGGCGGAACCGTTGTTCACATCACCGCCGGCGTGGCAGCCCTTGTGGCGGCGATGGTTATTGGCAACAGGAAGGGGTATGGCAAGGTGCCAATGCCTCCACATAATATGACCATGACAGTGACCGGCGCGGGAATGCTATGGGTTGGTTGGTTCGGTTTTAACGGCGGTAGCGCATTAGCTGCCAATGGTGATGCTGGTATGGCCATATTGGTTACGCATTTATCGGCTGCCTGTGGTTCGTTAATGTGGATGACGATTGAGTGGGTTAAATATGGAAAGCCGAGTGTACTTGGTATTGTTACGGGCATGGTAGCCGGCTTAGGTACCATCACGCCAGCATCAGGGTATGTTGGACCGGCGGGCGCTATTGTTATCGGGCTATCAGCGGGTCTTGTTTGCTATTACGCAACTTATTATCTTAAGCAGAAGCTCAAGATAGATGACTCACTGGATGTTTTTCCCGTGCACGGAGTTGGTGGCGTTCTGGGAACCTTCCTCGCCGGAATATTCGCCAGTACCGAATTAGGTATTTTCAGCGGCCAGGGTTTGGCCGATGGCATAACGACAATTGGTCAGCAACTAGGCGTCCAGCTTACCGGCATATTTGCTGTACTAATCTATACCGGAATCATTACTTACGTCTTGCTTAAACTGATTGATCTTATGATTGGGCTACGGGTCACCGAGGATGAGGAAACACAAGGGCTCGATATCGTGCTACATAACGAAAGAGGGTATGACATCTGAATGCAGGTTCGCTGCTTAGGCACTTAAATGCGTGCCTAAGCAGCATTAAATCATCACTATTGTTTGTAGTGAGCCAGAAACTCGCCCAACTTATTGATCGCCTTTTCAAGTTCGTCTAAGTGTGGCAGAAACACTAAGCGAAAGTGATCAGGCTGTGGCCAATTGAAGCCTGAACCCTGCACAAGAAGTACTTTTTGAGCCTTCAAAAAGTCGAAAACAAAACGCTCATCATCACTAATGTTGAATCGTTGCGTATCGATTTTTGGAAAAACATAGATTGCCCCTGCAGGCATGCTGCAGCTCACACCTGGAATGTCATTTAACATATCCACAGCAAGATTGCGTTGTTGTGTTAAACGTCCGTTCGGCAGCAAATATTCGTTAATACTTTGATAACCACCTAATGCGGTTTGAATGGCGAACTGTGCCGGTACATTGGCACACAATCGCATTGACGCTAGTATTTGAAGACCCTCTATGAAGTCGCTCGCGTGACGCTGCTGACCGCTTAGTATCATCCAGCCCGATCGAAAACCTGCTAGGCGATAGGCCTTGGACAAACCGTTAAAGCTAATACACAAGGTTTCGTTAACCAACCCTGCCATGGGGTGATGCACGTTGTCGTCGTACAGAATGCGGTCATAAATTTCATCAGCAAGAACGACTAGCTGGAATTCTTCAGCGATTGTCGCTAGCTCGCGAAGTACGCTCTCAGGGTATACCGCCCCTGTAGGATTGTTAGGGTTAATAACTACGATTGCCTTGGTGCGATCGGATATTTTAGCGCGAATGTCCGCTAGGTCCGGCACCCAGTCCGCTTCCTCATCGCAAACATAATGTACTGGTTTGCCGCCAGCTAACGAGGTTGCCGCGGTCCAGAGTGGGTAATCAGGGGCAGGTATCAAAACCTCGTCGCCATCATTGAGAAGGCATTGTGTGGCAATGCTGATCAATTCGCTGACGCCGTTACCGAGGAATATGTCCTTCATCTGTGTTTCTACAAGACCGCGCGATTGGCAGTCTTGCATGATCGCTTTACGCGCGGAATAAAGACCTCGACTATCACAGTACCCTTGTGCTTCTGGCAGATTGGCGATTACGTCTTGCAAGATTTCGTCGGGCGCTTCAAAGCCAAATGGCGCAGGATTGCCGATATTTAGCTTTAGAATTCTGTGACCCTCTTCTTCAAGCTGGGTCGCGGCAGCTAAAACAGGGCCACGAATTTCATAGCATACATCGTTTAGTTTGCGCGATTTTTCGAGGGGCTTCATGATCCCGACTCCAGTAGTTTGGGGCCGGAAGAATACACCAATTACTAAACGAAAGTCAGCGCTGGAATGCCGCTAGGCTTTGCTCCAGCTGAGCTAAGCGAACATTCTTTACGGTTGCAGATTTAAGCTGTCGTAAGCTCATTTGCGCACTCATGAAGTGTCTTTGTGCGCTCATAGGGTCGTTTAGCTTGGCTGCTCTTTCAGCCCGAAGCAGGCATGTGTCTGCTTCTAGTTCGAATTGTCTGTCTCTCAATTCCAAGGCGAATTGCTGCGAATCCTCCGCACTGATAACGTTCATTTGTTCTAGTTGTTCAACAATGGCTTGAAATCGGGGCAATGCCTTGTGGCCTTCACTGATCCGCTCGGCATCTTGAAAGCGCGGAAGATGATCTTGTGCGGCTCGACCTTTTAATATTTCTATTTGCGCTTCTGCTGTGTCCACACAAGCCCTATATCCGGCATTTGCTCCGTGCTTAGCCTGAAGTTCTGAAAAGGCCAAGCTTATATAACGGCAGAACTGAAGTTTAAGCTTTGTGCCTATCAAGCCCGGCGGGCTGGATTCCATTAATCGAAGCAAGCTATATAAAAGCCGAAGTTGTCCATTTTTAGATTGCTCTACAATCTCAAACTGGCGGTCAAATATGCGAACGATGGTTCCAATAAGCCACACACTCAATGCGGCAGATCCAATGATTAGTGGCCACTGCATATAGCTGATCTCCCTATTCAGTGCGTTACCAAGCTCGCAGCTGTTTGTTTATTGATCTAATAACTATAGTCAAGCTCAGCACGAAGCAGCGACCATCAATCGTTTTGGGTGATTTTTAGACAGGTGGTCTTTTTAATCCGAAAATATTGATGTGAAACGAGGGGTGTTGGGCCTGCAATGCCTTCGACTCGAGAATAGAAGACATTGGTGAACGTGTTAGGCTTTGTCTATGGCTTAAGCTGCTGCCGAAGCCGTATTGCGGTTTGCATTCTTCGAAACGTAAAGAGCCTTGTCTGCCTCTTCCACAACTTCTTGCCAGGTAGCGCGGCACTTGCCGTTCACTATTGCGGGTGCTATGCCTGCGCTACTAGTGAGGAAACCATAAGGACTTTCGCAGTGCGGAATACCAACCTTGGCCAACGCTTCAATTGCTCGTTTCATGAAAATAAGAGCGCCATCGCTGTCGGTGTCGGATAGTAGCAATAGCACTTCCTCGCCACCATACCGGTATATTCGATCAGATTTGCGCATGCATTCTTCAAAGGTTTTGGCTACGATTCGCAGCACTTCATCGCCTGCGCCGTGGCCGTAGTGATCGTTATATTTCTTGAAATAGTCAACATCTGCCAACGCGACGCAGTATTGGCGACCATTGCGCATAGACGCTGCATGAGTGTGATCTAGGTCCACCTCCATAGCTCGCCGGTTACCGATCTCCATCAATGCATCTTCCATCGACATCGCTTGTAGTTCGGCGTTCGCTTCTTCAAGATCAACGGTTTTTTCTTTAATAGCGCGTTCGATCATTTCCGCTTGCATTTCGATGACATGAAAGTGTGCTTTTGCAATGTCGGATTGGGTTACAAGCCCAGCCAGTTTTCCATTTCGATCGACAATAGGTAGGTGGCGTAGCTTTTCTGCCCTCGTTACTACCATCGCATCGTAGAGAGACTCGTCTTCCCGCAGCGTGACGATCGGGTGTGACATTATATCTTCGGCCGGGTGTTCCAGCATGGTTGGATCGGCGGCTGTTGCCAGCAACAGCTTGACCATGTCCCTTTCTGTGATGATTCCGATCGGCTCGTCGTCTTCGGTGACAAGTTTGCAGGATATTTTGTGATGAGCCATGGACTCAACAATCTGTTTCAACGGCGCATGCCGGTCTACACCGCGAACCTCGCTGGTCATAAGGTCTCTTAGCTTGATTTCCTGCACCGATATCACTCCCTGTGTTTAGTTTTAGCCGATCGATTCAAAATAGATTGAGCTGAATTTCAACTGACCTAAGTTCAGTACAGACTATTTTTGTGGTTGCGTTTGTGACTCAGCGCACATTGCCTGAGATGTTTGGCCGCTTAAGACTGTGGATGGTTTCGTGACGGCATCCAGCAGGGACTGTATCTGAGGTCTGCATACGCAATACAGGCTGAGTTGTCGATCGGAGGTAAATATCAATAATCGTCTGTTGCTCAGGCACGCCATGCTTCGTTATGCTGCGCATCTCCGGAAAGGCCGGATTATCAATGAGGCAAAGCATGATTTACCAAGGTCAAACAATTACAGTTGAGGGGCAGCCCGGTGGCGTAGCAGAACTCTCCTTTAATAATCAAACGGCATCGGTCAACAAGTTCGACCAAGCCACAGTTACTGAATTAGGTCAGGCTACGGCGGCAATTGCTGCCTCTGATGCAATAGCTGTGCTTGTTAGCAGTGCAAAGCCCGTGTTTATCGTGGGAGCCGACATTAATGAGTTTGGTAAGCTGCGAGAAAGCAGTGAAGAGGGCATCATCGAACACCTTGTGGGCACTAACGCGGTGTTTACGGCGTTTGAGGACTTGGATGTGCCGAAAGTTGTGGCGATAAACGGCTTCGCCTTAGGCGGCGGCTTTGAATTGTGTCTGACCTGCGAATATAGAATTGCAGCCGAGCATGCCAAGGTCGGCTTACCCGAAGTGTCGCTTGGACTTTTCCCAGGTTTTGGCGGTACGGTGCGTCTGCCGCGCGTTATCGGATTTGATAATGCGGTGCAATGGATAGCGACAGGCAAGGAACAGCGGTCCAATGATGCGCTCAAGGTTGGCGCTATTGACTCCGTAGTGGCGGTTGACAAGCTTCGAGACGCGGCGCTTAGAGTTATCGAGCAATGCCTTGCGGGAGACCTGGATTGGCGTGCGAGACGTGAGGAAAAAATGAACCCCTTGCCCCTCAATGGCTTGGAAATGATTATGTCTGCTACAACAGCAAAGGGCATGGTTGCACAACAAGCTGGGCGAAATATGCCAGCTCCCATGGCGTCAGTAAAATTGATGGAGCGTGCTGCGGGTATGGGGCGTGATGAAGCGCTTGTCGCTGAACATCATGGCTTCGCCGCTATAATCTGTACGCCGCAGGCTGTCGCTATGTCGGGGCTTTTCCTTAGTGATCAATACATTGGCAAGCAAGCGCAAACCTGGGCGAAACAAGCATCACCTGTAAAATTGGCGGCTGTTCTGGGCGCCGGGATTATGGGCGGCGGTATCGCCTATCAATCGGCGTACAAAGGTACGCCAATTGTTATGAAAGACATCAATGACGACGGCATTCAGTTGGGGCTTAGCGAAGCCAACAGCCTACTTGCTAAGCGCGTTAGCCGCGGGCGAATGACACCTAAACAAATGGGCGAAACGTTAAACAGAATCAACCCGACACTGAGTTACGACGACTTGAAGGGTGTTGATATGGTGGTTGAGGCCGTTGTAGAAAACCCTAAAGTCAAACACATAGTACTTGCAGAAGTGGAAGAGATCTTGGATGACACTGCGATACTGTCGTCTAACACCTCAACAATATCGATCAATTACTTGGCTGAATGTCTAAAACGGCCGGAGAATTTTTGCGGCATGCACTTCTTTAATCCGGTTCACGCGATGCCGCTCGTTGAGGTTATTCGCGGTGAGAAAACCAGTGATGCCGCGGTTGCGAAAACTACCGCTTATGCTCTGGCTCTGGGTAAAAAGCCAATTGTCATCAATGACTGCCCTGGCTTTTTAGTTAACCGAGTATTGTTTCCTTACTTTGCCGGCTTTATGGGGCTCTTGAAGCTCGGCGCCGATTTTCAAGCGGTAGATAAAGTGATGGAAAAGTGGGGTTGGCCAATGGGGCCTGCATACCTTCAAGATGTTATTGGGCTTGATACCGGTGTTCACGCTGCAGGTGTGCTTGCAGATGGGTTTCCAGACCGTATGTCCCAAACGTTTAAAGACGCGACAACCGCATTGTTCGAAGCCGGTCGCCTCGGTCAAAAGAATGCTAAGGGTTTTTATCAGTACGTTCCAGACAAGCGAGGAAAAATCAAGAAGACGGTTGACCCCGAGGCTTATGAGTTAATCAAACCACACGTTGGCGAGTCTCGCGAGTTTAGCGAACAGGAGATCATTGAGCGAATGATGGTGCCGATGTGCACTGAGATCGCTCGCTGTTTAGAAGAGGGCGTTGTCGCGTCCGTTGCTGAAGCCGATATGGCATTGATTTATGGTGTTGGTTTCCCGGTGTTCCGAGGCGGTGTGTTCCGCTGGATGGATTCGGTTGGCATAGCCGCAGTTGTTGAAATGGCAGACAAATACGCAGCCGAAGCTGCGGTTTATGCGCCAACCGAAAAAATGCGTGAAATGGCTGCGGCCAACGCAACATACTATTAATTGGGAGCAGTAAAATGAGCTTATCAGACTCAGACATTGTCATTATAGATACCGTTAGAACGCCAATGGGCCGCTCCAAAAATGGCTGCTTTCGTAATTTACGCGCCGACAGTATGTCGGCCGATTTGTTACGGGCGTTATTGGACCGTAATCCAAATATTGATCAAAACAGAATAGAAGATATTTTGTGGGGTTGTGTGACGCAGACACAGGAGCAGTCAGGTAACGTCGCTCGCATGATTCAGTTGTTAGCCGATGTTCCAAAGGAAGCCGGTGCGCAGACTATCAATAGACTGTGTGGTTCTTCCATGGCGGCTTTGCATACAGCCGCCCAAGGGTTGATGACTGGCTATTCAGAATTGTGCATCGTGGGCGGCGTTGAGCACATGGGTCACGTTCCCATGGGGGCTGATCTAGACCCCAACCCGGCGCTTGCTAAGCACATCGCTTCGGCATCGGGAATGATGGGCATGACCGCTGAGTTTCTCGCTAAGATGCATGGAATTAGCCGTGAAGAGCAAGATCAGTTTGCGGTACGTTCACATAGGCGCGCGGCGGCTGCTACCAAGGCTGGTCATTTTAAAAATGAGATCATTCCCATGTTGGGTGTAGACGCTGACGGGTGCATCAGCAAAATCACGGATGACGAGACAATACGCGAAGACACTACGATGGAGGGCTTAGCGCAATTGAGACCCGCTTTTGACCCCGCGAGTGGCACTGTAACGGCGGGAACTTCGTCACAGATAACAGATGGCGCTTCGGCAATGATTGTTTGTACTGCAAAATTTGCAAAGGAAATGGGAGCGACACCGAGAGCCAAAATAGTATCCATGGCGGTTGCCGGAGTAGACGCGGCGATAATGGGTTATGGGCCAGTTCCTGCCAGTCAAAAAGCGCTAAAGCGTGCCGGCATGAGTATCTCTGATATGGAAGTTGTTGAGTTGGACGAAGCGTTTGCTGCGCAAAGCTTACCCGTGATGAAAGACCTCGGCTTGTTGGACGTAATGGACGACAAAGTAAATATCCATGGTGGGGCCATCGCGCTGGGTCATCCACTTGGTTGCTCTGGCACACGGATAACCGGCACCTTGCTTAACGTTATGGAGCAAAATGACGCGACTCTTGGGCTCGCGACTATGTGTGTTGGGCTTGGCCAAGGAATCAGTACAATCATAGAGCGCGTATAGCGCTAATGATGGGAATGGATTGATAGTGGGCATCAGCTCAATGAAAGTGCAGACGCATTTCTCATTGAGCTAACTCTTAACCCAACTATCTTCTATCATCTGTTACCAAGAGATCAACTCTGTTTTACTTTTCTGTGATAGTAAGCAGGCTCTCCATCGAGCCCGAGTAGGCTGCGACGGGTAAGGTCTAATGCCAATGCAGCAATAATCGTCTGGAACAAGCTGCGGTAAAGAGGGTAGTAAAACTGTCTTGCCTGCAAGGCTTCTCTAGGACCCCAAGCAACCCAAACCGTGCCTACAGGTTTTTCTTCGCTGCCGCCGTCTGGGCCGGCAATGCCTGAAACTGCAATGGCATAGTCAGCGTTCGACAGACTGCAAGCGCCGGCAGCCATTTCCAGCACACACTGTTCGCTCACGGCTCCGTGCTCATCTAAAGTCGACCGTGCAACTCCCAACTGTGATTCCTTGATGCCATTTGAGTAGCTAACGATACCAGCTTCAAAGGCGCTGGAGCTACCGGGTATCGAGGTGATCATTGATGATATCAATCCTCCTGTGCAAGATTCTGCCAATGCGATCTTTTTATTTTGGTCCTTTAGTAATGATAAAACGGTAGAGGCTAGATTGGTGTCGTCACGACCAATCACGTAATCTCCGAGAACGTCGAGAAATTTTTGTTCCCAGTGATCGCGTTTTGAATCGGGACAGCCTGGCTCTATTCGAAGCTTCATCTCTAACAGCGGCGCGCCAGCTCTAAATCCAATTTCAATGTCGTCTGGCCAATCTGGATAGGCATCAACCAACATTTGTTGTGCGCCAGATTCACCAAGACCAAACGTTTGGTAGCGACGAATTTCAGGTTTGTTTCCGGCAGGCAATGCCGCATTGAGTGCTGGAACGATGCCGTCTTCTAGCATGGCTCTAAGTTCGCTTGGAACACCGGGGGTACACATGATCAAACAATTGTTCAGTGTGAAAGAAAAGCCCACCGCACTACCGACCGCATTCGGCAGTAGATTAACGCCTGCAGGTAAAATCGCCTGCTTCATATTTGCCTTGTTCGATTTGAAGCCCCTCGCTTCGCACCAGTTGAGAACGTGTTCGCGCGCATCGCGGTGTTCTTCTAATTCCACGCCCGCGGCCTTAGCGAGCGCTTCGGCGGTCAAGTCATCAATGGTGGGGCCAAGCCCGCCATTAACAATCAGTGCATCTGCCTGAAGGCTCATAGTTTTCAGTTCATCAATAAGAACATCAATATCATCGCCAACCGTTACTTTGCGGTTAACCCAATATCCTTCGCGCGCCAACCGCTGCGCAATCATTGAAGAGTTAGAGTCGACAGTGTCGCCGCTCATTATTTCGTTGCCGGTAAGAAGTAGTTGAAGCTGCATTATATTCCTTGCTAAATAGCTGAAAAAAGAAAAGAAGGACGCGTGTCCTTGCGCTTGCGGTCATTAAATTGAAGAAGGAAGCTCACATATTGCAATGTCCCTAAACCAAACATCATCAAAGTGGTCTTGCAAGAGAATATGTCCGCGAGCATATTGGGCAAATTGCTTGCTGACTCTGTTCCGTTGCGGAGCTTCGCTAAGGCGATCCAGCCAGTCTTGCGAGCCAATCTCAGCGCTCACTGTTTGTACTCCGTTAAGATAAAACTGTACGCTGTTACCACGTGCCGATATGTGCACCGTATTCCATTCTCCCGCCTTTAGAACAACAGTGGATTCGTTCGCCGGATAGAGTCCGTAAAGTGCTCCAGCCGACGTCAGCGGATTTGCACCATCGGCGTGCAATTCGTTATCTAGAATTTGCATTTCAAAACCGGTATTGGCCGGCTTACCCTGTTCGTCTGCTACGCGTAGCTTTATTCCACTGTTGCCTCCAGCCGAAATTCGCCACTGCAATCTCAGTTCAAAATTGGCAAAGGTCTCGCGAGTACGTAAATCACCCGCTGTAGAAGAGCGATGCAGAGATCCTTGCTCGTCAATCCTCCAGCCCCCATAGGGTCTTTCAGAGCGCCAGAAGGCAATGCTGTCTATCCAGGACGCCGGGCCATGAGCAGACAGCTGCCAATCATCTAAATGCGATCCATCAAACAAAGTTTGCCAATTTGCTACTGCATTGCAGTGTGGACCTTCTCGCAGGGTGGCAGGCTTTAAGTCGCTGGCTTGCTCGCCTGCACTTGACGTCTCAATGCTCGAGAACAGGTTGACTAGAAAAACAGAAATCAAAAACATGGGTGCAGTATAATGCCTACTGTTACAACGTTGCGAAACTAAAGTTAACCTATGAGTACAATGCCAGCACTGTCAATCAAGGGCCTCCACAAAGTATATGATAACGGCTTTGCGGCATTAAAAGGCATAGATCTCAAGGTGGAGCAGGGTGATTTTTTTGCCTTACTGGGCCCAAATGGTGCTGGTAAATCCACAACAATTGGCGTTATCTGTTCGCTTGTGCAGAAATCAGCAGGCAAGGTGAGCGTCTTTGGCTACGACATTGATACTCATTTTGCACTGGCAAAAAAGCAGCTGGGCATTGTACCGCAAGAATTCAACTTCAATTCTTTCGAGAAGGTTATTGATATTGTAGCGACGCAGGCGGGTTATTATGGCTTGCCTCGTCGAGTTGCGAAACAGCGCGCCGAGAAGTATCTAAAGTTGCTGGACCTCTGGGATAAAGCCAATGAGCCGGCGCGCTTCTTATCTGGAGGGATGAAACGCCGATTGATGATTGCCAGGGCATTGGTGCATGAACCGAGGTTATTGATTCTTGACGAGCCTACGGCTGGAGTTGATATAGAGCTTCGCCGCTCTATGTGGGATTTTCTGAAGCAAGTAAATGCCGAAGGCACAACCATTATTCTCACAACACACTATCTTGAAGAAGCAGAAAGCTTGTGCCGCAACATAGCAATCATTGATGAAGGCTCGATTATTCAGAATTCGTCTATGAAAGCTTTGCTACGCCAATCGACCACAGATTGTTTCGTGTTAGATGTAGAGGAAGAACTGCCGCAGCAGATCGCGTTAGCTGGATTCTCGCCGCGCCGCGTGGACGTGCACAGTGTTGAAGTCGATGTGGAAAGGGGTCAAATGAATAAGCTTTTCGCAGAGCTGAGCGCTTTAAATATCCACGTTATCAGTATGCGCAACAAAACGAATAGACTGGAGCAGCTGTTTGTGTCCATGCTTGAAGAGAATGAGAAAAAATTAGAAGCAGACTCTGCGGGTATTAAAAAGGAAACGCAGCGATGAACTCACGTGAAATTTGGATAGCGTTTACTACCATCTTCGTTAAAGAAGTGCGCAGGTTTATGCGCATTTGGCCGCAGACTTTGGTGCCACCAGTTATAACTGTCACCTTATACTTCATCATTTTTGGCAACTTAATCGGTAGCCGAATTGGTACGATGGATGGCTTTAGCTACATGGAGTTTGTTGTGCCAGGATTGATCATGATGGGTGTTATCACAAACTCTTATGGTAATGTCGTGTCATCCTTCTTTGGCGCTAAGTTTCAACACAGTATTGAAGAGTTAACAGTGTCGCCTGTTCCTAATTGGGTGATTTTACTGGGCTTCGTTCTGGGGGGGGTAACTAGAGGTTTAGTGGTTGGATTTATAGTGACCTTGATGTCTCTATTTTTTACCAAACTATCAATCAATAACTTACCGCTCACTGTACTGGTGGTATTGCTTACCTCTGTATTGTTTTCTATTGCTGGCTTGATTAATGCAATCTTTGCCAATAACTTCGACGATATTTCGATCATCCCCACCTTTGTGTTAACGCCACTCATTTATCTCGGTGGTGTATTTTACTCGGTCAGTTTGCTGCCGGACTTTTGGGCCGGAGTTTCTAAGTTTAACCCTGTGCTTTACATGGTAAATGCGTTTCGATATGGCGTGCTGGGCATCAGTGATATTTCAGTGGGCGTTGCATTAACTATGATCACAGGCTTTATTGCGATTGCGTTTAGTTATGCTCTGTATTTGTTAAACAGCGGCACCCGAATTCGTTCTTAAGCTCAATTCTTTATGTTAGCCAAAGCTGATTCGCTGAAGTACGACAGGCGGTCTATACTGGAGTGAATTCTGCGACGTTTTCCCACAGGTAGATCATTTAGTGAGCGACAGTAATCAAGACAAGGTTACCAGCACTGAGTCCATATTGGACGACACCGTGTTGGGTAAGCACGCAGATTACCCCTGTGTCTACACACCCTCGCTGTTGCAGTCTATTCCCCGACAGGCAACTAGAGACGGCATGTTTCTCTACGGCGATCGGCTGCCTTTTTCCGGGATTGATATTTGGAATGCCTATGAATTGTCGTGGCTTAACAGCCGAGGCAAGCCTGAAGTAGCAATTGCCGAGCTACGTTTTCCTGGTAACTCCACAAATCTGATTGAGTCGAAGTCGCTAAAGCTCTATTTGAATTCCTTCAGTGAAACTCGATTTGGTAGCGCCTACGAAGTAAGGCAGACGATGGAGTCGGACTTATCGGTAAATGCGAAAGCGCCGGTAGAAGTGAAAATCACAGCGTTGGCGCAAGCCAAGTCGCTGCCTATAGGCAATTTACCCGGTGATAATCTGGACGAACTGGACGCCGAAATAGACTGCTATGAGCCTGATGCTTCGTTGATGTCAGTTGTACTTGGCAAACAAATAACTGAAACGCTCAATACCAATTTGTTTCGCTCAGTGTGTCCGGTAACAGGCCAGCCCGATTGGGGTAGCTTCCTGATAAGCTACACCGGCCAGCCTATAAAGCACGAAGGCTTGCTGAAGTATTTCGTGTCCTATCGTCGCCATGCAGCGTTTCATGAGCAGTGCGTTGAAAAGATTTTCATGGATATTCTGCAGGCCGCTGCGCCAGAAAAGCTGACTGTATACGGCCGTTTTGTGCGCCGTGGAGGTTTGGATATTAATCCGATGCGAACCAATAATGGTGGCATTAGCGAAAATGTCCGTCTGATACGCCAATAGACTGGTATAACATATTCAATCTTGTGCGTTTTCTGTACTCCACTATGTGCGATATGTCCTAATTCTGCGTCCTATATCTGCTAACAGTTACCACATGGTTTCAGTCTAACTATCTGACTTTATTGATAAAATTGGAGGTTTCATTCTTTGGCTGTCACCTGGAGCTTGTATTTCTGGTTTGATTTTGATCAGTTTTCTGTAAAGTAGCTTGCGTCAAACGGAGTTAACAACCCGGTCGCAAGGAAGCGACGGGGCAAACAGGGAAGTTTGACTTTTCAGTCTGATTAGCTGGAAATAAAAAGGGTCGCAAGGATGCGGCCCTTTTTTTTACTTCGCTCTCGGACGTCTATGGGCGCTCCAATACTCGTAGCCAGTACCTTATAGTTCAGGCATTACAGCTGAGAAGAAAGTCCTCTATCGCTCGGCTGCGTTGCTTCTGCCTATGTAGGCCGATATAAAAATTACGGCTCAGGTCGCGATGTGGAACGTTAAGGGCAACCACATCACCACGTTCAAGCGCAGGAGCAAGGCATATCGCTGACAGGCAGCTCAGTCCCAAGTTTGCCTCTACCGCTCTTTTTATTGCTTCAGTGTGTTCTAACTCCATGAACACATCGAGTGTCGGTAATAAGCCGTGCATTGCACGATCAAAAGTTTGTCGGGTGCCAGAGCCAGGCTCTCGCAAGATCCAGCAGGCACTCTGAAGATCTGAATCGTTTAGAGATGTTTTATTGGCGAGAGGGTGATCGGGTGAGGCGAAAACCAGTAGCTCATCACTCTGCCACTCGATGAGATCTAAGTCGCGATGCTGAACTTCACCTTCCAGTAGCGCCACATCCAACTCGAGGTTTAGAAGTCCGGCTGCGATGTTCTCGGTGTTGGCTACATGAAGTTTCAATTGTGCTTCGGGGTTGGCTCGTAAATGTTTGGCCATCAAGTCTACGGCCAGATAATTGCCTATCGTGAGTGTTGCGCCAATCGTTAAAGCCGAAGCACCTTTGGAGCCGGTCAGCTCATCGTGGAGCTGAGTAGCTTGGTCGTGCACAGCTTGGGCTCGCGGCCTTAAATTCCGTCCCATTTCATTGAGCTGTAGTCGTTTACCAATGCGATCAAACAACTGCACACCATAGCGTTCTTCCAGACTCTTTAAGGCGCCACTGGCAGCTGACTGTGACATAGCCAACGCTGAGGCAGCACTACTGATGTTTTGTTGCTTGGCGGTCTCTAAAAAAACCTCAATTTGGCGCAGAGTAAAGCGCATGATGTTGCCTTGTTGCATTATTTTGATTTGATCATTATATCGTTAAAAACGATATTAAATATCATTTAAATCCATTTTGCCAATATGCTGGTCTGCCGTAAGCTTTTGTTATTGGGTTTGTTAGCAGGCGTAAAAGCGCCTTTGAAGAGGGTATTGAGCATGAGTAACTTGATGACAGAAACAGTAACGCAAGTGCATCACTGGAATGATTCGCTTTTTAGCTTCCGAACCACTCGAGATCGAGGTTTCCGTTTTAGAAACGGTCATTTCACGATGATAGGCTTACCTCCGTTGGAAAAGCCATTACTCCGGGCCTACAGCATTGCCAGTGCGAACCACGAAGATGAGCTGGAATTTTTTAGCATTAAGGTTGCCGATGGTCGATTGACCTCTCAATTACAAGGCTTGCAGGTCGGTGATGAGGTACTTGTGGGCAAGAAACCCACTGGAACGCTGGTTGCTGAGAATCTATTACCAGGTGCAAGGGCAGCGGTAACGCTCTATCTGTTGGCCACCGGAACGGGCCTTGCCCCCTTTCTGAGCATCGTTAAAGATCCTGAGATCTATGAGCAATACGATAGGGTAGTGCTAGCCCATGGCGTTCGTTACACCTCTGAGCTTGCTTACGCGGATTATCTGCGCTCTGAACTGCCGAATGATAAATTTCTAGGTGATTTGCTAGCGGATAAGCTTAGCTATTATCCGACTGTGACCAGGGAAACATCTGACCAGGCCACTCATGCCACTGGACGGCTGACAGACCTAATGCGCAGTGGGAAGTTGTTTAAGGATTTGGGTTTGGCCGTTCCCACAGCAGACAACGCGCGCTTTATGCTCTGTGGTAGCCCGAGTATGTTGAAGGAATTTGGCAGTATTCTGGATAATAGAGGTTTTGCAGAAACGCGTAATGGCCGCATGGGCCATTACGTTGTTGAGCGGGCGTTTGTTGAGTCCTAGGGCGGTATTCTATTTGCTGCTAGGAATCTCTACAGTTTGCCTGTTTAACGTGATTAGTTGTCTATTTATCGAGGCCAGCTAGCTCGGCAGCAGTCATTCTTAGCGAATCAGACACCATGTTAAAGAAGTCTACTTCTGTTTCACTGACTTTACCGTCTGCGCGAAATACCTCAACCAAGGCATTAATGATGCTTCGGCGTTGTTCAGGATCTATTTGTGGACCTACTTTCGATAGGTACTTTTGTATAGGTGCTGTTTCATAGAGCTCGGATCCAGCCGCTACCCGAATTTCTGCTTCGCTGACTTCCTCACCTAACATCGACGAAACCAAGGCCTGAACTTTCTTAATTTCTTCATTGTCAGTTACTGAATCGGCACGAGTTGCTCTCGCCAGGGTCATAACCAGCATCTCTTTGTAGAGTTCGTTCTTTTCTTCTGAATTTTCAAGACCGCCGAAAAATTTCTTGACCTTGCTGAGGTTACCGATGGACATCACAGTTCTCCGTATTTGTTATGCCGCCAGTATACGCACTGTGACCTTTGCCGTTCAAGCGGAGAGTGCGGAGCTTCAGGCAGCCTGGGTCTTGATTGAGCTGATTTCTGGTCCAATTTTGTCTGCAAGTGCCCGCATTTGGGCTAAATCGAAGCCAAACACATCAGCCGCACCTATCCCCATCATCTGATGAATTTCTTGTTCCGGCACTTCAGAAAACGTGTTTCTCAGAGAATCCATGGTATGGGGCCAGGTTCCCTCCATATGCGGGTAGTCCGAGCCCCACATCAGTTTTTCTACGCCTATATCGTAGCGGTAGCCCACCTCGTGCTTAGGTAAGAAAGACGCTCCCAGGTAGCAATTTTGCTGAAAATACTCCATTGGCGTTTTCGTAAGGCCCTTCTTCCAATGTGCAAAAAGTGGGTTTTCAGCCTTGAAGTTAAGAACCCTGATCATCTCCAGAATCCACGCGCAGCCTGTCTCGGTGAAAACCATTTTCAAATTAGGGTGACGTTCAAATGCGCCAGACCACAAAAGTGCCTTGAACGGGCGCTGTGCCCACATGTCTACTTCCGAAATGAACATGGCCGTCGCTGACTCTACATCGCCATAGTCTGGCGACCATCCAGAGTGAGTGTGAATGGGCATATCCAGTTCCTCACAGATTTGCCAAATAGGTTCATAGCGATGGTGGTGGTAGAAGGGATGTGTTCCAGTGCTGGTTGGCAGTAGTATGCCGCCGAAAAGTTTGGCTTGCTTAGCCCACTTAATTTCCTGGATAGTGACGTCTATGTTATCGACATTAATTAGCGCCACACCTGCGTGGCGACCTGGAGTGGTCGCGCATAAATCGGCGAGCCATCGGTTGTAAGCCTGAATTCCAGCTAGATTCTGTTCTTCAGAGATCTCGTTACGATACTGCATTAGCCCAGCACCAAAAGTGGCCATTTGCGGGAAAATCACCTCACCGGCAACACCATCTTCGTCCAGTTCTTTGATACGTATCGCGCTATCGTACTCGCCGGGTCTGGGGGCAAAGGGGTTGCTGTGATCATTGAGCATATCCAGCAGCTGCGTGTCGCTCATACCATCCAGTTTTGCGACCGAGTTACTGTCGTAGCGGCCGATGCCTTCGGCACCCGATTCGGATTTGAATTCGTCTACCATTTCCTGATCAAAAAAAGTCCCTGCGCGGGCAAACATCTCTTTCGCATATTGGGCCCACCAATTGTTGGCGTCATTGTGCAAACTCTTTGGCATGTAGTCGTTGTACATATGGGGCAATGCGCCGGCATGGCAGTCTGAACTTATGATCATTACCTTGGACATAGAAAACCTTGATGTAGTAAACGCTTGCTAAGCATCTTGTGTGTTGAATAAATTAGACAGTAAAACTAAAGCAGTTGATCTTGGTCATCCAGTGACGGAATGTTAAGGGGTATCAAGGCTATGCAGAGATTGCTACACCAACTGGACGCGGCTGCACGGAAAGCCGACAATAGCGGTCTTTATACATTGAAGAATAACTACTAAGGCTGAGTACATTCCATGGACGCATTTAACAACTTGCTATTGATGATGGACCGATTCCTCGGTGGCGCAGTTTGGTTTCCCTATTTATTACTTGGTACCGGGCTGTTTTTTACACTTTATTTAGGTGTTCCTCAAGTTCGCTATTTCGGCCGTGCCTGGAAGGTACTTAGGCATGGTAACAGTGAGAAGGGGGCAGAGGGCGACACCAGTCATTACCAGGCACTTACGACGGCGCTTTCAGGTACTGTTGGCACGGGAAACATTGGCGGAGTAGGGCTGGCTATTTACCTGGGCGGCCCGGCGGCTTTGTTTTGGATGTGGGCAACCGCTTTTTTTGGCATGACCACCAAGTTTGTTGAAGTAAGCCTCTCACATAAGTACCGCGAAAAAACCGAAGACGGCACGATGGCTGGCGGGCCAATGTACTTTATGGACAAAGGTCTAAACATGAAGCCAGTGGCTGTTATGTTTGCAATGGCCGCAGTGTTAAGTTCTTTTGGCTCGGGAAGTTTGCCGCAGATTAACAACATCGCACAGGCAATGAACAGCACATTTGGTATCGATCAGGTTGTGACAGGCGCCGTTGCCTCTGTATGCCTTGGCATGGTTATTATTGGCGGTATCAAACGTATTGCCAGCTTCACCGCTAAGGTTGTTCCAACAATGGCTGTTCTTTACCTAATTGGTGCTGCCGGTGTGATTTTTGCAAACCTGGAAAACATAGCGCCGTCCTTTTACTCAATCTTTCGCGACGCTTTTACCGGTTCTGCAGCTACCGGGGGGTTTCTCGGCGCTACTTTTGCCTATGTTTTTAATCGAGGCGTAAACCGTGGTTTGTACTCTAACGAAGCTGGTCAAGGTTCAGCGCCTATTGCACACGCCTCTGCACGCTCCAACGAACCTGTGTCTGAGGGATTGGTGTCACTGCTAGAACCGTTTATCGATACGATTATCATTTGTACCATTACTGGACTGGTAATACTCTCGTCCGGCGTATGGATAGAAAAATTTGAAAATACTTTCCAGCGCACGGATTTGCTCATTGTCGAGGGTGTCTACACAGACGATTCGGAAGAGGCCCGGCAGGGTTTATTCAAGTATTTGTCTGGCCTTGAGGGCCACGGCGTAACGCCCTATACGGGCGAATTGGATATTCAGCTGGGCGAAATCAGAAATTCTGATGTCAGCGTAATACACGCCCGGTCCATTGCTGAAAATGTTCTAGTGTACGTATCAGAAAGTAGGGCTGATGAGCCGGTTCTTTTCAGCGGCCCCGTCGAACTTGTGGAAGGTCGTTTTACAAACGGAGACATAGTGTTGCGCGGTGACTCTTTGATTCATTCAGCGGCCCTTACAACCGAAGCGTTTACGCGCGGTTACTTCGGAGATTACGGCAAATACATTGTTGCCATTGCTCTGGCCCTGTTCGCCTTTTCAACCTCGGTGTCGTGGTCCTACTATGGTGATAGGGCGATGATATACCTGGTTGGTCAGCGGGGAGTAATGCCCTATAGAGTGGTCTACGTTATCGCTTTCTTTTTCGCCGCCTTTTCAGATACCAGTCTTATTTGGAACATTGCAACGGTGACGGTGGTGTTGATGACCATCCCTAACGTTATCTGTATATTGCTGATGCGCAAAGAAGTGAAGGGCATGGTCGATTCCTATATAGAGAGGCATTAATGGGCAACGACCGAGGATCCGAAAACTCGGCAGATTTGCGTGATGTACGCAGAGAGTACACTGGGGAGCCGCTTCGGATGGTTTCTGCGGCTGACGACCCTATCACCCAGTTTGCAAAGTGGATGACGGTGGCTACAGAGTATCAACTGGAGGACTGTAGTTGCATGGTGTTGGCAACGGTCGATTCTGCTGGAGCGCCTAGCGTGAGGACTGTTTTGTTAAAGCACTTTGATCAATCAGGCTTTTGTTGGTACAGCAACTCTGAAAGCATGAAAGGACAGCAGTTGGCCGTTAATCCTCAGGCAGCACTGCAGTTTTATTGGTCGAGTCTGCATCGCCAGGTGAGAATTTCTGGTGTGGTTGAACCGTTACCTCGTGAAGAAGCCGAAGCCTACTTTAACTCGAGGCCATTCGGCAGCAAGATCTCAGCCAGTGTTTCGCGGCAAAGCTCTGTGATAGCAAACCGCTCCGAACTAGAGGCAATGGCAGAGGAAATGGCAGTCCAATACCCTGACGGTGATGTGCCTTGCCCTGCAGATTGGTGTGGTTATCGCTTGAAGCCAGTCACTATGGAATTTTGGCAGGGCAGGGAAAACCGCCTACACGATCGCTTGAAATACAGCTTGCAGGCAGGGGAGTGGCTTTTAGCAAGGCTGGCGCCCTAAAAAGCAAGCCATCCGACACTTGATTTATGAGCGAGGTGCCACTTAACATTCTTAGGTGCGTGACATTGATCCTAAATCTTATACTTGACCGCCAAACTGTGATTAGCTAGGTATTTCGCTGGCAAGAAAATCGATAGTACGCGTATGCTCGCCACCACCTACGTCTGTAACTGCGCCGTTGAAGTCGGTTACGCCGGCATCACGCAAACTTTGCAGCTGACTTCTAATTGCGGCTTCATCGCCTATAAGCGCTACGTCAGCAGGGCCTTCGGCGCCTTCGCGGTCTAGCATCGCTCGGTACGAAGGCAATTGGCCGTACATCTTTAACTGCTTGCCTATGGTTTCTTTAGCGCCTTCTACATCATTGGTCAAAACGATTGGCAAACCGCAAACAATACGCGGAGCATCCCTGCCTGCCGCTGTGGCGGCGGCCGTAATAATGGGGACAATGTGCTCTCCAATAGTTTTTGGGCCAGTTACCCAAGTGGTCGTACCATCGGCCATCTCGCCGGCGAGTTTCAGCATCACTGGGCCGAGTGCTGCAACAATCAACGGTACCTTCTTAGCGCCCGGTATATCCAGAGCAACATGAGATGTGTATTGTTCGCCGGCAAAGGCTGCCGGTTCGCCACGAAGCAATGGAGCTAGAATTTCAAGATACTCGCGCATGTGTTTGGCCGGTTTATCGTAGGACATGCCCAACATGTCTTCTATAACGAGTTTATGTGACAGACCTATACCCAATGCAAAGCGGTTGTCGCTTGCCGCGGCGGTGGTTAATGCCTGCTGAGCGATGGCGCTGGGGTGGCGCGGGAAGGTTGGAGTTACAGCGGTACCAAGTTCGATTCTGCTGGTTTCCCAGCCGGCTAAGGCGAGAGTGGTTATGGCATCAACGCCAAATATGTTGGCCAGCCAGACGGCATCAAAACCCTTGTGTTCGGCCTGTTTTGCAAACTCAACAATGTCTTGAACACTATTGCCTGCCGCTGCCGTAGCACCCGCCATTAGTCCGATTTTCACAATTCCACTCCCCGTTAAGCTATTGACATTCAGTGTGCCATAAGTATCCTCTTTGCGCTACTTGGATGAATCAGCAGCCGAACACTATTAACTCGGTTCTGGCCATCTAAATGACCTTTAAAAATTGAACTATTGTTGACGATGAACCGTTAACAAATAGCCGGGAGACGACGTTTTGGATACCAACTTTACCCCTGAAGATCTTGCTTTCAGAGAAGGAGTGCGGGCTTTTTATGATGCCCAATTTGATGAAGATATGATTGCTCAATTGCGATCTGAAGGTGGCCTGTACAGCGGCATGATCGAGTGGCAGAAACGCCTGAACAAACAGGGATGGCTGGTGCCGAGTTGGCCTGTAGAGTACGGCGGTACCGACTGGACCCTGACTCAAAAGTATATCTTTGAAGACGAACGTTCGCAGCGCGGCGCGCCTGATGTGATTCCTTTCGGTGTCAAAATGGTTGGCCCGGTGATATACAGCTTTGGCACTGACGAGCAAAAAAAGCAGCATTTACCCGGTATTCTGAACAGCGACGTGTGGTGGTGTCAGGGGTACTCTGAGCCAGGAGCGGGTTCGGATTTAGCCGCATTGCAAACCAAGGCGGAGCGCGATGGTGACGATTACGTCGTCAATGGAGCAAAAATTTGGACTACCTATGCGCAATACGCTGATTGGATATTTTGCCTGGTGAGAACCAGCAGCGAAGGAAAGAAGCAGGCAGGTATTTCATTTCTTTTGATTGATATGAAAACGCCTGGCATTGAGGTGAGCAAGATTTCAACGATTGATGAGAATCACACTTTAAATGAAGTGCGGTTCGACAATGTACGTGTGCCAGTAGCGAACAGAATTGGAGAAGAGAATCAGGGCTGGACTTACGCCAAGTCTTTGCTGGCTCATGAGAGAACCTCAATCGCCGGTGTGGGTGACTCTAAGCGAAAGTTGAGCCAAATACGCGAGCACGCCAAACTCGAGGAAACCAACGGCGGTTGCATGCTGGATGACCCAGACTTTAGCAGCAGGCTTGCAGCGGCAGAAATTGATCTAATGGCGCTTGAGTTTCTGGAATTGAGATCACTGGCAAGTGATTCAGCCGGCAAAGGGCCCGGCACTGAGTCGTCTTTACTGAAATTGCGAGGAACAGAGATTCAACAAGAATTGCAAACCTTGCACATGGATTTAGCGGCCTATTATCAAGGCACTTTTCTTGATGGCATGAGCGCTGAACAGGTAGGGCACGAATACGCAGACGATGCGCGCGTTAAATACATGTACGGCCGAGCGTCTACTATTTTCGGTGGCTCTAGCGAAGTACAGAGAAATATTACATCCAAATTTGTATTGGGGCTTTAGTTAGTTTCGGCTGAGTACAAACACGCTTATTTCAAGTGATAGTAGATAGATTAAGAGTAGAGAGAAACAATGGATTTTGATTTAACTGAAGAACAAGTCTTACTTAAAGACAGCATTTCAAGATTTGTAAGCGACAACTATGACCTAGAGTCTCGTCGCGGTTACGCCAGTTCAGACACTGGATTTAGCACAGAAAACTGGCAGCAATTTGCAGAGCTAGGTTGGCTTTCTCTGCCGTTTAGCGAAGAACACGGTGGATTTGGAGGCAATGCGGTTGACCTGATGGTGGTCATGGAAGAGCTAGGTAAAGGACTTGTTGTCGAACCTTTTCTAGCAACCGTATTGCTGTTTGGTGGAGCGCTTACACGCAGCGGAAATGCCGAGCTCCAAGAGTCATTGATTCCATCCATTATCGATGGGTCATTGCACGGAGCGCTGGCTTACCACGAGCGAGGCAGTCGGTACGCGCTAAACGATGTGCAAACTACAGCAACATCAAACGGTGATAGCTACGTTCTAGATGGCGAAAAGACGGTTGTTTTCAATGCTCCTGCCGCTAACAAAATTATTGTATCGGCAAGAACATCCGGCGATCGATATGATGATAATGGTATTTCCTTGTTTATTGTTGATGCTAATGCTTCTGGCCTTGAAAGCACACCATTCAAAATGATGGATGGTCAAAAAGTGTGTAATGTGAAGCTTTCGAGTGTTGCAGTAACAAGCGCGGATTTGGTCGGCGAATTGGATGCGGGATTGGCTATTTTGCAAAGCGTATCACGTAACGCAATCATTGCATTGGCGGCTGAGGCTCAGGGTGCGATGCAAATACTTTATGAATCAACCGTTGAGTACAGTAAAACGAGAGAGCAATTTGGCGTGGCCATTGGTTCGTTCCAGGCGTTGCAACATCGCATGGTTGATATGTTCGCCGCTTGTGAAGAGAACCGGTCGCTGCTTTACCGTGCTGTCTGCTCAATGGATGAAGACGAAGCGAATCTTAATGAACGTGATATTGCGATGAATGTACACGCCTTAAAAACCATGGTGGGTCGTTCCGGTAAAAAAATAGGTGGTGAAGCGATACAAATTCACGGTGGCATGGGTATGACCGATGAACTTGCCATTGGGCATTACTTCAAACGCTTAATGATGATTAATACAGCGTTCGGCGATGCAGATTATCATCAGCGCCAGTTTGCCAGCTTAGCCAATGCATGAGCTTAGCCAATGCATGAGCAAGGCCAATGCATGAGCAAGGCAAATGCATTGAGTAGGGTAAAGGTCTGAGTAAATCGATCAATGCTCATGGCAGGAAGGTCGCGATAACAAGTAGCGTTGGAGTGTGCATGAGCGAGAATCGATTTGAAGGAAAGGTCGCCTTAATTACGGGCGCTGCCTCCGGCATTGGTCAAGCTACAGCCATATTGTTGGCTGAGCAGGGCGCTACAGTGATGCTTGCCGATATCAATGAGCCTGGTCTGGCTGACACGGCCGCCAAAATTGATGCTTTTTCCGGGCGCTGTATGCTTACAGTGTTCAATGCCATGGAAGAGGCAGATTGTGTTCGAATAGTCGCCGAAACTGTGGAGCAGGCTGGACGACTGGATATTCTGGGTAACATAGCTGGCATTGTCAGTATGTATCATCTCGAAGAGCTAAGTGCCGATATCTGGAATCGGTTTATGAAGATAAACCTTACTGCGCCAATGTTTCTCTGTCGGGAAGCAATGCCGCATTTACTCAAGACTGAAGGCTGCATCGTCAACATGTCGTCAACCGCAGGGGTTGGCGGGCAGGCATACAATACTCCTTATGTTGCCAGCAAGCATGGGCTGCTTGGCATGAGTAAAAGTCTCGCCTTGGAATTTGCCAAGCAAAACGTTCGAGTAAACGCTATTTGCCCTGGAGCGGTTGAAACGCCACTTAATGATACAATTAGGTGGCCAGAGAACATTGATCAGTCTTTAATTCAAAGGTTGTTCCCCGTAATGGAACGAATGGGCGCGGCGGAGCAAATTGCGGCTATTTTCGCGTTTCTATGCTCTGAAGACGCTAGGTTCGTAACAGGCGCCGGTTGGGTGGTAGACGGCGGCCAAACGGTCTGATTTTCTACCTTTTAATTCTTCACCCTTTACTTCTTTTTGTACGACCTTTAGGAAAAACACATGACTCATCGAAAGCGCATTGCCCTGTCTTTACCAGCACCTACTGGCTCAGTCGCTGATACGATAGCGATGGCGCAGCAAGCCGAGGCCATGGGCTATGACGATTTATGGTTGGCCGATGCCGGCGGCCTGGATGCGTTAACCCTAGTGCCGATTCTGCTAGAGCATACCGAAAAAGTAAGGGTTGGCATCGCTGTTGTGCCTGCGTATACCCGAACCCCTGCTGTTTTCGCCAGCACTTTTGCCGTAATCGCTGCGGCCTATCCGGGTAGATTCATTCCCGGTCTGGGTACGTCTAGTCAGACGATCATCGAGCGTTGGCACGGTCTGCCAATGGAGAAGCCCTTAACTCGAATGAAAGAAACGGTTTGCTTGATACGCACCATGATGGCGGGCGAGAAAACGGACTTTCAAGGCGAAACCTTGCGTAGCAAGGGCTATATCCAAATGCCTACTGATCCACAGCTACCCATTTATTTGGCCGGATTACGTTCTAAGATGGTAGAGACCGCTGCAGAGATTGGAGATGGCGTTATCCTCAACCTGTTTCCACGATCAGCCTTGCCCAGAATTATCGAGCACGTTGGTATTGGTGCTGAACGGGCAGGCAAAGAAAAAGACGATATAGAAGTTGTCTGCAGACATATGATGGTAGTCACTGATGATAAGGAAGCAGGGCGTGCGGCGTTTCGAGCACAGTTCGTTAGCTATTACGCAACACCGGTGTACAACAAGTTTCTTCAATGGTGTGGTTATGAGGATGCTGCGGCCGAGATACGTGAGGGCTGGGCCGCCAAAGACCGTGCACGCACGGCGGCAGCCTTGCCAGACGAATTGATTGATGAAATCGGATTAATTGGAACGGCGGCTGAATGTCAGGAGTTAATGCGCGGCTATGCTGATGCGGGGGTTCACACAAACATCGTGTCCTGCATCTACCCAACACCGGAGGCAATGGAAGCCACTGTAGGTGCTTTTTCAGCGAAGAATTTTTCATTCTGATTAAAGGCCCTGCATGTAAGCTAGTAAGCACCTAGCGTTGCTAATTTATTCAATTTGTTTGCTAAATAAGCGTTTGGAGATCTGCCGGCACATAGAAGGGTTTTTTAGTTAAGTGAGGTTTAACTTCAGTACATTACCCTATCTCTTTGGTTTATAAGTAACATTACAAAAAGCTCGAAAAAACGCTCGATCTAACGGGTATAAATGCACAATTTATTTGTGTAGTCTTGCCGTTTTAGAGCGGCCGAATCACCACGCCGTCTTCTCTCAACCTGACGGTTACGATTCTGTGTTACGTTTACTTTCCAATACGAGTTTTGAAACAGGCGTCTTTGCGTTCTTGGTGCTATGTTGTCTGTCCCTCGGTTCTACCTCGAAGGCTGTTGCAAGCGCCACTTCTGAAGTTGATTCGAGCTTTGTAGGTAAACCGGCCGTAAGTGTCTTTGTTCGTCCTCCCCATGTTGCCGAAGCCGTGGATTTTTGGAGCCGCGTATACTCTGAAATAGATACTCAGAGCGGTTTTATTCATGACAACCGCAATCCGCAGATTGTCTATGAAGTGATGCCTCTCGACCATGGAGACACGCCACGACAGCAGCAACGTGATATTGATCGTCGTTTGAAATTGTACCGGGGTCTGCTAAAGGATATGGCTGAGCGTCCCCAAGCGGAGTACAGCTCTGAGCAACTCAGACTTGAAAACCTTTGGGGAGAAGGCATAGAGCCGGAAGCCTTGAAGGGCGCAGCGAAAAGAGTTCGATTCCAGCGAGGTCAATCCGAACGTTTTATTGAAGGGCAGCAGCGACAGTTAAAGTATGGGCCTATTGTGAATGCGGCTTTAAAGCGCCACGGTGTACCCGCTGAGCTAGCGGCATTGCCGCATGTTGAGTCTTCCTATAATCCTCATGTTAAATCTCATGCTGGTGCCCTGGGCTTATGGCAAATTATGCCCTCAACAGGACGTCGGTATTTAAAAGTAAGCCGTTCAGTAGATGAACGCCTCGACGTCGCTAAATCTACCGAGGCTGCTGCTCGCCTGCTGAAGCATAATTATTCCGTGTTAGGTGATTGGTCTCTAGCGGTTACCGCATACAACCGGGGGCTTGCAGGTGTGCGCAGAGCTATACGCGCTTCAGGAACCGAAGACATTGGAGAACTTACCGCGCATTACGAGGGTAGAGGGTTTGGTTTCGCGTCGCGTAATTTCTATGCAGCATTTTTGGCAGCCCACGACGTGTCCACTGGACAGCATAAGAACGCGGCTCCTTATGGCTCCGTTGCTCAGTTAGAACGTTTTTTGCCTGCTCATCTTGTCGCCTCAGAGTTTGGCATACCGCTACTGACCTTAAAAAATGCAAACCCAGGTTTGGAAACACGCTATTGGAATGGCGAAAAGTTATTGCCTGCTGGCAGGCCTTTGCATATGCCTCTCTTGAGCGAGAAGAACGGCGGCGATTTAACTGCAGCGCTGCAAAGTCTAGAAGCGCTATACGGCGAGGACTATCAGCGCACTGACCGCTATTATCGAATTCAACGCGGTGACAAGTTAGCGCTTTTGGCCCGCGACATGAATGTAAACATGAATGAGTTGATGAGCCTCAATGGCGTTCGTAGCGTGCACCGCATATACGCGGGGCAGGTGTTACAGCTACCACATGATACTTCGTCTGTCTTACCCGCTCTGCAAATGGCAATGACAAAGCCAAATATCGATGCGCCTGTTGCAAGAATGGTTAACTTAGCGGTTGCCCCCCCGTCAAGCAGCGAGTTAATGAGAAACCTAGCTGAAAGAGATGTGACTAGCTCAATGATCTATGGGGTGCTGCGTAATACAGGCGCCCGTGATGATGTCGTACGCTACGCTTATGAGTCAATGAGGCTAAGCTCACCATCGCCGTGGGATATTCGTCTCGCGGCTTCTGTTTCGGCCCCAGTCACCATTCCCGATTCCTTAAGGCGTGAGCAAAGCAGAGACTCTATGTTGGCTGGCAATGGCGCCGAGATTCTGCAGGCCGACCCTGCTGATTACCTGGTGGACTCGGAAGGGACTATTGAAATTCAAGTGGGCGAGACAATTGGTCATTACGCTCACTGGCTTGACGTGAATTCTAGCCAGCTGCGCCGTTCTAATAAGTTGCGTAAGAGACAGCATGTTGTTGTTGGGCATCGTTTGCAGTTGGATTTTTCCGCGACAGATAGAGCAACATTCGAATTGCGCCGCAGAGAGCACCACGAGTCGCAGCAACAACAGTATTTTAGTAGCTATCAAATTACCGGAATACAGCAGCATGCGCTGAGCCAAGGAGACAGTTTGTGGGAGTTGGCGACCAGCGAATATGAAATACCGTTGTGGTTGCTCAGACAGTACAATCCGGACGTAGACTTTGCCAGCGTGTTGCCGCTGGATGCCCGCCTTAGCATTCCGATAGTCACCGCTAAGAGCTAGCTTGCTGCTTGACTTTTTGCCGTTGACGCAAGGCAACAGCCGCAACACCGGCCGCGACGATGGCGTAGGAAGCAGAAGCAAGTGCGAGAGTGTCAAAACTCACGCCCTGATCCAAACACCAACCTATTGCAACCGGCGATACTGCTGACGCGAGCACCATTGCCGCAGATGTGGCAGATTTAATGGAACCCAAATATCGCGTGCCATACAGTTCGGCATAGAGCGGCCCACTAGCCGTCGCGATCATTCCTGTAGTTATGGCCATCAACCCAAGAAACAAGCCAGCAGACCAGCCGGCATCCGCTGCTGCCAGGCTCAGCAGCGCCGCCGCAATAGGCAGAGGCATAAAGGCTGTTAGAGCACGAGCACTATAGCGATCGATTAGCCGCCCACAAATAATTGCTGCAATGGCTGATATCAATCCGTAGGCGATAAACCAGCTACCCCATGTTTGTAGCGACCAGCCTTTGCTCTCCACCAATGCCACTTGATGAAAGATAAAACCGGTGAACAGAAATGAGCCGGAAGAGGTGGCAGGCAAAATCAAGTAAAACAGTTTGTCTTTGAGTACTTCGGAACGCTGCCACTGGTTCTGACCGGTATGAGAAAGCTCCTTCTGACTTAAGTCCAGATGATAGGCTTCGTGACGCTTACCGTGGCCCGCGAGAAGAAGAACGATAGCGGGGCACAATATCAATAGAGTCATTGCAGCTGTACCGAAAAGAATATCGCGCCACGAAAAAAACACTAACGCGGCAACAATTACAGCAGGTAGTAACGATTCCGCAAAGCGATAACCCATGCCACTAAGAGCGTTTGCGGACCCTTTGTTAGCATTAAGATATCGGACCATACTAGTGCTGGCCGTCATAATCATCAGGCCTTGACCGAATTGGCGAAGCAAGAAGAAAGCGAATAGCAAGCCGATTGCTGTCGTGCTGGAAGCCAACGCTACGCAACCCGCAAACAAGCCCAGCGCTACTATTTGAGAGAACCGGCGCAAGTCGACTTTGTCCAGCATCGAGCCGGACCAGAGTATGACAACCGCGCTGATTAAGGTGGCAAGCGAATAAAGGCCACCAAATTCGACATGTCCCAGGTCTAAATCAGCTCTGATTTGGCCACTGAACAGCGACACAAAAAAAGTCTGGCCAGGTGCGGACCAAAAGGTCATTAGAAAACCAAAAAGTAGTAGCTTCCATTGATCGCGGATCAGTTGTCGCATCGGTTAAAAGTGTGTCTGATTGGTGAGGCGAGAATAGCTCGACCCTAACAAATGCCAGTATAGCGGCATATTAACTTCGAGCTTTGGGGCTCAGAGCGAAGACATAAGTAAGCGCTGATTGAAACCCGCCCAGTCAGACACTCGCATCACATTGGATGGACAGTCAGTGAACGTTGTATCCAGGAATTGGTTCACTTCGTCCCAACTGGTGGTGTAAAACGGATGGCCTGCAAGAGCGATGGCCTGCAAAGTGCCATCGATTTGCTTTAGTATTTGTACTTGGATGACTCCATCTTGTAGAGCCATAGCTAGCGCATATACCCTGTCCGCTCCCAACCCCTCTATGGCGTTGCGAACCCCTTCAATATCTTTTTCATTAAATTGCATTTTTCTAACCTGTCCGCCACTCAATACATCCTCGTGGTTATTTCGAGCAAGCTCGAACAAAGCAGGTGGGCACAGGGTTTACTGTGACACGGGACGCTTTGTAATACATCCTGTGACAGTATTATGGCATAGTCGTTGCCATGCTCAGGCACACTTGAGTTAGTAATTAATACCTAACACTTTCAGCCAGTTTAGTGACGCCATAGGCTGGCATCTACTCGCGAGACTTTTATTCTGGCGTCCTTCGAACAAGTGGGCTGAATAAGCCATATTTCCATGAGCGCATTGCCATTACAACGGTGAAACCCGCTCGGTCTTTAAGATCAAGGCCGGCATCTTCATTGTTGAGATCATCAAACTCCCTTACTAAGCGCATGAGTCTCCTTTGGAACTCTGCGTTGGCTCGTGGCGATAGCATGCCGTTTAGAACCACTAGCCGCTCACCGTCTTCATGAAAGCGAGATCGGAAATACTCTCGACCAATCTTATCCTGGAAGAAGCGCTGTATAGGACCATTGTCCAGCCAGGCGAAGTTTGGGGCTATCAAGAGCTTGATCTTATTCTTGGGTAAGAGCTCAATTATTTTCAGCTTATCGAGTTTTGCAAGTTTTCGAATGCATTCCGTTTCAGAAATCGAATAATGACTGCAAATATCCGTGAGCGACCATCTGTTAAGCGCGCATATCGTAACAAGCAACAGTTCGAGGTCATCAGCAATTTCTTGTTCTTGATCAACGCCTAGTTGCTGAAGTAGCGGTTGATGCTCGTTCATTTGCTGCACTAGGTCGGTAATCTGCATGCCCATCATTTGGCACACTTGCTCTAGTCGTAACAGAGTGAAACTGTTTTCCGCAAATAGTCGCTTCACGCTTGCTTCAGATAGGTTAAGTGCCTTTGCGACGTGTGCATAGGTTTTGCCATGGGCCTTGAGCGCGGACTTAAGTGCCTGAACGAGCGGTTTCACCTGAGCCATGTCTTTACCTTCGTTAGATTGTGGCCGTCGTATTAAATAGTAATACGGCAAGGCAGATTGTCCGCAACTTTCAGACTAAAGGTTTCGGTGGTTAACCCCCTTACTCATAATGCGGGCTCTTCTCGGGATAACACATTAAGAACACATAAAAACAGGTGAAGTATGATCCATGAAAAACAAGTATCAGCATTGGTGCAGGCAACGTTGAAGCAGCGATCGTCCGAACACTTTGACAATGCCTTAGCAGCCCTCGACTCGACCATTCGAAATGAAACTGTCGTCACAATGCGGGCGCGAGTTAGGTATACAAGAGTTGTGAGAGAATTGCGTAGGCTCGAGCGTGAGTACGCTGCAAAGGGAAGCATAAGCTGTGCTCCGCTAAACCAACAGTATCTACTAGAACGGAGAGTAAGCCGACATTTGAGTTATCTCGAGCACCAGCTTGGTCGCACGCTTGCACAGCGCCAGCGGCTCAAAAGTGTGGCCAAACCAAGCGCGTATAATGGCATGAAAGAGCTTCAAACGGCTGACGATTAGGCTGATCAGCCAGCCGCTTGAGTGTTTTATGTGAAAGTGCTTAAATATTCATATATAAAGCATTGTATTTATTGGTTATTTAAGTGTAAATTTACTGCGTGCTGGTCTGAGAGGCAATGCGCGTCAGTTAGTTATGTTACAAAATTTGTTGGGTTAATAAATCAAACTGTTATACTGGCGAAAATATAAGCAATAAAAGCAGTGCAGAATTCTTATTGATAGCAAGCTATTGATAGCAAGCCCGCTTTAGAGGACCGCAGCGTAAGAGGTGTGCCGCAATATAGGCTGCCCTAACTTTTGTGGGAGAGAATAATGATGGAAATGTTGGCCTATATAGAGGTCGCTTTCTTCGTTGGGTCAGTGATATACGTTGCATGGTATTGGTAGGCAGCGAAGCATATTCGACCGCGATGCTTCCGTTAGCGAAGTGATATTGGTGCCTGTGTTCAGTGTCGCTGTTGAAACCAGCAGGTGCCCAGGTTAGACCTCAGGTGATTGCAGTGCCAGCAGGTACGCTGCAACTGAGTGCCGCAAGCCCATATCAAGTGAATCAACAGTAAAAGCGTGTCCAATCGACACTTCTTGCAAACCTGGAAGTTGGCGGAACAATTCTAAGTTCTCAAGGTTTAGATCGTGCCCAGCATTAACCCTTAACCCCTCGCGAAGCGCGCATTCCGCTGCCTCGCAATAGCGATTGTATAGCGCACTACCGTCACTGTCTTTACTATACTCAGCGGCAAAGGGGCCGGTGTACAGCTCAATGCACTCTACGCCCAGTTCGGCGGCACGTTTGATTTGTTCGCAATCAGGGTCCATGAATAAGCTAACTCTACTGCCAGCACTTTGGCAGGCTCTAATTGCGGGCTGCAATTTCTCGGAATCCTGTCTAAGGTCGAAACCGTGGTCAGATGTTAGCTGCTGATCCGTGTCTGGCACCAGCGTACATTGTTCTGGCTGCGCTTGCTCAATTAAAGCTATAAACCCAGGATAGTCTTCGATTTCAGGTCTTCCACTTTTAACCGCAGGGGCAAAGGGATTACCTTCGATATTGAATTCTACGTGTGGGTGCTCTGCGCACAATTTACTCAAAGGTCGTATGTCTTGTGCGCGAATGTGTCGCTGGTCTGGCCGTGGGTGCACAGTAATGCCTTGTGCTCCGGCCTCAATACACCTTTGAGCATGCTTTAGCAGGTTGGGGTAGTCGCCTTCACGCGAATTACGGATAAGCGCAATTTTGTTTAGGTTGATGCTAAGTCGAATCATTGCTCAACGCGTGAGATTGATTTAATAACAATATTCTCTTTAGGCACATCGTTGTAGCCTACGCGTTGTGTGGTCTCTTGCACAGAGATCGTATCGACTACATCCATACCCTTTACTACTTTGCCAAACACAGCGTAGCCAAACTCGCCCATGCGGTAATCCAGGCTGATGTTCATTCGCACGTTGATATAAAACTGGTCCGACGCACTGTGCGGATCATCAGTGCGCGCCATTGCTAAGGTTCCCCGCTCATTGTGAATTCGATTTTTGGATTCATTTTCTATGGTGGGGTCTGTTGGTCGCTTTGTCATTGTCGGATCAAAGCCGCCACCTTGAATCATGAAACGAGGGATTACTCGATGAAAGATGGTGCCGTTGTAATGCTTTTTGTCGACGTAGTTGAGAAAGTTCTTAACGGTAATTGGAGATTTTTCATCGAATAGTTCGACCAAAATATTACCGTGATTAGTCTCAATAGAAACCTGAGTGTTGCCTGCGCTAGCAAACTGGCTAAAGAGGCCCACGCTTAAGCCCAGTGCCACCCTCGCGATGGTATTGACCAAGGTCTTTTTTGCTAGGACGTAATAGCTAACAGGTAGTAGTTTGTTAATGCTGCTTAAGCCCATTCCGTACCTTTCTTCTTTGGCGTTAACCTGGGTATTACCAAGGTTAAAATTACTCCAAGTACAACAGCGCCTGCACCGTTGATAAACCACTCCTGATTTGAGCGCTGTTTTAGACGTTGATTGTCAGCTTTAAGAACGTCGATGGCATTTTTTCGTTCTTCGGCTTCCTTGATCAAGGTTTTATTCTTAGCGCTAGTTGCTATGTGGTTTTTGGAAACGTTCTCAATCTCAGCCAAGCGTTGGCTAATTGTGTTCTTTTCAGCAGAGAGGCCTGCAACTTGTTCTTCCAGCGACTTATTCTGGTTCCGCAATTCGAACAGTTGTTGTTGCTGTGGTTTGCTCTCTGATGTCAGCGCTTCTATCGTTTTTTGCGCTTCTGCAAGTCTATCCTCAGCGATCGGAATTTTGCTTAAATATTGATCGGGGATGAAGCCCAGTCGCCCATCTGGCAGTTTTACCTTAACAAAGCCTGCTTCTTCGTCGCGTTCGATTATTTCTAGCCGCGTGCCACTGACGAGGCCCTTATGCATGATTGTATGCTTGGATGATGGGCCCGTGCGGAGGGGGACGTACAATTTGTCGTCCACCCAACCGAATGCCGCGTGAGCGGTGCCGTAGGGCAAAAGCAACGCACAGCTTACAGCGGCGCTGGTGATGAAATGCTTCATTAACAGTAATTCCCGGTCGTTTTTTTGCATTTGTTCGCAAAGATGCCGACCATAAAGTATGGCCGCTAAACTAATGTAATTCAGATCGGCGACCTGTCAACTTTTGGGCGGGCACAGCCTATCTCAGTTAGGAAAAATACCAAAATGAGTGAGCAATAATCATCTCGGCTCACTAATTGGTGCTATTTTCGCCGTCACCGCTGCTGTCTTCGCTAATATGTGGGGCCATGAGAATGGCGGTAAGAATTGTCAGCAGCAAAACGAAGCCAATAGAGCTGTACAGTTTATAGCTGACCCAAAATGACTCTGAGAACTTATACGCAACGAATATGTTCAATGCGCCAACAATCACAAAGTTCGCAGTCCACAGAATATTGAGTTTCTGCCAGGCCTGAGCCGGTAGTTGTACTTGGTCGCTCAGCCCACGTTCAAGGAGCGTTTTTTTGCCCAGCAACGGTGCGCCGATGAAGAAGCATGCCAGCACCCAGTTAAAAACAGTCGGTTTCCACTGAATGAACGCTTCGCTGCGAAAAAAGAGGGTAGCCGAACCGAACACGACCACCGCCGTGAATAACAACCAGAGCTTTTTGTCAATTGTGCCCGTGAATATCTTGGTGAGTACAAGCTGCACCGTTGTTGCGGCCATCAGAATCGCTGTTGCCGAATAGATTCCGTCAAAGGTGTAAGTCCAGCCGGCAAGCTCGACTATCGAGCCATCCATTTTATAGCTGATAAAAAACAGCGCTATCGGTATAAGTTCGGCAAGTTGTTTCATAATTACAGGTTCAATGACGGCAAAGTTGTTGGGCGCAAAAAGTCGGTATAATGCGCGCCGCGAGTTTACATCAAATGGGGATCGCTGTGAGCATAGACTTGCATACACATACTACTGCGTCGGATGGAGCACTGTCTCCCGAGCAGTTGCTATTACGCGCGCAAGACGCGGGTATTACCGTGCTTTCGATCACAGATCACGATACTTTAGATGGAATGCTTGAAGCACAGACCCTGGCTGGCCTCTCGGACGCTGCGCCGACTGTGGTGAGCGGTATAGAGCTTTCTGCCCAATGGGGTAAGGCAGGTATACATGTTGTTGGATTGCATTTCGATCCTGCTGAGGCGGAATTGCTGGCTTTTGTAGAGCGGCAGAAGGAGCTGCGCTGTGAGCGAAACAAAGCGATCATTTTGCGCTTGCGCAAGCTTGGCCTGGGCCAGGCGATGGAGCAATTGCCTAGCTCGGACGACGCGCTGGCAGAACTTGGCCGGCCTCAAATAGCTGCCGCTTTAGTAGATATAGGCGTTGTGCCGAATGTTCAGAAGGCTTTCAAGCGCTATTTGGCAGCGGGCAAGCCTGCGTCAGTGGCCTCTAACTGGCCAGCTCTGCGAAATGTAGTCTCGGTTATAAACGCGGCAGGCGGTGAAGCTGTTCTTGCCCACCCGTTGCATTACAAGCTTACTGGCACGAGGCTTCGGGCGCTAATAAGCGATTTCAAGCAGGCCGGCGGTTGTGCGCTTGAGGTCGTTACTGGCGGACAAAACGTTGCGCAAATTAAGCAATTAGCGGGCCTTGCAGAGAAGTTTGGACTGAAGGCCAGCCAAGGCAGCGATTTCCACTCTGAGCAGGCGCCATGGCAAGCGCTTGGTACCTTGCAGGACATGCCAGGTAATTGTGTTCCCATTTGGCAACAATGGAATACTGACCAAAGCGGTGATTGAAGTGAAAAAGCATAATGCAGTTGCTAATTTGGAATAATGTATGAGTCAATTCCTGCAAATTCACCCAGAAGATCCGCAAGCCCGGTTGATTGCGACAGCCGCTGATATTGTCGCCAGAGGTGGTGTTATTGCCTACCCTACTGATTCGGCTTACGCGCTGGGCTGCCATATTGGCGATAAAGCGGCCATGGAGAAGATTAGACAGCTTCGCCAGCTGGACAAGGCGCATAACTTCACATTAATGGTGAGGGATCTTTCAGAACTGGCTGTCTACGCCAAGGTGGATAACAGCCAATTTCGTACGCTCAAACTGCTGTCTCCTGGGCCTTACACTTTCATTCTGCCCGCCACGAGAGAGGTACCAAGACGTTTGATGCATCCGAAGCGCAAGACAATAGGTCTGCGCGTGCCCGATAACCCTATTGCTCTGGCCCTACTGGAGAAGCTCGGCGAACCGCTGATGAGTGTGACACTTATCATGCCTGGCGACGATGAGCCCCTTATAGACCCCTATGAAATGAGGGGTCTACTGGGCAATCAGCTCGATTTAGTGATAGACGGAGGGTATTGCGGAATGGAGCCCACCACAATTGTGTCTTTTGAGGGCGGTGAGACCACTGTTGTGCGTCATGGTAAGGGCAGTACCGAAGTTTTTTCCAACTGAGCCCTCTGATCAATATCTTCGGCGCCCCGTAGCCAGTATAATCCTCCTTTGCCGCACCATCTTGGTGAAAAAGTGAGCGAACAAGCTATTTTAGAAAAACCGCAGTCAGAGACAGAACCCGCGGCACCGGAACCGGTGCAGCAGGAGATGCCGTTCGCCATCGTAAACGGCGAGTCGATGACTGAGATTCCGCAAGACCTGTACATTCCTCCACAGGCTCTCGCCATAATTCTGGAGACCTTTGAGGGGCCTCTCGATTTGCTGCTGTATCTTATTAAGCGACAAAATCTGGATATTTTGGAGCTGGATGTTTTAGACATCACGACGCAGTACATGCAATACGTAGATGCGATGGATTCGATGAAGTTTGAGCTGGCAGCAGAGTATTTGGTGATGGCTGCGATGCTTGCCCAAATCAAGTCACGTATGTTGCTGCCACGAGAAAAGATAGAGGAAGGCGAAGAAGAAGACCCTCGTGCTGAGCTGGTGCGTCGCTTGCAAGAATACGAGCGTTTTAAACAGGCTGCCGAAAAAATTGACGAATTGCCAAGAGAAGGTAGGGATTTCGTGGTGGTAAGCGCTGAGGCGCCAGTCTATGAAATAGATCGCCCTCATCCTGATGTGGACATGAAAGAAGTGATGTTGGCAATGGCCGACGTGTTAAGACGGGCCGAAATGTATGAGCACCACCATGTTGTGCTTGAACCTTTGTCAACACGTGAGCGCATGTCACAGTTGTTGGAGAGAGTGAGCCGAGACAAGTTCGTTCCGTTCATTTCGATGTTTTTAGTGGAAGAAGGAAGGTTGGGCGTTGTGGTTACTTTTCTGGCGATGATGGAGTTATTGAAAGAGAGGATGATTGATATTGTGCAGTCAGAGAGCTTCGGACCTATCCACATAAAGGCACGGGAAGCAGCCTGATGGAAACAGCAGAATTAAAACTCATAATAGAAGGTGCAATGTTGGCGGCCGGGCGTCCTCTTAGTCTGAGAGAAATGGCCAATTTGTTTGACCCAATGGGGCAGCCAGACAATGATGCCTTGCGCGCAGCTCTAAAAGAGCTGGGCGATGATTGTGAAACGCGAGCTTATGAGTTGAAAGAAGTAGGCAGCGGTTTTCGTTTTCAGGTTAGAAACAAGTATGGGTTATGGATAAGCCGATTATGGGAAGAGAAGCCACCTCGCTATTCAAGAGCTCTTCTGGAAACGCTGTCGCTTATTGCCTACAAACAGCCACTCACTCGTGGCGAGGTTGAAGATGTCCGAGGTGTAGCGGTCAGCACCAATATCATTCGCACGCTTTTGGAGCGAGGCTGGATTCGTGTTGTAGGGCATCGTGATGCACCGGGTAAGCCGGCTCTGTTCGCCACCACACGAGAATTTCTCGATTACTTCAACCTTAAGAACTTGAATGAATTGCCTAGCTTGGCCGATATAAAAGACATCGCGTCGTCGGTTAATCAAGAGCTGCAGCTCGAAGAGCCGCGCACTGAGGGCCGCAGTATTGAATTGCCAGTAGAAGAGCTAGAAGGTCAGGAAGAGGGCCTAGTTGCGGCGGCAAATGAAGATAGTGCTGACCATACTGAAGGTAGCCTGATTGAGATCGAGTCTGATGTCAGCGATGAGCCTGGCTCTGGGGAAGTGCTGCATGACCTAAGTCTGACCGATGTAGACGCAGAGGCCGCCTTGCCAGATTCTGCAGATGACGATGCCTTTGAAGAGACGTTCACTCAAGAGAAGGTCTTGGAAGAATCTTCGGTGGAGAGCAATGAGCCCAATGATACTGAGGTTTCAGCTGCGACAGACATAAGCGAATACGAAAATAATGACGATCTGGTCCCTGAGCCAGATGATGTGGACCCCAACACAAATTTTGATACCCTACCGAACTGAGCACTGACTATTTTGATCGATGAAAAGCTACAGAAGGTGCTTGCGCGCAGAGGTTTAGGTTCCCGGCGAGAGATGGAGCGCTGGATTGACGCGGGTAGAATACAAGTAAATGGTGAACGCGCAACACTGGGTGACAGGGTTAGCGACACTGATCGCTTGCAAGTTGATGGCAGAAACATTGTCCCGTCTCCGAAGAGCTCTGTACCGAGGGTCTTGCTTTACCATAAGCCATTAGGTGAAGTGTGTACCCGTAAAGACCCTGAAAATCGGCCCACTGTTTACTCACGTTTACCTAAGCTTACTGGGCAACGTTGGATCAGCATCGGGCGCCTGGATATAAATACAACGGGGCTATTGTTGTTCACCACCGATGGCGAGCTGGCCAATGCCTTAATGCACCCTCGAAGTGGTCTTGATCGTGAGTATTTGGTCAGAGTTAATGGTGAAGTTGATGACGCCATGCTGGAGCGGCTTAAGAGCGGTGTTGAGCTAGAGGATGGAATGGCTCAGTTTACTGATATTCAGGAAGGTCGAGGCCAAGGGGACGGCGCGAATCGTTGGTTTTATGTTGCACTGATGGAAGGTAGAAACCGGGAAGTGCGCAGGCTTTGGGAGTCTCAAGGTGTGCAGGTGAGCCGTTTGAAACGAGTGCGGTTTGGTAACGTTGTTATCCCGTCTTCGGTGAAGGCGGGGCAGCACAAAGAGTTCAATGAAAATGATACGCGCATGTTGTATGAGCGAGTGCGGTTGAAGGTGCCTCGTGAGATTCAAGCTCCTCCCAAAAAACGCAAGCCTCGCTCTCGCTAAGATCGCTAAAGCTAAACTTGAGCGCTTAGCGCCTGGCCGTTAATCCCCAGACTGGCCGTCCCCATCAAATATAAATAGATTGGCATAATATCGTCGGGTGTTGGGTTCGATTCTGGAACTTCGCCGGGGTAAGCCGTGCGTCGCATGGCGGTGTTCGTTGCTCCCGGGTTAACGCTATTCACTCTAACATTTGAAGTGTTTTCCATTTCGTCAGCGAGCACTTGCATCAGGCCCTCAGTGGCAAACTTTGATGTGGCATAAGCGCCCCAGTAAGCCCGCCCGCGACGCCCGACTCCGGATGAGGTGAAAACCAGTGATGCATCTTGCGCAGATTGCAATGCAGGTAGCATCGCTTTGCTTAGCATAAAGGCTGAGTTGACATTGACTTGTTGAACGTCGCGCCATGTTTGTAAGGTTTGCTGAGCTATTGGTTTTATTTCTCCCAGTAACGAGGCGTTATGCAGAAGTCCATGCAAGTGTCCAAACTCGCTGTGCACCGCATCCGCAAACTCCACATAAGGTTGCTCGTCAACGCATCGAAGATCGAAGGTGTATATCGTAGGTTCCCTGCAGCCACCGGCCAGCATTAGGTCGTACGTTTGTTCGAGACGTTCTGTGTTACTGCCGCTCAAGATAACTTCAGCCCCGCAGGAGCCGAAGGCCATTGCTGCCGCGCGTCCTATGCCGCCACCTGCTCCGGTAACAAGAATCACTCGATCTTTTAGTAAATCTGAGGGAGCGTCGTAACTGAAAATCGTTGTCATTTTTTAGCTTGATGTACAGGTTTGATGGAAGTTGCGAATGATGCTGGTTAACTCATATGCGGAATCTACTATGTAGTCGGCGGCCCAGGCTTCCGCCTCCGCTCTCGCTGAAACGTAACCATAAGCAGCTGCTACGGTAAGCATCCCTGCATTTTTTCCAGCTTCGATGTCGCGAGCATGATCTCCAACATATAAGCAGTTGGCTGAGCTGCTACCAACAAAACTCGCGGCTTTATGTAAAGATTGGGGGTGCGGTTTAGCATGTTCGACGTCGTCGGGGCAGACCAAGACTCCAAGTGCAGGCTGCAAATTCATGTGTTGCATTAACGGTTCCGCAAAACGACGAGGTTTGTTTGTGACAACACCCCAACTGATCCCGAGTGACTCAATGACCTTTAGTGTGTCTTCGATGCCGTTAAATATCAGAGTGTTATGGCCCAACTGTTGTTCGTATATATCTAACAGTTCTTGCCGAAGGTCTTCGAACCCATTGTCACCTTCCGCTAGTTGAAAGGCCAAGCTAACTAAGGCACGCGCACCGTCCGACACAGTACTTCTAATGTCTTTCTCAAGTGGCGGAGTGATATGGTGCCTCTTGCATAGCTCTTGAACAACGGCAACGAAATCGTAGGCGGTATCCAGCAGAGTGCCGTCCAAGTCAAACAGAACAGCTGTTGTAAAGGTACGCTCTAAATCACTCATTATGCACGACTTAAATGCATCAGGTAATTAACGTCAACATCTCTGCCTAAGCTGTACTTCTTGGTGATGGGGTTATAGGTCATACCCGTCACGTCGTGTAAATCCAATCCTACTTTCCTAGCCCATGACGCAAGTTCGGAAGGACGAATGAATTTCTTGTAGTCGTGAGTGCCCTTTTTTAGCATTTGAAGGACATATTCAGCGCCAACAATAGCCAAGGCATAAGCCTTTGGGTTGCGATTGATCGTAGACAGGAATAGTTGGCCACCTGGCTTTAGCAATTGCTTGCAGCTTGATATAACAGAAGAAGGGTCAGGTACGTGTTCCAGCATTTCAAGGCAGCAGACCACATCGTATTTTTCGGCCTCTTTAGCCGCCAATTGCTCTGCTGTAGAGTGCAGGTAGTCAATATCCAAGCCAGATTCCAGTAGGTGCAATTTAGCTACTGACAGCGAGCCTTTGGCCATGTCTATTGCAGTTACCTGCGCCCCTTTTTTTGCTAAGCCTTCCGCTAGAATGCCGCCTCCGCAGCCTATGTCCAGAACGCGCGCGCCGTCGAGTTCGCAGCGCTCATTTATGTATCCAACTCTTAGTGGGTTGATGTCATGTAAGGGCTTAAATTCGCTATTTTGATCCCACCACCTAGAGGCTAGCTGTTCAAATTTGTGCAGCTCATCAGGGTCTAGATTCAATTCGTTTGAGATTGTATTAGTCATGCTTGTATTCTTTCTCGCCAACGCTCAGCTTTGGTTTTCAATTCCTGGGTGTCTATTTCGGTGAGGGCCCGATTGCGCACGCGTTGCTTACCTGCGCTCCATACATTGCTTATCTGTTGCCGATTTGCTGAATACGCCAAGTGAGAGACTGGTTCATACATAGGCCAGCAATCAAGGGTGGAAACGTCGAGAGCGAAAAAATCGGCTTGCTTGCCTATCTCCAAGCTACCAATCTCTTTATCTCTGCCTATAGCCTTAGCGCCGTTAATAGTTGCGTTTCTCAGGCTTTGATCGGCGGATACCGCGTCTGCTCGACCGCTCACGGCTTTGGCTAGTATTGCGCTAATATTGAGTTCTGCAATCATATCAAGGCTGTTGTTGCTTGCAGCACCATCCGTGCCCAAAGCAACATTGATCCCAGCGTCCAGCATCGAGTGGATAGGCGTGAAGCCGCTAGCCAGCTTTAGGTTTGACCGAACACAGTGCACCACATGCGCTCCTGTATCGGCCAGTATTTGTAGGTCCTCATCATTTGAATGGCACATATGCGCGCACTGCAAGCGCGGTGAGGCTAAGCCAATCTCATTTAACATCGCTAATGGCCGCTGGCCGCGTTCCGCAATGAAATTGTCCACTTCGGTAGCTGTTTCGTGTAAGTGGATGTGCACAGCGGCGTCGGTTTCATTGGCAAGCATCGCTACGGTTTCCAGCCCCGTGCGACTTACCGTGTAAGGGGCATGAGGACCGAAGCAGACGTCAACAAAACTATTGTGCTTATATTCGTCTGCCAACTGCAGCCCTTTTTCTATGTATTCATCGAGGCTACTGGCCCAGCTGGTTTCCATCTCCAGCACCGGAAACGCGATTTGGCTGCGTATCCCATACTGGTGTGCGAGCTTCGCAGTGATGTTAGGGAAAAAATACATGTCAGTGAAACAGGTCGTGCCGCCCAACAACATTTCGGCAATAGCCAATTTCGAGCCGTCTTCAACAAATTCAGCGTCAACAAACTGGCCCTCGGCTGGCCAAATGTGGTTTTCTAGCCAATCCATTAATGGCAGGTCGTCAGCGAAGCCGCGTAAAAGAGTCATCGCTGAGTGCCCGTGAGCATTCACAAATCCAGGACACAGTAGCTGGCCGTTTAAATCTATGGTTTGTTTAGCAGCAAAAAGTATCGAGGACTGCTGCTGACTGCAGATACCAACGATTTCTGAGCCGTTTACTGCCAGGCTGGCGTCTTTGTGCACAGTATTGTTTGCGTCTACGCTGAGTATCCAGCTGGCGTGAACCAGCAGGTCAACTTGGCGAATATTCGGGGAATCGGTGGCTTGCATGATCGCTAAAGTGCTTGCTGTTGAGCGCTGGGAAAGGGCCATAGTATACCCGTATTCACGTCTCTAGGCTTCTGGCTGAAGGCGCATGTATAAGCGTCTTTTTACGTCTTGTAGTGCCAGCATTACTGAGGCGTAGTGTGGTACAATTCTCGGTTTACGTTCAAGGTAATTCTGCGCCGCAAATGTGCCGCTGAATGCTTCGCCTTGTTACCTGCTAGTCGCCTATTAGGCGATTTGAAATAAAGGAAATCCTGTCGTCCATGGCTGAGTTAGCGAAAGAAGTTGTTCCAGTAAACATAGAGGACGAGCTTAAACAGTCGTACCTGGATTACGCAATGAGCGTGATCGTAGGTCGCGCGTTGCCCGATGTAAGAGACGGCCTGAAGCCAGTGCATCGACGCGTGCTTTTTGCCATGAATGTATTGAGTAACGATTGGAACAAGCCCTATAAAAAGTCAGCGCGAATTGTTGGTGATGTTATTGGTAAATATCATCCACATGGAGATAGCGCTGTCTATGACACCATTGTTCGTATGGCTCAACCGTTCTCTCTGCGATACATGTTGGTTGATGGTCAAGGTAACTTCGGTTCCATGGATGGTGATTCGGCGGCGGCAATGCGCTATACCGAAATTCGGATGCGAAAGATCGCACATGATTTGCTTGCTGACCTGGACAAGGAAACAGTTGATTTTGTGCCCAACTACGATGGTACAGAACAGATTCCGGAAGTTCTACCAACGCGAGTTCCCAATCTGCTTATCAACGGTTCTTCTGGTATTGCGGTTGGTATGGCTACCAACATACCCCCACACAACCTAAACGAAGTGATCGCAGCCTGCCTTGCTGTAATGGATAACCCCGATGTAACAATCGACGAATTGATGCAAGTATTGCCGGGCCCGGATTTCCCAACGGGGGCGATCATTAACGGTAGGGCAGGTATTGTTTCAGCCTACAAAACGGGGCGCGGTCGAATATACGTTCGTGCAAAAGCTCACGTTGAGGTCAACGCAAAAACCAGCCGTGAAACCATTATTGTTACCGAGATTCCTTACCAGCTGAATAAAGCGCGGTTGATAGAAAAAATAGCGGAGCTGGTAAAAGAGAAAAAGCTCGAGGGCATTAGTGAGCTACGCGACGAATCGGATAAGGATGGCTTGCGCGTTGTTATTGAGCTAAGAAGAGGCGAATCTGGCGACGTCATCCTGAATAATTTGTATTCACAAACCCAGCTGCAGACCGTATTCGGTATCAATACTGTCGCCTTAGTTAACGGCCAGCCGAAGCTTCTTAATCTTAAAGAGATGCTCGATGCCTTTATTCGTCATCGTCGTGAGGTTGTTACCCGCCGAACCATCTATTTGCTGCGCAAAGCGCGTGAGCGAGCTCATTTGCTTGAAGGCTGGGCCGTTGCACTTGCAAACATTGACCCGGTGATAGCCTTGATTAAAGCGTCACCAACCTCAGCAGAAGCAAGAGCTAAGTTGCTAGCTCAGCCCTGGCCACCGGGTGCCTCAGTACACGCTATGCTGGAGCGCACAGGCGATCAGAGTTCGCGCCCAGATGATTTAGCTGCCAACTTAGGCATGCATGACGGCGAGTACTATTTGTCAGAGCCGCAAGCGCAAGCAATTCTGGATTTACGTTTGCATCGCCTTACTGGAATGGAAACTGAGAAGCTGCTGCAGGAATACGGTGAAAAGCTGGAAGAAATTGGCGGTTACATACTTATATTGGGTGACGCTGATCGCCTGATGGCTGTTATTCGCGAAGAGTTAGAGCAAGTGCTCAACGATTATGGCGATGAGCGCCGAACTGAGATTACCGAGTCTCCTCATGATCTTACTGATGAAGACCTGATAGCCGAAGAAGATCGCGTAGTGACGCTTTCTCATCTTGGCTACGCCAAAACTCAGTCTTTGGAGACCTATCAGGCCCAACGACGTGGTGGCACCGGTAAAACAGCGACAGCAGTGAAAGATGAGGACTTTGTAGAGCATCTATTAATAGCCAACACTCACGATACGATCTTGTGTTTCAGCAATTTGGGTAAAGTTTACTGGCTGAAAGTTTTTCATATTCCTTTAGGGAGCCGCGCAGCACGCGGGCGACCGATGGTGAATTTATTGCCGCTAGATGCAGATGAGCGTATTACATCGATACTTCCTGTGAACGAATACACAGAAGATCATTACGTCTTTATGGCGACCTCAAACGGCGTGGTGAAAAAGACCGCACTGACTAATTTTGCACGCCAAAGAAGTGTTGGTTTGCGCGCAATTGAGTTGGACGATGGCGATCATTTAGTTGGTACAGCCATCACCACAGGCAGTTCAGATATCATGCTTGCCAGCGACTCTGGCAAAGTTATTCGTTTTGCGGAGGAAGATGTGCGTCCTATGGGACGCACGGCGCGTGGCGTTAGAGGTATGAAGATAAAAGATGAAAACAAGATCATTTCTCTGATCGTGCCTAATGACGAGGCTCAAATTCTGTGCGTCAGTATTAATGGTTATGGAAAGCGTACGAATGTATCCGAGTTTTCCACGATCGGACGTGGTGGACAGGGCGTCATTGGAATTCAGCCCAGCGCGCGTAACGGCAAAATTGTTGGTGCCATACAGGTTGTCGAAACTGATGAGATGATGTTGATCAGTGATCAGGGTATGTTAGTGCGTACTCGAACTGGCGAGGTATCGATTCAAGGACGAAATACACAAGGTGTTCGTTTGATCAAAGTAAAAGAGGGAGAACACATCGTAGGTGTTGCGCGCGTTGAAGAGCGCTATGACGATGAAGATGCTGAAAATGCAGGCGAAGGTGATGCGGCTTCGGGAGTCGAGCCAGAGTAACAAAAACAGTGAAATAGAAGGCCGCGATACACCGTTGTTGGCACATTCGATAGTTTTGTAACCAGAGTACGTTGAGAGTATTTTTTAGTATGGGTAGGAAATTTAATTTCTGCGCGGGGCCAGCGGCAATTCCGGAAGAGGTCTTATTAAAAGCGCAGGGCGACATGCTAGATTGGCAAGGTCGCGGTCTTTCTGTGATGGAAATGAGCCATCGTAGCGCCGAATATGTTGCTATTGCCGAGCAAGCTGAAGCTGACCTTCGTGAGCTGCTTACTATTAGCGATGACTATGCAGTTCTTTTTATGCAGGGCGGGGCGACCACGCAGTTTTCTGCGGTGCCAATGAATCTGTTGGCTGGCGCTGAATCGGCTGACTATATGAACACTGGTCAATGGTCAAAAAAAGCGATAAAAGAAGCAAGTCGTTACACCAAAGTTAACGTGGTCGCCAGTTCTGAACAAAGCAACTTCTCTTCAATTCCTGCCGCTGAAAATTGGCAGCTGAACGATAATGCGGCGTATTTTCATTACACACCCAATGAAACAATTGGTGGCGTTGAATTTCACTTCGTGCCTGAAGTCAACACTCCCATCGTGGCAGACATGTCATCAACAATTCTGTCTCGACCTATTGACGTCTCCAAGTTTGGTCTGATTTACGCGGGCGCGCAGAAAAACATTGGCCCCGCGGGTTTGGCGATAGTGATAGTTCGCAAAGAGTTGCTGGGGCGCGCGCAAAAGAGTATTCCATCGTTGCTAGACTACCAGGTTATTTCTGATGGTGAATCCATGGTCAACACGCCGCCTACTTATACTTGGTATCTTGCAGGCTTGGTATTCGATTGGTTGAAGCGCGGCGGTGGCTTGGAAGCGCAGGCTGAGCGCAACAAGCGCAAGGCTGGGGCCTTATACGCTGCGATAGATGAAAGTGGTTTTTACAGCAACCCAGTCGATCTTGATTGCAGATCCTTTATGAATGTTCCTTTCACCTTGGCCAATGCTGAGTTAGACAAGCTATTTCTCAGTCTTGCTGAAGAGCGTGGTCTTCTTAACTTAAAAGGGCATAGGTCGGTCGGCGGCATGCGAGCAAGTATTTATAATGCGGTAAGTGAAGAGGCAGTAGCAGCATTAATTAATTTTATGCAGGACTTCGAGCGCGACCACGCCTGATTTAATCGGGATTGGTTGAGTGCTGGAATAGATGCTGGAATGGGTAATATGGCAAGCAATGACGATTTAGCTGCGCTGCGAGTAAAAATTGATGCCTTGGATCAGCGACTGCAAACGCTGATATCCGAGCGAGCTGAGATTGCAGAGCAAGTGGCGGCTGTAAAGTTGGGAGAGCTGTTGGCCCAAGGTGGCAGCGAGTCTGAGGTCGAATTCTATCGACCGGAGCGAGAGGCTCAGGTGTTAGGTAGGGTGATGGAGCGCAATGAAGGCCCATTGGCCGACGCGGTGATGGCGCATATCTTTCGTGAGATAATTTCAGCGTGTTTGGCATTAGAGAAGCCAACAGAGGTTGCGTACTTCGGACCAGAAGGAACGTACACACATCAAGCCGCACTGAAACACTTTGGTCAATCGGCAGTTGTATTAGCATACCCCTCTATTTCTTCGGTATTTTCTCAAGTAGAGGATGGCCATTCTAAATACGGGGTGGTGCCGGTTGAGAATTCTACCGAAGGCATGGTGACGCATACTCTCGACAGCTTTGCTAAGTCGAGATTAAAGATTTGTGGTGAAGTAGAGCTTCGTATTCACCATCAACTTCTTATTGCATCAGGCTCGAATGTGTCAGCCTTAAAAACTGTTTGCGGTCACCAGCAAGCGTTGGCTCAATGCCAAACTTGGTTATCCACCCATTGGCCTCACTTGGAGCAAGAAGCCGTGAGCAGCAACGCGACTGCGGCACAAATGGCAGCCAGTGACCCTAGTGTTGCGGCGATAGCCAGTTCGATGGCCGCAGAACTTTACGGATTGCATTGTGTCGCTTCGAACATAGAGGATTTATCGGATAACACAACACGTTTTTTGGTGCTGGCCAGCAAGGATGTCCCTCCGAGTGGCGATGATAAGACGTCTGTCATTGTGGCTACGCGTAACAAGCCTGGCGCTCTATTCAAGTTGCTGGAACCGTTTGACCGTGAGGGAATTATGCTCACTCGAATTGATACCAGACCCTCACCGTCGGAAACATGGGCTTATCTGTTTTTTATCGAGTTTGAAGGACACCAGACTGACCCTAAAATCGCTAAAATCCTTCCCGAACTGGAAGAGCATTCAGTGATGGTGAAGTTGTTAGGGTCCTACCCGCGAGCGCCTTTTTAGGCATTTATTCAGGCATCTCATATGGAAGATTCACTGCTGGTAGTTGGCCTGGGCATGATTGGCGGCTCCGTTCTGCGTTCGGTACGTGATGCGTCCAGTGCGGCTGAGATACTAGGTTTTGACGCAGCGCCTCGAGTGATGAGCTTAGCCTACTCTGAAGGCGTGATTGATAATAATGTAAGTGGTGGTACTCCTACCGATGACTTCATCGAGTTGGCGGAAAAAGCCAGCCTGATCGTTATTGCTGTACCACCGATGTCCTTTGGTAAAGTGTTTGGTCAGCTCGCTAGGTGTAAGCTGCGAGCTGATGCAGTTATCAGCGACGTGGCCAGTGTGAAGCTGCCGGTAATTGAAGCATGTGAAACCGTTGCCCCTCAGCTGCTTAAGCGATTTATACCTGCCCACCCAATAGCCGGGTCTGAACAAAGTGGTCTATTAGCGTCAAAAAGTGGCCTTTTTTCGGGTAAAAAACTCATCCTAACGCCCCATGAATGTGTGGATGATGGCGCGCACAGGCGTGGTATTGAATTCTGGAAATCGCTTGATTGCAAGTTGGCGGAGTTGAGTCCAAAGTTGCACGATGAGCTGCTGGCGTCAACAAGCCATCTACCGCATGTGCTTGCGTACGTACTAGTGGACAGTTTGTTGCTACATCCAAATATCGACCGTTTATTTGAGTTTGCCGCCGGCGGATTTCAGGCTATTTCGCGAACTGCATCAAGCGATCCTACAATGTGGCACGACATTTTTTTTGCTAACAAAGACGCTGTGCTTCGATCGGTAGAACAGTTTGAGTCGCGACTGGGTTTATTCAAACAATTATTGAAGGAAGACCGTTCGGATGAACTGTTCAGTATGCTGGGTGAGGCAAAACAGGCCCGAGACGACTACCTTAAGAAATACCGTTCCTAGTGTTTGGACTGGTGTCGGCAGTTGTGCTGATGACAGTGTTCGACGAAGTGCGGCTGTTTTATTTTGAATCATTGAACATAAAAGGCTGAAGTAGAATATGCGATTTACAGTGAGCCCAGGTGGTTCAATAAAGGGCGAAGCAAAAGTTCCGGGCGATAAGTCAATTTCTCATCGGTCCATTATGCTTGGTTCCATTGCCAATGGTGTCACTCAGGTGAGCGGCTTTCTTGAGGGAGCTGATAGTCTAGCCACACTTACTGCGTTTAGAGATATGGGCGTATCTATTTCCAACCCTGAAAATGGGCGTGTTCGCATTGAGGGTGTAGGTAAGTACGGTCTTCAGGCGCCAGAAAATGACATTGATTTGGGTAATTCTGGCACCTCTATGCGGTTGTTAGCGGGCTTGCTATGCGGCCAGAACTTCGCGTCTAAATTGATCGGTGATGAATCTCTTAGTAAGCGACCGATGAATCGCGTAGTGTTACCGCTTCGCACTATGGGTGCTGAGCTAGAATCTGGCGAGGCTGGTCGTCCGCCAATCGCTATTCGGCCACGCACGGAACTTAAAGGCATAAGTTATGAGTTGCCAGTAGCTAGTGCGCAGATAAAGTCATGCCTGCTGTTAGCGGGTTTGTACGCAAAGGGTTGTACATCGATCACGGAGCCAGGACCAACTCGAGATCATACTGAGCGCATGCTGCGATCCTTGGGCTATGAGGTTGAGACCAAGGTGCTTGAAAGCGACAATGCTGAGCTAAGCGCTGAAGGCGCGCGTAGCCAGATAAGTTTGATAGGCGATGGCGAACTAAATGGAGGAGATATAAAGGTACCAGCAGATATATCGTCTGCGGCCTTCTTTTTAGTGGCGGCTAGCGTCGTTCCTGGCAGCGAATTAACGCTAAGGGATGTTGGGGTGAATCCGACTAGAACCGGTATTTTGCATATTCTAATGGATATGGGCGCCGATATTACGCTAAGCAATGAGCGGCTTTGGGGGGCAGAGCCTGTCGCCGATATTACTGTTCGAAGTGCCTCTCTGCATGGTATTACTATTCCTCAGCGCTACGTGCCATTGGCAATAGATGAGTTTCCGGTAGTATTTATTGCAGCGCTGGCCGCATCAGGCACCACGGTGCTAACAGGAGCACGAGAACTTCGGGTGAAAGAGAGCGATCGAATTGCCGTAATGGCGGATGGCATCATCGCCTTGGGCGGCGTCGCGACGGCAACCGAAGACGGAATGATTATAGAAAGCTCCACATTGTCCGGCGGTCGGGTTGATAGCCACGGTGATCACCGCATCGCAATGGCCTTTTCTGTAGCGGCTATGCTTGCTACGAATGATGTGGAGATCGAAAATTGTACAAATGTGGGCACAAGTTTTCCAGGCTATGCTGAATTGGCGCAGTCCTTGGGAATGGGTATTCGTGTTGGATGAATGATTCTGCGCCAGTAATTACGGTTGATGGCCCAAGTGGCACAGGCAAGGGTACTTTGTCGCACCTGCTCGCTCAACATCTGTCATGGCACTTGTTGGACAGTGGTGCGATGTACCGTGTTCTGGGTATAGCAGCGCTGGATAGTGCTGTTGATTTCGACGACGGAATCGCATTGGCTGAATTAGCGATGGAGCTGGATGTTGGCTTTAGTTCCGATGAGCTGACGGGGACGCCCGTCATAGAATTGAACGGCACTTCTGTTAATGAGAGGATCCGAGAGCATGCCATCAGCGAAGCGGCATCCAGAGTCGCCGCACATGGCCCGGTTCGAGTTGCTTTGCTGGACCTCCAGCGTCAATTTCGCCGTGACCCCGGTTTGGTCGCCGATGGTCGTGATATGGGGGCAACAGTGTTTCCGGATGCGGTGCTGAAAATCTACCTCACCGCCAGTGCCGAGGTCAGGGCCGAAAGGCGGCATAAGCAGTTGAAAAATAAGGAAGATGATGGTAGTCTCCGCGCACTTCTCGTGGACATCAAAAAACGTGACGAGAGGGATATGACTCGTTCGGCCTCACCAATGCGCCCTGCGGACGACGCAGTGTTAATCGACAGCTCTAAAATGTCGGTTGATCAGGTGTTTTCCCAAATGCTAGAGGAAGTCAGCAAGCGAAATCTCTGCTAGATTTTCTACTGGTGATTATGGAAATACTGCCTAGGCAGTCTTCCAACCATTCGAGTTAAAAATGGAGCAAGGTGCACACAGCCAGATAATGCATCGACTGCTCTTAAACTGATTTTACCCGTGTTGATCTGGCGACGCGGCGCACTGAAGAGACCATCCCTATGAGCGAGAGCTTTGCTGAACTTTTTGAAGAAAGTTTATTAACCATTGATATGAAACCCGGCGCTATTGTGACCGGTGTTGTGATTGATATTGATTCCGAGTGGGTTACGGTTCATGCCGGCCTTAAGTCTGAAGGCGTCATACCGCGTTCGCAGTTCATCATTGAAGGCGGTGAATTTACCCTAGAACTTGGTGACGAAGTTCAAGTTGCTCTTGAATCTGTTGAAGATGGTTTTGGTGAAACTAAATTATCGCGTGAAAAAGCGCGAAGATCAGAGGCTTGGACAGAACTCGAGCTGGCCTTTGATACAGAAGAAATTGTTAAAGGTGTTATCAATGGCAAGGTCAAAGGCGGCTTTACAGTTGATGTAGGCGGCGTTCGTGCCTTCTTGCCAGGCTCGCTGGTTGACTTACGTCCTGTGCGAGAAACGACTCACCTGGAAGGTAAAGAGCTAGAATTTAAAGTTATTAAGCTTGATCAAAAGCGTAATAACGTTGTGGTATCTCGCCGTGCGGTCATGGAAGTGGCGAACAGCGAAGAGCGCGAAGCATTGTTGGCTAGCCTGCAAGAAGGTGCATCAGCTAAGGGTGTTGTTAAGAACCTGACTGATTATGGTGCCTTTGTAGACCTCGGTGGCATCGACGGATTGCTTCACATTACCGACATGGCGTGGAAGCGTATTAAGCACCCAAGCGAAGTTGTGAACGTAGGTGATGAGATCGACGTTAAGATTTTGAAATTTGATCGCGAGCGTAATCGCGTATCACTTGGTATGAAGCAGTTGGGTGAAGATCCATGGGTTGATATCAAGTCGCGTTATCCAGAGAACGGTCGTGTTAAAGCGACAGTAACTAACCTGACTGACTACGGTTGTTTTGCTGAGTTGGAAGAGGGCGTTGAAGGTCTGGTACACGTTTCAGAGATGGATTGGACTAACAAGAACGTGCATCCTTCCAAGCTTGTACAAGTTGGTGAAGAAGTCGAAGTGATGATTCTTGATATCGACGAAGAGCGTCGCAGAATTTCACTGGGTATCAAACAATGCCAACAGAACCCATGGGATGCGTTTGGTTCGCAGTTCAGCAAGGGCGATAAGATTCAGGGTAGCATCAAGTCTATTACTGATTTTGGTATCTTCATTGGCCTGGACGGCAATATAGATGGTCTGGTTCACTTGTCAGATATTTCCTGGCATGAAGAGGGCGAAGAAGCTGTTCGCAATTTCTCTAAAGGTGATGAGCTTGAAACCGTCATTCTTGCTATCGATCCTGAGCGTGAGCGCATATCATTAGGCATCAAGCAGCTTGAAAATGATCCATTCTCTAGCTACCTGACTGCCAATGACAAAGGCTCCATTGTGATGGGTATCGTTACTGAGGTTGATGCGAAAGCGGCAACTCTTACACTCGCAGAAGATGTACAAGGCGTGTTGAAAGCCTCTGAAATCAGTCGTGACAAGGTAGAAGATGCTCGTAATGTGATCACCGTTGGCGAGGAAATCGAAGTTAAGATCATCAATGTTGATCGTAAGAACCGAACTGTAAACCTTTCAATTAAGGCGAAAGAGTTTGAAGATGAAAAGCAGGCGATTCGTGATCATCGGGAAACGCAATCAGATGAAAGTGCTCCAGCAACGTTGGGCGATCTGATTAAAGCGAAGATGGATCGGCAGTAAACCTGGTTATTGACAATAGAACTGATTAAAGAAAAACCGCCCAAGGCATTGATTTTAAAATGCTTTGGACGGTAAACTTAATCTGAACTATAGTATCGAAAAGCGTTCCTGATATTCAATTGACGGACGCTTATCGAACCTTACGCTGAGATATAATGACAAAGTCAGAGCTGATCGAGCACATTGCAGCAGCCCAGACCCAGCTATCCCCTAAAGATGTGGAGTTGGCAGTTAAAACTGTCATCGAACATATGTGTCAAACGCTGGCGGCTGGAGATCGAATAGAAATTCGTGGTTTCGGCAGTTTTTCGCTGCATTATCGCGAACCCCGCACGGGCCGAAATCCTAAAACAGGTGAGCAGGTTGAACTTGCTGGAAAGAGCGTTCCTCATTTCAAGCCTGGTAAGGAGTTACGCGAGCGCGTAAACGAGAGCATCAAGAAGTACCCTCAATAGCCAACCCTTAAACCATATTTTGCAAATTTTCGCGGGCAGGACTTGACGTCTAATCCCTGCGAATAGCACACTAAGCTCGGCTTTTCTAAATAACAGGACCCCAGCATGCTTAAGCTTTTTAGCATCATATTGCTCATCGCAATCGCCCTACTGGTTGGCGCATTTGCGATGCAAAACACAGTGCCTGTAGCGCTGGACCTATTTGTAACCAAGGTGGAAGCGGCGCCATTGGGAGTCATTGTTGTTGCGGCTTTTGGAGCAGGTGGTTTGTTTGGCTTACTAGCTGGCTCTGGCGTGTGGTTTCGCTTGAAGCGCCGTGAGGTGTCAGCGAGACGCAAGTTGGCGCAATCCACAAAAGAGCTGGACAGCTTACGATCCAACGTCGCTTAGTTTGCACCCGATAGCGCGTCGAAGACAGAGTCCCCTGGCGACCGTGTTGGGCTTGAATAATGTAACTATGGCGACAGGATGTCTGATCCTACTCTCTTCCTGATTCTCTTTGTTGCGGTCGCCATCGGCTACGCCCTAGGACGCTTTGCTAGGCAAAGTACGCCACCCAAGCAAGTTAAACCCGCATTAAATAAACACTACGTCGCCGGCGTTAATTTCCTATTAAACGACCAGCCCGATGGGGCGATTGACGCCTTTATCTCCTCGCTAGCGGTTAACAGTGAAACGATCGAGACACATCTAGCTATTGGTAAGCTCTCTCGAAAGCAAGGTGAAACCGATCGGGCAATTAGAGTACACCAAAATTTATTGGCGCGGCCTTCGCTAAGCAAAGAGCAGCGCCAACTTGTTCAATACGAATTGGCGTTGGATTATAACAAGGCCGGCTGGTTGGACCGTGCGGAGCGTATTCTGCAAGACTTGTTGGAGCAAGCAGCCGTTCAACGTAAAGATATTTTGCGTACCTTGCTTGATATTTACGAGCAGGAACGCGAGTGGGCCTTGGCGCTGCCTCTGGCGCGTGAGCTGGTTTCCATTACAGCCCCCAAGATCGCTCGGCGCTATTCTGTGGCTGCAGGTCATTACTGTTGTGAGATCGCACAGCTAGCGCAGTCAGAGCAGCGCTTCAATGACAGCTTAAAAGATCTAAAGTCAGCCCTACAATACGACAAGAAAAGCGTGCGTGCGTCAATATTAATGGCACGTTCGCATCTCGCTTTGGGCAAGCCTAAGAAGGCGCTTTCAATGCTGCGAAAGATGCAGGAGCAAGATTTGTCGACCTATGTCGAGGGTTTGCCTGAACTGCGGCTGGCTTTCGATGCCTTAGGCAATGAGGCAGGTCTGCTTAAATTGCTGGAGAGTAGTCTACAAAAAGATAGCCCAACTCCATTAGTATTAGCTGTCTTTGAGGAAATGGAGCAGCAGCAGGGCGTAACTGCCGCGCTTGAATTTTTAGAACAACGCTTCCATGACCGAACCTCGCTTCGTGGCTTGAGTAAAATGTTGGAGCACAATGCAGCCTTGATAGAAGAAGGACCTATGGCCGAGGTCGTCAATAAGGTGCATGAGGTGCTCAGCATTGAGTTGGCTGAGCGCCCGAAGTTTAGTTGTGGGCATTGTGGTTTCCAGGGAGAACAACAGCACTGGCGTTGTCCGGGCTGCAAAACCTGGGGCAGCGTGAACCGCCTATAATGTGGCGAGAAAAGTGCGAAAAACAACCATATGTGTCATTTCTTAATCTGATTGCAGATATTTCGTACAAATAATTTACGATCTCCTGTTAACGTAGGCACGTGCTAGGAAGCACGTCTATTGCAACACTAGGTTTCAAAGGAGATGAACCATGAATGCATCAGTAAACACACAAAGCCTTCAACAACTTGCCAGCGGCACCTGCCGTACTTTGGCGTTAACCGCAATGCTAGCCGTTTGCCCGCTATTTGTTCAAGCGGCACCGGCAGACAAGACTGTCGCGTCAACGTCGGTCAGTCAGGTGCAGGCCGGCAAGGTGAATATCAATGACGCCAGCGCTGAAGAGCTGTCAACGTTAAACGGTATTGGCGAAGCGAAAGCGCAATCAATCGTGAGTTATCGAACCAAGTTCGGCCGATTTACCAGCGTTGAGGATTTGCTAGCCGTTGAAGGTATTGGTCAAGCAACTTTGATGAAAAATCGAAATCGCTTAGGCCTCTAAGAGTTTGGCCGGGCAGGCTTAGCGTGCCCGGCCAAATATTTTCGCTTCTTACTTCTGTTGCAAACCATTTTCTGTATGGCAATGCTTACCTTGTTCATTGTTGATCTAACTGAAATAATCACCGCTTCATTCCAACCGTTTATTCTAATCAAGCATCACAATGCAAACAGTACTGGTGGTGGGCGCTTCGGGCTTTGTAGGGACACATCTCGTGAGTTACTTGCGCGATCGAGAATTCGAAGTGCGCGTTGCAACAGTGCGTGCCGGCACTTTTGATAAGGCCCTGTGTAGCAAAGAAATGACGGGGGTTGTAGCCGTTATAAATGCTGCGGGCTTAGCCCATTCAGCTCCGGGCGTCGCAGAAGAACAGCGTTACTATTCTGTAAATGCGGAATTTCCCCAGCAACTTGCTGAATGCGTCATTGAGCAGGGTGTTGAACTTTTTATCCACATAAGTTCGGTCAAGGCAAGCACCTACCAGTTCGATCAAGTCAACGATGAAGCTATCGAGCAGCAACCTATCGATGTTTACGGTCGGTCCAAGCGAGAAGCTGAAACAGGTCTTGCAGCAATGGATTGGATGCAGTCTCGCTGTATTGTGTTGCGGCCAGTGCTTGTTTTTGGCCCAGGTGTTCGCGCTAACCTCAGGTCCTTACTGAGTGTTCTTCGCTGTCGATTCATGCCGAGTATTGAAGGGTCAGGTCATCGTTCTATGGTTAGCGTCAATGACTTGTGCTCAGCAATCATCAGCTGTTTGCGTGACAGCTGTTCGCGCGAAGGAGTTTACATAGTCGCCGACCCCGAGAGTTACACAATTGCTCGTATACATAGTGCGGTACGATTGGCACAGTCGCGAAAGGCCAGCTCCTCAATTAAAATGTCCGCCGACGCTCTGCTATCGACCGCCCGGTTTGTAGATCGACTGTTTCTTTTCTTACCATTTCATATTCGCTTCTTTCCAAAAGTAGACAAGCTATTGGGAACCGAGTTGTACAGCGCAAAACGCTTTATTCGTGATTTTGATTGGACTGCTGCAGAACCGATGGAACTGGCTATGCCCGCGATGCTTCGCTCTTTGAAGGCAGAAGCCCATAAACCTGAGCGGAAGTCTGTGCCATGACCGCTGCTGGATTGTCGCTCGTGCTCGTTTTGGTGTTTATCGGTGTTTATTCTGCGCTGTATTTCTATCGTAACTTGGCTAATTCGCGCCACTGGTTCGATGTTCCAAACCTTCGTAGCTCCCACACGGTGCCGACTCCGGGTGGTGCTGGAATTGCGATGGCCCTTGTTGTTTCTCCAGTTTTAATAGGCTTTGTATTGTATTGGAGTGCAAGCCCTTCGCTACTAATGCTTTTTTGCCTTGCTTTTGCGCTTGCCTGCGCAGGATGGGTTGACGATCGATTCGGACTGTCTCGGCGAGTTCGCGCCGTTCTGTTTTTAGGCTGTGCTCTACTTCTTGCAAATCAGGTGTGGTTGCCACTCTGGTTGCCACTATTAGCTTCAGCATTGAGTTTGTTCGTTTATACCAATCTGTTTAATTTTATGGATGGCACTGATGGCCTGGCTGCCAGTCAAAGTTTGTTTTTCTCATTGTCTGTCGCCGTGTTTGCCGCCGGTGCTGATGGCTCTCTATCAGGCATCGCTGATGGCTTTTTATTTGGCATCGCTGAAGGCTCTTTATCCAATATCGCTGAGGGCTCTGTATCTAACATCGCTGAGGGCTCTTCAGCACACTTTGTGGCGTACTGTTTAATTGTTTCCAGCGCAACAGCGGCCTTTCTATGTTGGAATTGGTCGCCAGCAAAAGTGTTTCTCGGCGATGCTGGTAGCTTGTTCCTCGGTTTTCTATTGGCTGGCTTAGCCATAATTGCTCATGTTAATGGCTTCGTTCATATTCTAGTCAGCTTGGTTCTGTTAATAGTATTTGTGGCTGAAGCACTAACGACCATAATCCTTCGATTAATTGCCAGAGAAGACATTACAGCGGCGCACAGGAGTCACCCTTATCAATTGCTTGCTCGACGCTGGGGCAGCCACAAAAAGGTGGCGCTTAGTTATGCGGTGGTTAATTGTGCAGTCGTATTGCCACTGGCAATTTACATTCGGGCTAATCCGACAGAAGGCACTATAATTACTGTTATTGCCTATATGTTTTTTTGCGTAATTATAGGGGTTTTAAGGCAAAGGTTGTTGTTATCGGGCGCAGACAAAATATAATTCCCGCTCATTTCGTGAGCACGTTCACCGCAGGGCGAAAATGACTAAATTAAGAGGCGATGGAAGGCCAATAATCTATGCATAAGCTGACAAAGTTATTCCACCGCGCGATCGAATATTTCTCGCCCATAGACAAAGCTGCAGAGCTTCCGAGAAACGTTAAGCAAACTCTGATGCTGGTTGCAGATCTATTGTCGATACCCTTGGCGATATGGATAGCCGTTGCGTTGCGTTGGGGTAGCATGGAGTTCCCTGTTGCGCCTAGCGCATACGCAGCCGTAGCATTGACTATTGGCATTAGCGCGGCTTTATTTTTACGTTTGGGTCTTTACCGTGCTGTTATTCGCTTCATGGGGCAGCAGGCCATTCTAGCGATACTCAAAGCGGTCACGATATCAACTATCGTGTTCACCTCTCTAATTTATTTGTTAGACACCGAATTTCCGCGTTCTACACCGATGCTCTACTGGGCCATCGCCACACTGTTGATCGGAGGGTCCCGGTTATCTATTAGAGCGTTTTACCAATACAAGCTAAAAAGTCTGGCAGATAAAGTGGTGATCTATGGAGCCGGTGCTTCTGGACGCCAGTTGCTGACAGCTCTTATGCACAGCGATGAATATCACCCGGTATGTTTCGTTGATGATGACGTGCGCCTTCACGGCAGCGTGATCAATGGAGTAACTGTTAGGGCTCCCGAGCGACTCGCACAAATAGTACATCAATACGAAGTCGGGAAAGTTCTATTGGCAATGCCGGCAGCACCTCGAGAGTATCGTCGTGAAGTTATAAATCGGCTAGTTGGCTTACCGGTGTATGTGAAAACAATACCCAACTTCGCCAGTCTTATTCAAGGCAAAGCTTCCATTGCCGAAATTCAGGACATTGACATTGAAGACCTTTTAGGTCGTGATCCTGTGCCGCCACATCCTGAATTGATTGACGAATGCGTTGCCAACAAAGTGGTGTTGGTCACTGGAGCGGGGGGATCGATAGGTGGTGAGCTCTGCCGACAAATTATCAACCACTCTCCGAAAGAGTTGGTTTTGTTCGAGACCTCTGAGTACGCTCTCTATAAGATTGAGCATGAGTTGCGTCAAGCCTTGGTCGCTCTGCAGAGAGATGTAAAGCTGACGCCTTTGCTTGGTTCAGTGAAGGATCTGAAGCACATCGAACGGGTGATGAAAGCCTTTAAAATTCAAACTGTTTACCATGCTGCAGCGCATAAGCACGTGCCATTGGTTGAATACAACGTGGCGGAAGGTGTAAGAAATAATGTGTTTGGCACGGTTAATACAGCGCTAGCAGCTATTCGCGCTGATGTGGAGCGGTTCGTGCTGATCTCTACCGACAAGGCTGTACGACCTACTAATATTATGGGAGCTTCTAAGCGCCTTGCTGAAATAGCTCTTCAGGGTTTGGCCGAAAAACCTGGAAATACAAATTTCTGCATGGTTCGATTTGGCAATGTATTGGGCTCCTCAGGGTCTGTTGTGCCGCTGTTTCGCCAACAAATTAGCTCGGGCGGACCAGTGACGGTAACTCACTCGGAAATTATTCGGTATTTCATGACAATGCCGGAAGCTGCTCAACTGGTTTTACAGTCGGGTGCACTGGCATCCGGTGGCGAAGTTTTTGTGTTAGACATGGGCGAGCCGGTACGAATCATCGATCTCTCCAAGCGCATGATCCGCTTGATGGGTTATGAAGTGAAAGATGAATCCAATCCTTACGGGGATATAGAAATCAAAGTTACTGGCCTGCGACCAGGCGAAAAACTGTACGAAGAGTTGTTAGTTGGTAATAATGTCAGCGGTACTGGTCATCCCATGATTATGTGCGCTGAAGAAGAATACCCCGACTATGACGTAGTGCAGCAGTTTCTGGTGAGTTTGGAAGCAGCGTGTGATGCCGGTGATTGCGATAGTATTCGCGCAATTCTAGTGGAGCTGGTGCACGGCTTTGTTAGTCGCGGCCCAGTGTCTGATTACTTGTGGGAGCGCATGGTGCAACAAGCTGACATACCGGTTGTTTCACTCGAGAGTGACAAGATCAAGCCGCTATTCCCAGCTGGCGTACCAACCCGAAAATAAACCCCTTGCTTTACAACAGCCGTCATAGCGGTAGTTAGAGAAAAAGTATGACGAACTACGATGTGTTCAATGGCGATGCTGATGGCATTTGCGCTCTTATCCAATTGCGGCAGGCGGAGCCTCGCGACTCTATTTTAATCACCGGTGTTAAGCGTGACATCGCGCTACTGAAGCAAATTGATGCCGTTGCTGGTGACCAAGTTACAGCACTCGATATCTCAATGGACAAAAATAACGAGGCTCTTCTTGCAATACTGGACGCAGGCGCTGAGGTTTTTTACTGCGATCACCACTTTGCTGGAGACATTCCTGAATCCGTCAGATTGACAGCCTTGATCAATACGGCCGCTGATACCTGCACTAGCTTGTTGATTAATGGTTACCTGAAAGGAGCCTATCGCGAGTGGGCTATCACTGCAGCCTTTGGTGACAATTTGAAAGTGAGTGCCCACGCCTTGGCAAGGCAGACGAGTTTGTCTGAAAGTGACGTTAAGAAGCTAGAGAATTTGGGCACTTATATTAATTACAACGGCTACGGGGCAAGTCTTGATGATTTGCATTTTACGCCACAAGCTCTTTTTGAGCACATGCTGCCATTCGCAAGTCCCTTGCAGTTCCTAAGTGAATCTGCGCAAACTTTCGAAAAACTCGAGACCGGTTATCAGCAGGATATGGCGTCAGCGCAATCTGTTAAGTATGACCATGCGGATGTAAGTACTGCAGTTTTAACATTTCCCAACGAGGCCTGGGCACGACGAGTAAGTGGTGTTTTCAGTAACGATTTAGCGAACCAATTCCCGGATCGCGCTCACGCTGTGTTGACTGAGAAATCCGACGGCAATTACTTAGTCAGTGTACGTGCCCCCTTAAACAATAAAACAGGCGCAGACGAACTGTGCATGCAATTTCCCACCGGTGGTGGTCGTAAGGCGGCGGCGGGCATCAATGATTTGCCAGCCACCATGCTGCCCGATTTTGTTGCCGCGCTGCAAAAGCGCTACGGTTAATCCTGATGTCTACACCAGATTCTACAAAGGCGTGGCGCCAGTTGGAAAAACAGGCATCGTCGCGAAGAACGATCGCAGAGCTGTTGCAGGCAGATTCAAAGCGAGGAGAAAATTGCACGATTGAGCACGCCGGCATACGGTTCGACTATGCTAAAACTGCGATAGATTCCTCAGTAAAAAATTCATTACTAGAGCTCGCGAAAGAGTGCAGCTTAACCGAAAAGATGGCCGCAATGCGTCGAGGCGATGCAATCAACGTCACAGAAAACCGCGCTGTTCTGCATATTGCGCTCAGAGATCAAGTTGCAAATTCTGTGGAGTTTTACGGCGCGACAATTCAGCAACAAGTGGCGGGTGAACTGGCGAAAATAAAGAAGCTTAGCAAAGACGTTCGGAGCGGAAAATGGCGCGGTCATACGGGTAAGCAAATACGACATTTGGTCAACATCGGTATTGGAGGGTCCGACCTAGGCCCGAAGATGATATGCGAAGCTCTTAGGCACCTGCAAAGCAGCACGCTAAAGGTACATTTTGTTAGTAACGTGGACGAAACGCATTTAGCCCATACAGTGGCTCACCTCAACCCGGAAGAAACACTCTTCTCGATTTCCAGCAAAACATTCACTACTCAAGAAACAATGTGTAACGCGCAGTTGGCGCGTGCCTGGTTGTTGGATCATTATCAGGATACGAATGCTATCGCGCAGCACTGTATAGCCGTAACAACTAATGTTGAAGCAGCTGTTGCTTTTGGCATTCACGAAGACAATCTTCTGTCGTTTTGGGACTGGGTTGGCGGCCGATTCTCATTGTGGTCTAGCATAGGTTTACCCATCGCAATGGCCCTGGGTTTTGAGCATTTTGAAGAGTTGCTCAGTGGCGCAAACTCCATGGACCAACATTTCTTCAACACGGAATTGCACAACAACATGCCGGTTATGCTGGCCATGGTCGGCGTTTGGCATAACAATTTTTGTGGTCACCATAGTCTGGGTGTTATTCCCTACAACGATGCACTTAGTTTGCTTCCCATGTATTTGCAGCAGTTAGACATGGAGAGCAATGGTAAGTCGGTTGATATTGATGGTAACAACGTTAGCTATGCGACTGGACCGGTAGTGTGGGGTCAAAATGGTTCCAACGGCCAGCACGCATTCTTCCAACTGCTGCACCAGGGTACCGGCATTGTGCCGCTTGAGTTTATTGTTGCATTGAACCCGAATGCTGAAGAGCTCACACAGCATCGAATACTACTTTCAAATATGTTGGCTCAGGCGAGTGCGTTTATGAATGGCCAGGTTGCCGAAGATGGTAAACCATACACAAGCTACCCCGGTAACCGACCCAGCATAAGCCTTGCACTTGAAAGCCTTAACCCCTTTAGTTTGGGAGCACTGATCGCCTTATATGAACACAAAATTTTTGTGCAAGGCGTGGTTTGGAATCTAAATTCCTTTGACCAGTGGGGTGTTCAGCTTGGTAAGCGTTTGGCTAATGAATACGGCACTGATTTCTCGCAGCCACCAGATGATTTTGATGCTTCTACTCGAGCGTTAATGGCCTGGATAGAAAAGCGTTTAAGCTAGTTTCCATCAGACAACAGCCCGCTGCCTGCTTCCTCTCTTATATTACTGTGGGTCGCTGGGCAGATCTGGCCGCAACTCCAATCCCCAGTGTTTAAACTGCGGCTGAATGTGATCGTGTTTGTACTGATCTTTATTGTCTTCGATTTTCTGCGTGACCAACTGCTTCCATACGGTGTCGCTGAATTCCAATTTCTGCAGAAAACGTTGGAACTCAACATCATGTTGATCCATGTCGTTCTCCTGCTTCATGTGACGTACTTCTCATCGTAAGAGTAGCCAAGTTCACGAAAAAAAATGTAAAACATTGTGTTTCCGTCAGAACTTAATTAGACCAGAGTATAAATTTGGTTGTTAAGTGATCAAAGGCTCAAGAGGCTGGTTGAATAGTGAGCAGTATGGGCGAGCGCCTGACCCTAGAGCGACACCCTATGCGAAGAACACCCTGGCTGGGTATGGCGCTTTATTTATCGTTGGTAAAGAGCACCGCGTTTGGTACTTGGCTGAGTTTTGAATCGACGATGTACCCAATAGTACTGGGCGGGCGCCAAGCGAATCTGTTGCTCCATAAGCGCATTAACGGCGGCGGCATCAGCTTCATCGTCACCTGAAGGGAAGTTCTCCAGTGGCCCTGCAAAGGTGCCAACATAGCCTGAGTCGTCTTCTTTGCGGCGATGGCTAAACATCACTACTGGCGCTCCGGTTAGTCTGGCAAGAGTAGCAGTGGCTTTTACAGTAGCGGCAGTCTGACCAAAGAAGGGCGCATAGACTGAGTTTTCTTCTCCTTCATCCTGATCTGGCGCATACCAAACTGTCTCATCGTTCTTAATGGCCCGAACAAGGCTTCGCAATTGGGTACTCTTTATTGCTGACCGCGTGTGCCTAGCGCGGCCTTTCTGAACGACGGAATCGAAGAACTTATTCTTTTGCGGTCTATAAATCACCGAATAGTCTATGTATTTAGAGGCCATCACGCCGCCAAAATCCAGTGTTGAAAAGTGCGCACCCAGCATTAGCATGCCTTTGCCCTGTGCCTGTGCGTTCTCGCAAATTTCCAGATTTTCCACTTCAATAAGAGCGTTGAGCTTATCAATTGGAGCCCACCATGCCATGGCTGTCTCAACCAGGCCTGCACCGTAATTCTGAAACACGCTTTTGCAGAACGCTTGTTGTTCAGAGGCATTCAGTTCAGGGAAGCACAGTTCGATGTTTGTCTCGGTTACCTGCCTGCGACTTGTAGGCAACATGAATAAGAAGGAACCAATGCCTTTGCCAAGGCGAACGTTAAGAGGGAAGGGCAGCCACGCGAGCACGCGCAGAATGCCTAAGCCGGCGATAATTGGCCAGTTCTTAGGTTTCATATAGTCGGGCATGCGGCAATCCTATAGCTTCCATTGATCACCAATGACTGGGTCATCCTCTTCTTCAATACTGTCATCTACCGTTTGCCATGCATACTTTTTGCGAGTAATTCTATCAGTATCACGAAACAAAACAGCCGACAAAATTCCCCCTAGCGCGCCAAATAAATGGTATTCGAAGGAAACGCCTCGCTCGCCAGGAAATACACTTGTAAGCATGGTGGAGTACATATAGAAAGCGATCATCAGCAGTACCACAGATCGAAGGTCCCGGCGCAATATACCTACCAGGCACATAAAGTAAAACAAGCCGTGCGTAATACCGCTAGCACCAAAGTGATAGCTGTCGCGAGCGAAGAACCAAACCCCAAGACCAGACACCTGCCATATGATAGCCAGCGCCCACCAGCGTGATTTTCGATTGCCATAAAGCATGATTGTGCCCAGCAACAAAAGGGGCATGGTATTGCTTAAAAGGTGTTGCCAGGATCCGTGAATGAATGGGCCTAGTAGAACACCTCGAAGGCCTGTAGTGTCTCTGGGAAGAACACCATAAGTGTGGATGTCGAACGCAAAAACAACACTCAGTAGGTGAACAAGCCATATGAAGACGACAAAGCTTGCGGCCATTGCGAGGCAGTGTTTCAGTTCTACCAAAATGGCCTCCAATGTCTGAGTTGCCACTTACATGGTGTAAGTAGTATGTTCCTAAGAGTGACAATTCGCTGATAGGTTTCATTTGTTGTTGAAGTTATCGCCGCATACCCATGTAGTGCTTACGCTGGTCAGCTGTTAATTTCTCAATGGCGTAGCGCAACATAGTGCGCGGCATATTGCCGGCATGAATATCCAAAAACTCGTAAAGCGGTGCTGCATTCCTTTTGCCCACCTCTCGCAACATCCATCCCGTGGCTTTGTGAATTAAGTCTTGGGTATCGCCAAGCAGCAATTGAGCTAACGCAATGGTATCTGCGTAATCGTCGTGTTGGATAAAATGAAGCGTGGCAATGACCGCTATTCTTCGTTCCCAGAGGCTTGTTGAGCCTGCAAGCTGGTAAAGCAGTGTTCGATTTTTAGCGTAGAGCTGAGGTCCAACGATCTTATGCGCTGAACTATCGACTAAGTCCCAGTTGTTGATGTACCTGGTATTCGACAAATAAAGCCTGTATATCTCAGCCTTTGATTCTGCATCGCTTTTGGCATATTGGTACACCCAAATTAGAAGTGCGCACAGTCGTTCTTCATGAAAGGGCGACTGCAGCAGTTTGCATACATCGTTAGAAACAAGGTGCAGGTTTTGCTTTGCAAGCTGGCGCAGTGCCGGCACGCGTATACCAAGAAATTTATCGCCCTCGCCATACTCGCCTTCACCCGTTTTGAAAAAACGTTGTGCAGCAGCAGAATCTTTTGCGTTGCCCATCGAGCGAAGTTGTTCAATGATGGATGATAGTGCGATTTGTTTCATCAAAAAACCATTCCAGCTGTAACAACTTAGGGTGCGGCGGAAGTTGGGAAAAGTCCATAGTTCAGCGCAACGGTTTCAATATAAAGCCAATATAATGTTAGGGCCTTAGTTGGTCCAGAAGGGTGAGCAATCTGCCAGCTCTCTCTCTTCGTTCATTCATCGGTAGCATCAGCAGCGTATGGGCAGCACCAATAGTAATATCAAACGCCAATTGTGTAATGAGCTCGGCACTGGTGTCGCTCCTAATCTGTCCTCGCTGCTGTAAGTTAGCTATTTGTTGCTCCATTAGCAGCCTAAAGTGATCCAGTTTTTCGCGCTGGGCTAATAACAAATCTGGTTCAGTGAACGCATGAGTATAGAGATTGAAGCGCACCTTCCACTCCATGTCTGACTCAAGCGTTATAGGTAAGCCTTCAATGATAATGGGAATAAAAGTGTCCAGACATAGGTCTTGGCGCAACATGGCCTCTTGAACGCGCGTGTCAATGCGCTGATCGGCCCAGTGGAATGCGGCGAGAACTATTTGCTGCTTATTATCGAAGTAGTGCGAAAGAACGCCGATGGAACATTCTAGTTCTTTCGCCAGGTTTCGTGTGGTCAGACACTCAAGTCCTCGTTCTGCAATTAGTTTCGCTGCAGCTTCAGCTACTTCCTGACGGCGGTGATCGTGATCAAGCTTACGCACTTCAGAACTCTGTTTCGGCGGTAGACCTTATTATAGTGTAATCTCGTCCACATATCGAACGTTTGATATGTATTTTTGCTTGAGCTACTATCAATACTGGGAATTCCATTAAGTACCATCAGGAAAACTGTCTATGTCTACCACCGCAATGTCTGTCACTGAGAAGGCTGATTACAAGCTACACGAAGACAACCACGACCTGGACCACATCCCCGGCGACTTTGGGCTACCTCTTGTTGGCCAAACCTTTAGCCTGGTTAAGGATTTGGACGGTACGATAGAGAAACAGCTGGCTAAGTATGGTGAGGTCTGCAAGTTCCAATTGTCTGGCTTTAAAGGTGTGCTGGTGATGGGGCATGAGGCATACCAGCAAATACTGCTCGACAAAGACAAGAATTTTTCGGCCGAGATGGGCTATGCACAATCACTCGGCCGGTTTTACAAAGGCGCCCTACTGTTACGCGATTTTGAGGAGCATCGTTTTCAACGTCGAATGATGCAAACGGCATTCAAGAACGATGCGATGCGCGGTTATATGGCCGATATGGCTCCATTGTTTGACGAAGCCATTGGGCGTTGGGGTAGCAACCCGGATTTTTACTTTACCCCAAATATAAAACAAAACCTGTTAGATGTGGCGGCCAAGATATTTGTTGGCATGGGAGAGCTAAACGAAGACGCGCAAAAACTTAATACTGCGTTTCTTCATATTGCAGAAGGCATGATGGGCATTATCACTAAAGAGTGGCCATTTACCCGGCATCGCAAAGGTAAGCGTGCCGAACGCTACTTAAACGAGTTTTTTGGTAGCCTTATAGAAGAGCGAAGAGCTGGTGATGGCCACGATACGTTTAGCCACTTCGCGCGCGAACTGAATGAGAATGGCGAATACTTTAGTGATGAAGACATTATTCGTCATATGACATTTTTGTTGTTTGCTGCGCATGACACCACAACCAGCGCACTGAGTCATATCATGTATTACTTAGCGAAAGATCCCGTGCTGCAACAACGCCTAAGAGATGAAGTGTTGGCAATTGGTAAACCGGCATTAGCTTATGATGACCTCGACAAACTGAGCGATTGCGACGCCACTATTAAGGAAGCGCTGCGCTTACACCCGTCGGTGCAACTGCAACAACGAAGAACCATACGTGAATGCGAGTTGGGCGGTTATCGCATTCCAGCCAATACCATCATATTCTTGGCGCAGTCTGTGCACCAGCGCTCTGACAAGACTTGGACAAACCCACAAGAGTTCGAAATAGACCGTTGGATGCCACCGCGCAACGAATATAAGAATCATAGCTTCGCTTTCGTTGGTTTTGGTGGCGGCGCACATAAATGCATAGGTATGCACTTTGCCTTGATGAACAGCAAAATGTTCTTACATCAGTTTCTAACCCAGTATGAATTTGAGCTTTCTCCAAAGGCTAACCACAAGTTCACAACGGTACCTTTGCCCAATCCCGCCGATGGCCTGCCGCTGATTCTGAAGCGCCTTACTTGAAACGTATGGCGTGAAGGCTTGCGGCCTGCGCTGGCCTGTATTAAACTACTGTTTAAATATACAGTATATGGGTTTGGAACATCCTTTTGAGACTCTACATCGCCGAGAAACCCAGCCTTGGTCGTGCCATAGCGGACGTACTGCCTAAGCCGCAAAAGAAAGGCGACGGCTTTATTACAGCGGCAAATGGCGATGTTGTTTCATGGTGCATTGGTCATCTGTTGGAACAAGCTGAACCGCATCAGTACAACGAAGCGTTCAAAAAATGGAACGCTGCTGACTTACCCATTGTGCCAGCAAAATGGCAGTTAAACCCCAAAAGCAACACCCGCAAACAATACTCAGCGCTTCGCAAGCTGATTAAGCAGGCCGACCAGCTCGTTCATGCCGGTGATCCCGATCGCGAAGGGCAGCTATTGGTAGACGAAGTAATAAATCACTCCGGTATAGCGACTGCAAAAAAACAAACGGTGTTGCGCTTGCTTATCAATGACATGAATCCTACCGCCGTTAGCCGCGCACTCGGTCAGTTGAAAAGTAATCGTGAATTTATACCATTGGCCACATCCGCGCTAGCTCGCAGCCGCGCCGATTGGTTGTACGGCATTAATATGACCCGAGCCTTTACGCTTGCGGGGCAGCGAGCGGGTTTTAATGGAGTGTTGTCAGTTGGTCGTGTACAAACGCCCGTTTTGGGCTTGGTTGTGCGCCGCGACCGCGAAATAGAGAACTTTGTTGCTGTGCCTTTTTATGAGGTATGGGCAAATATTTCCTGTCGTTGTGGCTCTCAGGGCTCTCAGTTTTTTCTAGCCAAGTGGCAACCTGGGGAAGCTTGCCAGCAATATCAAGACAGTGACGGGCGCGTGCTGAGCAAACCGCTGGCGGAAAAGGTAGCTCACAGTGTTCGTGGTCAAACTGGCAAGGTTGAAAGTTACAGCAGCAAGAAAAAATCTGAACCGGCACCACTTCCCTATAATCTTTCCGCATTACAAATAGATGCGGCGCGGCGCTTTGGCTTGTCGGCACAGCAGGTATTGAGTAGTTGCCAGGACTTGTATGAGAGGCATAAATTACTGACTTACCCCAGGTCGGATTGCCGCTATTTGCCCGCCGAGCAGAAAGCCTTGGCTCATGACGTTGTTCGCGCTATTGGTCAAAGTTGTTCAAATCTGAGAGATTCGACGTCTGGTGTTGATTTGGGCATTAAAAGTCGAGCCTGGAACGATGCCAAAGTGGGCGCGCACCACGCCATTATCCCTACCGCTAAAGCAGTTGATACCTCTAAATTAAGCCGCGCTGAAGCACAAATATACGAATTGGTTGCGCGGCAATATTTGGCTCAGTTCTACTCGCAGCACATATACCTTGAGGTAAAAGTTGCTGTGAGAATACAGAGTGGCTTGTTTACAGCGAGCTCCAGGAAATCCCTGGAGATGGGATGGAAGAACTTATTTCCGAAACGCGACGAAAAAAATGTTTCGGAACTAAGCAAACAGACGATTCCGACATTGAAGAAAGGAGAACCGATTGATTGCACAGACGCAGAAGTACGCGACAAACTCACTCAACCACCACTGCCGTTTACCGACGCGTCACTACTGGCCGCAATGACAGGCATTAGTCGTTTTGTTAAAGACCAGGATATACGAAAAGTTCTGCGTGATACTGATGGCTTAGGCACCGAAGCAACACGTGCAGGTATTATCGAATTATTGTTTCGACGTGAGTTTCTCAACCGTAGTGGCAAAAATATAATCAGTACAGAGGCGGGCAGGGCACTTATCGAATGCTTGCCTGATTCGGCCAGTTTGCCAGATATGACGGCGCAATGGGAAAGGCACCTCGAGGCGATTAGTCAGCGAGAGGCAAGTTACGCCAGTTTCATGGAACCATTGGAGTCCTTGCTCGACTCGCTGGTTAGCATGGGGGCTACAGCAGATGTTGGTTCTTTTCAGGGGCTGAAGGCCGCCGGTAGCGGGAAGGGCGCTAATAAAGGACGCAGAAAAAGCAGTGCTAAAAAGTCTTACGTTGGCTCTTATGTCAGGAATGGTAAGGCAACGTTAAAATCAAAAAGCGATAAAGCAAACCCCGAAAAAGCCAAAGCCAAAAAGACCAGAACGGCAAAACCAAAGACAAGAAAAATAGGCGGAGGAGCGGCTTAAACAGCTTCGTTTTCTGTATTTGTCACTCTCCAGAAAACATCGCAAACACTTCTTCTCCTGTCATTGCTTTCGTTTGTTCCGCAAAAGAGTAAAAGCTTGGTTTTTCATCAATAAATACCTCATGATCAAGCACCAATCCCTGCGTTTCTTCAAACAATCCAACCGGCATAATGTGCTGCTGAGTTTGTTTTAGGCGCCAGAACAGGTGTGTGCCACATTCATTGCAAAATCCTCGGTCCGCCCATTCGGATGAGTCAAACACTGAGATTGCCTGCCCACTCTTAAACTCTACCTCGTCCCCACAGTCGACAGCCAGCAGCGGGCCACCGCCCCATTTTCGGCACATTTCGCAATGGCAGGCACCTACGTCGTGATCCATCTTTTTTACCGTGAATTGCACCGCGCTGCACAGACAGCTGCCTTTTGCTTCTCTCACATTCGAAACCGCATTTGATGAGTCGTTTGACATGGAAGTCTCTCCAGATTTTTACAGTGATGAGATAATGGAGCTTAGCGAAGATGAGAGCTAGTTGGAAGTACTTTTACCGGTACCTGGAGCTTTGTCGAGGCTGTACCTCATGGTAGTTGTCTACCGATACAAGTCAGCTGTGCCAAAGCGTAATTCGAGAGAGCTGCGAATGGTCTTTGGTAGCTTCTTGACCACTAGGGCATAGGATCTATCGATCTGACGCTCGACCTCCTTACTCGGAACGCTATCGTCGAGTAGTACTGTATTCCAGTGTTTTTTATTCATATGGTAACCAGGCAGCACCGAGTCGAGCATGTCTCGTAAAATGAGTGCTTCTCCCGGATCACATTTCAAATTGATGCGTGCAAGACCGTCTTCGTAACCCAGGGTAGCGAACATTTTCCCCTTCACTTTATATACTTCCACGTCTGGTCCAAAAGGAAAATCGCATTCTGCTTCCGGTTTTCCTCGCAAATACTGGCGGGTTGCTTTGTCGATTTTCATAACGTTAAGATCAACGTGGTTTCAGTTCTGTGCCTTCGCCGGCTGTAATAAAAACGGCACTGGCTTTCAATTCTATATCCGCCGTATGCCATACACCAGGCTCATTGATAGCGTACTCGCCGGCGTTGAGTTCAACAGTGTTTACAGATCCATCCGGGTTTTCTTGATGCAAGGTCATCCTGCCTTCTACACACAAAACCACCTCAGCGCCCACCGGGTGCATCTCCCAGGTATCCCAAGCTTCGGTAAAGGTGTGCATGCTAACTAAGCGACCTTCTTTGCCGTCAGCCGCATTGCGTGCTCCGTAAGATTCGTACCAATCCATCGCGCCGGTAAACTCTGGTTGTACTGAAGCGCTTGCTCCAAGGCCTAAATGTATTGGGTTCTTGTTTAAATTTTCTTTGCTCATGATTCCTTCTCCTTTGTATGTCTTTACCTGCGTGCCTTAAATTTACCTTAACCAATTATTGGTTATGCCATATGCTGTTTGTAGGGAGTATGCTCGTAATACTTTGGTTGTTGATCCAGCCTAACATGTAACCAGGCCACACCTGCTCCCGCAGTGTTAAGCCAGATTGGATTTTCCGAGATTAGATCCAGAGCGGACTTGCCAACTAATTGCCAAAGCGTCTGCCATTGTTCGGGTGGAGAGCGTCGAACAAAATCTCCGATCTGACTGTAACTCGCTTCCTCATCTAAGGGCTTTGGCAGAATCATCAATGCATCGTTACCAAGATTAGGAAACGATGCCACTGTCTGATCTTGCATGCGATTGAACAAATCAGCAAATGGCAGTTTGTTTGCGGGGCGCTTTAAGTCCGGTGCATTTAGCACTACGCATTCAAAGATTTCGTGTTGCGAGTATCGGGAAAGCAGTGGCGTTTCCCAACGAAACGATTCATAGCTTATCTGGGCAAGTATGGTGTTGAAGAAAGCACGAAAGTCCTTGTTGTTGGCTAACAATGTAAGAAATTGTTTCCGACTAATAGGCGTGCCGTATTCCTTTATCGTGATTTTCTGGGCGTCGCGGGTGTTTGTGCTATCTGTTTGTGAGCCATCTGTTGCCATGTGATGCTGTATTGTATGCCAGCGTTTTTTAACAGTTTGATTCACCTTATTGCAAGCCAGGTTTTCCAGGCACATTTGAAAAACGCTGCAAGCCACTGCTTCTTAGCGCTTCTAAATCATGCGAAACCACAACGTGATAATCTGTTTCCTCGTCAAGCTTGGTTAGCCATTGGCGCAACAGCTGCAGTCGCGCAGGGGACTCAGGCACCATAAGCGTGCTGTACCAAATGGCTTTAGGTGTGTTCGTTAGAATGTCGTCTTTTATGTTGGTGATGTCACCCGAGAAGACCCAGGTTTTTCCATTTACTCGTGCTACATACACAGTGCTGCCAGGTGTGTGCCCACCCGCACTAATGGCCAGCAAACCTGGAAAGCCGGGTATGGTATTTACGGTCTCTGTTTCCAGCTCTTTATACTGTAAGCAACTTGCGCCATCGAGCAACTTCCTGCCCATTTCTGTAATATGGTTACTCCAGTTGGATTGCCATGGCGACTGGAATACATTAACTACAGTGTTAGACTTGGCGCACAGCGCCGCTGCACCACCGGTGTGGTCCTGATGCAGATGAGTGAAAGCAACGCCGGTTACCTGCGCGGCTTGAGGTCCGAGTAAGTCAGCCACTGTGCCATGAAACTCTATTTTTTCAGAGCCAAACATGGTTTCAGAAAGTTCTCCAAATTCAACTGCCCCGGCTTCATCCATAGCTAGATCGATTAGAAATTTCTTGCCATCCTGCCATTCAAACAAAAAGCTGCTGTGTGTCATCGCGTCTCTATCAGGATGGGGTTGGGACGCGTTTAGAATGTAGCTAATTTGGCGCGGTCCTACGGCAGTGTAGAGAGCTTCGGAAGATTCGGAAATGCTAAGCAACTCCTCAATCGTCTCTAAGGTAGGCAATGCGGGATTTACCTGTCTTATGCCCCAATGAGCCTTTAGCAACAATGCGACTACAAACACGAGGGCAGCCAGAAGTAGGAAAGAGACTGTCTTTAATAGTAGTATTTTCAATTGTGGCCCATGTCGTTCTTCTGTGTTGCCTGCTTGGCGTCTGGCGTGTTGTTAGCCAGCTTAACTCAGCTCTCGGTAAGTATCTTACCTGGGCATGACTTTTGGTGGCGCCCACGTTTGATCCAACACCTTCGAGTTTGGCAGGTACAAGCGCAGAAACATATAAAACTCGCCATCGGGCGTTGGTAGCCAGTTACTGATCTCTGATTCATTAAGTGCCTTTGGCCCAATGAATATGTCTAGAGAGCCATCGTCGTTGTACTTCAAGCGTTCGGTGCGGTCGCCAATACTAAAACGATTTAGAACGTTATTGCTGAAACCATAGGTCTTGGAGTCGTACATGGTGTTCGACCAGAATGCGCCTGCCGGTGGCAGATTATCTGCATCGAAGTGCAGGGTGTAATGTTTCTTTCCATCCAGTAAGGTACCGTTAGCATCTGTGTATGACGACATATAGACGGCTTCTTCAGGATCGTTTGCCATTAAGCCCATCAATGTCACTGCCGCTCTATACGCGAAGTCATCGCCATATCGACCGATAGTAGGGTCAGGATAGCCCCAGTTGTTTACGTTCTTGGTAGAAATATCGGCGGCCAGAGTTTTAACTATGTCGTGAGCGGTATCGGCAGCACGCTTTAAGCCTCTCTTTGTTGCGTCATCAAGAGAGCTTAAATCCTGGCTTAAACCCACGCCGACACCAATAGATCTAAATTGGCGCACGATGTCTGCGTGGTGCGCCACCGGAGGATTTGCCGTTAAGGCTCGGTTGATGACTCGCCAAACATCGAGTGGTTTATCGGCAATGGCTATATCGGGCATTGGCTTGCTATAGGCTGGCAAAGGCGTGCCAGCAAGACTCAGCAATTTGAACCTATCTTGCAGAGCATTAACTTCCGGCAAATCCTCTTTGCCATCAACCAATATACGCAGCAGCGCCATTACCCAGGGTGTCGGTGACTTATGCACAGCCTCTATACCAGCGGGCACCGTGCCATTCCAGTTCGGCGGCACAACAAGATAACGACCGGCTTTCGCCTTGGTCGCTCTAGTACCGAGAGCTCCAAAGTTGCTAGCGTACATGTCGGCTAGTTGAATGGTGTAGTAACGATCGCCCATTTCCGGAACTTCTATGACGACGGGTGATTCAGTCAAATCAAGGAAAGCTAGGGTATACAAAGTGTCGTTGTTAGGTGTGGCGGCAACGGTAGATTCGGCGTTCATCAACTCGCGAAAGTGGTTTAATTTATTCGCGGGACCCACGTATCGAGGTGAGTTTTCATCGTGCCACATCCAGCGGAACAGATTGGTATGAACCAGAGGATAAGAATATATGTAAGCTTGGACGCCAAGCGCGTAGGCCATCTCTTCGCGAAGCTCCTCAGACAATCGTTGGGTATCCGTCGCTGCGCTGGCACCCACTGAAATCAAAGCTGTTAGCGCGAGCAGTAGCAGCTTCTGACGTATTTTTGTAACTCTCATAGTACTTCGGCCTTTATTTATTATTTAAGCGCTATGTAGCTAATTTACTTAAGACGCTACGTCTGCCTAGTATGGAAAACTGCTTATTAGCAGCTTTTTTGCAACAACACCTGCTGTGCACTCTAACGGCATTTTGCCTGCACTGCAAAATCTCACACCTGTCGCTAAATGACTGGTAAATTGTCATTAATGGACGAGGTTTGGGGCGGGCTGGTAAGGTACACTTATGCAATAAGCAGGTCTGAAATAATAAACTTCGTTTCGCCTAGGAGACTTAGATAAAAATGAATAGTCCGAATAGAGCACTTGATCGCGCCGCGCTTGATGTTGCTAACTCATACTCAGGGTCAGTTGCCTGGCCGACTGTTGTACTTGCTGTTCTGGTTTTTATCGCATACATAGCGACGATAGTAGTTACGCTTGATGGCTCTCTGTCATTGTGGCTCGCGACACCTATCGTATCCCTCTTGGTTTACGCAATATACACGCCAATGCATGAGGCCGTTCACCAAAATGTGTCGGGACGCAATCCGCAGTTTGCATGGCTAGATTGGCTACTGGGTTTTATGGCGGGATTCATGCTGGGATTTCCTTTCATGGTTCATAAGCGCGAGCATTTTGCCCATCATCGCAGCACCAATGACCCCGAGCTCGACCCTGACTGGATTTACGCAGGTCCTCCGGGGTTCAAAACGGCGACACACGGGCTTCGGGCTATAAAGGCACAATACTCGTGGTATCTAGGCGCTGTGTGGCCAAGTAGTTCGTTACAAGACAAGCTGATTTTGCTTTGTGAAATTGCACTGATAGTAGGCAGTCGCGTTGGATTACTTGCGGCCGGTTATGTCGCTGAGTTCATCCTTTTAGCGGTGCTCGCCAATGTTTTAGGTGTTTTACTTACTGTCTATTTGTTTGCCTGGCTACCGCATCACCCTCATGAAAACAAAGAGCGATATACAAACACCTCAACCTATCATTCCGACGGTGTTTTTGGGCGTATGACAACAGCGCTGTGGCTATGGCAGAACTATCATTCCATTCACCACCTTTTTCCCAAGGTACCATTTTATCACTATCGATTGGTGTTCGATCGCATAAGCGATACATTGCGACATTATGAGGCCCCTATCTATGATGTCTCTTTTCGACACCGCGGCCAGCCAGGCCAGAGTTAACTAATTGCTAGAGGTTCAAGGCCCTAATGTTCCCACAGCTTATGCCCGTATGTTGGTGCAGGCAAGTGAACGCCCGGCTGAATTGCTTTGTTCAGCAGGTGTAAGCGCTGAATTCCTAAGTGCCAATGATTTTATGCCTTTTGAGCAGCTTGTCTTGATTGTTAGGCACGCCGTGGATGTGGAGCCCTCTGCGGATTGGGCACTGCGTACTGGAGCGATGCTTGGAGTCAGCTCTCATGGGTCGTTGGGGTTTGCTGCACTCTGTGCCCCAGACCTAGGCGCGGGACTAAAAATTTTCACAGATTTTGCGCAGATACGAGCACCGTATATAACGCTTCATGGCGAAGCGCGGGGAGATCGATACCACATTGTATTGTCGGAAGTTATTGAACTTGGTGATTTACGGGTTTACCTTCACGAAATGATTACAATGGTCATTCAATCTTACATCGAGCAGTTGCTTGGTCACCCAATGAACGAAGCGTTGATCAGTTTCGCCTTTGCTAAACCTGAGTATTATCGTTCGTTTAAGAAATATGTAAATGCGCGATGTAGGTTTGATGAGAAGAACCCCACGTGTATTTCAATACCTTTGTCCTGGACCTCACTGCCCAGCGCGTTGGCCGACGACGCTTTGTATCGACGCTCTCTGTCGGAGTGCAGGGAGCTATATGCCCAATTGTCTTTAGCGAAAGACGTCACTTCTCGCGTCAGCAATTTGATGGCACAGCATTTCGACCAGGTTTTGAGTGACTCAGGCGCGGATGTTCCAATCCCGACGGTAAATGCCATTGCGAGCGACCTGAGTATGACTACTCGCACATTAATACGAAAGCTGCAGCGTGAAGGAAGTAGTTTTCGCGAACTATTGGAGCAGCATCGTAAGGAAGCTGCGTTAGTGATGCTAGCCAAGGCCAGATACACAATTGGCGACATAGCCTCGTGCCTTGGCTACCATGATGCGGCAAATTTCAGCCGGGCCTTTAAGCGCTGGTTTGATCAAACTCCGGCCATGTATCGCCGAGGGGTGTAAGGCGTTCAATGTCCTAGGGATCAACCGCCCATGATAAAAACTGTTTCACTTTTTTTCCTACAATGCGCAATCCAATAGGCACCAGCCTGGCTGGTCTAGCTAAGGTATAATGCCGACATTGAATCCACTATTGAGGAAGCGCCAGTGAACATGCGCGACCATCTAACGACAGAGCAAATTAAGCAGCTTACGCAAAAGAGCGATGTGCGGGGGGGCGTCATTCTGCTGGCATCCTGGCTTGGTGTGGCGCTGATATTCTATGTCACTAGTCGTTGGCCGCACCCTTTTGTATTACTATTGACGTTGCCGCTGTTAGCTGGCCGGCAGCTTGCGCTCACAGTGGTTATGCATGAATGCGGCCACAATACTTTGTTTCGCTCGCGTGCCTTAAACCTATTTTGTGGTCAGTATTTGTCAGGGCAGCCCACCTTTGGTGACTTACATTCTTACGCGGCTAGTCATACCCATCATCATCGATTAGCTGGCACAGCTGACGACCCCGACCTTGAAAACTATAAAGCCTACCCTATAAGCCGTGAGCGCTTTCGTCGTAAGGTGTGGCGTGATCTTTCAGGGCAAACGGGTTACAAGTTGATTAGTTTTGTTTTGATAGCCGCTGCCGGTATTTTTTCACGAGACCCCGAGCGACGTAAGAGTGCGAAACCGTATGCAGCCATTGTTGTTAACAACGCAGTATTTGCTTTGCTACTAGCGGTTCTTTTCAGCCCCTGGGCCTATTTTCTCTGGTTACTAAGTATCATGACGTTCTTTATGCTCATCGTGCGAGTACGCCAGGTTGCCGAGCATGCCCACGTGCTAAACCCGATTAGCGATGACCCGCGAGAACACACGCGGACAATACTCGTGCCTTGGTGGCAGCGGCTATTCTTGGCACCCAACTTCGTTAACTACCATATGGAACATCATTTCATGGCTGGGGTGCCCTGTTATCGACTGCCAACCTTACACGCCTTGCTAAAGAGTAGTGGGGCTTTCCACGAGTCTCCGCCATTTAAAGGCTATGGCGCGGTTCTTAACCGAGCTTTGCTGCCTCAGTAGGTCGTGCTCAAGTCTTTGCAAACAAGCCGGATAACCTGAATAGATAAAAACTATGAAAAAGCTGATGTACTCCCTATTTGTATTTGCTCTTCTTGCTGTGGCTCTTGCCGTTGTTGCCACGCATTATGATCGATTGCCAGCCGAAACTAATTTCGATTTAGATCTAGATGAGATACGCGCACTGTTGGCCGATGACACAGAGGCACCGGAGGCTATTGGCAGCCTCAGTGTTGCTGCAGGCGAATTCCCTGGCTGCCTGATCATAACCGGCTGCGGTAAGGGTCCCTACAAGCTTGATGTTAGAGTTTTTCAACTGCAATACAGCAATGGTCGCAGCATAGCTATCGACCCCCCGCATGATAAAGCTCTGAACAATGCAAATGAATTGCTTATGAAGAGCTTCAATCAAAAGGCCTTCGATCGCATGCAGCTAGCGCTTCTTGATGCCGATAAAATAGTGTTTACACATGAACACTTTGACCACATGGGAGGGGTCGTTAATTCTCCTAACTTGGCTAGCTTGCTCGCCAAGCTCGTTTTGAATACAGCGCAGCTTGCTAATGCCGATCAGGCCGGTATGTCTTATCCCGAGAGCATGCGTGCCTTAACGCCTTTGAACTATGAGAAATACCATCACTTGGCACCAGGCGTAGTATTGATTAAGGCGGCGGGGCATACGCCAGGCGCGCAAATGATTTTCGTTCGCATGGTTGATGGTAAAGAGCTGTTATTTGCGGGTGACACAGCCTGGAACAAAGTAAACATTCTTGAAGAAAGAACCAAGCCATTGATAACCAATTGGGTGGTAGGGGAGGATGGTGTCGCTCTCGCTAATCAGATTCGGGCTTTAATTGATTTGCATAAGAAGGGCGGAGTTACCATTGTACTCGCGCATGACGTGGATTGGCTGAAGGCCTATGAAGAACAAGGCCTGCTGCAGACAGACATAAAGTTGCGAAAGGAATAATGTTGCAGAGCTCGTTGTTCAGCGCGTCTGTTGAGCGTTAGTATGATTGTATTCGATCTGACATACCTGTTCATTGGCGTTGCTGATTTTGCGTTGATATCCCTTTATATGATCGAGCACGAAAACGCTGCGCGTCAGTTTAAGGGCCAGCCGAAAAAGCCTTACTCACACCATTTTGACAGTATGTTTTTCATAATTTTCTTGGTTGTGATTCTTGTATTTGCATACTTTGCGATGCTACCGGCGATTTACTGCTTGGCCAGGCTGGTCAAAGGTTGGCTGGGCTATTCAATTTTGAGTAAAGGTGACAAGCGTAAGCTAAGTGGCGAACTGATGGTTGAGCGAAGGCGCAGCGCTGTAAGTAGTTTGCTGGGGTCACTTACTTATAACGGCGGACTGGAAGAAACGGGCGGTATTCCCCCCAATGCCACCTATCCTCAGGCGATGGCTTACTTAGCGATATGGATGGCGGATAACTACGCACACAAAGCAACCATGAGCAGTCAAATAGACCAGTGCAAGTCATATTGGCTTTCGCTCCGCTATTCGTCGGGTGTGAATGGAGGTGAAGAAGCAAGGGCGACAGCGCTCGCGAACGAGCTGCCGCAACAAGTTGACGCTTATCTGAGTTTTCTTGCTGCTGCGAATTACGATAGCCTGGATTATTGGCCCGCCGTGAAGGAGTACATAGGAACTAATTTGCAATGAACGACGATGATTTTCTTCAAATAATAGACGCTACACCACTAGTTGCGATTGATTTGATTCTTAAAAACACCGAGGGACTTTACTTTCTGGCTAAGCGATGCAATAAGCCTGCTCAAGGCTACTGGTTTGTACCGGGCGGTCGAGTGAGGAAGAATGAACTCCTGGCTGATGCAATGCGCAGAATATCAATAGCGGAATTAGGCACAGAAGTAGAGTTTTCTGAAGCCACACTCATTGGTGCCTATGAGCACCTTTACGACGACAATTTCAAGGCTGTTGAAGGTATTCAAACGCACTATGTTTGCCTTGGTTACAGCGCTAAGCTGTCCTCTCAGGCGATGATATCCACAGATGAACAACACTCTGATTATCGATGGTGGGCGCTTGATGAAATTCTTAGCAGTACTGAAGTTCATGAAAATACCAAAGCGTATTTTAGATAAAACCAGAAACTGCTGAGTTCCCCCTTCAGTACCGCAGCCTGATTCACTCGATAATGAACTCGAATTCGCTTGTTCTGTCATACCTGGGATCCGCGAGCAATTGGTATTCACCTTTTTGCGGGAGCTCCAGCTCGGCCGTCTTCGAATAAGTGCGGAACACTTCGGTACGACCATCTGGTGCGATCAATGTAAAGTCCATAGGGTTGCTCGCATTTAACCGAGAGAATTTTATTGTCTGCCCTTTAGTGCCATCGAAGGTGTACTGCACAAGCTGCCCGGGAAGCTCGGTTTGCCCGCTTGCAGCTATACCTAAAACTACTTTTCCGCCTTGAATAATCGCCGGGTCAAGATTGATTAATCTGAAATCGTAATTTGTTGTTTTATCTCCACGTGGATCTGCCAAAAGCGTATATCGTCCGCCATCGCTTATTTGAAGTGGCCCCTTATCGCCGTGGTGTTTGAAGATTTTATCTCGGCCATTAGGTGCAAGCAGAGTGAAATCAGTGGTGCCAGAGGATTTATTGAAATCGAAATACACCGTAGCGCCAGAATCAATTTGAATTTCATAATGCCCTGTTTGTCCAGGAATCAATGTTGAATTCGTGTAATAACGGTTAAACTCAATTTCGCCGTGGTCAATGCTCGGCGGGGATAATTCAAAAATGGCTATATCGAAATCCACCACACCATCTCCGCGAGGATCGACAATTAACTCGTGGCGGCCCGTTTTATCGATAGTAATGGGGCCAAAATCGTTGTAGCTCGAAAAAACAGTATCGCGACGGTCCGGCGATATTAATTTGAAATCAGTGGTGGTTTTGGATTTGCTTTCTCCCACATCAAAGAACAGTGGCGTACCGCTGCTCGCGTCGAAGAAGTAGCTGACAGTCTGCCCTGGAGCATGTGTGCTGCCTCTTGTAAAGGTTTTTGCGCTCAGCACGCCAGCGGCAATAACGGCGGGCTTTAGAGACCAAATTTCCATATCCACATTGGACTGCTTGCCATGCCGCGGTTGTATCTGTAATTCATAGCGGCCACTCTCTGTTATCTCAAACGGCCCTGCACTGGCATGGCTTTTGAAAATGGTGTTACTGTTTTCGCTGGATACCAATAAGAAGTCCGTAGTGCTGGTCACCTTGTTCACGTCTAGAAACAGAGCGTCGCCTGCGCTTAGCTCCAATATTACTTCGGCTGAAGTGCCAGCGTTTACTGTTTCGCGATATTCTGCAATAACCGAGCTAGAAGCAACGCTCGAACTCAAACCAGTTGTTTGTTTGCTTTCTACTGCGGCGGCTGACGGTTTCTCGCTAGCGGCAACCGAGGCGGCTGTGCTGGGTTTATTGCGTTGGGCGGTTACTGGCGAAGCTGGTTGGTGGGATTGCAGGGGCGCCGACTGTGCAGTTGCAGGCGGAGTTTCTGCGTTACCAGCGAGTTTCAGGTAAGCGTATAAGCTACCTATCAGCGCAGCCAAGGCTATTGTCGCGCCTAGCAGTAGCTTTCCGCGTTTCTTTTTAGGCTTGTTGTTTTTTAGGTCATTTCCGATTTCTTTAAATACCGGAGGAGGAGTAACAAGCGTCTCTTGATCCGCGTTACCTTTGCTGGCATTGGCCAAGTCCGTGTCAACGTCAACCTCATCTATCAGGTTTTGCAGCACGTCGGCAAATTGCTCGGCTGTTTGGTAGCGACTGCTAGACTTCTTTGCAGTGCCTTTTAGGATCACTTGCTGCAGAGGTTCGCTTATATCAGAGCGTATCAGGCTGGGAAGCGGTATTGGATCGCTAATCACTTTCAAGATAACCGCGATTGGGGTGTCAGCATGGAACGGAACCTTACCGGTTAACATCTCGTAGAGAACTATCGACAATGAGTAAATGTCGCTTGCAGCCCCTAGCGTTTCATTCGCCTGTGCTTGCTCAGGCGACATGTAAGAAGGAGTACCAATGCCAACTCCCGTTTGGGTAAGCTTAGTATCTGCGGTCAGCAGCTTGGCAATGCCAAAATCCATTAGAATTGGCGAGCCATCGTGATCTAGCATGATGTTGTCTGGTTTGATATCGCGGTGCAATAAATCTTTAGAGTGCGCATAGTGCAGAGCGCGCGCAATTTTGCAGATGATACCAAGCACCTCACTGATGGGCCTGATGGCACCGTTGGCACGAATAAGTTTTTTTAGATCTTCGCCTTCTACATATTCCATCACCATATAGAAAGTATTTTCGTGTGAACCGAAATCATGAATCTGCACAATGTTGGGATGCTTAAGTGCCGCAACAGCTTGTGCTTCCCTGAGGAAGCGCGCACGAAAGTCATCAGAGGAAACAAACTCTGGACGGATGACCTTAATTGCTCGACTTATTTCAAGGTCAATGTGGTATGCCTTGTATACATCGGCCATTCCGCCGCGCCCGAGTTTCTCGGTAATTTTGTATGGCCCGATCTCTTCGCCTAAGAGGTTTCTCATTACTTCTCCTCGACGTTCCTGTCGACCAAGTGTTTTTAGCAGTTATGTTAATCAATTTACCACATTAGACGTTCGCATCCACGAGCTATATGCAAGGTAGCAATTAGCCGTATAATCGCGGACGTCTCCTCTCTTGAGCAATTAATATGCGCACACTTATCGTCTGTTTTACGATTGCTCTACTTTTTGCTGCTATTTGGTTTACGGGGGGCAACTCGGACTTTGACGAAGTTTCGCATGTGCGTGAGCAAACCGGTCTAGATCTTGAGTCTCAAAACATCGATGTTGGCGACGTAACTGTGCATGTGGTGTTTGCCGGTCCTGTTGATGGTGAACCCGTTATTCTGATGCATGGCTTCCCACAATTCTGGTACATGTGGCGCCACCATATCGTAGCCCTGGCCAATGCAGGTTATCGCGTAGCAGCGCCCGATATGCGCGGCTATAACCGTTCAGAAAAGCCCAGCGGAAAAGCGTCATATGAGTTTCAAGATCTGGCCAATGATGTGATTGGTCTTATGGATACTCAGAATTGGCAAAGCGCGAATATTGTTGCGCATGACATTGGTGCACGCGTGGCATGGGATTTAGTGTTCAACAGCCCTGAGCGAATATCACGAGCTGTTATTGTCAGCGTTGGCCATCAGTTTGCGTTTGATACCTCTCCAGCGGAGTCGGGTGTAAGTTGGTATCGGACTTTCCTCAAAATGCCTATCTTACCTGCTCTGTTTTCCCGCGTGGGCGGCTTATCTGTTTTGTCTGACACTTTGCGGGATACAGAACCTAAGGGGGCCATTTCGGAGCAGGATATTGAAATCTACGAGTCTGCCTGGGCCCGTGAGCATGCTTTCGACACTATGATTGGGGTGTACAGCGATTTTGATACACCTGTAAAAAATATACCTGAAAACGGTCATCCGCCAATGCCCGTATTATTCTTGTACGGACTTGGTGATAAGTTTATTTCAAACGATGTAGCGCAGCGCACCAGAAACTATCTTGGTGAGGCTAACGTCAAACTCTACCCTAATCTAACTCATTGGCTGCTCGAGGAGGACCCAGAAATGACCTCGACAGAGATACTCGGCTTTCTCTCTAAGCCACTTTAGTGGGATAGGCCTATAGTCCGTTGTTATTCGAATAATGTCGACGGGTTCGCATGCTCAGCTATCGTTCAGTTACGCGGGCTTTTTGGTCATATTTTGTCTTCTACACTGTATGTATTGACAGATATACAACATTAAGAAGCTATGAGTACGAACATACTGTCGTCCGGTCCGAGTCTAAAGCGTTTAAACCGCAAAACTCTTAGCACTCGGCCTAATGCCAACCAATCACTGGTAACCAAGCCCAAATATCTACTCGAGAGTGTTCTGCTTCGAATTTTTAAGGTCGTGCGCTGGCAAGTTAGCCGTATCTGGCTAAAGAACAAGCTTAAGCCGAATTCGAAGATACTCGACCCTGTTGATGCGACGCTGGAGCAGGCACATCTACACTATTGGGCGCCGCTGGGGAAGGTGAGCCCCTTATGGCTGCGCTATTACGTAAACGTATCGGGCATAGAAGACCGGCGCTACGTGCCGGGCGATGTTTTACTTTTCCACGATTGACCACCGCCTTAACGATGCCGATCAGAACGACCTGTACAACGATAAGAATAATCTCGATCGATTGTTTGGTTGCGATAACTTGCCTGAGACAGTATTACGCCGAATATCAGGTTGTTTCTCCAATCGCGATTATGACGTGTTGAGCCAACCTAGCACTGATTTTCCACCGGTCGATCTTATTCTCAAGCCTTCTTTTGATACAAGTGCAGGGCAGGATGTGGAGTTGTTGCGGTACGTCAATGGCCGGCATGTTTTTACGGACGGGCGCATCTTGGCCGACGTAGATCTGACCTGCGATTTTGGTCAGCATTTCATTATCCAGAAAATGATTCGTCAACACGATTTTTGCGCCAGCTTCAATCCAGGTTCTATCAACACCTTCCGGGTTTTTATTTACAGAAGTGTTATTGATGAACAGATTCATGTGTTAAAGGTGGTGTTCAAGACTGGTTGCGGCAACACTGTGGTAGACAATCAAGTTGCTGGTGGCGTTGTCAGTGTTGTTGACTCAGAAGGGTGTTTAGCCGATTTTGCGCTAACAGCGCTGGGCGAAAAAGTAATGCATCATCCGGGCAGCCAACGTGAATTTAAAGGCGCAGTGGTGCCGCATTTTGATAAGATCATCAGCTTTGCCAAGAGTCTCGGCAACCGAGTGGCAACGCACCGAACTATGGGGCTAGATGTAGCGTTAACCGAGAATAACGAGGCTAAGTTGATTGAGGCAAATCCGATGTCTGTAGCCATCGACATTATGCAGTGTGATGGCGGCCCTTTATTTGGTGAGTTTAGTGATGAAGTACGCGATTACTGTGTTGCCCACCCTGAAATGCAACGCAAGAAAATTATTAGGCCATAGCTTTTCTTGCAGCCAACACTCTCTGAATATGGCCGCTCATTTAAGTGACAATTCCATATACTAAAAAGGGTCGCACATTGTGCGACCCTTTTTAGTGTATGGCTCCGCTTGGTGGGCTCGAACCACCGACCCAATGATTAACAGTCATTTGCTCTACCAACTGAGCTAAAGCGGAATTGAAATGTACCCGGCAGCCGTTTTGGTAATCGGCTGGAGAAACTATATGAGAATCTCGGGCTTCGAACATTAAGCAACGATGTTCGAGGGCGCGTATCTTAATAATGCTTCTTACCAAGGTCAATACCTATTATTATGGTTAATTTTCTCACTTCTTCAAATCAGCGGTCTGCAGGGCGCTTTATCGATGTCCAAACCTTTCAAAGTACACGCCAAGTTTGAGCCCGCAGGCGACCAGCCACAGGCGATTAAGCAGCTTGTTGAGGGCATTGAATCTGGTTTGTTAGGCCAGGTGTTGCTAGGTGTTACCGGTTCGGGCAAAACCTTTACCATTGCCCAGGTTATTCAGGCGATACAGCGGCCGACGGTGATTATGGCGCCGAATAAGACACTTGCTGCGCAATTGTACGGCGAGTTTAAGGAGTTCTTTCCTGACAATGCGGTTGAGTACTTCGTTTCGTATTACGACTACTATCAACCAGAAGCCTATGTTCCCTCATCAGATACCTTTATAGACAAAGACGCCTCGGTGAATGAGCACATTGAACAAATGCGCCTTTCGGCCACTAAGGCCTTGATCGAACGGCCTGATGCAATAGTTGTTGCTACTGTATCGGCCATTTATGGTCTTGGTGACCCAGACGCCTATCTAAAAATGGTACTGCACCTCGATCGTGGCGATATGGTGGACCAGCGAACTCTTTTGCGCAGGCTGGCCGAGCTGCAATACACCCGAAATGATGTCGATTTCTATCGTTCTAATTATCGCGTGCGTGGTGATGTGATCGATATCTTCCCTGCGGAATCTGAGCAGCAAGCGGTACGTGTTCAGTTGTTCGATGACGAGATAGAGTCATTGGCCTGGTTCGACCCGCTCACGGGTCAGGTTATCGAAAAAGTTCCTCGTATAACGATTTTCCCTAAGAGTCATTACGTAACGCCGCGCGACAAGTTGCTGGGCGCTATTGGTGACATTGAAGACGAATTGAAAGAGCGTTTGGAGCAGTTGCGCAATAACGACAAGCTCGTTGAAGCACAACGGTTAGAACAGCGCACTCGGTACGATCTAGAAATGATTCGAGAACTGGGTTATTGCCAGGGTATTGAGAATTATTCGCGCTATTTGTCGGGTCGCGAGCCGGGTGAGCCGCCACCGACGCTATTTGACTACCTGCCTAAAAATGCGCTGGTTGTAATGGACGAATCGCACGTGGGTGTTCCGCAGATCGGAGGCATGTATAAGGGGGATCGATCGCGCAAGGAAACCTTGGTGGAATATGGCTTCCGCTTGCCATCGGCGCTGGACAATCGCCCAATGCGTTTTGATGAGTGGGAGAGGGCAATACCGCAGGTTATTTTTGTGTCCGCAACACCCCGCGAATATGAAATGGAGAAGTCTGGCCAAGTCGTAGAGCAGGTTGTGCGGCCAACCGGATTGACAGACCCTGAGGTAGAAATACGGCCTGCCAGCACGCAAGTCGATGATTTGCTGTCGGAGATACGCCTTACCGTCGCAAAAGAGTCGCGAGTGTTAGTCACAGTCCTTACCAAGCGGATGGCTGAAGATTTGGCAGAGTATCTTAATGAGCACGGTATACGAGTTAAATATCTTCACTCCGACATAGACACGGTGGAACGAGTGGAGATTATTCGTGACCTGCGCTTAGGCGAGTTCGATGTGTTGGTAGGTATTAACCTATTGCGCGAAGGGCTGGATATGCCTGAAGTGTCATTGATAGCAATATTAGATGCCGACAAAGAGGGCTTCTTGCGCTCTGAAGCCTCGTTGATACAAACGATAGGCCGAGCAGCTAGAAACCTGGAAGGCCGAGCTATTTTATACGCAGACAAGATTACGGGTTCAATGGAGCGGGCGATTCGCGAAACCGATCGACGCAGGACGAAACAAGAAGCGCATAATCTGAAGTACAACATCACTCCGATTGGCGTTACTAAAAGCGTGCAAGACATTATGGAGGGCACTTACACGCCGGGTAAGCGCAAAAGCGAGCGTGATGCTAAAGCTAAGGGCAAGATTAATGACGTGTTTATGGACGGCATTGATCTGGACAATCCAAAGAAAATGGCCGTTATGCTAAAGCAGCTTGAGGCCAAAATGTTTCAACATGCGAAAGATTTGGAGTTTGAAGAAGCCGCTGCTGTGCGAGATCAAGTTGAAGTATTGAAAAACCAGCAGTTTAAACAATGATTTGGGCTGGAATGGCAACCGCTTAGCTTATATGATACGCGGCCCTGACCTCGAGACATTACGCGGGGCCTGGGGTAAGTGCCGGTACAGGAGGTATCGGCAACGCCCTCGCAAGAGCGAGGGTGATGGGAGCAAAGGAAAAATGACATTTTTCCTACAGCGTTGTGAGCCAAAAAGTCAGGACGACTTTTAGCGAACATAAACAGTACGACCGTAGCTCAGTTGGTTAGAGCACTACCTTGACATGGTAGGGGTCGGTGGTTCGAATCCACTCGGTCGTACCATCCTGGTTCTTATTAATTCATCCACTCGCCTAAGATAAACAGGGCGAAACAACACGTGGCCCCTCGTATAGGTCACCACTGAGAGAAAGAAGATGCCTACTATTACTCTGCCTGACGGCAGTAAGCGTTTATTCGACAACCCTGTCACCATCATGCAAGTTGCTGAAGACATCGGTCCTGGCTTGGCGAAAGCTACGGTGGCTGGTGTGGTTAATGGCGAGCAGAGAGATGCCTGTGACTTGATTGAGCAAGACTCCGAGCTTCGCATTCTCACCGCTAAGGACCAAGAAGGCGTCGAAATTATTCGTCATTCTTGCGCCCACCTTGTTGGTCATGCGGTAAAGCAGCTTTATCCAAACGCCAAGATGGTCATCGGCCCGGTGATTGATGATGGCTTTTATTACGACATCGCTACGGACCAGCCTTTCACGCCAGACGACCTAGACAAGATTGAAGCTCGTATGCACGAGCTAATCGCGCAAGACTACAACGTTGAAAAGAAAGTAACGCCACGTGCTGAGGTGATTGAAACTTTTACCCAGCGCGGTGAAGAGTACAAGTTGCGCTTAGTGGCCGACATGCCAGATGAAACCGAAATGGGTTTGTATCATCATCAAGAATATGTGGACATGTGTATTGGCCCACACGTACCAAACACTAAATTTCTGAAGAACTTCAAGCTGACGAAGCTGGCCGGCGCATACTGGCGTGGTGACTCGCAGAATGAAATGCTGCAAAGGGTGTATGGCACAGCCTGGGCCGACAAAAAACAGCTAAAGAAGTATTTGCATGGTCAGGCAGAGGCCGAGAAGCGGGACCATCGCAAAATATCCAAGAAGCTTGATTTGTTTCACACGCAGGAAGAGGCGCCAGGCATGGTGTTTTGGCACCCGCGTGGCTGGGCTATTTATCAAGCCCTGGAGCAATACATGCGCGAGCAGCAAATTGCACATGGTTATCAGGAAATCAAAACACCCCAGTTAGTCGACTACTCATTGTGGGAGCGCTCCGGGCACGCATCTAAGTTCTCAGATGATATGTTCTCATTAGAGTCAGACGATCGCCGTTACGCAATTAAGCCAATGAATTGCCCCTGCCATGTTCAGGTATTCAACCAGGGCTTGCGCAGCTACCGTGATTTGCCGCTTCGGCTGGCTGAATTTGGTTCTTGCCATCGCAACGAGCCTTCCGGTTCATTGCACGGCCTAATGAGAGTGCGCGGCTTTGTGCAGGATGACGCGCACATATTTTGTACAGAGGCTGCCATACAGGAAGAGGTGGCCAGTTTTATCGATTTTCTACACGCGGTTTATACTGATTTCGGTTTCAGCGACGTCATCTACCGCCTGTCTACCCGCCCTGAAAAGCGAGTGGGCACAGATGAAGAGTGGGACCGCTCTGAAAAAGCATTGGCAGAGGCGCTAGACAGCAAAGGCCTGCCGTGGGAGTTGCTACCAGGCGAAGGCGCATTTTATGGGCCTAAGATTGAGTTTTCTTTGAAAGACAGCATTGGGCGAGTGTGGCAATGCGGTACCGTGCAGGTAGATTTTTCAACAGCTGGTAGGCTGGACGCACAGTATGTTGCGGAAGATGGCAGCCGCCAGGTACCGGTTATGCTGCATAGGGCTATACTGGGTTCATTCGAACGATTTATCGGTATTTTGATCGAGAATTACGAGGGCTCATTTCCACCCTGGTTGGCTCCGGTACAGGCCGTTGTTCTGAATATTACGGATAAGCATGCCGATTATGTGCGAAAAGTGGAAGAAACCCTGAAAAATAAAGGATTTAGGGTAGAATCCGACTTGAGAAACGAGAAGATCGGCTTTAAAATCCGCGAGCACACAATGCAGAGGATTCCATACCTGCTAGTAGTAGGTGATCGGGAAGCCGAAACAAACACAGTGGCCGTACGAACCCGTCAGGGCGAGGACGATGGAGCAATGCCTATTGAGGCCTTCATCGACCGTCTGAATAATGATGTGGCGCGTCGCGGTCGTATTGCGTTGGAGTCCTGAGTTTAGGGCGGCGCAGTAACTCTTTTAATAGCTAGGGAGCAAAGAGTATTAAGCAAGATTCAAAAGGCGCCTCAAAAAAAGCGCTGATCAATGATCAGATTGAGGCCGATCAGGTCAGGTTAATTTCCGAAGAAGGAGAGCAGCTTGGAATAGTAGCCTTCGCAGATGCGATAGCAAAGGCCGAAGAAGCCAAGATGGACCTGGTGTTGATGAGTGCCGATTCAAACCCGGTAGTTTGCAAAATCATGGATTACGGCAAACATGTATTTGAGCTGAAAAAGCAAAAAGCCGCTGCTAAGAAAAAGCAGAAAATAACGCATGTAAAAGAAATTAAATTTAGACCAGGGACGGAAGAAGGGGACTATCAGGTCAAACTACGCAACCTGACGCGTTTCCTTGAACAGGGCGATAAAGCCAAGGTAACTGTACGATTTCGTGGGCGTGAAATGGCGCACCAGGAAATTGGTATAGAACTGCTGAAACGGATTGAGGCAGACCTTGATGAGTATGGCAACGTTGAGCAATTTCCAAAAATGGAAGGTCGACAGTTGCATATGGTTATAGCGCCCTTAAAGCGAAAGTAGATCTACTCAGGCTGTAGGTTTTACTTATTACTTAAACCTGTTGGTTCACTGCGTGCCACGATTTGCGTGTCACTTCAAAGCCAGCACAAATGCGAGTTTTATTATGTCTTCAAAGCAGAAAGTACATTCTGGGGCGGCTAAACGCTTCAAGAAAACCGGTTCAGGCTATAAGCGTAAGCATGCCAATAAGAGCCACATCCTAACCAAAATGACTACTAAGCGTAAGCGTCAGCTGCGTGGAACGGAACTTGTTGATAAGGCTGATAAGCCATCAATTGACAAGATGCTGCGCGCCAAATAGCACGCAACAGACCCTGTTTATTAGTTTTATTTTTTGAATTAGGAGTTTTTTATGCCACGCGTAAAAAGAGGTGTGACAGCAAATCGCCGTCACAAGAAAGTATTAAAGCAAGCAAAAGGTTACCAAGGTGCTCGTAGTCGCATATATCGCGTCGCGAAACAGGCGGTTATTAAAGCCGGCCAGTATCAGTACCGTGACCGTCGTCAGCGTAAGCGTCAGTTCCGCGCATTGTGGATTACACGTATCAATGCACAGGCTCGGGAAAATGGTTTGACCTACAGCCGTATGATCAATGGTCTGAGTCGTGCCGGTATCGAGCTAGACCGTAAGGTTCTGGCTGACATGGCCGTCAAAGACAAAGACGCCTTTGCGGTACTTGCAAACACTGCCAAAGAAGCCTTAGCGGCTGCTGAAGCGACAGCCGCCTAGAGCGGCTGAAGCGCGCCTGCTTGCACTGCAAGTGGATGCGCTGTTTAGCACTTCATAATGAGCGATCTCGACACTCTGGTCTCTGAGGCCAGTTCTGCTATTAATGCGGCCAGCGAGCTGGCCGCATTAGAATCTTTGCGCGTTGAATATCTGGGTAAGAAAGGTCAGCTTACTGCGCAGTTGAAAACACTGGGCAAGCTGAGCGCTGAAGAGCGGCCAGCAGCGGGCGCACGCATCAACTCAGCGAAAGCTGAGGTAGCGGAGCTTATCCAGACTCGTAAGCAAACTTTGTCTGATGCTGCTTTGGAAGCACAACTGCAGAGCGAGAGTATTGATGTGACCTTGCCTGGCCGCGGCCAATCAGTAGGCGGCTTGCACCCTGTAACTCGTACCATTGAGCGTATACAGAGTATTTTTGCACAAGCTGGTTACGAGGTGGTTGAAGGGCCCGAGATAGAAGATGACTATCACAACTTTGAAGCTCTAAACTTCCCCCCACATCATCCAGCCCGTGCCATGCACGATACCTTTTTTGTTACCGAAGACACGGTGCTCCGCACTCATACGTCGCCAGTTCAAGTAAGGGTTATGGAGAGCTCAACTCCGCCAATTCGTATTATTTGTCCTGGTCGAGTGTACAGAACCGACTTTGATATCACTCATACGCCTATGTTCCATCAGGTTGAAGGCCTGTTGGTGGATGAAAACGTCAGCATGGCTGACCTCAAGGGAGTGGTCGAGAACTTCCTGCAGGTGTATTTCGAAAACGACAATCTAGCCGTGCGTTTTAGGCCCTCGTATTTCCCGTTTACTGAACCTTCTGCTGAAGTAGATATTCAGTGTGTAATGTGTGCTGGGGAAGGCTGTCGGGTTTGCAGTAAAACAGGCTGGTTAGAAGTGATGGGCTGTGGAATGGTGCACCCAAATGTATTTGAGTTTTCTAATATAGATACCGAAAAATACAGTGGCTTCGCATTTGGAATGGGCGTTGAGCGCTTGGCCATGTTGCGTTATGGCGTGGATGACTTGCGCATATTTTTTGAAAATGATCTCAAGTTTCTTGAGCAGTTCCGGTGATCAGCTTCGGTGACCAATTCCGATGAAGAGTGGCATTAATGAAAGTTAGTGAATCCTGGTTACGCGAGTGGGTAGACCCAAACGTGAGCGTGGCGGAACTTGCCGAACAGCTAACCATGGCCGGTCTGGAAATAGACGGCATTGAAGCTCTTGGAGCTATGCTTGAGGGCGTTGTTGTTGGCGAGATTATTGGTGCAGAGCAACACCCTGATGCTGAAAAGCTACGCGTTTGCTCCGTAAACGCGGGTGATGAGACCGTTCAAATTGTTTGCGGCGCGCCAAATGCACGCGTTGGTTTAAAAGCACCTCTTGCCAAAATAGGCGCTAAACTTCCGCCAGCGGAAGAAGGCGAGAAGCCCTTCAAAATCAAAAAGGCGAAGCTTCGCGGTGTAGAATCTATGGGCATGCTTTGCGCCATGGAAGAGCTAGGTCTTGGTGAAGAAAGTGATGGTCTTTGGGAGCTGGCTGCCGATGCCATAGTGGGTCAAAACCTTACTGAGTACCTTGGCCTGCCTGACAATATTCTGGAAATTGATTTAACGCCTAACAGAAGTGATTGCCTCTCGGTGGCTGGTGTCGCGCGCGAAATTAGCGTCATCAATAGGCTACCACTTAGTGAGCCTACTATTGAGGCGGTTGCGTCTACCGTTGATACCACTTTTCCAGTATCGCTGGCAGCCTCTGCTGATTGCCCACGTTATTTAGGCCGGGTAATAGAGAACGTAGATTTGTCACGTGGTACGCCTTTATGGATGCAGCAACGCCTGCAACGTTGTGGCATGCGCAGTATTGATCCGGCCGTAGACGTTACCAATTACGTAATGCTCGAACTAGGGCAGCCAATGCATGCTTTTGACTTGGATACATTGGCAGGCGGCATCAGCGTTCGTTACGCCGGTAAAGGTGAACGGTTGACCTTGTTGGATGATGCCGAGATAGAATTGAATGAAAAATGCCTGTTAATTGCTGACGCCAATAAAGCGTTGGCGTTGGCCGGGATTATGGGCGGTCAGGGAAGTGGTGTTCAAACCAAGACCACTCACTTGATGCTGGAAGCTGCGCATTTCACGCCGGAAAAAATTGCCGGGCGGGCACGCCATTTTGGCCTACACACAGAATCGTCACATCGCTTTGAGCGCGGGGTAGACCCGGAACTCCCACGCAAAGCTATGGAAAGAGCCACTAAGCTGTTACTCGATATGGTGGGCGGCCAAGCTGGCCCTATCACTGAGGCAGTAGAAGTTTCAGCACTGCCTGAAGCGCCAAGTATTCACTTACGCAGACCGCAAATTAAGCGTTTGTTGGGCTTTGAACTGGAGGACTCTGAAGTTGAAGATATTTTGGGGCGTTTGGACCTTGGTTTAAGCGTTGCTCAAGACGGATGGCAGGTGTCTGTGCCCAGCGCCCGTTTTGATATTGCTATTGAAGCCGACTTGCTTGAAGAGCTAGCTCGTATCTACGGTTACAATCGACTACCAACCAGTCAGCTTAAGCATGCCGGCCAATTGAGCGAAAGTGGCGAAGCCGAAGGTTCGGTCGGCAGATTGAAAAACCAACTGTGCAGCCTCGATTATCAGGAAGCTATAACCTACAGCTTCATAGACCCGAGCATTCATGCCGAGTTTTATGCTGATGAGCACGCTGTGCCTTTACGTAACCCGATATCCAGCGAGATGTCGGTCATGCGCACCAGTTTATTACCCGGCCTTGTGCAAGCCTTAGATCATAATGTGAAGCGGCAGCAAACACGAGTTCGACTTTTTGAAGTAGGGCAGTGTTTCATAAGTAATGGTGGGCAAAACTCCACGTTGGCGCAACAACAGATGCTGGGTGGCGCTATCTGCGGGGGGCGGTTAGATGAACGCTGGTCACACGATAAAACAGCGGCCGATTTTTTCGATGTAAAGGGCGATGTCGAGGCTGTACTGTCCCTTAGCGGGCATGACGCAGGTGTCGATTTCCAGCAATCTGAACATAAGGCAATGCACCCTGGTCAGTGTGCGGAAGTGATAAAAAATGGACAGTCAATAGGCCATCTAGGGGCCTTGCATCCGCGCTTACTGCGCTCTTTGGATCTGCCCAAAAACACTCTGGTTTTTGAGCTAAACCTTCATCAGTTACTTGAGGGAAGTGTTCCAAGTTACGAAAAAGTATCGAAATTTCCGGAAGTTCGCCGAGATTTGGCTATTCTTATTAAACTAGATCTAAGCGTTGCTGAGATTAGTCGGGTGGTACGAGAAACAGCAGGTCCTATATTGACCAATTTAATCGTCTTCGACGTATACGCAGGAAAAGGCGTACCAGAGGGCCAAAAAAGTTTGGGTCTGGGCTTGACCTTGCAAGACCATTCCCGCACTCTGAACGACGAGGATGTGAGTAGTTGCCTCGGCCTGATTGTGGCGGAATTAAAAGAAAAATTTGGGGCGTCATTAAGGAATTGAGTATGTCCTCGCAAGCATTGACTAAGGCCGAAATGGCCGAGCGATTGTACGAAGAGCTCGGGCTTAATAAGCGCGAAGCAAAAGAGATTGTAGAACTCTTTTTTGAAGAGATTCGAAATTCTCTAGAGAATAATGAACACGTAAAATTATCGGGTTTTGGCAACTTCGACCTACGCGACAAATCTGAGCGACCAGGGCGAAATCCAAAAACCGGACAAGAAATTCCTATTTCAGCGCGCCGTGTGGTCACCTTTCGACCCGGCCAGAAGTTGAAAGCCAGAGTAGAGGCGTATGCTGGAACCAAGCCATAACGACGAACTACCGGTAATTCCCGGTAAACGCTATTTCACCATAGGGGAGGTAAGCGAGCTGTGTCTTGTGAAGCCACATGTGCTGCGCTATTGGGAGCAGGAGTTCCCTCAGCTTAAGCCCGTGAAGCGTCGTGGCAACCGCCGTTATTATCAGCGCCAAGACGTTATCATGATTCGCCAGATTCGTAGCCTGCTGTACGATCAGGGCTTCACTATTGGCGGCGCGCGGCAGCGCATGTCAGGTGAAGAGGCGAAGGAAGACAAGAGCCAATATCGACAATTGATTCGGCAAATGATCAATGAACTGGAAGACGTTCTAGGCGTACTCAAATCCTGATATCTCAGGTATCATACGCGACCTTTAGAAGACCCAAACCCTTCTAAAAATCTTATTCGGGGCGTAGCGCAGTTTGGTAGCGCACCACACTGGGGGTGTGGTGGTCGCAGGTTCAAATCCTGCCGTCCCGACCAAATTTTAGATTATCCTTCGGGTTCAGTTCCAGAATCCAAATCGCAGTTCTGTTCGTTGTTCTTTGGGACGGCGGATTGCCGGTCCGCAAGCGTAGCTTGCGGCCGTTCGAACCTCGCGAAGCGGTGCTTCGCGTTTCGCGCTGCGAAACCTGCTCTCACCCTGCCGTCCCGACCAAATTTTAGATTATCCTTCGGGTTCAGTTTCAGAATCCAAATCGCAGTTCTGTTCGTTGTTCTTTGGGACGGCGGATTGCCGGTCCGCAAGCGTAGCTTGCGGCCGTTCGAGCCTCGCGAAGCGGTGCTTCGCGTTTCGCGCCGCGAAACCTGCTCTCACCCTGCAGTCTCGACCAATTTCTCATCTCTATCACTGTTCCCTTAGTTTCAACAGGCTTGTTGTGACTGCACGTTATTGCGTTGCAAACACTGTTGTTCTTTGAACAGTTTTATAGCTCCACTCATTGACTACAAGCCGCTACTTTAACCTCTTGCCAACTTGAGGCTGGGTGGTGTGCCTCGCTATGCTCAGCGTGCATGTTCGCGTAGTAGAAAACCCATTCAACAAATTAAACTTTAAGTTAATAATGTTTTTAAAAACAATTACATAGGCTCAACTATTTGCCGTCCAAGCCACATTCATTTAAGTAAGCAAAATAGCCTATAGCGTACTGATCAATAGTTGGCCAGCTGCTGTTCGCATTTTGTACGACCGTTGGTCATTAATCTCCAATATAGGGTCGTTTGGGAGTCCGATAAACGGGTAGTCCTGAGTGTATCCACTATCCTTAAGTTTATGATTTTCTGAATATTTTTGCTCTGAGCGATAAGTCGATCTGAGATGATTCTCATCACTGACACGCGAAATTGAATTCGCGAAAATTCTCAAGGAAGCCGTTTGCCGCATGCGGGACAAGAAACGCTCGAAGACAAGCCGAAAAGGTAGGCGCGCAACAGCTTCTTTGTTATCTCAAAAGGTATTGCTTGAAGAGCTAGAGCCGCGGATACTTTTCTCCGCAGGGGTTGAGGGTGTCTTTAGTCACAACTCCGTCAATGCCGATGCAAATGAAGTTGTTGTTGATATCTCTGTCGACGATTTTAAAACAATTACCACCTCAAATACCTTGTCCCTGTCCCTCGCTCCAAGATTGGAGCTAGCGTCGGAAACTGATGCACTCGCTATTGAAGAGCAACCAGCAAAGAGCTCACCATTAAATTATGAGCCGTCACCGAGTAAAAGCACACCATTAATCTTTACTAGCGACGCGGCAGTTACAAACGCTAGGGAAACTGCAAGTTCTTTGTTGGGGGAAACGCCACTAAAGCAACGGCTTGCGAATTTTGTCGTTAGCAATACCAATGACTCAGGCGCAGGCTCGCTTAGGCAAGCAATACTTGACGCGAATACGGCAGGTGGTGCGGACACAATTACCTTCAGTATCGGCAGTGGTGCGCAAACGATTAATCTTTTGTCCGATCTTCCTATCATTGCTGACACGGTGACCTTAGACGCAACAACGCAGAGTGGTTATGCAGGTACTCCGTTAATTGAGATAAACGCTTCCGGTGTTAATCACGGATTAAACCTTGGTACCGGGAGTGATGCTTCTCTCGTTCGTGGCTTTGTTATTAACAATGCAACATTGCACGGTATCAACATTGCGGGTGGCTCGGGTGGCCATACTATCGCTGGCAACTACATCGGTACTGATGCGTCAGGAAATGTTGATGCAGGCGTTGGTAACTACGGAATTTTCCTAAGCAACAGTTCCGGTGGCAACTTTATTGGTGGTACTGGCGTAAACGACGGCAACGTTATCGCCGGCAATGATGTTCGAGGCATCTATCTTTTTACAGGCGATAACAACACCGTGTTTGGCAACAACATTGGTGTTGGCGCGGATGGAAGTACGCCTATCGGCAACGGCGTTGCTGGTATCAGTATCAATACCAGTGACAACATCATCGGTGGGCTTGCGCTCAATGCAGGCAACATTGTTGCCAATCACAGCGACGATGGTGTCGATGTTCTTTCTGGGACCGGCAATACGATATCGGGTAATTTGATACATGGTAACGGTGATCTTGGAATCGATTTAAGTGGTTTAGCCGTAACGCTCAACGATACACTTGATGGCGACAGCGGTTCCAATAATCTACAGAATTTTCCAGTGTTGTATTCTGCTAATACAGACGGTGCAGGAAGCTTTAATGTTTCAGGCACCTTGAACAGCAATGCGTCTTTGAGCTATCGAATAGAATTTTTTAGCAATCCCGCCACCGACGCATCAGGCCACGGTGAAGGCCAAACGTTTCTTGGTTCGGTAAACGTGTCGACTGATGCCTCTGGTAACGCGAATTTTGATGCAACAATATCGACTACTGTCGCCATAGGCAGTTCCATCAGTGCTACGGCTATCTCAACCAGTTTTCCGACGCTTGGCGACACTTCAGAATTTGCCGAAAATGTTATTGCACAGGATTACAGTACAGCTGTTGTTACTACTACGAGTGATGTTATCGACGGCTCCGTTACATCGCTAGCTAACTTAATAAACAACAAGGGCGCAGACGGCGTCATTTCCTTGCGCGAGGCAATCACGGCTGCAAACAACACCACCAATGGCGGCAGCGCTGACAAAATCTATTTTGACATCAAGGCGGCTCTCGCATCCGGCGTGCATACCATTCTGCCAAATTCGAGCGGCAACGGTGCACTACCAACAATTACCGACTCAGTAATTATCGACGCGACAAGCGAACCCGACTTTTCCGGCGCGCCAGTGGTCGAACTTGCAGGTACGGCTGCCGGTGCCGGAGTTATCGGATTAACTGTTAGCGCAGACGACGTAACAGTCCGAGGATTGATAGTGAATCAATTCAGCAGCATTGGCATTGGCATCACAGGAGACAATAACACCATTGCCGGTAACTTCATTGGCACCGATGTCACTGGAACCCTAGACCGTGGCAATACCCTTGCCGGACTGCAGCTGTACAGTAGCGCTGAAACCAACACAATTGGCGGAACGACCGCGGCCGATAGAAATGTTATTTCTGGTAATGGTCAGGAAGGTATCAACATTTCCGGCGGCGACAATAACATTATCAGCGGTAATTACATCGGAGTTACCGCTGCCGGTAACGCCAGTCTGGGCAATAAAAACGGTGTTAGTATCAGTGGCGGTGCCAGTGGTAACGTTATTGGTGGAACCACTGTGAGTGCGCGCAACGTTATCTCGGGCAACACTTCCAGTGGGTTAATTATCCTGGGTGTGGGCACTACAGCTAATACTATTGCGGGTAACTACGTAGGCATAAACGCAGCTGGAACCGACAGTGTTACCAACACAAATGTCGCCATTCAGGTGGGTAGCGATGCAAATGGCAATATCATCGGTGGTACTACGACCAATCACCGTAACGTGATTGCGGGTGAGTCAATTGATGGCATTCGCATCAATGGCGCTGATAACACCCAGATACTGAGTAACTACATAGGCACCGATGCAGCAGGTACTGCGAGTTTGGGTTTTAATCAGGAAGCCATAGAGGTTAACAATGCCAGCGGCACGATTATTGGCGCAATTGGCCAAGGTAACTTAATCAGTGGCAATAGCGGAGCTGGTATTGGCCTGCAGACAGCGGCAACAAACACCGTTATCAAAGCAAACTTAATCGGTACCGATGCTTCTGGTTCCGCAGCGTTGCCGAACACCAACGACGGTATCCAGGTCACTTTGACCGCTTCATCTAACACGATAGGTGGCACTATTGCCGGCGAAGGCAACACCATAGCGTTTAATACAGGCGATGGCGTAGCCGTCACCAGCAGCGGCCTTGGCAATGCCATTCGTGGTAATTCTATTCACAGCAATACGCAACTGGGTGTGGACCTAGGCACTAACGGCGTTAATGCGAATGATCTAGGCGACGGTGACACCGGCGCTAACAATTTACAAAATACCCCGGTACTCAGCGCGTTCTCATCCACCGATGGCATTTCTTCAGTCGCAGTAACAGGAACCCTGAACAGTACAGTCAGCACCACTTTCGACGTCGATTTTTACAGCAGCTTATTTGGCGACGCGGACCCAAGTGGTAGCGGCGAAGGGCGCACATACATTGGTACTACGACGGTTGTAACCGATGGCAGTGGCGACGCTACTTTCGATGTTTCTCTAAGTGCGGCTGTACCAGCCAACCAAATAATTTCGGCCATAGCAACCGACCCAGCGTTTAATTCTTCGGAGTTCAGTGGCACCTCAATTGCTGTGTCAGACACCGTGGTAGTAGACACCGTTACGGACGTTAGCAACGATGGTGACACTTCATCAATCGCGGCATTGAATGCCAACAAAGGTAGCGACGGATTTATTTCGTTGCGCGAAGCGATTATTGCTACAAACAATTCTATGAACGGTGCGAATCCCGACAAAATACTTTTCGATATTGCTGGTTCTGGACCACATACCATAAACCTCACTGCGGCATTACCCGACATTGATGATGCGGTAGTGATTGATGGCTGGTCTGAGCCTGATTACGTTGCAGGTGCGCCTGTTATTGAGCTAAGTGGTGCTGCTCTAGTTGGCACTGAAGATGGGCTGAGGCTCGACGCGGGTAGCGGTGGCAGTACCATCCGCGGGTTGATTATCAATCGTTTTAGCGAGGACGGTATTGATATTGCCGATACAAGTGGTGGGAATACAATAGTCGGTAACTGGGTTGGCATCAACAATGCGGGGACTGCGGACTGCGGACTGCGGACTTCGGTAACGGCGATGACGGCATTGATGTATCCAGTGCAAACAACACCATCGGTGGTACAGGCCTCTCCGAGCGAAATGTCATTTCTGGCAACGCAGGCAATGGAATCGAACTTCATACGGCCACGGCGCTGGGTAATACAGTGCTCGGAAATTTCATTGGTACGAATGCTGCCGGAACCGCTATTGTCGGCAATACGGGCGATGGCATTCAGATTAGCTCAGGTGCGGCTGGTAATGTAGTGGGTGGCTTAGTTGCTGGCGCTCGCAATATTATCGCAGGTAACGACGATGGTATCGCTGTTGATGGAACTGGCAGTGATGGTAATACCATTATTGGCAACTACCTTGGTACTGACGTTACTGGCCTCATCAATCTTGGTAATCTCGACGATGGCATCCAGGTTGGCAATAGCGTTGATGGCACAATAATTGGTGGTACGACTGCAGCGGCTCGCAATGTAGTCGCGAGCAATGCTGATGACGGCATACAGTTAAGCAACTCCGTTACAAATTCAGTCGTACAGGGCAATTACATTGGTGTAGGCGCTGACGGTATAACCGTTCTCGCCAACGCTCATGACGGTGTGCAGCTTTATGGCGGCAGTAGCGGTAACCTCGTTGGCGGCGTTGATGCTGGCATGGCCAATATCATCGCCAATAATACTGGGGACGGCATTGCTGTGCTTGATGCCGCGAGCGCAGGTAATTCTTTCTTTGGAAACGCCATTTACAACAACGGAGGACTGGGTATTGATCTATTCAACGATGGTGTTACTGCAAACGATGTTGGTGATCTCGATGCCAATGCCAACAACCTTCAGAACTTCCCGGTAATTACTGGAGCGTTTACTGACGCATCTAGCACGGTTGCTGTTGCCGGCAAGCTCAGCAGCACAGCCGACTCCACTTTTCGACTTGAGTTCTTTGCAAACTCTAGTGGCGATGAAGGAGAGACATATCTTGGCTTCCGAAATGTGATCACTAATGGCAGTGGTGAAGCGTCGTTCGTCGAGTCTTTCAACGCCAGTGTCGGGGCAGGTCAAAACATCACTGCAACGGCAACCAATCTCGCTAACGGCGACACCTCAGAGTTTAGTGCCACCACTGCCACAGCACAGGCAGTGATTGTGGATACCAATACCGATGTGCTGGATGGCGACACAAGCTCAATTGCTAATCTGTTGGCAACAAAGGGCAGTGATGGCTTCATTTCACTTCGCGAAGCCGTCATCGCGACAAACAACACAGTGGGACACGACAGCATATTCCTGTCAGCGGATACCTATACCTTGTCTATCGCTGGCACTGGCGAAAACTTTGCAGCGACGGGCGACTTGAATATCCGTGACTCCTTGAGCTTAATCGGGGCAGGCGCTGACTCTACGATCATAGACGCTGCCGATCTAGACAGAGTATTCCAAACGTATACGGGCGACGATATATTCCTTGAAGGACTTAGCATTCAGAATGCGACAGCCTTGGCCTCTGGCGGTGCTTTGTATGCTAGCGGCACGGTGACAATTACAGACTCGGTCTTTCAGGATAATGCCACGGCTGTGGGCGGGAACCAAGGCGGCGCAATCAACAATACTGGCTCGTTGTTTCTGGATGGCGTTCGCCTAACAAACAACACTTCCGGAGAATTCGGCGGTGCGCTTTACAATACAGGCAGTGCTTTCATCACCAATTCGTTGATTGACACAAACACATCGTCGAACAGCGGTGGTGGTATCCGCAACGATGGCACGCTGGAGATCGTCAACACAACATTGGATAGCAATGTGGCAGTGGGTTTCACTGGTGGAATCAGCAACAATAGTGGCTCGGCTTCTCTAATCAACGTAACCATTTCCGATTCCGTTGGCAACGGATATGCCTCCAATACAACGACGTCGATGACCAACACCATCATTGCTTATAGCTCCCTGTCTGACGTTATTGGATCAGCGGTCACAAGTTTCGGCGGAAACATGATTGCCGATGGAACTGGCGCTGGGTTTGGAGTCAACGACTACCTCGGCGTCGATCCTTTACTAGCGCCACTGGCGGATTTCGGTGGGCCGACTGAAACTCGTGCTCTCCGTTTTGGCAGCCCTGCTGAAAATGCAGGCGC
>JBGCFQ010000019.1:0-51526 GCA_045106985.1 Pseudomonadales bacterium | reverse complement strand
CAGCCCTGCCCAAGCCGTTAATGATGCCGTGGCCATGGCGAGTGGCGAAGTAATTTGCTTGATGGTAGATGGCGCGCACTTATTAACCCCAGGGGCTTTCGATTTAGCCCTGTCGTGTTTTCGCGCATTTGATGAGCCGGTCGTGGCTACTCGATACTTTTTCTTGGGTCCCGATGAGCAAAACGATTCGATAGCAAGAGGATACGATAAACCCACAGAGGATAAACTGCTTGAGAGAATTGATTGGCCTAATGATGGCTATAGGTTGTGCGAGATAGGGACGCCGTTGTGGTTGGGTGCGAACAAAATAACGTGGTTGCATCGTATGTTCGAATCGAACTGTTTATTTATGCGGAGATCTTTGTTTGAAGCGTGCGGCGGAATCGATACCCAGTTCTCATACCCAGGGGGCGGTTTTCTCAACCTGGACATTTATAAACGCTGCTGTGATACAGACGGTGTAACACCGGTGCAGCTCGTTGGAGAGGGCAGCTTCCATCAGTTGCACGGCGGAACCACCACGAATGTCACGCCTGAAGATCGAAGAAAAAAAACCGAAAAGTACAGGCAGCAGTATATTGAGATCAGGGGCAATGCAGATCTGGTGTCAGATAAAGACTTGTTTTTCCTCGGACACCTTCCAACGAAGGCCTCAAAAATTCATGTTCGAAACAGGCCATCACGAAACGATCCGCTTAGTTAAACGGATGAGCATAGGAAAATAATTAGTACGGCCGGCCGATTGCTCTATCTGATATTGTTTGCCTGGGCGCGCTAGTGAATGGCGGTTAGGTAACCTGCTTTGAGGCACTCTGATCAAATAAACTAGGCGCAGTAAACACAGCGCCCAGCGCACCTATGAGCATTGTGATTATTAGCCACATTGCGCCAATTGTGAGAGCTTGCTCGCCGCTTACATCCGCTTGTGTGAAAAAAATCACGATCATAACTTCTCTTATTCCGATTCCATTGACGCTAAGCGGAAAAGAGGTCGCTACATTAATGAAAGGTACGGTTGCGATTAGCAAGCCAAAGCTTATAGCTAATTGCATGTCTGCAATTATAAGCGCAAACATTCCTATCTGGGTGAAATGAAAAAGAATAGACGCGATCGTCACTTTAAAAAGAGTCAGGGGGTCACTTAGAAACACTTTTGAGGCGGATGCAAGCGGAGTGTAGAACTTGCTACCGATGGGTATCAGTTTGCTCGCCAGAGTGGGAATCATAAACCAAGTGGTGCCTAGCATTACCACCGCCGCGATGCTGCCAAACACAAACCACTGGTTTAGTGCTTCTGGTATTGTGAAGGCAAGTCCGACGGCACCTATTGCTAACAATACTATTAAACCGTGAAGGCGGTCGGCCACCACTGAGGCAAGAGCGGTCGACCTTTCGCTTTTAAGAGGCTTTAACACGGCGGCGCGGGCGATATCGCCACCTACAGTGCCCAAACCAAATGCATTAACAAACATACCAAAAAAATAGGCCTTGGTAGTGCGTAGAAGACTGCGGTCTAGTGCTGCGTTGTCGAGTAAAATTTTCCATTTTCCAGCGCTAATCAACTGGCCGAGAAAGTAAATGAGCAGCATATAAACAACTGTGCTGAAATGAACTTCTTTAACAGTGTGTAGCAAACTGGAAAGGTCGATTTGTGAACATACCATGCCGATCAGAATGGCACTTAATAGGAAGCTTAGTACCTTCTTATTGCTACCTTGTATTATCAATTTCAGTGTAGGCAGTTTCATTGTTGGCGTTGGTTTGTTTTACTCTGGGGCTAAAGAATTACTTTCACGGTCGACGAGGGTAGAGATTCCTGACACACAGCAGATGTGTTGCGGTCAAGAAAAGCCAGTGAAGACTCGAAAAGCGGACAATAGGAAAAAAATGCCAAGATTGACTTGAAACACACTGAGCAAGCTAGACAGTTTTTTGGATAAGTGATTAAGGAATGGAAAGGACAATAGCACGGCGACAATGCTAGCATCGTAAACGATTGTTGCTTCCAATCGAGCGCTGAGTGCAAGTAAATTTTAGGCCGCGCAAAAATCGGCACGTAAGCGTACATCTGCAATGCGTTATGTTTGCTGTAGGATTGCTGAACAATAAATAGAAGGTTTCATATGATCAAAGAACAAAAACACGTCATGTGTCGTTCCTGCCACGCTCATTGTGGGTTAATCGTCGATTTTGAAGATGGCGTACCTGTGGCTACTCATGGTGACAAGCATAACCCGGCCTTTGACGGCTTCAGCTGTATTAAAGGGCGCCGACTGGCTAATCATCACAGCTTGCCGTCGCGTCTTCTATCCAGCAAAAAACGCGGTCACGACGGCGAGCATCACGATATTCATTGGGAAGACGCTGCTGCAGAGATGGCTGCCCGTTTAAAGCACATCATTGCGGAGCACGGACCTGACTCGGTAGCAATGTATATCGGAACTTTCGGCTACAACAACTTGAATGCGCATGCCTTCGCGCTTGCCCTTATGGATGCCATTGGCAGCCCCATGAATTTCACAGCCGTCACCATTGATCAGCCTGGCAAAGGAATAGCGCTGTCGTGTCATGGCCCCTGGCTTGCTGGACCCTATCGCATAGATGAGTGGGACGGCTTGATGTTGGTTGGCACCAATCCGGTTATCTCAATGAACGGTGGCTTGGGAATGAACCCAGCCAAACGCCTGTTTGATGCTCGCAAGCGTGGCATGGAGCTGATTGTTATCGACCCGCGAGAATCTGAGAGCGCCAAAGAAGCCGATATCTTCCTACAGTGTCGTCCCGGAGAAGACCCACTGATACTAGGCGCCATCGCCCGCATCATTATCGAGGAAGAACGGTTTAACAAAGACTTTGTTCAGTCGGACGTGGAAGGCCTGGAGGCTTTGAAAGCTAGCCTGGCGTCTTTTGATCCTGGCAAGGTGGCGGCGCACTCTGGCATCAACACTGAAGACCTGGTGAAGGCTGCTCATATGTTTAGCAGCTGGCAGCGGGGGAGTATTAGTGTGGGCACGGGTCCCAATATGTCTGGCTATGGTAATGCGACGGAGTACCTTAATCTCGCACTAACCTCACTGATGGGCCATTGGCGTCAATCAGGCGAAGTGAAACAAAACAGTGGCGTATTCACCAAACCCGCACCCGCTATAGCGGCGTCGCCAGGCCCACTGCCTGCTTGGGGCTTCGGTCGAAAAATGCGCGCCCGCGGGCTAGAGGAGTCGGCCGCAGGTTTACCAACTGCCGCATTAGCCGATGAAATTCTGACCCCGGGCGATGGCCAAATTAAGGCGCTTATCTGCTTGGGAGGCAACCCAATGCTTGCTTGGCCAGATCAAATTAAAACCTATGAAGCGATGCAAGCGCTGGACCTACTAGTGTGCCTGGACCCACGAATGTCCAAAACCTGTGAGCTAGCGGATTACGTAATTGCGCCCAAGCTGCATTACGAAGTGATGGGTTGCACGGCTGCGCCGGAATTGTTTGGCATGTTTGGCGCAGGTTGGGGATTCGAGGGGCCCTATGGACAGGTAAGCAACCCTATAATGAACGTTCCGGAAGACTCGGACCTGTGTGAAGAATATGAGTTTATTCACCGGGTTGCCACGGAAATGGACAAAACATTGAACGTGAAATCTTTTGCCCTTTTTGGCGACCCGGAAGAGCAGGCACGGCAGGCAATTGCTGTGCCGCCAGGAAACACGCCCACGCCACCGGACGCCTGGTCTATTTCCCTGCAAGGCTCACCAGTACCTATCAGCGATGCCTTCGCAGACCCTGACGCGCACCGCGGTAAAATGTTTGATAGACCAACCACCACCGTCGACGTCAAGCCGGCAGACTGGCAAGGCAAACTCGATATTGGCAACGCCCATATGCTGGCTGAGTTGGCTGAAATAGCACAACGCCTAACTAAAAAAGTTAGTTCAGTGGACGAAGATTATCCTTTCCTAATGATTGGTCGTCGCATGAACGAGGTGCTCAACAGCAGCTGGCACGAAGATCCTGTACAAAGTAAACGTGCGGGCCATCATCCCGCCTTTATGCATCCGGATGACCTGGCTAGGCTGGGCCTCGCAGGTGGTCAGGTTGTTGAGATAGAATCGGAACGCGCAATGATTAGCTGTGTGGCAAGAGAGGCCAGCGAAGTGCGCCCAGGCTGCGTGGCAATACCTCACAGCTGGGGCACCAACCCCAATGAGAAGGAAGACCCTTTAGGCGAGGGCGGCAATACCGGTCGTTTATCTTTCAATGACAGAGATTTTGATCGTCGCACCGGCATTCCACGGATGAGTTCGATACCGATCCGGGTTAGAGCGGCGGTTGCCGGTTAAGGTGATGCGGGGCGGAAACTAAGTAAGGGGATTGTTGATTTGAAACTGGTCGATAGATCATTCCTCCCACCTTTGTTCCCCTATTCTCCTGGAGCTACCAGCTCAAAGACAGTAGAAGATTCGTTAGAATCATCGGTGTACATCATGGCGTCACCGATAAGCATGTTTTGAACTCCCGAAATACTGCCATCAATGGCCATTGATGAGCCATTCTTTATCATGTCTTGCATTTGCTCTACGCCAGATAAACCCCGTTCTGCCTGGCGGCGGACATCCGGTGATGAATCATTGGTACGAACCGAAAGTAAGGTGTCCTTGATTCTCTGCGTATTTGCGCCAGGTGTGCCAAAACCCATCATCAATTGGTGCTGCAAGCCCTGCACCGCGAGTTTTCGAAGATAGGGGTTCTCATCATCAACGGCTAAGCCAAGCAGCGGCTCGGTTAACAACTCTCTTGCAGCGTCATTACCAACACCTGTTAGAATTTCCCAGGCGCGCACCTGGTCTTCTGCGTTATTGCTTGCTAAGGCGATATCCAATGCGACCGCTACAGAGGCTTCGGCCTCGGCTTCACCCATATTCAGCATCAGTGACGACATAACATGGGATTGAATCGCGTCTAGCCGCTCATTCTCGCTAAGGCTACTATCATCAATCGCATTTTTGAGTTTAATGAAATGTGCGTTGGCATATTCTGGGTCAGACTTAAGGCGCTTCAAGTCGTGTGGGGGGCTGAAGCCGCCAAACATGTCGAACACTTCCTGCATCTGTGCCATCTCGCGCTCAGGCACAGCTGTTATACCTGGAACGGGTGTGTCCAGTTTACTTTGCCCAGCCAGCAAGCTGCTTTCTAGCCCCGAAATGCGCCGTTCTAAACGATCTAAGGTTCGAATCAATTCTGAACTGTGGCCCTGCAATCCCCCGCTTGGATTGTCATCGTAAGTACTGACTGGCAGATCACCTTTCTCTAGGTAAACAGAGCTAGCAAGTAACAAAGCAATGACGGAAAGCACGAGAGGGATATACGTTGTTTTCATTCCAAATCTTCACCGTATGGGCATATCTAGTGACCATAATAAACTATAACTCACCATGAGAAATATTCGAAAGCCCGCTTTGTAATGTGTAAAGGCTTTGGTCGCATAGCGGGTGTTCGCGCACGAAACTCTGTTTCTAAAAATGAGCAACGAGTTGATAGCTTGTTCGACGACCTTAGCGAACAGAAACAGTAGCCAAGCCTGTCATTATATTCGGCCTAACGCTTGCGGTTTTATCCTAAATATCGCTTACACTAGCTGCTTAGCCATGATCGGAGTCGTAACAAATGAGAACAAGTTTTCTTTTAGCTTGCATGCTAATGCTGTCGATGAGCGCAGCAGCAGGCAATAGTATTGACACGGTTACCGCCAGCATAGAGCAACAGCGCAGCAACTACGTCAATATGGCAGATCAAATTTGGGAATGGGCTGAAGTTGGTTACCAAGAAACGCGAAGCAGTGAATTGCTGCAGTCTCAGCTCAAGCAGGCTGGCTTTGATGTTAAAGCCAATGTTGCCGATATTCCTACCGCATTTGTGGCGAGCTACGGCACGGGTAAACCGGTAATTGCAATCCTCGCTGAGTTCGATGCTTTGCCCGGATTATCACAAAAGGCTACGGCTAAGCGCGCTCCGGTCACCGAAGGCCAGGCAGGGCACGCATGTGGTCATCATCTGTTTGGTGTGGGCTCAGTCGCTGCAGCGATAGCGGCGAGAGACTGGCTGGCAGATTCAAACGGTAAAAGCGGCACAATCCGGCTTTATGGCACGCCTGCGGAAGAAGGCGGGTCGGGCAAGGTATACATGGTTCGAGCCGGTTTATTCGACGACGTAGACACAGTACTTCACTGGCATGCAGCTGATGAGAACCGGGCAACTCCTGGAACAACGCTCGCTAATCGCTCGGCCAAGTTTCGTTTTAATGGAATAGCTTCTCACGCGGCCGCTGCACCTGAACGTGGGCGCTCAGCCCTTGACGGCGTTGAAGCAATGAATCACATGGTTAACATGCTGCGTGAACATGTGCCCAGCACCACTCGTTTGCATTATGTCATCACCCAGGGCGGCCTCGCACCAAACATCGTGCCGGAGTTTGCCGAAGCTTATTATTATGTGCGCGCACCAGCCCCAACACAGTTATTGTCCATATGGGAGCGTGTAGAACAGGCCGCTCTTGGAGCTGCGCAGGGAACCGACACTAAAGTAGAGTGGGAAGTGATTCATGGTAACTACAACATTCTTCCGAATGTTACGCTGGCGTCAGTAATGAACGACAGCCTGCAATCCTTGGGTGGTATTGACTACAGCAAGAAAGAACAAAAATTTGCGGAGCGACTGGTTAGCACCTACACGGGCCGTCCAAGGAATGAATTGGGCTCAGAAAAAACCATCAAGGAATTTTCCCAAGACATACACAAGAGTAGTGGCTCTTCAGACGTTGGTGATGTTAGCTGGATGGCTCCAACCGTAGGTCTTACCACGGCGACCTGGGTGCCTGGCACTTCCGCACACACTTGGCAGGCCGTTGCTGCCGGTGGGATGAGTATTGGCCACAAAGGGATGCTGCTGGCTGCCAATAGCATGGCGTTAACAGCGGTGAAGTTGTTTGATGACCCAACGCTTGTTGAAGAGGCTAAAATTGAGTGGCTGGAACGACGGGGTAAAGACTTTGTTTATCAGCCACTGCTTGGCGATCGTCCGCCTCCATTGGACTATCGGCGCTAAAAAACGGTAAATGCTGATTGGGAATAGTGTCCGAAGAGAGCGGCGTCGTCGGTTTGCCGGTATTTTAATTCAGGGTTAGACTGCGTGGCGTATAAAATGAAATAAAAATGGATCAATGTGGCAACAGTAAAAGTACTTTATGCGTGCACCTATTGGGGGGTTCGTAGCGAGATTGCAGCGGTGCTAACCAAAGCACTGCAGAAACCTGATCTTATTTAGACAGCGCCGGTTTTGAGTCTGGAACAATCGGCGAGCTTCCTCGGCACGCGATGTTGGAGCGAGGGCTGGACCTTACGGCTGATTCGCCGCCAACCATATTCAGCTTTGCAGAACAGAAATACGATTACGTCGTTACTCTATGTAGTGAAGAAACCCAAGAAAATTACAAAGTTCTCTATGATGTTGCCAAACTATTGTTTGCTGATCAGGCTGAAATAATTCATTGGAACGTAGCGGACTTTATGGCCATCAAAGCCCAATCGCCTGAGATGCGTGCCATGGAGGCCGCGAAGATTATCGACGACATTAACTCTCGTATTCTAGATTGGACCGCGTCCCTCCATACTGCTTAAAAGTATATAGGAGCAGGTCGGTTTAATTTTGAGCAATTAAAATTAAAAGTACGGCCAAGTACCTTCTGAATAGCCCTGATCATTCAAGTTATTATTCTTGAGCTAAAGTGCCATTGTACTGCTGGCACCCGAGGTTACTATGGGCACGATGTGCCGCCCCAACGGTAGGCTAGCACTATCTAGTATCAATACAGGCATGAAACAAATGGCTCGTAAAAAATTGAATAAATTTCTGCATTGGCCATGGACTCTGATCCTTGTGTTAAGCGGTGTATTAGCAGGATGCGGCGCCGGCAGTGATCAGGCTCAAGACTCTGCGAAAGAAAGCGGTCAACAAAATCCTTCTATTGGAGAGGGGATCAAGGAAGTTTTTCTCAACAACAGCGCCGGCGAAAACAAAAACCTCTACTTCGGAGACCTCCATGTTCATACCTCCATTTCGCTTGACGCATTTCTATGGGGGAATCGCAATGGCCTGGATAAGGCGTACCAATTTGCCAGAGGTGAGCCAATAGAGCTTGCCTCTGGCGCTACTACTCAAATCAGCGCGCCGTTGGATTTTGCCGCCATTACAGACCATGCCAGTTCTTTCGAAGTAAATGCATTTTGCAACGCGGAAGACATAAGTGCTGATGATAAAGCGCGCTGTGATAGGTTTGTAAAACCGTCCAATAAATTATTTGAGGCAGCAATGAAGGTTGTGCGCAAGCGCCCAATAAAGCGAGGGCTAGGCTTCTGTACGGAGGATGAGGATCGTTGTCAGCAGGCATCGAACCATACCTGGCGCACTATGCAGGAATTAGCGAAAAAATATTATGTGCCTGGCGAGTTTACGACCTTTGCGGCTTACGAGTACTCTCCCGCATTGTTGAAGCAGGGAAAGATACATCGCAATGTATTTTTTCGTGGCGGCGTGGTGCCCGACCACGCAGTGTCAATTTATGACGCCCAAACTGAAATCGACCTATGGAAAGACCTAAAGAAAACCTGTGTGGGTGATTGCCAGTACCTAACTATTCCACATAATCTTAATTTAACCTGGGGTTATGCGTTTGCGTTGCAAACGATTGATGGCGATTTATATACGGATGACGACTTAAAACTCCGGGCAGAGTCAGAACCGCTTGTAGAGATTATCCAGGCCAAAGGATCTTCAGAATGCGCAGTTGGTTTAGGTGCTGTTGACGAGGAATGCAATTTTGAACAAATGGTAGAACCTTGCCCAGAGGGCCAAGTGGATGCTTGCGGCTTACCAACTTCATTTGCTCGTGAAGGTTTAAAGATTGGTCTGCAGTTGGCCGAAGAGAAAGGCTTCAACCCATTTAAAGTGGGTTTTATCGGCTCAACGGATACGCACAATTCAACACCTGGCGACACGGAAGAGATCGATTATCAAGGGGCCGTGGGTTTGCTTGACGACACCGCCGAGAAACGACACAACAGAGACAAGCCGCGCCACTCTGGTTTGAATCGCACCGCGCTGAATTACAACCCAGGCGGCTTGGCGGCCATTTGGGCGGCAGAGAACACCCGCGAAGCACTATTCGACTCGATGAAGCGCCGCGAAGCATATGCCACTAGCGGCACGCGCATTGCGCTGCGTATTTATGCTGGCTGGAATCTTGACCCTAATGTTGTGAATGATGCGAGTGCGGCTGCGGCTTTGTACGCAAGTGCTGTGCCTATGGGCGGTGATTTAACCGCACGTGAAGCAGCAGCACCGTCGCTTCCTGAATTTTTTGTGTGGGCCGCCAAAGATGCGAATGGCGCTAACCTTCAGCGCATACAAATGATTAAGGGTTGGATAGAGCAAGGTAAACGTTTCGAACGCGTAGTGGATATCGCCTGTTCGGATGGTTTGGTACCAGACCCCGTAACGCAGCGTTGTCCAGGCAATGGTGCCACTGTTGATTTGACAAACTGTGAGCCAAACTCAACCACGGGTTCCGGTGAGTTAAAGGTGTTATGGGCAGATGAGCACTACAAGCCTGATCAGCACGCGTTCTATTACGTGAGAGTGCTTGAAAATCCAGTGTGTCGCTGGAGTACTTTTAACGCTCGGCGATTAGAAAAAGAACCGAAGCCACAGGTAGACACTTTGATACAAGAACGAGCCTGGTCGTCCCCCATCTGGCTGCAAGCTCAGTAGTTATCGCTATTGATAATGACTGCTTTGGTCATTGTTGATTGCGCACACGGCTTTTAACCTATTACTCCAATCAGCCCTCAGAGGTTATTACCATGTCGCTGTGTTTCGATTCCGCAAGACTGAACAATCCACACATAACCGAAGAGCATGAAGCCTGGCGCGAGCAACTGCGCCGATTCATTGACAAAGAAATTATGCCTAATGTGGATGAGTGGGACGAGCAGGGTTTCTTACCGCCTGAGCTCTGGCAAACCACCGCCGAATTTGGCCTTTTTGGGGTTGGCTATCCTGAGGAGTACGGTGGGTGGAGTGAAGGCATCGATTTGTATCACCGCAACATTGTGGGCGAGGAGCTTGCTCGCACCAGCCTAGGTGGACTGCCGAGCACTTTGCTCTCACACGGTATTGGCCTGCCGCCGGTAATGGCGTTTGGCAGCGATGAATTAAAGAGCGAACTTATTCCGCCAATTTTGGCGGGCAAGAAGCGTATATCACTGGCTATTACCGAGCCTTCTGGCGGTTCGGATGTTGCTAATCTCAAAACAACGGCCAAGCGAGAAGGCGATCACTATATCGTTAATGGCAGCAAGACTTTTATTTCGGGCGGCATGGGAGCTGATTGGTTTACCACGGGCGTACGCACTGGCGACGACGGTGGTAAGGGTTTGTCGGTACTGGTTATTCCGGCCGACGCTGAAGGTGTTAACCGTACTTCGCTGGATAGAAAACAAGGTTGGTGGTGCAGTGATACGGCCACTATTTATTTTGATAATGTCAAAGTTCCGGTTGGCAATCTATTGAGTGAAGAGGGCCATGGTTTTTTAGTTATCGCTAATAATTTTAACGGCGAACGAATGGCTATGTCGGTAATGATGGAAGCCAGCGCGCGCGTGTGCTTAGAAGAAGCAGTCAACTGGGCAAGGGAGCGCAAAACCTTTGGTAAGCGGCTGGCTGATCACCAGGTTATTAGGCACAAAATTGCTGAAATGAAGCAACGTATTAATAGCTGCCAAACTTACATCCAATACTGCAGCCGCGAAATGATTAATGGCACGGCAGTGTTCGGCGACATTGCCATGTTAAAAGTTCATTGCAGCCAAACGGTGGAGTTTTGCGCACGTGAGGCGATGCAAATTATGGGTGGCATGGGCTATATGCGCGGCAATCGCGTTGAGCGTATTTACCGTGAAGTGCGGGTTAACGCCATTGGGGGAGGGTCGGAAGAAATCATGCGTGACTTGGCGTCGCGACAATATGGTTTGTGAGGCTAAAAAGCCCAAAAAGGGTGTAGGTAAATTGAAGTGCGTTCGGTCAGGTTTCTAGCGCCGGCACTGTTTGGGGATTTATTGCTTCAGAATCTGCTTTACCATAGGTATTCGTATTTGATATTTTTAGTGCACTTCAAAAGCACAATGCCCAATGCAAATACCTACGGTTCCTATCCATTACGTAAACTCGTTGCTGACCCGGGCAGAGCAACGTGGTTTGGACCGGCAAAGGTTGATAATCCGTAGCGGTTTGGCAGAGGAGCTATTTTCCGAACAAAAAACTCGTGTTAGCGCTGAGGTATACGTGAACCTCAGTAAATACCTGATGCGTGAGCTGCAGGACGAAAGCTGCGGCCTTATGTCACGCCGTATCAAACCAGGTACATTTGCGATGATGTGTCATGCCAGCATCAATAGCTCAAGCCTCGCTCGCATGCTGCAGCGCTGCACTCAGTTTTATGCGCTGGTCAATGATGACTTGGAGTTCAGCGTCTCGCAGAAAAGTAAGAGCACGAAATACAGTATACAGGCGGTTGGCGGATCGCTTGATAGCGAAGAGCACATACTGATGATCTTACTTGCGCTTATGCATCGCCTGGCCGGTTGGGCCGTTGGGCAGCCATTGGTGCTTGAGCAAGTACGCCTAACGCGTGAAATGCCGACGTATGCTAACGATTATAATCTACTGTTTGAGAGCCCCGTTGTTTTTGGAGCCAAACTTAATTGCCTTCAGTTCTCATCCAATTACATGGAAATGCCAGTGGTGCAAGACCAGCAGTCGCTTGACCAGCTGTTGCGAGACGCACCAATGAGCTTTATGACCAACCTGTCTGGCGATGGTGGCTTGGTATCGCGGATTAGCGAAATGCTCCGGCAGTCACTGCCAGGAGCCGCGCCGTCCATTGACGAAGTAGCTCATACACTGGGCACCAGCACAGCAACCCTACGCCGCCACCTTAGTGCGTCGGGATGTTCCTACAAGCAACTGAAAGACAATGTGCGCCGTGACCGAGCAATCTTTTTATTGGGGCGTAACAAAACGGTGGACGAAGTAGCCGTCAGCACGGGCTTTGCAGAAACTACCTCCTTTTTCAGAGCCTTCAAGCGCTGGACAGGCTCCACGCCCAAAGCCTATGTGCCGGTGAGTCATTAACGGCCCTGAGCGCTCGGTATTGGAAATAGGCAGGTCGATTTACATTTGGTGAGCCCTCATGTGCCAGCCCTTGTTTTAAGAAGCCAGGGAGCAGATGGTCCGCTGATCGTAATGGATAGTCAAACTGACCCCTAACGCCATTGATCATTAGACTTTTTGCTGTAGACTCCGCCGCGTCAATTCTCCGATCGTTGCTATCAACCATTCACTATGAGACTTCTCAAATGCGTCCAGTAAGAACACTTCTAGCTATCTCCGTCGCGTTGGCCGCGGCTAACCTGAATGCCCAAAGCCTTATGTTGGAGGAGGTAGTAGTTACCGCCACTAAGCGTGCTGAAGGTTTGCAAGACGTGCCAATCGCGTTGTCTGTCATGACTGGCGATAAAATAACCGATCAAGGCATTGGCTCTTTGGAAGACATGGCCGTGTTTTTGCCAAACGTACACATCGCTGAAGGCGGCGCAGGTGATCAGCTGTTTATTCGTGGTATCGGTTCTGGTATTAACTACAGCTTTGAACAGTCTGTAGGTACATTCATCGATGGAGTCTACTTCGGTCGTGGTCAAGCCTCTCGTAGCTCGTTTCTGGATATAGCTCGAGTAGAAGTACTGAAAGGTCCACAAAGTACGCTGTTCGGCAAGAACACAGTCGCTGGTGCAATTAGCGTCACCACCGCCAGACCGGGTGATGAATTTGAAGGGCGCATTGAAGTAACGGCTGAACCGCAGTTTGGCGGCGTAGGTGCTACCTTGATGGTGTCTGGTCCGCTCAGTGATACCTTCGGTGCACGGCTTGTTGTAAAGCGCGATGAAACCGATGGTTACATGAATAATACCTTTCTTAACCGAGATGAACGCCAAGCGGAAAATACAGTGGCGCGCATAGTGTTGGATTGGCTGCCCACCGACGATCTAGATCTAAGTTTCAAATATGAAACCGGTAAGAGCGACACATTGGGACGTCAGGATCTGATTTCGGTAGCCACACCGCTTGCTATTAGTCGTTATCAAGTAGCAGACCCTAATTTTGCCCCCAGTTTCGGCTACGACAAATCCAGCCAAAATATTACCGGCGGCAAAAGCGATGATCAATTTCACGACAGCGAATGGGATATCGCAACCCTCACCGCAGAATGGGCGCTGGGTGAATACACTCTCAAATCAATCACGGGCTACGTGAATTACGAGTTCTCGAATTATCTCGACTCAGACTACGGCCCACTAGAATTCCTTGCTCGTGGGCGAGATGAAACTCATAAGCAATTTTCTCAGGATTTCTTGTTTTCGTCACCTGTTGGCGAAACGTTTGAATACCTGGCGGGTCTCTATTATCAGGATGAAGACCTAGAACATTTTAGAGAGACAGACGTGCAGTTGGGTGCGGCCGGTATCGGCGGTGGTGCCTTGGACGCGAGTGGCACAGGCACATTCCAGCAAGACGCTAGTACGCTGTCGGCGTTTGTGCAGGGCACGTTCAATTTGAGTGACAGTTTTAGATTGATTACAGGCGTACGATATTCTCGTGATGAAAAAGAGTTTAGCAAGGATGGCATAACTACGGATTACTTAGGCACGGCTCCTAACACGCGTCTGGCTGGCCTCTATGATGCGCTATTGAACTTTTCGACCGACCATTCCTTTGTGGACGGTGTAGCAACTCGCTGCCCGGGTATTACCTACAACTGTGTAAGCGAACCATTCGCTACCAAGAGATCTGAGTCAAATGTAACAGGTGATGTAACTCTGCAGTGGGATGCCAGCGATGACACCATGGTGTACTTCAAGGTAGGCAATGGTTATAAGGCCTTCGGTTTTGATGAAGCCAATGGCCGTGGTCAGTTTGACGCGCAAGCCTACGAAGAAGAAAGCGTGGTTTCTTATGAAATCGGTTCCAAGATGGATTTGTTAGACGGTCGCGCACGCCTGAATATGGCCGTGTTCTTCAGTGAGTTCGAAGACGTACAAGTCAGCACCTTTGACGGCAACGCGGGATTCGTTGTGGGCAATGCCGCTGAAAGTGAAGTGTATGGGCTTGAGGTCGACGGATCGATTGTATTAACTGAGCAATTGACCTTGAACGCTGCGTTCGCCTACCTAGACGCTTCTTATAAGTCATTCGCTGATTCGGCTTGTAACGAGCTTCAAGCAGTTGCGTGGATTGCCGGTGGGGGGGCAAGAGCTACTTGTGTGCAAGATCTGTCAGGTGCGCCCTTGCAGTTCTCGCCAGAGTTCTCTGGCAACATTGCTTTAGACTTTTTAACGCCCGTTACTGATTCAATGGAATTGCGCATAAACCTTGATGCAATGTATTCAGATGAGTATCAAGTAGCGGCTGATCAGGACGCTGTGTTGGCGCAGGATTCGTTCATTAAAGTAAATGCTCGCATTCAGTTGGCAAGTTCGAACGATACTTGGAGCCTCGCGTTGTTGGCGAAGAACATCACCAACGAGAAGACGTCAACCTGGGGCAACGATGTACCGCTTGCATCACAGGGTTTCAGTCAAACTTACTTCCAGCACATTGATGCACCGCGCAGTGTTGAAATACAGGCCGCTTACAAGTTCTAGGCTGCTGAGTATTATTGTTAAAATTAGAAGGGCGGCAGAATAATGAAAACTGATCATTGTTCTTCCGCCCTTCCTAATTTTCTCTTCAGTACATTCTCGCGTAACACTTTTCCGTCGCTCAGGCGTATCGCTGGCAAAGCGGTATCAATAGCAGCGCTGGCTTTCGTGGGCGCTTCATTAGCCACATCTTCGTTAACGGCAGCAGCAGGCACGAACGCCGAACAATACTCGCTAGTCATTAACAATGGCCGAGTCATTGATCCCGAGACAGGCCTGGACGCTATACGCAATGTTGGAATACGCGGTGGCAATATAGTTACCATTGCCGATGCATCTGAAACACTAACTGCGGATCAAGTAATAGACGCAAGCGGTTTAGTCGTGTCACCCGGCTTTATCGACCTCCATACCCATTCACCAACGCCGTTAGGTCAGCACTATCAAGCCTTCGATGGCGTTACCACCGCACTGGAGCTGGAAGCCGGTTATGCACCCGTCCAAAACTATGCGGGGCAGGTAAGCAAGCAAGCGATGATTAATTACGGTGCTTCCGCCGGCTACGTTTCTCTGCGGGTGAAGGAAAAAAACGGCATTGTGATGTCGATAGGTTCAGAGTCGCCTAAACCGATAGGATTTAAGGGTTGGAAAACAGCTCTAATGGTTTACCTGTTCGGCCGGGATACTGCGCTGGCCCCGTCACTGAGGGAGTTGGCTTCAGAAAGCGAACTGCAATCGCTGAGAGCAAGCTTGTTAGGCGAGCTGGATGCTGGCGCCTTAGGCATTGGCCTGCCTTTGGATTACTTCAGCGACGCAATTCAGGCGGCTGAGATGCGAATGATATTTCAGGTGGCCGCTGAGCGAAGCGCGCCGCTGTTTATTCATATTCGCCGTGGCATAGACGGTGATCCTGCTGGGTTGCGTGAAGTGATCGCCTTGGCAGAAGACTTTGGTACCTCGGTACATGTTTGCCACATCACGCACAATGCGGTCAGTAATCTCGATCTGTTTTTGCAAGAAATTGCCAGCGCCCGCAGTAAGGGCGTTGATATCACCACTGAAGTGTTACCGTATAATGCTGGTTCGGCGTTAATATCCTCAGCGGTATTTGGCCGCGATTGGCAGACAATATTTAACATCAGTTATGAGGATGTTGAGTGGGCCGCAACCGGTGAACGCTTCGATAAGGCTACTTGGGAAGAGTACCGAGAGACGTACCCGGAAGGCCAAGTGATACATCATTATTTAAAAGAGGCATGGACCCGGCAGGCTGTTCAATCTCCTGGTGTGATCATTGTTAGCGACTTGCTGCCAATGGAAAGCAAAGACAAGCACGTGGCGCCGCACAATGGTGCGTTCAGTAAAATACTCGGTCGCTACGTGCGCGAAGAAGGTATGCTAGACCTCAATACCGCGATCAGCAAAATGACTCTGCTGCCTGCGCAAAGACTTGAGCAGTATGCGCCTGCATTCAAACTCAAAGGCCGCTTGCAGACGGGTATGGACGCTGACATCACAATTTTTAATCCGAATACCATTCTTGATAATGCGACCTACCAGCAGCCTTATCAGGAAGCGACGGGCATTAGGCATGTGATTGTTAATGGTAAAGCTGTGATACGCGATGGTGAGAAGCTCGAAGGTTCATACCCAGGGCTACGCATACAAGCACATTGAAAATAGCTGCGTGCTTTTGCGGAGCGGTTAGAAACAGCTTAAGTGTGATTGAGCTATTGCGTTGGCAGCAGCAAGTCTTCTAGAAAAAACGCAGCAAGCTCAGCGCGTCCGTCCAAGTTAGCCTTTGAGTAAACCTTACTGGCCTGCTGGCGAACGGTCCGCTCGCTGGTGCCGCGTAAAGCCGCGAGCTCTTTGAGCGGTATGCCCTTAATCAATAACAGCGCAATTTCCTTTTCTGCGACAGACAACTTCCAGTCGTTAAGTTGCTCATCAATTTTTTGACCTAGGCCCTGTAATAGATCAGAGGCACGTTCTTTCCAAATCTTCAGGTCGTCGTCAGATCTGCGCATTGCTCGCTCCAAATGCTTGTTGCGCTGTTTGGTAGCACTTGGTCGCTGCACCCATATGTACAGCAGGGTAGCGGCAACAAAGCCGCTAAAAAAAGCATCAATGAGTAGGTCAAGCCATGAGTTTCCTTCTCGCAGGTCTTCAAGCAAATCGACGCCGCTCGCAATAACCACCAGCATTAAGGCGATCAATACCATGGGTCGCTCAAGGTCCCTGTTCATAAGCTTCTTACTCACCGTCTAATTGTAGTTATGCAGTGTAGCAATTGCCGCGTACAGACCGCATCGCACATTTGTTCTATTGCGCTCCATCGAACACATGTCCCATTGGGCTACTGCACTTGCCGGATGCCGGCATGAGTGCTCTGCATTAGGCTTGAGTTCAATTCAGGCAACGAGTAATGGCAATGAAAAACCACTCAATTACAGTACCGCTTGCGACGCTTGTTTGCGTGCTTAGCAATACCGGCGCGCATGCAACTGATCCGCTGCAGATCAATCCGGCAAGCCCTTGGTACGCTTTAGATGCGAACAGCGGATGGCACTTCGATGTTGGCTTAGGCGTTGAGTACGAGCCCGCCTACCCAGGCTCTGATGAATACTCCGCTGAGCCGGATGTTTTCGCCCGCGCTTTGTATCGCACTGATAGCGGCAACCGCTATTTCCTCAGCCTGGGTGAAGTGGGTGCAATGTTCGCGCTATCGGACCGAACACAGTTTCAAGTATTTCTCGAGTACGAAGAGGCACGCGAAGTTGATGACGACCAGGCCTTGCGCGGTCTTGATGAGGTTGACGCGACCGTGGAAGGTCAATTCATGTTAGCCCACCGCTTTGGCAACCTAAGCACCTACGCCATATTGCAACCGGATCTAACTGGCAACGCAAACAAAGGGCTGGTTTGGTTTGTTGGCGCGGGGTACGACCGCATGCTGGAGAATGATGTTTGGCGACTCAGTACCACTTTCGATCTTAGTGGCGCCGACAGTGAATACATGAATACGGAGTTTGGCATCAGTTCAGATGAAGCCCGTAGAACAGGCTACCGCGAATTCCGTGCGAGTGCGGGGCTGAAGTCAGCGAGCTGGGCTATTAGCGCAGAACGCTGGTTCAGGCCCAACCTCAGCCTGCTGTTCAATGTAGAAGCTGAGTATTACTTGCGCGACGCGGCAGACAGCCCGCTGGTTGCTGATTTAGGTCGACGTGTTGGCATTGAGGCCAGCGCAACTGTTCGCTGGCGGTTCTAGCACTTGCCAAGTGTAACAAGATGGTCTTTCGACGTTGGTTTTCTGGGAATAGGGTTTTCGAACGAATAGTGGATTTAACGAATATCGAATAGAGCGTATTGCCTTGTGCTTTGATGATGCTTTTTCAATAGCTAATCTGTAACATTCTTCTTTTACGCAAAAACCCGACGCGCTTGCGCTGTGGGCTTTATGGAAATTTGAATGACGGCAGCGAAAGCTACAAGAATAATCAAAACCGGCTTAGTTCTGGCTGTGATGACTAGCTGCTTGACCGCGTGCGGGGGCAGCCAAGCGCCAAGCACGGCTAAAGGCAGCCGGGTGATTCTGGACAGTGGTGAAATCATTGGTTTCGATAAGACCGATGACACTTACGCCTGGCTCGGTATTCCCTATGCGGCGCCACCACTTGCGGACTTGCGCTGGCGGGCTCCGCAGCCTGTGGAGTCGTGGCAGGGCGTTAAGAACACCGTGGAATTTGGTTCGGCTTGTATTCAACCACCTAATCCCATTGCCGGTTCAAACGCTGCGAAATCAGAATTTGTCGTTGGATCTGAAGATTGTTTGACGGTGAATGTATTTGCGCCGAAGGCGGCACTGGCGGCTGAGCAAAATCTGCCAGTGATGTTTTGGATTCATGGCGGCGCTAATATTGTTGGGTCTGCACAGCAAACTGACGGCGCCAAAATGGCCGGTTCTCAGAATGTAGTGGTCGTTACCATCAACTATCGCCTTGGTTTGCTGGGTTGGTTTAGGCATGCTGCACTGAGGCCTGCTGGCAGCAGCCTTGCTGATCAATCCGGTAACTATGGAAGTCTGGACATCATAGCTGCTTTGCAGTGGGTACAAAGAAACGTATCAGCATTTGGTGGAAATCCAAATCAAGTAACTGTGTTTGGTGAATCGGCGGGAGGAAGAAACACTTGGTCTATGGTGCAGTCGCCATTAGCAAAGGACTTGTTTCATGGCGCAATAGTGCAAAGTGGCTCGTTACGAATAATGGATCCGGTGAAAGCTGAAGGCCTGGATCCAGATGCGACTGATTACCCGGTGTATCAAAACAACAGCGCTGAGCTTGTTCCAAAGTTAGTACAGAATTACTCCGCCCTCACTCGCTCAGAGTTAGCTGCGAAATTGCGAGATAAAACCCCGGATGAATTATTTAACTCCGTTAAAACCCATCCGCAAGGCTTGTATGAACAGCCGCGTTTGTTTCTCGACGGCCATGTATTTATAGAGCCGGCCCTAGAACTTTTCAAAGACCCTAGTAAATACAATGCTATGCCCATTATGACTGGCGCTAATCGGGACGAAAACAAACTGTTTATGCAATTCGATCCAGAATGGGTCGACATGCGTTTGGGTTTTTTGCCAAAAGTTAAAGATGCTCATAAGTACAACAGCGCGTCTGCGCTAGGAGCCGATACCTGGCGAGTCTTAACGGTAGATAAGCCAGCTGAAATTATCACAAAACATGGCGGCCAAGCTGTGTATGCCTATCGCTTCGATTTTGATGACATGATCAGTTGGCCATTGGATTTTCCAGTATTGATGGGCGCGGCGCACGCGATGGAACTACCCTTTGTGTTTGGCGGTCACGACAAATTGCCATGGAAATGGTTGTTCAAAAAACCGAATGCCAGAGTAGAGCTGTCGCAAAAAATGATGAATTATTGGGGTGAGTTTGCTCGCACGGGTAAGCCTGGCCACGGGGGCGCAGATGGTCAAGATCAGTGGACGCCCTGGCAACCGCATGGCAAGCAGCTAATGTTGTTTGACGTTGATGATGATGGTGGAGTGCGAATGGCGGATGAAGCTATGGACCTGGCTACAATAAAACAACGCTTGGCGCGCCAAGAGGGCTTTAATCAGAAAGAAAAGTGTGATGCCTACTTGTTTTTGTTTCTAAATGGTTATCAAACACCTATAGGGTATGACGAACAGGAATTTCTAAACTTTGCTGATGGGGGCTGTGCCGTTAATTAAAGCGACTCTATGGTCGGCTGCGTAAGCTTGGGTTCGCCCCTTGCGGGGCGTTCCGATTTAGTACGTGCTTTTCCGGCCTAGCTCGCAGATACCGAATCCTATATTCGGGAGCGCGATAGGCTAACCGTTGCATTCTTCCATGCAGCCTCATACTGTTTGTGCACGTTCTTGGCCTCGTCATTTTCCCCTAGTTGAATAAGGCTTTGTTCGAGCCCAAACAAAGACCAGCCATTGTTTTGATTCCAGCGCAGATCACGACGGTATACAGCGGCCGCGTCTTCTGCTCGGCCTGCCTCTAGTAGTGCGGCACCCAAATAGTGGCGCATTGGTTGCCCCCAGTCGGGTGGCTCCGTGTAGTTGTTTTCATCTTCAATCGCCACGGCTTCGGTATAGGCCGCTATGGCCGCGTTCAAGTCGCCTTCGGCTTGTTTCACTTCACCCAGCAAGGCTTGTGCCGCCAATTTTAGTACGGCCGATGCCGGTGTGGCGCCAACGCGATATTCATCGGCGCCGGGGGCGTAAGCAAGCTTGCTCAACTTTTGTGACTCGGCATTTGCACGTTGCAAATCGCCAGTGGCCACGTAAGCGCTGCCCAATGCATAACTCCACATACCATCCAGGTAGGGGCGCCCGCTGAATCTTGGTTGCGCGCCAATAATTTGGTCCCACTTGCCAAATATTTTGTTCACTAACCAAGGTGCTGCAATGCGTTTTTGTCCGCCGCGTAAATCCAGATTACTTTCGTTTATAAACGCGGCCGATTGTTCAGCAGCCTCAATAGCCACCTCGTAGTTTCCCTGCACCGTGGCGGCGTAACGAATGAAGTCTATCGCATGTGGCGCGTGCATTTTGTGCGACAGTGGATAGGTTCCCAAGTTAGGCAAAGGCTTGTCGCCCCAAATTTTTGCTAGCTGTTTGTCTACTTGTTGTGAGCGACGGTTGTTTTCTATGGCCTTGGAGTACTGTCCAACGCGAACATAAATATGCGCGGGCATGTGAACCACGTGGCCGGCAATCGGCATGGTCGATTCCAGCCGGTCTGCAGCTACCAGGGCGCGTTCAGGCTCCAGCGAGGCTTCCAGTAAATGAATATACAAATGATTCGCACCAGGATGGCCAGGAACTGCTTTAAGTACTTGCTCCAGCGCTTTCGCCACGTCGGCGGTTTCAGATTTCGGTTCGCCGTTGGCATCCCAGTAATCCCATCGTCCAATCGACATATAGGCTGCTGCATACAGTGCTCCTACATCGGCGTCGTTGGGGTATTTGTGATGCAGTGATCGCGCAGCGTCTAAATACGCTGTATCGCGTTTGGCATCGTCTGGAATGGCGTCCTTGTCATATAACACGGCCATTGCATTGATAAGATCTCGCTCATAGCTGTTGGCTTTATCTATAAGTGCAAGCGCACGGCGAATAGCTTTACCACCTTCACCCAAAGGGTCGTCAGGCATCCGACCATAGCGACTGTTGGGGTTTGGCCCCATAGCGTGCGCCATGCCCCAGTGCGCCATAGGGTGGTCAGGATCGAGGCGCGCTGCTTCTTGATAAGATGCTATGGACTCAAGAAAATAGAACCCCCAAGCAAAGCGTAAACCCTGGTCAAAAAATGCCTGCGCCTCGCTTGATGTTGTACTAATTGGCCGACTGTACACTCCTGATCCAGCAACGAGTACGGCCAGTGATTCATCTGCCGTTTGCGTTTGCTGATGGGCACAGGCGCTCATGACGATCAGTGCGGCAAGTATAAGGCTCGCTAGTGATGCTTCGCGTTTTAATTGCAGCGCAATTTGAAAGGGTTTCTTCACAGGTTCTTATCCTTGCATTGTTCCCAGTCAGCAAACTTTAATCAACGGCGCCCAATTGGCGGCTGACTGATTGAGAAACAATGTTATCAGGTCCTGTGGGTCATTGGCCTTTCACATCCGCAATACACGCTTCTCAAACGTGTTAAATTAGAAAGCCAGGCGTACACCCATAGAGGCTGTGCGATCTTTGTTCGGTCTTGCTCCGTAGGGTTGGCGGCCCAGAATATTCTCTTCAGCCAGCACATTTTCAAGGCGGGCAAACAGATCCACCGACGCATTTACTTGGTAGCTACCGGCTATATCTATTGTTGTAGAGCTGTCGGTTTTTTCGAAAGGTCCACAGGAGGCGCGAACACATACTTCGTCAACGTAGCTGGCATTCAGGTGGGCAGACCAGCGTTCGGCCTGCAGCCCAATGGAAACCTGTAACTGTTGCTCTGGAATGTAAGGGATTGGATCACCCGCGCTCACGTCGCCAAAAAAGGCGGTATCAGCAATATTTGTGTCAAATTCGCCATCGATGTATGTGTAACTAAAGGAGTAGGGCATGCTCAGTGAGGATGTCAGCATAGGGCTGCCAGCTAAGTGCACTTCCAATCCTCGCACTGTCGCAGCATCTCCGTTGAAGGCGTCACCAATATCGCAATCTGTACCTGAAGAAGAAGTGCATTCACCAAGCAGGTTCTTATAGTCGCTGTAAAACCCTATTGCTTCGGCGCTCAGGCTATTGTTGGCATAGCGAACACCAAGTTCATAGTTAATAGCTTCTTCTTCGTTGACGCCTGGCGAATTGCTGGGTGCGGTAAATCCTTTGTGAACACCGCCAACTAAGGTGAGCTGCTCGGTTAGCTGGTAGAGCATACCGAGCCCGGGTAATAAGACTTGAGTGCTGTTTTCGCGGCTGTCACGAAAGCTTCGATCTGCGCCATCCCGGTAACGCGTTCGCTGCTGGTCGATGTCTTCAAAGCGCAGTCCCGGTGTTAGCACCCAGCGACCAAACTCTATGCGGTCGTATAGGTGAATTGCAAGCGCTTCGGCCTGCTGCACTCTGTTGCCGGCATTACCAAGCTCGCCAAGGTCGTTCAGAACTAGGCTGCCGTTAAGTTGTTGATAAGTGCTATTGCGTTGCAAGCGATCTTCCTCGTCCTCGTGGTAACGCACACCAACTTCAAGCGCATGACTGGCTCCAGCAACATCCACCTGCCATTCGAAACCCATTTGTAAGCCGCGCGAGTAGTACTCCCGTGCATTTGAGCGCAGTTGAATGCTGCCGGGCGCTGTGTCCAGCGTGCCATCGAGAATAGCTTGCAATTGCAATGCGCTGAATGAGTCAACGCTGGAGTTGGTATTGACCGCGCTAACCACATTGGCCCAACTGCTGCGGCTGAATTCCTGCGCATTGGCACTGCCATCCAGGTCTACACCTTCGGTTTTAAACCAATCGCGCTCGTGCTCATTGTTATAGGCTGTTGCAGATATCAGCATTCGATCGTTGAATTCATATTGGTAGCGAACAATTATTTGCTCGTGCTCAGTGTGAATGTTATCAAGCTCAGAAATTCCGTATCGTCGGTAGGCATTGGCATCGAAATCAGTGTCGCTTAGGCCTAAGTAGCTTTGATTCGAATCTTGCTCTGCGTACTGCAACTTCAGCTCTATGCTGTGCGCTGAATCGTCTGGTGCAAGACTGAGTTTTAGCATGTAATCGGCAACGTCCAAACCTGCATCACGATCACTGCGGTCTATTGATTGAAAGCCGTCAGACTGCCATTGATGCGTTTCAAGCAACCAGCCAAATCCCTGGTTTGTTCGGCCTCCAACAGTTGCGTGGGCCCTGTAAGTGGCATCTTCGCCTGCTTCCAGCATCACGTTGCCAGAAAACTCAGCGGGAATTGGAGTAGACACCATGTTGAGCGCACCACCAATGGTGTAAGGCCCCTGAGTAATTGCTGAAGGCCCCTTCACAACTTCTAAGGCATGCATTCTGCCCATAGTTGGAAAGTAATACGCCGATGGTGCGGAATAAGGCGCTGGTGCTATAAGAACATTGTCTTCAAGCAATGTAATGCGACCACTGCGCTCGGTTGCAACGCCACGGATACTGATATTGGGGCGTAGACCATAACCATCTTCAACTTGTATCGACACGCCGGGCACTTCGCGAGCAATACGCTGTATATCAGCATAAGCAAACTCACGAAGGTCTTCTGGCCCTATGAAATGCGCAGAGCCAGTAATAAGTTGCGACTGGCGTTTGTCGCCAATAATTGTTACTTCTTCGAATGGCTTATTGTTGTCAACATCTTCAGAGGCTGGCAATGCTTGTGCATGACCCATTTGCGCAGCAAGTATTGAGGGAATCAGTGCGAGATGAGCGAGATGAGCGATGGTTCTGTTCATATCAGTGGCGCGTGGCTGTGCTTTAGGGCTTCGTTGATTTCAGTCGATTAACCCGATGTAGTCATAGTAGTCCTTTGCAAAGCTAAATGCAAATCATTATCATTTACATTTCACAAGCTGCCTGGGATATACAAATACTCGACGCGGGATTAGTATTTGCGCTCAAACTTTTACCGTTCAACCTTCTAACCGCTCAACTTGGATTGCCCACATGTCTCGAAGCCTTCTCATCAACATTCATTTATACCTAGCTGCTTTCTTTGCGCCCGTATTGCTGATGGTGGCTTGCTCTGGAGGGCTTTACTTGCTGGGCATTAAAGGCAATGTGATTGAAACTGCCATAGACATTCCTGCTGCCACGGAATTTAACTTCGACTCATCGACAATTGATCAAGATGTTGCCAGCTTGCTTGCGGCGGCGGGCGAACCAAACGAGTTTGAATACCTCAAACGTCGAGGGGACACCATGTTCACTCGTCCCACCTCACGTCAACATTATCAAATTACGCAGACAGAAACGGAGCTGCTTTTAACGCGCCGTTCGCCCGATTTACAATCTGGCATGATTGAATTGCATAAAGGCCATGGCCCATTGATGTTCAAAACTTTTCAGAAATTCATGGCGTTGGGTTTGCTGGTGGTGTTGCTAAGTGGTGTGTGGCTGGGTGTGAGTTCTAGCCGTCTTCGTGTGCCTACCTTGCTGACCAGTGCTGCTGGTCTGGGTCTATTCCTGCTTCTTGGCTTTGTTTTATAGGGTCGCAGAATAGCCGCATTGGAACAATTCAATTCGCTGTCTAAGGTCTTTTTACTTTATAATTTCCTCCCTAACTAGAGTTACCAGGTAAACGCTGATGGCAAATACGTTTGAAGATGACATGGAGGCTCTAAAGGTCTCAGCGACGGCAGGATTCGAAGATGTAGAGGCGGAGCGTTTGCACCGTAAGCAACGCTTGGCAGCTGGCCTGCGCACAATGGGTCGTCTTCACTTGGCCGAAGGCGTTGCTGGCCACGTAACTGTTCGTGACCCCGAATTTCCAGATCGCTTTTGGGTGAACCCTTTTGGTCATAATTTCAAGTTGATGACGGTTAGTGATCTGATCTGTGTTGATCATACTGGCGAAGTTGTTATTGGCGACCGTCCAGTAAATGCAGCAGCATTCGCGATTCATAGTGAGTTACACAAAGCGCGCCCCGACGTTATAGCGGCTGCACATTCGCATTCAATGTATGGACGCACCTTCTCGACACTTGGTAAGCCGTTAAAGATGATCTCGCAAGACGCAACCATGTTTTACAACGATGTTGCGCTGTGTGATGACGGCAGTGGTGCGGTGGTGGTAGATACTGAAGTGTCGCGCAAAATGGGAGTGTCACTTGGGCAGAAAAAAGCACTGATTCACCAGAATCATGGCCTCATTACAACGGGTGGCTCAGTAGATGCTGCGGTATGGTGGTTTATCGCTCTTGAGCGATTGTGCCAAAGCCAGCTGCTGGCAGAGTCCGCAGGAACACCGATCGAAATTCCAGAGAAGCTATGTGAAGAGGGCTATGCCGCTCAAGGTTTCGACCTAGCGGCGTGGTTCCAATTTCAACCATTATGGGATGAGCTAGTTGCTCGCGAACCTGAGTTTCTAAACTGATTTTGGATCGCTAAAAACGCTGCGTAGAGAATACAGTTCCCCCAGTCCAGCGCTAAAACTAGCTCTGTGCGGTCTGGCGTTTAAGTAATCGATTAGTGAGCAGCAGCTTCCGCATGCAGGCCATTATAAGCGCTCGCATAGGCTGTAGTGGCGACCATCAGGTATCCTAGGCTTAGCAAAACACCAAGAGCGCAATTTGCTCGTTTCCACAATCACAAGCTCCGTAGCACTCTATGACTCTGAGGTTCTCAAAAAAGTGCATCCTTTTGTCAGGATCACAAGTATCCTATACGACACGCCTCCATGATATTTGCCCGCCGCCTGGCTGCACACCACCTGAGATTTTGAGTGACCCAAGGTTCTATTAACACTGCAAGAGAGTCTAATACTCGTTTCTTCTCGCGTTACATTCTCCATCACAAATGGTCGTATGGCCTAGGCATCGTTCTTATATTTCTCACCAACTGGCTTGCTGTAAGCATTCCGGCCTATTTGGGCGAAAGTATCGATCTGTTGAGCGGGGTTGAGAATGCGCAGAGCCGTGATGAGCTCATGCTGGTTATCGCTATTGTCATCGCCTTTGCGCTGGCGATGGTGGTTACCCGCACAATATCCAGAATATTGTTCTTTAACCCGGGGCGAGCGATTGAGCGGGAACTCAAGGATGATGCCTTTGCTCGGCTAACTCATATGCAAGCTGATTTTTACCAAGGGCATGAATCTGGCACGCTGATTTCTATTGTCAACAACGACGTTAACGGCGTGCGTGCCTTAGCCGGCGTCGTAATGTTGCAAGCATTCAACATCCTTTTTGCGCTTTCGCTTACGCCATTGAAGATGTATCAAATATCGCCCACGCTCACTTTATATTGCGTTTTCCCTGTGCTCATCACCTTTGCCATTGCCCATAAGGGAATAGCCTTCATGCGTAAAATGATGAAAGAGAGGATGGTTGAGCTGCAGGAAATGTCGGCCAAAACGGTAGGCTTTCTAAATGGCGTGGAAGTAATTCGCTCTCATGGAATACAAACTTGGGCTGAGAAGGAATTCGATCTAGAGAATGTAAGAATTCGCGACCGTTCTCTACGACTGGCCAAAGTTCGCACCATTGTGTTGCCGGTTATTGCCTATACCGACCGACTCTTGAAAGTCATGATTCTTGCGATTGGCGGTGCCTATCTTATTCAGGCGCAGTTAACCTTAGGCGAGTTGACGGCATTTCTTTCTTACGCCTCTCTACTGGCCATGCCTTTTATTTCACTAGGAATGGTACTGTCGGCTTGGCAAACCGGCATTGTTAGCCTAGAAAGCCTGCGCCGCATACTCGATTTGCCACTGGATGAGCAGGACCAAATTCATTTGGCGGATGATAAGCAAGCGCAGCTATTCAGCAAAGGCATTTGTGTCAGTAATTTGAGTTATAGCTATCCGGGCAGTGACACACCCGCACTAAGTAATATCAGTTTCGACATAGCGCCAGGTGAGACCATCGGCATTCTGGGAAAAGTAGGCTCGGGTAAAAGCACTCTTGTAAACTGCCTGAATCGCTATCTGGATGTTGAAGCCGGCACAGTAAATATTGACGATACAGACATTACCAAGCTCGCTAGAAAGGACTTGAGAAGCGCGGTTAGAACCATTACTCAAGACCCTTTTCTGTTTTCTGACACGGTGGTTGAGAATATTAAGTTTGGCTCCGATGGTCTGGAAAACCCCTTGCCTTTAGAACAAACTCTTCGTCAAAGTGACATGTTGGAAGAGGTTCAGCAGTTTCCGGAGCAAGAAAATACGCTGGTGGGTGAAAAAGGTATTCTGCTGTCGGGAGGTCAAAAACAACGTCTTAGTTTGGCCAGGGGTTTTTACACACCTTGCAAGCTAATGGTTCTAGACAATGTACTGTCGGCGGTTGATAACGAAACCGAGCGCTTTTTGCTTGACCAAATATTTAACAATACACGCTCGGTCAGTACTCTTATTGTTTCGCATCGCGCGACCGTGCTAGAGAAAGTAGACAGCATTCTGGTTTTGGAGGAGGGCCGCATTGTCGCTAGAGGCAGCCACCTCGAATTGCTGCAAAGCTCGGCTTTGTACAGGCAAACCTGGGAGCTGCAGCAACGCGATGGAGGCGGCAGCGAATGAATACATCAGCGCCCCAAAATGTAGAAGAGCCTACAAAAGAGTCTGCGAAAGATCGAACAACAACAGCATCTTCAAACAAGTCACGCGACGAGACTACTATTCATTGGTCCGCGGTACGCCGATTCATTGGGCACTTCAAGCCCTACCGTAAACAAGTAGCACTTGGTGTCGCTCTGATTCCGGTGTCGGTGGCGTTCAGTATTTTGTTTCCCTGGCTCATCATGAAAATTATTGATGAGCAGTTGGTGCCTGGGCATAGCGAGGGTTTGATATTCGCATCTCTTGCACTTGCCGGAGTGTTGATTGGAAACTACATTGCTGACGCGGTGTTTAATTACTCTTTGCAGTCAGCTGCACAATACGCCATTAGAGATATCCGTAGCGAGATGTTCAGCAGGGTATTGCATTTCCCGCGGCGCTATTTTGATAAAACCCCAATGGGTGTAACGCTTACTCGATTAACCAGCGACCTGGAAGCCATTAGCGAATCGTTTACCCAGGGCCTATTAAGCATGGTGCGCGACGTTCTGGTGACTGTCGCCCTTTTGATATTTCTACTCTTTATCAGTTGGAAGCTCACCTTGGTGCTGCTGTTGATAGGACCTCCCATTTATTACATTACCGAGGTACTTCGCCGCCTATTGCGCGATGCTTACCTAAGATCTCGCGTGGTGCTGTCGCAAGGCACAGGGTACTTGCAAGAGTGCCTGGGTGGCATTAAAACAGTGCAGTTGTATAACGCAGAGGGTGATGTGCAGCGTCGCTACGGCAAGTACACGCTTGGCTTTTATGATGCCCAGTCAAAATCCAATCTCTATGATTCCGCGCTTTATTCGATTATTGAGGGCATCACCACCATTAGCATGGGCTTGATAATCTGGTTTGGCTCAAAAGAAATTCTGGCCGCGAGTATTTCACTGGGTGTATTGGTTGGGTTTATAAATACGCTGGATAAAATTTTCGTGCCCATCAGAGACTTCACCTCTCAGATGGCATCGATACAGCGCGCCTTCGCCGCGTTTGATCATATAGAAGAAATCTTTGAGCAAAAAACCGAACACGATGCGCACAACGCCAAAGTAAACAGCTTAGGCTTGAGCAAGCTAGAACGAGAAAGCTTAGACATATTTCAAAGTCTGGAATTCAATGAGGTAAAGTTTCGCTACAGTGAAGACGGTCCCTATGTGCTGAAAGGCGTGTCGTTTCGTCTTCTCAAGGGGGATAAAATTGCCTTAGTGGGCAGCACTGGCTCCGGCAAATCCACTATCTTGCGTTTGCTTACCAAAACCTACGACAACTATGAAGGCTCTATTACACTTAACGGCATTGAGTTGAGTCGTATTCCCAAGGGCGAAGTAAGCCGGTTCTTCTCACTGATGCAACAAGAAGTGTTTCTGTTCAATGAAAGCATTGAGTTCAATATTGGCTTAGGCCGAGAGCTCAATAACAAAACGGATGTTATAGAAGCGGCGAAGTATGTTTATGCCAATGAATTCATTGAGCGCCTGCCAGGTAAATATGATTTCAAACTGATTGGCAATGGCAGCAACCTCTCTGCAGGTCAAGGCCAGCTTATAGCCTTCGCCAGAGCCATTGCCGGCGGCAGTGAAGTGGTAATGCTCGATGAGGCCACAAGCTCCGTCGATTCGGTTACCGAGCGACTTATACAGAAAGCTATAGACCATGTGTTTGAAGAAAAAACAGTTATTGCCATCGCGCATCGCTTGAGCACCATCCAACACTCTGATGAAATTCTGGTGTTGGATGATGGCGTAATCGTAGAGCGCGGTACGCATACCTCCTTGCTGTCGCAAGCAGGTTTCTACGCAAACTTAGTTGAAGAACTAGCCAGTGAGTAAATTCATCTGAATGTTTTCGGCAATGTGCTGTATGTGAATATCGCATTCTTGTTCATAGACTCGCTAGGTCTAGCGTTTCGATCATTGATTCCCCATTACCTTAACGGCGTTACTAGCGCTTTTGAAATTCGGCGTGAATTTCCAGCTCTATATCATCGCCTACTAGGCCAAGATGCTTATTCATACCAAATTCTGACCGCTTCAATACAGCCGATGCTGAAAAACCAATAGTGTAAAACCCAGTAAGCATGTTGGTCGCTCCGCCATTAAAGCGAATGCTGATATCCATTGCCTGTGACTTACCCAGCATTTCCAGCTGACCGGTGAACACTACATCGCCACCTTCGGCAAACTTCAGCGACTCTGTGGTGAACACAGCTTGAGGGTAGCGTTCGCTATCAAACCAATCGGGCCCTGCCAGGGTTTTCGAAAAGTCGGCATCACCGACGTCAATGCTGGCGGTGTTTACAATGGCGTGTAGGCGTGTGCTTTCGATGTTCTCCGGATCGAATTCAAGACTGGCTTCGAGAGAATTAAACCGGCCCACGTACTTGCTCAATCCGAAATGGTCGACTTTGAACAACACCGTGCTGTGGTCTGGGTCGATGCTGTATGAGCCCGGCTTAAGGCTGGCTATGTCGCTTGTATAGCCAGGGCGCACAATGGTCGCACAGGCTGCTATTAGGAACGGCAGGGATAGTACAGCTGCACATCTGATGAGCGTGCTGAAATCTTTTATATTCATATGCTGATACTAATTCACCACGTTGCGAATAGAAAGACCGCGCTGAATCAAGAGAACGTGTAACCGGGAAGGGCGGCCGGCTGAAAGCATAGTTTACGCTAAAGACCTCGCGCCACCATTAACCCCTCATACACGGCCTCCTCAGCAGACCGTGGGCTGAGACAGTCGCCGGCTAGATGAAACTCTACATTCATTTCCGTCAGTTCCTGTTCCAGTGTGGTGTCTGATTGATGCCCTTGTGCTATAACTAATGTGTTCATGTTATTGCACATTATCGGCTCACCGCTGGTTGTATGTTGGAAATAGGCTGTATCTTCATCAGCCCCGAAAAATCGGGCGTAGGGTATAACCTCAACACCCAGTTTGTGCAGCACACCGGACCAATGCCAGCGCAGATACTTCTGTAAATTCTGGCCGGCCATTTCTCCATCTACACACAGCCGCACTTGTAATCCGTCACGCGCTAATTTCTCTGCCAGCCCCAACCCAACCCAGTCGCAACGCCAATCAGCAATTACAACGGAGCGGCCCGGATTAACTTCCCCTCTTAATACTTGCCAAGCATCAACGGCGTGGGTTTCCACAGCGATATCAACATCAGGGTGATACGGCGTTGCCCCCGTTGCAATGATGACTGAGTCGGGTTTTTCTGCATTGATCAGCGCGGCGTTTACCGTAGTGTTAAGTCGAACCTCGACAGCACTCAATTCCATTTCGCGGCGCAGATTATCAACGATAACCCCAAACTCGGCTCGCCCTGGCAGCGCTTGTGCTAATAGCGCTTGCCCGCCGAGGCTTGCGCTTTTCTCGCACAAAATAACCCGGTGACCGCGTTCGGAAGCAACAGCGGCAGCCTTCATGCCGCCGGGCCCGCCACCGGCTACGATTACTTTATCGGGCGCTTCAGTGGCAGTGTGTTCGCCAAGCATGAGCTCACGCCCAGTGATAGGGTGTTGAATGCACGAAATTCTAACACCCTGGTGATAGTGCCCTATGCAAGCCTGGTTGCAGCCAATGCAGGCGCGGATATTATCAAGCTTTCCAGTTCGGGCTTTGTTTGGCATTTCTGGGTCGGATATTAATGCGCGGGTCATACCGCAGAGGTCGGCTTGGCCTTCGGCGAGTACCTGTTCGGCTAATTGTGGTTGATTGATGCGCCCGGTTACCAGAACGGATTGCCGTACGGCGCGTTTCACTTCGCCAGCCTGTGGGGCTGTATACGCGTGTTCAATAAACATCGGTGGTACAACATGAACCGAACCTGCGAGGCCCATCATTGAGCCAACGGTTACATTCAAAAAATCGAGTTCATGCTCGTCATTCAGACGGCGACAGATTTCCAACCAAGCTGCCTGGTCCAGCCCATCAGGTTCCAACTCTTCTGCAGATATACGCATGCCAATAACAAAATCATTGCCTACTACTTTTCGCGTTGCGGCAATCATTTCAGACACCATTCGGAAACGATTTTCTTCTGACCCGCCATACTGGTCTTCGCGAAAATTGGTTTGCGGGTTAAGAAACTGGGCAATTAACATTCCATGGCTGGCGGTTAATTCTGCGCCGTCTAAACCAGCCTCCGCCATACGTCCGGCGCTGGCGGCGAAAGCGCGAATGATTTTACGAACGTATTCGGTCGACATTACCCGCGGCATGCAATGGAAACGGTGGTCGGGCACCATCGAAGGGGCCCGCGCAACAATCTGCATACCATCGTGTGTGTACGTGATGCGACCGCCGTGGTTGATTTGACCAAACACCTTGCAGCCATGTTTATGAATAGCGTCGGCCACCATTCGGTAACCTGGAATGCAGGCATCAGTGCTGGAATCAAGATAATAGCTGGCCGACACATCATCCGCGTCGGGACGTGATGACTCCATGATGATTAAGCCCGCTCCGCCTTTGGCTCGTGCTTCATGGTAAGCCGCCATTTCTTCGCCAGGCGCACCATTGTGGGCAAGAATTGTTTGATGGGCTGAGGAAAAAATTCGGTTTCGTATTTCAAGGCCACGAATTTCGTGTGGGCTAAACAGATGTTGGAATGACATAGGGTTTAATCTTCGCTTAGACTCCGTCAATATCATACGCGCAATGTTAGAACTTTCCATTTACAAATGGAGAGCTGAAATCCAATGGCGGTTTACCGTGTTCAAATCCTTTGACAGTGTTGGGCGTAAACACCCGTGCATAAATAGGGCTTATACTGCAGCTAAGAATAAGGAGTAATGATATGAACCGCTTAAGAATACTTATAGCCAGCGTGCTCTGTGTGACCGCTTGCACTATCTCAGCGAACGAGTACACCGCTATTTATGCCGGCAAACTGATCGACGTGGAAGCTTCGAAAGAACTTTCAAACCAAGCCATTTTGATCAAAGGTGAACAGATTGTTGCGCTAGGAGATCGTCGTAAAATCAATATCCCCGATGATGCGCGTATCTTGGATCTTGGTGCCTACACGGTGTTGCCAGGCTTAATTGACGCGCATGCCCACATCAACCAATCCTGGCAGGATCATGGTTACGCCGTGTTTACTCGCTCAGAGGGCGGCGACGCCATTCAGGGTGTTATCAACGCTTCAACAATGCTACAGCAGGGCTTTACCTCTGCGAGGGTTCCAGGAACGCTGAGCTTTGCTGACGTAGCGTTGCGGGACGCAATCAACGCAGGCAAAGTTCCCGGTCCTCGATTGAAAGTAGCTGGCCCCTATGTTGGCGTAACCGGCGGTTGCAATGATGAGAACGTAAAGCTTTCCGCGCTGTTTAGAGTCGAAATGTCTGGCAGGGTAAACGGCGTAGATGAGGCGCGAAGAGTCGTTCGCGAACACGCGCTGAGAAAAGTCGACCAGATAAAAACCTGTACCACCGGCTCGGTGTTGTCGATGAGTGGTGGCCTGAATGAAACCCAGTGGAGCATGGACGAACTGGAAGCACTGGTTGATGAGGCACATAGGCACAACATGCCTGTGTTGGCCCATGCTCACGGAACAGCCGGTATCAAGAAAGCGATTCTGGCAGGCGTTGATTCTATCGAGCATGCCAGCGTACTGGATAATGAAACCATAAGACTCGCGATTAAACATGGCACGGCGTTGGTTATGGATATTTATTGGACCGATTGGATTCAGGCCGAAGGATTGAAAAACGGTATGGCCGCCGAGAGCCTACAGCGGGACCGCGATATTGGGCAAACACAGCGTGACGGTTTCAGAAAAGCCCATAAAGCAGGCGCAAATATCGTGTTTGGCACAGATGTTGGTGGCTTTCCTTTTACCGAGAACAGTAAGCAGTTCGCAACCATGGTGGAGTACGGCATGAGCGAAATGGCCGTGCTGCGCTCAGCCACCATCAAGGCCGCTGCGTTGATGCGAATGGATGCGATGACGGGAAGCCTGAAGGTGGGAAAGTATGCCGACATTGTGGCCGTGCGAAACAATCCGCTCGACGACATAAGCGAACTTGAGAGAGTGCAGTTCGTTATGAAAAATGGTGAGATAGTCAGGCAGTAATCGAACCGATACCATCTACAAAAGCGGTAGAGCCTAAAAAAACGGTGCGGAGATAGCTTGGCATGTTGCTCATCGAGAATGCCAAGTTAGAATTATGGAGTGCAAGGTGCAAACCTCCCACTCCCTGAGCTGACTTTGGATAACAAAGCCCCCGTCTTCCGACGGGGGGCCAAGTGCAAAAGGGATAAAGAACCGGTGTCAGGTTTCAATATCCAACGGACGATAGTAGTCCTTACCTTCGCTAATATATTCCCCTCTAAGTTTCATAAAGGTTTCGCCGGCTGAACCTTCTTCAGACAAGGTGAGATTCTGGCGAATAAAATTAACGCTATCCGGATTCAATTCTCGAGCCTTTTCCCAGTAGTGCTCAGCCTTGTCAGTGTGGCCATGCGCGCGAAACAAATTGGCAAGCCGAAAAACGGCGTCCGCTAAAAGCTGGTCAGAGCTGTGCTGTCGGATATTGCCCGTCACAGTCTCTGCCGACTGTACGTGAACGCTGTCTGCGCCTTTTTCAATCCAATCTCTTAACGCCGGTGTGTAAACGTCGGTGCCAAATTCAATCGATTGATCACCTGCACTAATCTCGTGCAGTTTTGCGTAAGTGCCTTCATCAATTCTGACGATTCTGCCTTCTTCGTTTATCCAGGCGGCAGAAGGTACATTCACAAAGTTGAACGCACTGCTGATGATGTGATCCGGGTCAACTACTTGAATATAAGTAGCGTTCGCCGCGTCGAATATGGGGCCAGCAACGGCTTCGCCGCCAGTGTCTTGCGCAGCGCATAGAATGACAAAATTAGGGTCGTTTATTTCTTCGTATATACGTTGCCACACGGGCACGTCAAGAAAACATCCTCACCATGAGGACCAGGTTACGATAAGCGCTTTCTTTCCCTTTAAATCGGCCAATTGAACAACCTGTCCTTCGCGGTCGGTGACCTTAAAGTCTGGCGCCATTGCATCGCTCATCATGCTCGCTCGCCTGGCGGGCACTTCAGCAAAACTCCACACCTTGGCGGCGGTATCAGCCACGTAGGCTTGGCCTAGCAAATCAGCAAAGCCTGTTAGGTCAAACCATTTCTCACCGTCTTGCTCGACGAACAGAGCTTCACCTACAGGTACGCACATTTCTTCATAACACGCGCCTTGCGGCTTTAGCGTAAAACCGTTAATTGCGCTTAAGTCGTCTGGCCGAATCAACAAGCCGTCGCCTTTGCCTATCTGGCTGAGCGTAACATTACGCCCCTCGCACAAGACAGTGGCACTGCCCTCGGGATGTAGCGGCGTTTCTTCAAAGGGATGACGAAGATCTGGATACGCCATCATTGCATCTGCCATGGTCTTTCTCCTGACTGAAACTTGTCTCATCCTAACTCTATATTGCCGGTGTTGATAGCCTTTGCGGTGATTGCTTTCGCTGATGTTGACTTACATAACAAAGCGTAACTAAAGAATGGGCGCTTTTGCTTTACCTCATGCTGCGCTGCGCAATAGCATTAGCTGTGTAACGCTATGCTTTCGAAGGGTTGAACGTTTAATGACTGATGATCTGTTGCAAGCCGAGTTTGAATTCGGCTACACCTATACGCGCACGACGGGGCCTGTTATTGGCCACTTCCTGCACCAACTAAAAAACCGATCGATGGTGGGCATTCGTGGCTCGAAAGGCCAAGTGATCGTGCCGCCTATGGAATACGACCCGGAGACTGCCGAAGAGTTAAGCGAGTTTGTGCCTTTGGCCAGCAGCGGAAGTGTCGTGAGTTACAGCTGGGTGCATCAGCCTAGGCCACGGCATTTGTTGCAGCACCCCTTTGCCTGGGCCTTGATTCAATTTGACGGTGCGGATACCAGCTTATTACATATGGTAGATGCCGGTGCTGAGCAAAACATTACTATTGGAAGCCGAGTGAATGTCCGCTGGGCCGCCGAGACCCGCGGGCACATAACCGATATAGCCTGTTTTGAATTGGAGAACAGTTAATGGACGTGTCTGATTTGGAGCAGGTTGAGGGAATGGAGTCGCCGATCTATTTGACCTTCAACTACACCGCTGGTAGTGCGATTTCGAGATTCCTGCGCAGCATCAAGCAGGGAAAACTGGTGGGGCAGCGTTCGCCAGCGACGGGAAAAGTGATTATTCCGCCGTTGGGCGCATGCCCTGAGAGTGGTCAACCGACTGTTGAAGAAGTGCCGCTGCCTGATTGCGGCACCGTCCTGGGCTATACGATAGTTCACTTACCCATTCCCGGTAGCGAGCTAAAACCACCGTTTGCGGTTGTCAATATTTTGCTTGATGGGGCCGACCAGGCGTTCAGTCATCTTCTGAGCGAGTGCCCCAATGATGCGGTCGAAATTGGCATGAGAGTGGAGGCTGTTTGGAAGCCGGAGGACCAATGGGATTATGGGCTAGACAATATTCTGTATTTCACGCCAACAGGCGAACCGCTTGAAGATATAGAACAACTTAAAGCGGCATGTCTTGCCCGCGCTGAGGAGGCTCGCAATGCGTGAGGTAGCCATTGTTGCCTGGGCACAGACGCCCATGGTTCGTGAGTCTGCACGACAGAACGAAAACGAATTGCTGATGCAAGTGTTGCCAGAAGTGCATAAGCTGGCTGGGCTAGAACAAAAAGAGATCGACTTTATTTGCTCTGGCAGTTGCGATTACCTCTCTGGTTCACCTTTTTCATTTGTAATGGCGGTGGACGCGCTAGGTGCCACGCCAAGTGCTATTGAAAGCCACGTCGAGATGGATGCTGCATGGGCCTTGTACGAAGCCTGGTTAAAAATTCAGTGTGGTCATGTTGATACAGCAATGGTTTACGGTTTCGCTAAGTCATCGCCAGGGCAGTTGGTCGATATAATGGCCTTGCAACTCGACCCGTATTATACCCAACCACTTTGGCCAGACAGCGTCAGTATGGCTGCGCTGCAGGCGCAACGCTTTTTACATGAAACCCGCTACAGCGAACAGGACATGGCACAGGTGGTGGTCGACAGTAGAGCGGCCGCGATGGACAATCCCAACGCGCAGCTGAAAGGTAATGTCAGCACCGATGAATTGCTCAGTGAGCCCACGTTTATTAGCCCATTAAGACGCCACGATTGCTGCCCCATCAGTGATGGTGCCTCTGCATTGATTTTGGCAGAACGCAGCGTAGCAGAAAGAATTTGCGAAAGGCCTGTCTACATTCGCGGCATGGATCACCGCGCTGAAGCGCACCCGTTAGGCAGTCGTGACTTGGCACACAGCATGTCGAGCAGCATAGCCGCAGAGAAGATCGGGTTGAACCGCGATAAGATTGATTTTGCCGAGCTTTACGCTCCGTTTAGTCATCAATCGCTGATATTGAAAGAGGCATTAAACCTTAGTGAAGAAACAGTGGTAAACCCATCGGGTGGTCCCTTAGCTGGACACATAATGATGTCTGCTGGGCTGGATAGATTTGGTGAAGCCGCCATGCGGATCATGCGAGGCGAGGGCGATCGGGCCGTGGCACATGCTACTTCTGGTCCTTGTTTACAGCAAAATCTGTTGGCTGTATTGGAGGGCGTGTAATGGCGAATCCTTGCGCAATCATCGGTATTGGCCAGTCGGCCAAGTATCGTTCAAAACTTAAAATGTCTATTGCCGGCTTGGTTAGAGAGGCCGCGCGGAATGCTTTGGATGATGCGGGCTACGACTGGTCAGACATCGACGCGATTGTTATTGGCAAAGCGCCGGATATGTTCGAAGGGGTGATGATGCCCGAGCTTTATCTGGCAGATGCACTTGGGGCGCACGGCAAGCCCTTAATGAGAGTTCATACGGCGGGTTCTGTTGGCGGTTCAACGGCTATTGTTGCAGCGTCGCATATACAAAGCGGGCAATTCGAGCGAGTGCTAACAGTAAGCTTTGAGAAACAGTCTGAGTCTAACGCCCAGTGGGCCCTGTCTCCGTCAACGCCGTTTAGACCGCATTTTAATTCCGGCGCAGGTGGCATGTTTGCACCCGTAATTCGGGAATACATGCGCGCCTCTGGCGCTGACCCAGACGCCGGGCCGATGGTTGCCGTAAAGGACCGCTTGCATGCTCTGCTAAACCCGCGTGCGCAACTGCAAATTCCTGACATTTCACTGGACATGGTGAAGGAATCGCCGATGCTTTGGGAGCCAACGCGTTTTCTTGAAAGTTGCCCGTCTTCCGATGGTGCCTGTGCAATGGTGATGGTCAGCGCCAAGCACGCCAACGACAGTGCCACACCGCCCGCCTGGATTCATGGCAGTGCAATGCGTTCGGAGCCATCTTTCTATCCCTGGCGCGACGAAGTGAATCCGGCAGCCAGTCGTGAGTGTGCGAAAGACCTGTACGCACAAGCTGGTATTCGCAATCCGCGCAAAGAACTGGACATGGCCGAAATATACGTTCCCTTCAGTTGGTTTGAGCCCATCTGGCTAGAGAGCCTGGGATTTTGCGATGTAGGAGAGGGCTGGAAATTGACAATGGAAGGCGCCACGTCGCTACCCGAAGGCGGCGACATTCCATGGAATTGCTCCGGGGGCGTATTGTCTTCCAATGCAGTTGGCGCATCGGGCATGATTCGTTTTGCTGAAGCGGCTATGCAGGTAAGAGGCCAGGCTGGCGAGCACCAGGTTGCCGGAGCTAAAAAAGCAATGGGCCACGCCTATGGCGGTCACAGTCAGTTTTTTGCGATGTGGGTGGTTGGTTCAGAGAAGGCATAATTTTAATAAGACAAGGAGCGGCAGATGACTGAAATCGTACCTACTGTTTGCAGACTGTGCATAGCCCATTGTGGCGTACTGGCGCATGTGGAAGATGATGCTGGTCGGCGCAAAGTGACGCGGGTAACGGGTGATCCCGACAACCCGATGTTTAAAGGCTATAGCTGCCCGAAGGGCCGGGCGTTGCCTGAGCTGCACAATCATGACGGTCGTTTGCTGCACAGTCTACGCCGGGATGACTCTGGTGAGTTTGACACCGTTGCCAGTGGCGAAGCCGCTACTCAAATAGCCGAACGCTTACAATCGTTGGTTGACGAATTTGGTCCGCGCTCAGTTGCAGTGTACGTAGGTACGCCTAATGTGGCGTATCCGGCGGGTGCTTCAGTGGGTAATGCGTTCTTGCGTTCGCTCGGCTCAAGTATGTTTTTCACGTCTAACACAATTGATCAACCAGGAAAGCAGATCGCCATGGCCGCCCACGGCAAATGGCTGGGCGGCGAGCCGGATTTTGATAAGGCTGACGCCTGGTTGTTATTGGGCGGCAATCCAATCATATCCAAGTCGGCAGGCATACCTGGGCAAAACCCTGCCCAGAAGCTGAAAGAAGCGCAGGCGCGGGGTTTGCAGCTGATTGTTGTAGACCCTCGAGTGTCCGATGTGGCGCGCAAAGCGGTAGTGCATTTGCAACCTCGCCCCGGCGAAGATCATGCCTTGCTGGCGGGTATGCTGAACATCATTATTCAAGAAAACCTTTATAACGAAGAGTTTGTGCGTAACAACGTTAGTGGCTTTGAGCAATTGGCCGCACAGGTAAAAGAGTTCACGCCTGAGTACGTTGCTGAACGTGCCGACGTGCCACAACAAGACCTTGAACGGGCAGCACGAATGTTTGCGGGCGCAACGATTAAACACGCCAACAGCGGTACCGGCCCTAGCTTTTCCATGTACTGCAATTTAAAGGAGTACCTGCTCGCCTGCCTGAACACCTTATGTGCGGCTTACGTGCAGGAAGGTGACGTGGTCACGCGACCAAACGCTATGTTGCCAAGCTACGTGCCGCACGCGCAAGCACTGGCGCCATTCAAAGGCTGGGGTTATGGCGAGAAGATGCGCGTGCGTGGCCTAACCGACACCGCCGCTGGCATGCCAACAGCAGCTCTGGCAGACGAAATTCTATTAGAAGGCGAGGGACAGGTAAAAGCACTGATTTGTATCGGCGGCAATCCGATGGCCGCTTGGCCAGACCAGGCTAAAACTCAAGCTGCCATGGAGGCATTGGATTTACTGGTGTGTTTCGATGTGGAAATGAGCAGCACTGCCAGGCTTGCGGACTATGTGATCGCCTGCAAGCAAACACTGGAAACACCGGGCATGAGCCAAAGCGGTGAGAACATTAAGTACTTTGGTACAGGCATTGGTTTTCAGGCCGCCTATGGACAATACTCGGACGTGATCGCCGATCCACCGCATGGATCCGACCTAGTGGAAGAGTGGTCATTTTTCTATGACATGGCGAAGCATCTCAGCAAAGAACTGTTTTTTGCAGCCGTATTTGGTTTTGCCAAGCACAAAGAAGCAGAAATGGAAATCATGCCGCTGCCATTGGAGAATAAGCCCACCACCGCTGACATTTATGAACGAATATGTTCGCGCTCTCGCATTCCGCTGAGCGAGGTTAAACAATACCCGCATGGCAAAATATGGAACGTGGAAGTACGTGTTGAAGCCAAAGAAGCGGGCTGTGACGCACGGTTGGATTGTGCAAACGATACGATGATGGCGCAACTTGCCGAGGTGTTTGCCGAAGACTTTCGCCAAAGCTGGAGTGACCCAAAGTTTCCGTTCCGTTATATACCGCGCCGACATAACAACTTTATGAACTCTGCTGGCCGCTCCATCGAAAAACTTTCAGGAGGAAAGCGCTGGAACCCCGCGTGGATGCACCCTGATGACCTCGCAGAACTTGGTGTGCAAAGTGGCGACAGCGTTAGTATTAGCAGCGCACACGGAACCATTCCTGCCATTGTTGAAGCCGACACAAGCTTGCGTCGCGGCCTAGTCGCTATGTCTCATGCCTTTGGTGGGCTGGTGAATGAGGATGATCGTTATCTAGAGCAGGGCAGTAATACGGGTAAGCTACTGAGTACCGAGGTAGATTACGACCCAATCACAGGCATGCCGAGGATGGGGAATATACCCGTCGCAATAAGTGCCACAGTCTAGAGAATGTTATGCCTGCTTTATTAATTGTCCATTCAACAGTCACTAAGCCTGAGCTATTTAAAGAATACGCTACGGCTTCGGAGCACTCATTGCAGTTGTACGGCGGAGAGTTTCTGTTTGGTGGCAATGTCAGTGATGTGCTAGAAGGAAGTCACGATAAATCCCGTGCTGTGATTTTTCAGTTTTCTAGCGCCGAGCAAGCCAGGGCTTGGTATCAGAGCGATGAGTATCAGGCAGTGAGGCACCTTAGAGAAGACACAGGTGAATTAAACTTTATTGTGGTTGATTCTTTTTAGGTCAAAAAGAAACGGACAAGTTTCTAGCGCGAACCTCTCAGAGCAGCGAGTCTACGATACAATTACCGGCTCCGAGTACGTTCTAGCGGGATTAAAACCTTGGCATCACATCTTGAAAAACTACTGGCTTTGTTGAAGGTCGATCGGGTTGATAAATACCTGTTCACAGGTCGCAGCCCCAAGTTTCCACCTCGCGTATTTGGCGGTCAGGTTTTGGCTCAATCGCTTAATGCCGCTATTCGCACCGTCGACGATGAAGGCCGCATGCCTCATTCCTTACACGCCTATTTTCTGCGCCCTGGTAACCCTAAAAAACAGATAGTGTATGAGGTAGACCCGATTCGAGACGGTCGCAGCTATACCACCCGACGGGTCGTGGCTAAACAAGAAGGCATAGCAATCTTTAGTACCTCAGTCTCGTTTCACGTTCAGGAAGGCGGTTTTGAGCATCAGTTTGCAATGCCAGAGGTGCCTGATCCAGAAGATCTGGAGGATGATTTCGAATACTGGACCAGAATGTCTGAGGACCATCCAGAGAAGTTCAACAAACCACCAGGTCAGGCATTTTATCGCCGCCCGGTGGTGCGGCGAGATTTTCTAGATCCGCAACCGCAAGAACCGCTGCAGAATTATTGGTTTCGTGCCGTCCAACCCTTAGGCGATGAGCCAATACTTCACCAAACTGTGCTCGCCTATATTTCTGACCACACCCTGCTAGGGGCCGCACTTCTGGCGCACCCGGCTAGCGGTCACAGTACAGAGTTGTCTATGGCTAGTCTGGACCACGCTATTTGGTTCCATCAGCCGTTTCGCGCAGACGAGTGGCTGCTGTATCACCAAGACAGCCCGTCGGCCTTCGGGGGGCGTGGCTTTAGCCGCGGTAGCTTTTACACTCGTGATGGTCGTTTGGTAGCGTCGGTGGCGCAAGAGTCGATGCTGCGGAAACGCCGTTAGTGACTACTGTTGCGTGTGCATTGCTATTTTTGCTAATGCCAGCGCTCATCCTGACGCTTACTCACTATCAACGTTGGGCACAAAAACTCGGTGTAATCTTGTTGTGCTATCTATCTGGTCTAATTGTTGGCAACGCGGGTTTGGTTCCAGCACAGATGTTTGCTGTTCAAGCCTTGCTTTCTGAAGTGGTTGTGGCATTAGCGCTGCCGATGTTGTTGTTCACTCTGGATATTCGCCAGTGGAGTAAAACAGCGGGTAAGGCGATGTTGTCTATGTTGTTTGCAATTGTTTCGGTGGTGACAATTGCAACCACCTTGTTCTATTTGTTCCGCTCCGAAGGGTCACAATCGACAAGCCAATTGGCAGCGATGTCGGTAGGGATGTACACCGGTGGCACGCCCAACATCGCTGCGATCAAAACAGCTTTAGACATACCACACGCGCGCTATATCGTATTTCAAACACTCGACGCGCTGTCCGGCGGTATCTATATTCTGGCGATGCTGACCTTTGGCATCCCTCTGTTTCGCAAGCTTTTAGGCAGGCCAGAGTTATCAACAACTGATACGCGCGCAAGCAATGAAATGCTCAATGAGGATTATTTGCCTTTAACTCGTGCGGAAAACCTTCCGCAACTAGCGAGTGTATTCCTGCTGGCGCTGCTCGCCCTTGGAGCGTCGCTGGGTTTGGCTGAGCTTGTGAAGACTGTGTTTGCCGTTGAAAACACATCCGCTTTTGTCATCATCTTCCTGACCACAATTGGAATGGCATTTTCTTTGAACGCGAGAGTAAGCCAGCTGGTATTGTCGTATCGCACAGGCATGTATCTTATCTACGTGTTTTGTTTTGTTATCGCAACAATGACCAACGCGGCTGACTTAGGGAAAGCCAGCTTCAGCGTCACAATGTTTGTGTTTGGTACTATAGCGGGCAGCCTATTGATACACGCGATACTATGTAAGCTTGCAGGTATCGACGGAGATACATTTGTTATCACGTCTACGGCAGCAATTTGCAGTCCACCCTTTGTGCCTATGATGGCCAAAGCACTGGGTAATCCGAATATCGTATTGTCGGGCATGACGACCGGCATCATAGGGTATGCGCTGGGCAACTACTTGGGCATCGCGCTGGCGCTGTTGTTACAATAGGTGCTAACGAGTTGTAGATACCCTTTTTAGAGGTCGGCTGATGGAAAACGCACCTGCACAATCAAGGTCTCATAAACCCATGCCCGAGAACGGGCGTGATTCCAGCGAGATATATTCAGAGCTGGACGCCTTCAAGGAACGCGACCCGAACTACAAAGAAGGTAAGGTTTGGAGTTTGGTGTACTACCTGAACGAAGACCATTCGGATTTCCTCAAAGAGTCTTATCACCGCTTTGCCTGTGAAAACGGGCTTAACCCCGGCGCGTTTAAAAGCTTGAAACAAATGGAGTCGGAGGTTATCAGTGCCACCGCCGATATTCTGAATGGCACCGAGGATGTGTGCGGTGTAGTCACGTCAGGCGGCACTGAAAGCTGTTTGATGGCGGTAAAAACCTATCGTGATATGGCCCGTGAGACACGTCGGGTAAAACGACCCGAAATGATCATAGCCGAGTCGGCCCATGTTGCCTGGTTTAAGGCGTCGGAGTATTTTGGTGTAAAGATTCGGCTGGTGCCGTTGTTAGATGACTTCTCGCCAAACTTGAAGAAACTCAAGCGCATGATCAACCGAAACACGGTAATGATTTTAGCCAGCGCACCGGAATACCCGCATGGCACCATCGACCCGATTGAGGCGATGGGCGAGATTGCACAGAAACATAACATTCCTCTTCATGTGGATGCCTGCGTAGGTGGTTTTATTCTGCCCTTTATGGAAATGAACGGAGAGGAGTTGCCGTTGTGGGATTATCGTGTGCCCGGGGTAACGTCAATCTCTGCTGACATACACAAGTACGGCTACGCCGCCAAAGGCGCCTCAACCATCACCTACCGCAATCTAGATTATCTACGTTATCAAATGTTCGTTTACGAAGACTGGCCCGGCGGTGTGTTTGCGTCATCAGCGCTGTTGGGTACACGTCCTGGTGGTGCGTACGCGGCAGCCTGGAGCGTACTACAGTACTTCGGTAAGCAGGGTTACAGAGAGCTTGCTCGCGACACCTGGGAGGCTGTGTCGCGTATGAAGGCCGGCGTAGAGGCGATACCGGAACTGGAAGTGATGGGAAATCCCCAAGGCCCCTTGTTCGCCTACAAGTCGACCAGTACAAAACTGAATATTCTTGCCGTTGGCGATCAGATGGATGCGCTGGGTTGGCAGGTAAACCGCAATCAGTACCCGTCGGGCTTACACGCCATGGTTACAGCTCAGCATTTGAAGGTGGTAGACGATTACTTGGCCGACCTCAACAAAGCGGTAGACATTGTGCGCGCTAACCCGGCATTGGGAGAGCAGGGCAGTGCTGCTACCTACGGCATGATTGCCCACGTACCGCTGAGAGGTATGGTGAAAAAGAAAGTGCTGGACATGTATTCTGAACAATACCGAGCAGGTGGGGCCGAAATGGATTTGTCGTCCGATACGAATGGCGACAGTAATGAATCGAAAAGTATTACCGACAAGCTACTCGGCTGGTGGGTGGCACGCCAAACACGTAAGAGTGCATGACAAATTACGACGTTTTTAATGGCGACGCCGATGGAATATGCGCGTTGCTTCAATTGCGCAAAGCAGAACCCAGACAATCCATTATTGTTACCGGCGTTAAGCGCGACTTCAACTTACTTGCCAAGGTAGATGCGCAAGCCGGTGACCGGGTCACTGTATTGGATGTGTCAATGGACAAAAACCGTGTTGCACTGCAGCGCGTTCTGAAAAACGGTGCGCAGGTTTTTTACGTCGACCATCATTTTGCCGGCAACATTCCCGAGCATGACCAGCTTCACGCCATTATTAATGAAGCGCCGGATGTGTGCACCGCTGTACTAGTGAATGGCCACTTGAAAGGGGCATTTCCAGATTGGGCGATAGTCGGCGCATTTGGCGACAACCTTCAAGACACGGCGCTGAGCCTGGCTGGGCAACTGAAAATGGCTAAGGCCGATGTCGAATTACTAAAAAACCTGGGTATTTATCTTAATTACAATGCCTATGGTCATTCGATCGCTGACTTACATTTACACCCGGTTGCGCTCTACAACACTTTATATGAGGCAGACTCAGCGCTGGAATTTGTGGCCAGCTCAGCGGACTATCAAACACTATGTGATGGCTACATTGAAGATATGGATCAAGCTGCGCAGCTTCGTCCTATTCATAGCGATGAGAGTACGGTCGTGTTCCTGCTGCCCAATGAGTCGTGGTCACTAAGAGTGCGAGGCGTGTTCGGAAATAAGTTGGCCATTGAACACCCAAACCGAGCACATGCTGTTGTTACAGAAAAAGACGACGGCAATTACCTGGTCAGCGTTCGCGCGCCTCTGAGCAATAAGCAAGGAGCATCAGAATTGTGTTTGCAATTTCCAACGGGTGGTGGCCGCGCGGCGGCGGCTGGCATTAAAGACCTGCCACGCTCAGAATTGCCTGTCTTTATCAGTGTGTTTACCCAAGCTTATTGAGCACTTTCTCGGCAATGGGAAATTAAGGGCCAGGAGCCCCCGAGTCCTTTTCAATAGACGCCTGGTGGTCTTCCAGTATTTTGTATAATGGAAAATCGACCCAGGTATCATTTAGATAATTCAGTTCGGGTACTTCCTCTTTTGGATCTACCAGCAAGTTATAGACCGAGGGGTAGGCCATCTCTTTGATTGCATAACTGCCATGCTCCATTTCCTTCAGTAGCAATTTCCAGTTGCGCCACTTCACACCAAATAACTCATTGCCAATGTAAATAATGACCGACTCGCGCGCCGATTTCTTCGACTTGCCCATTAGGAAATCAGACTGATCGGCTCCGTCCAAAACGCGATCTTTTGGCAGTTTGGCGCCAACGATGCTAGCTAATGTAGGGAATAGGTCTATCTGATGGATGATTTCATTCGATACTTGCCGCGCGGGTATCTTGCCAGGCCAGCGGATCAGAAATGGCACACGCAAGGATCCTTCATACGGCGAAAACATGCCACCTCGCCATGGACCGGTAAAACCGAAAGATCTGGGCACGCCCTCGCGGCCGTTGTCAGAGGTAAAGATGAAAATAGTGTTTTCCTTAATACCAAGTTCGTCAACTGTATCAAGAAGCTCGCCAACGTAGGTATCGGTTTGGGCTAACACATCGGCAAAGCTGCCGTTGCCCGTTTTTCCATAAAAATCGGGGTGTGGGTCTACCGGTTCATGGGTTTGTGTGTATGGAAGGTAGGCGAAGAACGGTTGTTTGGCGCCGACTTTACGCGTAATGAAATCTATAGCTTGATCTGTTATTTCTCGATCGATTATTTTTCGTTTCGTGCGGTCGAACACGCCCAACTTCTTTGGCGTTTGACCTTTTTTCGCCGACATTACGTGGGTGAATTCAGCACTTGGGTGGCTGCCTGGCGTGAAGCTATTGCTGTCTGGCCAGAAGGCGCGATCCGAAGACCGTGGTAGCCCAATCCATTCATCGAAACCCTGGTCGGTAGGGTAACGCCCCTCGGTGTCACCCAAATGCCACTTGCCAAATATGCCTGTTGTATAGCCGGAGCCTGACAACATTTCGGCCAAAGTGATTTCCCACTTTGTAATTCCGTACCACACGCCTCGTGGTGGGCCATCGGGTCGCTGCCGCGTTCGTATGCCGTAACGACCTGTCATCAATGCCGAGCGCGACGGCGTGCACTCCGCTTCCACATTAAAATTTGTTAGCTGAAATCCTTCTGCGGCAATGCCATCTATATTGGGAGTTGCAGCGCCACGCAAAACACCGCCGCCATAGACACCTAGCTCGCCGTAGCCAAAATTATCCATCAGCACCAGTACAATATTTGGTTTGTTGTCGCTTGCTGATGACGGTGCAGCTATTGAAAGAGCCGTGACCAGCACGAAAAAACTTAGAGTAGTTCTAATGCCTCGTGAGTGTTCGAACATAGTAGTCTCCTGGCGAGGTAATATTGTTTTTGGCAGGCACTAGTTGATCCGCCATTTTTTGAGCCTTTTACGAAATGACTGCCAATTTTCAACGAATCGATAGTAAGCATTAACAGGTGGATTGTCTAACGGCCTGTATTCTCGTTAACCTACAGTTGAGTCCTGGTGACTAAGCAGCAGAAAGACGCTAAAAGAAACACTGTTTATTCCATACGATTGTTTTCCACGCTTTATAGTCGCTTTATTATTCTGTTAAGCTCAACAATAGATTGAGGTTACCGATGATAGACAAAACAGAACACTTCTATGTTCACAGCTAAAAAAGATGCTTTGGACGCCTACCAGCGTGACGGCGTGGTGCATTTGCAGCAAGTGTTTGAGCCGAACTGGTTACAGTTGCTCAGTGCCGGGCTGAAGAAGAATCTGAATCGGCCTAGTGCCCGTTTTGAAGAGCGAACAGTCGTTGGCAGTACCTCACGTTACTGCGAAGACTTTTGGGTATGGTCGGAGTTTGAGGAATTTGAGCACTTTATTCGGGCGTCACCGGCCGCCGAAATAGGCGCGGCTTTCATGGCGGCGCAGAGAATCAATTTGGTCATGGATAATTGGTTTGTTCGCGAACCGGGCGCAGCAGCACGTGCTCCGTGGCACCATGATATTTCCTACTTCGACTTTGATGGAACAATGTGCGTGCTTTGGATCCCGCTAGAGCCCGTTAAAAAAGGGGAAGGCATTGAGTTGGTGCGAGGTTCACATTTATGGAATACCTTATTCATGCGAGTGTGGTTCGACGATCATCAAGCGGCAGAACCGTCCGGTTGGGTGAACGGACAGCGCTACGAGTCGCCGCCTGATATAAATTCGAATCGTGATGAATTTGATATCGTTTCATTTGATATGGACGCGGGTGACTGCCTTATTTTCGATATTCGCACATTGCATGGAAGCAACCCGAATTTTGTACCAAGCACTTTAAGCCGCCGATACACTTTACGCCTGGCAGCCGAAAATGCGCGCATCCGATACCGAGGCGATTGGGCAAAAAACGAGAGGGCTTTATTTGAAGCTGCTGGCCATCGAGATGGTGATGAAATGAATAGTGAGTTTTTCCCAGAGCTATGGCCCCGCACCCTATAGGCGATAGGGGCTAAGCGTCTTCATCCCCCTCGGTTCGTTTGCGCTCAGCCCTACGCGCCAACTTGTCGGCCAAGTTAGGCCCCACGCCCGGTAAAGACCAAGGGCACACCGCGATACAAATGGCACAACCCGAAGTCTCGGCGAAAAATGGAATGCACTCGTTGAAATCGACGTACCATTTTTCAACCCCGCGTACGGTTTGCTTCTCAGGTGTTATGGCAAACGGCGGGCAGGCGTTCTCGCACACCCGGCAGCGGCTGCAGAAATCATCAATACCAAACTCTCGTTTTGGCGTTATGGCAAAGGGGGCATTGGTTAGCACAGCGCCAAGCCTAAAAGCTGAGCCAAATTCGGGGTTTATAAGAGACCCGTGTTTACCGAGTTCGCCAAAGCCGCATTCCAACGCGGGAGGAATCATTAGAATGTCGCCAACCATGGGGCCCGTTACCGGCTTGGCATCCCACCCTAGTTCGCGCAGCCAAGCTGCGATCTTTTTTGCAGCAAATGCCGCACGGTTGTACTGTCTGGAAACGTCAGTGCCACATAATTGGTCGGGGGCAGACTTCAGCTGATCATAGTTGTGCTGCACACCCAGCATAATAACGTTGTCAAAAAGTACTTCTTTATCGCTGTAGGCCCATTCTTCTTGCATGCGAGCAACGCCTACCATCTCGCAGTCGCCTGTCTCAATAAATGCATCAAGCGCCTTGGTCCATTCTTGCGGCGAGTGTATCTTTTGCTCGTCTGCCAGGTCTGGCAGTGGTGCTTCCAGAATGTCTTTGCGCTTTGCCCGCTCCTTCAGCAGTTCGGGGCCTGGTTGTTCACGGTTGTAAAACCACTTCTGCGCCTCTCCAAAAGAGGCCTCGTCCATATTGGGTGCCCACCAAACCATGTCGGGGCGGCGCACTTCTGTCTCACCCAGCCCGTTAACGGCGTTGCCATACTTCTCAGGTAACAAAGACAGAAACTCTGGATTAGGAGTGAACGGTCGATGTGGGTTCTTTTTCGACATATTTACCTCTGAGTGAGCCAGCAGCGATTTGCCCGACGTTTAAGCCTGTTTATACAATAACATTACAGGAAGCAGCATGAGAAAAAATGTGCTGGATGACAGGCTACAACCTAATTGGGTTTCAGCTAAGAGTTAACATTATTTGAATACCGAATAACCTAGAAGCATTATAGGCTGTGAATCAATCAGACTTGCTTTACTGTGTGTGCAGCCAAGCAAGCTCCCTTTAATTCTATGATATTCGCGTTTGCCGCGAGCTGTTGGATAAACTTTACGACAATTTTTCTAAAAAGCTCTACTATACAGCGCTAATCACTTTCTTAATGCAAGAATATTCTCAGCTTATCGCTGCACACTGAAGTAGCTGCTTGCGCCGGAGTTGCGTTTTGCATGTGGTAAGGGCTGCTAAAGGCTGTTTTAAGGTACTAAAGAAGTATGAGTAATGAAGAATAAACTGTACGCAGTAGCCGCAATTATGGTCGTTGTTGGGCTCAGTTTTATTGCAACAGTCAGCCCCAGCATTTTCTCGTTTATCAACGCTATTCCCTATGGCGACAAGCTAGGACATTTTGGGATATTCGGAATACTGACCTTTGTGGTTACACAGAATATAAGCGCTTCTCGCGCAATACTGTGGGGAACTGTTTTGGTCACGCTTGTCGTAATAGTCGAAGAGTTTCTTCAGCTGCTCAGTGCCACTAGAACCTTCTCATTTTTAGACCTAGGCGCAAGCTTAATGGGCGTTGCGGTGTTTGCGGTTCTAAGTTATGTCTATTCAGTTCGGCGAGGTAGTTAACGACGTGGCGCAGGCTTGCCCCGCGGTTCTATGCCATTGCTAGTCGCTTTATCTTCCAAAAGTTAAAAGTTAGATAAGAAACGCTAGTCCTGTCTGCGAATAATTCATTAGCGTCGTGCAGCGAGCGCAGAACCCAGAGTCATTCAGATTTTCTGGAATTTCTTAGCTTTCGGCTGACATCAGGTGACCTAGAGGCGTTTTTTTAGATCACTATCGCGTGCATTATCTTCTTTGCTGCGTGTTCTTCTGTTGAGCCGCCGGTCGATCGAACGTAGGACTATTACTACAATCAAGCCGCGATCTAACATTTCCGACTAAGCTTATGCTTTGAATGCAAGACCTTGCGTTTCTAATACAACTACTGGAGTATTCAGTTGGCTAAGTTAAATCATAAATATACCTTACTGACTGCAATTTTTTTGGTGGGCTGGCAGCTTGTAGTCGCGGTGGTTCTTCAGCACCGGCTACGGCAGGCGCACCGCAGCCAATGCAAGAAGCTCCGCAAGCTGCCTTTGTTTCGCTGCAACCAAGCGAAACTAATAGCATCGAAGTGGCTAGCTATGGCGCGGGTGTAATAGAGCAAGTATTGCAGCTAGGCAGTCTTGCTACCACGCTCTTTAACGACACGAAACAATACGCTTCCCTTACGCGAACTGAGAGTTGCACTAATGGTGGGCTGGTAGAATTTGAGTTTATAGATGTAGATCAATCTGAAACCCCAACATCGGGAGACAGTATTAGAGCAACGTATAGAGACTGCTTTTTGGCGCAGCTAAACAAAACGGTTGCTGGCGACTTCAATATTAGCATTGATGAGATAAGCGATACGGAAGCGGCAAGCATAGTAACCATGCAAATAGACGCGGCCGATATGGAAATAGCGGACAATCAGGGCACCGTATTGTCGCTGCAGAATGCGTTTGATGTTCGCTATGAAGAGCGTGAGCTAAATAACGCCTTGAGCGTGAGTGGTCGTGCTTTGTTTCTCTATGACGATGGTAGCGATGTGCTTGAGGACTTGATTGACAATTTCGAATTCACTCGCGTGGTCTCTAAACAGTCAGCAAGATATACAGTGACTGCCAGTGGACAGGTATCCAGTGAGGTGCTGCAAGGACAGTTTGATATCGTTGCTGGTGAGGGCCTTAGCGGCTTCTTGGGCACCTATCCAGAACAGGGTGGC
>JBGCFQ010000018.1:0-83598 GCA_045106985.1 Pseudomonadales bacterium | reverse complement strand
TACATGGAGGGTATCGTTAAACCTGTGAGTTGGGCTGACTGGCCAGAAAGCGCGGTAGGTATATTTAAAGGGTTTCGCTCAGATAAAGGCGAAGATCTTATTCTAGAACGTAATATGTTTATAGAAGGCGTTCTGCCCTCGTCAATTATTCGCAAGCTGAGTGATACAGAAATGAACGCCTATCGCGCGCCGCACCTTACTGCGGATGATCGACAACCTCTACTGAACTGGCCTCGTCAGATTCCTATTGAGGGCGAACCCGAGAATGTTGTTGCCTTGGTCAACGAATATGGCGCGTTTATGGCGGGCAGTGACATGCCCAAGCTGTTCGTCAATGCCGACCCTGGTTCAATTCTCCTTGGCCCACAACGCGAGTTTTGTCGCAGCTGGCCAAATCAGCAAGAAGTCACCGTAAAGGGCTTGCACTTTATTCAGGAAGACTCGCCAGTTGAGATTGGCCAAGCCGTCGCCAACTGGTTAACAAGTATTTAACACTTAACACATTACAAAAGGATTCAAGCTATGTCTGACGTACCCGTTTATCTAGTCGTTAACATCGTGCCGATTGAAGGCCACTCAGGTTACAACACTTATGAGAAAGGGTTTTTCCCCATACTGAAAAAGCACGGTGGCTCCCTTGTTACTTTCGACGACAACATCAAACACATTGAAGGTTCTGAGCCGCGTCCCGGTCGCATGATAATCCTTCAATTTCCTTCGGAAGCTGCGGTTACCGGCTGGTATGACGACCCAGAATACCAATCCTTATCAGAGCACCGTAGAGCAGGTGCTGAGCTGAAATCATTGACGCTAGTGCACGGTATGCCGCCGCGCAAATAAGCCAATACTAACTGTTACAGACACGTCAGTTCGGTATCGTGGCGATCCAGGCCTAGCTAAGGCCTGGTGACTCAAATCGATACTCTCAGATGCAGATCACTACCGACAGACAAGCGGATCTTTGAAAACAAGCGTTTTACCGCTCATGCCCTAAACTAATAACTATTAAAGGAGCTTTTTTCACAGGGACGCTAGTGAGCCATAGTCTATTGTTGGTTGACGATGAACCAAATGTGCCGAAATCCATCAAGCGCGCACTTCGTAGTCAAAATTATTCAATTCACATCGCGCACAGCGGTGCCCAAGCGCTGGAGCTGCTTGAAAGTCAACCAGTAGACGTCATTGTGAGCGATCACCGTATGCCGGGTATGTCCGGTTCTGAGTTGCTGACAACTGTTAGCGAGAAATACCCATCGATTGTTAGCATTATGTTGAGCGGTCAGGCCGATATGAATGCCGTGATTGATGCGGTTAATGATGGAAATATATACAAATTTCTGCACAAGCCTTGGAGCAATGAGGCACTAAGAAGTACCGTTGCCGACGCCTTTGAAGTATCAGAAAGCCGCTCGGAATCAGAAACATCCTCCGTTCTAACGCAGCAGCAGTTCTGTACGCAAATCAGTGCGGAACACTTAAACTGCAATTCGGCATTAATGGTACTGGAAGTTCGCAACGCTAACGAGCTTCGAAGCGAAATTGACTCAGACCACTATCGAGACAGCATCACAGATAGAATTGAGGCCCATTGTTGTGCTACTTTCGGTGAGCCCACAGTCGCACTGCAAGAACTGGAAGGTAATTTATTTGCTGCTGTTTTCAAAGAACTCAATGGTGAGAGTACTGAACGTTTTTTTCTAGCCCTGGCTAATGAGTTTGACCTGAATGCACACACTGTGCCTGCCATTGCCATTGGTTATTCGGCACTAGGTTCCGATGCCACTACCAACTTCAACGAGGCACTTTCGGCGCTAACAGCGACTAAATCGGCCGGTCTTGCGACAAAATACTCCAACCAGATTGGCAAAAACCTCCATCTTAGAAAGTCTCTAGAAGAAGATATGCGCTTGGGATTAGAGCGCGGGGAGTTTTACCTAGAGCTACAACCACAAGTAGCCTGCCTTGATGGAAAAATACGTGGCGCAGAATCACTTTGCCGCTGGGAACACCCAAACAAAGGCAAAATCTCGCCAGAGATGTTTATTGATCTTGCTGAGCATACCGGGTTCATAAATCAGCTGGGACTTTGGATTATAGAACAGGGGTGCAAATCGCTTACCTCTTTACAAGAAAATGGCCAAGAAGACGTTCGCCTCAGCATTAATGTTTCCCCTCGCCAATTTTCGCAAAGGGGTTGGGTGGATGCAGTCTTGGATTTTCTGGAACGCAACTCAATAGACGCAAAGTTTCTGGAACTAGAAATCACGGAAAGCAGCATAATGTCTGATACCGGACATGCCCTCGAGGTTATTTCAGAACTTCGCTCTAAGGGCGTTAGAATTGCGATGGATGATTTCGGAACCGGTCATTCATCACTTGGCCAAATAAATCAGCTTCCAATCGATGTACTCAAGATAGATCGTTCTTTGATTATTGGTATTGAAGACTGCAGTAAACGCTCCACGTTGCTCAGGAACTTGCTGTCATTAGCAAAAGATCTCGGATTAGAAACTATTGCTGAAGGCGTTGAGACACGAGGGCAGGCTGAAATGTGTACTCAATTTGGCTGCGATCTAATACAAGGGTACTACTATTACAAGCCAATGAGAATTGAACAGTTTATCCAGCTTTGAACTCGCTGAGTAGATTAACAAGAAGGGAAATGATGCTATGAAAGGAATCGTATTTAGCTTGCTCAATGAGATGGTAGAGGAGCGTTTTGGTCTTGCCGCGTGGAGCCAACTTCTCGATGATACGGGATTGGAGGGCATCTATGTGGCAACAGAAACCTACGAAGACGCCGAATTATTTGCTCTCGTTGGAGCGGCAGAAGCGGCGACAGGAATTCCAGCCACCGATTTAGTTAGGGCGTTCGGAGAGTACATGTTGCCGCATTTCGCAGCTAATTATCCCGTATTTTTCGAGGGGCAAACTAGCCTAAAAGAATTTCTTCTTACTGTGGATCAAGTTATTCATGTAGAGGTACGCAAACTCTTGCCAAATGCTGGCTTGCCAGAGTTTGGATACGAAGATCGCAAAGATGACGAGCTAACCATGATATACAATTCACCTAGAAAGCTCTGCGCTTTGGCTGAAGGTTTAATTGCGGGCTCAGCCGCGCACTTCAATCAGCGATACGAACTCAAACACGATGTTTGTATGCACAAAGGTGACGCGCAATGCTCGCTGGAACTGAAGATGCTGTAATAATGGACCTTTCCATACTACAAAGAGCGCTAGATCGCGAACGCAAAAGCAGGAAGCACGCGGAACGATTACTGGAAGAAAAGTCCAGAGAGCTCTATGAATCCTTCCAAAGTTTGGAAGATGCGCATGAAGAGTTAAAGCAAAACCAACGACAACTTGTTCAGTCAGAAAAAATGGCCTCTCTTGGCGTTCTTTCTGCTGGGGTTGCCCACGAGATAAATAACCCAATCGGTTTTGTTTCCAGCAACCTTTCAACATTGGCGGAGTACACACCAGTATTTTATGAGGCCTTTGTGCTTCTGAAAGACCTTTTGTCGAAGCTAGAAAACGACCCGAATCACAACAATGAATACAGGGCCGTAAAAACTTTTCTTGAAGATAAAGAAGTCGATTTTCTTGTTGAAGATACATCCGAAATTTTGGCGGAAACACGGGAAGGTTTGATAAGAGTAAAGGATATTGTCGCAGGTTTGCAGACCTTTGCACGCGCAGAGAAAGCCTCAATGGAGGAAGTCGATATCGTCGCCTGCGTGAGATCAACCGCCTCATTGGTGAAAGCAGACTCCAATCACCATTTCGAGATCATAGATGAACTATCAAATGTTCCGACGGTGATGGGCAATACGGGAAAGCTTGGACAAGTTTTTATGAACTTGATCGTTAACGCCGTGCAGGCAGTATCGAGCGTTAAAGAAGATGGTCGAGTCACACTTCGCTCTAGCCAAAAGGATCGATTTGTATGCGTGGAAGTGTGCGACGACGGCCCCGGCATGAGCGAGTCCGTTATCGAAAAAATATTTGAACCCTTTTACACAACAAAAGTGGAAGGCGAAGGAACTGGCTTGGGTCTATCACTTACCCAAGGCATCATTGATGAACATGGTGGGCGCATTGAACTGAGCAGTAAGCTCGGTGAGGGTAGCGCGTTCACCATAGCGCTACCGATTCACAAAGCTACGTCAACACCAAGCTGACGGCTTTTTGGAAACGTGATTGCGCGAACCGATGCTAACCTGCCCCAATCGCCCCCCCAACCCCGCCGGTTTGGCGTAAAACTCTACCATTCTAAGCAGGTTGATGGTCCATATTAAGCGAGTAAGGCAGGAGCTGCCCATCTCGTAGAGTCTGCATCATTAGAGTGCAGCACGTTGTCGCCTAAACTTTCTACGCACAAAATTGTGCCACTTTGTCTACGGCAAAAATATAAGCGAGCCTCCGCAGCGTCGATTACGTAACAAAGCTTGCGTTGGCACGCAAAGTGCTGAAGAAAATTTAAAAACGTGCGAATCAAATCATATACTAATGAACATAGAAGACATAACCGAGCTAGCCGTACGCCGCTGGTATTCCGAGCATCACAGTGGCATGAAAGCCCTAGAGCTATGGCTAAGCAACGGTCTTAGTGAGCTCACGCAGCATGATCAGAACATTTACTCATTCAAAACACGAACCAAAAGTATCAGTAGCTTATTGATAAAAATTCGCAGCAAGCTTGAAGCCTCTCAGAATGAGTTGAGAGCAAAGGAAGTGATAGAACAGATTGATGACCTGGTTGGGGCGAGAGTTCTTGTATATCATCCGAGCAAAGTGTTGAAGCTACATGAGTTATTCACGAGTGATACACTAAGAACGCACATACTCGACATGACGATTCACAGCCACGAGTACGATCCAAACTTTGCTTACCTGCAGAAGCTTAGCTACGAGAGCAGCTTTCCTTGTAAGCTACTTTTAAACAATACTGGCTACAGCAGCTTTCACTACGTATTGCAGCCTATTTTTCACGACGACTACTACTCTAAGGTCTACCAAGATTCTGCCGGGATAAAACCATTTCCCAGATATGAGCTACAGGTACGAACAATCATTCAAGAAACCTGGAGCGAAGTACAACATAAGCTGATCTATAAGGGGTCAGGTATTAAGCCAATCTATACACGGTCTCTTAGCTCTCAATTCGCCAACCTGGCGCGCATGCTTAATTTATGTGACAAGCTGCTAGACGGCCTGAATGAACCGAACCAGTTTGCGCCCACTAAAAAAATTGCAGCTGACAGAGTCAACCCTGAATTCGGCGATTTTCTTGAGGAGCTACACAAGTCCCTGGAATATTTTGAAGCGAAGAAACTGCCAATATCAGAACGCTACCAAGAAGCAGATGTGCTGTTTCAGCACTATAAGAGGGAAATATCAGAATACTCCTGCAACATCTCAGAAAAAACGCTTGGCATAAATCTCGAATTATCTGAGTACTACTTGAAATCAGGTCATTACAAGGAGGCCTTAGAGCTGTTTCAAAAAATGGAAAGCGTCAGCAGTGACGATGCCTGGATCTATTTACGGGCCGCAGAGTCTTGCTCTCACAGTCCAGAGTATTTCAAAGAGGGTAAACAATACATCGGAAAGTTGTATGCGCTTACTAGCAATAAAGATCGCCAGCTTGCGGTTCAAGACATGGACGATGTAATGTGCTACCACGGATCATTGCTAGCGCAAGAGTTCGAGCTGTTTGATATTGCCGAGTTCTTCGCGTGGCGCTCCGTGAAGCTCACGCCCGAAGGAGACGAATCGCTCATGAGTATCCGAAGCTTGCATCAACTGGATTGCAAGCTTGATCTATGGGAACCCAATTTGGCAAATATTGATACGGCAGCAATTGGCGTCAACATCGACACCAATCGCAAGCAAATCATGAAGCTGAGCAATAGATTGTTTAAACAGATATCTCAAGTTGAAATTTGCATAGAACACTTAAGCAAAAAAGCTATAGAGAATGACGCTCGCCATTGGGGAACACTCGCCAGGTTTTATTATTGGTTAGCCAAGGTAAGCAACGCCGATGACAATATGATGCAAAGAGCGCATATAGTAAAAGCTTCGCGCCTGATGGATAATTGCTTCGCAGCCAACTCGCAAAACGGGACAAAACCCAGCGAGGCGATATACGATCTGTCCAACAAAATTCGTTCGCTGCTAACGCAAAAGCTGCCAGCCTAAATCGAGAAGAGACGCCGCCGGTGTCAGGAAGCGCTCTCTCTTTCACATGCCTGGGCTTGCGTGCCTAAGCAACATCCAAAGTTTGCTGACATTCACTATCCGATAAGGCGCCCAAAACACCCGAATTGATCTCCTCTAGTGAAGATAGGGTTCCCCGCTCTGACGCCCAGAACACGCCAGATAATTTACGTAAGCCTCGTTCACGAGCTCTGATCGCCATCTGGCGAGCAACCTCCTCACCATAGCGAGTAATGGAAAAGCACTGATGACCGCTCTCCCCAATCTCTGTTGGCCAATTGGCTTCCCAATACCAAGTTTCCTTTAGAGTACCATCTCTCAAAGTGTATGGCTTAGCGTACTTATACACGCCGGAAATACCTGTCCTATTGTTCTTTCTTATCGCGCATGAGAACTCCTTACGGCTGATTGGAGGGTTATTCTCTAGCAATTCATCCCGGTAGGCTTTGGCGAGAACAAGCGCTATGCTTTTTCCTCCGTTTTTCTTATCAGTAAAATTCTTCACTAGCCTTTTGCCTCGCCTGCACAAGCTAACTCGCCAAGCAAACGTTCTGTGAACAGGGTCATCTATCCGCGATATACCATACATTGCTTTCGATCTATCATTGTTACGTCTCATCGTTGTACCTCCAGCACGCAACCCGTGCCTAATCAATAATGTGTTTGCCATCGCGAATTTACTTTCAATTTTCGTGCCATCAGACTTTCCTGCTTTAAGCCCTATAGATTCGTTGATCCAGATCAGTTTGATGGCGAATTGGCACAACATTGGTGCGAGAATCAATGATTAAGTTGCAATAATGCGCGTGGGCCGTGCTTAAAGTCATCGAATTGGATTAATTCTCATTTCAAGCGCAACGTGCACACACTAGAAGCTTATAAACTATTGGCATCATCGCGCAGCTGGTGTCGAACATGCACTAGCAATACAGCGCAGCCATTGCCGCAAGGTAATGGCGCTACCCCTGTAGTCTTATTAGAATTCCCTTTCTTGGAATTCTCTCTGCTGTATGGAACACACTCTAATGCAAACTAAAAACATATTGATCCAGAATGGAACGCTTGTTGATGGCACGGGCAAACCAGCTGTTATTGCTGACGTTCGGCTTAAAGATGGATTGATTGCAGAAGTAGGTGAAAACCTCAGCACCTCTGCGGATGAAACAAAGGTTGATGCAAGCGGTTGCCTGGTAACACCTGGCTTAATTGAAAGCCACACGCACTTCGATGGCACTATGTGGTGGCAGCCCGACTTAGAGCCCCTGCCAGGATGTGGCGTTACTACTGTGGTAATGGGCAACTGCGGATTTGCGCTCGCTCCATTGCATAAGGATCCCGCCGTACAGGCAGAAGTAGTAAAGATATTTTCTTTTTTTGAAGACATCCCGGAAGGCCCATTTCTCAGTAATCTACCCTGGGACTGGAGCACTTGGTCGGAATACAAGCACTCCATGCAAGCAAATGTAAAGGTGCCGGCAAATTACGGAACGTTCGTTGGCCACATAGCTCTGCGCTTAGCCGTGATGGGCATGGAAGCTTGGGACCGTGCCGCTACTGCTCAAGAGATCGAAAAAATTGCGGAACTTTTGGACGATGCCTTGTCAGCTGGAGCTCTTGGCTTTTCGACTAACTTAATGGACCACGACGGCGAAGACAGACCCGTGCCATCATTGCTCGCGGATGACGCTGAGTTTACAGCGATGTTTAAAGTTACCGCACGCTATCCTGGCGCCACTGTTCAGGTGGTGGTCGATAGCTTAATGCGCTTTACCGCGGTAGATTCGATGGAGCGCTTGGCCAAGCTCACCGCCGGTATGCCAATTCGTTTGCAATGGGGTGGTGTGCCTACTCTGCAGTGGCAAAAGGACTATGGCTTACAGCAGCCTTTATTCGAGTTGCACGAGCGCTTCAAAAAAGAAGGTCGAGATTTCTGGACGGGCTACGCTCATGTGCCAATCACCGTTACTGCCAGTGTGCGCCAGTCTTTACTCTTTGCTCAGTCAAACGATTACGCTTGGCATGAAGTAGTCACCGCTGAAAGCGATGAAGACAAGCTTACTTTGCTTGCTGATTCTAGCTGGCGCGAACGGGCTAGGAGTTCATGGGACAACGACTCGCTGGAAACCTCATTCTTTCGAAAGCCACAGAACATACTTTTAGACAATTCAGAAAATAACCATGGGCCAGCCGGGTTGTCATTGGGTGAATACGCCACGCAGCTGGGCGTGCATTGCAGCGATGCAATGGCTGAATGGATTGCTAATAATGGCCTTGGGTCTACAGTAACTATGCCCCCCTGGGAGAAAGACGACGACATGGTGGTTAAGCTTAGCCGCGATGATAAAGCAGTAGGCAACATTAACGATTGTGGTGCACACGGCCAGCTATTCTGCGGAACAGGCGACAACTTGCTTCTGTATACAGATTACGTCCGTGGTTCAGGCAAGCTGTCGATAGAAGAGGCCGTTTATTCACAGACAGGGAAGCTGGCGGCACATTTTGGCTTCACAGACCGCGGTGTATTGGAAGTTGGTAAACGAGCCGACGTAACGGTGTTTGCGTTAGACGAGATTGAGCGCAGAGAAAAGTACAAAACAACCGATGTACCTGACGGCAAAGGCGGGCTTACCTGGCGCTGGACTAGAGACCCGGCACCAGTAAGAATTACCATCGTAAATGGAGAGATCACTTTTGATGGCAAGCAATCAACAGGCGCGATGCCTGGCATGATGGTGTCGCATCAAGAAGGCATAGTCTAAAGTGGCTATTAGCGCTCTTAGTACAAGATTGCTCACTGAACAGAACGAGTGCACGCTGAGTTGGAGTACACGCGACGGTAGTCCCGCTGCAACCATAGTGAGTTTTGTGTGGGCAAAAGAAGCGCTTTGGATGACAGCGCTGGTTGGATGTTCGCGTGTGAACGCGATACGGCGTAATAACAAAGTTGCTATTGTCATCTCAGGCAAGGGCACTAAGGTTGGCATTAGTCGATGCTTGTCATTACGAGGCCATTGCGAGATATTTCAAAGTCAGCAGCAACGTGACTGGTTCTTCCCATTGTTTGCCGAGAAAGTTCTGCCACTCAATTCCAAGTCAGCAACAAGAATGGCTGAGATGATGAATTCGCCCGAGAACCTAGTGTTGAAAATGACACCGGAACAGTGGCATCCATATGACAGCCACGCGGCTATGCTAGCCGCCGGCGGGGCGTAGGTCCTCTAGCAAGCGCGGCAAAATCATCTTCGTCCACTCCGCATAACCTTTATCACTTAGATGTAAGCCATCAAAAATATAAAAATCCGGATTAGGCTCTCCATCTTCGCCAAGTAGCTTGGCCCCTGTGTCGATTACGAATAGATTGTTCTCAGCAGCTGAATACTCTCTTATCAATTTATTGGTTTGTTGAGCAACATTCCACACTTCCCAACGCATTGGTGATGGGGTAATGGCGATGTAATACACGGGCACATCGATATACTTGACGCGCACAACATCAATAAACTGTTGATAGCGCTGCAACAGCAAAGCAGGTTTTTTAACGGCACCAGGATGGATATCATTCGTGCCGGCAAAGACCACTATTGCGGAAGGGGTAACGCCAATTTCTATCAGCCTTTGTCCATAATGAACAACATCTAACAGTTTGGCGCCGCCAAATCCGCGCTGCACCACGTCAAATGGTTTCATGTCTTCAGCAATGGAATCCCAAAAGCGAATACTGGAACTGCCAATAAATAAGATCGCACCCTCTTTAGCAGGTTGCGAAACAAGTTTTTCTTCCAGGGCCTTTATGTCGCTTTCCCATACCAGTGGATCATTACCCCTGGATTTTTTAATGGCGTAGTACGCGAATAGCCCTGCGCTTATCAGTACTAATACGAGTACTGCGATAGCTAACATCTTGAATGTTGTCATAGTGTTTATCTCAACCAGCCGCGTGTGTTTTCGATCATTTCCAGCTGTTTAGCTGCTAACACCTTTTGCATACTTTGCGTCAGTTCCGCCCGAGTCATTGAAACATCATACGATTCGTTATGATCCGTTACCGTGTCGAATAACCATGGTCCTTTGGGTATGCCAGCGGCCACTGGCATGTTTCCACCACCATAATAGAACTTATGCTTGCCAAAATACTTGTAGCGATCGTTCCTAATCGCTTGTAATTTTTCTCCCTGAAAAAAGTAGAGAAAGGAATGGGGGGAGTTTTGGTACTCTTCTAGACTTTCGCCCAAGCCGTCGTCTTTTTCCGCTCGTTCCAGCATTGCAGTTAAGCTCTTGCCATCAATAATACGATCGGTAGGCAAAGGAATGTTCAGCCAATCCAATAATGTGGGAAACCAATCCATCCCCATACTGATGCCTTTCAGAGTTTTACCTCCCTTAAGCTTAGCGGGCCAATTAACAATCATGGGAACGTGCACCCCGCCCTCATAGGCGTCTGCTTTACGCCCCCTACTGTTGCCAGGGCTGCCTTGATACCAAGGGCCATTATCGCTGCTAATAAGCAATATAGTGTTTTCAAAAACACCATTGGCTTTCAGAGTCGCGGTTACTCTGGCAACCACGTCGTCCAAGCCTTCGACCACGTCGCCGTACACGCCAGCGCTAGAGCGACCCTTATCATCATCAGGCGTGTAAAGCGGTATGTGAGGGTAGTTGTGTGCGAAGTAGAGAAAAAACGGCCTCGATTTGTTCTGCTCTATAAATCGTTCGGCCTCATTGCCATACCACTCGTTTAAGCGTGTTTGATCAGCTGGAGCTTTGACCTCGATATTGCGATCTCTGTACAAGGCAAACGGGACCATATCATTGCTGTATAAGGCGCCAAAGAAACTGTCAAAGCCCATATCATTTGGTAACGATGGCGATTGATCGCCAAGATGCCACTTGCCTACCATGCCAGTAGCATATCCTGCCGCCTTGAGTGCATCAGCAATGGTGATTTCTTCTGCTGGAAAGCGGTTATTTGTGCCCGAGAGTTTTCCTATATTACTTATAGGCGATGAGCTGGGGAATACTACATTGGGCATTCCAGCTCTCACTGGGAATCGCCCGGTTAACAAGCCAGCACGCGCCGGCGTGCAAACAGGCGCCGGTGAATAGTATTGGGTCATGTTAACGCCATCTCTCGCGAGCTCATCCATTGCTGGCGTTCGGATTGCGGTGCTACCGGTAAACCCTAGGTCACCATAGCCCAAATCATCAAACAATATGAAAACAACATTAGGGCGGCCAGCAGCTCTGTCCAATTTACCAATCTTCTCCAGGTAGGATTGCTTTTCCAACAAGTGCGTTTCGTTATCTTGCTGTTGGTAGAAGAAAATCTTTGAGCCAAACCATAGCGCTGCTGCAATAACACTTATCAATAAGGCCGCCCCGAGAAACAGGCAAAACCGCTTTATCCAGATCATTCTAACTAGCACTCATAATGACGATTGGAATCGTTCACGTAACACATTTTTTTGCACCTTTCCCATAGCATTACGTGGTAAGGCATCCACTACTTCTACTCGCTTTGGCACTTTGAAGTTTGCTAACAGTGTTTTGCAGTGCGCGATAATCTCGGCAGAAGTAGGTAGCTCTTGTTTGGCTGAAGACTCTTCGTTTGCTGATGGCTCTAGAACAACAACCGCGATAACCGCCTCACCAAAATCTGCATGAGGCACACCAATTATGGCAGACTCTTTGATGCCCGCGATGTCATCCACAACCAGCTCTACTTCTTTTGGATAAACGTTGAGACCGCCGCAAATAATTAGGTCCTTAGCTCGACCAACGATGGACACATAGCCGTCTGGGTCTATCGTCGCCTTGTCCCCCGTGTTGAAAAAGCCGTCGCTGGTAAAATCTTCCGCTGTCTTTTCCGGCATACGCCAATAACCTGAGAAGACGTTCGAGCCTTGCACCTGCAGGTTACCTATCTCTCCACCAGCCAAGCATGTGCCATTGTCATCAACAACCCGGATGCTTACTCCAGGCAAAGCCGGTCCTACCGTGCCGGCGCGACGCTCTCCCAGCAATGGGTTGGAGGTATTCATATTAGTCTCAGACATGCCGTAGCGTTCCAGGATCGTATGACCACAACGCTGTTCGAATTCAACAAAGGTTTCTGCCAATAGTGGTGCCGAGCCAGAAACAAACAAGCGCATGTTCACACAACACTCTGGCCCAAAGTCTGGGTTACTCAACAGCCGTGTGTAATAGGTTGGTACACCCATCATCACAGTACAGTTCGGCATGTTAGCAACAGCAACTTTATCACTATAAGTGCTGTGCCATGACATGCTTGCACCACTCATCAACACGCAACTTATTCCAACAAAAAGGCCATGCACATGATAGATTGGCAACATATGCAATAAGCGATCTGAAGCAGAAAAAGCCCAGGCATCCACTAAGGTTTCAGCATTTTTCCGCAGATTGTCATGGCTTAGCATGATTCCTTTGGGCCTCCCGGTGGTGCCCGACGAGTAAAGCAATGCGGCCATCTCACTACCATCACATTGAGCGACCAGAGCGTCAACATCATCAGTGGAAGTCGCTATAAGCTGCTGCATCAAACTGCCCCTGCCATCTGAATCAAGTGTAAGCACAGCTTTAACACTGTTACCCTCAGAGCCCTCTTTAGGAAGCACCGATTTGATCGTAGTGAGCGAGGCGCTCGCGCACACCACGATGGTGGGCTCAGCATTACCAAGGAAGTATTCCAGCTCTGCAGCGGTATACGCCGTATTCAGCGGGTGATACACCAAACCTGCGCGCAAGCATGCTAAGTAAAGGAAAAGGTTCTCAACCGATTTCTCAACCTGCACGGTAACCCTATCTCCTGCTACAGCGCCTAGCTGCAATAAACAGCCGGCAAGTCGAGCAGACGACTGATCAGCTTCGGCGTAACTGACACTTCGCCCGTCTGCCGTAAGCAACAATTCCGTATCAAGCTTGGCGGGGAAATGCTGCTTGAAATGTGCGTAGAGATTCGCATTACTCGTCATGTTTTACTCTGCCTTTCTTGTTTCAGCTATCGTCGCCAACTACCGTATATTTGTCAACGTGGCCCGCGATCAATGAGTGTTAGCGTGCGCTCACGGTAGAAATGCAATTATATTCCCCTACTATCAATTTCTACTTTATGATGCCGCCTCGTTTCACCCAATCACTATACTGGAGTTTCTTTCAATGGCCGTAATGATGTACCAATGTTCCTCTCAGGCATTCACACACAACTTAAAGAATTTGTCGGGTGTTCTCAAAACGGCTGCTCGCGACGCAAAGACCAGAGGTATAGATCCTTCTGTAATATTGAACGCACGACTAGCACCCGACATGATGCCTTTAATACGGCAAGTGCAAATCACTACCGATCACGCCAAAGGCTCCTGCGCTCGATTAGCAGGCGTTGAATCACCGGTGTTTGAGGATAACGAAACGTCTTTCGCACAACTTGAGACCCGTATCAAACGCACCTTGGCGTTTATTCGCGGCGTGAAAGCACCACAATTCGTGGGTAGTGAGACACGTGAAATTGCGCTGAAACTGCCTATAGGCGTTATCAAGTTCAATGGCCTTGATTACTTAAATGGTTGGGCTTTACCTAACTTCTATTTCCATTACTCAGCAGCTTACAACATTCTGCGACATAACGGCGTTGATATCGGCAAGCTTGATTACCTGGGCGCGATGCCCGGCATGCAAATGAGCGGCAAAGTAGCAAAAATGATGGCGGCAAAGGCTCCATCTAAAGCGAAAAAGAAGTAGCGCTGACGATACGCTAGCGTGGGCTGCCCACAATTCCTGAATCATGCAGTTTGCCAATCTCTCCGCTGGAGAGGTTGAGCAAATCTGCAAGAATTTCCTCAGTGTGCTGACCCAACAATGGTGCTGGCCTTGGCGTTTGACGATCGGCCGCTCCGAAGCCCAGAGGGTTGTGTGGTACTAAATACTCGCCAATGCCAGGTTGATTCACTTGCTCGAACAAGGGATTATCAATAGAGCAATCTATATCACTTTCCACTAGCTCTGCAATTGATTGATACTTGCCCCAGCAAACACCAGCAGCATCCAGCTTACTCACCAGCTGTTGATAGTCGTGCTGTGCAAACCAAGGTTCGAATATGCCACAGAGTGCGTCGGTACCGGCATAGCGATCACCTTCTTTATCAAAGTTAAGACCCATTTGATCAGCAAGTTGAGCAACTTGCGCGGCTCGGCCGCTTACTTCAACAATTGCGCGCCATTGATTAGGGCTAACGCCAACAATCATCAAAGAGATACCATCTCGGCTAACAAAGTCTCTGCCAAAGGTGCCATAGATACTATTACCAGACGCTTCGCGCTCTACCCCATTAATCATGGCCTCACCGATATAACCAAGATGCCCTACCGTCGCAAGGGCAACGTCGGCTAGCGCCAAACTTACGAATTGCCCTTCCCCCGTTCGCTGCCTATGGCGCTCTGCAGCAAGTAAACCTAATGCAATATGCTGACCGGCGATAACATCCCAAGCCGGCAGCGGATTGTTTATCGGCTGGCGACCTTTGCTACTGCCAGTGTTCGCGCGGTTGTCAGAGCCCTCACCCGTCAGGAAAGGGAAACCCACTTTACTGTTCACGGTGTAATCCAAGGCACTTCCACCATGCCTATCACCTGTTAAGTTCAAATAGATCAGATCTTTACGATGCTCCCTCAGAGCCTCATCCGCTAACCAGCCACGTGCCGGAAAATTGGTTAGAAACATTCCAGCATCTTCGCCCGGCGACGCGATCAAACGGGTCAATATTTCACGCCCTTCAGGCCGCTTAAAATCAATCGCTATTGAGCGCTTACCCTTATTTAAACTATGCCAATAAAGACTCTTGCCACTGTCGGTAACAGGCCAACGCCGGTAGTCTATACCCCCTGCTATGGGGTCGAAGCGAATAACATCAGCACCAAGTTGCGCCAAGGTCATTCCACCAGAAGGAGCCGCTACAAATGCACTGCCCTCTACTACGCGCATTCCTGCTAGAACGTTTTGCATGGCCTGCAACCCCGGTTATTGTAGCTGGCTACAGGTGCAGGGACGCACCTGCATTTTACACTGTAAAATGAGAGTTTTTTGAAAATGACATTTTCTAAAAACGGGTCCGACAATAAGCAGGAGCTTATTGTCGGACATAAAAAAACCATCATAGAAACCAGGATCCGCCATCAACCATATGAGTTTGCCCAGTGACAAACGCGCTGGCATCTGACGCTAGATAGATAACCGTTCCGGTAATGTCGGCCGTTTCCAAATTACGTTGAATTAGCTGGCCTTTGGCAATTACGTCTTTGGCTTTTTCAAATTTTTCACCAAAAAATTCAGTTGTACCCTCAGTCATTACCGCGGAAGGAGCCACCGCATTAACGCGAATGCTGTCTCTACCCAGCTCACGGGCCATGCCTCTGGTCATGCCAATAACGGCCGACTTAGAGGCCACGTAATCCAGCCCGTAAGGCAGGCCAAACACCGCGCCCAGCGAGGAAATATTGATGATGGAGCCACCGCCGGCTTCACGCATTGGCTTAACCACGGCCTTGCAGGTTTGCCACACACCTTTGATATTGACGTTCATCACCCTATCCCACTGGTCCTCATCAAGATCTTCAAAGCGAGCACCCTGTAAACCCGCGTAGAGCGCCGCATTATTGACTAGCACGTCAATTCGGCCAAACGAAGCAACGGCCTCTTTAGCCATGGCTGTGCAGCTGTCCATATTGGTGATATCAGTCACTGCACTTTCGATTTGACCACCAGCCGCCCTCACCGCTTCAACAGTGTCCTCACAGCTATTCGTATCGCATGCAAAAATAGCAGCGCCTTCAGCCGCCATAGCCTCGGCGTAGGCACGCCCTAGTCCGCGTGCCGCGCCTGTAACCACAACAACCTTATCTTTTAACTGCATAACTGCTCTCCTATTTTGACTTTCTTGGAATTGGTTATCTTCGAACGTCTTTTCGAAAAAAGTGTTCTGACAAATTGGTATACTGCGATCAATTATCCGCGAGTATTCACTATACAACGTGACGAACTGCGAACTCTACTTAACAGAGGCATAAATGACAGAATCTGTACTCAGCAAGGACTTAAGCGCAGCTGGCCAATCCATTCAGCAAGCGCAAAACATTGTTGACCAAAGCCTTTCGGGTTTAAAGAAAGCCTGCACCGAGCAAGGTAAATTCAATACAGCACTGCTAGACAATCACCAATGGGTTAGCTATGACCTAGCCCGTTTCAGCGCGGAGATATCAGCGGCCAGTAATATGTTGGTTTATGCAGCAAGAGCGCGCCTTGAACGTGACGACCCAGATGAAACCTTACTAGAAGAGACGCTAGCACTCACTTATTGCGCTGAAATGTACGCCAGCGTACGAGCCGGGATGGCACCGCGCCTGATCGATTTTCAGGTCAGTTCAGAATCCTTTACGCGAGCCTTCGATACGCCCGAGCTGCTAACCTGGATGGCGAACTACAGCAGCACAGCAAAACTCCAGGCCTTGGGCAAAGAGATACAAGACTCACAGGGTTACCTAGGTAACAGTCAACTCGAAGCAGCGCACGAAGCTATGAGCGATAACTTTCTGCGCTTTGCAAAAGACGTTGTCGACCCCATGGCCGAACACATTCATCGCTTCGACACCGATATTCCGAACGACATAATTGAACCGTTAGCAAGGATGGGCGTTTTTGGTTTGTCTGTAAAAGAACGATTTGGTGGGCTGCAACCTGACGAAGGCGAAGACAACCTAGGCATGATAGTCGTTACTGAAGCACTATCAACGGGTTCTTTATGTGCCGCAGGCTCTCTGATTACTCGCCCGGAAATTCTATCCAAAGCATTGATGGCGGGCGGTACCGAGGAACAACAGCGCTATTGGTTACCACGCGTAGCAAGTGGCGAAACGCTGAGTGCAATCGCCGTTACCGAGCCTGACTATGGCTCTGACGTGGCAGGTGTGAGGCTGCCCGCCACGCGAACCGATGGCGGTTGGTTGCTTAACGGCAGCAAAACCTGGTGTACGTTTTGCGGACGAGCCAACCTTATTGTTGTGCTGGCAAGAACTAACCCAGACCTTAGTGCGGGTCACAAAGGTTTGTCCGTGTTTTTGGTGGAAAAACCTGCCTTTGAAGGGCATCAGTTCAAGCATGTGCAGGAAAATGCGGGTGGCGCCGTTAGCGGCCGGGCTATTCCTACCATCGGTTACCGCGGTATGCACAGTTTCGAGGTATTCTTCGACAACTACTTTGTTCCCGACGCCAACCTTGTTGGTGGCGAGAGCGGGCTTGGGCAGGGGTTTTACACAATTATGCGCGGCTTTTCCGGCGGCAGAATTCAAACGGCTGCACGCGCGATTGGAATTATGCAGGCTTCTTTTCAAAAGGCGTTAAGTTATTCAGCCGATAGAAAAGTGTTTGGCCAGGCCGTTGGCGATTACCAGCTTACCCAAGTTAAACTTGCACGCATGGGCTTGCTGCTAGCGGTGTGCCGTCAATTTACTTACGCCGTTGGACGCTTACTTGACCAAGGCGAAGGGCAGATGGAAGCGAGCCTGGTTAAAGTTTTCGCCTGCAAGGTATCCGAATGGGTAACCCGCGAAGCTTTACAAATTCATGGTGGCATGGGGTACTCCGAAGAGACCGCCGTGAGTCGTTATTATGTAGATTCGCGTGTTCTGTCAATTTTCGAGGGCGCCGAAGAAACGCTGGCGCTTAAAGTAATTGCTCGAAGCCTTATTGAGAACGCGAGATAGAAGCTATCTAAGACTCTTCAGTTTTCATCTTACTCTGCGCCAGTATTGCTCTTGCTCGCGCTAACACAGGCGCATCAACCATGCCCAGCTCTCCACCACTAACACCTCCACTAATACCTCCACTATCAGCGACTTGGGAAACAACTGCTTCAGCCCATTTAGTCTCTTCCTCTCCGGGTTGAAACACGTCGTTCGCGAGCGTGACCTGAACTGGGTGAATGCACAAGCTGCCAGCAAAGCCGATGGTTTTTGCACGCCGTAAAGTAGCCTCGAAAAGCTCACCATCTTGATAGTTACCGAGCGAACCTGGCAATCCGTACGCCGCTTTACCAGCCGCCGCCGCCGCTAACGCGACCCATTGCGCTGGCATTAGCATTGCCTCTACATCGGTACTTAACCCAGCCTCTGCGGCAAAGTCTTCGCTTCCAAATACCAGGGCGCTCACACGAACAGTTGCAGTAGCAATTAACTCAGCCTGAAACATGCCCTTCGGGCTTTCAATCATTGGTAATAGCTGAAGATTTGCCAGCTCTTTTCCAGCTGTGACCCAACACTCTTCTATCGCCAATATTTGTATCGGATCTGTGACTTTGGGCAGCAGCAGAGGTGGAGAGAGCGAATCAGGAATAGCTGCAATATCCAACTCGCCTCCTGACCCCAGCGGATTAATACGTACTAAGGCCGGTATACCCTTTGCCCGAAGACCTTCTAAAGAGCAAGCCAATGAAGCACGTGCCGCGGGCCTATCCGCCTCGGCCACACCGTCTTCCAAATCTAGAATGATGGCATCAGCAGCACGCTCGTGCGCACGGGCAAGCATGTCTACCCGAGAGGCTGGAACAAACAATAGTGATCTAAAACGTTCAGCTATCACTGTCTTCTCCAAACTGGGCCTTGGCTGTCATGACTAATGCGCCATCTTGGTTACGCGCCTCAATGGAATTGGCCGCAGGATCGCCTACCGACAGTTGCAATTGCCTATCAACAAAAGCGGGCGCTACTCCTCGGAATTCAAACTCACGCATTGGGTTGCTCGCTTGACTTGCCTGGACCAAATTCATTAACAGCGTTGCCATAAGCGGCCCTTGCACCACTAGGCCAGGGTAACCTTCTTCGCTTGTAGTATAATTATGGTCATAGTGAATTCGGTGGGCATTGAAGGTCAATGCAGAATAACGAAACAGCAGCGTACTATTGGGCGAAACGTTCCTTGTAAGAGCAGAGTTTTCGGCACCCTGCAGCCCAGACTGACTGTCTAGGGCGGGCTGCTTAAACACAGATGCTTGGCGATAAACAACGGTTTGTTGGTCTTCTATGATTACTTCGCCTGATTGAGCGAATGTGTGATCGATATGCACAAACACCAAGGGGCCAGACGCTGAACTGTGCTTGGCAACCACATCGGTGATCGTAGAGATTCTTTCAACATTCCCCCCTAAAGACAGCTTACTATGAAAACAAATTTTACTGGACGCCCACATTCGACGAGGTAATGGTACGGGGGGTATAAAGCCGCCCTTCTCAGGGTGGCCGTCTACCCCGATTTTATCGCGCGAGGCCGCTGGCAAAGCCAAACACCAATGTATTCCAAGCGGCACGTCCTCGGTCAACTCCGTGCAACCACTGAGCGTCGCCCGAAAGCGCTTCACCAATTCAGGCGTTACTGTATCGCTTTCACGGTCTTGCTTGCCTATCCATGTTCGAAGGTAATCAATATCCAAATCCATGCCTACTTCCTACCTTCCGCTTTTTTAACTAACGACGCATGTGCTGTGGCGTCTATTGACCGGACTCTCGCTCTTGAGGCGTTCGAACGCGACCATCGCCATCGTTGAACAATACGTCGTTGTAGCTTTGGCCCTCGGGTATGGCGTCGATCAGTTGCTGCTTAGCGAAACTGGTGTACAAAACACGTCGGTTGCCTGTCGCGCTGACGGGTGCAGGCGCGATGTGCATAACGTGCGCCAAGTGTACGCTCACATCACCGGCCTGCGCTTCCAGTGACGCAACCGGTAAGTTTGGAATGGATTCATCCACGGCGGGGTTCGCATGTTGCGCAGAGCCAGCAAGAAATCTGAGCTGGCCATTCTCAGCGGAGGATTCGTCCAGCTGTATGCCAATATTCAAGCTAGGACAAATCAAATGATGACCGCCCATACCGCAGTCTCTATGCCAAGGTAGGTCAGACATGCCCTCAACCACATTGGGGTTTTTAATGACCACACTAATGCCGTCCATTCTATTGCCCACTGGTTTTAGCGATTCATCAAGCAAAGACGCCATGCGGCGAAGACGCTCATCAGCAGGCAGGCTTGCTAACAACTCGGAGTCTCGTTGCAGATACGTTACTCGGCAGCAAAGTTCTTCGCCGTCACCATTGCGAGCCCACCACGAACGACCGTCATCCGCTTTTGCATTGGCCTTTTGTCGTTCAACTTCCTGTCTAAAACGACCAATCTCTTCTGCAGAGAAAACGTTGCGAATATGCAGATAGCCGGTTGCTTGAAGGAACGAAGCCAACTCTTCCGGCGCCGTTTCTAACTCGTAGTATTCGAATTGACGTTGCACGTCCAGAGAGCCAAGCGCATCAATGCAGGCTGGAGTCCAGATAGGTCGATCGAAGTAAAGGGCTTGCAGTGCAGGCTCCCATTGCAAAAGCCACCCTACTTCACCACGTAGCAGTTTAAGCTGCCCAGTATAAAATAGGCCCGTCAAAGAAAAGAGCTGAGAGGTATACGCCTCAAAAGCCTCTTCAGTGATTTCTGCGACAATCTTAGCCTCACTCGAACCGGCACGTAACTCTATGCGCTGCCCGTTACTACTGTAAGTATAAGCGACTCCATTGGGCAGCTGAAATGCCAACGAGCGCTGATCGCCAAGCGCCTGCGCGGCCTCAGTAAGTCGAGTGGATGCCGGAAGAATTGCAGTGTGATATTCATTGAATGTATTCATAGTGTTTTAGAAAGACTTCGGCATACCCAGCTCATGCGTGGCCACATGCGACAGAATCAAGTTTGTTGATATTGGCGCGACCTGATACAGACGCGTTTCACGAAATTTTCGCTCTATATTGTATTCGGTGGCAAATCCATAACCACCAAATGTTTGAATGCAGGTATCACCCGCTTGCCAAGACGCTTCTGAGGCCAACAGCTTCGCCATATTTGCCTCGGTTCCGCAGGACTCACCCTGCTCGAAAAGCGTCGCAGCGCGAGTAACAATCGCATCGGCTGCCTCAGTTTGAATATGCGCTCTAGCGATGGGAAATTGCACGCCTTGGTTCAAACCAATCGGCCTGCCAAACACTTCTCGCTCCTGGGCGTAACGACTCGCTTGCTCGACAAAAAATCGAGCATCGCCAATGCACTCTGCCGCAATCAAAATACGCTCGGCATTCATGCCATCAACGATATAGGAAAACCCACGGCCTTCTTCACCGATAAGATTTTTTGCTGGTACTCGAAGGTTGTCGAAGAACAATTCTGTGCTGGCATGATTCATGGTGGTTTTAATCGGCTTTATCGTTAAGCCATTACCCACGGCCTCGCGCATATCAACCAACAGCACAGACATGCCGTTTGTTGGCTTAGCTGATTCTTCCCGCGCAGACGTTCGAACCAACAATACCATCAAGTCCGAATGCTCCGTTCGCGAAATAAAAACTTTCTGGCCGCTCACCACGTAGTCGTCGCCGTCACGTTGGGCTCGCGTTGTTATTCTAGTGGTGTCGGTACCACTGCCAGGTTCCGTTACACCAAATGCCTGAAGGCGTAACTCGCCACGAGCAATAGCCGGCAGATACTGCTGTTTTTGCTGCTCACTACCATGGCGCAACAAAGTACCCATTGTGTACATTTGCGCGTGACATGCACCGCCATTACAGCCACTGCGCTGAATTTCTTCCAATACCGCACAGGCCGCAGACAGAGGCAAGCCTGCTCCGCCATATTGCTCGGGAATTAAAATTGATAAATAACCAGATTCGGTGAGGGCATTTACAAAGTCGGTGGGGTAGGCATGATCGGCATCCAAGGATTGCCAGTACTCGCCAGGGTATAGTGCGCACAACTTAGCGACGGCATCGCGAATATCTTGATACTGCTTAATTGCGGTCATGGTACCTACGTGAAAAGGGCTTTGACAGAATATGCCACAGGGCTCGTTAATCTACAATTCAATCTGCTGCTTGATCTAAGAGCGCACACTCTACTTTGAACACCGGCGGCTACTTACAACTCAAGCCGGTAGGTTCTGGAGGCTGTCCCAAAAAACAAGTCGTCCTTTTCATTCTCACTGAAACCTGCCACCATTTTTTTAAACCCGTTCCACAACACACTGTACGAGACCGATTCTTTGTCTACCGGAAAGTTGCTTTCAAACATGCAACGCTGCGGACCAAAGCAGTCGATGGTGTGGAGATAGTAATCACGGTGCGCCGCTACAATCTCATCTGAACTCGCAGGACGGTCTCTTGTGTCCCAGCCCCAACCATTGATAGACATTGCCAGTCCGCCCAGCTTGGCCACTACATTAGGGTTTTGCGCCAGCTCACTCACATCACGTTGCCACTCTGGAAAAATCTCTGCCTGCTTGCCTTCGTAAGGACCGATTCCAAGAGGACCGCCAAAATGGTCAAATACAATAGTTGTTTCTGGAAACTCGCGCGCTAAATCAATGAGCTCTTTAATTTGTGGGTGCAGCAACCAGGCGTCAAAGCTCAATCCTTGCGAGGCTAGATGAGAAAAACCCTCGCGGAATTCTTTTTCAAGCATCAAGCCTGCTTTACGGCCCGCGTAGCGGTCGACTGCTGGCGGGTCAGGGTAATAGGCGGTCGAGTAGCGAATGCCGCGTAGCAAGCCTGCAGCGGCCTCTCGTTGTGCTTCAATGACATCAACCACACCGGCACCCAGCCTAAGGTCAGCATGACCCACCATTCCTAGTATCGGAGCTTGGCCCTTTAGAGTAGAGCCCAGGCCAGCGCCTTGTCGAGATTGTGAAGCGATTCCAGCGACATATTCAGTTTCACCGAGAGGTCTCAGCTCACGAGGGCCTTGCCTGTGATACTCGGCGCCGCATTCAATAAACACTGTGCCCACGACATTGTGGCCACTGCCGGTATCCGCCCAAAGTTCATTCAACTCATAAGGCTGCGAGCGACGCCAGAGATGGTGATGCGGATCAATGATCCGCCGCTCTGGGTCTATAATTTCTTCAGTGACCTGATTGAGCCATTGCAGATGTTGGTTCATGGAATTTCCTTGGTGATCTCACGATCAATATTCCATGGACCACACGCTGAATGCAACTTCTTCAGGCTCACACTGCTTTCTTAAGACTTCTGCCACTTTCTAAAGAATCACCCTATTCAGCCAGCTCAAAGGCAAGCAGAACATTACCCGGCATATGAAAGTAAATCCCATAGCCCGAATTCACGAACATCATTCGGTCCTTAAAGACCGGCCCACTAGCGCCTCCAAATGAGCCGCCCTGTGCTTTTGCGCCTGACGTAGAGCTGTAACGCTTAACAGCATCGAAATCCCAAATCACATCACCCGAATGCTTATCGTAGGCGCGAAGATGGCCGTCCATAGCACCACCAACAACCGCGCCTGGTATTGCGCTTGCGGCAGCCGATAGCCCAGGCTGACAAAACTCTTTGCCCGCACAGACGTCTTCTGTTGGCGTATACCAATGAAGATCTCCGTTCGCAAAGTTCAGTGCGAACATGCCAGGTTTCGCTACACCTGGCCAGCGTGGCCCACCATCAAAGTCGGACATTGGCACATACAAAGTATCACCACCAACGGCCATACCAAAATGTACGCCGCCTTGAATACCACCCCGACCAAGTTTCTGTTGCCAAACAATCTTGCCGCCTTCATCGGGGTTCAGCGCATACACGTCGCCCGACTTCTGCCCCGCTAATAAGTACTGCTTACCATTTGAATGCGTGGCTAGAATCGTAGCAGCGCCAAAATCGTAATCAGGGCCATTTTCGGGAGGACAATTACTTTTATCTTCCGCTTCACAACCCATATTCCATGCGTCGCCCTCGGTCATCTGCTGCTGCCAAACAATAGACCCGTCGCTAATGCTCAAGGCAAGAATCGCATCACTTGTATCACCCGCGGGAGATGAGTAGTTTTCTCCAGTACCCACGTAAATCAAACCGCGCTCGGCATCAATCGTTGGCGCTCCCCACACAGGCGCGCCCGAGGGAGCAATAATCGGCGTGCCTATTGCATTCTTACTCACTTCACGTGGTTCTTCGTCAATGGTGTATCCCGTCCAAAGGCGCTTACCTGTCGCGGCCTCGTACACAGCTACGCCGCCTCGAAAGGTGCAGCACGCATATGAAGGGTCGGCCGCTTCTGTCACCTCTAACGCCGACAGTGGAACGATCAAGCGATTGTTATGAAGCACAGGAGTGGCTGTTAGCGTCAGACTAGGATGATCGCTTGGGCGGTCTCTCCAGATGAGATCTCCGGTGAAAGTATTGACCGCGTATACATTGCCGATCAGGTCACCGAAAAAGCTTAAGCTGGTCCTGGCGCTATCGCCATCGTCACTTACCCATGGAGTGACCGCAATGCCCGTACGTACCTCGGCGATTGTCTTGAATGTCCAACGAACACATCCTGATTGCTGATCCAGTGAGTACACGGTACCGTCCTGGCTGCCGACAAACAGGGCACCTCCAGCGGCAGTTGGTTGAGAGCGCGCTCTTATGGCATCAGGAAAGGCAAACGCCCATTTCAATTTTAGTTGCGATACATTGCTTGCAGTAATGTCAGTGACACTGCTATCGAAAAAACGGCCATTACCAAGGTCGACACCCCAGTTAGTTGCATCAGGTGCGGCGGCATAATCAAACGCCATAGACTCGCCTTCACAACTTGGCGGCGGTGCGAACTCTTCAGCGACGGCACTGCCCGTTAAATACTCGACCAAGGCTCGTTTTTCCAACGGCTGTAAATGAGCGGATTGTGCCTGCATAACGCCCTCATCCATCGATCGCAGAATGGACGCTGAAGACATTATTTGCAGAAGGGTAATCGGTGGAGCCTTTGATACACGGCCGTTATGACAGGTCGCACAATTCGCTGCGAACAGCATCTCTCCATCCAACCCGCTGGCGCCAACATCCTGTATGCCGCCAGTTCCCAGCTCATTGGCCTGCATGCAGCCAGCTACAAGACTCACAGCCAAGCACAGCAGCGACAGGCGCAAACAAGATTGTAGAAAAAACGTTAGCTTAGTTAATTGAAAGGTCATCGTTCACTCCATACTCTCTACGGTATACCCTATTCTTGGAAAGTGCACCGCCACATTACCTAGATCAGGCGTGTTGCGCACTACACATATGCATTCGTGATTCAAAGTTTGCAGTTCACCAACTACTCGGTCTCTGCCATAGTCGCTGGCGGCCACACTAACACGCTGTCCCAGTTCTAGTCGTGGGTAGGCCGTTGGATCAATACCGCTGACTATTTCAGGCTCAGAGCTAGCTGCAACACTTAAGGCATCTGTCGCGCTAATTTCTGAACGCTTTCCATGGCCAAGCGCCGAGACTCGCCTTTCCCATGAAACAACCCTTGTCAAACCATCTAGCATTTCATCAGCATTAGAAATATTAGACCGACTCATCCACACAGGAAAAAAAGCTAGAACATCGGCCCACCCAGGCTGCGCGCCTAAAAGAAATGGCCTGCCATCGCTCAGCATTTGTTCTAGCAAATGCAAATGCGCACAAAATTGCGAGTACAGATGCGGTATTTGTTGCGGCAACTGCTCAAAATCCATAAATTCGAAAAACTGCATTCGATCTTCAAGCAAGTCTTCGGGTAACCCTTCATTGGTTCCCATGGAGAGGCCTGCGCCGGGTTGAAAGAACGCTGTATCGCTCCAACTGCTGAATGCCATAGACAGTGCTTTACTGCCTTCAGGAAACAATGTCGGCTTTGGATATCGCCGTTCTAACTCGGCGGCGATGCATTGCGTGTCGCAGTATATGTTTGCACCTATCTGCATAACTGGTGTTTTTCGGTAGCCGCCGGTAAGGGCCGTCAAATCCGGTTTGGGCATTACTAACGGTATTTCCACTGAGTTCCAACTCAGGTTTTTTATCCCAAAACCCAGACGCACTTTCTCTGCGAAAGGAGAAATATCGAAATGATGAAGAATTATTTTGCTCATATCGCGGTTTCTTATTCGTGTCTTCGCTACAAAAGCTGGCCCCGTGAACGCAGTGAACGTATTGGGTCAAGCTGGCCACGCGAGCAGCGCGAGCGCTTTGGGTCTCGTCGCTACCGGCGTCCTGCCTCTCGCGACATACCGTACATCCTGTACATAAAAAAAGGCCGACTATGAGGTCGGCCTGTTCACATTAACGAGGAAATGTCGTGAACTAGAAATCGAAATTACTGCCTATTTCCAAGCCGTAGTATCTCGGCTCAGCGTAAGACGACATGATCCAGAAATTTGCAACTGAAAGAGAACCTGTTCGATATCGCTCATCGGTCAGATTGCGTCCAATCGCACGAACCCAGAAGTTCTCGTCTGCAGAGTTCCAGGTAATACTGGCATCTACAGTGGTGCGCGAATTCAAGGTTGTATCAAACGCTGGGTCAACATCCGAATAGCTGGAAATCGACTCATCTTCGTAGGCAACACGACCGTTGATGTCGAAAGATCCAGCATCGCCCATTTCAATGGTGTACACCGCATCAAGCGTTGCCATCATGTCTGGCGCTCGAGTAGGTGCATTACCACTGAGATCAACATCGTCGACGCCGTCAAAGTCAGTGTCGGCAGAAAACTCGTTGAATTCGGCATCTTGGATCATGGCATTGGCACGAACAATGAATGATTCGTTTATTGCCCACATGCCTTCCAATTCCAAGCCAACAACCTCTAGTTCAGCCGCGTTGAAGAACAAGGTTTCCTGCCCAGTAGGGAAACTGGCATTAAGCGTACGTTGCGCATCGGTGTAAGTAACATGAAACACCGTGGCTGCAAAGTTAGCGTCGCCGCCTAACAGTGACGCCTTAAAGCCAAGCTCGAAAGAGTCCGCAATCTCAGGTTCAGTGGGTCTAGCCGCTGCCGCAGGAATGGGGTCAAGAACCGTACCGACTTGGTCATTGTAACCACCACTCTTAAAACCGCGTGAGTAACTGATATAACCAAACATGTCTTCAGTGAAGTCGTGTCCTAGCACTACACGGTACGTTGGCTCTTTCCACTCTTCTTCGTCTCTAACAACGCCAGCAGGAAAGCGCTCGAAATCGGCAGCCGCTAGAGGCGTTCCGAGTTGCTCCCAGGTAAAGGTTGGATCAAAGCCGCCATTAGGCAGAGCCTGAATAGGTCGTCGTGGTCGTCCAGCCCATTTCTTTTCTTCCTGGGTATAACGAATACCAGCAGTTAACTGCCAGCTATCGTTAATGTCGTAGGTGCCGTCAATGAAACCTGCGAATGCTGTAGCTTGCTGCGCATTACACAAAATAAGCGGGTTGGCAGACAAAAAAGTCGGTTCGCCGTCTAACAAGAGATCAACAAAGCCCACTACTTGAAGCACACAGAAGTCTACGTCTTCTTCCTGGTAGTAGAGACCGCCAACAAAATTGACCGGGCCGTCCAAATTAGAAACTAAGCGCAGCTCTTGTTGGAAGGTTTCTCGGGTGTCATCACGGGTTGCATCAAACAAGGTGCGGAATGTTTCACCAGTATAAGTATTGGGCAGGTGCGACTCTTGATCACGATAGCCTGTAACCGAATGCAGGCTGTATGAATCAGACAATTCCCATTCCATGTTGAGATAGAAACCATCGATATCAACCTGATGACCCTGGCTCATATTAAATAGGAAACGGTCGTCGTTTGTCACAGCGGCGACATCCAGTGGGTCACCTTGGTCTGCGGAAAAGCCCCAGCTATCAAAGAAGTAGCCCGCTGTTGACTCATTAACGATTGGTGGCGTATCGCCATCATCGCGAATGTGTTCATACTGGAACAAAGCGTTGAAGTTATCAGTTGGTTGCCATAGCAACTTCGCGCGGAAAGACAACACGTCGTCGCCGCCAATGTCTTCGCCATTGCCGCCGCCAGTTTGGCCATCAATGCCGCCACCTGCGTTTACTAGGCCAGGGCCCACAGTTAATGGGCCATACTGGGCGCCATTTTTATAGTAGCCATCCGACTTCAAATGTACGCCTGCAAATCTAAACCCAAGAACATCTTCGATCAGAGGAACACTTACGGCCGTGGTTATCTTTTGAGTACCAAAATCACCTAGCTCAACTCTAAAATCAACTTCTCCACTATCCAGCGAAGGCCGCTTGGTTTTTACACTGATAGCGCCGCCTGTGGTGTTCTTACCAAACAAGGTTCCCTGAGGACCTCGCAGAACTTCAATCTGATCAATGTCAAACATTTCCAGATTTTGCGTTTGTACGTGGTTCAAAACGAAATCATCAATCGTAACGCCGACTGGGGATTCCTTGAAAACAATAATCGTGGTTTCCGCAACCCCACGCATTGAGAAAGAAGCTGAGTTAAAGGCCGCTACTGAACCAGCCGAGAGACTAGGCGCGAGTACAGCGATGTCGTTTAGATCCCGCGGTGAAAATCGCTCTATATCTGAACCAGTAATAGCGGTTACCGCAACAGGCGTTCTTAGGATATCCGTGTTACCTCGCCGAGTAGCCGTTACTAGAACTTCCTCGAGCAATGGGCCATCCGCAGATTGCGCAAACGCCGGTGAGTTAGCAAGAACCGGCAAGGTGGCCAGCACCAGCGCACGTTTTATTGCCGACAGCTTAAAACGTACTGAACCCTTAGTGACTTTCATTGGATATCCTCCACTCATGGTGATCTCGCTTTTTGAACATTATTCAAGAATGCGCAAAGTGTAACATATACTTGTTAATATCAAGCAACAAAACAGGGTAAAGATTAAGTCATTTTTTGTGGCTATTTTTTCGCCAGCCAGCGCTGGAGCTCTGCATGAAAATGCCGCAGCCTTTGTTCTTGCTCGCCCCATAATTGCCCTTTAAAGCCCTTTGATCGCATTCCCTGCTGCACAATTGGCAACAGGTCGGCATCCTGCCCAAGCACCAAGCCCAAGCCGGCATCCTCTTCGATACCGTAACGCTCGCAGGCCGGACGCTGCGCGCCGCTAACGTCTGTCCCTTCGGGTAAACCCATCCAGCCCGGTGGCGTGTAATCTGGGTCATCTGAAGGAATAAGCATGGTCATCGTGTCGTAATAGAAACGTTCAGGATCCGTTTCATGCGGCAGAAAACGCATTACAAACGCCGCCTCAGGATGACAGCCAATTTGCACATTCGGAAAGATACCCGTCGCCCAACTATCTGATAGTTGGCCATCAACCAATTTGGAATAATCGTGTCCCAACTGCTCAGCACGTTCACGTTTTGATATCTGTATCGCGCGACGAACATCTACCGCTGAGCCTGTGAAAGTTGACGGGTCAACACCAGCTTCCTGCAGCATCATTTGCAGCCCCTCATTCACGGTTTCTTGATCCGCCAGGCGCGGACTGGGTTGCCCCAAAGGAACAATCATTCTGCTCGCACCACGCGGGTAAAGGTCGTACTGAACGTTAAGGTCTCCCATAACACCGCGCGTTTCCGGGTGCACAGTGTGCAAATGGTAGCTTTCATAAAACGCTTCAACGCCTACTTTCCAGTTAGCGCCCCATTCAGACCGGACGTGCCGTACAACGCGCATTTTATCTATGTTGTAAGCTTCAAGGTAACCTTCAGGCAAGCCGATCGCTTCAACTATCGGTTCCGGTTGTTCAGCCATACTCACAAATATCAAACCAGCGTGCTGCTCACAAGCTACTTTTGTTAGACCCGGCCGATGAGCAACAACTTCAGGCTGGAAGGTTTCCTCGTCAAAAATGCGGCGCAGCTTACCCGTATTCTCAAAGCTCCAGCTGTGAAATGGACAAACAAACACATTCCTATTGCCGCGCTCATCATGAACCAACTTGCAGCCGCGATGGCTGCACACATTGTAGAAAGCCTCAATACCATTTTCGGTATGGGTAACCAGAATGGATTCGTCGCCGATATCAAATATGAAATAGTCGCCTTGTTCGTTGAGATCGGAACGCGCGCCGGCAATAAGCCAGCTTTGCGTCCAAACCTTTTGCCATTCCTGTTGCATGTGTTCGGCACAGAAATAACCTTCTTTACCATAGCGTTCGGTACCATTGTCAATATGAGGTTGTTTTGCCTCCAGAGATTCGGGAGGCGCGTCAGGATTGATGACGGCGTGTTTGATTAAGCTCGAATTCATCTTAGGCCCTTTAAATTATTTGGCGTCATTAGCAATAGTGTGCATGGCACTAACCTTATATAGCCAACAATGCATTACTGTTGCTGGATTATACGAATATTTGAACTTTATTCAATAAATGCGATAAGCTGTCTCGTGGCTGCAATCGGCGCCACATAATGGTATTTTGCGGCTATGAACAAACCAGCTAATGTAAAACAAAACGAAAATGCCAAAGTAACGGTGCAGCCACATTCGCGAGGCGATAAGCGCCGTCGTCGAATATTTCGCTCGCTGCACGACTGCATCATTCAGCAAGGTTACGTAAAAACAACGCTTGCAGACATAGCCAAAGGCGCAAAAATGTCGCCTAGCCATTTGCTTTATTACTTCAAAGGCAAAGAGGCAATACTCGAGCAGTATTTCGATAACATTTCGATTCAATTCACCGCTCAGCTAGACAGCTTCAAAGAAGAAAGTTTCGAGCAAAGAATAGATCTGCTAGCGAATTTCTGGTTTCGTGACGAAAGCACAACGATGTCAGAAATTGGTTTTATGTTTGAGTGCTTTGGCGCTGCAGTGAACGACGAAGTACTAAGGGGTACTAAAGCCGGTTTCGATGCGCACTGTAAGAGTTTTCTGGCTGATTTGTTTAAAGATGCTCCCACAGTGTTCCTGAACAGTCCAAAAGACGCTGCCGAAATATCGTATTCGTTAATGATGGGGTTGCGATCTGCCGTCTATTTTGATGATGACATTGATCTTGTTGATGCACATAGGCTGTTTAGTACCAGTCTTCGAACGATGGCAGGAATCGTCTAGAACTTAATCTTTTTGATCAACAATAAATACCGCTGCCTGCAGAAAACATAATGACTCTTTTTACCTGGTCCTGGATCTTTCTGATTGTCTATATAGCCGCCATGCTCGGTATTGGCGTCTACGCTCAGCGGCAGATTAAAAGCGCTGATGATTTCGCAACAGCGAGAGGCGCATACGGCCCAGGATTTTTGGCCTTTGCATTTGCAGCATCAACCGCAAGCGGTGCCACTTTTCTAGGCTCGCCCGCACTTTCCTACCAGTGGGGCTTCGCCGCCAATTGGAGCAATTTTCTCTATCCATTAGGGCTCTATTTCGGCGTTCTAATTTGTATGCGACTAGTATCAAGAGCAGGGAATGAGTTTGGTAATCGTTCTATTCCAGAATACCTCGGTGACCGCTATCAGTCTGACGGCATTCGAGTATTGGTATCGTTGCTTTCACTAGTACTGTTCTTTTACCTGGCCGGTCAGCTGGTTAGCGGGCTTATCATGTTCGAAATATTGCTGGGCTTGCCAGCACATTGGGCATTAATAATCACCGGCGCAGTTCTTCTGCTTTATGTAGTGCTCGGCGGCGCTCATGCCGACATACTCACCGACGGCGTTCAGGGCATGATGATGCTGGGCTTGGCGGTTCTTATCATCGTGATGTTTATTTTCGGCGTAGGTGTTGATGGCGGCTTCGATGGCATGGTCGACAGCTTAACTTGGCAAGACCCCGCATTAACAAGCCCTTTGAACCCAAACACCCCGCTGTACCATTCCTGGTGGTCGCTGGTTGCAATCGTTCTGGCGCACATTCCCTTAGGTCTTCTGCCGCATTTAGGCAATAAGCTGTGGGCACTTAAAACAACTGATGGCCAGATGCAGTTTGTTCGCTTGGCATTCCTGTTTGGTTTGGCTATGGGAATGATGGCCTTCGCGGGCTTGCTTACACGTGCCATTGTGGGTGACGCATTGTTCGCCGAGGGTGCAACCCCTAACGCGGCCTTACCCGTGTTGTTGATTGAGGTGTTCCCAACCTGGGTAGCAGCACTGATATGCGTGGCCGTGTTATCGGCAATAATGAGTACAGCTGATGGACTGGTTGTTTCATCCTCGCAAATTGTGGCTAACGATCTTTACCGAAGGACATGGGTACCGTTTCGCGTTAAGCGCGGTGCGCCAGAACTTAGTGAAGCCGCACTTGATCAACGCATACTAAACATAAGTCGTGTTTCCACTGCAGTGATTCTAGTACTCTGCATGTTGATGGCTTGGGCTTTATTGGATATAAATGTAGCGATCATTATTTGGATTGGCAACGGCGGAATGATGGCCGCTTTTGCTGGGCCTTTGGTACTTGGCGCTTTATGGAAGGGAGTAACACGCAACGGTGCCTATGCAGGCTTGGTTGCAGGTTTTGCCACCTTCGTCATTCTCTACCTGCAGTTAATAAATCCAGCTTGGTTTGGTCCCGGCACCTTACACAGCGCGGCCGAGTGGTTGTACCGCGAAGGTCCCAACCCCTATTCATGCGCAGCCATTGGAGAAATTATCTCGGTACTGGTAACGTTCGTGGTATCAAAGTCATCCAAGCCCCTGACGGAGGCGCACCTAAAAAGAGTTTTTCGGTAGTATTTTTGCACCTTTGGTTTTGGGGACTAGAGCGAGCTAAAGCGCTTTATCAGCTCAGTGAAGCGCGTTTTCTAAAAACAGGGTGAAGCTCATCACTTCCCCATGACTTAAATTCCAACACCACGGCATCGCCAACACCCACCTCTTCAGGTGCAGCGTCAATCACAACACTCATGATGCGCGGCCCTTCTTGCAAATCGATCAGCGCTACCACATAGGGGACCATGGCAGAAAATTTTGGGTCAATCGCCTGTCGCACCACAGTAAAGCTTGCGACTGTGCCCTGCCCTGCTGCCGCTTGCCAACTCAAATCTTTACCGCCGCATGCGGCACAGATTACGCGCGGATAAAACTGTTTTTCGCCGCAATCAGAGCAGGACTGCAAACTCAACTCATGCTTCTCACAAGCAGCACGAAACCTTTCATGAATAGCACTGCTAATCATGGTACCTCGCCAGAATCATAGCTGTGTGGCTAGACATAATACCGCCCTGTGCGTGAAGCAAAGCAGTTTGAGCTTTTTGTAGCTGACGATCGCCAGCGTTATGACGAAGTTGCTGAATCGCCTCGGTTAACGCAAACATAGAACCAGGATTGCCCGAATGACAGTGCGACAACATACCGCCGTGGGTGTTAACTGGCAGCGATCCACCTGGGCGCAATGCGCCACCAGCGACGAATTCGCCGCCCTGACCTTTCTCGCAAAAGCCCAAGTCTTCCAGCTCAATTAATACCGTTGGTGTAAAGCAATCGTATAGCTGCGCAAAATCGATATCGCTGATACTAGAGCCAGCCATGGCAAACGTTCTTTGGCCAGCCTCTACTGCTGCCGATGTAGTAAGGCTTCTCGCTTGGCTAATGTGTTCGTGACTGTGGCCTTCGCCAACACCCAAGAGATACACAGGGTCGTGTGGTAAATCTTTAGCGCGTTCGGCTGACGTAAGTACAATCGCAGCACCTCCGTCAGAAACGAGGGAACAATCCAGAAGGTGCAATGGATCGGCTATCATTCTTGAATTAATCACGTCGTCTACGGTGATTAAATCTCGCTTCTGTGCTGTGGGATTGGTGGCTGCGTGGGCACGGGTAGACACGGCTATCTCAGCAAAGTGCGCCTCGGTAGTGCCATACTCCGCCATATGTGCCTGAGCGATTAGCGCGTAATACGCTGGAACGGTCAAGCCGTATATTTGCTCGTAAAGAGGGTGTCCAGTTGAAGACTGTGTTTTGCTGGCTTGCTCACGCGTCATGCCTGAACGTAAGCTATCGGCCATGCTAATAACGATGGTCTCGGCCATGCCTGTCGCTATGGCTGATGCAGCATGATGCATGGCAGAGAAAGTTGTGCCGCCACCCGTGTTTACGCTCATGCAATAACGAGGAAAGATTTGCATGTATTCGGCAATAGCTTCAGCGTGATACATGATCGGCTGTGCCATTGAGTTACAGGTGATCAAGCCATCTACATCGTCTTTCTTAAGACCTGCGTCTTCAATCGCCTGCATAGCCGCTTGCACACACAGCTCAGTGGCACTAACGCCCGGTATTTTGCCTACAGCTGTATCGGCCGCCCCAACAAAGGCGGCCACACCGCGCAAGCTTTTCATATTAACGCTAGCCATACGATCGTACCACTATGCAGGCGCAAAACTTACCTTCGCTTTACCCGGAGCTATAACGTCGCCGTCGGCATTTTTGATATGCAATTCCAAATCCATTGTATTGTGAGCAACATCTATTTTCGTGATGGTGCCGCCCCCTATTAATACTTCATCGACATACGCAGCATGACGGTTCGAGTATTCCATCTGTAACAGCTGACATTCCTCGCCTAGCCAACCATCAACGCATTGATGCAGCCAATCGCCAATCAATGGTCCGGCCAAGACTAAATCAGCGTAGCCCTCTACCTCAGTTGCGTATGTGTGGTCGTAGTGAATAAGATGCGCATTAAACAAAACCGCATTGTATAAAAACAACTGCACTTTATCGCAGGAAAACTCTTTCGATGGTATTTGAGATCCTTCTGTAAACTCGCTAATTTTCTTGCCTTTCTGCACGAGCCTCACCGAAGCAAACGCGTGGTTTTTTCCCAAACCACCGCGTTCCCAGCATGATCACTTACTTCCATAATAACTTCGTAAAAAATAATAGGTCCTTGTGATCCCAACTTTTGATAAACATCGATCAAGGTTCTCGTTGCCGTCAATTTGTCACCCTCACGAATCGGCCTGAAATACTTCAGTTCCAGCCCGCCAGCCATTGCTTTTTCAAGAGGAAATTTTGGTAAAAGAGTATCGACGGATACACCATCGGGCATCAACTGATCTAACTCTACAATGTCCCAGAACAAAGCGAGGTGAAACATTGACGGTGCAACATCACCATCCAAATACTTGCGTTCGGTTTGGTTGGTTGCAATAGAGTATTTTCGAATGTCGCGACGAGTGACCAGCTCGGTACGTGGCGCCGTTTTGCGCCCAATCGCTGACAGTACATCGGCGGGCAGCTCAATACCCGGCGCACCACTCACAGTTGCTTTCCTTCTTCCGCCCAATACGGATCGCGTAACTCTCGCTTAAGAATTTTTCCTGTGGGCGCCTTAGGTAAGCTGTCAACAAAGTCGATTGATCGCGGCTTCTGATAGGATGCTAAATGCTGACTAGCAGCGGCTATGATGTCACTTTCGCTCGCTTGCTGGCCCGGTTTTAAAACAACAACGGCTTTAACAGACTCACCCCATACGTCATCAGGTACACCAAAGACAGCAGACTCGAGAACAGCAGGGTGTTGGTGAATAGCGGCTTCTACTTGTGTGCTGTAAATATTCTCTCCGCCTGAAATAATCATGTCTTTAGCGCGGTCCACAATAAACAGATAACCTTCTTCGTCCCAGTGGGCTATGTCACCAGTCCACATCCAGCCGTCTCTAATAGTGCTAGCGGTCAGCTCAGGTCTGCGCCAATAGCCCACCATGTTAGCGTCAGACTGCACAATAACTTCACCGGGAGTGGAACCATCCTTGGCCACTTCGTTGCCCTCGGCGTCAACCACTTTGATACTCGTAACGTGTCCTTCTCGCCCGCATGAAGCGAGCCGTTCAGGATGAATGTCATTCACGGCATCAATGTGGTCTTCTTGGGCGAGAAAGCTCATCGTCATGCCTTCGGTCTGACCATAGCCTTGAATAATAGTGCAAGGAAAGGCAGCTAACGCGGCTTTTACAACACTTCGTGGCATGGGCCCACCGCCGTATTGAATATTGCGCAAGCTGCTAAGGTCGTAACTGTCAAAATCCTCTACCGCCATCATCCAATTTAGCATTGTGGTGATGCCAAGAAACGCAGAGACTCGCTCGCGCTGAATAACTTCGAGCGCCAATTTCGCATCGAAATTTATCAATACCAGCGGGCAACCATGTGCCATGTAATTCATGGCTAGCCCTACGGGAATATGAAACATTTGCCCCGTTAGCATATACACATCACTGGGCACTATGCGCTCGGCCACAGTTTGATTAAGCATGCCCATGTACAGAGATTTATGTGTGTGCAGAGCACCTTTAGATTCCCCGGTTGTACCACCGGTATACAGAATCAAAATGGGGTCATCATCACCAATCGATATCGATTGTGGCGGTTCAGCGTCGTGGGAACTTTCTATGAGCGATTCAAAGGAACCGTCACTGTCTTGACCAAATGAAAGCCAGTGAGGTATCTGCACAGTAGGCTTCAACTGATCACATAGAGTTGAATACTCATTGTGTGCGATAAGAACCTTAGGCTCACCGTCGCTAACTATCCGCTCAAGCTCTGCAAGACCCAAACGCCAGTTCAGCGGCTGGGCAATAAAGCCAGCTCTCGCACAAGCATAGTAAATCTCCATGTACTCTATGCTATTTTTAGAAAGCACCGCTACTCGATCGCCTTTCTCAAGGCCAAGCCTCTCCGTTAGTGCATTGGACAAACGTCGAACACGAGCATCAAGCTCACCGTACTGGACTCGCCGATTGCTGTGCACATCAACAATGGCCTCCCTTGTAGGGTCAAGGCGGGCAATTTTCGCTGGAATCTTTCCAATATTCACTATGAGTTCAATCTGTCGCTATTTTAGTACGGCAAATCTAGATCAAGGTGGCGTCGAAACAGCTGCCACTTGCCATCACGCTTAACGACGTCATCGCGATAAACACCAGCGGATATCAGCCGAATACTTCCATCTTCTGTACCGAAAAGCGTCAGGTTACTGACTACAGTTGCATCGCCCACAGCGCTTGTTTCAAAAAAAACATTAGAAACAACGTGCCTGCGCTGGTCTGTCTGTTCTTCAAACGAACCGGTCATCAATTGCATAATGCCATCACGGTTAACGAAAGGCCCTACTAAGTCAGCGTCGCCAATTTTAAGCGTAAACTGCGCGTCTTCTGCAAAACACTCAGCTAACATATTCTCTATTCGCATATCTAAAGCGTAAGATGAACGGCTTAACAGCTCAGATATATCTTGTTTGTCATCTGCCGTGAGATTTGGAGCAAGGCTCATATCGATTCTCCCATGCCAAGAATGTCCAGCGTTCCGCGCCAGGCCAATGAACCACCATCAATAAGCCAAACGACGCCATTAATAAACTGCGATTTCTCACTGGCAAGAAAACAAACCAGCTCGGCAACGTCTTTTGGGACACCCATCCTAGGAATCAAATGCGTCATTGTCATGGTATTCAACATAGCCTGCGGATCGGGCGCTGCTTCCAGGAATTTATCTACCATTTGTGTATGAATTGAACCAGGGCAATAGCAGTTGGAACGTATCCCATAAGGCGCCAGGTCTACTGCTAGGTTTTTGGTTAACTGCATTACCGCGCCCTTAGTTGAGCCATAAGCCATGCAATTTGGATAACCCGCAATCGAACTTGTTGATCCAGCATTGATAATCGAGGCTTGTGAACTTTCCTTCAAGAAAGGCAAGGCGTACTTTGAGCACAGAAAGACGCCAATAAGATTTACTGATACGACTTTTTCGAAGGTGGCTAGGCTCATGGTTTCTAACGACAAGTCTTGGCTAACCATGCTTTCGTGAATGCCTGCATTATTATGCAGCACATCAATACCACCAAAGGCCTTAGCTGCCGCGGCCATCAGAGCCTTTACCTGGTCTTCGTCAGTCACATCACAGTGCTGATAAACGGCTTCGCCCCCGGCCGCAACAATCTCAGCCACCAGTGCCTCACCGGCCTCGTCGTTTAAATCTGAAACGACCACCTTGGCACCAGCGCTAGCTGCCAACCTTGCTGTACCTGCGCCAATTCCGGCACTGGCACCCGTAATCACAAAACGTAAGCCTTCGACGCTCATGACCTTTCCCCTTCATGTAAGTTGCTTCGATTATACGGCGGTTTGAATATTGTTCAAGTTTGATCCGTCGGCGACGCACTCAGCGGGGCAAATCAGCTTGCCTAGGACAGCAGCCGTTGTATTTTTGAACTATCCAGGTCAAGGGCGCCTAGAATTTCTTCTCCATGGGCGCCAACCGCTGGAGGTACTCCGGCCTTGGGAGTACTCACACTGAATTTCGGTGCTGGTGCCGGTTGCACAATACCATCAATATTCAGGTAGGTTTCTCGTGCCACATTGTGCGGATGCTTTGCAGCCTCAGTCATATTCAACACTGGGGCAAAACAGGCATCGGTGCCCTCAAGCAAGTCGCACCATTCCTTACGGCTTTTACCAAGAAAAACTTTCTTCATTTCGAGCTTGCCAGCCGGCCATTGAGATTTATCCCACTGCCCTGCAAACACTGGGTTGTCCTGCAGCTCCAGCAGCGTAATTAACTCGGCATAGAACTGCGGCTCCAGCGCGCATACGGTCACAAATAGCCCGTCCGCGCATTCGTAGGTGTCGTGCCAGGGTGAACCGAAATCAGCCCAGCCGTGCCCAAGCTCGTCTTTCACTTCACCGGTGTTATGCATCATCTTTAACAGCGATGAGATGTAGGCAGAGCCATCGGTAATGGCAGAATCAATCACCTGCCCCTGCCCCGTTCTTTGTGCATGTATCAAGGCACTTTGAACCCCGAACAACAGCACCATAGTGCCGCCACCCAAGTCGCCAACCACCGTTAGCGGAGCCTTCGGTGGGCTAGTTGCACTACCGCCATACCAAAGCGCTCCAGACAAACCAATGTAGTTAGGATCATGTCCGGCAGCGTGCGCAAGCGGACCAGTTTGGCCCCATCCCGTCATTCGCCCATAAACCAGCGCCGGATTGGCCGCCAAGCAAACGTCTGGCCCAAGGCCAAGACGCTCCATAACGCCGGGGCGAAAGCCCTCAAGAAGCACATCGGAACTGGCGACCAGTTCGAGTACAGCTTCAATGGCCTCAGGATCTTTCAGGTTAAGTGCAATCGATTTTTTGCCGCGATTGAAGAACGCGTGCTTTTCGCCATCTTCATCGGCCGCAGCTGCGCCGCTTTGTGCCGCGTTGGGGTTTGCTATCTTTCGCTCGACCAGAATAACTTCAGCACCCATGTCAGCCAACATCATGCCCGCGCAAGGTGCTGGCCCTATACCCGCAATCTCCAGTACTTTTATTCCGTTCAAAGGACCCAAAGCATTTTCTCCATCGTGTCGGGCTATGAAGCAGCCAGTAGGCTCATTCATAGCGCGCAGTTTCAATTGTTAATTCACTTACTCGCTTTTGCACGCAAAGTTCGCCGGCAGAGCGCTACGCCACATTGTACTAAAATAGTGTAATGGACGCGCTTAGGCCTTAAGCCTTGGCAGCACTTCACGGGCAATGTACTCAAGTCGCTGTGTACCAGACTCGGTAGATTCACCAGGAAACTGTGCCCAAAAATGAATATCGCTGATTTGTGGGTACGCGGAGATCAACTTGCTGAGCTCAGTCACGGCTTGGTCAGCATCCCACAACTCGTACAGACCGTTCGTAATTGCCGAAGAAGCGTCTTCAAACAAAGGGGTTTGGTCAGGTGGGCCAAACGCCCCCCATTTAATGTACTCGTTAGCCTGGTAGAGAATATGGTCGCCAATTTTAGCGGCTTCTTTCTCAGGGTCTTCTGCAATAATGGCCCAGCAACCAAGCCGAATATTTCCTTCTGATGCCGTTTTCCCGTTGCGCTCCAAGGCCTCACAGTAATCGTCAAGTCCTATACCGCCGGTTGATAGAAAACCATCTGCAATACGCGCGGCACGATCGATCGCCGGCGGCGCCATACCACCCAGCAATAACGCCGGTTTATGAACAGGAGCAGGGGTGATGGGTATATCACCGACACTAAAGCGCTTACCCGAGAAGTTAATGGCTTCACCTGTCCAGGCACGACGGATAATCTCCATACCTTCTTCCACCAGGCTAGGCCTATGACTTAGCTTGCGGTTGAACTGATCAAACTCGAGCTGTCGATAGCCTATTCCTATGCCTAAATCAAAGCGGCCTCGCGTTAGCAAAGACAAGGTGGCGGCATCTTCAGCCATTCGCACAGGGTCATGGATAGGTAACAGCATCAAGTTAGTGCCAACACGCATTCGCTCCGTAGCAGCGCCTATGGCGGCCGCTATCACCAAAGGAGAGGGTGTGTAGCCATCATCACAGAAATGATGTTCTGTTAGCCAAACAGAGTCAAACCCCAAAGATTCAGCATGAACAATCTGCTTTAGATTATTGGCATACATGTCCTCAAAGTTCTGCCGCCACTGCTCAGGGTTTCTAAAATCGTACCAGGTACCAAAATTCACTGCTGTCATATCGCTCTCCCCTGTTTTCTTGCTTTCTTATTCAGTTACTTAAGGTAAACACCCTAACAGTTGCTGATAAACGCATTCAATTCATCGTTATAGCGCGCGGCCTCATCTATGAATGGCGCATGGCCTGAGTTTTCAAACTCTATTACCTTGGCTCGCGAATTAAAGCGACTAACCGAGCGGCAAATCTCAGGGTCGACTACAACATCCTGCGCACCTACGAACGACACAATTGGGACGTTGAGACTTGCCAGCGTTTCTCTTTGGTCCAGCGGTCCCAATTCGGCAATGGTAGATACAGCCAGTGGTGAGGCTTCCATAAAAATGGCCCACATCCAGTTTTCTACAACAGGACCTACTTCAGATGCGCAGACACCTTGAGACAAACCCATTAAAAAGTTAACACGGTCGGCGTTGATCCCTTCCACTGTTTGGGCCATTGCTTCTTCAGTACCACCGTGGGGAAAGTCATCTTTTTGCAAATAAACGGGCGTAGCCGCACATGTTAAGGCAAGCCCTGCGCAGCGAGCACCTAATGTAGCAGCCGCGGCAACGGCAACCGCACCACCAAGGGACCAGCCGTTTAACACCGCGCGTTTTATACCGAGCTCTTCTACAAGTGCACAGACATCTGCAGCAATAGACACGATGCTCATATCTTCAAAATCTTTATCCGACTGCCCACAACCGCGATGGTCTATTAGTACTACCCGGTGCCCGGCGCTACGCAAAGCCGGCAAAGTATAATCCCATGTACGAACACCCATGCCCCAGCCGTGAATCAAGACTATCGCCGAATCACCACTGCCATAGTCTTCGTAATAAACTTTCTGACCTTGTTCGCGTATTAAATAAGCCATCATGTGCTCCTTATATTTTTTGTTGAATTCAATAGTTTTCTGTTTAAACCTGATGTTGTTAGTTAATTGCCGGGTACTCTTTACGTTTCTATAGAAAGTATGCGATTCTGGTTGGCCTGATAATCATCAAAAACTGCAGCAAGATTCAGCGCCGCAGGATTAACCAGCCATTGATAAACTACGCCAAAAACAAAGGCGCAATATTGCACGGCGAACTGCTCAGCGTTTACAGACTTGCGAATATCACCGTCTACGATCCCTTGCGATACCCAACGCTGCACATCTTTTCGATACACATCATGATGATCCGCCAAGCGAGCACGCGTTTCTGACTCATGCCCCAGAGACTCGTACCATAAAATGTACATGGCGCGCATATAGTCGGCTTCAAGTGTAAGAAAATCGCGCAAAGCTTTACCCGCAGCCTTAAGCGCATCGAATCCAGACAGGTCACCGACATACGTTTCGAGATGGGCGGCCCATAGACCATCGAAATAAGTGAACAGCTCAGCGAGCAAGTTGTCTTTAGAACCAAAACGATAGTTCGCCAAGCCCCGACTGTATCCCGCCAAGACCCCTATGTCTTTCAGCGTGGTTTTCTGAGTTCCGCGTTCATTAATCAAACTAATGGCTGCAGCAAACATCCTCTCGTCTGACAATGCTGTTCTTTCAGCCTGCGTGCGGCGAACCTTCTTTTCCACTGGTTTTTCAGGCTCTATTTTTGCTAGCCTTCCTGCGGTTTTTTTCGGCGATTGGGTCATGGTGTGCGTTTCTGCCTTTTTACGGTTGGCTATCATCAATAACTTGCCGCGTTTTGATGTCTTCAAGCACCAACAAGCCCGGTTTCTAACATCATTTCTTGTTCGAATTTCGCATAATTATACAGCGAGTACCGCGAATCAAAAGCACCCCTTAGTAATCCTCTCTTTTCGACTTCACTTCACCACTCCCCTTGTGCAGCCATAGCGGCCTCTTGCAGCAGAGCCGGAACGTCCCATTCCAGACCTTTGGCATACTCTGTATCAACCGTTCCGTTTTGGTAAAGCTGGTAGGCACCTTCTACAATGGCGGCAAGTCGCCAAAATGCAAAGCACATGTAGAAATCAAGATGTTGTATGGAAATTTCTGTTGCGGCCGACCATCTAGCAGCCAAGTCTTGTCGGCTATGCACTCCCTCGATGCGCGTAACGGCCTGAACATGCGCAAAGCCTGGAGGATTCACTTTCCGCTCGCCCCAGAACATTAGCAACAAGCCAAGGTCAGTTAAAGGATCACCAATTGTTGATAGCTCCCAATCAATAACCGCGGCGAGGCTTGGATGAGTGGGATGTGACAGCGTATTGTCGAGGTGATAGTCGCCATGAACAATCCCAACTGGCGCGCTTTCCGGCAGATGCTCTAACAACCATTGGCCAATACGCTCAATGTCAGGAAGCTCTCTTCCTCCAGAGCTCTCTCGAATTTTTAACCAGCGCTCTATCTGACGACGAAGGTAGTTGTCGGGGTTACCGAACGACTCCAGCCCAATGTCCTGCCAAGGTACTTGATGTATGAGTGCAAGCTCGTCAATCAACTGCTCACCCAAGCTATTAATCGAGTCACTGTTATTTGAATAGGCTGCAGGCAAGGTGTCGCTGATGGAGACGCCATCAATCAAAGAAACCAATAGAAAGGGACGGCCGATAACGCTGTTATCGTCGCACCAACAAATGACCTCCGGAACCCGAACATGACCATGCAGCGCTCGCATAACGATCGCTTCTCGCTCAATACCCCGGTATGCCTTCGGAGAGATCGTATCTGCTGGCGGCGTTCGCAGAACGAAAGGCCCTTGATCAGATGTTATTTTAAGAGTGAGATTGGAATTACCACCTGCCAACACCGCGTCTATTTTCGCGCCGTTAATATCGCACTCTTTCGCGAGCCACGCAGACAGCGACTGCTCGGGCAGTAATTCACTGCTATTATTACTCACTGACATTGCACCCTATTCATATCCAATCGCCAATCTTAGCGCCAGCATTACCCCGGCACTCCAAAGCTACTCATTAGGCCGCCATCAACTGGAATAAATGCGCCTGTCATGTAACGCGAACGGCTAACCGAAAAAATAACCTCGGCTATTTCTTCGGCCTCGCCATAGCGTGAAAGCGGAATAATTTTTCTCATAGACTCAAGGGCCTTTTCAGTTAAGGCCGACGTCATTTCGGTTCTAACCAGGCCCGGTATCACCAAGTTAACGCAAATACCACGTGGCGCCAGCTCGATCGCCAGCGCTCTGGTCAGTCCAGATAGACCTGCCTTTGATGCGGCATAGGCAGCGTCACCCGCAAAACCTCGAAAGCCTACTACTGCTCCAATATTAATAATTGAGCCACCCTCGTGAAGGTGTGGTTCTACTGCGCGAATGCCGTTTAACGCCCCCGTTAAGTTGGTGTCCAACACTGCCTGCCAATTTTCTTCCTTTAGCTTACCTACTCGCCCTCCGCGATGCAGCCCAGCGTTATTAACTAACACATCAATTCGGCCCCACTTTTGAAGCGCACTTTCTGCAGCGTTCACTAGCGCAGTTGAATCAGTGACATCGACCTGCGCAGCCATGCACTGGTCGCCTAGCGATTCTGCAAGCCCGTGCACCGCCTCACCTCGTGCTAAGATCATGACTCGATCACCGTGGTTGATAACCATCTCAGCGAGAGCGAGACCTATGCCTCGCGATGCGCCAGTTATCAACCATACTCTGGACTCGTCCATATCAACCCTTATTAAACTAAGCCTGTTTTTGTGTCCGTATTAGTAGATTCGAACGTTGCTTGTTTGCGTCCAGCAAGTTTATACTAGAGACCTTTCAAGTCAAGCGAGCCACTACTCGGCGCACGCTGGGACAGACATATTCTATCGCCAACTACTTAAGGATTGCACTGTGAGCTGGAACTTTGAAACCGACAGCGATTTTCAGCAGCAGCTGAACTGGATTGAAGACTTCACACGAGAAGAGATTGAGCCTCTCGATTTGGTCTTTCGTGGCCCAGGCGATCCTTTTGACCCCAATTCTCCCGCCGCAAAAGCTATGGCACCACTCAAGGAAGAAGTGAAGTCGCGCAACCTCTGGGCCTGTCATATAGGACCTGAACTTGGTGGTGGTGGCTACGGGCAGGTAAAGCTGGGACTAATGAACGAAATTTTGGGTCGCAGCCGATTTGGCCCAACCGTTTTCGGTTGCCAGGCACCGGATTCTGGCAATGCAGAGATTCTTGCTCATTTCGGCACTGAGGAGCAGAAAGAGAAATTCCTGCGCCCACTGCTCGATGGAGAAATAGCATCCTGTTATTCAATGACCGAACCACAGGCAGGCGCAGACCCCGCTGAGTTCGATTGTGTTGCAACCCGCGATGGCGACGAATGGGTAATCAATGGCGAAAAGTGGTTTGCCTCACACGCGCGCTTTTCAGAATTTCTTCTGGTCATGGTAGTGACCAACACCGAAGTTCCCATACATCAAGGGGCTTCGATCATGCTGGTCGAAAAGAACGCTCCGGGAATGGAGATTTTACGTAATGCCGCCGTTGGCCCTTATGTTGAGCAAGGTGACGGCGTACACGCCTACATTCGTTTTACTGATTGCCGTGTACCCGCCGACAACTTGCTGGGCGAAGAGGGTAAAGGATTCTTGGTCGCGCAGACACGTTTGGGCGGCGGCCGGGTACACCACGCTATGCGCAGTGTTGCAGTGCTAAAGAAAGCCATGGACATGATGTGCGAACGAGTATTAAGCCGCACCACTAAAGGCGAGCTGCTGGCGAACAAACAGTTCACGCAGGAAAAAATAGCCGACAGCTATACCCAAATTTTGCAATATCGATTACACGTGCTGTACACAGCATGGCTGATCGACAAACACAAAGAATACAATCGCGAAGTGCGTAAAGAAATTGCCGCGATCAAATCAGCAACGCCAAAAATATTGCAGGAAGTAATTTATCGGGCCATGCACTTGCACGGCAGCCTTGGAATGTCAGATGAAGTTCCGCTGATGAACATGTGGGCTAACATACCTGAGCTAGGTGTTGTTGATGGGCCGACGGAAGTGCATAAGGTAACCGTGGCAAGAACTGTTTTGCGAGACTACGAGCCGTCTCCCGACATGTTTCCGACCTACCATACGCCAAGCAAGCGAGCAGCGGCCATTAAGAAGTATGGCCACTTTCTGGATTAGCGGTACTCAGAACAGACTCGTTGAAGCTAAGCGCCGGCGTGCCGGCGCCAAACCAATGTCGATACATAGACATTGTTGCTTGCCGTTGTTTCTGGCTCGGTTAGCAGTTCTATCTCATCGTCACTGACGACATTAATAGTACGCACAAAAACGGTTCCTATTCGGCCAGGAACCGAACTGAACTCAATTGTGTGTTGCACTTTATAATCGTTCAGCTCCCAACTGCCAGCATACGAAAAGAACAATTCGTGCTCACTCTTTGCATTGACGCCATCCTTTGCCCAACGTGGGTTCATTAGAAAAGCCGCCATTCGACCATCGGCGGTGTATTGCAGCTGTCCTGCGGGCGGATCGCCAAAACTAGGGGAGCTAATGCCATTCTTTGACACCGTCGATGATTTAAGTCGCCAAGCGCCGATAAGGCTATCTGGGTTCATAATATTTTTCCTTAAGAGATCGGCTGTTTATGTACGAAATATATTTAACGTTGTCTCATTAGCGTCCTTCGCCGGGTGTCGGCTTCACACCCTAACGATTAACTCTATTCAGTCAGTCTCGGCTCGCTCATCTATAGGCACGTCGCAGAATTCAATAAAGGTTAAGGCTAACTGCAAATAGCGGGTCGCCCTATGCCGCTTTGATCCGCTCTAGCAACGCTCTGCATTCCTGCTCATCAAAGTACCGCGGGGTTGGATAGCCGCTACCCTCGACCAATGCAACCTTCACTAGACCATCAATGTCTTCATCCTTGATTACATCGGTGGTTGCTGGAATTCCAACCTGCTTATTCAGCGCCCACACTCTGTCGACTAGCTTTTGCGCTAACACGGATTCTGATTCACCCGCCTCACCGAGACCTACGTGCACAGCAATTTCTGCCATTTTTTTAGCAGCGTCACCTTTAAGTAATTCGAGCACATGGGGCAGCACCATTGCATTGCCTAAACCGTGGGGAACACCGTAGCGAGCACCCAGGTTATGAGAAATCGCATGCACATAACCCACCAAGGCCTGGCTAATAGCTAACCCGCCATAGTATGAAGCAAGGGCCATCGCTTCGCGGGCGTCCATATTGGCGCCATTGCTGCAAGCTTCTTCCAAATTTTCAAAAACTAATTTAGCGGAAGCAAGACCATAAAAATCAGTGTCGGCATTTCCAAGAGTACCAATGTACGACTCAATAGCGTGCGTTAAGGCATCCATTCCAGTAGCCGCTGTGATATGTGCCGGTAAACCCTGCATTAGCACTGGATCCAGGGCGGCCGCTCGGGGAATTAATCCGTTATCGATCACGCCGCCTTTGTCATGGGTCTCGTTGTCTGATATCACAGCAATGCAGGTCGCCTCAGACCCCGTTCCTGCGGTCGTTGGAATAGCAAAGAAAGGCAATGCGGGTAACTTGCATTTGTTAACACCAATACAATCTTCAGCGCTGCAGCTATTGCCTCCCGCCAGTGCAACCACCTTAGCGCAATCAATGGACGACCCCCCACCAACCGCCAATACGGCCTTACAGTTGTTATCGTTCAACATTGCGATTCCATCGTTCACCACCTGTGCAGTGGGATCAGGCAGCACACCATCGTACACCGTGGCGCGAACACCAAAAGAATCAAGTGAGGCCAGCAAATCGTCCAGAACCCCCAATTCCCGCAAAGGTTTATCAGTAACAACCAGTAAGTCGGAAATGCCAAATTGACTGATCGCCTTGCACAGTTGCTTGCTCGATCCAGGACCCATAAACGTCATGGGCTTAGGCTGCGGCTTAGACAACAGACCTCCTACTAATGCGAGTTTGGCGCGATAGAACCATTCTTTGTAGAGTGCTGGCAAAATAATCTCCTGCTGAAGGTTTGTTACTTGAAGACAGTATACGGGGTCTGCCGAGCGTACGGAAAGAGAGTGACAAAATAGACTGCGAAGTAAAGGATTGTCCAGCTAGGCACCTAAGCTGATATTCTATGGGCGCTTTCACACAATAGGATAGAAACAATGTCAGGTACGTCAGCCGAAGAAGGTTCCATAAGCGTCGAACGTCGCGGCCACCTGCTCCTAATAGGACTCGATCGACCTGCGAAGTACAACGGCTATACGCCAACAATGGCCAAGCAGCTACTTGAAGCTTTTATAGAGCTCGACGAGAACGACGAACTTTTCGTTGGCGTACTGTTTGGTCATGGAGACCACTTTACCGCTGGATTAGACCTTCCAAAGTGGACAGGGCTAATGGAAAATGAGGGCAACATTGGCGAAAGCTCTAAGTCGCAGCTCGACCCAATGGCTCTAGGCCGAGCTTGCCGCAAACCGATCGTGACCGCGGTGCACGGTATCACCTACACCTTCGGAATCGAGATCGCATTGGCAGGCGATATAGTAATAGCGGCGGACAATTGCCGTTTCTCTCAACTGGAACCTCGGCGAGGTATTCACGCTACAGGCGGCGCGACTATTCGTTTCGTGCAGCGCGGCGGCTGGGGTAATGCTATGTATCACTTACTCACTAGCGATGAGTTCGATGTACAAGAGGCTTACCGAATTGGTTTTGTGCAAGAAATAGTGCCTGCTGGAGAACAATTGACACGCGCGATAGAAATTGCGGAGCTCATCGCAACTCAGGCACCTCTCGCTGTTCAGGCAACCAAAGCCTCATCAAGGCGTTACGTCGAAGAAGGCTTCGAAGCGGCTGTGCGCGAATTTGGTCCAACACAGCAACAACTGATGCAAAGCGAAGACGCCAGCGAAGGAGTGCAGTCGTTTATTGAGCGGCGCGACCCAGTGTTTAAAGGTCGTTAACGATTCTTGAAGTTGGGCGCGCGCTTGGCAAAGAACGCACTTGCGCCTTCCTGCGAATCTTCGGTCAGAGCCAACAGTGTTTGTTGCCTATCTTCTACGGCCATCGCTGCATCCAAGCTATTAGCGTCAACACCTAGATTCAAGCCATCCTTGGTTAACCTTAAACCTAAGGGGTTGGTGCGTAGCATATCGTCAACAAAGTTTTGCGCCGCGTCATCCAGTTCAACGTCGGGAACGACCTGCGACACCAGGTTCACGGCGAGCGCCCTTGGTGCTTCTATAAACCGCCCAGTGAGCAACAACTCCGACGCTACAGATGTACCTACCAGCCTTGGCAAAAAGTAGCTAGAGCCCATGTCACAGCCCGTTAAACCAATGGTTATGTAGGCCGCATTCATCTTTGCAGACTCGCCAGCAATACGAATATCAGACGCCAAGGCCAAACTGAATCCACCACCACAGGCCGCGCCCTGAACTAACGCTATGATTGGCTGAGGACAGCGACGCATGGCGCGGTATATGTCGGCAATTTTCTTTTGTAGAGACAAAATTCTGTTTGGCGTACGTTCGTTTGTACTAAAGGCATCGGGGCTGAAATCCAGCCCAGCACAAAATGCCCTGCCATTTGCTTTAAGAACAACAACGCGCACGCTGTCATCACTGGCCAATCCATTAAAGTAATCAAACAAGGAACTTACTAGCTCTTCATTGAATGCATTGAGTTTGTCGGGACGATTCAAACTAACCCAATCAACTTCACCGCGCTTTTCGACTAAGAGTACTGGCTCAATAGACATTGTATTTCGCTTTCACTATGTTATTTATTGCCATGCTATCACGGAGTCAGGGTGGCGTCAGGTGTGGAAAGCAACGCTCTGAATCAGCTATTCCTGCTCTCGTTTTTACCCAGAAAGAAATGCAAGAAGCCTATGAGGCACAGAGCGCCTAAGAAAAACACCAGTACTTTATGATTGTTAAACCACTTATCGCCGTCACCGACACTGGTGGCCAACTTATCCCAATAGTAAATTGAGTAGCCCATACTGGCGGTCGTTAGTGCGGCAAACGTGAAATTGCGCTTGATAGACCCGTGAAGATCGTACAATGCGCAGCATCCCATTATGCCGAGTAATGTTAGCGGCACGTAGACCAACATTTTTGCGTCCCATAGCCCGAAAAAAATCGAACTGAGCACTACAAGACTGAGTGTCCGTGAGTTTTCCTGCAGCCACGCCAGTGGCCAATTTTGTTCCCGCTTGTGATGAAGATTCGCTGAAGCGTGACCCCCACTTTGCCTATTAGCTTGGCTATCGGCCTGGGTTTTCGCCTGCTGCGGCTGCTTCTCTCTGACAGAGTTTGGCACAAATACAAACTCGCCGCCTTTATCTCCTACGTGCCGTAACGGCGAACCGATCGGCGTTTGATCGGCGTTATTACTCGTCACCGTCTTAACATATTGCACCAGCTCGGAAACCGAAAAGGAGGTTTCGTCCTGATTTTTTAAAAAGTAAATTAGACTCTCGCTAAAAGGGCTGTTCTTTCCGGGTTCACCGTCGGCAACAACCTCATTACGCCCGGACGCCAAACCCCAGCGAGACGGAATTGCGGCAACGCGATGATGGTAACTTGAGCTGTCGCGCTTAGCGGTAACTGACCGGGATTCGCCAAACAAGCTGCCAGAAAAACAGGCATCAGCGATCATAAAAGTGTGCAGTGAGGGTATGGCGCGAATGGTGTTAGAAATTTCAGAATTAGGAATGTAGTCTCCGATATTGCCTTCCTTGGCATCCACGGGAATCCAGTAACCCTGCTTGAAGTCGTGGTCGTAGTGACCATGGCCACTGAAGAATATCACCACATTATCTTCAGGCTGAACCTTCTGCACTAACTTTCGAAACTCGTCAAATATCCTTTCCTCAGTTGCCTCTTCATTGGTCAAAAGGTTTACATCACTTGCTTCGAAACCGTACTGAGACTCAAGCACCTCCGTAATATCGACAGCGTCTTTTACAGCGTTATGCAGCTGCGCGCACTCGTGATATTTGTCTATGCCTATGGCTAAAAGGTGGCGCTTGCCCTTTCCGTTTTCAGACGATGGCGTTTCGACGTCATCCTCCCATTCTAGAGCTCGAGTATTTGCCATGTAGTGATGCTTGCTTAGTGGATTTACTTATAGATGTTCAGGGTGAAGGTTACTAGTTCTGGGCCTCGCTAAACAAGTACTTAAGAGCGTTCATTAGCTCAATTGCATGGACGCCCAGCTCAATACCCGTATCCGGTATACTGTAGTGCAAAAGCTAAGCGCCGATTTCAAAATTCGGTGTCTAGATTGATTCACGGCTGGAGCCCCATATGCGCAACGCATCAAGACGACATTTTCTTCGTGGCACGGCTCACCTTGGTGCCGCCGCACTATTTCCTTCACTGGGTTTCGCAAAACCTCATATTGGTCATGCAGACCTCGTGTTAAGCGGTGGCACATTTCATACGATGGCCCCCTCATTGAGCAAAGTGAAAGCGATAGCCATCAGTGGCAATCGTATACTTGCTGTAGGCTCGGCGGCGGATATCAAGCCCTTAGTGTCTAAAAACACACGAGTAGTGGACACGCGAGGCATGACCGTAACGCCTGGCTTTATTGATGCCCACTCACATCCATTGATGGCCAATGAAGCCGTGAGCGTTAATGTGGACTACCGCAGTATTGCTGAAGTTCAAGCGGCATTACGCACAAAGGTCGCCAGCACGCCGGCAGGGCACTGGGTGCAAGGGCATATGTACGACGACACTAAATTCGCCGATGGTAGAGCCGTTAACAAAACCGATCTGGACGCCGTGAGCACAGCGCACCCTATACTACTGCGCCACAGAGGTGGGCATACAGGTGTGGTCAATAGTAAGGCATTTGAAGTGGCTGGCCTGACTGTTAGCACTCCTGACCCAAAAGGCGGCGCTTACTATCGTGAAGCAGGACAGTTCACCGGGCGTATAGCTGAAAAAGGCATGGACATTTTTGAGGCCTCAGGGATATGGCCAGCGATTGATCGTGCGGCTAATCAAGAGAATGTGCGCCTGATAAGTCAGAGAATGCTTAGTTCGGGCCTAACCTCCACAACCGAGGCTTATGGCCAGGAACAAGAGTGGTAAGCCTATCAAGATGCCTATGCCGCGAATGAACTTAATTGCCGTGTCTCCTTTATGCCTTACGGTAACATGTACGAACTAATGAAGGCAGCGGGCATTCGCTCCGGTTTTGGCGACGCAATGCTGAATGTTGGTGCGGTTAAGTTCGCCGCCGACGGTTCCGCCTCTGAGCGAACCATGCGAATGAGTACGCCGTTTGCAGATAGGCCAAACGACTATGGCATTCTGACCATGAACCAGGCAGAGATAAACGCCGCGGTGGATGATGCCGTTGCACACGGCTTTAGAGTCGGCATTCATGCCAATGGCGACGTTACCATCGACATGGTGCTAAAAGCCTACGAACGAGTGCTCGCAAACTGGCAAGGTGAGAATCCGCGTTTTCGTATTGAGCACTGCAGCCTAGTTACGCCCGATCTATTAAAGCGAATCAAAAACACCGGCACGATTCCCGCCCCTTTTTATACTTATGCGCACTACCATGGGGAGAAATGGCATGAGTATGGCCATGAAAAAATGGAGAGCATGTTCGCCCACCGATCGTTTCTTGATTATGGCATTCCGGTAGCGCCTGCTTCCGACTACACCCCCGGGCCTTATGAACCAATGATGGCCTTGCAAAGTATGGTGACGCGCAAGGATCCCGCAGGAAACGTGTGGGGCGCGAATCAAAAGATCTCTGTAGCTGAGGCGATGAAAATATGCACGATGAATGGCGCTTACGCGTCTTTCGAAGAACATACCAAAGGCTCGCTAACGCCGGGTAAGCTGGCTGATATTACCGTGTTAGCGGACGATCCGTTCACAGTGGCAGCCGATGAAATCAAAGACATCGCGGTCGCACACACTGTGCTGAATGGCAGAGTAGCCTATTCTGCATAAGGTGCTCTAAAGGTGATAAAGGTGCCTAAGGAGCGGAGTACCAAATGGGTGAGGTATAAGCTCGCTCCTGAATTGTGGCGGGGCCTTGCTCAGGCACACCACTTTGCAAAGCTAAGCCATCAAGCAGCGAATGTCGCGGTGTTGGAATTTGCAGAACACGCACATAATAAAACGCAGAATGCTTGGCGTTAAAATCGGGATCGGTCCAGACAGTCGCTAATTGCTCCTCACCTATGGTGTTTTCAAAGCGGCCACTGGCAAGGTCCACAGTATTACCCACAGCAGGGAGCCTGCCATCGGCATCAAGTTGGCGATCGCCCGACCATGCCACGTTGTATACGCGCTCAAAAGTTTTGCCATGTTGATCTACCCAGCCCTTAACAACCTGCATACGATCGATATTTGCATTCTTAGGATCCTTGAGAGCCTGTATCATCATTTGTGGTGCGTCCTGCTCTTCAGGCCGCTTAGCAGACTCGAGACTGCCGCCCATGGGCACTCCGTTAGCGTATCCAACGGATGCGAAGTCTGTAGACTCCAAAGCCTCCGTCGAAAAATTCCAACCGCCAAATACACGAACCTGAAGACGTGTACCGGTGGTGGCGTAGACTTCCTTACGTTGGAACGCTGCAAAGATTTCCTCTCGAGTATTTTCTTTTGCCCACACGGCAGCCAATCCCGAAGCTGACATATCCCAGCCAGTGACATTACGACCACCGTCGCTACCGCCAATGGCATCTTTGCTGATCTTTGTCTCAGGGGTTGAGTCGCGCGCGAATTTACCCCAGAAATTATGCTCCTCTGCAGAGGCAAGGCCCGAATGCGAATCGGTAGATCCGATCATGCCAAACTGATAGGGGTTGGCTCCAATCTTTTGTTCTAACTCTAAGCCCAAACGTAGCGCAGAGCGTGCATAGTCAGCCGCTTTAGGTGCGTATTTTTCTGAGCCTTGCTGAATATAATGGGTATACGTTTCAAAGTCGGCAAACTCGTCCTCGGGAGAAACCGACGGATGCGTTTCAGAATCGCCCTTGATCTGCGTCACCTCAGACACTGGCTCCCACTGTAAGCGACGGCGAGCATATTCAGCGCTGATGTCCTCGCCCTTAAGGGTGGTATCGGCGAACATATAGCCTTTAGAAATATTTGAGTTGTGCGGCATAGCGATAAAGCGCGCGCCCGTTTTCGCTTGAGTGTCTTCAAGCCACTGCCATAAATCTTCAGGGTACTGACTTTGGTCAGAGCCGTAGGGAACAAACTGCTTCGCCTCATCGCCACCGTCTGGTGTAAATACTATTCGATGTAAGTTGGCGCCCGTTGGGATAGAACTCCACTCCCAACCGATGAAAGTGGTGAACTCGCCCGGTGTGTTATGCCGCTCGGCAGCATCGACAATTTCATGCCAAGCATTGGTCTCGGTGGCCAGAGTATCGCCAAAAGTACCAGTGGCCAATTCGTTGGCTGGGTCGGCTACCGGATCACCGCCAGGGTTTTCAGCTGTTACAGGCAATATCGAATTGAATACATCACTCCCTTCACCGCTTTCAATGGCCCTGTTGAGCACTTTAACCGCGAACCATCGCTTTAGATTGCCGATAACGCCTAGATCTTCGGTGTCTGCAGTCCCGGAATTCATAGCCCGTATAACACCCATCAACTCTGCATGGTCTGAAACCACCAGAAAATCCAGTGGCGTTTCCAGCTGAACACGGGCGCGATTGTAAGCATGCACAACAGGGACCCCTTTCGCCCATCGGTAGGCTGTGTCCGGGTCCGCCGTTTGGTTTTTGTTTAAATAGGCGTCAAACGAGTATGAGGTGTGAAGGTGGGTGTCGCCAAACAACAATTGATTGGTAGTTTCAGCTGAGACAACGCCTGGTGTCATTAAAACTAGAAGCCCGACCGCAATGCGACACAACTCAATCATTTACCACTCTCATATAGTTTGAATTATTTATTCACTAGCCTGCGCTAGAAACAGCTATTGTAAGGGAAGCTGAGAAATTCTCGCCACTATTCTTGGACAAAAGCACTCAAAACCCAGGCTGCGCACAATCGAATACTATGGGCTTTACCAAAACGTTCTTAGCGATGTAAAGTTCCCGCTTCATTCCACTCGCCGCCATCTACTCCAAAGTAGTATTTACCGCCAGCAACGTATACCGACACATACTGATCTTGGTAGCGCAAAAATACATAGCCATTTTCCCTTGCCTTGTATTCAGTCAGTATTTGCTCGGTGTTATCAATATACAATTTCCATTGAATTCCGCGAGTATTGTATAAGCGAAGCTCACTTACGCCTTGATTTTCTTCATAGTACGGAATACGCACGGTATCAGCGTAATCCTTGCTCGAGTCATAAACAAACTGTTGCTGCACAATTTTTTGCTCGCCAGAGCTCTCTAGGCCAGCAAAACTGGTTAGGTGTACGGCAATCATTTGAGACAACTGCAGCTTGGGCAAACTAGTACTGGTGCATACGGGGCTATCTGGTGTGTTGAAACAGTAGAACAAACCGGTCGGACTATTGCTAATATCCAGTTGAGCTTGTGCGCCAAAGGGAACGCCATTCCTAACGGCAAAACTATAGTAGCTATAGCTAAGCGCCGCTTGTGTGGCCACGCTATAAGTGGTCATTCCTAGCTTCAAAATTTTGTTGCCTGCCCCGAAGCTAATCATTCGAACAGTTGGCTCATCAAGCTGGCAATACGTTTCACCAGGTTTATGGCAATTTATTAGTAACTCCGCAATGAAATCCTGAAAGTAATTATCGTCACTCGGATGCACCTCCTGATCGTAGGCATTCCTTACAGTCCAATTTGCGTGTTGAAACAGAATACCTGTGTAGCTACCACCAACGTTCTTGGCGTCTGAAACAAGTCCTTGCTGATCAGCAGGAAGGGTCAAGCCCTGACCCGCAGGAACCGCTATCACAAGACCCAAATTAAGCTCTTCATATATGTCAAAGCTAAGCTGCGTCGCATCGCTAAGTCCCGCAGCAGCCGAAAAATCGACCAGCAGTTGCTCCACACCTTCTGCATCATCTGCGGAATACCCTAGCTCATACAACGACTGAGTCTTGGTATGCACCCACTCATAGCTTGTTCCAAGCTCTGAGTAACTGATGACGCTGCTGTTGCTTGATTCAGTAATGCCAGTTGCGAATGTCGCAATAGGTGGTTTCTCACTAGCATCTGTGTTGGCTGAGAAAAGTATGCCGCTCATTTTCGCCACTTCGGCCGGAATGGATTTTGATTTGCTGGCGACAAGCTGGTTCAGATACTTCGACGGTATGACCCAGTTGTAATCACTGGTGCCTTTGTTCAGTCCACCATCAACAATACCAACTAATTGCATGTTGGCATTAACGACCGGGCCGCCCGAGTAGCCCGGCAGTAGCCCGCCTTGCACGTAGTAAACATCGAGGTCTGTTGAAGGAATATTATAGGTTTGCAGCGCGGTTAATGCAGCACCACTGACCAGGAACTTTAGGGTCTCTGGCGAACCATACCCTTTCTCGAAGTGTCTTGATGAACCGCCTCTTGCACCAGCGTGCCAGCCAAATGTCCAGAGTTTGGTGCCTTCATTCGGCTTTTTAATGTTGGCGCTTTTGAAGGCTTCACAGGAATCAAATGGACTGGCCGTTTTCAGTAGTATTAAATCCGCTTCTTGTAGCACTGCGGCAACCGAAGCCAACTTGCTAACTCCCTGGCAAGACACTACAATTTTGTCGGCTGCTGGCACACCATGCAGTGAGGTGACAATCTGGTCCTTCCCTTGCCAGAGAAAGCCGCTTGATGCCTTCGACCATGCTTTACCTTGCGCGTCAGTACCAGAGACAACCACGCGGGCTGAGCGCGCCTCAATCAACTTTGAATTCATCTGAGCAATGCCTAAATCGCTACAGAGCAGCAGCAACATTATGCACGCAATAGAAGACGTGACGCTCAGTGAACCAATTCGCATATGCCGACCTACAGTGTTTCTAGAAATCATACCAAGGTTTTATCGTCTGGGCTCCAATGAGCCAGCGTAATTCCATGCCAGCTTGTCTGTGGAGCGAAAGTAATCTCCTCCTTGTATAGGGATCTTGAATTGCTCTTCCCCATCCTCAAGAAACACGTACCCTGCTTCTCTCTTGTACTCCCCGACTAGATTGGTTCGCTGCTCCGACACATTCCAGTCCCAAACTTTGCCGCGGCTGTTGTAAAACAGCATAGTTTCTCCGACAAAAAAACCCGTTCGAATCGTATCTGGACTGTCAGCGCTAGCGTCATAATCAAAGCTCTCTTCGACCACGCGCTCGCTTGTCCCATTTCTTAAATTTGCAAATGTAGTCAAATGAACTGCTAGCAACTGCGTCAATTCTTCGCGAGCTCGTTGCGGGCTATTGCAACCGCTTGGAATTTCTAGCATACACTGCAACAGGCCGCTTTCCGGATTAGCAGGAACTATTTCTGCCCACGCCCGAAAAGCCAAATCGGCTCCAGCAATCGCGTAACTGTAGTAATCTAACTTAAAACTTTTTGATTGTGCATACTGAGATAACAAGCCCAATTTAAGAATTTTTCTGTTGTCACCAAAATCAATAGTTCTGAGAACTGGCTCGAACAGCTCGCAGCTTCTCTTACCTGGAACATTACAACTGCTTATTAAGTCTGCGGTTAACTCCTGGAAAAAAGCCGAATTATTGGGCGAGACATGAACGTTAGGATCTAACGATTTTATGATGGACCAATCAGTTTTCTTGTATTGAATGCCAGCTCCACTTTCGGAGTCAGATGCTAAAAGATAATACCCGGGGTTTCCTTGAACCTCACCGTATTTAAGTCCCTGGCCTGCAGGTACTGCTAGAATCAGGTTGTGGCTAGATTCCTCATAGAGGTCAAAGTAAAGTTCCGCCGCCGTGGGATTGCCAGCGAACGCGCCAAAGGTTTGCAACAAGGCCAATACGCCATCCGGATCATCTGATGTGCCCGCCAGAACTGAAAGCGGCAGGGTCTTATTAAGTATCCATCTGAAGCTCTCCCCTTTTATAGTCCTGTATTCTAACTCCGTTTTTTTGCCGCTAGAAACGAGGCCAGATGCGAAGTGATTTACACCGGCTAACTTATCAAATGGCGACTCTTCGATCGGATCTGAGCGCATTAGTTTAGGTAAATTCAGAGCAGGTATTACCCAGTTATAACCAGACGCGCCGCTATTCAAACCACCGTCAGCAATGCCAATCAATTTGCGCTCTTGATTGACAACAGCGGCTCCAGAGTGACCGGGCAATATTCCCTTGCCGACTTTGTAAATGGCCAAATCAGTAGCCGGTACTCCAATAGCCTTAATGTTTTCCAGCGGGGTTCCTGCAACCAGATGAGCAATGGTCTCAGACTGCCCCTCTCCAACGCCGTGTCTTTCAAACTCATCCGTTTTTGTGCCGCTTAAAGCACCGTTATGCCAACCAAAAGCTCGCAGCTTAGACGTCTCGCCAGGAGGATCAACACTTTGGTCATACCCCAGAGGCTCGCATGTTCCATTGAAGCCATTTGGCTCAGGCATTGTCTCAAGCAAAATCAGATCTGCGTCTTTGAAAGCTCGCACAGGCTTGGCTTCCTTAGTAACACCACCGCACTTTACAAAAATACGCCACCCACGAGGCACAGCGTGTAAAGAGGTAACAACATGCCCCTCATCTCCATACAGAAAGCCACTTGCAACTTTAACGTCCCTCGCATCAGAACTTCTGGTTTCTACCCGAACCGCGTGTTTGCTAAAAAATTGGTTGAGCGTCTCTGCGTCCACTGAATGTGAAAACATTGCACTTAGTGCCAGGTTCACAATAGCGGCTAAACCTATAATGTGTTTCACAAACAGATCATCCTTTCCCCTATTCATTCTAGTCGTCCTCTTTACTTGAACACAACATGCCGCCCATCAACTTCAACGCCACCAGCTGATTTTTTTCTGTCACTGTCGAGCTTACTCTCTCTGTTACCTGCTTTAGCACAGGTGGAGAATACGCCTCGCTTACTTCTTGCTCAGTTGCAGGTTTATTCGAGATCTTGCTCAAGAGCTCACACTCCGCAGCCTTTGGCATGGTCCATCCTCTAAAGGACTCAAACTTACAAACGGTATCTCGAGAAAGCTCCAAAACCGCTTGTTGATCGACCGGATTGTTAGGAAGGTTTTTTACAACCTCATTGGCGAATTTTTCCCAGCTGGGCCCGCCCTGCAATTTGATGTTCTCAATGACATCATTTGGCTTAAGTGGGTTTTCAGAAAGCCTAGGCTGAGGTTGCAGGTTATAGCAACTTTCCAGTGACACGGGTGCCGAAAACAATGCCGTCATACTGACCCGCGACTCTTTGCTCCCTGGCGTGGTTTGTTTAGCGAGCACAGCCCGCATAGCTTCTTTCTTACCTAAACCGGAAGCCTCAACTACCGCTTGCACTTCGTCATTTAAACTAGGGGACAATACTCCATTAGCACGCATATAAATGCCGATTACGGCCGAGATCGCGACTGCAAAACCAAAAGAGCCAATACGAAGCCCTTTGGCTGTGCTGAAGTGTTTGTCGTTTAAGCCAAGTAAGGCGGCTAAGCCAACACCAACAGCACCTATAAATATACTGACAACAGTTTTCGCGTCCCCATCAGTTGGCGCAGCCAATCCCAGCAATAATCCAACCATAATGCCTATGCCCACACCACTGTAGACAGAAGCTCTTAAGGAAGTTTTTGCTTGGTTACCACTGGGTTCAAAAGTACGTTGACTCATTGCAGTATTGCTCTTGTTACTTAGGTTTTGCATTCCGGGTAATTGAGGAAAACGAACAGCACCCGTTTGGCCATTAACTAATACTGATGCGATAGCACCGTCGGCTTCTATGGTTGCATACCAATGCGGCAGCAGAACCGAGCGACAGGCCAGGTGCCTATAACTGGTATGTGTTGTTATATTTTTTTGTTGGTGACCGCCAATCTTATCCAGGCATTCGTTTTCTACAAACTCGTCAACTGACTTTACTACTTTGTTGAAGCCCGACTGAATATCTATTTCTAGCGGTACAATGAGATCTACAGATTTAATTTGCTCTAGGGGCTGTGCCTTTTCTAGCTCCCAGTACCAATCTTCTGCGTTCACATCACGCCCAACAGGGGCTTGACCTGCGGGGACCAATACCGAAGCAAACTCAGCATCAAATTCCTCTTCCACATTTTGCCAGTCCACTTTAAGCGTTTCTGGGTCAAAACCGCCTCGTTGAGCTTCTAGCGCGGTGCGAGTGCCTACGTCAAAAACCCAATAGGGCAAATAAACAGAGTGCAAGCTGAGTATTAAACCATCGGGAAATTGCGCAGCGTCGACTATGCGCTGTCGCGCTTCAGCTTCAATGACGACATTGGGCAGTAACTGATCGGCGATTGCCGTATTTACCTTCCCGAATTTTGTATCGCTTGAAGCGCAAATTGGACAGGTTTGTGCATCACACGAGGCAACCGAACTATTAGTTCCACAGTGTTGGCACACAACTGCGTTTATCGTGCGTTTGCGCAATGAGTGCTCTATTTCTAGAGGTTCATCATCAATGCCGCAAATCGGTCCGCGTGAATCAATAAGGCGTACGCGCCAACCCTCTTGTGCTCGCGGTAGTCGCCACTGTGCTAAGTCCTCAGCGCAATCGCTGCGCGTATACAGCGCCCATTCGAATTCGGCTGAGGAGTCTTCCTCCAGCTCTTCGTCTTCGAAATGCATAAAACGATGGGTTGTAATGTCCTCAGCGCCATTAGCGCCTTGACTGCCCTGCAGATAATTACTCGCCAGCTCGAAGGCCTTAGGTATGCTCTTACCCTCGGCCAGAGCGGCATAAAATGCGGTCGAAAACTTTGTGGCTCGGGCATCATTTATCTTCACAGCCGTTGCTATTACAGCGGGTACGCCCGCATCCTGAAGATGCTTGACCTGATCCTTGGTGGCACAGCCATTCAGAAAAACAAGCTTTAGGCGTGTTTGATCACCCAGTAGCCCTGCAATCCCTTTTGCGCCTCCAAAACCGCCCTCTAACCGAAGCCCAGTGCCGCTCGCATGCCCACCGTAATGAAAGATTGAAATATTACCGTCATGTGCAAGAAGCCCATCATACAATTCATCAAAATTAGCGCTTTCTTCTCGATGAATATCGATCTTGCCGTCTTTCTTGAGAGGCTGAAGCACACCGAAAACGTCGTGGCTTTCCTGCTTAAGCGTTGCCAAATGTTCGTCTTGCGAATTGGCAAAGGCGAGAAAAACGACTGGTAACGTAAACGTCATAGCGCTTGCCTAACGGGGCGGGCTCTTCAAACCGTATGTTCGGCTGATTGCGGCCCAATCTTCGCTGCGAGCGCTTACACCTGCGCTAGGCACTCGAGTATTCATGCTTGAAGCTCTGGTTTTTGGGACACCTTTAATCGCAGCGTCAAGGGCGGCAACTCCGGACCTTGATTTCGCACCCGCTGATCGAGTGGCTTGTTGGCTAAGCCAGCTGAAATCAGACTGAGTGCTTGTGAAGAACACCTTACAGGTTTCGTATGACACTCCCTCTGGGGCATTCCTGTCAACGCGCAAGGTAACTCGCTTACGAACAGTTTTGCCAGGGCTTAGCTCCTCACTGGCCTTGCGATGAGGGTATGCATGCGCTATCTCCTTAGTTGGAGCAATAACCAGAACGCTAAAAAAAACCGGACGCGTATCATTATTCGTTATTTCCAAAAGCACTTTGTCGCCATCAACAAATTCTTTCGCACCGCCATTCACCAGAACGAGATCATCTTTTGTTTTGCGATGATAAAGATTGAACGCAACTTTAAGTTTGCTAATTGGGTTATGCAGGCTGAGAGTGTTCTTGTATTTAGCGATCTTTTCTAGATTGTCGATCAATAGCTTTGTAACGCCGATCTCACTAATAGCGTGCAGCGGCATTGCAAGCTTATCGTCTTCAAGAAACACCCAGGTAGGCACGGTTACCACGGTGCCTTTAGGTCCTATGTTATGGCCTGGAACTATGTCGCCTGGTTTCGCTACTTTAGCTATTACATCCGCAGTACGAGCTGAGGATGCCACAGCTAACAATTTCGACTTTTCAATTTTTGATTTGATTGCTGTTAGTTGACCAGCATTCAAAGAGTCCACGGCAATCGACAGCAATCTATTCGATACGACTGACTCCGTCTCAATACAACGCGCCGCGGCAACAATAGGTGCCGAATTGCTGATCACTGTTGCAGTAGAACTAAGTGCCCTCACCTTGCTGATTTCAAGCACGCCCAAGGCTGCGAGGTTATCTGTCAGCTTGGTGCCCGGCGGATAGACCTCCCAGCGCGAGCCTGTGCGCAAGCCATGAGCAGCGCCACCGCGCACGGTTACTTGCTGGCCCTTGACGCTAGTAACTGGAACATAGCGCAATGGTTCAATATCACGAATGCCAAACAGCTCTCTGTCCAGCATGCCTTCTATCTGTGGGGTTTGCTCATCAACTTCGGCGGCAACGCCAATACTGGCCAACTCAAAAACATCTCTGTAGGTGGTGCCAGGTTTGGCCTCTGCCATGGCGCCGATCAGTTTATAAGTAAGAACGCCGTGTTTGAATCGTGTATCGCCTTCCCGGAAAAATTTCTCCTTTGAGGTTTGAGTGTCTCTACAACCAGACATAACGACGTAGTTATTACTCAGTGTCAACCAACCGCCAGCGCTCTTCTTGCGAGTTTTTTTCTTTACGGTAGTGGGGGCAGGTTGATTCCTTGCCGATGTCGGCACAGTTCGGGCAGTACTGGAGTTAGCGCTGCGGGTCATTGTGCCTGAATGACAGGCATCGAATATCAGCGTTATGTACTTGGTTTTTTTAGCCAGCCGCTGCAACCACTCATTAATTTTGTCGTCGCGAATTTCCCTGTACTCTTTTCCCTCTGGGTACGTATCACTTACGGCAATTGGAATTGAGTCATCATAGGGTAGTATGCAATTGTCTCTGCCACTACCCTCGTCAGTATCACTGGTTTTTACAGAACAGGTATGCCCATGACCACTGTAATGAAATACAACAATATCGTTTTTACTGATGCGAGCAACCAGCTTATCCATCTCAGCGAGAATGCCATCGCGAGTAGCTGCTTCATCGTGTAATTCGACGATATTACTGCGTTCAAAATTGAATTTATCAACGAGAGTAGCGCGCATTAACTTGGCATCGTTAACGCAGCCTTTAAGCGTAAAGTTACGACCATTCCCCATGTAGGGATACTTATTAATGCCGATAACAAGGGCGTGTTTTGTGGGCATAATTATTGTGTCTCTAGGAACATACCAACAAGCCCTGCCAAAGAGCTTATTTATTTCGTTAGAATATCAGCAACACCATCAAAGCCGCAGGGGCCATGGACCGCTCCATTAGAAACTCTTCTTATCGAATATCAGGATCTCCTGCTCGAATATCAGGGTCTCCTGCTCGAATATCAGGGTCTCCCGCGCGAATATCAGGGTCACCTGCACGCTCCTGATTTGTACGACGGCGAGCGCTGAGGACGATTCTCGCCTCGTATTCTATCTCTTCATCTCCATCTGGAAGTGCCAAATTGAGAGTAAGGGTGCCCGTACCAGCGTTAAATACTTTAGTTTCTGACATCACTAAGCCTATCGTTGTAATTATTCGGCAAGAAAGCTTAAACTGAGCGCAGTTGAAAATCCAGAATTATCAGGCGCATTTAAGATTTTGTGCGCCATTTGAGCCACCTACCTGTATGTGTGAGTAACCATTAATACACCCGACTTTTTTCAACGCCTTGCCAGCGAAATTCGCCGCCGTAAAGTTTTACGTGTAGTAGCTATTTATGCGGTTACGGCCTGGGTGGCATTGCAAGTAGTATCGACTGTCGCGGACCCCATGGGCTTACCTGAATGGTCTATGAGGGTTCTTATTATCGTTGCTATTGTTGGTTTCCCTGTGTCTTTTTTGCTCGCATGGGTAATTGACCTTCGTCCTGAAGGGCTAATATTCGACTTGCCTTTGCTCGGTGGAAACTTAGATCAACCAAGGCAACGTAAAAAGTCCGACCTTCCCTTCGCAACGCTTCTGTTATTGATTGTCGCCGGCGGTTCCTCTTATCTGATTGTTCGGCTAGTAGATGAAACGGGTGGAACCGCAGAACTTGCTATGGTGCAAACGGCCGCGCCTTTGCAAACAGCTGCACCGCACAACTCAATAGCGGTGCTGGCGTTTGAAAACTACGATGGCAATGCCGATACCAACTATTTTGCTTTGGGCTTGGGCGAGGAGATATTACTCCTGCTTTCTGGTCTTGGCGAACTTCAGGTAGCAGCGCGCTCTTCATCTTTTCAATTTCGTGGCAAGCAGATTGGCGTGCGTCAAGTCGCTAAGCGACTGCAAGTAAAGCATGTTCTGGAAGGAAGCGCTCGACAGAATGCCGGAACAATACGCATTGGCGCGCAGTTGATTAATGGAATAACTGAGCGCAATAACTGGACAGGCGCCTACGAGCGTTCTGTCGATGATATCTTCACTGTTCAGAAAGAAATAGCAAACAGTGTTGTTGACCAACTAAAAATCGTCCTGTCAGTTGAATCAAAAAAAGAACTGCAGTTACAACCCACTAAATCAACCGATGCGTATCTCAAGTATTTGCAAGGCGCAGGTCGCCTGCGCAGCTCTCTGGATGCTGATGTAATGAAAGAGGCCGGAAGCTTTTTCAGGCAAGCTATCGCGATTGACCCGCAATTCTCTCGGGCTTACGCCGGAATTTGCGAGGCACATCTAAGACTTTACAATATCGGTAACGATGTCACAGATTTTGAATTTGCTGAGACCGCTTGTGAACGAGCAAGCACTTTAAATGCGGGCCTAAATAGCGAAAGCAGCCTCGCTTTAGGTAAGCTGTATATGTCCAGGGGCTGGCACAAGCGGGCAGAAAAACGACTTAAGAAAGCCATAGCTTTGTCAGAAGATCCCATTGATGCATATATTCAGTTAGCCGAATTAAGAGCCACACAGGGTCGGGAAGAAGAAGCGGAAAGTGATCTACGCAAAGCGATATCAATGAAGGCCGGCTACTGGGCTGCGCACGAAGCGCTGGCGAGGTTTTATTTTAATCATCGACGCTACCGTGAAGCAGTCGCAGAGTACGAGAAAACAAACCTATTAGCGCCGATGGTTGCAACAGCCTATGGCAGTAAGGGCGCGGCGTTCTGGATGTTGGGTGAATACAACCAAGCCATTGAGGCCTATGAAGAGTCGCTTGACATAAAACCTTCGCGTTTGGCGCATACTAATGTTGGCTCACTGCATTTCTATGCTGGCCGGTTTGATAAAGCCATAGAAAATCAACAGAAAGCTCTGGAATTTGCGCCAGACGATCATCGTGTATTGGGCCGACTGGCAGAGGCCTACTATTTTGCTGGGCGCAAAGAAGAGTCTCTCAGTGCCTATAGACGCGCAGCTTCCCAAGCCGAGAAAAATATGGAGGTCAATCAAACCGATTGGAAAACGCAAGGCAATCTCGGACTCTATTATGCGCAACTAGGGCGCTTCGAAGAAGCACTGATTGCAAGCAAATCGGCGCTAGTAAAATCTGACGGAAATCACGAGATGTACTATTTTCTTGGCTTGGTGCAACTGCTTCAAGGAGACCAGCAAGCCGCACTGAACGCTCTCGGCAATGCAATAGTTGCCAATGAACAGTACCGTGAGCGACTGGCCTCTGACCCTTACCTCGAAGAACTATGGCCAACACCAGCCTTTAAGCATATGCTGGAATCAGGCAAGCCTGCCAATTGAAATTACTCGACGCACCGAAGATAGTTACTTGCGAGCTGGACTGGGACTAATTTTATTGAGTTCAAGCCTAGCGGACTCAATCCAGGTGCTTCGTTAGAAACTCGGCTAGCTCGCTATAAACTTGCTTCTGTTCAGTTGAACCGACAGCCACCAAATAGCCTGCATGCGACAGGCCTTCATACACATTTAGCTCGGCCACAACACCCGCTCTGCGAAGCTTTCGGTGGGTACGCGCTGTATCACTCAAAAACATATCTCGCGTACCGGTCACTAGATAGGTTGGCGGAAAATCTGCGAACTCACCATAAACGGGCGAGAGCAGAGGATTTTTCAAATCTTGCCCGTTGGCATAAAGTAATGCCGCAGCGCCGATGGCACCGTCGTAGGTAACAAGAATGCGGTCTATGCCCTCATTGGTATACAAACTGTCGCCAGTTTTGGTGAGGTCAGCCCAAGGCGTGCCTGCATAAACAGCACCGGGAACGGGAAGTTCTAGCGTTTTAAATTGATGTACGGCCGCCAAGGATAGTCCTGCTCCCGCTGAGGTGCCGCCAATTGCTATAGCGCTAGATTTATAAGTTTCTAACAGTTTTTTGTAGACAGCAACCACGTCGTCTAACGCTGCAGGAAACGGATGCGTCGGCGGCATACGATAGTCTATGGCCATGGCCCGCATGCCGCTAAACCCAGCTATAATCGCTGCTTCTGCCACACTCGCATCTCCGCCACCGAACACGTAGGCGCCGCCGTGCAAGTGAATGAAAAGATGGCTTTTATGTGCCGCGGCCAGCGAATTAGGCACCACATAGTAGACTCCAACGCCGCCGATTTCATCTCGTTTTATGGAAACGTTGGCCCGTTTTTCCAATTGCGCGATATCAACTTTTCTTTCGACTGTACGTTGAGCAATCACAGCCTCCCACTCCGTCTTGTTTTTCGGCGCCAAAGAACGATTAACGACATTGGGTTGGGGTGCGTTTGCAATACTGTTGCGAAGTATGTCGCTGGCCGCTGCTGGCGGCCTTAATAGACGAGCTTCTATTTGCCAAGAAGAAGACGGCGTTGCATGTGAAGCAGCTTGCTGTTCTGAAGCTGTCTGTGCAGACGATGTCTGTGCAAAAACTAGCGTTAGAATTGCTAAAACGAGCATAAGCATTAGGGTTTTAATACAGTTAACAAGCTGCTTAATGATGATAGAGAAATACCTCTGCACAATTTAATCACGTCAAAAATAAGTATAACGAACCTATGGGCATGCGTGTAGGACAAGAGCTTGCGTCTAAGCATGGAGGTGCCCGAATAGCTCTACAAAAAGCTTGAGAACTTGCTTTTTATTGGCATACCATGTGTCGATATATTGCCAACTAGAACAGACCGACAGTATGCCGCTTGTGTGAACAGTAGCCGCAACTTCTTAAACGGGAACTTATATGAAAATATTTTACGTAGGCTTAGCCGCCATTTACGGTAGCTGGTTCGCGTGGTACGGCGGAACAGGCGAAGCGGTAACTCAAGACGAATTAAACGCCTATGTTAAAAGCGTGAGCGAAAAATCCAGCTCTGGACCAGTAAAGATAGAAGAAGCCACCAAGCTTATGCATCGCTTAGCTGCGTTTGATACCGGCAATGAATTCTTGATGGTTAATCTGATTAAGTACCGCGCCAAAGCCGCCTATCCTGAAAGTTCCGAGTGGGCCAACGAAACCGACGCGCTTGCCGCCGATGCTCGTTATTCACGCGGTGTACTCAAAGAGCTTTTTAAACGCGGTAGTTTACCTATATTGAAAGCCTCGGTGATTGGTGTGTTCATGATTGATGAAGACTGGCGAGACTGGGACGACGTCGTCATTGTTCGGTACCGAAGCGTGCATGATATGTTGGATATGATCGTCGGCATGGCAGACAGCGGCCTATCTGTTCACAAGTATGCGTCCATACAGCAAACGCATGTGTTCCCAGCGGAACCTGTCTTTAGCTTATTTTCAATACGACTGCTATTTGCTCTTTTGCTAATTACGTTTGCACTGGTAGTTCGATTATTAGTCAATCGTATTTGATCGAAAGTAGCACGCCGAGAAACAACAGCTCAGCGGGCCTACCGGCATTGGCTAAGTCATTTCGGCGTCTAGGTCCTGCCAAATCTGTTCAACCCACCTCTTGATAGTCAGCGCTTCCTGCCAACGATCCGAAAGTTCATAACCGCCAGCGTCGGTTATAGCATAAGCAGGCGGACCTAACTCACAAAGAAAAATAAGCGTGGCGTCACTGTCATTGCGCGCTCGCCACATGCGAATCCCCTCTTTCCACCAACCTTTGAATATTTCTACCCATTCCTGGTGCTGAGGAAAATCGATCTGTATTTGTACTTGCTCACGGTTGGCCACGCGACCTTGGAAGCAGTCTGAGCGCTCTAAGATCTGATGAATATAGCCCGCATTCGTTTCAGACAACGGAGCTTCAAATTCGCGGTCGACCACAAAATGAGACAAGTCAGCGCAAAGACGTAAGTCTGGCACGGCGTCCATTACTTGCAGCGTGTAATACAAATCATTGAGCATGCTGTTGCGATGCGTTTCCAGCAACAGGGGAATGTTCATCGCCTTAGCCTCGCTCATCCAACGACGCGCCACAGGCACGGCGTCGCGATAATCGATCGGCATTACCTCACCAATGACATTTACCTGACTAACATTGTAGGCAGCCGCCGCCTCTAACAACGGTTGAAGTTCGTCTGGGCTGTGCGGGAACGCATTGAACATACAACCCAACTTGTGCTGCGCGAACAATTTCTTGGTTGGGGCGTAGTAATCCAAGTCAGCGAGCCCAGGGTCTACGCATATACCGTGGTAACCGGCATCAGCGACCATAGCAAAACTCTCTTCAAAGGTGCGCTCGGGCAAATCAGGATGGCGGCGCTCCATGGCCCATAGCGATTGGTAGATTTCCAATTTTTGCATAATCTTGTTTCTCTATAGGGGAGGCTTAAAACACAAATGACTCAAAGTAATTCTTCGGCAAGCAAAGTTAAACCCTCGCGTTGCGTTGTAGTCACCAACATCATATCCAGTGAGCCGCGTTGTTCCGCCGCTTTCCAATCGCTTAGGCGTTCTCGAATACGGCTCGCAGAGCCAATCAAATTCGTTCGATCAATCAGATCTGCCGGAACTATTTTCGCTGCCTGGTCTTTATTGCCGGCTAAATAAAGGCTCTGTATTTGCTCTACCTCATCGTCATACCCCATGCGACGGGCAAACTCCGCGTAAAAGTTTTTACCCTTCGAACCCATGCCCCCTAACTGTCTTGCAAGACCAGGCTTCATCTTATCAATGACGGCATCGGCGTCATCGTCAACGATGACACTGGTAAAGGTGCTGACCGTAAACTCCTCCCGTAAACACGTTGCGCTTTCCTTCGCAAAGCCTTCAGCGAGGTGACGATCAACCACATCATGAGTATCAGTTGGGTCTATGAACGACAACAAAACACCGTTGGCAATCTCTGCGGCAAGACGCAATCCGCCTGGACTGATGGAGGCCAGAAAGATCTCTTGTTCGGCGTTGGGGTGGGCCACGCTTTTTAGTGGCTTGCCAGCACCCGTCGTATTGGGTCCACTCATCGGTAGTTGATAGTGATAGCCATCGTGGGTCAGAGGCTCCTTACGTTCAAGAATTTTACGCACAATAGCCACGTATTCGCGGCTTCTCAGCAAAGGGCGATCGTAGGCAACACCATGCCAACCCTCGGCTACTTGCGGGCCTGAGCTTCCGAGACCGAGAATAAACCGCCCTTTAGATAAAGCATCTAAACCAATTGCGGTCATGGCGGCGGACGCCGGACTGCGTGCGGGCATCTGCATAATCGCGGTGCCCACTTTTATTGTTGACGTGTGTGCGGCAAGCCAAGTGGCACTAGTAACGGCGTCACAGCCATAGGCCTCCGCGGCCCACACGGAGTCAAAACCCAAGGTTTCCGCTAAGGCAACGGCCTCAAGGTCTATCCTGGGGTTGGCACTGAACGCCGTTTGTATCAGTCCTAAACCTAACTTCATTTTCTCTCCATCAAACTTTCACACCGCCGACTTTTCACTCTGCCGGTTTTTCAATCTATCGGCCTTTTAGTCCATGTATAAGACAACTTTGCCTACAGTGCTATTGCTGGCTACCAGCTCATGCGCTTTTTGCACTTCGCTAATTGGCAAACTTGCTTCTACAATCGGCCTTATAGTGCCATCCTCAAACAAGGGCCATACTCGTTGACCCAATTCGGTGATCACAGCGGCTTTTCGTTCAACAGACAAGGCGCGCAACGTTGAGCCGATGACCTTTAAGCGCTTGATCAACATCAAACCAAGAGATACCTGAGCGTCAGCGCCCCCCATTAGACCAATAAGAACCAAGCGGCCATCGAGCGATAAACTCTTCAGATTATCTTCCAGGTAGCGACCTCCCACTGGGTCAAGGATGACATCAACGCCGCTACCATCAGTCCACTTCGCAACAACCTCAACAAAGCTCTCATCATTGCGGTTAGAACCACCTTGAGCGCCAAGCTCAATACAGCTATTAATTTTTTCCGTGCTGCCGGCCGTGACAAAACAGGGGTTAGCAAAGGCCTTGCACAATTGTATTGCCGCAGTGCCAACGCCACTCGCACCAGCATGCAACAAAACCTTCTCCCCAGGCGTGAGTGCGGCCAAGCGATACAAATTGAGATAGGCCGTAGCGAACACCTCCGGTATTGCGGCACCTTGAATAAAGTCCAGCCCTTTAGGTAGCGGCAGAACCTGCCCCGCAGGCACCGCAACTTGCTCTGCGTAGCCACCTCCAACCAGTAAGGCACACACTTTATCGCCGATTTCAAAACCTGCAACACCCTCGCCTAGCGCCGCTATTTCGCCCGAACATTCCAGGCCAAGAATTGGACTTGCGCCGGGAGGCACTGGGTACAGGCCAGCTCGTTGCAACAAATCAGCCCGATTTATTGCCGTTGCTCTTATTTGTATCACCACTTCACCGGCCATCGCCATTGGGGCCGCGGTCTCTGCCCATATCAACTGACCATCTTTGTCTTCTATTGCTTTCATCAGTGCTTCCTTAACTCTCTCTTAACTTTCTCAGTGCTGTGCTGTGCCTTGCCTCAACTTTCGTTGAGCTCTTCCGCGTAGACAAGTTGAATACTTTTGCGCTGTACCGCGGCGTCAGCAATGCGCTTAACATTTGAAAATTCTTCCAACGCTGGCTGCCCTCGCGATGGGTCCAACCAGGTGGTTAACATAAAGAGGTAAACATCTACCGCGCTAAACGATTCGCCTAATACCCATTGCTTATCGCCAATTTGATCGTCTATAACCTGCCAGGTTTCTCTCAAGCGTCGGTTCCCACGACGCTGAGCGCTGGATTCATCGGCCTTTGTGTCGGCGAAGCGTTCGGGGTAATAACTGAGTTGAAAAGCATTCTGCACGGAGTTTGAAAAATACACTAATGTTTGCAGGTAGAGAGCACGAGTGACGTCGTTTGGCTCAGGCGCTAGCTGGGCTTCAGGATGGCGCTCGCACAGAAACATCGTAATCGCCGCCCCCTCATACATAGAGCCATCATCCCAAGTAAGCACCGGCAACCAGCCATTGGGGTTCAGTGCGAGTTGCTCTGGTGGACGCGGCTCATCCATCGCTATCGTGGACTGAATCAACTCATAAGGAGCTCCTATTTCCTCCAATAGCACTCGTGTACCCATTGCGGCACTTCCGGCCGAGTAAAACAATTTATACATTTTTCTTTTTCCGAAGCTAGAGACCGTTAAGATACGTTGTAATGAGTTCAACGCTCTTAACACTTACGAACACAAGACAGCATTATCGCCCAGTTGTTAACGCTTCTTCTATAACTCTCTCTATGTCGACAACCGTCAAATCTCGTGGGTTGGTGGATGCGGCCGCATCTTGATGGGCTCTTTTTGCCATTTCTGCAGCACAATCGTTGGGTACGCCAATATCCAGCAGGGTTTTAGGTATCTCGAATTGATCGAGTCGACTGCAAATAGTGGCATAAAATTCATCAAAGTCGGGGCTCTGTAACTGCATCGCCGCAGCCATCGTTGGAATTTTGTCGCTGATACTCGGGGCATTGAAACGCAAGGCAGCGGGAAGAACGATGGAGTTCGTTAAGCCATGGTGGGTATTGTACTCGGCTCCTACCATGTGGCTGATTGCGTGCACCAAACCGAGGCCCTTAAGAAATGCAACGCCGGCAAGACATGAACCCACTAGCATGCCACCACGCGCCTCTAAACTGTCGCCATTCTCCACTGCAGTTGGAAGCCAAGTGTGTATCAATCGCAGCGCCTCAAGAGCCACACCGTCACACAATGGGTGGAAACCTGGCACGCAATAGGCTTCGATCGCGTGAATCATAGCATCGCAGCCTGTCCATGCAGTGAGATTTGCTGGTAGGCCAACGGTTACTTCAGGGTCGAGCAGTGCAACAGAAGGTTTGAGCAGAGGATGCCATACACACAGCTTCATCCGCCGTGACGTATCAGTAATCATGCCCGTACTTTCGGTTTCGGCACCGGTACCTGCAGTAGTCGGTATGGTTATCAAGGGTGGAAAGGAATGACCCGGCACATCGGGAACTGCATTATCGTAATTAAAACTCAGCAGCTCTACTTCATTGTTCGCTGTTAAACAAATGGCCTTACCTGCGTCCATGCCACTGCCACCGCCAATAGCAATAATGCCGTCGTGTTTACCCTCGCGATACATCGCGCGTCCGGCAGCAATTTCGTCATCTTTAGGATTGGGAGAAATGTCGGAATAAATCGCGGTCATCATTCCAGCAGCGAGTAAATACTGCTCAGTTTGCTCAATGAAACATAGATTGCGGCTGCCGCGATCAGTAACAATCAGCGGCCGGTTTGAACCGGCCTTGGCACACAGCGATGCAATTTCTCGCAAACGCCCGGGACCATATGAAATAGGTACGGGGAAGGTCCAGTCCTGCGCATCAAGCAAATCCATATTTTTCATTTCCACATTGGCTCTCCTGATGGCATATCGATTTTCCCCATCGCGTAAAGCATCATACATCGAGAATAGAATCCTCTCGACTACTGTGAATAGAAGTCCGTGGTCGGTAACGCGCTTCGTTTGCGCAAAAATCTGCAAGGCATCGGCGCGTTTCTGGATAGTACGGCACAGGAAGGTCACACTTGCTTTAATACTCTTAACCCCACGAACATTTTTTGTGCTGAATTGGCAGAAATTGTGGCATGATATGAAATCAACGCTCGTTCTTTGTCATTTGTATTAACTGGACAATTGCCGGCCTAATGAACCGATGCACGCAGTCGCGATGAGCCACCTGCAGCCAGAGGATTGTTGAATGTTTAAGAAAATTGTTCTCCCCATTGTGGGCATAGCGATGCTTGTCGGCGCAAGCGCTGTGCTGTTCAAAGAGCAACTGACGAACCTTATAACCAACGACATGTTCGTTGCAGCTGATACAGACAGTTTCGACCCTGGTTTGACAATTGGCAGTCAGTTTCCAGCGATTAGCGCACAGCGAAGCAATATCGCCGTTAGCTCGATTGATAATTTTATTCACGATAAAGGCATGGTCTTTGTTGCCAATCGGTCTGTCAGTTGGTGACCCTACTGCATGAAGCAATTCGTGCAATTGCAAGAGAACCTACAATCCTTTCATGACGCCGGTATACAGGTCGTTGGCTTAACCTACGATGCGCCCGAGTTGCAACAGACGTTTATCGATAAGCACAACATACAGTTTCCTTTCCTGTCCGACGTTAACGCCGTTACAGTTCACGCGCTAGGCATTCTCAATGGTGAATACAAGCCAGGGGATGACGCTTACGGCATACCCTACCCGGGAATTTTCGTTGTGAATTCGCAGCAAAAAATAGTCGGAAAGATTTTTATAAACGGCTACGAGAAGCGAGTGAGTGCAGAAGCAGTGCTAGCGTTCGCTAAAGACAAGCTGAACTGAGGACCACTAATAGCTATGCCCGTCCCACGCTTCGCGAGCTCGCGGTTTGCTCTCTGGATTAGCACACCTCTTAGCTCTGCTAAAGTTGCGGTGCTTAGCAATATGCGTGGACTGCTTCAATGACGACACAATTGGCGATTATGTTTGCCGACATAGGCGGTAGTAGTTCCCTATATCGGTCTGTTGGAGATCAACAAGCGCATTCTCAAATAAGCCAAAACCTGCAGGGCATGCGACGCGACGTAGAGAATAGTGGTGGGCAAGTATTAAGAACGGTTGGCGACGCGGTATTAGCAAGTTTCACGAGTTGTGACCAGGCGCTGCTAGCCGCGCAGCAGATTCATAAGGCACAGCACGGCAATCTAAAAGTTAGAATCGGGTTTCACTGGGGTGAAGTGATTCACGATAATGGGGATGTCTATGGCGACGCTGTCAACGTCGCCGCAAGAGTTTCCGACATTGCCGAGGTGGGAGAAATAACTCTCACAGAAACCGCCAGATCGCGATTAGCTGCGGAGACCATTGCAGACGCTATTTTGCTTGACTTATTCAGCTTTAAGGGACTTGAAGTGCCAATTGAGGTATATCGCTATCAGGAAAGAGCGGTAGCGGACTTAACCAGCGTCATATCCTACCCAGCTGGGCAAAACGATTTTCGACAAGGCAGCGATTGCCAGCTTCATTTGATATACGGCACCACCTCGGCATCCTTATCGGTAAGCAATACAGACACAAGTATTGGCCGCAGCAACGATAGCGACATTGTTATAAATGTACCTGGAGTTTCTAAGCTGCACGCGAAAATAGAATGCCGGCGCGGTCGATTTGTGTTTATTGATTGCAGTACAAACGGCTCATTCATTGTTAAAAATCAAGAGCCCTATGTGTTTGTTCATAGAGATACGATCACGCTTGATGGGTCAGGAAGCCTGCACCTTGGCCAGCCGCCTGAGCAGGCAGAAATAGCAGCGGCCATTCAGTTCAAGCTAGTGGTGAAAGCGCGAGCAAATTCGACATCAGAAAAACGTTATCAGCCAAACAACACATGAAACACCATCCACACGCTAATCCACAGCGCGACAGAAACCATCGTTAGTGCTACTACGCAACAGAGAGCCATCCATCCGTTAATAGCGATATCTCCTTACTAGAGATCAAGCATTTTGGGGGGCCTAGCCTGCATACTTACAGGGTTAAGCTATTCAGCACGCTATTAGCCGAGTAGGCCAATTACGTACCGGTTCAATATAGGTGTGAAAGAAGAACGGTGATGTGCGAAAACACACTGAATAGTGCAGTTGTTGCGAAGAGAACTGAGAAAGAATGAGCTAGTTACGGATGGATATTAAAAACGGATACTAAAAATAGCGACGCCGCCGAGAGCGTCTATAACCTTAGAGACTTCTCTAGCGCACGCAAATCAGTGATAAGTAATTTCTGCGGTCCGCTTTTTTCGAGTAAGCCGGAATCAATCATCACATTAATTTCCCGGGTCACCGCTTCTCTCGTGGTTGATACTCGGCTGGCAAGCTCAGCGTGCTTGGGTGCCGGGTCAAGTAAAATACTAATTGTACCCCTGCGCTCAAACTGCGTTTTCTCTGGACACGGCTTCTCTAACTGTTGCGCTCCAAGCCGATGAAGCTCCGACCGTATTCGAGCGGGGACAGCCATAGCGGTAAATTCAAAGACCCTATCGGTCAAGTTGCGGACGTTGCTGGTCAACGCTTGCAACAGTCTTTTATTAACCGACGCGTAGGTATTAAGAACTTTCAGGAAATCAGCCCTGCTCATGTGTAAGGTGGTCGCGTCCTCTAGCGCAATCACATCGGCTGCACGCGATTGACCATCAATTGCGGCAAGTTCACCAAACAGCTCTCCTACTTCCTTTTCATTGTATGACGCTTCCCTGCCCGATCGGGAAAAGCTGGTAACGCGCACCCGGCCCTTGCAAACAAAATGCACATCACCCCCAGTATCGTGTCTAGCTAGGATAGGTTGATTCTTCGAATAGTGCCTTAGCTGCAGATAACGTGCAATTTCCTTACGCTCCATACTGCTCAGGTCCCGAAACAGTATGATGTCACGCAACAATATTGGGTTTGCAGGTAACGAATCAACCATAAGTCTTTTTCCTATTGGTGTCGGCTGAGTATATAGAAAGTGCCGGACATTCATCCAGCACTGTTTATCACATCAGAAATGACTCATAATTGAGCTTGATTTCTAGTTAATAAGAAAGCACAGACGCATGGAAGAAGAAAGCGGGATCAATATTCCCGGCTATCGAATTGAAAGCGTTTTAGGCGCTGGCGGAATGGCTAAGGTGTACCTGGCTATCCAGGATGGGTTCGATCGGCAGGTGGCACTCAAAGTGATATCGCCGGTATTGGCAGCGGACGAAGAATTTGGCAGGCGCTTTCTGCGTGAAGCACGAATTGTAGGCAATTTATCGCACTCACACATTGTGCCCGTCTACGATGTAGGAGAAATTAACGGCTTGTATTACCTCTCAATGGAAACGTTGCCCGGAGGTGATTTAAAAGAGAGGCTTGGAAAAGGCATAAGTGAAGAGCGCGCTCTGCTGATTACTGAACAAATGGCTAGCGCTCTTAGCTACGCACATAACAAGGGGTTCATCCATAGAGATGTAAAGCCTGACAACGTTTTGTTCCGTGATGAAGACACTGCGGTTCTGACAGATTTCGGGATTGCGAGAACCGAAGATGATTCAGGCGAAATGACTCAAATCACACAGGTGAAATCAGTCATAGGCTCGCCAAAATACATGAGCCCGGAACAGGCCATGGGGAACAAGCTTGATGCACGAACAGATATCTACAGTCTGGGCATTATGTTGTACGAAATGCTCACAGGCAGCGTGCCGTACTCAGGCAAAAATGTCACTGAAATTTCTCTGCAGCGAGTGGAACGTAAATCACCTTCACTGCCAGCAGAATTTGGACGATTACAAACTTTAGTCAATAAAATGTTGGCTTACGACGTAGCTGATCGATATCAAAACTGTCAGGATATTATCAACGATATAAAGAACTTACGGCAAGCTCGCGACACCATGGTAGGCGCGGCACGTTCGGAAATAGATGCAACTGTTGTTTATCAGCCTGAGAATTCCAAACCGCAAACTGCGAAGAGTAGCCGAACGTCAATCTATGTCGGCGCAGTTATGCTTGCGCTGGCAATTGCTGGGGTGTTGTACTATGTTGCCCTTCCGTCTGCATCCGATACGGACTTGGCGTCCAAGAACCCACCGACGGAAAGCTCTGCCACAGAGCAAGCCGTCAGCAAAGAAAGCACCGATGGCAATATCGACGCAGAGGCAAGCAGGCCTATAAGCCGCGACTTCGAGCTGACTAAGACCAAGGAGTATTACGCCTATTTATCAGCCGTCACTAGCGACAGCACCGAACCAGCAAAGCAGTTTTTACAAAACTATCCCGACAGTTACTTAAATGAGATTGTGCAGCTGAAGCTTTACAGCAACGCCGACAGCCTCAATCGTTTACTCGATGAGGCAAACGCTGGAAATTTGCGTTCACAGTTCGTACTAAGCCAACTCTATAGTGATGGTTGGGGCGGAGTCGCGGTAGATGTTAAACAGGCCGAAGTATATGCCAAACTAGCCGCAGGTTCCGGAAACAGTCTAGCGCTGTTCGCCTTGGCTTCCCTATTGTTGGAAGACCCAAACAAAGAAGCCAACATGAGAGAGGGTGTTCAAGCACTAAAAGAGTCCGCTAATAAAGGCTTTTTTCTATCTCAAACATTGCTCGCAAACCTACATTTTGCCGGCGAACTTCTTCCACGCGACATAGACAAAAGCATCGAATTGTATAAGCTTGCAGGTCAACAAGGCGATCGGGACGCGTTGTTCAACCTCGGCATTATTTATGATAGCGGTACAGGGCTAGAAAAGCCCAAAGAAAAAGAAGCGCAGGAATTATTTAAGCGGGCCGCTGTATTGGGTCACCCCGACGCAATCAACTACATAAACTAATCGCTGCTCTTTACCGATGCCGGATGCACTCTATGAGTCGCCTGGCGCCATTCGAATCACAAGATTTCGAATCTCGGTCATATCTTCCATGGCGAACACTATTCCTTCGCGGCCAAGCCCTGAGTCTTTAACACCACCGTAAGGCATGTTGTCGACTCTATAAGAGGGCACATCACCCACTACGACTCCGCCAACATCCAGTACATCCCAGGCCTTTTGAACTCTGTAAAAGTCGCGGGTAAAAACCCCGGCCTGCAAACCAAACTTGGAATCATTTACCTCTGCCAAGGCATCGTCAAAATTGCTGAATGAAGACAGTATTGCCATTGGGCCAAAAGCTTCTTCGGTATAAGCCTTGCTTGTTCGCGCTACATCTTCCAACAAAGTTGCATCTAACATTGAACCTTGTCGTTCTCCACCACAAAGCAGCGTGGCACCCTCTCTTTGCGCTTCCTCAATCCAGCCATGCAATCGCGTCGCTTCGCTTTCTGAAATCATTGGCCCAATAAAAGTCGACTCTTCTTTCGGGTCGCCAGAAACCAGGGCTTTAGCTCGTGCTACTAAGCGACCACGTAAATCATCATATATAGACTCATGAATGATTATGCGCTGAACGCCAATACACGATTGTCCCGATTGATAAAAGGCGCCGAAGATAATACGCTCCGCAGCGTCCTCAAGATCGGTATCTGAATCGACTATCACTGCGGCATTACCGCCAAGCTCAAGCACAACTTTTTTCTTACCTGACTTGGCCTTCAAGGCCCAACCTACATCCGGAGACCCGGTAAAAGACAGCAATTTTAGCCTGTCATCGACGGTAAATAGATCGGCGCCATCTCGTGAACAAGGGAGAATGGAAAATGCACCGGCGGGCAAGTTGGTTTCAGCAAGAACTTCACCCATTATCAGTGCGCCCAAAGGTGTTCGCGATGCCGGTTTCATCACGAATGGGCAGCCAACGGCTATTGCCGGCGCTATTTTGTGTGCTGCAAGATTGAGAGGGAAGTTAAAAGGAGAGATGAAAGAGCAAGGACCGATTGGCACTCGCTTCCACATACCGCGATAGCCTTTTGCCCTTGGGGAAATATCAAGTGTTTGTAACTCGCCCTTTAACCGGGTTGCCTCTTCGCCGGCGATCTTGAAAGTATCAATTAAGCGCGTGACCTCGCCCTGAGCATCCTTAATAGGCTTTCCTGCCTCAACACACAATGAGTGAGCCAGTTCGTCGAACCGTTCTCTAAAACGCGTTACGCAGTGCTCTAACACTGCCTGGCGCTCATAAGCCGGCATCGCAGCCATGGGCTCAAAGGCATCGACTGCTGCCGCAATGCCAGCGTCAATTGCTGTGGCGTCGGCAAGCGCCACACGAGTGGCCACCTCTCCGCTGAACTTATCAGTTACTTCGAGATCCTTATTGGCAAATACCGCTTTGTTGGCTAAAAAATAAGGATAAGATTCAGCAAGTTTGGTCATAGCTTTGTGCTCGGGGCGTTATATTGACGCGCTTAAACGCTTTATATCCTGGTTAAGAATCTGATCATTTTCGGTATAGTCCACAGGGCAATCGATCAGATGTACGCCAGGACTATTGAGGCATGTCTCCAAAATAGCGGGCAGCTCATCGGTGCTACCCACACGATGTCCGTGTGCGCCATAGCTTTCGGCGTACATTACGAAATCAGGATTGCCATACTCGAGGCCGTAATCATGGAACCCCATATTGGCCTGCTTCCAGCGAATCATACCGTAGGCACTGTCATTCAAAATAAGCACAACCAGATCCATTTTTAAACGCACAGCCGTTTCCAGCTCTTGGCTATTCATCATGAATCCGCCGTCACCGCACACGGCCATTATCTTCCGCTGCGGGTGCACAAGACGCGCAGCCATTGCCGATGGGAGGCCTGCCCCCATAGTTGCCAGTGCGTTATCGAGAAGCACTGTATTGGACTGATGCGCCCGGTAGTTACGAGCAAACCAAATTTTGTACACTCCGTTATCCAGGCAAATAATGCCATCGTCAGGCATAGCCTTTCTAACCTGTGCCACTAAATGTTGGGGATAAACAGGGAAGCGGGTATCGTCACTTCCATCCAGGATATGCGCGTCATGCGCTTCCTTCGCAATATGCATTGCACTAAAGTCCCAATGGTCCTGTACTTCCAACGCACCATCAATTTGCCAAATTGCGTTACCTATATCACCAACAACTTCAATTTGCGGAAAATACACCTGATCTACTTCCGCCGATCTAAAGGAAACATGAATAACTTCAGTGCCGCCAACTTGCATAAAAAATGGCGGCTTTTCTATCACATCGTGTCCGACATTTATAATCAGATCTGCAGCTTCCAATGCGCGGTGAACAAAATCGCCAGCAGACAATGCCGCATTACCCATAAACAAGGCATGCCTTTCATCGATGACACCTTTACCCAGCTGGGTAGTAACAAACGGAATACCCTTCTTTTCTATCAACTGCAGCAACATCTTGGAGGTGATTTTGCGGTTGGCTCCAGCACCGATTACAACAATCGGCGACTTGGCGGCCGCAATGCGTGCAACAGCAGCCAAGATCGATTTCTGTTCAGGGACGGCCCGGCGTATTTTCGACGCCGGAATGGGCACTGCATCCGTTTGCTCGTCAGCAATGTCTTCCGGCAGTTCAAGATGTACCGCTCCTGGTTTTTCTTCCTCGGCAAGCCTAACAGCCTCTCGCACTTTACTAGGGATAGTATCGCCGGCAACAATCTGGTGCGTGTACTTGGTGATGGGACCCATCATGTCGACAATATCAAGAATTTGAAATCGCCCTTGCTTGGATTTCTTTATTGGCTTCTGGCCAGTAATCATCATCATTGGCATACCACCTAACTGAGCATAGGCGGCTGCGGTGACAAAGTTAGTTGCTCCAGGGCCGAGCGTTGACAGACAAACGCCAACCTTACCCGTGAACCGTCCATAAGTGGCAGCCATAAACCCTGCGGCCTGTTCGTGGCGAGTAAGAATAAGCTTTATAGAATCAGACCTGGAGAGACTGTCGAGAAAATCGAGATTTTCTTCTCCGGGAATGCCAAATATGTATTCAACGCCTTCTTCCTCAAGCGCATGTATAAAAAGATCAGATGCTTTAGTCATGTCCAGTTTCCGTCTGTGGGTACTTTACGACACAAACAAACATGTCGCTGTTATATTTATGATTCTTGATTCGCGAGCGAACCAAAGTTCTCTCTAACACAATTTCCTAACGCTATTCTATAACCAGCTGCAGCCTTCGATTCAACACATAGTCGGTGTCGTTCATTCCAGGGTACAACGGCTCCAGCTCGCCTTTGCCATTAACACTGATGCGATCTTCGAGTTCAGGCTTCACTTTGAGTATGCGGCCATGAACTTCTTCTGCACGAGCCCAAGAGAGCTTCATATTATGTTCTTTGTCACCTCGAGCATCAGAGTGACCAATCAGCCAGATTGTTTTCCCTTCATATTTGTCTTTAGAGAGCTCCTCAATCAAGGTCGGCAAACGACGCTGGGACGGTTCATCTAATTCCGTGCTGTTGCTAAGAAAATTCAACCGAATATTAATCGACCTATCTATCGCCAAGATCGAAAACGCTTGGTTACTAAATCCACGTGTAATCAATTGATCCTGGGATTCACCGGTATTCATCGCTAGATCAAGCTGCCTGGTTTTCTCAACCAATGCCTGTGGTGGGTTCTCATATTGCTTCAGAGCCGCTTGAAGAATAGGCAGAGCCTCTGCCCGCTTTCCGCTAGCCAGTAAGGTAGAACCATAGCCCGCTACTGCAGCGGCTTGTTGAGCATCGCCGACAGCCAAATTCTTGGCAGTCTTATACGCCTTTTTCGCATCAGGAAACTGCCGGGTGTTTTCATAGAGCTCACCGATAAAAAGCCAGTTTGAAAAGTCTTCACACTGTTTTAGCTGTTTCTTGAGAACGCGTATTGCATCTCGAGATTTGCGAGCCTCTTTAAGTTCGCGAGCTTGCTCCAGCGCAGACTGGTCACAGTCCTGGGCAAATGTTGGTAGCGCTAAGCCGACACTCAGCAGTATTGGCATAGCAAGAGAACTTATCGCCCAGCCTCTTACTCTGTTGCTTGTATAGACTTCTGTACCCATCTGCATTTTCCTCTCTACTAAGTAGCCTTCAGCGCTATTATCTGGTTTTCACTCTTGGCTGTCGGTGCATTTTGTCACGTCCTCACATGCCGAATAGAACAAAGGCTCCGCCAGCCAGCACCAGAAGCACAACAACAGCTATTAGGGGCTTAGTCATACCAGCGCCAGCGTTCTCTTGAGAGTCGGCCGAGGAACTCGCAGTACCTGCAGTTGCACCCACAGCGACAGAAGACCCCGCTCTAAACATCAGATTAACTGCACCAAGCTGCACTTCATCGCCTTCTGCCAAATAGGCTGACAGCTTTTTCTCGCCATTCACAAAAATGCCGTTCGTCGACACCATATTAACCATTCGCCAGCGACCTTTATTGAACACCAATTGCGCATGCTTGGACGACACACTGGCGTCGTCTATTACAATCTCGCAGCCGGGCTCTCTGCCAATTTCCCATACAGATGTGTCGCCATCTACGCTGAGTTCCACCACCTGGCTACCTGTAGCTGTTGTTATCACTAAGTGCGGCATATCACTGTCAACGCCGGCCGCCGCTGTTTGCAATGCATCAGACATATTTGGCAAGTCCGATACCTGTAGCAATTGAGTGCCATCTACACCCTCAGCTTCGTCCCAGCTGCCGGGGAGCTTAAGGTCGGCTTTTACTTCCTCAACAGGAGCAGCTGGCGCTGGTTCCTGGACGGGTGGTGGCTCGGTTGGCTCGGGGCTAGCAGGAAGGTCTACTGGCGCCATGCCTATCATGGTTGCATCGGGGTCAGCTTCTGCCACATTCTCGCTTGCAGCAGAGCCTGCGGTGTTCATTAGCAAAGTGAACACATTGTTATCGAATGCGATGGTATCACCATCGGCAAGTACGGTTCGGCCCTGCAAACGTTGACCGTTTACGTAAGTACCGTTAGCCGATTTCAGATCCTCCAAGCTAACAATGGAATCGCTCATGCTGATCGCCGCGTGTTTTCTCGACACACGACTGTCATCAACTGTTATGTCGCAATCATCGCTGCGACCGACAATCATCTCACCTTGTAATTCGATTTCGGTACCATCCGAATCGCGCAGAACAATTATCGAAGGCTGGATTTCAATTGGCGCCATACCGATTACTGTTTTGTCTGTATCTTCCACTTCACCCACTCCTTAAAGTGTTCGTTAGAGTCCGCGTAACCCGTACGCAATAAGAGCCGCCACAGCCACTCCAACGCAAAAAATTAATAACAACGGCCTTTTGCCAAGTTCCTGTTCAACATCTACTTTCGTATCTACAGCTTCTTTCTTTGGTGCTGCACGAATAATAGAAGTGCTGTCTGCCACTTGAGAAGCGTTTGCTCCTAGCACCTCTGGCGCTTCCGCAACCCCCGTGGGAACTGCGACATATCTACTTTCCGATTGATTATAGGTTCGATATACGTCGGGTTTTATGACCCTGGCAGTGGCTTCTTCTGCGTCGCCAGCTTCACTCATGGCGCGCACATAAACGCCGGTCGCGTTATCTTTGCCTCCTGCGTCAATCGCACAGCCAACTAAATTCTTGGCTACCTCTTCAGGAGCACTAGAACCGGACATGTGTTCGATTAACTGTGCGCCAGTAACTTCGCCGCTCACGCCATCACTACAAAGCAACAGGGATTCGCCACCACCCAAGGTCCCCCGATTCGAAGATATTGAGATAGTCTCTGCCGCGCCACCTACAGCCTGCGTGATGACATTCTTTTTCGGATGCGTATCGGTTTCTTCAAGTGTGATTTGACCGGCATCATACAGCGCCTGTACGTAAGAGTGATCTTTGGTAAGAAGTTTTAGTTGCCCGTCCCAAAGATAGATACGGCTGTCTCCAACCCAAGCTAGCTCATAATCGCCGCCTGTAAATCGAGCGACCACAATCGTAGACGCCATGCCTTGCTTGCCCTCACCGCGCGATACGCTAGCGGCAATTTCAACATGCGCTGCCGCTATTGCGTGCTCGAGACTACTGCCACTAACGATCCGTTGATTCACAGTATCGCATATCAAATTACTGGCGACTTCGCCGGCCTCCAAACCACCCACACCATCTGCCACGATATAAAGACCAATATCGTCATTCAGAAAGTAAGCGTCTTCGTTGTGCTGACGTTGAGCCTTGTCTGTGTAGCCAGCCGCTTCGAGCAATGTTTTTCTCCTACAACTACAAGGCTTTGGAAAATTGATTCGCTATTACGGCGAATGACTTTGGAACGTACTTGTCTTCGT
>JBGCFQ010000017.1:0-126495 GCA_045106985.1 Pseudomonadales bacterium | reverse complement strand
TGGCGAGTTTAAAAGTCAAAAGCAACTAGTACGAGAAACTGTGCAATTGATGTTTACTCCATGCCTTTATACGGCGTTAACAACCATCGTAGCGTTTGTATCGCTGGTTGTAAGTGGTATTCGCCCAGTTATAGATTTTGGCTGGATGATGACGCTCGGAATTGTTGTTGCTCTGATCATGTCGTTCCTGATCTTGCCCTGCGTGTTATTGCTGCTACCGCGTCAAGCACCGATGCCTTCGGGTTCCACCGGCGCATTTACTCTTCGATTCGCCGTTGTTACCGAACGATTTGGAGGATTAATTTTTACCGTAGCCGCAGCACTTGCTTTGTTAGCTGGTTTAGGTATTTCGCGTCTAGAAGTGGAGAATCGGTTTATCGATTTTTTCGACGAGTCGACAGAGATATACCAGGGTATGGAATTGGTAGATGCTCAGCTTGGTGGCACTATTCCCATGGAAATAATATTACGGGTTAACGAAGACATTCCTGAAGATTTACCACCACTAGAAGACGGCGTTGAAGAATTCGCAGATGAGTTTGCTGACGACTTCACTGATGAGAGTGGGGATGAAAACGCGGTCGCGAAGATCGAAGCAACAGATGGAGAGTTCGCTGACGATTTTTCAGATGACTTCGCTGACGACTTTAGTGATGACTTCGCCGACGATGGTTCCGTATCCGCTACTTCAGATGAGCCCTCGGCCTGGTTCAATCGCGCGGGGCTAAGCCAGGTAGAACAGCTGCACGATTGGCTAGAGGCTCAACCCGAAACAGGCAAGGTGTTATCTCTCGCAACCTTGTATAAGGTGATGCAAATTTTGGTGGGCAGAGATATTGATGACATTCAATTGCTGCTTGCGCAAAATTCTTTGCCCGATAGCATTCAGGAAATAATGATTCGCCCATATTTGATTGATGAGCTGAATGAAACGCGAATAACTGTGCGTGTGAAAGAAACGTCCAAGGAGCTGCGACGCAATGAATACCTAAATCGGGTAGAAGACTATTTGGTTAACGACTTGGGTCTTGAGCGTTCAGAGTATGAAATCACTGGTATGTTGGTGTTGTACAATAATATGCTTCAGAGCCTCTACCGCTCGCAAATACTGACTATCGCTGCAGTCTTTGTAGCGATTATGCTGATGTTCATCGTTTTATTTCGCTCTTTGTCACTGGCCTTTATTGGTGTCATTCCCAATATTCTTGCTGCGTGCATAGTGCTTGGTGGAATGGGTTTGTTTGGCATTCCATTGGACATGATGACCATCACAATCGCCGCTATTAGCATTGGTATTGGTGTTGATAACACCATTCATTATATCCATCGCTTCAAGCGAGAATTTACGCTTGATCAAAACTATGTAGCAACTATGTACCGCTGTCATGGCAGTATCGGAAAGGCTATGTATTACACGTCATGCACCATTATTTTCGGCTTCGCAATTCTCGCGTTGTCGAATTTCAAACCAAGCATTTATTTTGGCTTGCTAACAGGAGTTGCCATGCTGGCGGCCCTTTTAGGGGCCTTATTGTTGCTGCCCAGGTTATTGGTAAGCCTTAAGCCATTGGGTCGAGCATGAGCGACGCCATACCGCTGTTCCCGCTTGGTACCTTATTGTTTCCGCGTGGGAGGATCTCGCTGCAAATTTTTGAGCCACGTTACATGGACATGGTGAAGAGCTGTTTGAGGAAAGGCGTCGGTTTCGGCATTGTGGGCCTTAAGAGTGGCAGTGAGTCGGTGCAGGCGGGAGTGGCCATTCCTAAAATTTATACTACTGGTGTGCTTGCCCATATAGTCGATTGGCATGGTTTAGAGCACGGCCGTATTGGCATTGTTGTTGAAGGCTCAAAGCGCTTCTCTGTTCAAGCCACGAGTGTCCAAGACGATTATCTAATGCTTGGCGATGTGGAGTTTTTGCCAGAGGAGCAAGATGATAAGTTGCCTACCGCCCACGCAGACTTAGCAGGGTTGTTAAAGCAATTAGCGGCCCATCCCAGTGTTGCGCAAACAGGTGTTAGTTTTGACTATACTTCCTCCGCTTGCGTAGCCTATTGTTTGGCTCAGTTGCTACCAATTCCTGCAGAGGAAAAGTATGAGCTGATGTGTTGCGATTCCGTAGCCAACGTGCTCGCACGTATAACGCTTATTACCGATCGACTTAGTGGCAGGGAACCCTAGATTTGAAAGACAAGGATCTGCCCGAAAGCGCGGCAAAATACAGTTACCTCACACTTCTAAGCCGTCTAATTGTATGCTGCCTTAGCTGTTTCTCAACCGCATTAGCTGCTCAGGACGCTGGTAGTGAAAGTGTTCCTGTGTATAGCGCAAGCGTGCGTGCTGGTAACGGTGATGACGCAATAAAAAGTGTCAAAGTTAGCCTTAATAGCACACACGAAGCGCTACGTGAAGCAATGCGCGAATGCGAGAATAATAGAGAGGCCGCATTAGGGCGCGTGGCTTGCGAGCCTGTGAGTATAGACGGCGAACCTGTATTAACAGCCACTGAGCTTCGTTCGAAGGCGGGTCAGGCTGAAGAGCCAAAGTTGAGTTTGTTCCGCTTTAATTCGGCGCGTGGAACAGTGTATCTTTTTGGCTCTGTGCATTTAATGAAGCGCAACGCTTTTCCGCTGCACAAGAGTATTATGGCTGCGTTTGCAGGCTCAGATACTCTTGTGCTCGAAGTAGACCTCGGAGCAATTGACCCTGAGTTTCTACAAGATGCGTTTAGCCGTCGTGGGCGTTATGAGAGCGGAGACGCTATAAGCAACCACCTTAGCAAAGAAACCCTATCACTCGCCGAGCACGTGTTGGCGAAGCGCGGCATGACCTTGCAATCCATGCAATCGCTGAAGCCATGGTTGTTCGAGCAGATGTTAGTGACTCAAGAGATGCAATTGTACGGCTTTGACTCGGAAGCTGGTATTGATAGCTTCTTTGAGCAAAAAGCGCGCGCGCGTAACAAGAAAATCGAACAGCTGGAAACCTTTGAAGAGCAATTGGCCTTAATGAGTGGAAGCAGCCCGGCAGAGCAAGAGGTGAGTCTCAAGTACACTTTGAGCACATTGCGAGATGGCTCGTTGCAGAATGAGTTGAACGCTCTTGTGATCGACTGGTTGGAAGGAGACGTAGACGGACTGTTTGAAACCATGAGTAGGCCACTGCAAGAGTTTCCTGAGCTCAAGAGTTTTATGGTGAAAATGTTCGATGAACGAAACCTTGCGATGGCGGATAAAATATCTAATAGGATAAGTGCAGGTGGAGACTACTTTGTTATCGTTGGTGCTGGCCACTTAGGTGGGCCCAATGGCGTGGTTAACTTACTGCATAAAAAGGGCTTCGCATCCGAGCAGCTTGTTCGTTAGCGCTTTTTAAGCAGACTGAAACTAAAACGCACTTTATAATATCCTAGTTAATTTTGAACAGAGAATCCGGTTTGACTCAACAGCACATTCCAATGGACGGGACTCCAAACTTCCGAGACTTAGGCGGATACAGCTCGTCCTGCGGCAGGCAGGTGCGCTATGGAAGGCTATTTCGCAGTGGCGTTCTCTCTCAGCTCAGCGACGCAGATCTGGATCTAATGGATCAGCGCAATATAGTGACAATCTGCGATTATCGACGTGCTGAAGAATTGGAACGCGACCCAACGCGGCTTCACTCTTTACGCCCACCCAAAATTGCTCACATGCCAATTGACCCGGGCAGTAAGAGCAGTTTCTTTGAACAAATAGATGGGGCTGGGAGTGCTGACGCTGCGCCACTTGATATAGATTTAGCTGGCTTTATGGTCGACATTAATAGAGCGTTTGTACTGGAGCACCACTCTTCTTTCAAGTTGATGTTGAATGAGATGCAGGCGCTTTCTGATGATCAAGCTCTGTTGTTTCACTGTGCAGCGGGCAAAGACAGAACAGGATTTGCGGCGGCGTTGATTCTGATGTGTTTGAATGTTCCACGAGAAACGATTATTGAAGACTACATGCTCACGGGGCAATACTTCAAGCCTGATGCGGAAATTGAGCGGATGCAAAAAAAGTACTCAGAATTCGGATTTGACAAGATCAAGCCAGATTTGATTCGTCCAATGTTAGAAGTGCGTGAGGAGTTTATTGAAGAAGCCTTTGTGGCGATAGACGAGCACTTCGAGACAACAGAGCAGTATCTCGAGAAAACGTTTGGCCTAGCCTCCCCGGAATTGGAGGCTATGCGCGCCCGGTTTCTAAGCTAAATTCTCGCAGCATCGTTGTAACAGGTAACTCTAGATATCATTGTAGACCTGATCAGGAAAGCCATTTGCCGATAGGTGTCCCCCAAAGAAACTTGGCAAATTTTTTCATTCCTTCCGCCTTTTTGGCAGTATATGGAAAAGCGTTCGCCATCTCGCCGCCTTTCTTTTCTATGATAATCGGTACAGTTTTTGTGTAGCCACGCATTCCCTGCTTGCCATTTACGCGGCCGACGCCGCTGGTTTTTACGCCACCGAATGGAGCAACGGGAATACCGTAAGTGATGGCGTGATCATTAATACACACCGAACCAGAGTCCATTTGTAGCGCTAGCTTCATTGCTTTGTCCTCGTCCTGAGTCCAGACATTGCCACTTAAACCGTAGTCGGAATCGTTGGCCAGTTTTATTGCTTCTTGCTCGTCGTTAACTTTCTGGATGCAGAGTATTGGGCCGAAGGTCTCAGACTTCATTATATCCATGTCGTGAGTAACGTCAGTCATCACCGTGGGGCGGTAATACAAACCTTCCAGCTCGGTGTTGCGTTCACCGCCAACCAATACATTGGCGCCTTTCGCCCTGGCGTCGTCAACATGACTTTCCATAATGTGCATTTGTCGGTCCCAGAAAACCGCGCCAACGTCTTCATTAAAGCCTAGGTCTGACCCTTGCTTAAGGTTTCTGGTGATCTCGGTGCACTTTTCAACAAACTCGCCATATACGTCAGCGACAACGTAGATCCGCTCAGTGCCGCAACAATAGTGTCCGGTATTCATGCACGAGCCTATTACCGCGCCCTGGGCCGCTCGATCAATATCTGCGTCAGCGCAAACAATCATCGCGTCTTTACCGCCAAGTTCTAATGTGCACGGGATCAATTGGCGAGCGCAAGACTCCGCTACTTTGCGTCCGGTATTAACGCTGCCAGTGAACGAAATTTTGTCGACACCGGCTTCACATAAATCGGCACCAGTCTGCCCATCACCAACAAGAACCTGTAGAACGCCGTCTGGCAAACCCGCTTCGGCAAATATTTCCTCAACCATTTTAGTAGAGTAAGGAGTAACCTCGGAGCCTTTTATCACCACTGCGTTGCCGGCCATCATTGCCTGTACTGCAGGGTTAACCGCCAAAACGAAGGGCCCATTCCAGGGCGTAATAATTCCTGCAACACCCAACGGTCTATAGGTGATTGTCACGCGCTTCATCATGCGCATTATGCCGTGCGGTTTAACTTTCTCCGGCTTCAGAAATTTTTCAGCGTTCTTTGCGTAATAACAAATGGAATCCAGACATGAGAACACCTCCATACTGAAGGCATCGGTTCGCGCTTTGCCGGTTTCGCTAACGACCATGTCGATGACATCGTCTTGGCGGGCGAGCAAGACCTTCTGGGCTTTATCCATATAGGATGCGCGCTCTTTAAAGCTTAAGGCGCCCCAACTCTGCTGCGCTTCGCGGGCTTTGGCAACAGCTTGCTGCACATCTTCGGTATTGGCGCATTCGATCTGCCCGGTAACTTCGAGCGTAACAGGGCTGCGCAACTGCAGCACACGGCGAGCGCCATCGCCGCTCTTCAAAGATTCATATATAGACATTGCAACTATCCAAAAATTTAAACCGCTGTACAGCTTGGATTCGCTTGGTTAATGGGTCAAGTGAACTAGATGTCATCAGTTTGCGCAAAAAATAGACACCTTAGCGTAAAAAACACTAATTTCCAGTTAATAGCATGGCAATTTTTAATGCTCTCTATACATTACATTCTTTTACAATGCTCGCCACTATCATCGACTAATATTCGCCGTTATCGCTTTGGCTTTCAGAGCAGGCGTTACTAGGTTCCCGTATTGACACAATGTTTAGGCATTGGCGTTGAAACACACTGAAGAGGTTAATCAAAATGAACAGGATGAATTTTAGGCTAGGCATGGCAATGTGTGCATTGCTAGCCGCCCCGGCGGTGGTTGCCGACGACGTGAGCGGTTTTACGCTTGTGCCAGGTGCTGGCTACATGGACTTTGCCGATGAGCGAAATCTAGAAGGCGATTTGTATCCTTCTTTGGGTCTTGGCTATCAGTTTAATAACCGATGGACAACAGAGCTTGTTGGCATTCGGGTGAATACAGAACTTGACCAAGCCCTCTCAAGCCGTGAAGTAGACCTTACGCAATATCGACTTGATGCTTTATATACTGTTAACCCTGATGATGCATTGCAGGGATACTTAGTGTTGGGCGGCGGCCGTGCCGAATTTGATCCGGGCGAAAACATTGTTGTAGGTGGTGTAACTCCAACAGGTGACATTGAAGAAAGCTTCGTTAACTACGGTGTAGGCCTTAAGCGCGCTCTTACTGATCGTTTGGCATGGCGTGGTGATATTCGAGGCGTGACCAGTCTTGACGACGAAATTACTGATGTTGCTTTCAATATGGGCATTAGCTACATGTTTGCTCAAACGAACCGTACCATAAAGGATGCCGACGGTGATGGCGTATCCGATAAGTTGGACCAATGTCCCGCAACACCCGCCGGAGTAGAAGTTGACGACAAAGGATGTGCGCTGGATTCCGACAACGACGGTGTCGCTGATCACATAGACCAGTGCCCCAACACTCCAGCAGGCGTTGAAGTTAATGCTAATGGTTGTGCCAAAGATGACGATGGCGACGGTGTGCCAAACCATCTCGATGAATGTCCTAATACTGCAGCTGGCGCCAAGGTAGATGATAAGGGTTGTTACTTAATTATCACCGAAGACGTGAAAGTTGAATTAGATGTTGAGTTTGACACTAATTCAGCAGCGGCAAGACCACAACACCAAAGTGAAGTGCAACGTGTTGTGAGATTCATGCGCGAGCATCCATTGACTAAGGTGGTTGTTGAGGGGCATACAGATGATCGTGGATCCGCAGCTTATAACCAGCAGTTGTCTGAAAAGCGTGCAGCAACCATTGCTGAACAGTTGATCAGCCAGGGCGTTAGTTCTGACCGCGTAACCTCGGTCGGTGTTGGTGAAGCTAGACCCAGAGCGGATAACGCTACTGAAGAAGGCCGTCAGCGTAACCGACGGGTGGTAGCGGTAGTATCAGCAAGAGAAGAGAAACGAGCTCAGTAAAGAGCAGGCTTGTTTCAATCTGCAGTGCTTGGTGACAACCTGGTGCTTGCAGATAGTAAGAAAACTAAAGGCGGGCTTTCGGGCCTGTCTTTTTTTTCAACTTCGCATTCTTGGCTTTCCTAGTCGATCGTTTACATTTTTTATCTTTGCCAAAATAAACTCAGTGCTAAACTGAGCGACATTATGAAGATATATATAATTCGTTAGAATATTAAACCCGCATACTTTTACTGTAAGGAGTTAGCAATGTACTCAATAAAGAAAATCGCCTTAGCCGTTTCGGCCGGTGCACTTTTTTCGGCAACAGCTATTGCCCAAGATGTGGTAGACCCAGCAGCAGACGGCTGGGTTGGAACTGTTGGTGCAGGCTTGGTAATGACCGGTGGTAACACCGAAACGGAGACTGGCAACGCATTGTTTGATGTGACGCGCAGTATTGGTGCCTGGACCCACAATTTCACTACTAGTGCATTGTGGTCTAGCGACTCTGTGCGCACTACGGCAGAAAAGTACTTTCTGTCTTTGCAATCAAACAGAGCGCTCTCAGACCGCAGCTATCTTTTCGGATATGCCTCATACGATGATGATCGCTTCAGCGGTTTTGATTACCAAGCTACAGCTGCTCTTGGTTACGGCTATAAAGTAATTGCTACGGATGCCATGAACCTGAATTTAGAAGTGGGCCCGGGCTACCGAATAAGTCGCGCATTCGATTTTCAAAATCCGGTAACGATGATGCCAGAAATTGATGAAGCAAGCGGTCTACAGAGAAAGTTTGGAGTCCTTCCAAAAAATAATGAAATGGTTGGTAGGTTCGCCGAAACGTTCGATTGGCAGTTCAGTGATAATGCCAAGCTTATCCAAGAGCTCAACATTGAAGCAGGTAGCGACAACACAGTTACTCGCTTTATTGTGGCCGTTGAAACCAACGTTATTGGCGCGATAGCTTTGCGCGTATCCTATGGACTGAAGAATAACTCTGACGTCGCACCTGGTACTGAAAAGACAGATACCGAAACAGGTATATCGCTGGCCTATTCGTTTTAGTAGTTTGTTAAGCTGGCAGTAGATGTTGTACAGTAAACAGTCGAGCTCTTAGCCTTTGCCGGTTAGAAGCTCGACTTTACTCAGTCTCTGAATCCAATATGAACAACGGCAATCGAACCGAGAATTCAGATCCTTCTCCTATCCGACTTTTAACCTGAACGCTACCGCTGTGTCGTTGCGCTGTCACTGCGATAAAGCGCAGACCTAGGCCGGCGCCCTTGCGCGTTCTCGATTCCTCAGAGCTACCACGTCGAAATTGTTCAAACAAGTGAGGTAGGTCCTCCTCGGGAATACCTATTCCTGAATCACTAACTGTTAGTATGGCTGTCGAGTTATTTGAGTCGGTAGTTAAGTGCAGTTTAACCACCGAACCTTCTGCTGAATACTTTATAGCGTTGTCTAGCAAGTTAATGATCATTCGTTCCAGCAAGTCGCCGTTACCCCAAATCCAAACATCCTCATCACAGTGGGTAGATTCGATTCGAATTCGTCTTCTCGCGGCCAATGTATATACATACTCTGAAGCATTATCAGCGACTGAGTGAAGGTCACACTCGTAGAACGAGATGTTATCGGCCTCTGCTCTGGCCAGTTGTAAAAAACTTTCAGTGTATGAGAGTGCGCGTTGGGCGTAGCTGCGAATGTCCATCAATTCATCGCTTTGCCCACGGCTGCGTTCTATTAGCGCCAGTATCGACACCAATGGCGAGCGCAAGTCATGCGAAACGAAGTTAAGCGTTTCTGCTCGAGTGCGTTCCATTTCTCTGATGCGAGTAATATCGGTTAGGGTAAACACGACGATTTTGTCGTCTTCATCAGCAGTATCGGAATCCTCACTTAACGCAAACTCATTACCTTGCAACAATATTTCGTTATCCGTCTTGCTCAGAAACTCGAATTCAGTTTCCTCTCCGCTTTGATAAACTCCATCAATGGCTTTGGCCAAGGCTGCGAGCTGGTTCGCTGCCATTTCAGTGTTCAGATTGGATTCCAATAAAGCTCGAAAATCCATCTCATGCGCTGCCTCTCCACCGGGCAGCAATAGCTGTCGCGCTTGATCATTGATCAATACAACGCGGCCATTACTTGAGGTTGCAACCACTCCGTCAGACAAGTTTGCCAAGCAGCTGAAAATAAAGTGGCGCAAGCGGCGCCTATTCGCATGGCTATTTCGTATTTGGTTTATGTGGAATGCCACAACGTCAATATTTCGCTTGGGAACAGAGGCAGAAGCTTCTTGCCAAGGTGTGCTTCCGGCATCATCCAATAATTCGTGATCCAGCAGCCTTCCTTCCTGGCCCAGAGAGAGCATTTCTTCGCGCAGGTAGCCCATTGAGCGCTCTAAGCGGCGCCAGGACCACAGTGGGTATCCTATAGACACTGCGATGCAACAAGCTGCTGGTGGCCACCAAATATTGTTGTAGGCAAGCAGTACAAAACTGGTTGCCGCTAAAAAGAACGTTAAGCCAATGGTCATCAACAAAGAAATGGCGGGCGCGGCGCTGGTAATAACAAGAAGGCAAAGAAAGGCAGCAACGCCAGTGACGGTTATTTTTTGTAGCGCTGTTAATGGGGTGATGAGCGTACCACTGCGCAGGGCAGCGAAGATATTTGCATTAAGCTCAACACCTTGCATATGCCGATTTTCGCTAGAGACCGGAGTGGCTAGAGTGTCGCTTAGTCCTGCGGCCATAGTACCAACAAAAATGATTTTCCCCTGCAGTTCACTTGCCGGGTAGCGACCATCTAAAACGTCAATGAAACTGAGCATTCTGAAACCGGCTGGGCGAGCGCTGAAGCGAATCTGGGTTCTGTAATCGCGGACAATAAGACTGGCATTCTCTTGATTGTCGACGTCGGGTGAGCGAAGTCCGGGAAGCGGCTCTGGCACGCTGTTATACGCGAGCCGGTGCAGAGTGACTGTCATGTGTTCCCAGTATGCGCTTCCCAGTCCTTCCTTTAAGTGCGTTGAGCGAAGCTGGCCGTCTTCGTCTATCTCAATATGTGCGTGCGCTAAGTGTGCAGCCTCGGCCAGCTCGTCGAAGGGAATAATTTCCAGTAATTGACCTCCCGGTTTGTTTTCGCCAACAAATACAGGAAGTACCACACGCCCAAAATTTCGAACCGATTGTACTAGTTTTGCATCGTATTCAGGGTTGGGGGTATCGCGTTCAGAGAACACAATATCGTAGGCGATGGCTTTTACGCGGGCGGCGGCCAGCCTATCAATAAGCTGCGCATGAATATCTCTGCGCCAAGGCCACTTACCAATACCTTGAAGGCTGGCCTCGTCAATTCCGACGATCAGTATGTCTTCAGGAGCTTGGCCGAGAGCGGTCCGCTGAAAGCTGTCGTGAATTATATTGTTAAGGGCCTGTGGTGTGTTTAGCCAGCTGCTTAGGGCGGCTAGCAACGCTAACAGGCCACTCAGAAAGATAGCTTCGGAGCTGGGTAGGCGAATTCGCATTTATTATTTGTATCTGTGGCTTTTTTTTAAATACAGCACAACTTTAGCTATGACAGCGAAACAAGCAATGATGGCGCTTAGCTGGCCGCTTAGATAACAATCGCGAGTATACCAAGTGCCTGTAAAATTATGAGCCACAAATCGCGTGTTTTGCTGCTGAAGCTATGAATGGCGCTAAATTCACTGGCGCCATAATGCGGGTAAACTGCTTGCACGCGCACATAGTATTTCGTACCTTCTGGCAACTCTACATCAACCGCAGTCTCAGAACTTTCAACTTCTTCCAATACGGAGGCAAAGTCGCTATCAGTCGAAAACTGAGTTCTATAAGCCGTCGCCCCTTCAATTGCTGGCCAATCTATATGCACCGACCCGCCGTCGAGTATTATGTTTTCTTTTGGCAAATTTGGAGTTGCCAGTAAAACGGTAGCTTCAGTGCTCGCTGAAGCTTCTAATCCGCGTAAGCCAAGTGTGTCGATTGCACGTACAACGAAAGTGTAGTTACCTGCCATTAGTCCATCAAAACGCGTTTCGGTGTTCTCTGTGCGAAATGCTTGTAAAAGCTCCGCCTTGGGCTCCCCACTAAAAACGTCCACTGTGTAGGCTTCAGCGCCGTCTACAGCGCTCCACTGCAGTGTGAATGGCAGCTCCGTTGATGTGTTCAAATCAAGATTTGCTGCAGGCAGGAGTTTTACCGGCGCCAGGGGCGCTTCACCTTGTTTAGCAACGGTGCCGAAGCCTTGCTTTACGGCTTGACTGCCTTCTGTACTTGAAATCGCTACCTCACCCTCAAGAACTTCATTTCGCAGTAAACTGTTACCTTCGCCAGATTCATCCGTATTTGCGGAGATGCTGAAATCTGTTCCGCGTGCCGCGGCTATCGCTGCCGGTGTACTAATGCGATAGCGGCTTTTGCCATTGCGAGAATTTACCTTGGCGCGGCCGCTGCCATAGTTCAGGCGCATGTGCGTATCAACCATGCCCGTTTGTCCATGCGCAGACAGACGCTCCAATAGCAACTCGCTGTTGGCTTTTACCAGGAATGATGAGTTGTCGGCAAAACGCAGCAATACATTGCCTTCCCGTGTGATAATTTTGTCGCCCATATAGAGCTGTACGCCAGCTCGTAATTCAATTTCTTCTGCTGTGCCGGGTGCGGTTTGTAGGTAATTGTCGCCCTCGTTAAGCGTGCTGCCCGGTTGAATCCTTTTGCCAGACTTGTTATTGCGCAGTAGCAGAGCATCACCGCGTACGATCTCCACTGAGGCCGGCACGGGCGGCGCTTTAAGCCATTCCACCGGAATTTTGATTTGCGACCCTTGGGGTAGTGCTCTTGGGTTTGTAACTTGGGGATTGTAGTCGGGCAGTGTTTGCCAGCAACCTGCTTGATTGGTGAGTTCAAGGCACAAACTCCAGTAAGTATCTCCAGGACGCACTGTGTGAAGCCAGTCTTCAGCAACTGCGGCAAAAGGGCTTGCGACTAAAATCAGCATGCCAGCAACGCACAGTGTGTGGCGTGCGTTTTTTAGGTTATTTGCTATAGAGAGTTCTTGAACTGCCATAAGAGGTTCTATTCCGCTGCGCTGATCTCCAGCTTTTCAGACTCGACAGACTCAAGCCTATAACCGTACTGATAAATGGTTTTGATTCGGTAGCCCATTTCAGGGTTAATACCCAGTTTACGCCGTATTCTGCTCATATGTACATCAACCGTGCGTGTGTTAACGGTTTCGTTGATGCCCCAAATGGTTTTTAGTAGCTGATCTCTGGAAACGAGTTTGCCGGCGTGTTCGATCATGTACCGCGCTAACTGGAAGTCTTTCGACGTTAATTTCACCTGCTCGCCAGCAACTGATATTTCCTGTGTTTTGCGGTTCAGTCGAATTGGTCCGATGTTGATAATATCTTCCATCGGCTGATTATTGCTGCGGCGTGCAAGAGCAACCAGCCGGGCCAGTGTCTCCTCTCGACGTAGCGGCTTAACCAAATAGTCGTCTGCTCCGGCATGCAGTGCTCTGGCCACATCCGTTTCGCTGTCGCGTTGTGTGGTGAACAACACCATTCCATCCCATTCCAGAGCATTGCGCAAATGCTCTAAAACATCAACGCCAGACATTCCAGGCACCTCCCAGTCGAGGATAGCCAAGTCGTAAGTCTGCTCTTTCATTTGCTGAAGGAACTCGCGGGAGTTCGGCTTGTGATCAACGGCATAGCCAGCCGACTCCAGCCAACTCACGACCAACGCTGCTTGCGCGAGGTCGTCTTCCAGCAAACAAATTTTCATTCTCATTCTCCTAAACAACATACAGCCAGTAAGTTCGCAGCATTTACTATTATTGGTATTAGCGTTTGGCTTGGCGAAGGTCTAACAACTCCCATACTGTATAATGTGAGTTTACAATTGCAATAGATAAGCTGGTTGACCGCTGGCCAAGCCTGGGCCGCAATTAAGCTGGTTCAGCTGAAACCTCTTTTAACCAATTGATTTTTAAGAATAATAAACTCAATTTTCTACTTTGTAACCGAATCCTAATGAATGTAAACCACTGTAAATACTGCCCTGCTTTGCCACATGGATAACTTATTGACAGACGCACGCGGCAAAAGCACCATGAGCCCCCCTTCGAAACCCCCGGTCGCTAACAAAGCAATGCTGAAGCTGCAGTTCGAATACCGTGTTTGATGACATTCGCCCCTACGCGGACGCAGAGGTAAGACCGATACTCAATCGGTTGATAAAAGATCCTGAGCTTTTACAGGCTGTGCGTGGCCTAGTGTTTCAGCGTTTGCCTATCACTTTATCGAAATGGCTAGACCCGCTTATTGTGTTGTTTTTGCGCTGGCAAATTCGCAAGGTCCACAGCGTTGATGCCTTGCAATCGGTCATTGAGAAATACCTGGTTCATGCTGTTGATACCACCACTAGTGGATTTAGTGTGTCGGGTTTGGAATATGTGCCGCGTGACAGGGCGTGTTTATTTATAGGCAATCATCGCGATATTGTTCTAGACCCTGCCTTTATGAGCCATGCGCTAAAGCGCAGTGGCCTTGAAACCTGTCGTGTTGCTATCGGCGATAACTTGCTAAGTAAGCAATTTGTGGCTGAGCTTATGCGTTTGAACAAATGCTTTATTGTGAAACGTTCGGCAAGTGGTCCCCGACAGTTGCTAAAACGTTATCAACAACTCTCACAGTTTATTCAGCATTCTATTGAGCAGGACAAAAGCAGCATTTGGATTGCTCAGCGCGAAGGGCGAGCGAAGAATGGGGACGATCGAACCGAAGCAGCAATAATAAAAATGATTCACATGGCGGGTAAAAAACAAGGCCTGGATCTAAAAGATTACCTAGCACAGCTTGTAATCGTACCCGTCAGCATTTCCTATGAGTACGACCCTTGCGATGCCTTGAAAGCAAGAGAGCTACATACTAAAGCGAAACATGGGGACTACGAAAAACAAGAGCATGAAGATATCAGCAGCATAGCAAAGGGCGTTAGTGGGCAAAAAGGCAGGGTGCACCTATCTTTCTGCCCTCCTATTCATACCCATGAAGAATGGCAACAAACAGCTTTGTCAGCCGACCAGATAGCCTCCATCATCGATCAGCAAATACATCGCTACTACCGCCTGCACAGCAGCAATATTGTGGCCTATAAAGAACAGGGGGGAGCGGTTTCACAAAGTGTGATAGCGGAGGTTTTTGGCCCTGAGCCAAAAACAGACCTGATTGAACGAAAGGCCAGTGAGTTTCGAGAGAGGCTGCAACAACTACCTGCCGAATACAGTGAGTTTCTGCTCGCAATGTATGCCACACCTGTCAGCAACCACTTATCTGTTCGCGGTGATGATGTCTAGTAACGACAGCGCGGTGGTTGGTCTCAGCCAGGGTTTGAAAAAGGAGATTCAAGCCAGTTATAGCCGGTGGCTAGCAGCCCATGACTACAAGCCGCGCTATGGACAGAGACTGATGATTGCAACTGTGGCGCGAGCTTTGGCTGCAGTCGATGCCATTGGTGACAAGCCACAACGATTTGCAGTAGTTGAAGCCGGCACAGGTATTGGTAAAACGGTTGCGTACACCTTAGCGGCGGTGCCAATCGCCAGAGAGAAAAACAAAACACTGGTGATTTCAACAGCGACGGTGGCGCTGCAGGAACAGTTGATCAATAAGGATTTGCCCGACTTGATAAAAACCGCTGAGCTTCCATTGAAATTCAGTTTGGCAAAAGGCCGTGGTCGTTATTTGTGCCTTTCTAAACTGGACACTGTGCTACGAAACAATGAAGAAGCAGGCAGTATCAATAGCTTGTACCCAGACGAAACCTTTGAATCGGGCTCTGACGTACCAATTGATCTGTACCAGAAAATGTCTGAGTCCATTCTGCGTGGCGATTGGTCTGGTGATCGCGATGAATGGCAAGATCCTTTGGCTGAAAAAGATTGGCGCTTGCTCACCTCCGACCGTGCCCAGTGCCACAATCGAAGATGCACTTGGGTAAAAGATTGTTGCTTCTTCAAAGCCAGAGACCGGCTACAGGAGGTGGATTGTATTGTCACAAATCACGACTTGGTGTTGGCCGACCTGGCGCTTGGTGGCGGAGCAATCCTTCCTGAACCAGAAGAATGCATATTTATTTTTGATGAGGCCCATCATCTCGCCGACAAGGCGGTGCAACATTTTTCCTCGGGGTTTCGCTTTGGGTCCAGTGTGCGCTGGTTGCAGCAACTTGGCACCACCATGGAGTCTGTTCAAAAGCAGTGGTCCAAAGCTCGGCGCATCAATCACAATATCGAGCAAATTCGACACATAAGCACTGTGCTAATGATGCAGTTGAATCTCCTTCCAGACAGTTTACAAATTTACTACGACGATATACAGAACGATGACAGCAATTGGAAGCGCTCCCAAAATGCACGTTTTCCGTTAGACGGAGTGCCGGATGAGCTGATTTCCAGCGGAGCGGAACTGAGTGAATTGTTTTCGCAGCTGGGTCATCATCTCAGCGCTATTGCCGACGAAATGCAGTCGGTTATGGAGTCCGATCCCGATGAGGCTGAACTTGAGCAATGGTTTCCAGCATTTGGCGCAGGTTCAACGAGAGCGCAGTCAGCAAGAACACTGTTCGATTTTTACAGCACCGCGCAGCAAAAAAGGGATGTTCCACGAGCTTATTGGATTACTCGAATTGAATCCGATGCTGGCGTAGATTACTCAATGAATTGCGCGCCTTTGTTAGCATCCTCGTATTTGGAGGAGTTACTGTGGTCCCGATGTGCAGGTGCCACATTAACCTCGGCGACCCTAACGGCGCTGGGGAGTTTTGACCGAATAAAAACCCATACAGGTCTGCCTGACGGTGCTCTATTCGAAGCTGTACCCAGCCCCTTCGATTACGCAAAGAATGCTGTGCTTAAAGTGCCGGCACAAGCTTGCAACCCAACCGATGTAGAGCGGCACACAGATCAACTGAGGGACTATATTGAGGGTCTTAACGAGATTAAAAATCAGGACGTAAAAGGTGGTGTGTTGGTTCTTTTTATGTCTCGAAAGCAAATGATGGAGGTTTATGATGAATTGCAGCCGTCTATTTCCGATGTTGTGCTGCTTCAGGATCAGCGCAGCAAGCAAGGTTTGTTAGATGAACATAAGCGGCGAATAGACCGTGGTGATAGCAGTGTCATTTTTGGCTTGGCCAGTTTCGCTGAAGGCGTTGATCTACGCGGCAATTATTGTGTGCATGTGGTTATAGCGAAACTACCTTTTGCTGTGCCCGATGACCCGGTAGCGTCGGCGCTGAATGAGTGGGTAGAGAGTCAGGGGCGTAATGCTTTTATGGAGGTAAGTGTTCCTGAAGCCGCGCTCAGACTGGTGCAGGCCTGCGGCAGACTGCTGCGTTCGGAGACAGATACAGGCACTGTTTCGTTAATGGATCGGCGGGTGATCGAGAAGCGCTATGGCCGGGATTTGCTGGATGCCTTGCCGCCATTCCGACGAGAGATTTCACGTTAGTGTATGTCCGGACTTGGTTAAATCTGCTAACCCTCGATTGTTATCGCCGCAGCGCCCAATAGAGCGACGTGATCGCGCATGATAACGTAGCAGGGGATACGGCTGAGGTAGGGCTGCATAGCGCCCTTGTTTTCGAATCGCTGACGAAAGTCGCTTTGTTGAAGAAAGGGTAGAAATTGCTTAACCATACCCCCGGCTATGTAGACCCCTCCTGTCGTGCCCGAGCTCACAGCTTGATCGCCGCAAGCGCTTCCCAGCAATCCGCAAAATACCTTTAGTGCTTGGGAACTTTGTTCATCCTTGTTTGAGACTGCGTGAGCCGAAATATCTGAAGGTTGTCGTTGATTACTGCCGCCCAAGGCTTGGTAGATGGCGGCCAAACCTCGACCGGAAAGGAAGTGTTCCCGGCAAGGGCTTAATTGCTCTGCATCCTGGGCTGCGTGAAAAGCGACTATCTCTCGCTCTTGCCTGGTTTGCGGTGCAATGGTCGCATGTCCCCCTTCTGTCGAAAGCACTAGCGTTGAATTCTTGTTCCCTACAACAATCGCTACACCAAGACCAGTGCCAGGACCGATAGCAAGTTTTGGTGCTCCAAGCACAGCTTCTGTGCCGCCGATCTGGTGTAGCTCCTCATGTTGCAAGTACGGAACCGCGTGCGCTACGGCTTCAAAATCATTAATTACAACCAGTACCTGCAAGTTTAAAGCCTGTTGTAGTTGCGACTTGGTGAATGACCAATCCCGATTGGTCATCTTAACCAGGTCATTATCAACGGGCCCGGCTATCGCCAAGCAAGCTTCATGAATAGGCTGCTGGTTGCTGTGTTGTTTAATGTAATGCAATAGCGCCGATTCCAAAGAGGTAAAGTCGCTGCACTGAAGTTTCTCAATGTCAGTTATTTCTGTAGAGCCTGTGTTGCAGAGACCCAAACGAATATTGGTACCGCCAATGTCAGCGACTAGGCGTGTTCGAATTATGTTGCTAATATCTTTATCCTGCACAAGTGTGGTGTCACCACCAGTAACGGCCAAAGTTTTCAGGATTGGCCCAGAAGCGAGCTGTATTCCATTCTCTCTTATGATTATAGGACTCTATTGCATAGGTGTAGAGTATTAGGTTGGTTGATTCAATTCGTTCAAATACGGCTAATTTTTTCATGCCGAATGCATAGAACTCTGCAGCATTCCAAGTAGTTGAATCATTACTTGTTGAATCGTTGATAGATGATTCATTGGGCGAAATTAATACTGCAATATGGTTGCTGTGAATGTTTCTTATGCGGCCAAGTAATTGTTGTCCCTCAGTAACGCTAAGCTGTTCTAAACAATCCGCAATTACCACGAGGTCAAAGCGGCAATTGGGCAGGGCGTCCACCGGATTGCTTCCCACCACTGTCGTAAGCTCGGCGCTAAATTGCGTGCAGACCTGCTCCAGGCCTGTAAGTTCTGATCGCGAGCATACAAGAACGGATCGAGCATTCAGCGCTTCGATAATTGAAGCCAAGGCTGCGAGCGGCGAATGAATTGAGTTCATCTGTTAGTCCTAGGAGAGAATATCAACAAGACGCTCAACTTCTGAAATTTCGTGGCTTGCTGCCACCATAAAACACTCCTCGCAGCCGGCTTCCCGCATATTGTTAATACCCTCGCGCACAGCATCGGGGGTGTGGCGAGTCATACTGCTGGCAACGGCCTGTGCGATTTCGTCTCCGGCAATTTCCAGGTACTTATAAACATAACTTTTCAGCTTTTCCTCAGAGTCATCCGCCAGGCTGTACCAGAATCCGCCCGCCTTATAAGGGGCTGCTCGCCCTGCTTCTGACCAGGCCGCCGTTGCCATGCCTAACATGTTTTCCATCTCAGCCTGAATGCCGTTCATAGAGAAAGCGTAAATACCGTCAGCCCACTCGGCGCCACGCCGAATTGCCTTGGGGCCCATCGCGCCAATGAGAATTGGTGGTCCTCCGGCCTGCACCGGAGCCGGGCCAATCACATCCAGTCCGTCCATCGGTGGTTCACCAGCCCATACTTTTTTCATTACGCTAATTTGCTCGTCCATGCGCTGATGGCGTCGCTCATAAGGGGCGCCCACAGCTTGATAGTCTTTCGGTCGGCCACCCACGCCTACTGTGACACTAATTCGCCCATTGCTGAGCACATCCAGCGTTGCTATTTCTTTGGCGGCCCAAACTGCGTTGTGCATAGGAAGAACATACAGCGAGGGCATAATGCGCACTCGCTCCGTTAGAGCGGCCGCAGCGCCCAATACTGTCCGCATTTCCATGCTTGGACCGCTAATGCGCTCGCCACAGGATAAAGTTTCGAAAGGGCCTTCGTCGGCAGCACGACACCAGTCGATGATCACTTGTCGATCAATCTCTTCTTTCATGTAGGGTAAACACAAGCTTATTTTCATTGTGCGGGCTCTCGGGCTATAGTTTTCGAATAGTTAAGAAGTATACGGCAGAGGCACTGAATGCAAGAGATCGAAAAATTACGAGAAATTGTGGCGAGCTTAAGGGATCCGAAGACGGGCTGCCCTTGGGACATTGAGCAAGATTTTCGATCGATTGCGCCGCATACAATTGAAGAGGCTTATGAAGTAGCTGACGCAATTGAACGGGGTGATCTCGACGGGCTCAGATTGGAGCTTGGCGACCTGTTGTTGCAGGTGGTTTTCCACTCGCAAATGGCCGAAGAGCAATCATTGTTTAATTTTCAAGATGTAGCTCAAGGTATATCCGACAAGCTGGTCCATCGTCATCCACATGTGTTTGCTCAAACTGAAGTTAATACCGCAGAAGAGGTGTTGAATAATTGGGAAAATATTAAGGCAGGAGAGCGTATTGATAAACAACAGCTCGGCTTGCTGGATGATGTGCCCAGAAACTTACCCGCTTTGCTGCGTGCCCAGAAGCTGCAAAAACGGGCAGCTAGAGTGGGCCTTGATTGGCGGGAAACTGAACACGTACTTGGAACCTTGCTTGAAGAAGTTGAGGAGCTTTGCGAAGTGTTGGCTACAGAGCGTGATGACGAAGCGCGCATCGCTGAGGAAATGGGCGATGTATTCTTCAGCTGCGTTAATTTGGCACGGCATCTAAAACTAGAAGCTGAAGATGTGCTACGTGCCTCCAATAACAAGTTTGAGAACCGTGTGCGCACAATGGAAAGCTCAGCAAGCGCCAGCGGTGTTGCGCTGAGTGACTTGAGTGATGAACAGTTGGATGAGCTCTGGAGTGAAAGTAAGCGCTCACTAGCTGTTTCCTAGCTTTTTTACATACCGTCCGCTTTTGCCCGCTTTGTGACCACCTTGTCGACGAGTGGTTATTATCTCGCTCGGTTGAGCGATATTAGCTTAAGTCTTTGAATATACTGACTTTATCCCCTTCTTTAGCGAGTGTTAAGCTAATGCTATCGCTTGAATATTATTCGCATTGGTTAATTTACAATCGTTATCTGGTTATATTATGATCGTTCTGCTTTACTTCTGTTTATCAAACAAATAATTGATGCGAAAGCGTGAGCGCAGACGCTCTGAGCTTACGAATAGTGAAGTGGGGAAAAGAAATGACGTATCGCCAGATTAAAAATCAACCTTTTTTGGGGCGGCAGAGCAGGCAAAAAGTATTGGCTACTGTTCTGGTGTCTGCTTGTTTGATTTCCCCTACGATAGCACTCGCACAAGAATCAATGGCAATGGTTGAGCCTGGCTCAATGCGGGGTGTTGCGACTGTTGGGGCGGGGGTATCAGCCACTTCTGTTACGCAAGACTTGCAAAGTGAGACTTCGGTTCCGGTGGCAATTGAGTCTACTAAGAGCACGGTAACAGGCTTAGAGCCTGGCACTCTTGCGTTGATCGGCTTTGGTTTACTGGCCCTAGCGGCAACTCGGCGCAACGCTCGCTAAACTGACCGTCGCTCTTGACCGCGCAAATAGCACGGCCATTTCCTTAGTTTACGGAGCGGATTTCTGTCTATCTCTTTACCAGCTTAAAGCCCCACCTGTTTGATACTCGATCACTCGGGTTTCAAAAAAGTTCTTCTCTTTGCGCAGATCCATAATCTCAGACATCCAGGGGAACGGGTTCTGAATGTTGCCATACTGTTCAGGCAGGCCAATTTGAACCAGTCGCCGGTTAGCAATGAATTTCAGGTAGTCTTCCATCATGTTGGCGTTCATGCCAAGCACGCCACGAGGCATGGTATCGCGGGCGTATTCAATCTCGAGTTCTGTACCCTGCAAAATCATGTCAACACATTCTTGCTTGAACTCATCAGTCCATAAATGCGGGTTTTCCAACTTAATTTGATTAATGACATCAATGCCAAAATTCAAATGCATTGACTCATCACGCAGAATGTACTGGAACTGCTCGGAGGTGCCGGTCATTTTGTTACGGCGGCCCATCGACAGTATTTGAGTAAAGCCGCAGTAAAAGAAAATACCTTCAAGAACACAGTAAAACGCCACTAAATTGCGAAGCAGGGCCTGATCCGATTCTGTTGTTCCTGTTTTGAAGTTAGGGTTACTCATGTCTTGAGTGTGCTGCAAGCCCCAGCTCGCTTTCTTCGCTATTGATGGTACCTCACGGTACATATTGAAAATCTCGCCCTCATCCATACCAAGCGACTCAATACAATATTGATAAGCGTGCGTGTGAATGGCTTCTTCAAACGCTTGGCGAAGAATATACTGGCGGCACTCTGGGTTGGTGATATGACGGTACAGAGCCAGCACTAAATTGTTGGCAACCAGCGAATCAGCTGTAGAGAAAAAGCCCAAGTTTCGTTTTACAATAGTGCGTTCGTCTTCAGTCAAGCCGTCTGGGCTTTTCCATAAGGCCACGTCGGCAGTCATGTTTACTTCTTGAGGCATCCAATGGTTTGCGCAGCCATCCAAATACTTCTGCCAAGCCCAATCGTATTTGAAGGGAACCAGCTGGTTTAAGTCGGCATGGCAGTTGATCATCGCCTTATCGTCAACTCGAACGCGCTGAGCGCCCATTTCAAGCTCCTCTAAGCCTGGAGCAACATCAATACTTTCTACTTCAGCAAGAGCACGGGCAATATTGTCACCATTCTTGCTGTTGTCTTTGGTATTTGATCGCTCAATAGCGGGCTTCTTTGCTGCTGTTGGCGCTGGTGCTGGTGCTGCTGAAGCATTACCTGGGCTAGTTTGAGCAACCGTTTCAGTGGCTGTTGGTTCAGGTACTACTTTAGCCGTGGGAGCTTGGGGCGCTGGTTCTTCATCGGTCGCTTGCATCTCTATAGGAGGCGCTGGCGGCTGGGTTTTGTTTTGTTCGTCGGTGTTGTAATCGTCCCAACTGAGTAACATAAAAAGGCTCCGGAATTGTTCTGTTTTTTTAGTGCAGAGCTAGTGCTCTGTTCTTTAAGTATTTTTGATGGTCTATCTGCGTTCTACACTGGTTTAACCAGGATTTCACTTGCCACGCTACACACGCGCTTTCGCTCGCTATTCTCGGGCTAAAACGGGCGAAAAAAACCAGCGGCCGCTTTCGTAAAAGCGGGCTATTCTTCGCCCTTCAGTAGAGCTAGCAACTATAAGACGAGCATGAGTCAAACACAATATATAGCGGTAAAAATAATTCCTACCACTATATGTACAACTAATCCACAAGTTGTGCACAGGGTTGTGTTATGTTCTTCTTTTTTGACCTGGATACCCGAATGAGCAATACGAACGTCTCTATCTGGCACGATTATGTAGAGAATGCTGACCCGAAACGACTGAACGAAATACTGGCTGATGATGCGGTTTTTTACTCGCCCGTTGTTCATACGCCGCAACGCGGAAAAGCCATTGTAAGCTTGTATTTGACGGCTGCTTCAGAAGTGTTTTTTGGTGCTCAGTTTGAGTATGTTGGTGAATGGTTGTCTGACGATGGCGCAGTACTGGAATTTACGACAGAGATAGACGGCATTGTGGTCAATGGTGTGGATATGATGCGCTTCAATGACGAAGGTAAGATCAGCGAGTTCAAAGTCCTGATTAGACCATTAAAAGCGGTGCACATGATTCATCAAAAGATGGGCATGATGTTAGAGGAAATGTCCGGGTCTTAAATAAATATTGGGCGAATGCGCAATAAAGACTGAAGCATCCACTTAGGCTACACCTCTGTGTGTAGCCTAAGCAGTGCGTTGCTAAAGCGGGATAGCTACTGACAAGCCTCGCAATCAGGATCGTCAATTGAACAAGCCAGTGGTACGGGTGCTGGCGTTGGTTCAGTATTTCCAGAAGATACGGCGTTAAGTGCGCCCGTATCGATCGTAGACTTTTCAGTACCGGTTGCCGCAAGGCTGCGCAAATAATAGGTTGTTTTCAAACCCCTATACCAGGCCATGCGATAGGTAACGTCCAACTTCTTGCCATTGGCATTATTGATGTACAGGTTCAGTGATTGCGCCTGATCAATCCATTTTTGCCGCCGGCTGGCTGCATCTACTATCCAGCGCGGTTCCACTTCAAAGGCTGTTGCATAAATGTCTTTCAAGTCGGCTGGAATTCTATCGATCTGCTGTACGCTGCCCTCGTAGTACTTGAGGTCATGCACCATCACGCTGTCCCACAAATTCCGCGCCTTAAGGTCGTGAACAAGGAAGGGGTTAACCACCGTGAACTCTCCCGAAAGATTCGACTTAACATAGAGGTTTTGATACGTCGGTTCTATAGATTGGCTTACACCGGTAATATTCGCTATCGTTGCCGTTGGGGCAATAGCCATTACGTTAGAGTTGCGCATACCTTGAGTTTTAACTTGCTCTCTAAGGGTGGCCCAATCCAGAGTTTGGCTTTGATCAACGTCAATGTACTCTTGGCCGCGGTTATCAATCAGCATTTTGATAGAGTCTATTGGCAATACTCCGCGACTCCACAACGAGCCTTCAAAACTGGAATAGCTGCCACGTTCGCTGGCTAGGGCGCTAGATGCCTGAATGGCATAATAACTAATAGCTTCCATAGAGCGATCAGCAAACTCTACTGCATTGTCGGAGCTGTACGAAATGCTCTGCTTGTAGAGAGCATCTTGAAAACCCATCAAACCAAGACCAACCGGGCGATGGCGCAAATTCGAAGTACGGGCTTGAGGCACCGAGTAGTAGTTAATGTCGATAACGTTATCGAGCATGCGTACTGCTGTATCAACGGTTTGCTTAAGCTTAACTAGGTCCAAGCCGTCTTCGCCAACGTGATTAGGCAAGTTAACTGAGCCCAAGTTGCAAACGGCAATTTCATCGGCGCTGGTGTTAAGCGTAATCTCTGTGCACAAGTTGGATGAATGCACCACACCTGTGTGTTGTTGTGGGGAACGCAGGTTGCAAGGGTCTTTGAATGTAACCCAAGGATGTCCTGTTTCAAACAACATGCCGAGCATCTTGCGCCACATGTCTACGGCTTTTACTCGTTTGAAAAGCGGCATATCGCCAGAGCGAGTCTGAGCTTCGTATTCTTCGTAGCGAGACTCAAAAGCTTGCCCGTATAGGTCGTGTAAGTCAGGCACATCATTTGGAGAGAACAGAGTCCATTCCTGATCATTGAATACCCGCTTCATAAACAGGTCAGGAACCCAATTAGCGGTATTCATATCGTGCGTACGGCGTCGGTCATCCCCGGTATTTTTACGCAGCTCAATGAACTCTTCTATGTCCATGTGCCAGGTTTCAAGGTAGGCGCATACAGCGCCCTTGCGCTTGCCGCCTTGGTTAACGGCTACAGCCGTATCATTAACAACCTTGAGAAACGGTACTACGCCCTGAGATTTTCCGTTAGTACCTTTAATGTAGGCGCCAAGCGCTCTAACCGGTGTCCAATCGTTACCTAGGCCACCAGCCCATTTTGACAACATCGCATTATCTTGAATAGCGCCGTAGATACCGTGCAGATCGTCAGGGACTGTGGTGAGGTAGCAAGACGACAACTGTGCTCGAAGAGTGCCCGCGTTAAACAAGGTGGGTGTCGAGCTCATGTAATCAAACGAAGAAAGCAATTTGTAGAATTCTATCGCTCGCGTTGTTGGCTCATCTTCTTGAATGGCAAGGCCCATTGCTACCCGCATGAAGAAAATTTGCGGTAATTCTATTCGAACTTCATCGCTGTGAATAAAGTAGCGGTCGTAGAGTGTCTGCAGTCCCAGATAAGTAAACTGCAGGTCGCGATTGGCATCGATTGCCGCGCCCAGTGCGTCTAGGTCAAACTGCTGTAGTTGAGGACTAAGCAACTCTAGCTCAACACCCTTTCGAATATAGGATTTCAAGGCGTCTGAGTAGTAGCCCTGCATTTCGGCCTGGGTAGCACTTTTGGCAACACCTAGAAAGTCCAAAGCCTCTGCCCGTAATTGATCCAGCAGTAAGCGAGCCGTTACATAGCTGTAGTTCGGCTCAATCTCGACCATTGTACGTGCGGTGATCACCAGCGATGTGCCCACTTCTTTAATGGGTACACCGTCGTACAAATTCCTTAATGCTTCTTCCAGAATTTTTTCGCCTTCGACATCGCTAAGATCTGCGCAGGCCTCAGAAACAATCGTTTTAATCCTGTCTTGATCCAGCGGTATCAGGCTGCCATCGGCCAAGCTAACCTGAATACTCTTTAGTTGGGTGGCCTGCTCTGAGTCAGCAGACTGCTCGTCTGCTCTCGCCCGCGAGCGATCCTCGCGATACAGTACATACGAGCGAGCGATTTTTTGTTCGCTGCTGCGCATCAGTTCAAGCTCTACCTGATCTTGAATATCTTCTATATGAATAGTCCCGCCTGAAGGCATACGCCGCTTGAAGGTAGCAGCGATGCGGTCAGTCAGGCCAGAAACCGTTTCATGTATTCGGCTTGATGCCGCTGCCGTGCCGCCTTCTACAGCAAGGAAGGCCTTTGTGATGGCAATACTGATCTTGCTGTTATCGTATGGAACAACGGTTCCATTTCGTTTAATAACCCTGATTTGCCCTGGAGCAACTGAGCTGATCTCAGCGCTGGGCTCTGCGGTAACGCTTGCAGTGTCAGGTGTGCTGGCAGGCGAGGGCTGGTCTATTGTTGTTTGCATTGGTTCTCCCGGGGTAAATGCTTTTCCTATTAGGCGCTGTTTGCAGCGCTCTCGGTTGTATGTACATTGCCCGACGATCCCTGTCTGCATTTGTCAGAATGAAAGAGAAAACAAACTCCTGAGCGATTGCCTCCTGGCGACCACTACGATGGAATTTTTCTTTCATTACTGGTTGTCGACGTGACTTTCTTAGATAGTAATTCTTCTCTCTACCCTGCCGTGCGCCTCTCCGGTTTAGCTGGTTCCTTAACCAACATAAACCCTGAAGCCAAGTAATGTTTTCTGTACCAATGAGTTAGGGCAACTTGTTTAAATTAGCTTTAACTCAAACCCGTCGAAAACACTACATCTTGGGGTTGCTGTCACGCGGGGTACAAGATAATGCGCCTACCGACGGAATGCAATATGATAAGCAGAGTTTTTCATGAATAAAAACGTGTGACTAATTCTTGCCTGGGATGGCCCTACTTTTGCAGGTAGATGTAGAAAAGTTGCAGAGCAATTAGGCATGAAATGCCAACAGGATATAGACGCGATTGGCAAGGCCTTAGCGCTAAAAATTTGATAGAGGACGATACTATGAGTGACTTCATTCTGGCCATTGACCAGGGGACCACAAGCTCTCGAGCCATTCTGTTCAAGCTTGACGGCACTCCAGTCGCAACCGCGCAGAAAGAATTCCAGCAGTACTTTCCAGACGACGGTTGGGTAGAGCACGATCCTGAAGAAATTTGGCAAACCACTCAATGGGCCTGCGCTGACGTAATGCGTCAAGTTGGCTGCTCCACTCAGCAAATTTTATCTGTCGGTATAACCAATCAACGTGAAACTGTTGTGCTCTGGGATCGCAGCACTGGCTTGCCGGTTCACCCCGCGATTGTGTGGCAAGACCGCCGCACACATGGATTTTGCGAGTCGCTGCGTGAACAAGGGCACGAAACCATGTTGCGCGAGCGAACAGGTCTGTTGCTGGACCCTTATTTTTCCGCGAGTAAGATTCGGTGGATACTTAACGAAGTACCTGGCCTGCGGGCGCGGGCGGATAAGGGCGAGCTAGCGTGCGGCACTATCGACAGCTATTTGATTTGGCGTCTCACCCATGGCGAGGTGCACGCAACCGATGCTACCAACGCATCACGTACCGCTTTGTTCAATATCCATACGCAGCAGTGGGACGAGCAGTTGCTCACTTTGTTCGATGTACCTCCTTCTATCCTGCCAGAAGTGCTAGACAGCAGCGCGGCTTTTGGCATGGTGGCAGCTGAGTATCTCGGGGGCAGCGTAGAAATAGGCGGCGTCGCCGGCGATCAACAAGCGGCTCTTATTGGGCAGGCGTGCTTTGCGCCAGGCAATGCCAAGAGTACTTATGGAACGGGCTGTTTCTTAGTGCAGAACACCGGCAAAAAGTGCCTGCAATCTGACAACCGATTGCTATCTACGGTTGCGTATAGGCTTAAGGGCGTAACAAACTACGCCCTGGAAGGCAGCATCTTTAATGCAGGTACTGCCGTGCAATGGCTGCGCGACGGACTGGGTATTATTGCTAACGCTAGCGACGTTGAAGCCGTGGCAGAACGCACTCCGGACACGCAGGGCTTGTATATGGTGCCGGCATTCACTGGCCTAGGCGCTCCCTACTGGGATGCTCAGGCTAGAGGCGCGCTGCACGGCATAACGCGTGACACAACGCATGAGCACATCATTACGGCGGCTATACAGTCGGTTGCATTTCAAACCAAAGACTTGCTGGAAGCTATGAGTAAAGACGGGCAATCGCCAGAGTTTTTGCGCGTCGATGGTGGCATGGCGGTTAATAACTGGTTCCTGCAGTTCTTGGCAGATACGCTGGACCGCCCCGTGGTGCGCTCGAATAATAATGAAACCACCGCGCTTGGTGCGGCTTACCTTGCTGGCTTGCACAGCGGAGCTTATGCATCGCTGGAGAGCATTAGTCAGTATTGGGAGGTGGATAGGGAGTTTGAACCTAGAATGGCTTCCAGTAAGCGGGAAGACCTGTATGCGGGCTGGCTGGCGGCGGTTGACCGGGTGAAGACAAATTAGGGGGCTGGCGAAAGTCATTCGATAGGAGAGCGGCTAAATTTAAGGCGCGCTAAGCGAAGGTGGGAAAGAAGCCTCACCTACTTTTGCTTCGTGTCGCGACCCGTCCCGGGTTCCCTTGCTTGCAAAAAAGCCTTTCTGCAAAAGTCTTTTTTGCGAATGAGGACACCCCGGAGGGGTCGCGACACGAAGCAAAAAGCAGTTAACGCTTGTGAGGCGAACTAGAACCGAGAATCTTCACCTTTGGAAAAATAAGCTAAGAGGTCTTTATTGCGTCAGCAAAAACTCAATCAACGCCTTCTGGGCATGCAAGCGATTTTCAGCCTCATCCCAAATCACACTGTCTTCAGCATCCATTACCCCAGCACTGATTTCTTCGCCTCGATGCGCAGGCAGGCAATGCATCACCAGCGCATCACTGGCCGCGTGGGACAGCAGCTCTGAATTAATCTGAAAACCAGCAAACGCTTGCAGGCGTTGCTCTTGCTCGTCCTCCTGGCCCATAGACGCAAACACATCAGTCACCAGCAAATGAGCATTACTAGCTGCTTCTGTCGCAGAGTGCACCACACGAACCCGGTCTTTATTGTCTTCAATTAGCTTAGAGTCAGGTTCGAAGCCCTTTGGGCAGGCCACAAGCAACTCAAAGTCGCACAGTCTCGCCGCATTAATATAACTGTTGCACATGTTGTTCCCGTCGCCAATCCAGGCAACGGTTTTACCGGCAATACTGCCTCTGTGCTCAATAAATGTTTGAATGTCAGCCAGCAGTTGGCAAGGGTGAAAGGCATCAGTTAAGGCATTGATCACAGGAACGCTGGAATACTTCGCGAAAGTCTCAAGGGTTGCGTGATCGAAGGTGCGCACCATCAGTATGTCGACCATAGAAGACATAACGCGGGCGCTGTCAGAGATTGGCTCACCACGGCCAAGTTGAGTATCCCTTGAAGACAAGAATATAGCGTGGCCACCAAAATGAGCCATACCTGCTTCGAAGGAGACTCTTGTTCGTGTGGATGACTTTTCAAACACCATGCCCATCACTTTCTGTGGAAACAGTGCATGAGTTTTACCGCTGTTGCGCTCAGCTTTTAGCTCTATAGCGCGGCTTATCAAGCTGTTCAGTTCCGCTGTGCTTAAATCCAATAGTGTACGAAAATGACGAATAGCCATGGTCTAATCCAAAATAGGGGTGGTATCAATTAAGAAGCTTCGAACGACTTTATCAATTCGCTAACACGTTCGATTAGTTCGTCGGCATCGTCATCAGAAAGATTCAGTGTAGGCAATAAGCGTATGATCGAATCGGCCGTGACATTAATGATTAGTCCCTGATCAAGCCCTCTGGCGACTAATTCACCGCAGGACTTACCAAGGTCTAAGCCAAACATCATGCCTTTACAGCGTAGATCCTTTATGTGGCCGCTAGCTACCAAGGGCTGCAGGCCGCTGCTTATTCTGTTGCTTAATTCAGAGGCACGCTCGGCGATCTTGTCGCCTTCAATAGTATTCACCACTGCAAGCGCCGTGGCGGTTGCCAAAGGGTTGCCGCCAAACGTTGAGCCATGGCTGCCTGGTTGCAGAACCTCTGCAGCCACACCTTGCGCAAGGCAGCAGCCTATCGGCATGCCATTTCCAAGGCCTTTTGCAGTGGTCACAACATCAGGTAGGCAATTTTCCAATTGGTAAGCGAAATAGGCACCTGTGCGCGCATTACCCGTTTGAATTTCATCGAGCATTAGCAGCCATCCATGCTCGTCGCAGATTTCACGAAGTTGGCTTAGGTAGTCTGAGTCGGGTACTACTATTCCGCCTTCACCTTGAACGGGCTCGACCAATATGGCGACAATATCGCTATTATTGCGACCTATCGCTCGTACGGCTTCTGTGTCATTAAATGGTGCGCGAACAAAGCCACTTACCAGGGGTTCAAAGCCAGCCTGTATTTTGCGGTTGCCCGTTGCAGTGAGTGTTGCCATCGTCCGGCCGTGAAAGGCCCCTTCGGTCACAATGATGCTAGGGTTTTTGACATCTTTCACCTTGTGCCCATAGAGGCGCGCCAGCTTTATAGCCGCTTCGTTCGCCTCAGCGCCGGAGTTAGAGAAGAATGCCGATTGCATTCCACTCAGTCCGCACAAGCGCTCTGCTAACTGGATCTGCTGTTCAATTTTGAAATGATTAGAGCAATGCAGAATTTTGCCAGCTTGCTCACGTATAGCAGCGGTTACAGCTGGGTGTGCATGGCCCAAACCGCATACGGCAATGCCAGTTAGCGCATCAAAGTAAGACTTTTTATTCGCGTCATAAACGCGCGGGCCAATGCCATGCGTGAAAATCACATCGTGTGGCGCGTAGGTGGGCATTAAGTGGCTCATGTTGAGGCTCGGCTGTCTATTCTATTACCGTGGTCTGTTGCTTGCGGTTCAATGACCGATCGCCAAGACCTGAAACGGAAAAAGGCAGCCAAAGCTGCCCAATGGGTGCGTATATTACCCGAATAACGCTTTCGGCGTCTAATCTTGGCTTGTTACTTGTACCAGCGACAGGGGGTGGCACCGGCGTTTCTTTTTGCTCCTGCGGCGACGGCTTCGTTCACTAATGCGTAAATAGGTAATTTTTTCTGGGGCCGGTAACGCCAACTAAATCTGGTTCGAAAATTGAGTTCAAGCAAATACTCCAGCCCATGTAAGGAGAGCTCAAGGCGCGCATTTTGAGCTCTAGGCTCCAAAAAAGAAGAATTTGCGCGCAAATATAAGTACAATACTCTCTGATTCAGTTATAGCGCAAAGGTAGTACATTCAATGGACATAATGGAACAAATCAAAGAGCAGGTAGAGGGAAACCCGGTACTGCTTTATATGAAAGGTTCTCCTAATGCCCCTCAGTGTGGGTTTTCTGCGCGAACCGTTCAGGCCTTGATGGAATGCGGAGAGCGTTTTGCTTATGTTGATGTGCTCAGCAATCCAGATGTGCGTGCAAACCTGCCTAAATATGCCAATTGGCCCACTTTTCCTCAGCTTTGGGTAGGCGGCGAGCTTGTCGGTGGTTGTGACATCATCACTGAGATGCATGATAAAGAGGAACTTAAAGCAGTAGTGGCTGAGGCTACTAAGGCCGCTGAAGCTGCAAAACCAGCCGAAGGTTAACATCCTCTTTAGGTTTAAAGGTCTGCTTTGCTGCTATTGAAGCGCAATAAGTGTAAACGCTTGTGGTGGCTGAGCCGACTTACTGGTCGTGCCAGCCGCCAAGATCCTTCCAACGATTCACAATAAGGCAAAATAGTTCGGCTGTTTTCTGCGTGTCGTAGAGCGCTGAATGGGCTGACGCATTGCTAAATTCTATGTCGCAGGCCGCACAGGCCTTAGCCAGTACCGTTTGTCCCAGAGCGAGTCCGGACAGTGTTGCCGTATCAAAACATGAGAATGGATGAAACGGATTTCGTTTGAGATCGGTACGCTCTGCTGCCGCATTAATAAAACCCTGATCAAAGTGCGCATTATGAGCAACCAATACAGCTCGTGTGCAGCCATGAGCTTTTACCGAGCGCCGTACCATCTGAAACAAATCTTTCATTACATCTTCTTCTGGCCTGGCATTTCGTTCAGGATCGTAGGGGTCGATACCGGTAAAGTCCAAGGCAGATTGTTCAAGATTAGCGCCTTCAAAAGGGGCTACTGCAGAACAAAACTCCTGATCCTCAACCAGATAACCTCTATCGTCCATCGTCAAAGTAATCGCTGCCAACTCAAGTAGAGCATCAGTACTTGAGTTAAAGCCGCCCGTTTCAACATCGACTACAACCGGTAAAAAACCTCGAAAGCGCCCAGCTAAAGGCGTTTTGTCATTGTGGTTGTCGTCGTCAACAAAACGATAGCCGCTATCACTACTCATGTGTTTACACCCTCTGGGGTAAGTGAGTTGTCTACACGCCAGGCAATTGTTTCGCCGTGTCTTAAAGGTCGAACCTTATCAGCACCAAATGAAAGCTCGTCGGGAACCCGCCAATTATCGCGTTTTAGGGTGATGGTGTCGGTATTACGCGGTAGCTTATAAAAATCTGGGCCATGAAAACTCGCAAAACCTTCCAGAGCGTGCAAGGCGTCGTGTTGTTCAAAAGCTTCCGCATAAAGCTCTATGGCTGCGTGGGCGGAATAACATCCGGCACAGCCGCAGGCGCTTTCTTTGCTGCCGGTAGGGTGGGGTGCTGAGTCTGTTCCTAAAAAAAACTTTGGGTTGCCACTGGTTGCGGCGTCTAATAGAGCACTTTGATGACTGGCTCGCTTCAAAATCGGGAGGCAGTAATAGTGTGGACGAATGCCGCCAACCAGCATGTCATTTCTATTGAACAATAAGTGGTGTGCTGTGATTGTCGCAGCCACTGTATCTCCTGCCGTAACAACAAATTGCGCGGCATCCGCTGTACTAATGTGTTCTAGCACAACTCGCAGGTTTGGGTAGCGGTTGAGCAAAGGTGTCAACACTTCGTCCAGAAAGCGTGTTTCTCGATCAAACACATCAATATAAGAGTGTGTCACTTCGCCGTGCACCAGCAGCGGCATGTCAAACTTCTCCATTGCCTCTAAAGTCGATGCAATACGATCAATGTTCGTCACGCCTGAATCAGAATTAGTGGTTGCCCCGGCGGGGTAAAGCTTGGCCGCAACCACCGGACTGCCTTCCGCGCAGGCGGCTTCTATGTCAGCTGGCGTGGTTTGGTCGGTCAGGTACAGAACCATCAAAGGTCTAAATAACGCAGGCTGAACCGACGCGCCAGGTCCGTGAGTTGGCAGGTTTTCTACAATGCGCTGATGGTACAGCTGTGCCTCTGCCAAATTTCGAACGGGAGGAACCAGATTGGGCATTATTATGGCGCGGCCAAAATAACGGCTGATATCGCGCACAGTCGCTGGCAGTGCATCACCGTCGCGAAGGTGCACGTGCCAGTCGTCAGGGCGTGTTATTACAAGAGTGTCAGTCAAAAGTGAATCAGTGTGTGGTGTATTGCGGCGCGGCCGCTTGAAATTGAATCGCGATCGCGATGCTACAGCAATAGGCTCGAAAGTGATAGTTGTGGACCAGTTGGCGTTTTTTTGTACGTATGATTAATAATTCATCAAAATAGAGGCTATTCTGATTAGAAGTTGTTCGTTTTAATCGTTTATTCATGGAAGAGCATGACGCCAACACCACTCAACAACGTAACTGGAGCTGTTCTCGCAACACAGCTGCGCGGACTATTGCTCGTAGGTTGTTTTGGCACGCTTGCCCTGCTCTCAGCGCCACGGGCCGTCGCACTTGAGTTAATAGAGGACTCTCAATCAGCGGGTCCAGTCCAGTTAGCATTTGCGACGCGAATGGACTACGCCCATTGGCATAACGAAGGAACACGGTTTAGCTGCCGCCTAAGCCAGCCAATCAAGCGTTACGGCACAGCTATTTTTGAGCAACGGGCGGGCTACGGCAGTCGATTTATGTTGCAGGCCAAGCGCAATCAATTGCAGCCCGGCGATGCCAAACTGATCTCGAAGCCGCCAGTGTGGGCGCCTGAATTACCTGGCAGAAGTCTAGCGACTGTTTCCGTTCAATCGGGTAAGGAAGCTATCGTTTTGGATGATCAGTTGGCAAATCAGATGTTGGCAGAATTGCAGCGCGGTATGGCACCCGGTTTTATGACAAGGGCAAGGTACGATGATGCCGAGGCGATCGAAGTCAGTTTGTCGTCGAAGCACTTTCTTGGTGCTTATGATCGCTTTCAAGAATGTGTAGATGGACTATTCGCGAAGAACTTCGAGCAACTAGAGCGAACTCGCGTTCATTTCGATACCGACAAGCACTCGCTCAATCTTGCAACGCGCACAGTGCTGGACGAAATTATTGAATACAGCAAGCTCGACGATAGCGTGCGGCGGATCTATATCGATGGACACACCGATGACGTACACGAGTCTAGCTATAATATTGGCTTGTCAAAGCGCCGAGCTCAGGCCGTATCGGCATACATGGCGACCAAGGGGCTCTCGAAGAAAAAGTTAGTAACCCGTTATCATGGTGAACGCTACCCGGTTACCGAAAACCTGGACGACGATAGCCGTCTGCAGAATCGTCGAGTAACGGTACGTTTGGAACGATAGAGCTTCCAAGTCCTTGTACTTGCTATGTTAGAATACCGCCGCTGTCTCAAAGATCAGGTTTGCGCCTGAAGTTAACAAGAGACAAGCCTATCGATGGTATACAGAATCTAGAGAAAATTAAGAGAGACGCATGGCAGATGTGAATAAGGTTGTCCTGGCCTATTCGGGCGGGTTGGATACTTCAGTAATCGTGAAATGGTTGCAAGAAACCTATAACAGCGAGGTTGTAACGTTTACGGCTGATATTGGCCAAGGCGAAGAAGTAGAGCCAGCGCGCGCCAAGGCGGAAGCCTTGGGTGTCAAAGAGATTTATATTGAAGACCTGCGCGAAGAGTTTGTCAGCGACTATGTATTCCCAATGTTTCGCGCTAACGCCATTTATGAGGGCGAGTACTTGCTGGGCACCTCTATAGCCCGGCCGTTGATCGCAAAACGACTGGTCGAGATCGCTGCTTCAACAGGAGCAGACGCCATCTCGCATGGCGCGACCGGAAAGGGGAATGATCAAGTTAGATTTGAGCTCGGTGCTTATGCCTTGTCACCGGGAATCAAAGTAATAGCACCGTGGCGCGAATGGGATTTGCTTTCGCGTGACAAGTTAATGACGTATTGCGAACAACATAAAATTCCGGTTGAAATGAAACGCGGGAAGAAATCGCCCTATTCGATGGATGCAAACTTACTGCACATTTCTTATGAAGGTGGTTGTCTTGAAGACCCTTGGTGTGAGGCTGAAGACGATATGTGGCGTTGGTCTGTATCGCCAGAGAAAGCGCCTGATACAGCTCGTTATATTGAGTTAAGTTATTCTGGCGGTGATGTTGTTGCAATTGACGGTGTACCTAAAACGCCGGCTGAAGTCTTAACTTTGTTGAACGAGATCGGTGGCGAAAATGGCATTGGCCGGCTCGACATTGTAGAGAATCGATATGTCGGTATGAAGTCTCGCGGCTGCTATGAAACACCTGGCGGCACTATCATGCTGCGCGCACATCGCGCTATTGAGTCAATTACTTTGGATCGTGAAGTAGCCCATCTTAAAGATGAATTGATGCCCAAGTATGCTGAGATGGTTTACAACGGCTATTGGTGGGCGCCCGAACGAATTATGATGCAAACCATGATTGACCAGTCGCAGCAATGCGTGAATGGCGTAGTAAGGCTAAAGCTCTATAAAGGCAACGTTGAAGTCGTAGGTCGCAAATCAGATCAAAGTTTGTTTGATGAAAACATAGCGACTTTTGATGATGATGCTGGCGCCTATGATCAGGCCGATGCGGCCGGCTTCATTAAGCTCAATGCGCTGCGGTTAAAAATTGCGGCCACCAAGGGTCGTACATTCTAAGCTCCCGATTTTTAATAAGCCTCTAGCTAGGCGGCGTGTATTTACTGCGCATTAATAAGGCGAGAGCAGCAGTGTGAGCGCGTTGCTGTTCTGCGCGATTAGATGTTGAGTCACGTAAGGCGCTCCAATTTCCAAAGAAATTGACCGTGGACCACCTTTTCTGTTTTGCGTTTCATCAGTAGGGTGCGTCGCTGCATGCTGGATAGGCCATACAGTGGCTTAGTTTCGACTTGAAATTGCGGCAAAATACCCTAAAAATCAGATAGGTGGCCCTATAAGTTAATGTTGCTTGTCTGTCCTTGTGCTATTCTGCGCCGCGTTTCTGTAGCGAGTCTTTGCTACGGCAAGCGGAAAAAATTTATAAAGGTCCTGTTGTTAAAGACTTTAATTGACGAGGTATTCCATGTTCACAATGAATTCCAACAAGAAATTTCAGCTTCGGCACGCACTAATGTTAAGCGCTGCTGTTGCAGGTGGCTTTAGCCTAACGGCTCAAGCTCAACTTATGCTCGAAGAAGTCGTTGTAACTTCTCAAAAGCGTGTAGAGTCTTTAGCCGACGTGCCGATTTCGGTAAACGTAGTGTCTGGCGAAAAAATCACGCAGGCAGGTATTACTAACCTGAATGATTTGGCCGACTTTGTGCCCAACTTAAGCATGAACCAGACGGGCATCAGCACCACTATTACTATTCGTGGCATTAGCTCTGGCGTAAACCCAGCGTTTGAACAATCGGTTGGTATGTATGTAGACGACATTCATTATGGTCGCATGCAAATGGCTCGTATCCCGTATCTTGACGTGGATCGTGTTGAAGTATTAAGAGGTCCACAGCCTATTTTGTTCGGCAAGAATGCGATTGGCGGAGCGATTAGCCTAGTCACCAAAAAGGCTAGCACAGAGCAAATGGAAGGCTTTGTTGCTGCAGATTACAATTTTGACCAAGGCCAGCAAGAGTTCAGCGGAGCCATTAACGTGCCATTAAGTGACGAATTTGCGGTTCGCATTTCGGCTCTTGCACGTGACACCGATGGCTATTACGAAAATACGGCGTTGGGTAGAGACGAATCTCAACTAGAACACCGCATGGGTCGTGCGAACTTCCAGTGGGACGCGACAGATAATTTGTCGATGAACTTTAAGTATGAGTACGCTAGCTTTGATACAGACGGTCGATTCCTTGAATTGATTAACCCTGTTGAAGTCGACGGCTCGCCCAGTTTTTCTACGGCGGTAGCAGGATTAACAGGCGGTGCAGTCGTACTGGATACCGATCAAGACTTTAAACGTCAAGCAAATGGTGACATTGAAGAAACCAATTTTGATAATGCGACTTTCTCACTCGAGTATGCACTGGGCGAGCACACGCTAACAGCTACCTCTGGCTGGCTAGAGTACGATTACTACCAACAGTGCGATTGTGATTTCAGCTCAGCTATATTGATCGATACTGCTGGGGCAGAAGAATATAGCCAGTTCAGCCAAGAGCTGCGTATAACGTCACCTGGTGGGCAAACTGTCGACTATATTGCGGGTGTTTTCTACCAAGACTACGACTTGCAACTTAACGACATGACCATAGTGCCGGTTGGTAGCTTGTTGGGCGCATTAAGTGCCACTTTGCCAGGCACCGCTGCGCGACGAGCGTATTTCACTGATAGCGAAATGTTGTCAGCCTTTGCACAGTTCACTTGGAATATTGGCGACGCATGGCGTTTAACAGTAGGTGGTCGTTATACATCTGAAGACAAAACGGGCCGGCGATCAATTGAAATCGTTGATGTCGTTGGCGATAGCCCGGTTCGCGACATCAATGGCCAGCAACTTACTACCAATCCAATAGTGCCTTTTGTTTATCAGGGTGGTTTCGGAATTATCAGTGAGCAAACTGCAGGTCATAACCTTGCGGGCGAGCGCAGCGAAGACAAATTTACACCTGCAATTAACCTTCAATGGGACGCTTCTGACTCCACAATGGTCTATGTTTCCATAACCGAAGGCTTCAAGGGTGGCGGCTTTGATGCTCGAGCAAACACATTTGATTTGGCCGCGGCTGCTATAGGAACCGGTGCGGGCGCATTTGAATTCGAAGAAGAAGAAGTTCTGTCTTTCGAAGTTGGCGCTAAAATGAGCTTGGCCGGCGGCGCAGCCGAACTGAACATTGCGGCTTATCGCATGGAATACGATAACCTGCAAACCAGTCAGTTTGACGGTACTTTAGGTTTCAACGTTACTAATGCGGGTGAAGCGACGAGCCAGGGTATTGAGCTGGACGGACGTTGGCAGGCTGGCGAAAACCTGTTGTTAACCGGTGCAGTGGGCTGGTTAGACTTCGAATTTGATCGCTTTCCAAACTCACAGTGCTTCTTTGGTGAAACACCCGACAGCACGGAAAATGGCATTGCATTGTGTGATCGTAAGGGTCAGCCAAAAGAGTTTACGCCAGAGATTACCGCTAACATAGGTGCCACGTATATCGTAGCGATAGGCGACACTATGGAGCTCAGCTTCGGTGTAGACCTAGCGTATTCCGACGAGTACTTTGTGTCGCCAACGTTAGACCCAAATCTGGTTCAGGAGTCTTATACAAAGGTTAACGCACGAATTGGCCTTGATGCGATGGACGGCTCTTGGAGTGTGGCTGTGATGGGCGAAAACCTGAGTGACGAGTCTATTTTGACGTTTGGCAACCAGGCACCTGTGTCTACAACCTTGTCTGGCGCATTTAACAATGCGATCGGAGCAACGGGCGTAGCAACGGCCTATTATGGTTTCTACGAAGCTCCAATGAATGTGTCCTTGCAGGCGCGTTACAACTTCTAGATAATTAACTGCAATAACGAAAAGGGGCCTATTGGCCCCTTTTTTATGCGCTCATTATTTAAACTGTTGTTATTCGTTTCAAGAGATAGAAGTCATGCTAGATCAGTTGGAAGCAATTCCGGCCGACCCAATCCTTGGGCTAAGTGCCGCGTATCAGAAAGATCCTAATCCTAAAAAGATCGACCTCGGTGTTGGTGTTTACAAAGATGAGACAGGCGTTACACCCATTATGACGGCCGTCAGTCGGGCTACAGAGCGCTTGATGGAAACCGAAACAAGCAAAAGCTATCTTCCGCAAGCTGGTGTTGCCAATTTCAATACAGGCATGTTGGAACTGAACCTAGGAGCAGACCATCCGGCCCTGCTTTCGGGGCGTGCTGACAGTGTTCAAGCACCAGGTGGCTGCGGTGCCCTGCGTATCGGCGCTGAAGTTTTGAATAGAAGCAAGGCGGGGGCAAAAGTATGGTTAAGTGACCCTAGCTGGCCAAACCATTATCCTTTGCTAGAAGGTGCCGGCCTAGAATTACAAATGTACCCTTACTATAACGCGGCTGAGCACACGATAGACTTTGACGCGATGCTGCAGTCCTTGCAGCAAGCCACTGCGGGCGATGTTGTGCTGTTGCACGGTTGTTGTCATAACCCCTGTGGTGCTGATCTAAGCTTTGAGCAGTGGCAGGCGCTGACTGAACTGGCGAACGAAAAGGGCTTTACGCCTTTTGTTGATGCGGCTTATCAAGGCTTGGCTAAAGGCTTAGACGAAGACGCCGCGGGTTGGCGTTGGATGGCGGCTAATGTACCTGAAATATTAATTGCTAGTTCGTGTTCGAAAAATTTTGGTTTGTATCGCGAGCGCACCGGCGCTCTCATCGTGATTACGCGCACGGCTGAGCAAACATCGGTAGTGAAGAGCCAGGCCATGAATGCAGCGCGGCAAATTTATTCAATGCCGCCATCACACGGTGGCGCTTTAGCCGGCGTTATTTTGGCTGATAAGGAATTGCGCGCTATTTGGGAAACTGAATTGGGCGAAATGCGTGATCGCATAAACGCAATGCGCGCAGAGTTAGTCGAACGGCTGGCAGTCGCAGGGCACGAAAATTTTGCATTCATTCAAGACCAATTCGGCATGTTCTCTTTTCTGGGGATTAGCAGCGAGCAGGTTCAGGCGCTGCGTGACGACTATGCCATTTATATGGTGGGATCAACCCGAATGAATGTCGCCGGTTTGACGCCCGATAATATCGAATATTTTGCGAATAGTTTGATTGCTGTGCTTAAGTAAACGCAATGCACACCTACGCTGTGAGTTCAAGACTGGTCAGAGCGTGCAGTACTGTTAAACTCACCGCCGAATTTATCAAGCAAGAAAAAGTCACCAAGCAGTCGACGTCGTTGCGTTGAGAAAGTGAGTGGCGGAGATCAAGATGCCATCAATTGTAGAAATAATAGCGCAAGAACTATCGGTTCAAACCAAACAGGTTGAGGCAGCAGTCAACCTGCTTGACGATGGCTCAACCGTTCCTTTTATATCTCGCTATAGAAAGGAAGCAACCGGCGGCTTGGATGACACACAGCTGCGAAACCTGAACGAGCGGCTCAGTTACTTGCGGGAACTCGATGATAGGCGCAGCAGTGTATTAGCCAGCATAGAAGAACAAGGCAAGTTGACGCCGGAATTACGCCAGCAAATAAATGCGGCCGACACTAAAACCAGGTTGGAAGATCTTTACTTACCGTATAAGAAAAAGCGCCGAACCAAAGGTGAGATCGCTAAAGAAGCAGGTTTGGAACCTCTCGCCGATGCACTCTTTAACGATCATAGTCTTGATCCGCAAGCCGAAGCCGCTAAATACATTAGCGCTGATAAATCGATTGCAGATGCAAGTGCTGCATTGGATGGTGCCAAGTTCATCTTAATGGAGCGCTTCGCAGAGCAAGCAGACTTAATTGCTGCAGTGCGAAAAATTGTCAAAGAGCAAGGCAGTTTGCGTTCGGCAGTAGTCAAGGGTAAGGAACAAGAAGGCGAGAAATTCTCCGACTATTTTGAGTATGAAGAAGCGTATAACAAGGTACCTCCGCATCGAGCGCTGGCTTTGTTCAGGGGGCGCCGGGAAGGCGTACTGAGTTTGAAGTTAGATGTTGGCGATTTTTCTTTGAAGGATGCTCACCCTTGCGAGCAATTGATCGCCAACGCCTTTGATCTGCCTTACAAACCTGGTGCCGTTGATGCAGTAACAGGTGCTAGCGCCTGGCTGACAGAAGTGGTGCGCTGGACCTGGAAAATCAAACTCTTGTTGCAAGTTGAGACAGACCTGGTTGGTGATCTTAAGGACGTCGCCGAAGCGGAAGCGATTCAGGTATTTGCACTAAACCTCAAAGACTTGTTACTGTCCCCGCCGGCCGGTCAACGCGCAACCATTGGACTTGATCCGGGCCTAAGAACAGGGACTAAGGTTGCTGTGGTCGACAGCACAGGCCAAATGTGCGATTTCGCTACAATCTATCCGCACGCACCGCAAAAACAATGGGACCAGTCCTTGGCTACATTGGCCGCACTGTGTGAAAAACATAAAGTTGAACTCATTGCGATCGGTAATGGCACAGCGTCGCGTGAAACAGAAAAATTAGCCGCCGAGTTAATTAAATTAAAAAGTGATTTGGCGATGAGCAAAATTGTTGTCAGTGAAGCGGGCGCATCCGTTTATTCAGCTTCTGAATTCGCTGCGCGCGAGTTCCCAGACCTGGATGTAACAATTCGTGGGGCTGTATCGATCGCCCGTCGCTTGCAGGACCCATTAGCCGAGCTGGTTAAAATAGAACCTCAGGCAATCGGAGTAGGGCAGTATCAACACGATTTAAGCACGCATAAGTTGTCTAGGGCACTAGACGGCGTTGTAGAAGACTGTGTGAATGGCGTTGGTGTTGAATTGAATACGGCGTCGGCGGCATTGCTAAGTCGTGTGTCGGGTCTTAATGAAGCGCAGGCAAACAATATTGTAGCTTGGCGTAACACGAATGGCCGTTTCTCCAATCGTGACGACCTTAAGAGCGTGCCACGACTAGGTGATAAAACCTTTGAGCAAGCAGCGGGATTTCTGCGTATTCAAAATGGAAATGAAGTGCTGGATGCCTCAGCGGTGCATCCCGAATCCTATTCTGTTGTTAGAGAAATCGCTAGCAAGAAAGGGTGCAGCACCGCCGATTTAATGGGCAATAAAGCCATTCTCAAAAGCGTTACGGCGGCAGACTATTCCTCTGCTGAGGTGGGCGTTTTAACCGTAACAGATATTCTTAAAGAACTTGAAAAACCCGGCCGCGACCCTAGACCTGAATTTAAGTTAGTGGCGTTTAAAGAAGGCATAGAGAAAATATCGGACCTTAAAGAAGATATGATTCTTGAGGGAACGGTTAGTAATGTGACCAATTTTGGCGCCTTTGTTGATATCGGCGTACACCAGGACGGTTTGGTACACATATCTGCCCTGGCCGAAAAATTTGTCAAAGATCCACGCGAGGTTGTGAAGGCGGGCGATATTGTCAAAGTGAAGGTAATGAGCATTGACCCTAAGCGCAAGCGAATTGGCCTGACCATGCGGCTAAGTGACAGCGCAACTGAGCAGGCGAATGAGAACGCAAAACCTTCTGATCGAGGGAGTGATCGTGCCCGTCACGCTAAGCAAGCCAGGCCACAAAACACTGGTCATTCCCGAACCAATAATCGATCCCAGGAACCGAAGCCACAAGGCGCCTTAGCCGCGGCATTTGCGGCAGCAAAGCAAAAATAAGGGGTAAGCTGTTTGCTACAATGCGTGTACCTCGCTTGCACCTCAAAAGAGACGCTGACTTTGACGCCAACCTCACACAGCTTTGAACTTCATTTGGAAGTCTCCGAAGCCGGTAAAACGGCTGTAGAGTTGTTGGCTGATCAATGTGAGTTGTCACGAGCTCGAATAAAAATGGCAATGCGTTGTGGCGCAGTATGGTTGCAACGCGGTACTAACAAACGTCGTATTAGGCGTGCGACGCACGCACTGTCTGTGGGTGATCAAGTCGCTTTGTATTATGACGCAGCGATTCTTGACGAGGCTGTTCCAGCCCCTGCGCTTATTGCCGATGAAAAAGACTACAGTGTCTGGATGAAGCCGCGTGGTGTGCATTCTCAGGGTACGCGTTACGGTGACCACAGTGCTATGGAGCAGCTTACCCGGCAGTTCTTCATGGCCCAATCTCCAGCGTCAGACCGTGAGGCGCGGTTGGTGCACCGGCTAGACCGTTACGCGGATGGCCTTATTCTAATCGCACACAACAAAAAAGCAGCAGCCGGCTTGTCTGCGCTGTTTGCAAATAGAGAGATCACTAAGCGTTACACAGCATTGGTGAGCGGTCAGGTGCCACTCGAGCACGAGCCGATTACTTTAAATTGGGATGTCGACGACAAGCCGGCTCGCAGCATCGTCTCTGTACTTAAATCGGGGCAGGGCTGCTCTTTGTTGCGAGTACAAATTGAAACAGGTCGCAAACACCAGGTACGTCGCCATCTTGCCCAATACGGTTACCCCATCGTTGGAGACCGTTTATACGGTGCTGCGGACATTAACGATTCTGGTTTGCCAGGCAATTTGTCAGGCAATGACTTGGACTTACAACTTTCCGCTAGTTATCTTGAGTTTCGATGCCCTATGAATAATCAGCTTAGGAAGTATCAACTGCCCGATGAGCATTTATCTGAAATGCGTGCGCTCGTCGAAACGGGGGCTTGCTAGTGCTAGCCCATAAAAGGGCGCTGCTAGCCCGGCACAGGGATGCACCCAAAGCGCTTCGCGGGGCCAGCATTGCCGGCAAAATCTATGACGCTAGTCATTGATTTTGTGAGTGAAGCAAAATCGCATTTTGCGGAACGGGAGAAGAAACGGGCAGGACAGCCCGTTTCTGAATAGAGACAGTTTACTCAATGATTAAGAATTCGCGCTTGCCCAATGTCGGCACAACAATTTTTACAACGGTATCTGCTTTAGCCGCAGAACAAGGCGCGATAAATCTTGGTCAGGGATTCCCAGACTACGATGGTCCGCAGTATCTCCGTGAAAGACTCACTCATCATGTAATGACGGGCAACAACCAGTACGCGCCTATGGCAGGCATTCTTGAGTTGCGCCAGCAAATAAGCACCAAGGTACAAACTCTCTATCAACGAAGTGTAGATCCGGTTTCGGAAGTAACAGTGCTGCCCGGTGCAACAGTAGCCTTGTTCGCTGCCATTATGGCAACCGTTCAAACGGGTGATGAGGTTATCGTTTTTGACCCAGCCTACGACAGCTATGAGCCAGGTATTCAGATGGCTGGTGGTAAGGCGGTTCATATTCCTCTAAGTGCACCTCACTTTGCCATCGATTGGCAGCGAGTAAAAGACAGCATTACTTCGCGTACGCGGATGATTGTTCTCAACAGTCCGCATAACCCAACTGGCGCCACATTGAGTGCGGACGATCTCGATGAGCTAGCCAGGCTCGTGCGCGGTACAGATATCTTATTGCTGTCTGACGAAGTGTATGAGCATTTGGTGTTCGATGGTGAGCAACATCAGAGTTTACTGCGACATGCTGAACTGGCTGATCGAGCCTTCGTCGTTTCGTCGTTTGGCAAAACCTACCATGTCACTGGGTGGAAGACCGGCTATTGCATTGCGCCCGCAGCGCTGACTGCAGAGCTGCGGAAAATCCACCAGTTTGTTACCTTCGTTGGCGTCACGCCTATTCAGTTAGCATTGAGTGACATGATGAGAGAGCACCCTGATCATTGCGCTGAGTTAGCGGCTTTCTATCAGGCTAAGCGCGATCGTTTTGTTCGGGCGCTTGCTGGCTCAAAATTCAAAATTGAGCCTGCTTCAGGTTCCTTTTTTCAGCTGGTTGATTACAGCGACGTCTCTGATATGGGTGACATGGCCATGGCCCAATGGCTAACGCGCGAGGTGAAAGTGGCTGCCATTCCTATTTCAGTGTTCTATGAACAGGCTCCTAAGCAACATTTTATACGGTTCTGTTTTGCCAAACAGGATGCTACTTTGCAGGAAGCTGCTGAGCGTTTGCGCGCTCATTGTTAAATTCCTTAGAAACGCTTGGCGTTTGCAATTGTCTGCCCCGCCTTGCGGCCAAAAAAGGTCGCATCTCCCACTGACATGCCGCTGGCATAACCCTTTGCGGTACGTGGTATACCGGCGACTGTTCTGCCTGCGGCAAACAATCCTGGAATGATATCTTTGTCCGGCGTAAGTACCTCTCCTGTTGGCTTTACATCTAAGCCGCCTAAGGTAAAAATCGCCGGGTTTAGATGATCCAGTGAATAACTTACCAGCGCAAACGGTGCGGTTTTTATTGGTTTCAACCACTCTGCAGCTTTGTGAAACAAAGGGTCTTGGCCTGTTTCAGCTTGCTGATTGTAATAACTCACTGTAGCCTGCAGTGACCCAACCGGAAACTGAGCGTCAGTCTCGAGCTCCTCAATCGTTTCACCCACCGCAACGATTTCTACTGTGTCTGCGTAAGCGGGCCGTTCAAAATGTTCGTTGTCGATCAACATGTAGACTTTCTTTTCCTCTTGTTGCATGGCGTAATGCCCCATGCGTGCGAGATATATATCTTCATTAATAAAGCGTTGACCAAATTTGTTAACGAAAATACCAAAGGTGAGCTGCGGTGGTGGATAGTGCGCCACACAGATAAAAGCCTCGCCCATATTAATTGCATTACCACCAGCTGCAACGCCGAGAACAATGCCATCACCCATGTCGCCAGGATTTCCGTGCGGGTTATCTATAGGGACGAAGCGCGGCAGGTGCTGTTGTGTCATTTGTGTGTTCATAACAAAGCCGCCCGCGGTTAGCACAACGCCCTGCCTGGCTTTAATGTAAAATGGTTTGTTGTTTATCTTTGCGACGCAGCCTCGTATGCAACCTTCCTTATCCTGTATAAGAGCGGTAATACGAGCGTCAACTCTAATGTCAGCGCCAGATTCTTCTACCCGTTTGAGCAGCGTCGACATAAATACTTGGCCACCATTGTGGTCTGCATCAGCTGGGAGATGACCCCGGGGAACAGGTTCTGCTTTTTCGGTGAATGGCCAGGAACGTTCATTGCCTGTGTACTGCAAAGAGTCGCCGGTCATTGCAACAACATCTCGACCAGGGAAAAAGCCACGATTGTATTTAACACCGATGGCTTCACACCAGTCGAAGTGCTCCGGCCCACCCTCGGTGTACATCTTAAGCCGTTCTTCATCAACATTGTCACCGAAACACTCTTTCAGGTAGTTGTAAAAGTTCTCGGTAGAGTCGCTGAAGCCAAGGTCTTTTTGTAGCGCGGTGCCGCCACTGCCGCCTAAATACATTTCGCATGCTGACATCATGGTCGAGCCGCCACCGGCGCTTGTCCGTTCTAGAACAGTCACTTCCGACCCTGCACGTCGAGCCTCCAATGCGGCACTTGCGCCCGCACCGCCAAAACCTGCGACGACAACATCGGTTCGATGGTCGAAATGTTCAACGTCCTCAAAACGAATAAGTCTTTGCACCTTTTACATTCTCCGCTCTGTTCTAATGTTGTTTTTGGTCTGGCTTTTCCTCAGGCATCTCGGGTGCCCAAGCCGATCCGTTAATATGACTGCCGCCATCAACAAACAAGGTATTGCCTGTTACATACTGGGAATCCTCGGTTGCTAAGAACAAAGCCACTGGTGCGATATCTTGTTCAGCATCACCCATTCGCTTCATTGGTAAGGCCTCTTCAATTGCGCCAAACATCTCAGGCTTGTCGGCTTTCATTTGCTCATAGGTAGCCGTTGCTGCTGCTGGGCAAATAATATTGCAGGTAACGCCTTTGTGGGCCCACTCGCGCGCAGCAGTGCGGGTAATAGCGCGAACGGCCTCTTTTGCCATGTTGTAGTGAACTGAATACATATGAGCGTTAACGCCGTTTAATGAGCAGATATTTATAACGCGTCCGTAGCCGGCCTCTTTCATGTATGGAAAGCAAGCCTGCATACTCCATAGTGCGGTCATAGCGCTAATGTCGAATGCGTGTTGCATGGCGAAATCTTCCATCCACTCCACCCGGCTTAGCCCTACTTTAGAGCTCCACGCGTTGTTCACCAATACATCCACTTTGCCCCAGCGGTCAATGGTTTGCTGAACCATGTTTTCAACCTGAGCTTTTTCGGCAACATCCGTCTGAACAAATTGCGCATCTACTCCCAAAGCCTTCAATTCTTCCGTGGCTTTCTCGCCGCTCTCAGCATTAAATTCGGCGACGGTAATGTTTGCTCCTTCCTTTGCATACCGCTTCGCTATGCCTAACCCAATACCACTGCCGGAACCCGTTACGATCGCAACGCGATTGCTTAATCTACCCATGTGTCACTCCTTTATTATGTTTGGCGGTCATAGCTGTTGAGCTTAATTTCAGATTGGTTCAGTCTAGCTCAGGCATTGGTGGCAAACGCTTCTCCAGCAATGCGTCATAACGTGATTGCAACTGAGCGGCGTAGCTTGGTTTGGTGGCGATCAGAAAGGTGCCGTTTTGTACGCCGTCGAGTACAGGCGCGAAAGCATCTTCAGGGCTGGCTCCGCTATCCAGAATCGACTGTAAAGCGTCAGCGCAGGCTTTGCCGTCCTCAGTTTCATCAACGCCTAGCTGAGTTGGCCGTAAATTAGCAGTTTGCGCAATGCCAGTATTAAAATTACTTGGCGTGAGCACGCTGGAGCCAATCTTTGACCCCATCAGCTCAAGGTCTAATGCGAGACATTCAGCGACTGACATTGCTGCGCACTTGGATACTATATAAGGCGCTGACATCGGCCCCGCACAGTAAGCGGCTACCGAAGCAGTGCTAACAACATGACCCTCGGTGTCCTGAGCGATCATTCTGGGCACAAAAGAGCGAATGCCATGAATAATTCCATAGACGTTCACGCCCATTGCCCACTCCCAGTCTTCAATACTGCGTTCCCAGCTTAGTCCGCCTTGGAATACGCCGGCATTGTTGATCAGTAAATCAACCTGACCAAATTCAGAGAAGCTAAAGTCGGCAAGGGCTTGAACAGATTCAGCATTAGCGACATCTACATGCTTTGCGCTAGCGTGTTCACCGATCTCGGTGGCGGTGCTGCTGGCGTCGTCTACATTAATATCGGCGACAACCACGCGCATACCTTTGGCCGCGAAGCCTTTTGCAAGCGCTGCTCCTATGCCTCTACCTGCGCCGGTAATAACGGCGACTTTGTTTTCAAATTCTTGCAGCATGATTGTTGCTCTTACATTTTTCAAGGGGCAATAAGAGTACCGTAAACAAGCGAACAGACAGTATTGGCTTACCTTAAATTATGGATAGTTTGGCCTATGCTTGCCGATACCTGAGGTCTATCCGGAAAACCTTGTTCTATAATGCTGTCTCATACTTGCAAGCCAGATATTATTATGACTACAACACAAAGGATGCTTCCACCGATGGAGCCCGACAATGGATGGTGGTGGGAGCAGGCACACAAGGGCGTGCTGGCCATTCAGCGCTGCAGCTCCTGCCAAACGTTGCGGCATCCACCAAAGCCTATGTGCAATCAATGCCAGTCATTAAAGTGGGACTTTATTGAATCAACAGGTCGCGGTACGGTCAGTAGCTACACTGTGCTGCACCACCCACAATTTCCAGGCTATACCTATCCGATCAATATCGTTTTGGTTGACCTCGAGGAGGGGCAGCGTATTACATCCGAGTTGGTTGATGTAGATGCAGACAATATCGAATTCGGTATGTCTGTGCAGGTGACATTTAACACCGACCCAGACGGCTTTGTATTGCCTGTTTTTGCGCCAGCGAAGGAGCTTAGTTAATGGCCGTATCAATGAAGGACCAGGCAGCTATTGCCGGGATTGGTCAGACGGCTTACACAAAGCTATCTGGAGTTTCTGAATTGGCCCTTGCCAGCGACGCAGTTGCACGTTGTCTTCAAGACGCGGGTCTGCCTCCTAGTGAGGTGGATGGCATGGTCAGCTATACATTAGATTCCTCAGACGAAATAGAAGTTGCGCAAAACGTTGGAGTCGGCGACCTGAATATGTTCGCTAAAATCAACTACGGCGGTGGCGCTGCTATCGGGCTTATTCAGCAAGCTGCAATGGCCATCACTAGCGGTGTGTGTAAAAACGTGGTGGTTTGGCGTGCTATGAATGGCCGCAGCGGCCGACGTATGGGACAAGGCACTGGCCAACCTATTGTCAGCAGCGATTTGATACATTGGTCGTGGTACCAAGTGTATGGCATGCTAACACCCGCTTCGTGGGTGGCAATGATTGCTCATAAATACATGCATACCTATCAGGTGCCAAATGACACCTTGGCTTCGGTTGCGGTCACGCAGCGAAAATTCGCAGAAAGTAATCCATCGGCTTTTGGTTACCAGAAGCCGATGAGCATGGAAGACTACTATCAGTCTAAATTAGTATCGTACCCCTTACGTGTGTTTGATTGTTGTCAGGAATCTGATGGAGGCTGCGCACTATTAATTACCAGCACCGAACGCGCCCGTGATTTGAAGCAAAAACCGGCAATAATTCGAGGCGTTACTCAGGCGTCGGTGCAAGGGCAAGAGCAAATGACCAGTTTCTATCGCAACGAGCTCACGTCTCTGCCCGAAATGGAATACGCGGCCAAACGTGTATATGACATGAGTGGCTTGGGACCAGATGATATTGATGCAAGTTGCCTGTATGATGCGTTCACGCCAGAAGTTGTTATGCAGCTTGAATCCTTTGGTTTTTGTGGAGAAGGTGAGGCTAAGGATTTTATTGCCGATGGCCACATAGGCCCTAACGGTCGCTTGCCAAACAACACACATGGAGGCTTATTGTCAGAAGCCTACATACACGGTGTTAACAATATCGCTGAGGCGGCCAGATTGATTCGTGGGGAATCCGTTAATCAACCAAAAAAGAATATTGACCACGCGCTTGTTTCAAGCGGTGTCGGTGTTCCAACTGGCGCTTTAATTTTAGGGAAAGACTAACTATGAATCTCAAGATGAATTACTCAGCGTGAAGCGATGGTTAGCCAGGCGTATCTTGGAAGTATTTGGTTGGAAGGTAGAAGGCGAACGGCCGGCGCCTAAGCACTATGTGCTTATAGCGGCGCCACATACTTCGAATTGGGATTTTCCGCTCCTAATCTTATTCGCCGCTGCTTTTGACATGAAAATATCCTGGTTGGCTAAGCACAGCCTCTTTAAACCACCAATGGGTTTTATTATGCGTGCGCTGGGCGGAGTGCCAGTAGTTCGCAACAAGAACAGCAATGTCGTAGATGCAATGGCTGATTCATTTGTTGGCCAGGAAGAGCTAGCGGTGGTTGTTCCCGCTGAAGGAACTCGGTCTCGCACCGAGCACTGGAAGTCTGGTTTTTACCACATAGCGATGAAAGCCGATGTGCCTATAATCCCTTCCTATCTAGACTTTGGTCAGAAGCGCGGCGGCTTCGGTCCGCCGCTGATATTAACTGGGGATATGACGCAAGATATGGACGTTTTACGTACTTTCTATGCGCCAATGTCGGGTAAGTTTGCCGATCAGTTTGGGCCGGTAAGATTACGCGAAGAAAATTCTGACGCTTAACCTACTCCCGCAAAAGAAAAGCTAGCTCCCCAGATGCTCTGCAAAGGGGCCTGTAATAGCCAAAGTTAGTCCCTGCACCTGAATGTTAACGAACAGGGTTTTGCCATCCGGGGCGAAGCAAACACCTGCAAGTTCAGACTTTGAGCCTCTATTCAAAGCGAAGGGCGCATGTTCTCCGTTCAATTTAACGCTGAATAGACCGCAGTGACCTGGTCTGTCCTCACACACTATTAAGCCACCCCAAGGGGTGAACGTCAGATTGTCAGCCATTTGCATTGCGGAGCCTTTTTCGGCTTCCAGCAATAGCATTAGTTCTCCACCTGTATCACCGTCATTTGGTTTTCTGGCAGTTGAACGTGCGCTGCTTGAATTTGCGTCGTCAGGCGGTAACGGCCGGTAACGAAAAACTTGCCCCAGTCCTGCATTTCCACCTTCAGTGCAGGTGAAACACACTTCACCCTGCTGATACCAGATACCTTCTCCACGAACAAACCGTGCGGCGCCCTTTGCATGGCCGCGATGACGTAAATCATCTACTGCAGAATCGTTGTCGATTATGTCGATCCAGTGAACGGAATTCCATTCACCTTGAATTAATCGTTCCGCTTCTTGCCGGTTCGCTGTATCTGTAATGTTGCTGTCAGCAAAGGCGAGTGCTTGCAGTCGACCGCCATTTTGCAATTGCCCTGGAGTATTCGGTATACAACGATAAAAGAGGCTGTCTCTCCTGTCTTCCGTTAAATAAACGATGCCCGTTTGTGGGTCTACCGCAGCGGCTTCGTGTACAAAGCGTCCTAGGGCTTTCAAAGGTTTCGGTTGTGCAATGTTGGTGTCGCGAGGATCTACCTCAAATACATACCCATGAAGTTTTTCGCGCGGTATGTGTTTAGTCGCCTCTAAAGTGCCTTCGTCGAAACACTCCTCGCACGAAAGCCAGGTGCCCCAGGGCGTTGGGCCTCCGGCGCAATTGAGCTCGGTGCCGGCCAGGCTCAAATGAGCACGCTCCTGGGTTTGAGTAGCAGGGTCGTAAATCAATGTAGTGGTGCCACCAGTGCCGGGGAGCTTACCCTCGCCATAATCATAGAAAAATTCTTTCGGTAGAGTGTCTAAGCGTTCTAGTTGGGCTCCGAAAGCCCCCAGCGCATTTTGACTGGCGAGATTTTCATGATTGCGAACAAGCGCTACGCGACCATCACCCGCATCAAAAGCAGCCATGCCATCGGGTCGGCCTGGCATAAGCAGTCCATCGCTCATTTCAGTTCCACTTTCGCTAACAATTGTGTACTTAAAGCCAGGTGGTAAATCTAATAGCTTGTCGACATCTTCTATCAGGTGCGTACCGCCAGTAGCTGTTGTATCTGCGCTTTCAGTTTGCTTGGCGCAGGCGCTGCCAGCCGACAGCAAGGCCGTTGAATACAGAAATTCTCGTCTTTTCATTGGCTCTCGTTTTGCTCTCTACAATTGGTGCAGGCGTTAATCAGCCTGTTACTCTCAATGCCCTTATTATTGCAGCTGGGTAGTATTTAGGGCTAATGGTTTATTACCGAAGCGCTAGCGTATACACTTCTTAACATGGCAGTCACCATGCCAATATATTTTATTGAACATTGCAGGAAAGAGATCATTATGCGCATTGTTAAAAAAGAAGACATTCAAGATTTAATTGGCACAGATTGTGAGCCATCCAGTTGGTTGAACATCAGCCAAGAGCGAATCAATGAGTTCGCCGATACCACAGAGGACCACCAGTTCATTCATGTTGACCCAGAAGCTGCAAAGAAAACTCCCTTTGGCGGCCCTATAGCCCACGGTTTTTTAACCCTATCAATGTTATCCCGAATGGCTGAAGAATTCGGCATTTTTATCGAAGGCGCAGTGATGGGCATCAACTACGGCTTCGAAAAAATTCGTTTTTTATCACCGGTACCAGCTGGGTCGGATATCAGAGGCAATGCTAAAATTCTTAACATTATCGAAAAGCCCAATAAGCAAATGGTTATTACTTACGAAGTAACTGTTGAAATTAAGGGTCATGACAAGCCAGCACTGGTAGCAGAGTGGATCAGCATGTTGCCTATGGCATAGGTAGCATGCATCAGCATTGTTTAAGATAGCATATGAGCAATTTGCCTAGGGCCATTGATTATCACAATACGGCGATGCGCGTATTTAACCGCAGCGTAAGTGCACTGAACGCTTTAGGTGTGCCGCCGTTTAAAATTAGTGAAGCAAAGCTGCTTGAATCCGCGAGTAAAAAGACTGGATTGGACGATTACGGCAATGCCGATTTCTTGCCTCGTTTACGTGTTCTTCTCAACTCGCTCAACACTGAGGCAAACCTAAATCCTCTCGGCCGGCTAATGCAGCGCCAGTCAATCAGCAGCATTCTTCGCGACCGCTTGTATTTACAAGACTTGTTAAAACGCCATCCTGAAATACTCGAGCGCAAAATTGCTGATCCTGTAGTGATTGTTGGTTTGGCCCGGTCGGGAACAACGCGCCTGCATCGTCTAATGGCCGCTGATCATCAGTTTCTTCATTTGAAGGCCTGGGAGTCAATGAATCCCGTCCCTTATCCAGAAAGTGAACGAATCAGAGATGCCGGGCAGGGCATTGACCCGCGACAAGTCGAAATTGAACAGGGATTAAAAATAGTATTGGCGATGAGCCCACAGATCGCGAGTGTACATCCCTTGGGCGCGAACGAAGTGGAAGAAGAGATCGGCTTGCTCATGCACGACTTTTCAACCCAGATGTTCGAAGTGCAGTCTCAGGTAGCGAGTTTTGCAGAGCACTTAATGACTAATGACCAAACCTCCGCGTACGAGCTTATGGTCACATTGCTGAAGGTTACTGCGTGGTTCAGAAACGACCCTGAAGGCAAGCCCTGGATACTCAAGTCGCCACAACACATGCAAGACCTGGATGCGTTAATGAATGTCTTTCCGAACGCAAAAATAGTTTGTCCGCATCGAGATCCTATCAAAGCAGTAGGCTCAGCTTGTTCAATGACGTGGAATTCGATTGTTCGCGATAGCGATGATGTTGATCCGCACTGGGTAGGAAGAGAATGGCTGACTAAAACCGAATGTATGCTGCGAAAAAACCTACGTGTTCGAGAGGGTTTTGCGGCAGCTCAGCAGCACGATGTTTTATACGCAGACATTACCGCAGATTGGGAGAAATCTGTGCGCGGGATTTATGATTTCATTGGCATGGAATTCACTGCGCAGGCTAAGTCTGCAATGCAAGCGTGGCTGGAGAGTAATGCGCAGCACAAGCATGGCGCGCATAAGTACTCGTTGGAAGATTTCGGGTTAACAGAAGCGCAAGTGGAAGAGAGGCTTGGATTTTATCGTGCTCGTTTTGACATTCCATTTGAGAAACGCAATCCCCATGCGGCGGCGTAGTCGTCTCAACTAGGCGCGCCTTCCCGCAAGTGGCTAATCCTTAGTTTCGCGGTTTGCCGGCTTACGGCAACCAATTGATCGTTAATGTCCCAGATTTCGCCATCTTCCTCTAGTACGCCGTCGCTGAGATGCCTTGTTCTTACCCGCATCTTTAATGGTCCCGGCGCGGGCCTGCCTCGCACCTGAACGGTGAGCTCAACCGTTGGCACCCACGATTGAAAGCCATAAACTGTGAACACCGGCGGAGGCATTGCGTCCGCAAACATTAAAAGCGCAAAGGGGTCAGCTGCCGCCCCATCCCTGTGTTGTATCCAGCCGCCGAATACACCGTCGCCATTTAACCGTTTGCTGTCAAACAAGCTATTGCCTTCAGTAAGTCGTATTTCAACTCTTTGCGCAATTTCTAAGTGCGAGGGCTGCTGTAGGCTATGGCATTTTTCCCAAGCAGCGTAATCAGGCGCTTGAGCGGAGCTCCAGCTAGGGCCTTGTAGATTTTCCAGGGTCGTATAGGCCGCCATAACTTGCAACTTCAATTCGCCTTCCTGAAACATGCGAAGTTGGGCAAAGCTCGTGCCCTTACCCTTGCGCAATATCTCAACCTCACATATCACCTCTCCGAGCGACGTTGGTGCTAGATAAAAAGCATTCACTGTTAGCGGGTCTTTGTGTGGCAGTGCGGCACTTAACACACGCCCTGCTATGGCAAGCACGTAACCACCATTGGGTACGGTGCCAACGCGCCAACCTGATTTGAGTTCAGCGCGCCAGCGATGATCATCTAACTGTTCAATTTTGGTGTCTACTTCAAAAAAGCTCATCGAATATCGCAAAATAACTTTGATGGCGGCCATTGTAACACTGGTCTCAAAAATCGCTGTAACGCGCGTACTCTGTTAATGGTTACTGTTCATCATTGAGAGATTATAGAAACAGGCAACATTAGCTCGCTTCACGGCCAGGTTGAGCAAATATAAGTCAACCTGCTTAGGTTTATCGTTTGATGATTGATGAGGCAGACTAAAAACGTTAATGTCTTTCTTCGTTAGTCATTAGTCATTAGAAAAGAAAAAATGTTGTGCTAGCGTGTAAAACTAAAACCAAAAAATGAGAATGTTAGTATGAGAACCAAAAAAAATAGAAGGGCCCTATTAGGTGTAATACCAATTGCCTTACTTGCCAGTTTTCCAGCATTGGCAGGAAGCCTATGCTCGTATCTATTAGACAATTCCAGCGGGCAGCCTGGCAGTGCCAAAATCATTATCAAGTCAAATGACAAACTGGTCGTCAAGTTTAAAAATGCACGGCCATATACTTTGTATACTATCTGGGTCGACCACAAAAGCCGCGCTACAGGTGAGTTGGCTGATGACTATCCGCTTGACCAAGGTGCGTTGGAGCGCGGTGTTGCGCCGGCATTTGCAACCACTCAAGGTGTGACCTCGGGCGTGGGTATGGATGCCAATGCTGTAATAACGAATGCCAACGGTGACGCTAAAATGGTAGCAAAATTGGATTACTCGCTATTGTCGCAAGGCAGCAGTCCTGTGGTGAGTGGCGAGCTAACGATGCAAGGTTTAAATCGCGTTGGTGGCGCTTGGTTGCGTGAATATCCCCAGCCCGTTGATGTGATGGCAAGCGTCCAAACGCCAACGACTCAAGATATTACTGTGGCAAGTATTCCACGAAGTACGGCGCAAGGGTTCACTATCGTGCGCCACGATGATTTCATTACGCACGGACACACTCCAGGTGTGGGAAACGTAGACCATTTTTCGGCCTTTAAAGGTGACTTTCCAGAGAACTGCTTGCCTTAGTAATCCCACCTGAGCCCTGTTTCTAAGGGCTCTTCGCAATTCCCTCCCATACCAACTGCGGTTATTTCGCTGACGACTAATCCAGTTACGCCAAATCAGCGTACTACTGTTACACGGTTTTTATTGCCATCGTTTCGGGGGTCTACTGTGCAAGGGCTCTTATTGGAAGTACTACGGAATGTACACACCGCTGCTCGCAGCAAAGCAGTAAAATGCGCCTAATCATGTAATAAACAGAAACAAGGCCGATAGGATGGGTAAATACGCAGTAACCGGTGGGGCGAGCGGCATTGGCGCCGCTGTTGTAGGGCAGCTTACCGATGCGGGTCACTCGGTTATTGTGCTTGATCTATACAACGCAGATATCAATACCGACCTATCGACCGGGAATGGGCGCCTGCAAGCGATCAGCGCTTTAGAAGGTATGGTGCCAGAGGGGTTAGACGGCTTTGTACCCTGTGCGGGTGTGAGCGGTGTCCAGGCGCCGCCATTAGTGACAAGCTTGAACTATTTTGGAGTAGTGTCTCTTGTTGATGGTTTACGAGCGAATTTGGCCAAAAAATCCGGTGCAGTTGTGCTGATTTCCTCAGTTACATCTTCTATGGCCTCTGATGATGAGCTAGTGAACGCCATGCTGGAAGGTGACGAAGAGAAAGCCGGGCAGCTGTCTGGCGCCGGTTCTGGAGACCAGGCTTATGCAGCGACTAAGCGCGCTGTGACCTGTTGGATGCGACGTAATTGCGCAGACTTTCTGAAAGATCAGGTGCGAATTAATGCAGTCGCGCCCGGTTACATTGATACACCTCTTAACGATGGTATTCGCGAAGCCGGCGGCAGCGATATTCTCGATCAGTTCGTGGCGTCTATCCCTGTTGGCCGTCCAGGCCAGCCAGAGGATATTGCGAACCTAATTAGCTTTTTGCTTAGTGATAAATCGTCGTTTATCGCTGGCGCTAATATCTTTATCGACGGAGGGCATGACGCCCTTTTTCGACAAGACAGTTTTTAACTACAACCACACAGGAATCTATCGATGAAATTTGCCTACCACCCTACGATGTGCCCTGCGGATCAATACCTGCCTTTGTGTAAGGCCGCAGAAGAACTTGGCTACGATACATTTACCTTCCCAGACAGCATATGCTACCCAGAGGAAGGCTCGGACGTTTACCCATACAATAGCGATGGCACCCGCGAGTTTCTTGATGGTGTGCCATTTCTGGAGCCCTTCGTTGCCATTCCTTATCTGGCAGCTCATTGCTCAAAAATTCGATTTTCTACATCTGTGGTTAAGCTCGCCATTCGACAGCCGGCGGTTGTTGCAAAACAATTGTCCAGTCTTGCGGTTCTGATTGGTGATCGTTTTGATTTTGGAATAGGTATTAGTCCTTGGCCAGAAGATTTTGAAGCTACGCAAATTGCCTGGGAACGGCGCGGCAAGCGAATGGATGAGATGATGCAAATCATCAATGGCTTGATGAGCGGAGAGTATTTTGGCTTTGATGGCGAAGTATTCCAAATGAAGCCAATTAAGATGACGCCTGCCCCCGCTCATCATGTGCCGCTCATTGTTGGTGGGCATGCAAATCCGGCTTTGCGGCGTGCCGCAAAGTATGGCAACGGCTGGATAGCAGCGGGTGGCAAGATCGCGGATTACGAAGTGTTGATCGACAAGCTAAATGGCTATCGCAAAGAGTACGGCAAAGAGCACGAACCTTTTCAAATTCAGGCCATGTCGCATGATTCATTCTCTGTCAGCGGCCTAACGTCCTTGGCTGGCTTGGGTGTCACCGAAGTAATCGTGGCTTTTCGTGATGTATACAATGCTCAACCTGACGACCTGAGCGTTGATGCAAAAGTAGAGCAGCTGAGCTGGTACGCGGACAACATAATCAAGCCGTATCGACAGTCGTTGGCAAGCTAGTGGCGGAAAATACACGGGCAGACGGCCGCGGCGATTTTGCAGCAAAGCTCAATCCTAGCTACGGTAGTGGAGTGTTTAGGCGCCGTATTCGCCTAACAGCTGATGGCATGTCTGTATTAGGAGAGCTGGAAGACAGTGCGCATGGCTTTCGTTGTCATTTGCAGCATGACGGCCAACACCTGACCTCAATACGCGGTGAGTCATTGCGCACGCCCTACGATATTTGTCCTGGGGCAACCGAGCCTATCAAGCAGTTTGTCGGTCAAGCCATCAACGTATCGCTGCAGAGCTTAAACACCAATATCAATGCCCGCTCAAATTGCACACACTTATACGACTTAAGTGCGTTGGCATTACAGTTTTGCTTTGTTTCGCATAGTGAAGGCCGCAAAGAACGCATTATTGATGTAGAGATTCCTGACGAGACCGACAAGCCTACTACCGCCAGAGTAACAATTGACGGAGTTGAGATTCTTGCCTGGCAACTTCAGCAGTGGCAAATTGTTGGCCCGAGCGAGATTGCTGGGAAACCATTTCACAAAGGTTTTGCCAGTTGGGTAAACGAGAGCCTGTCGGGACTCGAACAAACGGCCGCTTTTGCCATACAAAAAGGCTACTTAGTGGCAGAATCGCGACGCTACGACATGGATGCTCTAGCGGGAACAGCCGCAGAGCTGCCCGAATCTATGAATGGCATTTGCTATACCTATTCTCGCGAAAACGTTGGCAATGCGCGACGCTTATCCGGCACAATGCGAGACTTCAGTGACAGCGAAGAGCAGTTATTGACGTTTAAGTAGTGCAGGCAGGGTCGTTATTCATGAGCTTTCCGCTCAGCTAGTAACTGCTACTGGCTGTCAAGAGTGTCCAAGGCACCGGCAGCAATTCTGCATTGAACAGAAAGTATAGAAAGTACACAAAGTAGAGAGAGAGGTTTTTATGGAATACGTTGCACTAGTTACCGTGCTGCTGGTTATGCAGCTGATGTTTTTTATGGGTCGCGTGGGTATGGCGCGAGGCAAGTATGAGATTGAAGCGCCTGCCATAACCGGGCATGAAGTATTCGAAAGAACCTTTCGCGTTCATCAAAATACAATAGAGCAATTAATCCTAATATTGCCCGCAATGTGGGTGTGTGCACACTACACGAGCACTACCTTGGCAGCGGGAGCCGGCTTAGCATTTCTTATTGGCCGGTTTGTTTATGCGGCCAAGTACGTTTCTGACCCTAAGTCACGAGGTCCAGGAATGGGTATTGGTTTTATCGCCATTGTAGTTTCTGTGGTTGGCGCTTTGTGGGGCTTAGTGACCACCCTGATATAGGCTGCGAGCAAAATAGCCAGTCCGGTGTTTCCCGGGTTGGCTTGCTGTCGTTGTTGGTCGCTTATACGGCTGACTGAGACACAATCAAAAAAGTAGTTCAGTCTATCTCGGACCACTGTCGATCCGGATACAAGTTGACGGCAGGTTTGTGTAGCCATTCTTCGCGGTAAGCCTTCCGCAATAAGGTCGAAATGATGACCTCATCGTTGAGGCCTTGTGTATGTATTTTTTCGACAAAGGCCAGTCTACCGCTTTCAATTGTTTGTGGTCTCTTGCCTAATACAGCGCTTAAGTCATCCAGTTCAGCGCTAGCAATTGCCTGGCCATATCGGTTTCTGCGGTCCATACATTCAATCAGCGCGCTAACGTCCTTAGCTCTCGATACAGCGAATTGGTCGCTTAGGCTAGTTAATACAGTGTCTTTTTGCATTTGCATTGCTGACCGCGCCAGCACGTCAGGCTTAGTAATTTCATCCGGCATGCCCGGCTTTTCCACTTGCACATTCATTGCCATCGCCAACATTTCTGCGGTAGCTCGGTCACCCATGTACCGATAGCACAAGTACCACGCCAGTGATTCTTGTTGATTGCCGTGAAGTGACACATAGTGGATTGGAATCATACCCCTTACATTTTGTTGCACGGCATAGTACTGCGCTCGAAATCGCTCGTAAGGCACACCAGATTCCTGTTCATACAAATTGAACAAATCCGTCAAGCCGCCACTTGGATTCCAAAATTCGCGCACCATGATATTGCCAAGGTCTTCCAATGGATCACCGTAATGGCCACATTCCCAGTCGATAACACCGCTTACCTGGCGCCCTTGGAACATAAAATTAACCGGCCCGGTATCGCCTTGCAGTAGAGACACTCTGGCAACACTCTCTGGAGCAAACCGCTCTAGCCATTGAAGGCAGTAACTAAGCAAAGGGTCGGTATGCTGGTCGAGAAAAAACTGCCATTGCTTTACCAACTCATCCACTTCACTAAGTGCGCAATCGCGTGGTGTTTGAGGCTCGGGGAGCATGATGTCATTCAGCCCCAGTGCCTTTGTATCGAGCTTATGAAACCGGGCAACAACCTTTATGAAGTCTTCCATCACCGCGCGCTGTTGCGATGTGTCTTCAACTTTATCGATATCTGCGCGACCTGGGTCTCGCTCGAAGAGTGCGGCGCGGAATTCATCGCTCCAGGCGTAAACAGCAGGCGCTGGAATGTCATTTTCCGCAATGGCCTGCATTATTCTTGTTTCACGCTCCAGGCGCCGGAGATCGCCAGCAGTGTCGCGTTGCAGCCTCAGGAAGCCTTCAAGTGTCGATCCGTCAGCCATTTTCAGATCAATAATCCATGCTTCACGCCTAGCGACATGACGCTGCAATCGAATTACTTCACCTTTGGCCGCACCGGCGACCCAATCAAGTAGGCCCGCAGGTAAATCATTGTCGACTATTGTCATCTCGGCTCGCAAATGAATACAGGAATATTTCGGTCGGTCCGTTTTTGATAGTCGTCATATTCGTGGTAGTGCTCAACGCAAACTGGCCACACTTCAGCCTTTTCGGCATCGTCCGCTAAGCGAGCTCTAAGCGGCATTATTTTGCTCTTGTATTGAACAGTGACATCGGGGTTCTTGGCTATGCTCTTTACCCAAATTGGATCTTTTGGCGCTCCACCTTGGCTACCAACAACGATCACGCCTTCTTTATAGGGCACATACATCAGAGGAATAGTTTTTTCCTTTCCGCTTTTTGCACCGGTCATTGTCACCAGCATCACATCGCGGCCGGTCAATTTCCCCAAAATTCTTCCGCCAGTGAGCTTATACATAAACACATTGAGCTTGGAGTACGGCTTGATAAACATTTTGAGTTGAGAAAATTCTTTTTCTGACATTGGATTGTCGGCCATTGAAGCACTCCGCATTTTTAAAATAGGACAATATAATAACCGTTGAACACGGTATATGCGCGGTTACGCTTGGGTAACAAACTGAGGCGCTTATGAAGAAGAAGGTAACCAGCAAAGAGCAATATGTGTCGGGGCGTCGGAGCGATGGAAGGGATAAGGGCGCCGACCACACAGAGTGGCCGGCACGTGTGAGAATTAAAGGTTGTTGGGAGCAACGTCTTTGATGGTTGGCCAGTTAGCGTCGGACTTCACCAGGTTTCCTGGAATATCTTTGCTCCATGACTTGAACACGCTCTTGTTCTTGTTCACATACAACTGCCCATCTACAACTTTGAAGGCTTTGCCGTCAACTTCGAACTTCTTGCCAAACGAAGTGCCTAGCGCACAGTATCCGCCGTAGGCAGGCGCGTACTTGGCAGGGCTTGAGCCGAACAGGTCGCGGTTCTTTGTGCTGCTAAAGCGGTAAATAGCGCCTTGGTAAACGGCTGTGATATCGGCTTGGCCTTCAACGGCAGCATTTTCTGTATGGTAGGCCACAGTATCGTAGCCGGCTAGAATGACGTCGTTACCGTCGGTCTCTGTTTCAACGCCAGCGAACAATTGCGAGCTGAACAGCAATGCTGCTATGTAGGTGGTGATTTTTTTCATTGCAGGTCTCCTTAAGAGGTAGTTAGGACTGATTAGTCAGCCATGAGTTCATAGTAGTGGTCTACTGCTTGCTGCAATATGCTCGGCAAACCGATATTCTTGTCCGATCGTCCAACAACCACCTGCTGTAGCCTTTTGAAAGGTATGGCCTTCTCTCAGGAGCCTCCATTGGACCCTTTATCGGACATTCTCGATACCTTCCGGCTGAATGTGGAGATTGTCCACAATGCGCAGTATTGCGGCGACTGGGCCATCGATACCTCTGGTACTGGCTCAGTGAGCTTTCATTTAGTCACGCACGGCAAATGCTTTGCACGGTCTGACTGTATGGATGAAGTGGTTGAACTCGAAAAAGGTGATTTCATTATCTTCCCCCATGATTCAGCGCATGTTTTGGAAGCTCAAAGTAATTGCCAGGTAGCACTTAATTCTGCAACTCCAAGCGATTACGACGAGGGCTTTGAAGTTGATAGCGTTGGGCTGCTCTGCGGATACTTTCAATTCGCCAATCCTGCTAGTAATCCTCTACTTTCAGTACTACCGTCGGTAATGATTAAGTGTGCAACATCAAATGCAAAAAGGGAGCCATCGTTAAGCTTGCTAGAATTGATTTCGAATGAGGCGTTGGAACGAGCCTCGGGAAATCAGGCGGCAATTAATCGACTAACGGAATCTCTTTTTATTATGTTGGTGCGAGAGTTTATCGTAGAATCTGGAGCTACTCAGGGAATAGCTGCTGCGCTACATGACCCAAGAATACGTAAGGCCTTGAGCGCAATGCATTTAGAGTTTGAGCGAAGTTGGAAAGTTGAAGAGCTCGCCTCTCTTGCTGCTATGTCCCGTTCAAGTTTTTCCGAGACGTTCAAGAGCTTGCTTAGTGAATCTCCGCTGGCCTACCTCGCCAAATTACGAATGCAGAAAGCATGGGTATGGTTGGCAGAGGATGGCGACTCTGTATTTGCCGTTGCGCAACGCACAGGCTATGAGAGTGAAGCATCTTTTTCAAAGGCCTTCAAGAAGGTGGTTGGAGTAAGCCCTGGAAGCCTTAGAAAAAAATAAATTCATTCGTCAGCGATTGATTGTGTTCTAGCTGTTGCTCTTCAATGTTAACAGCGGAGTTATCGCACAATATGGTTGCAGTACGATATGAATCAATTAGCAAATGAAAGACAATCTCTCCCGCACAATTCTGATTATATTAAATCGTTAGATGGTTGTTCTGGTTTTTGTCCAGGGCTTAATGCCGTTTTTGACCGTTCGTCGACTACACGTTCTAAAAAACAAACAAGCGAATTAACAGCGTCGGAATTTTCTTCCCATCTGAGCTCTTCGCATGAGCGCGTAGAGATTGAACGTTACATTGGAGACGTCTTTTATCGCTATCATCGTGCTTGCTTAGACTATTTTCTTCCGGAGTTATTCGAGCTTAGAAGTGCGCGGGGCGTGCTTAGTGCGGCGATAGGTGTTGGCTGCCTGCAAAATAGGCCGGTCTACCTGGAACGGTACTTGTCGATGCCGGTTGAACAAGCAGTTAGTGCTGCGTTGGGGTTTGATGTTACGCGAGCAGACATAATTGAAATTGGAAATCTTGCCTGCAGCTCGGCAGGAGCGAGTCGGCTCATCATAGGCGAATTAGCGCATGAGTTGCACGCGCGAAAACTGCGTTGGGCGGTATTCACCGGTACATCAATGGTCACAGCGGTGCTGCACAAAATGGGTATCAATAGTAGTTGCCTGGCGCTGGCGCACGGTGAGTGCATGGGTAATGAGCTTAGCAATTGGGGCACCTATTACACGCACAACCCTCGGGTGCTTGTTGTTAATGTGGCTCAAGTGGTCAGTGCCTGTGGCACCACGAAGTCTGCAGTGAGGCGCTGCCAATGAACTCACTCCTAGACAGCCTACAAGACTGGACCAATACGCACCCAGACGCCACTGCCATTCATCATCCATTGGGCCGACTCAGCTACGGTGAGTTAACAGCTGAAGTAAACAGGGTTGCAGAACAGTTTCAAGCCCTTGAAATAAGTAGACTTGGGCTGGATATAAACAACGGTATCGATTGGGTTGTTGCTGATCTCGCGGCCATGAAATCGGGCGTCTGTGTTGTACCAATCCCTACTTTCTTCAGTGACGATCAACGCCGGCATCTTTTGAGCGATGCCAATATCGATGCGATGATTTCAGTTGTAGAACAGAAGTATTCAGGGCAATGGTCTCGTCAAACGTTCGGTTACAACAACGATTTGCAGATACATCAAAGAAATGTTTCAGGCTCGTCCGCTAGGAAGGCTGGCCCCGACAGCTTTGCAAAAATAACGTACACGTCTGGAAGCACAGGCAGCCCAAAGGGTGTGTGTCTATCAAACGAAGTAATTTCTAGTGTTGTAGCCGGTTTGGCCGCTAGCTTGCGAAATGTAGACATGCAGCGACACCTATGCCTGCTACCGTTCGCTACTTTGCTGGAAAACATTGCCGGCATTTATTTGCCTTTGATAACAGGAAATTCGCTAATTGTTGCGCCGCCAGAACAGCTGGGTCTTCGTTCTAATAATGAATTTTGCGCACACAACTTTGCTCGCGCGGTTGAAGTTTATGCAGCCAGCAGCGCCATTTTGCTGCCGCAAATGCTAAAAGCAATATTGGCCTCCTTGCCGCTTACTAGCTCGACTGAGCATCAACTAGATTCCTTGAGCTTTCTCGCGGTTGGCGGAGGTAAAACAGCGCCAGAGCTGCTGAACAAAGCACAATCCTGTGGCCTACCGGTGTACGAGGGCTACGGTCTATCGGAGACTGGGTCGGTGCTAAGCATCAATACGCCAGCGCATAGCAAAATTGGCAGTGTTGGTCGCCCGCTATCCCACGCCAGTATCAAGATCGCAGAAGACGGGGAAATTTTTGTGCAAGGGGCTATCATGCAAGGTTATTTGAATGATTCGGAAGAGGCCGCTCTTCTAGAAAAGGGCATAGCAACGGGCGATCTGGGTTACTTCGATAAAGACGGTTTCCTATTTGTAAATGGTCGCAAGAAGAACTGTCTTATTAGCAGCTTCGGTCGAAACATCTCACCAGAATGGGTGGAGGCACAATTGTTAGCCGCACCTGAGATCAGCCAAATCGCGGTGTATGGGGAGGCCCAAGCGAGCCTCTCAGCCGTAGTGGTAACAAAGCCAGCGGTTGATTCAGCCTCCTTAAACTTAGCAATAGCTCGCTGCAATAATAAGCTGCCAGACTACGCAAGGGTGAGCAACTGGGTGATCGCAGAAACTCCGTTTACCTCTGCCAATGGAATGCTGACTCAAAACGGCAAGCTTAGACGGGACACGATTTTTGAACGGCATGAACACGCGTTTGAAATAACGAGGCGTGCATCATGAGTGCTTCTCTTGCCCACGCTTCTATTGCTTCCACTTCTCACTCCTGCAGCGCGCCACCTTCAGTCAAACCGTCAGCATTGGAAATTGAAGCATCCCTAAAAGACGTAGGTTGGATACATATACCAGGTAGTTGCACATCCATAGAGGGTTTTAGCGATACTCTTCGATCTCTAGTGGTCAGTGTTACCTTTGATCCAGCCCGTGAATACGCAGACGGTTCCACTCAAAAAGTCAGTGCTGGAAGGGAGGCCATCGGCTACCACATAGAAAATGGCAATACACCACTGCCACCAGACATCGTTGCATTCTATTGCGCTACTGCCGCGAAATGGGGCTCTCAAACAATTGTTTGTGATGGCGCGCAACTGTGGGCTGCAATGAGTGCGCAGACTAAGCGATGTTTTCGCGAACCGATTACTGTGCAGCGCAATCTGGAAGCCCCTTTATGGAAGCGCTATGTTGCAACTGCATTACATCGCAAAAGCCCTAGCGACGTAAGCTATGCCGACCTGTACGGTTTCCTCACCAGTATTCCCGGTCAAAGGGGGCGATTGATAGACAACGAGATGCTTGAGTACAGCTTAACTTTGCCTGCGATTCGAGATGACAACGTCGATGGTGTTCCGGCCTTTGCTAACGCTCTGCTTGGACCTTCGTTTAACTACGAAACGCCTGAGTACACGTTTGCCAATGGCCGTCAAATATCAAATGAAATCATTGCCGAACTGACTGAACTTGGAGAAAGATTCACTCATGAGATCAGTTGGTCTAGCGGTGACCTTGTGATTATTGATAACAAGCGTGTCATGCACGGTCGTCACAAAATTATCGGGCCGTTGAGCGACCGACAGTTGTACATAGGAATGGGAATGCGAGGTTAGTGGTAATGGAAGAAGCAACAACGTTACTAACGGGCGCAAGTGGTGGTATTGGCCAGGCAATAGCTGAACAACTATTCGCGGAAGGTTATTCCCTCATTCTTGTTGCGAGGCGAAAGACCGTGTTGGATGAACTCAAGGCCAGACTAGAGGCAAGTTATCCTGATTCCGACGCAGTAATAGAAGTATGTGCAGCGGATTTGTGCAGTGCTGCTGATCGCGAAATGCTTGCGCTGCGGGTAGAACAGCATGACAAGCCAGTGAACAGATTAATCAATAATGCGGGAATTAGTTCCTTCGCCTTGTTTGAGCAAGAGTCTGGCCAGTCTCTTGAGTCGATAATGGAAATTAATGCGCTGGCCCCCATGCAGCTGACAAATTTGCTTCTACCGTATTTTAAGCGCCAAACGGAGTCAGAGGTGATTAACGTAGGCTCAACATTTGGTAGCATCGCATTCCCTGGTTTCAGTGCCTATTCCGCCAGTAAATTTGCGCTACGAGGGTTCAGTGAAGCCCTGGGGCGTGAATGCCATGACAGTACACTGCGCATTCGGTACTTCGCCCCGCGCGCAACGCGCACGAACATAAACAGCGTCCATGTAGAGCAAATGAACGATGAGCTTAAGGTTGCGATGGACTCTTCGCAGCATGTCGCAAAAGAGTTGCTAAGGTTTATTCGTGGCTCCAAAACAACAGCTCATCTTGGTTGGCCCGAAAAAGGCTTCGCTAAGCTGAATCAGCTTTTTCCTGCGTTAGTGACACATTTTATCAGTAAGGATTTGTCCACCATCAAAAGGTTTGGGTCGGCTGTGAATAAGATCAATCACTCGGTGATAGACGCGAGTGCCTCTTTAAGCTCCGGCGCAACTAATAGTACAGCTCCCACTGCATCGCCTATGTCATCTAAAGCACTGCAAGCTGGCTGTTAAGTAGGTCAGTAACTAGCATTGCACCTGGTCCATGTGAAATGCTGAAGGGGGGTTGTGAATCTTCTACAACAACTTGTGGGGTCACTCCACAGGCCCAGAAAACAGGTACTTCCCCGTCGTTGATCGTTACGGCATCGCCAAAATCGGTTTCGTTAATGTTCTCAATGCCAATCAGTTTCGGGTCGCCTAGATGTACAGGCGCGCCGTGCACAGCCGGGAAGCGTGAGCATATTTGAACGGCCCGAATAGCGTCGGCAGCCAACATAGGGCGCATGCTAACGACCATGTTGCCGTTGTAGCGTGCCGTAGGTGTGCAGGCAATATTAGTGCGGTACATGGGTACGTTTTTGCCTTCAGTGATATTTCTTATTTCCAGGCCATCGGCTAGCAACGCTTCTTCAAACGAGAACGAACAGCCAATTGCGAAGCTCACTAGATCATCGCGCCAAAAACTCTTGATGTCATTTGCTTCAGCTACCTGTTTGCCGTTTTCAAAGATTCGATAACGCGGTATATCAGTGCGTATATCAACATCTTCACCCAGCATAGGCAACATAGGGTTGCCCGCTTGTTCAGATACCGCAACCAAGGGGCAAGGTTTTGGGTTCAGAACGCAAAAGCGCACAAATTCCTCGGCCCAGTCGCTCGGCAATATCATTAGGTTGCATTGCACATGACCAGGCGCGAACCCGGACGTGTTGCCTGTGTATTCGCCGCTACGGATCTTTTGTCGAAGCTGATGGGGTGTTGTCACTTTTTAGGTTCTCACATAGTAAATATCGGGCAAGCTAGATATTGCGTTTCAAGTTTGCATTAATTTTGTCGCCAATCAGTGCCACTGCCTTACGACGGTTCAGAATGCGAGTCATAAAGAACGTTTCTAACTCATCCCTAAAGCTAGGGCGAGCACTTGGTCTGCGGCCTAATGATTGCAAAGCAGAACTCGCTGTCTGTTCAGGAAGCATAACACCTTTTACTTTTTGCCCTTCTTTCAAGCCAGGGTTGGCGCTGCGAAAACCAGTGGTATTGGTGGCCCCGGGCGATATTGATAGAACATCAACTCCCTGTTCGCGCATTTCATACCAAAGAGCCTCGCCCAGCAGCAGATTATAGGCTTTGGTGGCTGCGTAGTTCGCCACAAACGGTGTGCCTTGGTACGCAGCACTAGAGGCAAACAGTATTATTCCACCATGGCCGCGCGCAATCATAGGTTCACAATAATAGCGAGCAAGTGTTAGCGGTGCAGTTACATTCACTGCAATACTATCGAGCATTGCATCTAATGGAGTATCAGCAAAGGGGCCTACATGGCCAATGGCCGCACAAGCAACGACCAAACCAATTTCGAGTTCGTCGGTGTTGGCTTTTAACTGTTGCATGAATTCGGGGTCTGTTAGATCCGCATGCACTGCCATAACGTCAACCGACAGCTCAGCTTTCAATAAGGTGCAAGTCTCTTCAAGCAAGTCGTGTTCTCGGTCGAGTAGAATCAGATTAATTCCGTGCTCACCGATCGCTCTGGCAAAAGCGGTTCCCATTCCCTGCGCCCCGCCAGTTACCAAGGCCCAAGGCCCGTACTTTGCTGCGAAGTTATCCATGCCTTGTTCCAATCCTAGTACTACTCATAGTCCCAAGCCTTTGCCACACTGTGTTTTAAATAAGGTATCACGACACAAGCATCGAATAAATCTAAGATCCATCGTCTGTCATTGACGTTAGTTAACCGTGGTCTTAGCATGAGGATCTATCTACAGAGAGAGAAGTGCATATGTCTGCGTTATCACCAGCTGAGTCGTCACCAGTGGTATTGAGAATTGACGTTGTTTCAGACGTTGTTTGCCCATGGTGCGTTATTGGTTATCTGCAATTGCGCAATGCACTTCAACAATTTGACGGTAAGATAGACGTTGATTTGCACTGGCAGCCCTTTGAACTTAACCCAAATATGCCCCCTGAAGGTCAGGATCTGAGAGAGCACATCGCGCAAAAATACGGTACACCACCAGGGCAGAGCGGCGGTGCTCGTGCCAGGCTTCAAGAGGCAGGAGCTTCACTGGGTTTCGAATTTAACTATGCCGACGACATGCGCATGGTGAATACCTTCCGCGCTCATCAGTTGCTTTACTGGGCGGCGCAGCATGGATTGCAAACAGAGCTTAAGCTGGCTCTTTTTAAAGCCTTTTTTACCTTAGGCAAAGATGTAAGCCAAACCTCAGTTCTAATAGAGGCGGCAGAAAGTGTTGGCCTTGCCACTGATGACGCTGAGGTCCTACTTAGTGATCAGCGTTATGCGCAGAATGTTCGCAACGAGCAACAGCACTGGTTAGATCAAGAAGTGCATGCCGTGCCATCGTTTGCCTTTAATCAGCGCTATCCTGTGCCGGGCGCACAGGGCGAGAGTACTTTTGTGCGTTATATACAGCGAGTGTTGGAGAGGTCTTGATCGAAGTGCCGAACCTTCGTTTGAATTTACCATAGGCGATCAGGAGCGACTAAATTGATTTCAGTCAGCGAGCTAATTATTTACCCGATAAAATCATGCGCAGGTATTAGCGTGGGCGAGTTTATGCTTGATCGTTTTGGTCCCAAGGACGACCGACGCTGGATGATAATCGATAATGAAGGTCAGCAAGTAACGCAGCGCGAGGTGGCCGAGTTAGCATTGATAAAGCCTCGCCTCACCAACAGCGGCCTGCACATCGAGTTCAAAGAAGAACATATGTCTGTAGACCAGCCAGTAGGTGGTGCGGCGATGGTGGTGCAGATTTGGGCCGACAGTGTTCAGGCGATTGATGCAGGTGACAAGGTGGCGCAGTGGTTGAGTGAGCAACTAGCGACAAGCCTAAGATTGGTTTGGATGCCGGACAACTCGCAAAGAGAGGTAGAAAAACCTATAGCCAAGCTAGGTGAGACGGTTAGCTTCGCTGACGCATTTCCACTTCTATTGATTTCACAGGCGTCCTTGGATGATTTAAATTCCCGGTTGGACGTTGCCGTACCAATGAATCGTTTTCGCCCGAATATTGTTGTCACCGGCTGCGATGCTTTTGCGGAAGACAGTTGGCGTCGCATTCAGGTCAACCAACTTGAACTGCAAGTGGCCAAGGCTTGCGCCCGCTGTGTTATGCCGTCTATTGACCAACAAACAGCAGCAAAGGATAGCGCCATACTACGAGCTCTGGCGAGCTTTCGTCGTGGCGACGACAAGCAAACCTATTTTGGTCAAAACCTGCTTTATCAATCGTTCTCGATGCTGAAGACTGGTTCGCAGCTTAAGATTCTAGAGTAAAAGTAACTTAGTCTAGAGTGCGTTAGGCTAGAGTGGTGCTTGCATAGGATTGATTTCTGGCACTTCGACGCCAGGCCTGACGCTTAACTAGGTACCGTTCCTGTCATGTCTAACCGTCAGGCAGCACCTCCCATTCCGGCGCATCAAACTCACCAATTAAAACAATCTCAACAAACTCCGCTTCAGCCTGAATAATCTCGGCAATACGCTTATCAGCATTATGGTCTATCGCATCGCGCGCTTGTTTTGATTCCCAAGTAGCAATCGCTAACAAAATGGAATCATTGCCAATTTTTCGGTGCAAGCGTGTGCCCTGAGCTCCTGGTGCTTTTTGAATTAGCTCACTGGCTCGTATCCATGCTTTAGCGTATTGCTCGGCGCTGTAGCCAGGCTTGATATGAACTTCGAAGATAAAATTCATGGCGGCGTTCCCATCAATCTATAGGGTTGTTGAGTGTACTCTAGGTCACAAGGCGATTTATTATGAGTGAGCTGTAAGCTGTTCGAAAGTCGCTATTCAGGTATTCTGTAGTCACAGGTCGTGTGGCTGCCCCGATCTATTGAAAGCAAAACTTACAAGCAACTATGACAATAAAACGACTATGACAGTAAAAAAGAGCATCTCAGTATTCATCATAACGACAGCGTTGGCTGCTTGCGCCCAGATACCTTCCACCTTGGCCCCCTTGGTCGCTGGCTCAAGCGCCCCACAGCGTTTATTCCTGCAGCAGCTTGGTAGTCAAAGTGTCATTATAAAATGGCGCACTGTTAAGGTGAGTGACGACGATGCTAGCAGCGAAAGCTATGCCTGTGTCGCTAGTGCTGTGCAAGGTATAGAGGCTGCGCGTTGCGAGTCGGCCGTGCTTACCGAGGCTGACCACCAAGAAGTGCTGGTGGCGAATCTGAATGCTGACACTGAGTATTTGTATTCGGTTGATGGTTACGCGGCAACCTCTTTGCGTTTTAGAACAGCGCCGGCTAAAGGCAACTCTCCAAATGACGGTAATGTCCATATATGGGTGCTGGGTGATTCGGGTACAGCGTCCGTCAAACACAAGGGGAAAGCGGCTTATGGCGACAAATCAGCGCAGGTAATGTCGGGTTACCAACATTATCAGAAAACGTCGGGCAGTAAGCCGGCTGATATGGTGCTGATGCTTGGTGACAATGCGTACACTGAAGGCACCGATGAGCAATGGCAACTTGCTGTGTTCGATGTGTTTGGTGATGTACTGCGTCAGGCTCCTTTATGGTCCACCATCGGAAATCATGAAATGGGGGCGGGCGTCATTGATGTTTCCTTACTCGACGCCAAAACAGCGAAGCAATTGGGAAAGACTTCAGGCGAACTGGTGATAGGTGGTGTTAGCACTTCATCCGATCCGTACTCATTCGTTTCTGCTGACAATAGAACGCCGCGACTTATGCCCTACCTCGATATTCTGAGTCTGCCGGCCAATGGCGAGCTGGGTGGTGCGCCCAGCGGAACTGAGCAGTACTACTCGTTTGATTATGGCAATGTGCATGTTGTTAGTCTGGACTCGCAATTGAGCGCGCGTGACGAGTTACAACGTGAGGCTATGAAACAGTGGTTGGAAGCCGACTTGCAAGCTAATGACCTGGATTGGACAATCGCTATTTTTCATCACCCTGTGTACACCAAGGGAAGTCATGACTCAGATACAGCGGCTGCTTCAAGGTACGGCATAGACCAACCCATTCTGGACTTGCGAACCGAGTTTACACCCGTATTTGAACAGTATGGCGTTGATATAACCTTCTCTGGCCACAGTCATACTTACGAACGCTCCTGGTATTTACATGGCCATCGTGGTGATGCTGCCACTTTTAGCGCGTCTGAGCACGCTGAGCTGAATGACAAAGGCGAACCGGCAATAGGACATGGTGAAGAGCAATATCATCAGATAAGTGTTGGAAGCCAACGCGATGATAAGGTGGTTTATACCGTTGCGGGTAGTTCTGGCCATATGAAGATGGGCCATGGAAAGTTGGATCATCCCGCACATGCGGTGCAGCAACATGACCCCGAAAAACGCCATGGCTTGGCTGAAATGGGGTCGGTTGTCGTTGACGCGACGGCTGATTCCCTAACGGCTCGTTTCATTAACGAAAAGGGCACTGTTTTAGATACCGTAGTCATTAACAAATAGACCGTGACTTGCTTACGCAACCCACGCGACAACTTAGGAGTGTAGTAGTGATAACTGAAGCGAATGATTTTCTTGCAGAGAGCGAGGCCTTGTTTGAGCTAATAAACAGCAAAACCGACGGTGAGCTCAAAGAAGTTACTTTCTTTAAAGAGTGGAGCTTTGATGAAATTATTCGTCATCTTCATGTCTGGAATAAAATGGCTTATTTTTCGCTTACAGATCGCGACGAATTTCAAAAAGAGTTTGAGTCTTTAGCCACTCATTTGATGGCGGGTGCAGGTCACCGCGGTGCGGAGCTGGCGTGGTTTGGAGAGATGCGCGGCGCCGAGTTACTGGCCGAGTGGAACGCCTATTACAAAGAGTTAGCAGCCGCATTCGCTGACGCAGATCCTGATCTTCGGGTGCCATGGGCCGGGCCTGAAATGAGCGCCCAGTCGAGCATCACCGCGCGCTTAATGGAAACATGGTCACACGCTCAAGCTGTATATGACGAACTGGGTGTGGTGCGAACCAATGGCGACCATATTCGCAGCATTGCTGAGTTAGGGGTGCGCACCTATCGCTGGACTTTCGCGACTCGCAAACAGGATGCGCCATTGCCAAAGCCGCATATTCGAGTTACCGCACCTTCTGGTGAAATATGGAAATGGAATGACGCTAGCGAAGACGAACTGATTGAGGGTGATGCTGGCGAGTTCTGCCAGGTAGTTACGCAAACGCGTAATATTGCTGATACCAATCTTTCGGTAACCGGGCCCAATGCCACGTTATGGATGTCGATCGCTCAGTGTTTTGCAGGCGGCGCGGAAGATCCTCCGGTGCCGGGTTTGAGACATACAAAAGGGGCGCAATAAAGGCGCACGTTAAAAGCGACATACTGCGGGACTTTATCTAAGCACATGAGAAAACTATTGCTGGCCGTTTTGGTGCTGTTGGTTTTGCTTGCGACGCTGATTTTCTTGGCGCCTAAAATGTTTGATGCCAGCAATGTAGTAAAAGACTGGCAACCCAGTGCTGCGCCCGCTATCGCAAAGCCGTCGCTCGCGCGGCCAAATTGCGACAACAACAATGTTCTTGGCAACGCCTACTTTGGCGATTTGCATATACATACGGCCTACTCAATGGATGCTCGTTCGAGAGATATGTTGGGCACGCCTTCTGACGCTTATCGTTTCGCACAAGGTTTTCAATCCGGCTTAGGGCCCTTCGACGCTAATGGTAACGCTACGCGGCCGAGGCAACTTGATCGGCCATTGGATTTTGCTGCCGTTACTGACCACGCTGAGTGGATTGGCGAAATCAATCTTTGCACTAAGCCGGGCTCTGTGGTTTTTGATACGGAAGATTGCCGAGCTTATCGCGGTGAAGAGGGCGCGGAGTTCAGTGGCGTTATGGGCCTCATCGGTAAGTTCGTTAATGCACGCATGGTAGGTTTGCGTGGCATCAATGAGCGAAAGTCCAGCGTCTGTGGCGCGGATGGTAGTAACTGCCGCGACAGCCTAAAGGCCGCCTGGTTAAGTACACAGGCGGCGACTGAAGCGGCCAATGACACCAGTAGCGAATGCCAATTTACCAGCTTTCATGGTTGGGAATTCAGCGATGGTCCTGGAATGTCCAAGGTGCATCGCAATGTCGTTTTTAGAAATGACATCGTTCCTGAAATACCGATTTCCGCATTTGAGACCCCCGGTCCAGTCGCGCTTTGGCAAAAGCTTGATCGCCTGTGCAATAACACTGAAACCGGTTGTGAGGCTATTACTATTCCACACAATTCCAATGTGTCTAATGGACGCATGTTTACCATTCCCTATAAATCTGAAACATTGGAGGAACAACAGCGGCTTGCAGCACAACGTGCCCGCTATGAGCCAATCGTAGAAATGATGCAAATTAAAGGCGAGTCAGAATGTAAGGCTGACTTATGGGGTGTGCTAGGCGAAGATGAGCAATGCGGTTTCGAGAAAATTCGAGGCATTGGCGAAGCCGCGCCAAAGGATTGTGAATTGGACTCGGGCAGCGGCGCAATCATGGGTTTGGGTTGCCAGTCGCGGTTGGATTTTGCGCGCTATGCGTTGATTGAAGGGCTTGTTGAAAAGCAAAGAATAGATGTGAATCCATACCGCTTTGGTTTGGTTGGCGGCACAGACAATCACAATGCCGCGCCAGGAGATGTCAGCGAGTCTAACTATGAAGGTTGCTGTGCTAATAGTGATTCAACGGTCACCAAACGTTTGTCGGTTAAAAAAGGCTTTGCCGGAAAAGGGCCGGTAGCGCGAAATCCGGGCGGCTTGATGGGCGTATGGGCCAGTCAAAATACGCGAGATGATTTGTTTGATGCCATGCAGCGCCGTGAGGTGTTCGCTACCAGCGGCCCTCGAATTCAGCCGCGATTTTTCGCTGGTTGGCACATTGATGAAAACATTTGTGATGGCAGTGTTGCGCAATTAGGGTATGCGGGTGGAGTGCCTATGGGCGCGGAGTTGGCAACCGACACGCAAGCTGGCTCACCATTGTTTGTAGCATCTGCAGTAGCGGACCTGGGCACATCGGGCGAGCCGGGCACGGCGTTGCAGCGACTACAGATTATCAAATTGTGGCACGACACTGAGGGCCAGTTTCATCAGCAAGTTCATGATATTGCCGGCAATCAAAATAATGGTGCCGGAGTGGACCTAGATACCTGCGCCTCCACCTCAACTACCGGAGCTCAAACAAGATTAACGATGTGCGCCACCTGGCGCGACGTTGACTATTCTGCTCAGCAGTCAGCTGCCTACTATGTTCGGGTGTTGGAAAACCCAAGTTGCCGCTGGAGCTGGAGGCATTGCATTAGCCAGCCTGAGTCAGAACGCAGTCAGGCATGCCAGGACGAGACTGTTCCGAAAATAATCCAGGAGCGCGCGTGGACTTCTCCTATCTGGCTAACCGGGACTGGTAGCTGACGCTATTCCGCTAGTTATCGATAGCGATTGCTCTCTTTGTAAGCAGTGCTCTCCCCATACCACTGTTTTTTCAGGTTTAATTCAAGTATTGTCTAGCTGCAGGCATTGTTCTGAAGCCAAGGGTTAGCAAAGGAATAGCAGTGAAAAAGATAGCAGTACTTGTCTTGTCGGCCATTGTCGTTATCGGTTTTCTGTATCGCAGTAACGGCAGTGATGATATCAAAGTAGCGATTACTCAGGTGCAACGCGGCGATGTGGTTGCCTCAGTGAGTAATACTCGCGCTGGCACCGTCGATGCTTGTCGGCGTTCAGGCATAGCGCCGTCTACCGGAGGTAACATTACTGGCCTTTATGTTAAAGACGGTGACCGTGTCGTCGAGGGTCAGCTATTGCTGGAACTGTGGAATATAGATACCAAAGCTCGAGTCAAGTTGGCTGAAAGAGATGCCGACGCATCAGTGTCAATGAGCCGGCAATCTTGTGTTACGGCTGATGTTGCAAAACGTGCCGCCGATCGTTTGGTCTCCTTACGTAAAACAAAAGTTGCCTCAAAAGATGCCGTCGAAAAAGCGGTTGGCGAATCCGACTCAGCACAGGCTGCATGTAAGGCGTCAAAAGACGTAGCCAAAGTTAAACGCGCGGCAGTAGAAGTGGCCCAGGCTACTTTGGCCAGAACCCAATTGCGCGCGCCGTTTGATGGCGTTATCGCAGAAATAAATGGCGAGCTAGGTGAATTCGTTACTCCTTCACCTGTCGGTGTTGCCACGCCTCCTACAGTAGACCTGATTGACAATAGCTGCCTGTATATTCTTGCACCCATAGATGAGGTAGACGCACCGGCTGTGAAAACAGGTATGAAAGCCTGGATAACCCTGGACGCGTTTAAAGATCGACGGTTTTCAGGTTCGGTCCAACGCATAGCGCCCTATGTTCGCGATCTTGAAAAACAGAGTCGCACTGTTGATGTTGAAGCCGTAATAGACGACCCGGAAATGCAGGTATTATTGCCGGGTTACAGCGCCGACGTTGAAGTGGTTATCGGTGAGATTGACAACGTGCTGTTCGTACCCACCTCGGCCATTCTGGAAGACTCTTCGGTTTACGTTATCCCGGAGGGCGGTGGCCTTATCCAGAAGCGCAACGTAGAAACGGGCTTGAGTAACTGGCAACAAACTGAAATAAAGTCAGGCCTAAAGGAAGGTGATTTTATTGTTCGCTCAATTGATCGTGATGGCGTCGCTGACGGTGTTACTGCGTCTGTTGAATGAGTTTGATGCGATGAAACTGTTACAGGAACTTATTCGTGATTAAGCTGGAGAGTATTAGTCGCGAGTTTATAGTTGGGGACGAGCGCGTTCAGGCTTTAAAACAGGTTAGCTTACACATTGAGGCCGGCGATTATGCGTCCATCATGGGCCCTAGTGGTTCTGGAAAATCCACCTTGCTTAATGTGTTAGGTTTGCTTGACACTCCTGACTCTGGTCGTTATTTGTTAGACGATCGTGACGTTTCCAAGCTTAAAGACGACGAACTCGCTGCCAGGCGCCAAGAAGTGATTGGTTTTGTGTTTCAGTCATTTCACCTTATTGCCCGTATGACCGCATTGGAGAATGTAGAGCTCCCCATGACCCTAGCAGGTATAAAACCTGAAGAGCGTCGTGCTCGTGCAAGCCTTATGTTGGAACGCACAGGTTTGGCTAATCGCATGGAGCATCGCCCTGACCAGCTGTCAGGAGGGCAGCGTCAACGAGTGGCAATAGCACGCTCTATTGTAATGGAGCCAAAATTGCTATTGGCTGACGAGCCCACCGGCAATCTTGATTCGCGCTCTGGTGCCGACGTTCTGGATATATTGGAAGAGCTGAATAATGACGGGATCACTTTGGTGATGGTAACGCATGATCCCGTAATCGGTGATCGCTCAAGGCTGAGCTTGCTAATGCAGGATGGGGTAATCAGTGCAGAGCGTCGCTAGGGGTGCTTTTTATGATGTTAGCTAAGGGCTTTTTATGAAATTAGCTAAGGGCTTTTTATGAGACTAGCTAAGGGCTTTCGATGAGGCTAGCTGACCGAGGCAATATGGCCGTCATGGCGATTATTCGCTACCCATTGCGCAGCAGCATGTTGTTGTTGGCTATTGCAATTGGCGTGTCCGCCGTATTAATGCTTACCTCGCTAGGCGAAGGCGCGAGGTCATACGTCACTAAGGAATTTTCATCGCTGGGTAAAAATCTGCTAATTGTTGTTCCAGGCAAAGCTGAAGTAGGAGGTGGGCAATCAAATATCAGCATTGGTATGGCGCCTAGACCACTCACTTTACGAGACGTAATGGCGATCGAAAACAGCCCCTATGTTGATTCTGTATTGCCATTTATTGGCGGTGTTGGGCCGGTAAATTACGACGGCCGCGAACGAAATATTAATGTCGTTGGCACCAACAGTGTTATGAAAGACATATTCGACTACACACTATCCGCAGGACGTTTTTTGCCACGCAGCGCATTGGATAAGAGCGCGCCCATTGCCGTTATAGGCGACACAATTGCTAAAGAGTTGTTTCGCAATGAACAGCCAGTAGGCAAATGGTTACGCATTGGTGAGCGACGTTTAAGAGTGATTGGTGTTGTTGATCAAATGGGCCAGTCGGGCAGTGTGGACGTTGATGAGTCGGTCTTTGTTCCCATCGCATTCGCTGCGCAAATGTACAACCTGGATTCTGTGCAAAAAATGATGGTCTTGCCTAGAAGCAGCGATGTTATGGAGTCTGCACGCAAAGATATTATTAGTATTGTTAAAGCACGCCATCAAGGTCATGACGATATTACTGTGTTGGACCAAGGCTCGATTCTAAAAACGTTTAATTCCATCTTCCTGGTGTTGACGACAACGCTGGCGGGAATCGCGTCGATTAGTTTGGTGGTGGCCGGAACCTTGATAATGAATGTAATGCTTGTTGCCGTCAGTCAGCGCACAGAAGAAATAGGATTAATTAAGGCTCTGGGTGGAAAGAGACAGCAGATTATTAATCTATTTCTGACCGAGGCCGCAATACTGAGCTTGATTGGTGCGCTGCTGGGCGTCCTCATTGGTGAAGGCGTGATATCGCTTATGCGGGAGTTCTATCCGGCGGTTGATTTTCGAGCGCCGGCGTGGGCTACTATCGCGGCGGTTTCTATGGCGGTGGGGAGTGGTTTGTTGTTTGGAATAATGCCTGCTCGCCGTGCTGCCAGCCTAGACCCTGTTGAAGCGCTGGCAGGTCATTGATGCTGCGCAAACACAACAAACACGTTTGCGGTCAAAATGATTAGTAGGGACGTCATTGTCTTCACGCAGCGGGCAATCGCTTTTCACCGCCTGCGCTCGTTCCTTACTGCTTTGGGAATAGCGATAGGCGTTGCCGCTGTTGTGATGTTGACCTCAATAGGATCGGGCTTGAACCACTACATCATGGGAGAGTTCAGTCAGTTTGGCGCGAACAATCTGGTTATTCAGCCAGGCAAGCCCAACACAGTGGGTATGACACCGGGAATAATGAATACTCAAAGACCCCTCACTATTGAAGACGCCGAAGCCTTGGCGAATATTCCAGACGTATTGTTTACTGCAGGTAACCGCTTAGGCAGTTCAGAGCTAGAGGCTAATGGTGGGGTGCGCACTACTATGGTGTTGGGAACGAGCCCAAATATTTTCGGTCTGTTTCAAGTAAAGATTGAGGATGGTCAGCTGTTACCGATGGATGATAACCCAACCTCACCTCGTGCACTCGCGGTGCTGGGTTCTACTGTATACAAAGATTTGTATGGCAGTACCTCAGCGGTAGGTGAGCGCATTCGACTGGGCGGCAGCCGCTTCCGTGTTGTAGGCGTTTTAGAACCCAAGGGTGACGTGCTGGGCTTCAATATGGATGATGCGATTATTATACCCACAGCTCGCGCCTTGGCCTTGTACAACTCAGAATCGCTGATAGAAATATTGGTGCGTTACGACAAGTCTGCATCGGTTGATGAACTGACTAAAAATGTAAAGCGTCTATTACTTGCTCGCCATGGCGTGGAAGACTTCAATATTATTTCGCAACAGCAAATGATGGAAACGCTTGGCTCAGTTCTTGAAGTAATCACCGTCGCTGTTGCCGCCCTTGGGGGAATATCTCTCTTTGTCGGTGGCGTAGGTATATTTACGGTTATGACCATCGCCGTTCGCGAGCGCACCCAAGAAATCGGTTTGCTACGTTCCATTGGTTCTACCCGAACACAAATTCAACGCTTGTTCTTATCAGAGTCGGTTGTGCTCGCCTCGCTCGGCGGTTTTCTTGGTTTGGCGGTTGGCGGCGGCTTGGTATTGTTAATTGGAGTGTTGGTGCCAGGCCTGCCAGTGCGTTTGTCAGTGCCTTACATCATTGCTTCGCTGGCTGTCTCGGTGGCTATCGGCTTGTTCGCCGGCGTGGCCCCTGCAAGTCATGCTGCGCGTCTGGACCCGCTGGAGGCTCTGCGTACCGAATAGCGTCTGCCCAACGCAGGTTTTTTGTTTATCTCTTTGCCAGCAGCCGAATACCTATCCGAATTGACATCGTTCAGATGCCTTGTTGAATAGACTTCGTGTCAAAACAATCTTATTCTCAAACTTCCCTATAGTATTAGAAACCGCATCTTTAAACTTGCCTTTAAAAGAGCGGCTGCGAACACAGAGAACTTACAATGACATTGAGAATTTCAATTTTGGCTGTACTTGCCGCAGGAGTATGTATATCGGCAATGGCTGCTGAACCCTACTCTCCGCCGGTGGCTAACGACGTACCCAATCGTGTGCTGTGGGGCGACACCCATGTTCACAGCTATCTTTCACCGGATGCATTTACCTTTGGCAATCGTGGTGTCACTCCGGAACAGGCCTTTCGATTTGCTCGTGGCGAAACCGTGACTTCTCAAAATGGCCTTCAGGCGCGCTTGTCCCGACCGCTGGATTTTCTACTGGTGTCGGACCATTCTGAATTCTTGGGTATTTTCCCCAAGGTGTTTTCTGGCTCTGAGGACATCATCAACACCCCGCTAGGTAAGCGCTGGGCGTCTTACTTGGCGAGTGGTAAGGTCAACAATGTGTTGATGGAGTTTGGCGTTCTGTCGATGGGTAAGGACTTTTTGGAAGCAACACTGCAACAACTTGAACAAACGCCCGGTATTGATCTTGATGCGGATACACTGCGCGACGAAACCCAGTCGGAAGTACCCGCCGAAGTACGCCAGTCAATATGGGATCAGGTAGGGGCTGTCGCCGATCAGTTTAATGAACCTGGTCGCTTTACCGCGTTTATAGGTTACGAGTGGACTTCAATGCCCAACGGCAACAACTTACATCGCAATGTACTGTTTCGTGATTCGGCAGAACGAACATCCCAAGTACTGCCTTTCTCTTCCATTGATGGTGGTGACCCAGAGGAGCTTTGGGGCTTTTTGTCTGATTATGAAGAATCCACTGGCGGTCAAGTATTGGCAATACCACACAATAGTAATGTTAGTAACGGTCTAATGTTTGCCGAATCTACCTTGTCAGGCGAAGCGCTTAGCAAAGACTACGCTGAGCGGCGCGATCGATGGGAACCGATAATAGAAGTGACTCAAATTAAGGGCGACAGTGAGACGCATTCGTTTCTCTCACCGAATGATGAGTTTGCTGACTACGAAACCTGGGACAAAGCTAACTTGGCGTTCAGTGCACCAACCGAAGAAAGTATGTTGAAGCACAACTACGCGCGCTCTGCGCTAAAAATTGGCTTGGCGAAAAATAAAGTGCTGGGTGCAAACCCGTTCAAGTTCGGCATGATAGGCAGCACGGATTCTCACACTAGTTTAGCTACTGCTGACGAAGACAACTATTTTGGCAAGATGACCAGTGCCGAACCATTAAAAGACCGAGCTGCCAGATCGTTTTTCCCGGTTGCGTCATCACCAGATCAAATTCAACAAGATCAATGGGAGAGTGCCGCATCGGGTTACGCGGCTGTTTGGGCCAAAGACAATACACGTGAGGAAATTTTTGACGCAATGCGTCGCAAAGAAGTGTACTCGACAACAGGACCAAGAATGACAGTACGCTTTTTTGCTGGTTGGAACTTCAGCGAAAGTGATGCTTACAGACCAGACTTGGCTAGCCATGGTTACCGTAATGGTGTGCCTATGGGTGCTGATTTAACGTTAAAAGAAGGGGCTAAAGAAGGTAAAGAGGAAGGTAAAGAGTCGCCACAGTTTATTATCGCAGCGCAAAAAGATCCGCAAGGGGCCAACCTCGACCGTTTGCAAATCGTTAAAGGCTGGTTAGACGAAAACGGCGAAACGCATGAGATGGTTTATAACGTCGCGGCTTCTGACGATCGAAAGATTCGTCGTAACAAAGTAAAGCCGGTAGGCAATACGGTAGATGTGAAAACCGCGACGTACCTGAACTCTATTGGTGACAGCGAATTGGTTGTGGTTTGGACCGACCCTGACTTTGATGCAGAGCAAGCTGCGTTTTACTACGCACGTGTTTTGGAAATACCAACGCCACGCTGGACCAATGTTGATGAGGTGTACTTCGACAGCCCAGCACCCGAGGATGCCCCTAAGTGGACTCAGGAAAGGGCCTATACGTCGCCAATCTGGTTTACGCCTTAACAGCCTCCTAAGCAAATTTTTTAGGAATGGACTTACAGGCACAACTTTTTCCAGTAACTGACCATAGCAACGAGATTTAGTATGGATTACAACTTCGACCCCGAATTCGACCGCAGCTTTATTGGCGCCTTACCTCTCTCGAGTTTAGAGGATGTTGATGCCGCACGCGAAGGCATCAAAAGCATGTTAGGCATGATGAATGCTGACCTTGATACGTCACGCTTGAACATCGAAGACCGGCCTATACCAGGCTTGAATGGTAGTCCCGATATTGTTGTAAGGATCTATCAAGCCAAGAAAGGTAAAGAGGATCACAAAGTGGCTGCTGGCGAGCTTACCGGTGCAGTACTCTATTTGCACGGTGGCGGCTTTGTCGTTGGAGATATAGATACAGAGCACGCTGGAGCCTGTGCGTACACTGAAGCATTAGGGGTACCCTTCATATCTGTAGACTATCGCTTAGCGCCTGAGCATCCTTATCCGGCCCCTGTAGACGATTGCTATGCCGCCTTACTCTGGCTGCATGAAAACGCCGCCGAATTTAATATAGATCCTGATCGTATTGCAATCTTTGGCCAGAGCGCGGGCGCTGGATTGGCTGCGTCTACAGTGTTGCGCGCAAACACCAGCGGTGGGCCGGCTATTTGCCACCAGTTTCTAGGCATCCCCGAGCTGGATGACCGCTTGCAAACCCCCAGCATGACCCAGTTCACCGACACGCCATTATGGAACCGACCCAACGCTGAATTCAGCTGGAAGTACTACCTGGGCGAGGCACATACGCCAGGCTCCGATTCTGTGCCTGTTGAAGCGGCGCCTTCAAGGGCAAACGTGAGCGACGTTAAAGGCCTGCCACCAGCGTTTATCACCGCAATGGAGTTCGACCCCCTGCGAGACGAGGCTATTTACTACGCATTACGGCTGCTTGAGGCCGGTGTTCCTGTGGAGCTGCACGTCTACCCGGGCACTTTCCACGGCTCGTCGCTGTTTACCCATGCCGATGTGAGCCAACGACAGCAAAGAGACGTATTGGGTGCCATTGAAAGAGCCCTAGCGTAAACCCGCGATACGTTCTTTTAGCTTGAATATTACATTTGTGACCCCATATTAGGGGTACTATTTAAGCTCTGATTTAAAGGGAGAGTCGCAATGATGCGAATTATGTTGTTTATGGGTACCAACATCGCCGTTATGGTGCTGGTAGGCATTGTTATGAGCATTTTTGGCGAGCCAATCTTAGCCAGCAATGGAGTAGACCTAAATTTGACCGGTCTGCTTATTTACAGCGCGGCTTTCGGTTTTATCGGCTCCTTCATTTCTTTGTTCCTGTCCAAGTGGATGGCAAAACGATCAGCTGGCGTGCAGTTGATCGAAAACCCAACTGGCGGTGATGAGCTTTGGCTCTATGAAACCGTTCGTGATCTGAGCGAGAAGGCTGGCATAGGTATGCCCGAGGTCGGAATTTTTCCATCTCAGCAGCCCAATGCCTTTGCCACGGGCTGGAACCGTAATTCAGCGTTGGTGGCCGTGAGCGTTGGTCTAATGCGCAGTATGAACAAGAACGAAGTGCGTGCGGTAATGGCGCACGAAATTGCCCATGTAGCCAACGGCGATATGGTGACACTCACCCTTATTCAAGGCGTGGTTAACACCTTTGTTATATTCTTTTCTCGAATCATTGGGCACTTTGTTGACCGAGTGATATTGAAGAATAACAGTGGCCACGGCATTGGCTACTTTATTTCTTCGATGGTCGCACAGGTTGTGCTGGGAATGTTGGCGTCGTCCATCGTTATGTGGTTTTCTCGTTACCGCGAGTATCGCGCAGACGAAGGTGGTGCCAAGTTCGCCGATAGAGATTCTATGATTTCAGCTCTTGAAAGCCTGAAGCGTGGTAGCAACGTTGAGAATGATATGCCTGCCACTATGCAGGCCTTTGGTATCAGTGAAGGCATGCGGTCTGGTTTGGCTGCGATGTTTGCCAGCCATCCACCATTGGACGTACGTATTGAGGCCTTGCGCAAGTTGCCTAGCTAGTTTTCTGCGATTGGTACGCTAAAATCCGTCGCGAGAACACCAACGGCCTTTGCTTCGAGACCCAACCCGTCCCGGGTTCCCTCCATCACAAAAAAGCCTGCGCTGGCCCTGTTTCCTCCACCAAAGGCTCCTGCCTTTTGGTGGAGCCGCTTTATGCAAATGTGATTTCCATAAAGCTCTCGTTTTACGTCGTAAAACGCAGGTGCATCCCTGCACCTGTATTCTTTTTTGCTCCTTCGGTTGGGTCTTTTTATCTACGCAAACACCGCTGGTATCCTCGCGACTCCGAATCTGCCCCTCCGAAAAGGGCGATCCTAAGAACAAGAATGCGAACGTACTACCGACCGAGCTACGGCATCAAGTACTGCTTTTGTGAAGGTAAAAGACGCAGGCTGAGAGAGTAAAAAAGACTAGCGAAGCGAAGGCTTTTTTAGGAGAGAAGAAACCCCGGAGGGGCCAAGTCACGCAACAAAAGGAGTGCTTGGTGACGTGGCGCACTACGAAGCAACGCATAAACCGGCCTATTCAGTTCGGTCGCATCCACACAGCAAGCCAAATAGCCATGAAACATGTAGAATGACGCGCCTTCCAAGGGGCTAGTAATAGCTTGTTTTCAACGGTTCTCTAGTTTTAACAGTAACGACAGCAGAGCCATTCCAGAGAGTACAGTGTGAGCGACGGAACCTTATCAAGCGAAGTAAGCAATCGGCGAACCTTCGCCATTATTTCGCATCCCGATGCGGGTAAAACCACCATCACTGAAAAGCTGCTGTTGTATGGCAATGTTATTCAACAAGCAGGCACGGTCAAGGGTCGAAAATCAGATCGTCATGCAACCTCCGATTGGATGAGCATGGAGCAGGAAAGGGGCATATCGGTAACCTCTTCAGTGATGCAATTTCCCTATAAGGGCCGCACTGTTAACCTGCTAGACACACCCGGTCACGAAGATTTCTCAGAAGATACCTATCGAACCCTAACGGCCGTTGATTCCGCGCTGATGGTTGTGGATGGCGCCAAAGGCGTTGAGGCACGTACTATTAAGCTAATGGAAGTATGTCGTCTTCGTACAACGCCTATTCTTAGTTTCGTTAACAAAATGGATCGCGATATTCGCGACCCCATAGATTTGCTCGACGAGATAGAAACTGTTCTTAAGATTGCTGCCGCACCCATTAACTGGCCGCTCGACATGGGTCAGCAATTCAAAGGTGTCTATAACCTCTATACCGACACCATCCACGTGTTTGAAAAAGGAAAGGGGAAGTTCATTCCTGAAGATATTCAGATACAAGGATTGGCGAGCGCGGAAGCAAAAGAGTATCTAGGCATAATCTACGATGACGTTGTGGAACAGATAGAGCTCGTGCGAGGTGCTAGCCATGAATTTGATCTTGATGCTTATCTGGCTGGCGAACTAACACCTGTTTACTTTGGCACGGCATTGGGCAATTTTGGCGTGCGTGAAATGCTTGACGGATTTGTAGAGCATGCTCCAACCCCGCAGCCGCGAAATGCCGGTGAGCGCGAAGTAAGTCCTACTGAGTCTAAGTTCTCGGGATTTATTTTTAAGATTCAAGCAAACATGGATCCTAAACATCGTGACCGTATTGCGTTTATGCGCATTGTGTCGGGTACTTATGATCGCGGCATGAAAATGCGCAATGTTCGTATTGGCAAAGACGTGAGAATCGCGGACGCGGTAACGTTTACCGCAGGCGAGCGAGAGCATGTTGAGGAGGCTGTTGCCGGTGATATTATCGGCTTGCACAACCACGGCAGTATTCAAATAGGCGATACCTTCACGACCGGCGAGCCGATGCAATTTACCGGCATTCCGCACTTTGCGCCTGAACTTTTTAGACGTATACGAATGAAGGACCCATTGAAGACTAAACAGCTGCAGAAGGGGTTGCAGCAGTTGTCGGAAGAGGGTTCTACTCAGGTGTTTATGCCAGAGCGCAATAACGACCTTATTGTGGGAGCTGTGGGTGTACTGCAATTTGAAGTGGTGGCTTATCGCTTGAAGGACGAATACAGCGTTGACTGCTTGTATGAGAACATAAACGTTTACACAGCACGTTGGATAGAGTGCGCCGACGCCAAAATGTTGGAAGAGTTCAAACGTAAAAACTACGACAATATTGCAATTGATGGCGGTGGGCACCTCACCTATCTGGCGCCAACTCGAGTTAACTTGAGTCTTGCTATAGAGCGGTGGCCTGATGTCAATTTCAGAGCTACACGCGAACACCACTAGCGGCTTTTTATGTATATAAATAGGCCCCTGCCTATTTATATACTCGCTTTTCGTAGTGCGATTTTCAAACGCTCCCATGGGCCGGCCCCGCGAAGCGTCTTGGGTCTTTACTGTGTAAAATGCGGGTGCATCATTGCACCCGGCCGCTCAGCCAGTAATCTAATAGAAACTTGCCTGAGGCCTGCCTCAGCATTATTATGTTCCCATACTCAAAAGGCGGTAAATGCTATGTCTGAGCACGTATATATATTAGGTGGTTCGCAAACTGACTTTTCCAGAAACTGGGCTCGTGAAGGTTTGGGTTTGTTCGATATGTTCAGCGACTGCCTTACCGATGCTGTTACCGACTCCGGCGTTCAGCCGGATCAAATTGAGGTAGGCCACGTAGGCACTTTTAATGCTCAGCTGTTTACTGGCCAGGGGATTATGGGTGGTTTTTTTGGACACGTGTTTCCTGAATTCAGTATGTTGCCCAGCAGTTGCCACGAAGCCGCCTGCGCTTCTGGCTCCATGGCTTTGTTGGCGGCGATGCGCGATATTATGTGCGGGCACTACGAGACGGCAGCGGTTATTGGCATAGAATTAATGCGAAACACCGACGGTAAAACGGCGGCAGAGTATTTGGGCGCGGCTACCTGGAAAGGTGTTGAAGCTCAAAACGTCGATTACCCATGGCCGCATATGTTCGACCGATTAGTCGACGAATACGATCGCCGTTATGGAATAAATTGCGACCACATTAAGACCATCGCTGAGAAGAACTTTAGCAATGCGAAAACAAACAGCAATGCACAAACTCGCGGTTGGAATTTTCCTGAAGGCTGCTTTACCGACAATGACGAACTTAACCCAAGTATTGAAGGGCGTATTCGTAAGCTTGATTGTGGCCAGGTAACTGACGGGGCCTCTGCAGTTGTTTTAGCCAGCGAGCGCTTCGCTAGCGAGTACGCCGCCCAGCGCGGTTTATCTTTGTCAGACATTCCTAGAATAAAAGGCTGGGGCCATCGTAGCGCGCCACTCTTGCTTGATAGAAAGCTTGAGCTTAGCGCTAACAGCGATCTTATCTTTCCGCATGCGGCATTGTGTTTGTCCGAAGCGGCAAATCGAGCTGGGTTCTCGCAAGCCAGTGACTTGGATGGTTTGGAAACCCACGACTGTTTTTCGATTACGGAATACATGGCGATCGACCACTCGGGCCTAACGGCGCCAGGCCAAAGTTGGCAAGCCGTGGAAGAAGGGCGTATACAAAAAGACGGCGACTTTCCGATTAACGCAAGTGGCGGTTTGATAGGCACAGGTCATCCTGTCGGTGCAACGGGTGTGCGCATGTTGCTGGACTGCGCTAAGCAAGTAACAGGAAAGGCGGATGGCTATCAGTTAAATCAGCCACAAAACATGCTGACGTTTAATGTTGGTGGAAGTACAACTACCTGTGCGAGCTTCGTGGTGGGTGTGCAGTAGGTGGCATTGAGCATTGCTGAGGTGACGGCGCTAGGTCGCAAACACTCAATGCTGGAAGGCGAACAGAAGCTGGATGAGTTAATGGAAACACTAACGTCTAATCCTTGTTATGAATATCCCACCATTGGAAAACAGTTTTCTGGTTGGGAAAATACTCTGCGTTTTTATACTGGATTTTTTGAACACTTCTCGCCCCAGGTAACGAAAACGCAATTGCTTGGCGAGTGGGTTAATGAGCAGTCGGTTACTCAAGAATATGACGTCACTCTTGAGTTTAACGGCAAGCCTGAAGTGCATCGAATTTTGGGTATTCTGCTGGTTGAGGGCGACAAGTTGGGCGGTGAAAGGATTTACGCGTCTGAGTTAGCTATAAAGCGAATGGTTGGTCCCATGTTCGACGACTTAATTGACCTGTGAACGCTCGCGATTCAAGTACGGCGAAAATCGACCCTACTCAAACTGAGTCGCTTCAATTGCCTTATCGAATTGGCTGCCCAATGTGGGGCAATCGACACTGGGCCGGTCGTTTTTTTGCCGATGGCACCAAGGTTGTAGATTATCTTTCGCAGTACAGTACTGTGTTTAATACCGTAGAAGGTAATACCACATTTTATGGATTGCCTTCGCAAGCGACAGTCGAACGCTGGGCTGAAGACTGCCCTTCAAGTTTTCAATTTTGCTTTAAGTTTCCGCAGCGTGTAACACATGCCTTGAGGTTAAAAGGAGCGGGTGATGAAACCGCAAAGTTCTTTTCAACACTTGCACCCATCGCAGAAAATTTGGGCCCTTTCTTATTGCAACTACCCCCTGATTTTTCGCCTCAATCATTACGTGATCTGCGGGTCTACATTCAGAATCTTCCCAGCGACTTTCAATACACAGTTGAAGTACGCCATCTTGATTTTTTTCATGATGCCGACGCCGATGATGCTCTGTGTGAATTGCTAGAAAAGCAGAATATAGACCGCGTTATTTTTGATACGCGGCCGCTGTTTTCAGCAAAGGCTACTACGGATGCGGTTCGCGATGCGCAAAAGAAAAAGCCTCGAGTGCCAGCTAATACCTATTGCCTAGCCAACAACCCTAGTCTGCGCTTTATTGGCCACCCTGATAGCGAACGCAGCGAAGAGTACTTTCGTCCGTGGTTGCGTAAAGTGGCAGGCTGGATAGCGGAGGGGAAAACGCCTTTCGTTTTTCTTCATACCCCTGACAATGCAGATGCGCCTGACTTAGCTCGACGTTTTCACAAGGGTTTGCAGGAGTTCATACCGGCACTGCCTTCGCTTCCGCTATTTCCATTTGAAATGCAACAGCAGCAAGATGCGTCGCTGCAAATACGCAATGAAAAAATATCAAGTGCAGGTATAGACGAGCATCAATTCGATTTGTTCTAAGCGTGGCCGACTTGCTATTGATTCAAATTCTCGGCAGCCCACCATCCGGCAAAAGAGAGTATTGCAATACCTCCGCTGACTAGAGCGATACTAACAATGCTAATCTCGAATTGCTGTGGCAGCCACTGCAATACTGTACTTAGCCCTTCACTGCCGAACAGAAACATCACCACAAGCACGCCTAGTAAAGCGCTAGCAATATCCACCCCAGACGCAACCCAATTTGGGATTAGTTTTTTGGGCGGTACCTGTTGCATGACAGCATCAACAAAATTGGATGAATCAAGGTACGGTTCAGAGTCGCGCACCTGAGCGAAAAGCGCATCGAGCTCATTAACTGATTCAGTGTTTTCGCTCATAAACTGGACTCCTTCCATGACGCTAATTCTTGTTGCAGAATTACTCGGCCACGATTGATGTGAGTTTTTATACTACCAAGCGGCAATTGCATAATATCTGCTATTTCTTGATGAGTGAACTGCTTATGCATAAACAAGTGTAGCGCAGTCCTTTGGTCCAGGCTTAGTTTCGCCATAGCGCGTGCTAGCTCTCTGTGCAGTTGCTGCTGGTCAAGTTCTGCTCCTTGCGGTTTTTCATCGGCTGGCTTTGCTTCTAATTCGGTATTGTCAATTGCTACTGTGCTTGGTGATGACGCTTGTTTCCGAAAACGTTGGCGTACAACGTTAAGTGCAATGCTGTACAGCCAACTACTGAGTTTCGATTGCTTTTTGAAACTGGCTAAAGAGGAATACATCTTAATGAACGTTTCCTGTGCCAGATCATCTGCCAGTGCCTCATCGCCACCGCACATCTGGCGAATGGAATAGCGCAGCGCCGACTGATGCCGTTTGACCAGTTCAGAGAATGCGTGCTGATCGCTTAGAAGCACTACTCTATCGATCAGCTTATTGTCTTCTACCTCGTTCACAGTCTGTTAAACGGAACGATCCTCAGCATCGCCCTCCAGCTTCCAGAGCACCAGTCGTGAAAGGCCTATGAAAAGAGGTATTAACCCCAGTGCCGCTACCCTGTAGTTGTCGGCCAGAAGATAGACCGCAAGGATGATTCCTAGGCCCAGTCCAACCATCTTCACCCCACTTGATAAGTGCCCGCCTGAAGCGCCGTCAAAGCCAGCTAATATGTTCTCAGGTACATCGCGATTTGCGTCAAGATAGGTTTTAACCAGTTCCAGTCTTTGGCGGCGACGGCGATGTGAAAAGAACAATACCATTAACAGAATTAGAATGGGCATGCCAAGTGACATCATGATTGCAGTGAAAGCAATCAGGGATTCGCCCAACCCCATGCCATCGCCCGAGCCTACCTGAATTGTTGTATCGTCGATTTCCCCATCGCCGTCTTCATCCAGCTCTTTCTTTATCTCAACTTCGATCTCTCTCTTTATTTCACCAACCACTTCTTGAAAGATGCCTTTAGCGTCGCTTGGCTCCACTGTAATGCTTCGTTCGCTTGTCGTGGCATTGCCATCCTCTTGCGCCCAACTTGGCGCAGCGATACTGGTAAGCAGTGCTAGTAACAGCGTTACGATCAATTTGTTCATATCGTTTACCTTATTCATTAGTTTACTGGAAAGTGTCGTGTGCCCATTGAGTGGTGCGTGCTTATTAAGCGTCCTGCATTAAGCAGGCCCCGCGAGCTAGTTAAAGGTCGCGAGTCGATCAAGGCTCGCGAATAGGCCTTACGCTGGAAAATGTAGTTCTCAGCTGTAGGCATATTCAAAGTTCTATCCAGCGTTACGCCAGCATTAGTCGAGTCGGTTGTCGGGCTCAGCAAGCTCGCCGTTAGCCAGAAGCTCACAACCCAGATCGCTTGCAGTAGTGTCACGATCAATTTGTCCATTCGTATTGTCCCTCTTCTTCATTCATTTTGAACAAGAGCCACTATCAGCGCATGTGCTTTGGGCTCTAATAGTTAATTAGATGCAGCAAATCGACTTTTGGATTCAAAATAAAGGAAATATTTTAAGAGACTCACTCTCGGCCCCAATTTTCGGTGCTATTCCTTACCGGGAAACTCAATTAATTGGAATGATTTTGACTCAGATGCATCGTAAGGATTCATCTGTATTAGGACAGGGTGGAAGGAATGAGCGCGTGTCTAAGCTGAGCTAAGACGCTCACAGCGTTGGCTTAGCTTTGCCGCCACGAATATTCTCAGCCAATGATTTGTTGCTGACTTGAGAGAGGATGCCGCCTTTTACACTGCAATCATGCGGCCTTAAGCCACTTCGGCCTCAAGTACAGCCTCTATAGCTTCCTCAAGTTCGGCCGGGGTTGTTTTCGGCGAAAAGCGATCTATTACTTCACCATCAGGCCCAACTAGAAACTTGGTAAAGTTCCACTTCACGCCGGTTGTGCCCAGCAAGCCAGGGGCTTCAGTGCGCAAATGCTGGTACAGCGGATGGGCACCACTGCCATTCACTTCGAGCTTATCAAACATGGGGAACTCAACATCAAAACGACTGGTACAAAAATCCAATATCTCTTCATTTGAGCCTGGGTCTTGGCTGCCAAACTGGTTGCATGGGAAGCCAAGAATTACTAGACCCTGATCCTGAAATTTTTCATACAGTGCCTGCAAGCCCTTAAATTGCGGTGTGAAACCACACTTGCTTGCGGTGTTCACAATCAACAAGGTTTTCCCTTTGTAATCAGCCAGCGATTTAGCATCGCCTTTCATAGTGTTTACGTCGAAATCATGTACGTTGGCCATGGTGAACTCCTGATCGGTTTCCTTGGGGGCTGCGCCAGTATAGGGCTTTGTACATGCACCGACAATTGCTTATAGTGTTTGTCGAGGCTCCCTCGCTTATACAAGAGCATTAACCCCAACTGAAAACTCACATAGGAGGAGCAATGAGCGTCCACCCACAAGCCCAGGCGATGTTAGACATGCTAGCCGGTGTAGATATGGACCCCGACAGCGTATCGGTTGAGGAAATGCGCGCTATGAGAGATATGCCTCCTTCCGGCAACCCAGCTATTAACTCAGTGACTGACAAAACGCTCAGCTTAAATAGCGTTGAAGTGCCTGTTCGCATCTACAGTCCTGGTGGTGAGGGTCCTCACTCATTAATCATGTTCTTTCATGGTGGAGGGTGGGTTTTTTGCGGTCTCGATACACATGACAGTACTTGTCGTGCCATGGCGAATGAAGCCACCGCCGTTGTTGTATCTGTTGACTACCGGCTTTCCCCCGAGGCTAAGTATCCAGCGGCGTTAGAAGATTGTTACGCCGCGACGGAGTGGGCCGTTGAAAATGCGGTCGAGCTGAACGCTAATCCAGACCAATTAGTTGTGGCCGGTGATAGCGCCGGTGGCAATTTGGCGACTGTTGTTTCGCTGATGGCACGCGACAACCGTGCCGCAGGAAAGAGCGCGCCTGAGGTTCGCTTTCAAGTCCCCATATACCCTGTTACAAATCACAATTTTAATACTACTAGCTACACAGATAACTCAGAGGGCTATTATCTCACTCAAAAAATGATGCGTTGGTTTTGGGATCAATATTTACCTAATGACTCGGCGGGGCAGGAAAGCTATGCAAGCCCCTTGCTGGCAGATTTAGAAGGCCTGCCACCCGCACTGGTCATCACGGCTGAGTATGATCCCCTGCGCGATGAGGGTGAGGCTTATGCTGACCGTTTGTCATCAGCGGGCGTGAACACTGAGTTAGTGCGATTCGAGGGCCAGATACATGGTTTTATTGGTATGGCTGACCTGATAGATGATGGTCGAGAAGCAGTTGAGCTCATCGGTAAGCGCCTTCGTGCTTTTTTTGCTGAATAATTATGATCCATCCTGGCCCAAGCACCGATCTACGTTTAACACTGATACAGTCTGATCTGTGTTGGCACGAACCAGAAAAGAACAGAGCGGCATTCGCGACGAAAATCAAAGCTTTGCATGGAAAAACAGATCTCGTTCTGCTGCCGGAAATGTTTACCTCCGGATTTACAACTGACATTGATGGCCTCGAGGAACTGGGCTCGCCGACGACTGTTTGGATGCAAGAACAGGCAAGTGAAAGTGGCGCCGCTATCTGTGGCAGCACCGTTTACGCGGTCGATGGTGGGCATACGAATAGAATGCTGTTCGTAACGCCAGATGGAAATGTGCAACACTACGACAAAACACACTTGTTTCGAATGGCCGGCGAGCACGAGCGTTATGTTGCGGGTAAAGAGCGAGTTGTTGTGCGCTATCTTGATTGGAATATTTTGCTACTCATTTGCTATGACATTCGTTTTCCGGTTTTTTGTCGTAATCGACAGGACTACGACCTAGCGGTATGTGTGGCCAACTGGCCCGCAGCACGGCGTGAGCCATGGCGCACATTGCTGGAGGCGCGTGCCATGGAGAATCTGGCCTATGTGGCCGGGGTGAATCGCGTTGGTGTTGACGGAAATGGGCTCGACTATGCGGGCGATTCCTTGCTGGCTAACTTCAAAGGCCAGTTAGAAATTGACCATGCGGTTGGTGAAGAATTTGTCGAAACCGTCACTCTGTCAGCCGCTGGTTTAGCTGGTTTCAGAGATAAGTTTCAAGCTTGGCGTGATGCTGATGACTTTGAAATGAAGCTATAGTCTTGAGGTCAATCTGTGGCCTTAAGCAATTCTTTAACATCGACGTTTCTGCTTTCTAGCGAAACACTGCCAGACACCCCACTTGAACTGCGCATAGATCGATTTAAGCTAATGGCTTAGAACGCCGTTGTTTGCAGAATTACTGAGTAGCAGTAGCGTTTAAGTTCTTACGCAACAGGTCTGCTCTAGCGCGCGCTAGTTTAATATCGAAGTGCGTGTTGGAGCCTGGCGCGAGCGCAACGGCTTTGCGGTAAAAACCTTCTGCGCTAGCCGCTTTGCCTATTTGGTCCAGTGCTATTGCCAAGTTAAAGGCGTAGTCTGCGCTGTTTGCATTGCGGTTGAACGCGTCGAAATAAGCTTGTTGTGCGTCGTTCCAGCGCTTATCGCGTGCGTACCAGTTGCCTAGAATGAAGGGTAGCTCCGCAACTTCAGGGTTGTCTTTGGCCAGCTGCATTAAATCACTTTCCAATTGTTTGCGGTTTTTAGAGGTTGAGAGGCTGGCCAGCGCGGCAAGTGCATAGGCGTGATCAGGTTGGGTTTTAACGGCGCGAACAAGATAATCTACAGCAACGGCATTGTTGTCCTTTTGTTGTGCCATAGAGCCTAATCCAACAAGCGCTTCTGTATCCTTCGAATTGGCTTTGAGTATTGTCTCATAAGCTTGTTTCGCTGCTGCGATGTCGCCTGCTTGCCATTGCGCATAGGCCAACTCGTGGGGTGAAACATCGGCCTTGCGCTGTTCTATAACGACAGAGCTTCCGCCCTCAGCTTCCGGATAGTATTCAGTGTCGGCATCAGCGTAGCTATCAGGTTCATAAATCGATTTGTCGAAGTAATCAAACTCGTCGGCTCCCACAGAGTTGGCCAAATGTGCCGCTTGGGCCGAAACAACGGCATTTGCGGTTGGAGTGAAGCTGCTGCGCACTTCTCCGCTTAGTTTTCCTTTTTTGCCATCGGCGTTAGTGCCAGTTGGCGCTATGTTGACCGACCGATAGGCCGGCATGTTAGTTGTTGGTGTTATGGGGGCCACTGCAACATTTGGAACTTTTTGTGCTGCATGCATGTTGCTGATTTTTGCATAGAAAAATATTGCTGCACATATGACAGTGACGGCAGTGCAAGCCGCCGCTCCGATAAACCAGAGTTGCCTGTTCTGCTTAAGCTGTGCTTGTCGTTGCTCTTCTCTGTGTTCGTTGAGAATACGCTCGTTCTCTAGGTACATTTCAACAAGAGCTTGCGCTACGCTTTGCGCATCGACTTGAAGTAACTCTGAACCCGTTTGAATCGCCATCGGCGCTTGATCTGCAGGGATTCGACTTACTTGTGGAAATTGTTCCACGTTGTGATCTGAAGCTTGGCTTTCCGTTGCAGATACTTCTGTGGCTTCTTCCGCGACTGTCGGTTCCGAATCATCGAGAACATCAAACTCGAACCGCGCGGAGGTAGATGCATCGTCTTCGAAGGTATTGCTCTCGGAATCGTCTTCAACAAGTAAAAAATTGGCCTGGTTTAATTGTTCATCGTCAAGATCCTGTTCTTCAAACTCGTCTGCGTCAACAAATTGAAAGACAAAGTTGCCGCTGGCGCTGGGCGCTTGATCAATAGCGTTTTCTTGATTAACCGCTTCGAGATCAGTCAGTTCGGGGTGGAAATTTACCTCGCACACAGGTAGCTCTGGAGTTCCAGCAACCTCATACTCAGTTGAGGTCTGGTCCATGCTTGGAGCAAATGTTGATTGCGTAGTTTTCAGAGCGCCAGTGTTAAGCGACTGCAGTAATTGAGCAATAGATGGCTCGTTGAAGCTAAGCGCATCCTGTTCCAGCTCCTGGTAAAGGTCTTCATAGTTGAGCTTAGTTAGTTCTTCAGTCCAGCGATCACTAAGGCCGCCTGGCTCTGCTTGCTGATCAACAACGATGGACTCTTCCCAGTCCCACTGTCCTTCTTCGGCATCGTCATCCTGTCCTTCGGCATGTTCGAGTTCGGGAAGCAGGTGTTGCAAGCAAATGAGCTGACCTTCGGTAACAGCCTTGCTCAAAATTGGTTTATCGCACAGTCTAATGGCGTTCAGTCTCACCCTGATTTCGGCAAAGGCCGCATCCAGATACACATCGGAAAACTCGGTGGCGCTTTCCAGTGCTGGTGAGTGATAGTCTTCATACCACGCGGGATCGCGCTGGTGTTGTTTGGAATCCATTCCTGATTACTCGGCTGTATCGTGGGCTAATAGTTAGCGAGTGTAGCTAATCATCCATTCCTGATGATCGACAGTATGTCCTCTAAAAACTTTAGCAGTGCAGCGCCTTTTATCAAGGTTTTTCAAGGCTTTAGCAGTATCGATTTGCTTGAAAAATAGCCAGGGCTAGCTTGTTTGGTGAACCGAAATGTTGATCGGTAAGGCGCGACGCAGAGTCTTGTACATAGGGTCGTTTGCGCAAAAGCTTTCTAGATCGGTGGCTCGGAAATGCGCGGTTACAGCAATCTCAATATCGATTGATTTCAGCGTTGCGTCGCCAAGTGAGTCATCACCTGCAACTTGGCGCAAGCCGGTGGTTTTTGCCATCACTCGCTCGATAGTTAAACCAATGCTCTCGGCACCTTCAACCATAGTGGCTGTAACACTGCTGGCCAGCGCATGAAGTAGATGTTCTGCCGCGCTGGCGGCAGAATCGGTACCGCGTACGTCAGCCAGGCTTGGAGAATCGCTTTCAAGAATTATGGATGCATAATCGTCGTTGCTGGCATCGCGCTCTATTCGTGACCGGCATCGAAGACCGCCAAGCCAGCGGGTTTTAACCCGTGTAATACTGCTGGCTCTTATCGCTGTTGGCTCGTTCATTGCGCTCTACTCACAGTGCGAATTGCATCGCAGGCAAAAGTACGACATGGTCGATAAATGGACAATACGACAGGGTATGAAGTGTCAAATACGCAGATAAGCGGCAAGTCGGAGAGCAAACGCTGTATCCCTGATGGATTCAACGAAAAATAGATAAAGCGCTTAGGTTATGCGCTTGGCGTGATTCATGGCAGGGAGTGGCATCCGCTCATGGGCTTATTTGCAGCAGCATACCTTGTTCTACAAGCAGATAAAGATAGCCATTGGGGCCTTGTCGCACTTCACGAATGCGTAATTTCTGGTCTTCGAGTAATCGCTCCTCCGATACCTTCTTGCCCGCTTTCAGTTGAATGCGGCTAAGGGATTGTGAGCGTAAACCGGCAACAAATAGGCTATTGCGCCAGCCTGGCAAAGCACTGCCGTCGTAATATTCAACAGCGGCTGTAGCAATAGAAGGTACGTAATAATGCAGCGGCTGTTCCATCCCCTCTTTATGGGTGCCTTCGCCTATAGCCCCGCCACGGTATTCCTCGCCGTAGGTAATCACAGGCCAACCATAGTTCTTACCCATCTGTAGAAGGTTCACCTCGTCACCGCCTTTGGGGCCGTGCTCGGCTACCCAGATACGGCCGCTACTTCGATCAATCGTCATGCCCTGGGGGTTGCGGTGTCCGTAGCTATACACTTCTGGAGCAAAATTACTGATGCCAGCAAAAGGGTTGCCAGGAGCAGGCTTGCCGTCGTCTGTTAAACGGTATGTCTTCCCGAGGTCGTTGGTTAAATCTTGCGCTAAGTGGCGGTTTCTGCGATCACCCATTGTCATTCTGAGATAACCATCGTTATCAAACAGTAGAGCAGACCCATAGTGCACCACGGTACTGAAAGCGGGCTCAGCCTCAAACAATACTTCTAACTCGAGCAGCCTGCGACCATGAAGTTTTGCGCGAGCAAGCCTAGTGGTGTAGAGACGATTAAAAGTGCGGTGTGTGTAGCTCAAATAAATGTAACTGTTTTCGGCATACTTCGGGTGAACGGCTACATCGAGCAAACCGCCCTGACCATACACCTGGATGGGAGGCAGTCCGCTGATTTCCATGGTTTCATCGTTGTGTGGGTCATAGCGCAGCAAGCGACCTTCGCGTTCCGTAATTAGCAGCTGGCCCTCAGGGAGAAAATCCAAGCCCCAGGGTGTTTCCAGGTTTTTTACCAGAACCTGCAGCTGAAACGTTTGTGCAGTGGTTTCTATAGTGGTTGGCTGAGCTGATGTGTTCAGCACGGTGCCACATGAAACGATCAGCAACGAAACAAAAGCTACAAGCGATCGATGTATGACTGTTGTTAAGCTTCGCATAGTTAGTCCTTGTATTTAGCAGCTGAGACGTTCTTTAGATGAGCTTTTTAGGGTTTAGCAATCTCTGCAGTTCCGATCGACTAAGCTCGGTCATCTCGGCGGCGACATCAATTATGGGTCTACCTTCTTTATAAGCACGTTTGGCGATCTCACTGGCTTTGTTGTAGCCCACCGTGCTGTTCAACGCCGTTACTAGTATGGGATTGCGGTGAAGATTCTCCTCAATAACATCTTCTCGCACGACAAAGTCGGCTATCGCTGTATCGGCGAGCAGATTAGCGGCATTGGCCAATAACTCGATGCTCTGCAGTAAATTGTAGGCGATCACCGGCAACATGACATTTAACTGAAAATTGCCGGATTGACCCGCTACCGTGATGCAAGAGTCGTTGCCTATTACCTGAGCAGACACCATAGCAACCGATTCTGGAATGACCGGATTAACCTTGCCAGGCATGATACTAGAGCCCGGTTGCAAGGCTTTCAGCTCAATTTCTCCCAGTCCGGCTAGCGGGCCGCTGTTCATCCAGCGCAGATCATTTGCTATCTTCATAAGTGCTACGGCGGCGGTTTTTAACTGACCAGACATTTCTACCGCGGTGTCTTGACTGCTAATGCTTTCGAACTTATTGCGCGCAGGTTTGAATGTGAGGCCGCTACGCTCCGATAGATGTTGAGCAAACAACTTTGAAAACTCCTTAGGGGCGTTAATTCCTGTGCCTACCGCCGTTCCACCTTGAGCGATCATAAGCAAGCGCTTTTGTGTATCCTTGATTCGCCGTATCGAATTGTCAATTTGCGCGCTCCAGCCAGACAATTCCTGGCCAAGTGACAAAGGCATCGCGTCCATTAAATGAGTGCGGCCGGTTTTTACGGTTTTTCGAAGCTGTTTGGCGCGGTGATCTATGGTGCTTTGTAAATTTGTTAGAGCGGGTAGTAAATGTTCGTGTATTTGTATGGCGGCGCTAACATGGATGGCCGTTGGTACTACATCGTTACTGCTTTGCCCATAATTTACGTCATCGTTCGTGTGCACTGGCTTTTGTAAGCTGTCAGTGGCCAGCGTTGCTATGACTTCGTTTGCATTCATGTTCGAGCTAGTGCCCGAGCCGGTCTGAAATACATCCACCGGGAAATGCTCATCTACCTCATTGCGAGCCACTTTCTCTGCAGCGGCAACGATAGCGCCGGCGACCCCTTTTGGTATGCAGCCAAGCTCCAAATTGCTGGTGGCAGCCGCTGCTTTTATTAACCCCAAAGCACTAATAAACGATGCCGGCATTCGAAGACCGCTGACAGGAAAATTGTTTACTGCGCGTTGGGTTTGCGCCGCAAAAAGTGCCTTGCTCGGCACTTTCAACGCACCGAGGCTGTCGTGTTCAATACGCGAACGGGTTAAGCCACTTCCTTTATTGCTTTTCTTTGCCATCCTGTCGCGTTCCTCTCCTTTGCAATCGTGAGCCTGAACTATTCGCTTTTCAGGCGCTGCAGCACATACTGTAATATACCTCCGGCAAGAAAATACTCTACCTCTACTGCGGTATCAATGCGCGATTGCAATTGAATTTCATCAACACTTCCATCGGCTCGGTTGATGCGCGCATTAAACAATTGCTTGGGTTGCATTTTTTGTCCATCGGCACCTAAACCGACAATGTCAATGCTGTCATTGCCGCTTATGTTTAGCGTATGTCGAGTTTGGCCCGGCATAAACTGCAAAGGAAGCACGCCCATGCCGACAAGATTGGAACGGTGGATGCGTTCAAAACTCTCAACAATAACTGCTTTTACGCCTAATAATAAGGTGCCTTTCGCGGCCCAATCGCGACTGGAGCCTGTGCCATATTCCTTGCCTGCTACTACAACAGTCGGCGTACCTTCAGCCATGTACTGCATGGCGGCATCGTAAATGGATAGAACAGTGTCGCTGTCTGCACGCTGCGTATAGCCTCCTTCGGTGCCAGGCGCGAGATCATTGCGAATACGAATGTTGGCGAAGGTGCCGCGCATCATTACTTCATGATTACCTCGTCGCGAGCCATAACTATTGAAGTCCCTACGCTCTACACCATTATCTGTTAGGTACTTGGCTGCAGGAGTATCGGCGGCAATCGCCCCTGCCGGCGATATGTGATCAGTGGTTACAGAATCGCCGAGCAGTGCTAAAAGTCGCGCTCCAATAATGTCCTTATCTTTGCCTTCTGTGTATTCAGGCTCAAAGAACGGCGGCAGCTGAATATAGGTGCTGCTTGCTTGCCAGCTGTAGGTCTTTCCTTCTACTGTGGGAACCGCCTGCCATTTTTCATCACCCGAGAAAACGTCGGCGTATTTGGCATTGAACATGCCCTCGTCAATTTTGGCAACCTCAAGGGCAATTTCTTCATTGCTGGGCCATATATCTTTTAGGAAAACATCTTCGCCATCTTTGCCTTTACCCAAAGGCTCAGAGCTAAGATTAATACGGGTGCTTCCTGCCAGGGCATACGCCACTACCAAGGGTGGCGATGCGAGCCAGTTGGCCTTTACGAGTTGATGTATACGGCCTTCAAAGTTTCGGTTACCTGATAACACTGAAGTTACAACCATGTCGTTTTCTTCTATAGTGCTATGCACAGTCTCGGGCAGTGGTCCCGAGTTACCTATGCAAGTAGTGCAACCATAGCCGACCGTATTAAAGCCAAGCTCGTCGAGGTAATACTGAAGATTAGAGTTTTCTAAGTATTCGGTGACCACCTTACTGCCCGGTGCCAACGAAGATTTTACCCACGGCTTTCGCTGAAGGCCTTTTTCAATCGCTTTCTTAGCCAACAGGCCGGCGCCCATCATCACTGCAGGGTTTGATGTGTTGGTGCAACTTGTAATCGAAGCAATAACGACATCGCCATGGTGCATCTCAAAACCGTCGCTTTGGAACGCGGTGTCGAGTTCGCCCGCTTTTCCTTCAAGTTCAATAAAGGCTTCTATGGCCTCAGGCATAGATCGCAGCGGTACTCTGTCCTGAGGTCGCTTCGGGCCAGAAAGATTGGGTTCAACAGTACTAATGTCCAGCGACAAAGTAGACGCAAATACAGGTACTGGAGAGCTATCATCACGCCACATGCCTTGAGCTTTGCAGTAGGTTTCGACCAGTTCGAGTACATGGTTGTCGCGGCCACTTAGGCGCATATAGTCTATGGTCTTTTGATCAATCGGGAAGAAGCCGCAGGTGGCGCCGTATTCGGGTGCCATATTGGCAATTGTTGCTCTGTCGGCGAGCGGTAGCGTATCCAGAGCATTACCATAAAATTCTACGAATTTGCCTACAACACCGTGCGCCCTAAGCATTTCGACTACACGTAACACCAGGTCCGTAGCTGTTATACCTTCTGCGAGTTTGCCGGTCATTTCGAAACCAACCACGTCTGGAATCAACATGGAAATGGGTTGACCCAACATAGCGGCCTCTGCTTCGATACCGCCCACTCCCCAACCCAGAACGCCCAGCCCATTGATCATTGTGGTGTGCGAATCTGTGCCAACCAGGGTGTCAGGGTAGGCCGTTAGCTCGCCATCAACGTCCGAGCTCCAAATAGCTTTTGCGATGTACTCCAAATTTACCTGGTGACAAATGCCTGTTCCTGGCGGCACCAAGCTGAAATTGTCGAAAGAACCTTGTCCCCACTTCAGAAACTCGTAGCGCTCAGCGTTCCGCTCCATCTCCAGTTCCACGTTGTGATCGAAAGCTTGCTCCGTGGCGAATTTATCGATGACAACCGAGTGGTCTATGACCAGATCAACTGGCGAGAGAGGATTGATTTTGGCCGGATCAACATTAGCTTTTGCTAATGCGTCGCGCATGGCGGCAAGATCGACCACCGCTGGCACGCCAGTAAAGTCCTGCATGAGAACCCGTGCGGGATGATAGGCAATTTCAACCTCGCGCCGATGTTCAGCACTTTGAGCCACCGCTACAATATCGTCTACGGTGCAAGCGAGGTCGTCCTCATGGCGCAGCAAATTCTCCAGCAGCACTTTAATAGAATTGGGCAACTGGTTTATATCCGCCAGGCCGGCCACTTTTTCTGCCTTCAGGCTGTAATAGCTGTAGGACGTACCTTGAACCTTGAGCGATGATTTACTGCTAAGAGTGTTGAGGCTTGCTGCTGACATTTAGATTCTCCGTCTACCCTGAGTGTAAGCCTGTTGATGATAGATCAGCACAGCCTACAAGCGCAGGGTTTTCTAGCCCAATAAAGCACACAGCGGTAGAACACTTCGATCTTGGAGGCCCTACTTAAGTGGAATGCGTCAAGTGATGTCGGCAGAATAGAGTTTCAGCGGCAGAGTGTTCTTTGATACTGATGTTCAAGGTCTAGCGCGTGGCCGAAATTAACATAATAAAGTCGACAGCAAAGAGGGTTAGGAGACGGTTAGGGCTACCCTGGAGTAGCTTCCTTCTGTGGCCGTTTTCGCAGAATCGTTGTTCGGCTAACGCCCATTTGACGGGCTGTCTTGGAGAGGTTGCCATCATTGGCCTCGATAGCCAGTGCAATGCTAAGAGACTCCATTTGTCTAAGATAGTCTGCTAGATTGCTCTGCTTGTTGGGGTCACTAACTGTCTTGTGTAGCTGGTCTACCATGCTGTGCAGGTCACGCCTGGCCTTGTATTCGAGAGTTGCAGGCACGCGGCTTAGCAGTTTGAAAAGCCCATATCGCGATTCAGAAATGAAAAGCACAATCACAAGAACTGTTGTCATAGTCGATAGAATCACAGCGCCATTAACTGCCCAGTCAAACTGCATCATCACTAAAATTATCGCCGTGCTTACTGTCAAAGGCGCTACGCCCAACATTAACGCACAACTTTGACGTTGACGGTGCTTGGAGGGGGCGCGCTTGATACCCCAAAAAGGTAAGGCAAAGCTGGCAATTAGTGCAGGCACTATATAAGTGAAATAAATAGGCATTGCAGGCCCAGACACACGACGCGCAAAATCACCCATTGGTACTACACCGGCAATGACCGAGCCCGGCATCACGGTCAATGCGCCAACTGCTATGACCAATACTACATTAGCCTTACGCCACTCTGTTTTTGAGGCCATCACAACACTCATAGCAACATCGAGCATGGCGGCAACAGCGACTATGCCAGACAGGTAATACAGTTGCATCATCCAAACGTAATTAGTATATAACTCTTGTGGTAGTAGAAATGATGCAAACTCTACTCCGTTTAGCACGAACAGAGCACCCAAAAGGAACATGAAATTCACATGGCTTGAGAGGTTATGACGAGTTATCCATAACAAGATTAGTTTAGCTGCCATCGCGGCAGCTGAGGGGATCATGTACCACATAGTGCTATAAGTCGTTTATCGATAGCCAATTATATTTATTTACGCCAGCATGGCCGACTGTCCAATAGTTAGGCCGCTGCCAGAGCTAATAATCAGTACTTTATCGCCTTTTTGAGGCGGGTACAAACTAAATAACGCCGGTATCGTGGCGCTCATAATATTACCATAACGATCGACAATAGTGGGGGCTTTTTCTCGCTCTATGCCTGTTATCCTGCAGACGTCTTTGTGCACCCTTGCGCCCACTTGGTGGGAGAATAAGGTGTCCACATCGGTAGGTGTCCAATTCAGTGATTGGTAGGTTTCTTCGATGCTGTCTGCATGCCTGTCCAACGTTTCCTTAACGATCTCCTCCATGTGCATTTCTCCGTATATATCGTCATTTGCGGCCCGGGAGTAAAAGCACAGATCGGTAAATGCGCCAGCGCTTTGAAACTTGAAGCTTCTGAAACCAGCTAGATCTTGTGAGTGCTTTAGAATCATTGCGCCACCTGCATCGCCAACAGTGAGGCCGCCCAGAAGGAATTTCATCTCTTCTTTGCCGCAACGTGGCTCCTTGAGTTGTCTTAGAATAGAGCGCGATGCATGTGAGCCTATCTCCCCGGTGCACAGCAGGCAAATGCGAGCAGATCCTGTTGCAATGAAGGCGTCTGCAACGCTTATACCGTTCATAAAACCGTGGCATGCATTGCTCAAATCGAAGCAGCTTGCCTGGCTAGCGCCAATTGCATGCTGAACGGCATGGGCTGTTGCTGGCTCTTGCCAATCTCGTTCTATGCCACAGTAAATGACGCAATCGATATCGCTGGGCTGGATGCCAGCATTCTCTATTGCCTGCTCACAGGCCTTTATGGCTAAACTGGAAGGGCGTGTGCCAGCGGGGGACCATCGCCGCTGCTCTATACCGGCAAGCTTGGACAGGTATCGGGCAGGTAGACCGAACCGTGATTCTGAATTGAACTCTTCCATTAGATCATCGGAACTCACCACTTCGTCTGGAAAGTAGTGACCCACTCCGGCGATCTTTGATACTGCTAATTGCTCCATTATTATTAACCTCCGTTATCAAGGTTTTGTTTTATTAGCGTGTTACTAAACATCACTTGATAGAGAGTAGACGGGATTCTGGTATCGCGACAATTCTTTACGTTAGTAAATGTAATAAACTTGGTTATACATGGGCGCAATGCGACCAGAGGTGGCATTGGCGCGTGGAAGCTACGACGCTCGCTTATAACAGCGGTTTAGCTGCCTAGGGTGGGTGCATGGAGTATGATGCTAGCCGTCGTAGAAAGCGGTGATATGGTACTAACTGATATCGAGCCGCCTGTTGGAGGTATCTTGAAACATCGCTTTTTTGAATCAATAGCCATTAGTTCCCCCATGGTGGCCCAGACTGAACTGGAACTTGCTGTGCTGTTTGGTGCATCACTTGAAACGGTAGCATTAGCAAATACCTGTATACGCGTACAAGCATCTTCGAGCGATGAGGATCGTTGCTCAATTGCTGCTTTAGCACTGCATAGTGACGTTGACCCTGAACTAACTGATTGTCGAGGCTTGGCGTTAACAAGATCCAGGTCTGAGGCACAATCGGTAGTAGAACTGAATGCAAGCACACCAGGTATCAAAGCTGTCGATCACGTAGTACTAATGACTAACGACGCAGACGATTGTATACGCTTATTCGGGCAGCAGCTGGGTATGCGCTTGGCATTAGATCAAACCGTGCCAGAGTGGGGGGGGCGTATGTTGTTCTTTCGAGAGGGTAGTATGACGCTCGAAATAATACAAAACCCGAAAGAGCCGGTTGCAACAGACCGTTTCTGGGGAATTTGCTATCGCTGTAGCGATATTGAAGGAACCTGCGCAGGCTTATTATCGCGAGGTGTTGAAGTCAGCTCTATTCGTGATGGTCGAAAGCCGGGTAGCCGGGTGGCTACTATTAAATCGCACTGTGCCGGTTTACCTACGCTTCTCGTGAGCTAGCGAGTGACGCCGCTAAGCAAGTTGGCCAGGTTTTCTTCAAGGATTAGGTCCAATGCCTGAGAAATTGATATTTCCGATAGTGATTAGCGCCGCTTTATTTAGCTGTTGGGCGGGGTTTGCGTTGTTTGGTTGGTCGCACCTGCTGGCGTCTAGTGTCAGCATATTGCTGTTTGGTTTTCTCACCATCCCGCTTCTCGAGCGCCTGATGCCCTACCGCGAAGACTGGCTACAGGCTGATGATGACACCGCAACGGATGTGGTGCACTTATTGGTAAATAACGGCCTCGTGACCACGCTAGAGAAAATCGCATTGATTGCGATACTGCTTAGCCTGACTGCCTGGTTGGGTGAACGATTCGATGGGTCTTTATGGCCTCATCAATGGCCCTTGTTAGTGCAACTGTTTTTGATGTTGTTGCTGGCTGAATTTGGTCGCTATTGGGTGCACAGAGCCGCTCACAAAGTGCCAGTACTGTGGCGATTGCACGCTGTGCATCATAGTCCCAACAGACTCTACTTTCTTAACGCAGGGCGTTTCCACCCTTTGGAAAAGCTCGTTTTTCAACTGCCGGAAGTCGTGCCTTTTATTTTGTTGGGTACTGGAATAGAGACCATTACTCTGTATCTCACCTTCAATAGCATTCATGGCCTATTTCAGCACTCCAATATTCGACTCAAGCTAGGCTGGTTGAATTATGTGTTCTCCATGACCGAATTACATCGCTGGCACCACTCCAGAGATCCAGCGGAATCGGACAGGAATTTTGGTAACAATCTGATAGTTTGGGACCTGGTGTTTGGTACCTACTTTAATCCGCCCGGGCGTGAGGTTGGAGTTATTGGCGTACAAAACCCAGCTTACCCGAAAGCTTACCTTGCTCAGCTATTAGCGCCGTTTCGAGCGCAAGATGTGTCTCAGGAGCCTAAAAGCACCAAAAGTTAGGCTAGTTAGACCGCTGACATGCAGACTATTGCTGTTCAGGCGTTGACTCGCATACACTCTCTTTGAAGGCAAAATAATAAGAGAGCCCTATGAACTGTGCAGACCTGATTGATCGCCAGCGCTATCCAGTAGACGAGCCAAAAAATCCTATTCGTGACAGTGTCATCGAGCAGGTGCGCACTCAGTTGGCCAATGACGGTTGCGCGGTGCTTCGGAATTTTTTCAGTCCTGATGGTGTCCAGGCTTTGCTTGCTGAGGCGCTTGACCGGGCAGGCCAGGCTTATTTTGCACCGAAGAAAGAGTGCAATGTGTATTTGGGTGATGCAAACACTGACCACGAGGATACGCATCCCCAAAACGTGTTCCTGCGTCGCGATAACGGTTTTGTTACAGCTGATCTTTATTCTGCTCAGACTTTGTCGCGGCAGTTGTATTACTGGTCGCCACTGAAGGATTTTCTGGCCGAATGTCTTGGTAAGCAAGAATTGTTTATCTACGAGGACCCCATTTCGAACATGATTGTGAACGTTGGTAAGCCGGGTCAACAGTTTAATTGGCATTTCGATACTAATGAATTCACTATCACTATGTTGCTAAGAGGCGCCAGTAGCGGCGGGCAGTTTGAGTACGTTCCGAACTTGCGCAGCGCAACGAATGAGTGCTATGGCGAGGTACAGAAAGTACTGGAAGGAGACCGCCAACGGATAAGGCGGTTGGATTTGAACGCCGGCGACCTGCAGTTTTTCCTCGGGCGATACTCCCTACATCGGGTTACTCCCAATACTGGTAATCACGATCGCCTATTGTTGATTATGTCTTTTGCCGAGCAGCCCGGAATGGTTGGCAGTGAGTATCGAGTAAAAGACCTTTATGGAAAAGTGACTGAAGTGCACCGACAGCGTAAGCGAAGTGATGATCTGCTGGATTAGCTAGTTCATCACTTAGTTCAGTTAGGCGGAACTAATCTAACTCGCCATTCTTAAGCGCCGCGAAATAGCGTTTTGTTTCACGTACGACCACCGGGCTCAACATCGCAAGAACAATCACATTGGGTATGGCCATCATACCAAGGGTCAAATCGGAGAAATTAATCACTAAGTCCAAAGTAACCACGCAACCAATAAACGTAGAAGCAATGTAAATCCAAAGGTAAGGTTTAACCAGTTTTGAATTTAGGTAGTGGCAGGCTACTTCACCATAATAGTTGCCCGCCAAAACCGTTGTGTAGGCGAAAAACAAAGCGGCAATCGGTATGAAAACGCCACCAAAAAGACCAAAGAACTTTGAGAAAGCCGCTGTGGATAAAACAATGCCGTTAGCCGCATCAACGAACTCAATACGGTCCACTTCCAGTTCTGCGCCCTGGCTAAGTTGAAATTCGAGCTGAAGCGCTTCTGTGTTACTAAACACTGCGTTCGCCGATTCTGGTGGCATAAGCACATAAGAGCTCCATTGCTGTGCCTTATAGCTACCTTTAACTGGCCAGGCATCGGTTTCTGCAGCTTGACCAGCAATCTCAAAGGGTTTGCCAATAACAGAGAAGGCCGCTACCCGCCCTCCGTTGAGTACTCTTACTGCAATAGTGTCGCCATTGCTTCGCGCAGAGAAACGAATGCCCACGGCTGATTCGCTGGTTGCAAGAGCCGCCAGGGAAATTACAGGGTTGGACGTTCTAAGATTTTGCTGGGCTACTAATGCGAGAGTTTGGCTGCCAGAAGTAAACTGTTGCAGCGGCGCGTCGTCGCCTTGAATGTTGGATTCTATTGTCCAGTTACCAGTATGTGCTGGGCTCACATTTGCATTTTCGAAGCTTATAACCGAGCCCGAGTTATTTTGGTAAGACTCGGTTCCATAGAAACCGCTGAGAAGTATTACAAAGGCTGTAGCGGCACAGACAACAATGGTGTCAATAAATGGCCCGAGACTTGCCACAATGCCCTGGCGCACAGGGTAACGGGTTGTTGCTGCGGCATGCGCAATGGCCGCGCTTCCAGTGCCTGCTTCGTTAGAAAAAATGGCGCGGCGAATACCAATCAAAATAACCGTCCCTATTGCGCCTCCGCCGGCCGCGCCAAAATTAAATGCTTCACTGATAATAAGATCCATTACATCGGGCAACTTGCTGGCATGCATCGCGCAGATAACCAGTACGGTCGAAACATATATCACACACATGGTCGGCACTAAGCGTGCTGCAACAACACCAATACGTTTGATGCCACCAACCAGCACAAGGGCCACAAAAACGCACATAACCACACCCGTTACCCAGGTTGGAACGTTTAACTGATCTTGCAGCGTAGCGGCAGCTTGATTCGACTGGAACATGTTCCAGGCACCGAGACAGGCAACAGCAGTGCAAGCCGCATAAAATGTCGCAACTGGTCGCCAGCGTTCGCCAAGACCCTTTGTGATATAAGCCATTGGCCCACCACCCAGCATACCTGTTGAGCCAATTGGCTCGCGGTAGAGGCTGCCTAACGTGCCTTCTGCAAACTTAAGTGCCATTCCCAGTATGGCCATCATCCACATCCAGAAAATTGCGCCAGGCCCGCCTAAATTGATTGCGACGGCTACGCCTGCAATGTTTCCAATGCCCGTTGTTGATGACAACGCGGTAGAAAGCGCTTGAAACGTAGTTATGCCTTCACTGTCGTCGCTGTCGTCGTATTTGCCTCGCAGCAAGGCGATTGCATGTGGAAAGCTACGCACCTGAATAAACAGCAAGCGCACAGTAAAAAACAGGCCCACGCCAACACACAGACCAACGATCACGTAGGACCAAACGAAATTGGAGGTTGCAAGCAATACTTCGTTCAATTCGTTCATTATTTCTCTGACTCTTTATTATTCTGCTTGTGATTGTATTCGTTAGTTAGCTAACAATATTCGATGTTCTTTTACTCTGGAGCTTCATCCATTAAACGCATAATTAATACTGCGATCAGGCGTGTTCGTGCGTGAAACGACTGTACTGTACTAGCTTCGCGCGAAGAATGCGCGCCAACGCCATCTACACCAATACTGTCTATGGTAGGCAGGCCCACGGCTTGTGCTATCGAGCCATCAGTGCCTCCGCCAGCGTATCGTACTCCGGTTATCGGTTCACCTAATTGAATAGAAAGCCTACGAGCTTGCTCAATTAAAGTATCGACTGTTTTGTGGGGCGTTTTTACCGGTCGGTGTAGTTTGGCCCAAAATTCCGTTTTTGGTAGCTCAGGATAGCGTGCGTTAGGAGTGGATTTTTGGGCGGCTATATTTTCCATGCTGGCCCTCAATTGCTCGCCGGCCTGTTGGCTGGGGTAACGCATGTCTATGTAGGCTTCGGCACACCCCGCGATAGTGTTGCGTTTTTCGCCGCCACTCATGGTGCCAACGTTTACTGTATTTTTTTTGTCGTAATCGGTCAGTGTCTCGATGACTATGACCTTGTGCGCTAAAGCGAGGTTCGCAGATACTCCGTCCTCATGCGCGGCACCAGCGTGCGATTCACGTCCGCTCACACGCAGACGTGCCTGTCCGAGTCCTTTGCGCGCGTACGTCATCTTGTTGTCGTAACTGGATTCAAAAACCATCCCTAAATCATGTTCGCGCGCTAGGGCTTCAATCAGTGGCCGCGAACCTAAAGATCCCATTTCTTCATCGCTATTGAACAGCACGGTTAGATTGCTTTCTTCCAATGCGCCCACAACATTAAGGGCACGTAAGGCTTGCAGCAGCGCCACAAGACCGCCTTTCATATCGGCTACTCCGGGACCGCGTAGGGTTCCATCGCTACTCACGTTTAATGTCTGGAACGAATCGTCCTTGCTAAACACGGTATCCATATGACCATTTAAAAGAAGCTTGGTCTTTTTGTTTCCAGTTCTGCGACCAACGAGATGATCAGCAAACTGCAAGGTTTCGCGCGCGCAACTGAGAACTTCCATAGACTCATTACCATGTTTCGAAGTGGCAAACCCAAGCTTCTTTAGCTCGCCAGCCAATAGCTCACGATACATATCCAGACCCTTGGTATTTAGAGTGCCAGTGTTAATTTCTACGTGCTGGCGCAGCTCTTCTATAGCGAGGGCCTCGTGCTGCTTTAACCAATCAAGCGCTCGACGTTCTTGAGTACTGAATTCCGTTTGCTGCGCAGCGTTGAGAAATTGACTGCAGATCACCAAAAAAAAGAGCAGTAAGCTTTGTGTTGAAAATGAGAAAAGCCTCATAGGGTTCTATCCTTGCTGTCTTTGCGGGTCATTTTTTCAAAGCGCTTGATTTTGTTCATCGCGTTAGGCATCTACGCTCATACCAACTTCTATTACTCCGTCGCAGAGCACATCAGTACGTAAGCCTGCCTTGTGAACAAACGCCTTTACCACTTCCGGCCCAGTCATGGTATCTGTGGCTAGCTGTTCACCTATTCCTTTGCATGGCTCGCACAACTCAACACCCAACAAACGCACAGACCCTATCGCAAATTCTTTACCTACCAAGCTGTTCAAGTCCACATTCTGCGTTACGACCGTGCGCCGCGGGTCGCTTTCGTCGATAGAGCGTTGATGGTTTTGATTAAACGCATCAACTTGTTCACGCTCGATCAATGTCAGGTTTTGTCCTGGCCATTCGCTCTGCGCAAAATTGCGATCTCCAACAATTCCTTTTCCGGCAATTAACTCAATCTGTTTCACGCTTGTTAAGGGATCGCCGTGTTTAGCAGCAACATAAATGGATTTAATCATGACCAGAGTTCGCCTTCGTGTCTATCGTGGTTTTCTATTGTATTTTCTATCGTATTTTTCTGTGGCAATTACTTATAGCACTGCGCGTAAGCCAAGCCCCAAAGTGACTGCAATCACAAGCACACCTGCTATATTCGATACTAAGCCATTAGCATGGCTGCCCAGCAGCGCCTTATTGTTCATCACAAACAGCAGAAACACGGCTATTATGGGCAGAAGCAAGCCATTTGCAGTCTGCGCAATAAGGATTAAGGAAAGTGGTTTTAGTCCTAGCATAGCCAGCCCTGCACCAATCAAAACGACAAGGCAGGCAATAAGGCGAAAGCCATTAGTCGATGATCCGGACGGGGCTCCTCGCAGTTCATTTAATACGAAGGCTGTAGCCATCGGTGCGGTAAGCGCTGAGGTAAGCCCGGCGGCAAACAAGCCGGTACCTAATAGATAGCGGGCATTTTGGCCAAAACCTGGTTCCAGCACCATTGCCAAATCGGCGGCGCTCGACACCGTTAGTCCTGCTTGAAAGATACCTGCAGCGGCCGTCGCAACAATAAAGATTGATACCAAACCACCCAAGCCAATCGATACAGCGGTGTCTACCCTTGCTTCCCGAATACGTGTTGATGTATCAGTAGATCCTTCAGGCCAACGCTGGCGTGCAGCGGCCGCGTGTAAAAATAGATTGTAGGGCACAATCGTGGTTCCAATTAGAGCAACGGCGGTTAGTACCCCGTCTTTTGGTAGCTGGGGTTTAAGCCCACCCAGTAGCGCTACAAAATCGACGCCTACTAAAGTGGCGCTCAGCAAAAACGCAGCGCTCATTAGTAAAACCAGACCCACAAGTACTTTTTCCAACACTTGGTAGCGGCCATAAGCGAGTAATGCGATAGCGAGTATGGCCATTACAGCCACAACAATACGATGGTCGAGTTGCCCCTCTCCAACAATGGCGGCAATGCCGAGTGCACCACCTGCTAAATTACCCGCCTCGTAGGCGCTATTGCCGATTGCAAGGGCTGTAAATATAAGCGCCGCTGCTGGCCATTTCCATGGCTTACCGTCGCTGGCACGAACAATGGCTTCGCCCAAACCGAGTTGCGCGCCTGCGCCCAATCGCGCAGCCATGTCTTGTAGAACAATTGTTGCTAATGTTGCAAACAGCAAGGCCCACATTAAAGCGTAACCAAAATTAGCGCCCGCAAGTGTACAGGCCGTAACGGTGCCTGGGCCAATAAATGCTGCCGCTACTAATGCTCCTGGACCAAGGGGGATGCGTTTCATACTCAACCCTCGAGTTCAATCGGTAGAGTGTGGTCTGCACCCCATTCACTCCACGAACCGTCGTATAAGGCGAGATCGCTGAAGCCTGCCACGGTCGCAGCAAGAAGAACAATGCAAGCCGTCATTCCGGAGCCACAAGAAGCGGCTAATAGGCTGTTTCGTTGCAGTTGCTGCTCGTCAAAAATCTTAGCCAATTCCTTCGGTTTTCTCAGACAAAATCCGTCGAGCAGCTTGGCAAATGGAATGTTAACCGAGCCAGGAATATGGCCGCTTCGCAGTCCCTCTCGCGGTTCAGGAACCTCACCATAAAAGCGAGCGCTGGCCCGAGCGTCAACAATTTGTTGGCGCTCGCTATTCGCAGGGTTGCATACGTCTAAGATTTGCTGCGCTGTAATCAACAAAGACTCATCTCGAATGTAGTTTAGGGCGCTTTTGGCGCTGGGTTTTTCTGTTGCGGTGTATTTCGCACAGACGCCGTGACCCAGTCGTTTCCATTCCGGAAGACCGCCGTCCAGAATGCTCACTTTTTCATGCCCCATTACTTTAAACATCCACCACGCTCTAGGCGCTGAATACAGGCCCTGATTGTCATAAATAACAACATGACTGTGGGGTTGAATGCCTAGTGATGAAGCCGCAGCAGAAAACTGGTCCGCGCTTGGCATGCTGTGCGGCTGGCCCACAAGCGGGTTATGGAAATCGCTGTCTAAATCACAGTGTTGTGCGCCTTCAATACATTCGAACTGCGCATAAATCAGCGGTTCTTTGCCGATTACCTTAGCGACACTAGCGTCGAGCAAAATCAAATTTTGGGCGTTACGGTGATTGCTTAACCATTCAACCGTAACCAGGGTGGAATTACTCATAGGTTTTTCTTTTCCACTCTAACGACAACTCTGGTTCAGCCAGTTAATAACTTCGCGTTGCAATACAATACGCGTATGTGAGAACGCGTGATCGCCAGGCAATGTTCGAGTGCGTAGATTCAGGCCGGGCGTTGCTGCCCACGCCTGCTGGATGCGTTCCTGAACGGCTGGTGGAACGACAGTGTCGCCTTCTCCGGCTATTAGTAATACGTGCTTACCAATATACTTGGGTCCGTAACGTCGCACGTCATACTGTTCAAAGTTACGTCGTATATCAGCTAATGCTTTCTCTCCATCAAAGTTGCGAAGCATAAACAATTGATCAGTGTAGCTTTTGAACCCCTCTTGCGCAGCGTCACCGCGATCTGCATATTCACCCAAGTTTGCCGCAGCAATGCCCACCACACAGCGAGCAGTTTTCGATTGAGCGCCAGCACTTAAGGCTGCGAAGCCGCCCATAGAATGTCCCACTAAAGATATCTTCTGTGTGTCTACTCTAAATTGTTCGGCGTTGGTCGTGAGAAAATCAATCGCAGACAGCACATCCTCAGGTAGATGGCTTAGAGCGTAATCTCCTTGGCTGCCCCAGGCACCGCGGTAATGAAAGAAAAGCACGTTGAACCCAGCCCGACGCATTGATTGCGCAACATCAAGGTTCTTTTCGTTACCAGGATAGCCGTGCATAAGAACCACTGTTGGATGCGGCCCTGGTCCATTGGCGCCAAGAAGGAAACCGGTGAGCAAAGCATCATGGCTTGGTATCACCACTTCGTGAAACGCGGGTGGATGCTTGGCATCAATGCTGGGCAGGTCCATGGTTACGGGGTCGAAAGCCTGCTCTTCATGTTGGTGCTGGTTTGGCAGGGTGGCCGTAGTACAGCTCGTTAGCAGCAGCACCGCTGCTAATACTTGTAGGACACTTTTAATCATTGCGTTTCGCTTACTTTTTATTACTTCAGTAGATAGCTTATCACGACGTCCTTTTAGTAATCCAAGGTGCTGCCAATCAGGTTCTAGTCAGCCATCTTCTATTCAGCCAACAGATGCTGTATTGAGAAATACGCAATCAAACGAGTTTGCACAAAGCCTGTCGTCCGACTCTACAGGGAACATTCCCGACAGAATGAAACCCTTTCGATCTAATGTTCCTACACTGTCTGCAATTATTGAGGCTCGATTTCCAGAGTGTGGCAGCGCGATTTCTAATTGTAAGCAGCTAAGGGTGTTCAGTACCTTAGTTGCACCATCTAACACGTGGAAATCAAGATGCTGCGTGTCCAGTTTCAGCATGCGGCCCGCTCCTTCAGCTAGGGGAAGGGTAACATCAGCCATTGAATCCAGAGCGTTGTAAGCGGTATCCGTTTTTCTACCTTCACTTTCTGGGCCTTCACTTTCAGGGCTTATTTCGCACAGCACGCACTGCCATTTTGGGTCAGCTGTTGCGCGTTCTGAAAGTCGCTTGAACGCCTCGGCGTTAGCTTCGTATGACAATATCGAGTCAAGATACTTAACTTCGCGTCGCAGAAACTGGCCGTAGGCACCGCTGTTCGTACCAACTTCAATAAGCTGTTGCACATTGTGGCGCTCGAACAGTGCTCTAAGATGACGTGCCAGTGCTAGATCGTCGAGTTGCCACGCGGGTATCATTTCAAGTCCAAAGTGACGAGCAATATTTTGTAAAAGAGCGTTCATAGAAACTAACTGGCTTGAAGTCGGCATTGCTAGCTTAGCAACAATGCCAGCGTTTTTTACAACAAGCACCCATCGTTTGGTATCTTTTCTCCATTGCACTGTAATGCCCACCTTTAGTTTTGTCGTAGGCACTGTGTATACAGCATGGCTGGCAAGCCGTGTCTACAGTGTGCGAAATCAACGCAGCCGCTTCAAAGTTGAAATGTTCTTCTTTAGTTTGTTCGCATTGCTGGCTGCGCCAGCCCTGTTACTTGGCTTGGCGCTACCTCTGCTAGATCACGCCATTTTCTATCGCACATACGCCAATACCATTTCATTGGCCATATTGCTGGTAGTGGCTGCTTTGCTTATTTTCCCTGACATGCTCAGTGATCTGGTGGTTATCACCGAGCTTGCTTACACCCAGTCGAAGCTTCAGCGTGTGGACGCAGAGTCGAAGCTCGTTGAGCTGGACCAGCTGATGCGCAAATAGCGCCAATTTGAGAACGAGGCACTAAATCTCGTCACGCTTGCTGAGCTAATGGCCTTGTCCGCACATCAATTGTCAGAGCTTATTAACTCGCACTATGGCGTTGGCTTTCCCAGATTTCTGCGTCAACATCGGGTAGACGCCGCCAAAACACTGTTACTGGACGAGCCTGATGCTTCTATTCTGTCTGTTAGCCTAATGATCGGCTTTCGTTTCCAATCCAGTTTCTATTCTGCATTCAAGGAACTCACCGGGCTTTCGCCGGGAGCGTATCGACAGCAGCACAGCATCTAATTGTCAGTTTTAGCCGCTGAAATATAACTTGGGAACTTCGTAAGTTTTTGATTGTAAAATAATTATAGATTTTATGTTGCCAGGCTATACATTCGGAAGTCCGCCTGTTTTTTTGTTCATATTCTGTACTCATTGACGAACAAATAGGGGTGCGCAACATGCAGGATGAAGAACGAGTACAAGCAACTGTATTGGTTTTGGGTGGGCGTGGCTTTATCGGCCGTTACCTATGCACCGAACTAGAGGAGCAAGGTGCCCTGGTGCTTATAGGGACGCGGGTGAAAGGGAGATTGGCTCACGCGAACCGTGGCTCATATGTGTGATGTACTGCATTGGTCGCCGTTGTCTTGTGGCCACTATGAATTGCTTCAATACGATAACTGCCCAAGGCGTAATCGAACGCTTGAGTTGCTGGGCCGGCTTCCTTTAGAGATAGATGCCAATTGCTCTGAGGATATCAACAGCTCCTTAGATATTGGGTCCGGTACAGCCTCAACCTGAGGTAAACTGTGTGCTTGCAGCTTGGCGCTCAGCCTTGCTGCTTAACAAACACATAAGGGCATACGTATGAGCATTCTATTCACATCCCTGAAATGGCTGTTAATAGCCTTTGTTGTTTTGTTGATCGGTTTCAATATCTGGGGTTTTGTAACCCTTGGCAAAATCACGCCAGACGAAAATGCCAGCGTAAATGCCGAAGCCAACAACGTCGTTATGGTGTTTGGCGCCACAGGATCCGCTGGGGATGGCTTACTGAAAGCCGCCATCGAAGACTCTGCAGTGGAGCGAGTTCACGTTGTAACCCGGCGGACTACACCGCGAATAGATGCCGGCGTAGAATCGGGCAAGGTGGTAATGCATCTGCTTAAAGATTTCACCGACTATTCATCCCTGCGCGCAGAGATAGCAACCGTCAATACCGTACTTTGGGGCTTGGGCACGTCGTCTCTGAATGTTGACGATGCAACCTATACCTGGATACACGTTGATTTTACCATCGCGTTTATTAAAGAATGGTTGGCCAATCGCTCAGAAGGTCCGATGTCACTGCATTACATTACGGGCATGGGTACTGACCCAGAAGGGGACGCTCACTGGGCGCGCGAGAAAGGCCGTCTCGAGCGCGAGATGAAGGTGCTGGCCGAAGGCACTCCGCTGCGAACCTTTAGTTATCGATCTGCATTTATTCGGCCTACGAGCGAAAAATCTAATCCATTAATCTATTTGAGTGAGATACTGTTAACGCCTGGCTCGCTGGTAATAACGAGTAAGGAGCTTGGCCAGGCAATGCTCGAGATAAGCGCCCGCACAGAAGAGCTGCCAAATGGTACCTTGATCGACAACGCCGATAGCATCGCTTACGCCCAAGCCTATGCAGATCGCTAATTAAAATTGGCTTTAGCCAACTACATACAACTATTTAACGCTTACAGAAGGAATCGCAATGCCAACACAATCACAGCAGTTACTTTCACGGATTAACGCCGACAATACGCTAGAGATCTGGCTTGAAGAAATTACTGTTCCGGACCCAGGCCCTGACGAGGTGCTGGTTAAAGTAGAAGCAACACCGATTAACCCATCTGATTTAGGTTTGCTGTTTGGCCCGGCTGATATGACTACCGCGCGTGCGGGTGGCAGTGCAGATTCGCCGAGTCTGATTGCAGACGTGCCTGCTGAAATGATGAGAATGGTAACGGCTCGAGTAGGCGAAGCAATGCCCGTAGGCAATGAAGCCTCTGGTACCGTAGTGGCTGCGGGTAGTTCCGACATGGCGCAAGCCCTGCAAGGTAAGTTAGTTGGCATCATTGGTGGCGCTATGTACACGCAATACCGGGTAGTTAATGTGTTTCAGTGCCTGGAATTGAGCGAAGGAACAACAAGCGCGGAAGGCGCTTCTTGCTTTGTAAACCCGCTAACATCTTTGGCTATGGTCGAAACCATGCGCATGGAGAATCACAAGGCCTTGGTTCATACGGCTGCAGCATCGAATCTGGGGCAGATGCTGAATAAAATTTGCATAGCCGACGGCGTTGATCTGGTGAATATTGTGCGTAAACCAGAGCAAGAAGCCTTACTCAAAGAGTTAGGCGCTAAGTACGTTGTTAACTCCAGTGCTGACTCTTACTATGACGATTTGACCGATGCACTGTTTGAAACGGGTGCTACTCTGGCATTTGATGCAACCGGTGGTGGCAAGCTGGGATCAAGCATTTTGACCTGTATGGAAGCCGCGGCTCTAAAATCAATGACGGGTTACAACGGCTACGGCTCTGACGTGTATAAGCAACTGTACATTTATGGTGGCCTAGATCGCAGTGCGACAGTACTCACGCGAAACTTTGGTTTTAGCTGGGGTGTTGCGGGCTTTTTGCTAACCCCTTTCCTACAAAAGGTAGGTATGGAGAAAGGTCTGGAAATGCGCGCACGAGTGGCGTCGGAAATCAAAACCACTTTTGCCAGCAACTATACGCAGGAAGTGTCGCTTGCTGATGTTCTCACACTGGAATCAGCATCTGTCTACGGCAAGCAAGCTACCGGAGAGAAATTCCTAATACGACCTCAGGCTTAAGGCAGACTAAAAGGAATAGAAAGAGAAAAGACAGCGAAAATGAAAATAACCAGCAATTTCGACAGTGGCAACATCGAGTGTCTTAGCGCTAGTTCGTGCGACGACATTCAGCTAGCCATTCGTAAAGATGCCCAGTCGGACTTCTATCAGTGGTTTCACTTTCGACTTACTGGCGCACAAGGTGAGACCTGCGTTCTGAAAATAAGCAATGCGGGGGAGTCGGCTTACCCTGGTGGTTGGGAAAGCTATCAAGCGGTAGCATCCTACGACCGCGAAACCTGGTTTCGAGTGCCTACCAACTATGAAAGCGGCTGCCTCAGTATTCTGCATACGCCCGAATACGACAGCGTTTATTACGCCTACTTCGCGCCTTACAGTTTAGAGCGTCATGCCGACTTGATCAGTGACTGTCAGTTTTCTTCACTGGCCAATCTTCAAGTGCTGGGTAGCACGCTTGATGGGCGCGACATAGACATGCTTACTATTGGTAAGCCGGCCAAGGGCAAAAAAACGTTTTGGGCTATCGCTCGTCAGCATCCGGGTGAAAGCATGGCCGAGTGGTGGATGGAGGGATTTCTGGATCGGCTGTTGAACGAAGACGATGCCAGCTCGAGAGCATTGCTCGAGCGCGCCACCATTTGCGTTGTGCCGAATATGAACCCCGACGGGAGCTTTCGTGGCCACTTGCGCACGAACGCCGTGGGCTCGAATTTAAATCGTGAGTGGCTGGAGCCGTCGCTGGAAAGTAGTCCCGAAGTATTTCATGTAAAGAATAAAATGCGTGAGACAGGTGTCGATTTTTGTTTTGATGTGCATGGTGATGAAGCACTGCCGTATAACTTTATCGCTGGTACTGAAGGCGTAGAAAAATGGAACGACAAACGCAATGCAGTATTGAAAAACTTCAAATATATGCTGGCAGAACTCAACCCGGACTTTCAAACCAAATACGGTTACCCGGTGAATTCTTCGGGCAAGGCCAATCTCAGCTTGTGCAGCAACAATGTTGCGCAGAGCTTTGATTGTTTGGCGATGACGCTTGAGATGCCCTTCAAAGACACAGCTAATGCTCCCAGTCCTGTTTTCGGTTGGTCTCCTGAGCGAGCCAAGCTGCTTGGCGCTGCCTGTGTGCACGCGATGTTGGCTATTGAGCCTCAACTTTGGTAAACGTCTAACAATTGCATTATGAGCGCTGAGGTTCCACTAAGACTGCTTCCCGCTTGAGGTTATTAACAAGTTCTACGTTTAGCGAGAGTAAAATCTAAAAATGCAAACTCAAAGAAACAAATTTTTTTACTCGCATTTAATTCTAATCAGCAGTTTGCTGATTGGCGGAGTCAGCCTGGCAACTGAAGGAGAGACTAAAGTGACTAGCGATATGACCGCCGAAGTGACCACCGAAAAACAACAAGCATTACTTAAGGCCATGGCAGGTAACTGGCAAGGAAGCTGCAAAACCTGGTTTGAACCAGGCAAGCTAGCCGATGAGTCGGAAGTGTCTGGTTCGCTGGAAATGATTCTTGGTGATCTATTTCTTCGCCATACCTATCAAGGCAGCATTAAGGGTAAGCCCAGAGAAGGTGATGAAACCATTGCCTATAATTCAGTGACTGGCAAATATCAAACCAGCTGGGTTGATAGCTTCCACATGAATTATGCCTTACAAGCGTCAGAAGGCGAGCCAATAGAAAATGGCTTCAATGTGTATGGTGAATACGCAGTAGGCGATGGCCACCCAGATTGGGGTTGGCGAACTGTGTATGAGCTTGAAGATGAAAATCATCTTACTATTACGGCTTACAATGTCACGCCAGACGGCGAAGAGGCAAAAGCTGTAGAAACTCGCTATGTAAGGGTGAAATAACTCACTGGAATGAAACGACTCTTTAGTTGGTTTGAAAACCTTGTAGACCCTTACCCACCCGAAGCGCCTATCAAAGCGCCAACTACCCTGTGGAGCTTTTGTCGTCATTACACTCGTGGCCTAGAACCTTACTTGTTGGTTATGACAGGGCTTACCGCGCTGGCCGCTGTAGGTGAAGCAATGCTTTACGCCGTGCTGGGTCAATTAGTAGACTGGCTAGCCGACAGAGACCCTACTAATTTTATCGAACAAGAGTGGCCTATCTTGCTTGGCTTCAGCGTGTTTGTTCTAGTGTTAATGCCGCTGTTGATCGGCTCAAACTCTCTGTTGCTGCATCAGTCGATAATGGGTAATTTTCCGATGAAGGTGCGCTGGCAAGCCCATCGCTATCTGTTGAACCAAAGCTATGCATTTTTTCAGCAAGACTTCAGCGGTCGAATCGCCACAAAACTTATGCAAACCGCATTAGCGGTGCGAGATACAGTCGTAACCGTGCTCAATGTGCTGGTGTTTATCAGTGTTTACCTGGTAACAACCTTGTTTCTGGTTATGAGTTCCGACTGGCGATTGTCGGCGCCGATCATAGTGTGGTTGCTACTGTATACAGTTTGCCTGCGTTACTTTTTGCCGCGCCTACAAAATGTATCGATGCTGCAGGCCGATGCCCGTTCAACCATGACCGGCCGGATTGTTGACAGCTACGCAAACATTCTAACTTTAAAATTGTTTTCTCACCCTGAGCGCGAGTCGAGCTATGTACGCAGTGCCATGCAAGACTTTATGAGTACTGTGCACCCGCAGATGCGGCTGGTGACTTGGCTAGAGTTCACCATCGGTTACTTAAACATGCTGCTGATATTCTCAGTCGGCGTGCTTGGTGTTTATTTATGGATTGCGGCGGCTATCAATCCAGGCGCAATTGCTATCGCAATGGCGATCGCCATCCGTCTAACTGGCATGTCGCACTGGATTATGTGGGAAATAAGCCAGCTGTTTGAAAATATTGGTACGGTACAGGACGGTATCAATACGTTGTCTATTGAGCAACAAGTTGTTGATAAGCCAGATGCAACTGAGTTGCAGGTACCTCAAGGGCGAATAGAGTTTAGCAATGTTGGTTTTAAGTACAACGCGGAAGACTCTGCCGGCCTTAAGGTGCTCAGCGATTTTAACCTGACGATTCAAGCAGGTGAAAAAGTAGGCCTAGTGGGTCGCAGTGGTGCCGGCAAGTCTACATTGGTGAATTTACTAATGCGCTTCTACGATATTCAATCTGGCACTATCAGTATTGATGGTCAGAATATTCGGAATGCGAAGCAGCACAGCATTCGTGCCAATATTGCCACGGTGTCGCAGGATACTTCTTTGCTGCATCGCTCGGTGCGTGAAAATATAATGTTTGGACGGCCTGAGGCCAGCGAAGAAGAAATGCTAGAGGCGGCACGTAAAGCGCAAGCTCTAGATTTTATCGGCCAATTGCGCGACAACAGTGGCCGCACTGGCTTTGACGCACACGTAGGTGAACGCGGAGTTACCTTATCTGGCGGGCAGCGCCAGCGCGTAGCGATTGCACGGGTACTTTTAAAGAATGCACCGATTTTAATTCTAGATGAGGCGACCTCGGCTCTGGATTCAGAAATTGAAATAGCGATTCAGGAATGCTTGGAAGAGCTAATGCAGGGAAAAACCGTTATAGCAATCGCGCACAGACTGTCGACCATTGCCGCCATGGACCGCTTAATTGTGCTTAATGATGGTCTTATTGTAGAGCAGGGCGATCACAAAAGCCTTCTTGCACAAAAAGGTGTTTATCAAACCTTGTGGCAGCACCAGTCTGGCGGGTTCCTGGGTGACTAGCGCTTTCGCAGCATTATCAATAGGAATAACAGCGCTAGCGGTGCTGTTGTTCGCCGAGTGGCGCGACAGTCTTTGGTTGCGAGGCCTTAGCAAAACGATCGCTTCAAGCTGTTTTCTCTGGCTGGCGATTGCCTGGGGGGCGACAGAATCCACTTACGGGATCTTGCTGCTGACGGGTTTGGCATTTTGCTGGTTGGGCGATGTGTTATTGATAAAACCTGGGCAGGGGGTGGCTTTTCTGTCTGGAATTGGCGCGTTTCTTTTCGGGCATCTTGCCTATGCCTATGCGTTCAGTACGCTGCCGCTGGACCTTGGAAGGATAGCGCTGGCTGCAGTGTTCGCCGGTGTTTTTGCATGGCGAACCTTGGTGTGGCTGCAGCCACACCTTGATGATGCATTCATGTCGCGAGCCGTTGTCGCGTACTGCATGGCCATTTTAACAATGCTTGTAGTCGCTGCTGGCGCTGGATGGTGGCCTCTCGCTGCGGCTACGGCCTTTGCCGTATCTGACTTGTCGGTTGCCCGTGACCGTTTTATTAAGCCCGGGTTTAACAACGTCGTTTTGGGGCTGCCCTTGTACTATTTCAGCCAAGTGCTAATGGCTTACACCCTGATTACGCAATCGTAAAAGCAGAGCGGCACTCTACGCCCCGCATTCGCGTTAAACTTGGGTCTCAGTACCCATTGCATCATCAAGAAAACAAAACACAGCAGGAGTTAAACCATGCAAACCGATTTCTGTAAGCAGCTCGGCGTAGACGTTCCAATTTTCGCCTTTAGTCATTGTCGTGATGTGGTTGTTGAAGTGAGCAAGGCCGGCGGCATCGGTGTACTCGGTGCGGTAGGTTTTTCGGTCAGTCAATTAAAAGAAGAACTGGATTGGATTGATGAGCACATTGGCGATCATATTTACGGTGTAGACACAGCGATACCGCAAAAGTACGAAGGCCAGGGAGAAATGGATCCCGACAAGTTGGTCGAGATGCTAAAAGCCGCCATCCCCGATCAACACCGTCAATTTGCCAACAAGTTACTGGCCGATCATGGTGTTCCCGAGTGGCCAGAAGATGATGATGAAGTAACGCTTAGCTTTTCGGAAGCACAAGCCCAGCTCTTGGTGGATGAGGCGCTAACGCGTCCCAAGTGCCGCATGATAGTGAATGCCCTGGGCACACCACCTGCCAGTATCGTAGAGCAAGTACACGAGTCTGGCCGTTTAATTGGTGCGCTTGCTGGCCGGTTAAAACATGGTATCAACCATAAGAAGGCCGGCCTGGATTTTATCGTTTGTCAGGGCTCTGAAGGGGGTGGCCATGCGGGTGAAGTGACCTCTTTAATTCTGTGGCCACAAATGGTTGAGGCGGTAGCACCCCTGCCAGTATTGGCAGCCGGTGGAATTGGTAGCGGACAGCAAATAATGGCCGCCATGAGTATGGGAGTAGCGGGTGTTTGGCTGGGTTCCATGTGGCTAAACTCATCAGAGGCCGCAGCTGAGCCTGCCCAGCGTGAATCTTATATGAACGCCACCTCTGAAGACACAGTGCGCTCAACGTCATTCACTGGCAAAACCGCTCGCATGCTTAAAAATGAATGGACGGAAGCCTGGGATCGGGCCGATACGCCCGACGCCTTGCCGATGCCCCTGCAGGGTTATCTTAGCTTTGACGCACAGCGCCGCACACACCGTTACGCAGGTAATGGCGATTGCCAAAAAGTGGCTTTCAACCCGGTTGGGCAGGTGGTAGGGCAGATCAATGAAATTGAAAGCTGCCGCGATATCATGGGCCGTCTACTGTCGGAATATGGCGACGCGTATGAGCATATAGCGGCTATCACGCCCGATTAACGGTAGCTTCAGGCAATCTAATTGTCTTTTCTTGTTAATCGGCGACAGATCTGGTGCTGCGCCGCCCTCTAACAAAGCTCTAGCAATAATAAGAGAGAGCTTCTATGCGGGTGTTTGTAATTAGCCTGGCACAATCAATTGACCGTAGACAGCGCGCAGCCGAACAATTAGCGCGATTGAACGTATCTTTTGAGTTTTATGATGCTGTTGGCGCTGACGGCGCGGTTGAAGAGCATTTTGGCCGCTATGACGAACAAGCCTTCTTGCACCACACCGGTCGTAATATGCAGCCCGGCGAGGCAGGGTGTTATGCGAGTCACCTACAACTCTGGCATCAATGCGTGGCCTTGCAACAAGCTATTGTAGTGATGGAAGACGACTTTGAGCTGGACGCTGCTTTCCCCAAGGCACTGCAAGCTATTGCAGGCGTTATTGGCCAAGTCGGCTACATACGTTTTCAAACGGAAACCAGAGCACGCAAAACCTTTGTTAGAACAATCGGCGACTTTACCTTGTGGCGTTATACAAAAGCGCCACACAGTGCGATGTGCTATGCAATCACGCCGCAAGTCGCTGCTGTCCTTATTGAACACAGTCAGGTACTTGATGCGCCAGTTGATGTGCAAGTAAAAAAATTCTGGGAGCACGAACAACCCTTATATGGGCTAACACCTTATACAGTGAAAGAAAGCGAGTTGGCTGCAAGTACCGTCATTGGTGAACGCAAAAAGGCCAGAAAGAGCCTCTATGTACGTCTGCAGCGTGGCAACAGTCGTGTGAGAGATTGTTGGCGTCGAGTAAAGTTCAATGCCGGTCTATCTAAGGCCGTCCGCTTACCCACGTGTGCACTGCCCTTAGCGATTAACGGCACTGAACTCGCAGCCAATCTGGAAGTCCAAACTATTGTGGACATTCAGGGGCAACTTCATGATTCAGCAATTACTTAAAAGAGCAGGCTTAGTAGCCGGTGTTTTATTCGCAGTGGGCGCGGCGCAGGCTGTTAGCGCAAAAGAGTTAACAGATAAGTCTCTGGCAACAGCTGTATTTGCCGGCGGTTGTTTTTGGTGTGTAGAAGCTGCTTACCAAGATTTGGACGGAGTACACGATGCCGTTTCAGGCTTTACAGGCGGCACCTTAAAGAATCCAACGTATTCCGGTAATCACAAGGGGCATTGGGAAGCGGTTAAGGTTACCTACAATCCCGACACTATTAGCTACCAGCGATTGCTGGAAATCTTTTGGCACAACATTGATCCTTTCGATGCTGTTGGACAGTTTTGCGATAAAGGCCCGTCGTATCGCAGTGCAATATTTGTTGCCAATGACGAAGAGCGAGCATTGGCTGAGCAGAGCAAACAAAAAGTCAGCGATCAGTTCCCGAAACTACGTGTCGAAACGCTCATTCGCCCTGCTAATGCGTTTTATCCTGTTGTAGAGGGCCATCAAGACTATTACAAAAAGAACCCCATTCGCTATAGATTCTATCGCGCCGGCTGTGGCCGTGATAATCGACTCAAAGAGATTTGGGGTAAGAGCGCGGGGCACTAGCTCGTCTGTCGGGCAACAGGGTTTTCAGACGCTCGTTTTCAGACAAAGGCAATGTCAAATGTGTCGCGTCGGTGGTACGATCTCTAGCCGATAACTGCACGATAAACACCATGAGTAACCTTTTTACCCGTCTGCTAGCCGAAAAGCCGTTTTTACTTGCCGATGGAGCAACAGGAACCAACCTGTTTGCTATGGGCCTTATCAGTGGCGATTCGCCTGAGCTATGGAACACCGACCACCCGGGCCGAATTGCCCAGCACTACCGTAGCTTTATTGATGCCGGCTCAGACATAGTTCTAACCAATACTTTTGGCGGTACTAGCTACCGCCTAAAACTCCATGACGCTCAGGATCGAGTAAGCGAATTGAATGAGGCGGCTGCCCGTATTCTGGTTGCAGAGGTGGCTAACTGTGATCGCGACGTTGTGGTAGCGGGTTCGATGGGCCCCACTGGAGAGATTCTTGAACCTTCTGGCGACTTGAGTATAGAGCTGGCCGCTGAGGCTTTTGCCGACCAGGCAATGGCTTTAAAAAAAGGCGGTGTTGATGTGCTTTGGATTGAAACCATGTCATCGGCAGAGGAAACAGAAGCCGCGGTTCGTGGCGCATCAGTCGCTGACTTGCCTATCGTTACTACGCTTAGTATCGACACTAATGGGCGAACAATGATGGGGCTTACCGGCGAAGACATCGTTAAATTACAACCCACATTAGATGTGCTGCCTGCGGCATTTGGAACCAATTGTGGTTTGGGTGCTTCTGAAGTTGTTGCAGCGGTATTAAACATGAAAACGGCCGCTAACAGTGCAGACGTAGCGCCCATGATTGTAGCAAAGGCAAACTGCGGTATACCCGAATGGGTAGACGGAGAAATTCGCTACAACGGAACACCAGAAATTATGGCCAAGTTTGCGACCATGGCGATAGATGCGGGCGCACGAATCGTCGGTGGCTGTTGCGGCACATCTCCAGAGCACATCGCCGCGATGCGCAAATCGATGGATGCCTATGTTGCGGGCGAAGAACCTGATTTAGAACAAATCATTTCTGAGCTAGGTGATATAACCGCCGGCGCAAAGGCGCAGTTAGGTGGAGACGTTAGTATAGAGGGTGGGGCTGTTGGTGGCGCGCGCCGTCGTGTGTCGCGCAGAAGGAAAGAATAGAAGGACGTAAAGAACAGCAACATCCGCAATATCGTTCAGCCCTTGTTAAGTTGGCTGAGACTACTCTTACAGTAACTCCCCTAAAATACGTTTGGAGAAGCTGTTATGAACTCACTCAAAAATATTTTCGCTGTTGGATTGCTAGCGGCCGCATTTAGCGCAGCTCCCGTTAGTGCGGCTGTGAAACCGCTAGCGGAAAAGTATCAATTTGATGAACTACCCGAGGTTAAAGGCTTTAACAACTGGACGATCAATGGTTGGACAGCAGTTGATCGTCAATCTCTGATTGTCCGCACTTCTCCGTCTACTGCTTACTTGCTCGTTCTGCAGCGCCGAGCACCCGGGCTGCGTTCTGGAAACGCAATCGCTCTGTCGTCTACTGCGTCGCGTGTGCATGCGAAATTCGACACAGTGAGTACCATCGATAGACACTTCAGTCATATCCCTGTTCCCATTGCCAAAATTTACAAGCTTAAAGGTAAAGAACAGCGAAAGCAGGTGAAGACGCAAATACGTGGGGGTTAAAACCGTCGTTCGCCTCTACACTTCTTCAAAGGCTTCCGCGTAATAAACAACACCGCGTGCTTTATCGAGTGCATTGTCAACCAGCTCTTGGGCCATAAAATATTCTTTCGGCACCTGGTATTCGGATTGAATGCCAAACTCGCTCGATGGCACAAATCCGAAGCGCGGATAGTATTTCGGATGACCAAGTACAACGATCGCTTCGTAGCCTAAGGACTTACATCGTTCCAAACCTTTCTCTATCAAAGTGCCACCAATGCCTGAACTTTGATAGTCTTTTGCTACCGCCATCGGAGCAAGACCGGCAATTTTAATATTGGAACCCGCGGACGATTTAACGGGCGAAAACAAGATATGACCGACAATCTCGCCTGC
>JBGCFQ010000016.1:0-34233 GCA_045106985.1 Pseudomonadales bacterium | reverse complement strand
GCGTCTACCGTACTACGGCGATCTTCTTCTGAGCTGAAAAAATTCGGCTGAATGAGGGGCATATCCGACGGGCTAGCACTCTGTATGTGCACACTGCCCCTGCTTTCTGGTCGCATTTGTGTCGTGGTGAACATAAACCCGGGTTCGCTTTCCATCTTCTTCTGCACAGTTTTAGTGGGGTCAATCTGCGGGCTGAAAGGGAAAAAGTGAATTTGAGTGTCAGCGCGGCTTAACTCAGGCCTGGATTTAAAATAGGCTTGTATATGCACGCCGCTATTGCTGATAATTCCTTGGCGGCGGGTTAAAAATTTCATGATTTCTTTGGCTAGCGGTAAACCACTTTGCTGCTCATTCATAGACACTGGCTGATTGACCCGACACATAAATGAACTCATGTAGTGCTCTTGGAAATTTTCACCAACGCCACTGAGTGCATGGTTCACACTTATACCTTGCGCCTCCAAAACGTCAGCCCTGCCAATACCAGAGAGCTCAAGCAACTGAGGCGAGTTAAGCGCGCCAGCGCTGAGAATAATTGAGTTGCTTGCACTTGCCGTTTTCTGCGCACCGTTTTGCACATAATGAATTGCACGCGCGCGACCCGCCCGTAGCTCCACACGTTCAGCATGTGCCTTATATTGAACCGTAAGGTTGCTGCGCTTAAACGCGGGTTTCAAAAAAGCGCGCGCCGTATTGCAACGTAATCCCTTTTCAGTATTAATTTGAAAGTACGAAACACCTTCTTGATCGCCGTCATTTACATCTTCGTTACTTACCAAGCCTGCCTGCAAACTGGCCTGCAAAAACGCCTCGCTCAGCACATTCTTGTCGGGCATGTCTTGCAGGTTCTGAACATGAAGCGGACCGTTCACGCCGTGCCATAGGTTTGCGCCCCGCGCATAATGTTCAGACTTTTTAAAATACGGCAGAACGCTGTCCCAATCCCAACCAGTGTTGCCATCTGCTGCCCAGCCGTTATAGTCGGCGGCTTGGCCTCGAACGTACAGCATGCCATTTAGTGCGCCTGTTCCGCCCTGAAGTTTTCCGCGTGGATAGAAAAACTCTCTGCCGCCTGCACCGGCAACAGTATCAGTTTGGTATTGCCAAAGAAGCTCGCTGCGCTCCAGAGTGTATGCATAAGCAATGGGGAATCGAATAGACCAATAATTATCTTGACCACCAGCTTCTATCAGCAACACCTTGTTCGCCGGATTTTCGGACAATCGGTTAGCCAGCACGCAGCCGGCCGAGCCGGCTCCAATAATGATGAAATCGTATGAATCTGTCATTTAAGTCTCACGGCCTCTCGACTAGCGTTTTTTAACGCTGCTTTGCCCGTTACCTCCTTAGTTACATACGCCGCAGTATACTCAAAAGCAGCAAGCTCGCGTTTAGCCAAATTGTGCGAGCTCTATGTTAATGGATACAAACACCCATCATCCAGCAACCCCCAAGGTAAGGGATCCTTAAGGGTACATAAGATAATAATTCCATTTGGTTAGTCTTACTCCTATTACTTGACTTCAACTCTACGGCAGTGCTAAAAAGTGCTAATAATTAAATAAATAGAAGGCATTTGGCATGAAATTCACTGCAAACTACGCCCGCACTTTATTGGTGTTAGCACCCACTATCACTCTTTCTTCAATCTCTATCCCGCAAGTCTATGCTCAGGATTTGATTCTTGAGGAGATTATCGTTACGGCGAGAAAGCGCGAGGAAAGCCTGCAGGAAACGCCTATTGCGGTGTCAGCCTATAACGGTCGCAGCCTTAGAGAAGCTGGCATTGATTCGATGGACGATCTTAATGCTATCGTACCAGGCATAGATCTGAAGGGCGGTAGTGGTACCTCTGGCCGGGCAAGCATCTATATACGAGGTGTAGGCCAGCGTAATACCGGGCCTAATATTGATTCGGGCGTGGGCATCTATTTGGACGGGATATATCTATCTCGTGCTGATGGAGCATTACTAGACATCAACGATATCGGCAGCGTCCAAGTACTGCGAGGGCCGCAAGGTACTCTATTTGGCAAAAATACTACTGGCGGCGCCTTGGTGTTTGAAACAAATCGTCCTACAGACGAATTTGAATCATCACTGACCTTACGTGGAGGCAACTATGACCGCCGCGATGGTTCCTTGATGCTTAACGTACCTTTAGGCGACACACTGGCCACTAGGTTGTCGCTGACCGCCATCAAACGCGATGGCTATATGCCTAACCTCACCACCGGTGTAAACCACAACGACGAAGATCGTATGTCCGGCGTATGGCAACTAAGATGGACGCCTAGCGATGAACTTACATTGGATCTCAACGCAAACTATACAAAAACGCAGCAAACTGCACGCGGACAAAAGTGTTTGCCTATCGACGGTATTGAAGGCTGGCAAGGCCCAGGGTTTGACGCCTTACTCGCGAACAGCACCTTCGCTACCGATACGCAAGGCTTATGCGATATTTCAGCTGAAGCCGGTGAGTATGAATGGACTGGCGATGTAGGTCGAAGCACTGGTTATTTCTCAGAAACCAAAGGCGTTTCGGTCACGGCAAATTGGGATATTAACGACAACCTTTCGTTCAAGAGTGTTACAGGATGGCGAGAAACCGTCGGCGCCAGTGAAAATGATCTGGACCCTACAGCAGCCCATCTCACTTTCATCTCTGGTCTAGAACATCCTGAAGCAGTACCTGACAAAACGCATCAAATCACCCAAGAGTTCCAGCTTAGCGGCCAAGCTTTTGATGGCAAAATGAACTATGTAACTGGGGCGTTCTATTTTACCGAGGAAACCGACGAACGTGCCGAGGTTAGCGAGGTAGCCGCTGTTGAAATTGCCGCGCTTCCAGGTCGAATATTTACCCTAACCTCAAATCGCACCGAACTGTTAGCCGACAATGATTCCTGGGCTGTGTACAGCCAAGTGGATTGGAATTTTAATGACAATTGGCGAGCAACCTTAGGCGCGCGCTATACCTCAGAAGATCGAAAATTGTTCCGGCGACGTGCCAGTCTGGATCCTAATACACTGAGCACCGTACCCGGCCCAGTCATTCCTGTTGGCGCCGGCGTCTTCCTCTTGCCTGAAGCTGGCAGCTATAACACGGCTTGGGGGTTTCAGGAGGACCTTGCCGAAGAAACAAGGGGTAGCGAAAGCGCCACCGAGTTCACGCCAATGGCCAGTATTCAGTACCTTTGGGAAGGCAACGGATTTGTTAATAGCGGTACCGCGTACTTCACCTTTAGTCAGGGCTTTCTGTCTGGCGGTTTGTCCGAAGCGCCTCGTGCGTCTCCTGACCTTGACGGCGACGGCCTAACCGACGACACCGATGGTGATGGCATCCCTAATGGAGCGCCCTTCGACAGGTTCGTTCCTGAGGAAGTGACCAACTTTGAGCTGGGCGTAAAGCTTGATGCCTGGGATAACCGCCTTCGAATGAACGCGGCGCTGTTTTACACAGACTATGACAATCGTCAGCTGACAACCATTGTTATTAATCCGGTCACCAACAGCCCAGCCGGTGCAACGTTTAATGCCAAATCTTCTTCCATTACTGGCTTTGAGCTAGAAACCACCATTTTGCCTTTCGGCCAAATGGAAATCACCTTAAATGCTTCTATCTACGACGGAAAAATCAAAGAATACGAGGACGTTCGCCTATCGTTAGTGGACGTACCAGCCGGGCAAGACTGTGTTGCCGACGGCATCGGCGTGCAAGTTGGCCCCGGATGCGTGCTATCGCAGACGATTGATCGCTCTGATGAAGATCTTGCGCGACTGCCAGAGAAATCTCTGTTCCTTGGCATGCAATATCGATTTAATGGCGACTTTGGCACGATTGTTCCGCGCATTCAGCTTAGTAAGAAATACAACGTTGAACACTGCTTTGAAAGAGGCAGTTGCGATAGCGGTTTCTGGAATACTGACGAAACAGACCTGAGTGCCCGCATTAGTTGGATATCACCTAGCGAGAATTACAGAATTTCTCTTTACGGCACCAACCTGACTGACACTCGAGACATTATTGGCGGCCAGCCCCTGGTAGACAGCTATGGATTTGGCGGTATTACCTTTAATGCGCCAAGAATGTATGGCGCTGAACTGCAGGTAAACTTCTAACGGCAGTTGCACTTTTTCGCACACCCTAGAAGAGCGATACCTACGCTCTTCTAGGTTTTCATTTTGAGTTTCATTTTCAAGGAACTGACTGAGAAAAAGCCGGTCTACATCACTGCGCACGGCGGGAAACGGTCCTTACTAATCATATGCTCGCTGCAATGACACAAGTGGGTTCTCAACTATGAATAAATCGCTGCACCGCCTCATGACCGTTGTACTTATTGCCTGTCTCTCTTCGACCACGGTTCTTGGCTCAGGCGGCGGCGGAGGTATCGGAAGCCGAGGTGGACTAGGCGGCTCAGACCAATCAAGCAGACCTATTGACCAGGTGTACGAATACGGTAAATCAATAATCACCGGCCGGCATACCGACTACCGAAAACTCAAGGTATGCATAGTCCATTCTGACTCGCAGGAAAAAGTAAAACTGAAACGCAAGACAGCTAAGGCATACAAAGAAAGTAGCGCCGACCTTTTTGCCAACAGTCTTTATATTTGCGATAAGCCGGAAGTACTGCTGCGCACAGAACTTGCGCACAACGATTTGCTTTCTGCCCTTTATTACCTGAACAAACGCTACGCGCTGAAGCTTAGATAAAAGCTCAAGCAAAAAGCGCCTTAAAACGGAAGTTTCTGCATAGCTAAGCCTGCCCTTCGCTAAGCATCTCTCGGCGCATAGAATTGTTACGCCAGTCTACTAACGCGGCAAGCACTATTAGCGAGTACTCAATCAGCATAACGGGCAATGGTATGTCGTAGGCGCCCAAGCCCCCAATGCCAGTGTTTAGCCCAGTCAAGTACGACAGCAATAAACATGCTGACGCGACCCAAGTCCATAGCGTTGGATAGATAACTGCGAATGGCAGCAACCAAACTAGATACCAAGGATTGAGTACAGGGAGGGCCAGGAAAAATAAGGCAAACAAATAATCGGCACGTGGAACGCGATGCACGCTGCAAGGATTCGAGAATGCGCCAAACTGCCACGGCTTGGTAACACTTAGAAAATAAATAAACCAAAGCGTCGCAAATACTATTAAACAAGCGGTATTGATGAAGGTGAAGCTGACAACACTGAATTCCGCACCTACAATTGCCGCAAGCAAATAAACTGGCGCATTAAATAACCACTGCTGATTCATCGCTTGAAGCCCTTCAACCGAACTAAGAACATCGCCAGCAAAAGGTAATCCAACCATAATAAACGTTACAATCGCCGCCAGCCACGCACGCCAATTAAGCGACAAAATAAATGGTGCAACAATAATCGCAAAAGGCTTAGCCGCAAGTGCCAAACCAATACATATCGCCATCATTAAGTAGTGACGACGCATTAGTACAATCGCCAACAGTAAGAAAAACACACCAATAACGTCAGGGTGAGCTGTAAACGCTATCTCCTTAATAATCAGTGGGCTCCAGGCGTACAACAGCACATAGCGCGCTGCGGCTAAGCGCAGCAGCAACACAACAACACCGAGGTCAAACAAAGCAAGCAACACTTGTAGTGGCCAGGTCTCCGCTGGAGCAATAAGATAAGACAATGCGAAAACCCATTGCGTCATAGGCCAATAGATAGTTTTAATATCAGGGTAGTTAATGCTGCTCAAAATCGCTTCGAAGCGCTCATCGGCCAATGCTTCTGCGAAAAAATCTGCGGGCGCTGCACCATAAGGCGAACCGCTAACAACAGTGCGGTAGCCATCCCAAAGAAAGCGAAAAATATCATCCTCAAGCACAGGAAAGCTCTGGGTACCAATCAAACGAAAGACTGTTGCCCACAGCAACATGGCCACAACAGGAAATGATCGTTGTGAGAGTGAGGGCTTGTAGCGTTGCCAGCAAAAAATACACAGAGCAAAGCCTATTGCCGACACAAACAAAAGATCAGTCACACTGGCCGCACCGTAGTCACTTGATTTAAGTGACAAGTAACCATAGCTTAAGGCGCTTAAGGCACCGGCGATGTGAAGATCGGCATGCGGACGCACTAATCTGTAACAAGAACGAAAAGCGCTCAGCATCTGCTTTGCTCGTGAACCTATTTGAGTGAAATGAGTCCAAACTACAGTAGCGTAATTAAGAGCATTGAAAAAGATGTTTCAGCCATCGAACTAAACCAACAGTCAAAACTGAATGTACAAGCAACAAAAGGTAGCTGTTATTCTGCCAATGCTGAATGAAGCGCCAGGCATAGACTCAGTACTTCAAGCCCTACTTGCTCTTGGCAATGAGCGAGATGAGACCTTGGTTGACGATATTATCGTTTGCGACAATGGCTCAGACGACGGCTCACCATTGATTGCTCAAGCGGCCGGTGCACGGGTAGTCTATGAGTCGCAAAAAGGTTACGGCGCCGCCTGCTCAAAGGCAATAAGCGCACTGCGCAGTCCCGACATCGTTGTTTTCGTTGATGCTGATCGTTCAGTAAAGGTGTCAGAAATTCATTTGTTACTCGATAAGTTGGTTAGCCTTAACGGCGACGCTTATGATTTAGTGATAGGCTCACGAACACTCGGAACCTGCGAGAAATACTCTTTAACGCCAGCACAACGTGTTGGCAACCATCTTGCCAGCCATTTAATTCAATGGCGCTGGCGCCACCCGGTAAGCGATCTAGGGCCGTTCCGCGCGATAAAGTATCATCAGTTACTCTTGTTGCACATGCAGGACCGACGCTACGGCTGGACTGTTGAGATGCAAGTAAAAGCCATACAACAAGGACTTAGGGTCTGCGAGGTACCTGTATCCAATTTACGCCGCGCCGGTAAGTCTAAAATCAGCGGTACGCTGCTGGGCACCTTAGGTGCAGGGGCAGGAATAATAGGAATGATATGGAAGCTGCACAGACAATTCTGTAGCAAAAACAGTATTTTCTCGCAAGCAAAACCACCTAGAGCAACCGCTGCTAAAAGCCAGTAAGCCATTAGCGAGAAAGAGGAACGAAACCATCTTTTCTCCAGCTGCTCATTTTGCGAACAAGCTGATGGTGAACCCTTGCAACTAACCGCATTTAGATGAATACTAAACAAAACAGGCTAACCTGTTTGTAACGGGTTTTGCCGCAAATAGTCTTTCTTCAATCTATCTAATAATTAGAGGACTCACATGGCCACATCTCGCTCTACTTTCTCCAGAACGCAACTAGCATCTGCAGTCGCCCTAGCTAGCTCCGCATCTCTTTACGCACCGCTCAGTTCGGCAGCGGATGCAATGACGCTAGAAGAAGTGATTGTTACCGCTCGTAAGATAGATGAATCACTGCAGGATGTGCCGGTCGCTGTATCAGCCTTCAGCGGCAAGACCATAGATGACCTGGTCATGCGCGATATTCGCGAAACAGAAGGCTTTATTCCCAACCTGGTTATTGACGCCGTAAGTGTATCGCCAGCCGGCGCATCGATATACATACGCGGTGTTGGCACACAGGAAGTAGAACGCAGCTTTGACCCTGCAGTAGGAGTAGTGGTAGATGGTGTGCCACTGTCCTTTGTGAATGGCTCCATGTCCAACACCTTTGATTTTGAAGCGTTTGAAGTGCTGCGCGGACCGCAAGGTACCTTGTTTGGTCGTAACACCACTGGCGGCGTGATAAATATCACCCGTACAAAGCCCACTGGCGAACCCGGTCTCAAGTATGAGTTAACTGGCGGCAGCGATAGCCGTATCGACGTAAAAGCCGTCGCCAACTTCCCAATTGTTAAAGATGTACTAGCCGGCAAGCTGGGCTTTTCATCGCAGAAAAATGGCGGCCAACGCAGCAACTCTCTCACCGGTGAGAGAGTTGGCGACGCTGACAATCAAGAACTCAATGCCACCTTGTTATGGACACCAAGTGACGACGTAGAAGTACTGTTTACGTACGTTAGCTACGAGGACAAGAATGATGGAGTTGGATTACAGAACATCACCTCAGTGAATGGCGCCGCGGTAAATCCGATAAACCCGGGACCAGAAACACCATGTGTATTACCCGAGGTTGTGTTCGGCGTAACCTGTGGCGATGCTGTCACTGACATAGAATCCTTTACGCAAGACTACTACAACCCCATCGATTTTCAGTGGGACAGTTTTAGCCTTAGTATGAATTGGGATATAGGTCCAGGCACCATTACTGCAATTTTTGGCCACCAAGAAACAGAAGAGATAGTTAAGACCGACTTTGACGCTACCTCGCTAAACTTCTTTCACGCCGACCGATTGCAAGATTCTGAACAAACCAGCGTAGAAATCCGTTTCGCGTCTAACGACGACTTCAGCGACCGCTGGAATTTTGTTGCTGGTATTTTTTGGTTAACAGATGACTATCAGCTAGAACAAAGAACATCAATCGCGGCGTTTGGTGGGCCTGGCGGCGCCATCTTCCAAAATCCGTTTGCAGATCATGAACGTGATGCCTGGGCGGTATTCGGCGAAGCGAACATTACGCTTAGCGATAAGTTGAACTTGACGGTAGGTGGGCGCTTTACAGAAGAGGAAAAACAATTCCAGTCACGAACTTCATTCGGTGGTGCAGCTTTTGCTGGCTTCTTACCTGACGGCGGCAATGACCTGTATGTGTTCGGAACACCTATATTTGTTCCCATCAGTTCGGCAGCCGGAAAAGAAGATTGGCGAGAATTTTCACCAAAAATAGGCCTCGATTATCGAATTAACGATGACGTGCTGACTTACATCAGCTACTCAGAGGGATTTCGCTCTGGCGGTTTCAATGGGCGTAATACAAGCCCCGAGGATATCGGACCGTTTGACCCAGAGTTTGTCGACAACATTGAAATTGGTATGAAGGGGGACTTCCTGGACGATCGTTTGCGCTTAAACCTTGCCGCTTTCTATGCCGATTACAACGACAAGCAGGAGGAAATAATTGAGCCGGATGGTTTTGGTGGATCAAACACGGTTGTGCGAAATGCTTCCACGGTTGATCTCTCTGGCCTTGAAGGTGAGCTTACCTGGGTCGCTAGCGACAACTTCAGACTGAGCGCTAACATAGGTTTGTTAGAGGCCGATTACGCCGAATACATCGCTGACTTGAATGGCGACGGAACGGCGACCGATAACAGCAATCTGGAACTTCGTCGAGTACCTTCCATCACTGGAGGCATCAACGGTCTTTTTAGTGCGAACGTTGGCGCAGGAACAGTAACAGCCTTTGTTGGTTATCGTTATACCGACGAGTACTGGGTAGAAGTTTCCAACGATCCACGTGGCCTGCTCGACAGCCGAGGTGTATGGGATGCAACGCTATCTTATGAGTTTGACTGGTCAAACAACCGAATCATGAAGATTACGGCCTTTGGTAGAGACTTAACCGACGAAGTTGGCTTCAGTTCCGCAGTGACAATTCCAGGTACCATTGCCTTTGCGGGTGTAGCGGGTGGAAGACAATTCGGCTTACAAATTTCTGGCAATTTTTAAAACCAGGCGTCACGAGCTTTATCTGTAGCACGCTTTATGTCAGTGCCAGTAAAGATGGCATAAGGCGTGGCTTTTAACGCAGAGCTTTCCTTCTATAATTCTTTCGACAAATGTTTATTCCAGGCAAGCATTCCACCTTGCAAATTCGATACTTTCTCAAACCCCAAGCCTGTCAAAATAGCGGCCGCTGTTGTACTTCTAACACCTGAACGACAAACAACCACTATATTTTTATCTTTATGCTGCTCAAGCTCGCTTACGCGATTGGCAAGCTCTTTCAGCGGAATCAGCAGGCTTCCATCAATATGCCCTAGCTCACCGTCGTACTCTTCGCTCGTTCGAACATCAAGCAGAACCGGTTCGGTTCTGGTACTCCTCGATTGTGCAACATTAGCCGCAAGCTCCTGACGAATGTCATTCAATTCGGGCACTGAAGGGAACTTCAAAATGTCGTCATCAATTTCAGTCTGATTGATTTGTAGCACTTCTTGAATTTTCTCTGGCAATGGCAAACCCAGGCTATTCATTATGTCTATAAATTCTGTGCGCGATTTTCCTGCCACTCTGGGGTTGAGTTGTTTTTCCTCTCCTATCGATGACTCCGTATTACCGCGGTAATCGTGCCCAGGAAATATTTTAGTTTCATCAGGCAGCTTAAAAAGCTTTTCCATAATGCTGTCGTATTCTTCGCCTGCATCGCCACCCGCAAAATCTGAACGGCCAGTGCCGCGTATCAGCAAAACATCGCCCGTTAGTACGCGGTCTTCAATTACAATTGAAACGCTGTCCGGTGTGTGCCCCGGCGTATGCAAAATTTTCAGAGCCAGCTTACCCACAGATACTTCATCACCGTCATTGAGATGTACATCAACGCATGGCTGTGGCGCCAGCTCGTGCATGTAAACCTTGGCATCGGTGAGCGCGCGCAACTCAGCACATGCCGAACGATGATCGGCGTGCGTATGGGTATCGATTAGAGTTGTAAGACGAAGGCGGTGATAGGCCAACAGAGCCAGATATCGCGCAGTATTGTCTTTTAGTGGGTCTATAAGTGCGGCCTGGCCAGTCTCTTTGCAGGCGATCAGGTAGGTTTTACACTTGCCCTGATTAAGCTCCTTAAACAGCATGTTTAGCTCTCCCCCGATTCCTATGTGTTTATTCTTATGTCGCTCGCGCAGAGTCTGCCACAGTACCGCAGAATAAAGAAACCGCCTTTAGGCATGCCTTCTGGTTTATCTACCGTAGAAATGCCTATAATCGACCCCAGCCCGTCGCTGTATAGGGGCACCCAATAAAAATAGAGAATAGGTGGCTTGTAAAATGACTCAGACCAATCATCAGATCATCATTGTAGGCGGCGGCACGGCGGGCATTACGGTTGCCGCCAGCCTGAAGCGGCAGAATTCCAAACTGGATATCGCCATCATTGAGCCCAGTGACAGCCATTACTATCAACCAGCTTTCACTCTAGTTGGCGCGGGTGCGTACTCCCTTGAGAAAACCCGACGTTCGACGCAAAGTCTTATACCAAAAGGTGTTACTTTGATATCCGCGGCTGCCACAGAGTTCGACCCTGCTAATAATCAACTATCAGTTAGCAGTGGAATAACAATAGGCTATGACTACTTAGTGGTTTGTCCAGGGCTTGAACTCAACTGGAACAAAATCAAGGGGGCAGATTCTTTAGGCCGCAACGAAGTGTGCAGTAATTACTCGCCCGAACATGTCGAATACACCTGGCAGTGCTTACAAAATTTGAAACCTGGCGCTAAAGCGTTATTCACCCAGGCGCCGTTACCCTTTAAGTGCCCGGGAGCCCCTCAAAAAATGGCGTATCTTGCTGCCGATTATTTGCGTAAGAAAAGTCAACTTGAAAGCAGCGAGATCCATTTCCTAACTCATGGCCCCGCCATGTTTGCGGTGCCCTTATTTGCCAAAGAGCTAGATCAGGTCGCAGACAGATATGGCATTAAAGTGCATTTTCAGCATAATCTGGTAGCGATTGATGCGGACAGCAAAACCGCGGAATTCGAGGTTGTTGGCGGCGACAAGACGGGCGAGCGCATAAGCCTGGAATTCGACATGCTGCATTTCACTCCGCCGCAATCACCCCCCGAGTCTATTCAAAACAGCCCTTTAGCCAATGACGCTGGGTACATAGACGTGCATCAGCACACCATGCAGCATAATCAATTCAAAAATGTGTTTGGTTTAGGCGACGCCGGCTCTACGCCGAATTCCAAAACGGCCGCCGCTGTTAGAAAACAAGCACCGGTTGTTGTGAAGAACCTGTTGAGTCTTATGCAAAGTAGCTCGCCCGCTGCCGAGTATGACGGCTATGGCTCCTGCCCTCTCACTACAGCTTATGGCAAAGTTATCATGGCTGAATTTGTGTACGGCGGAAAAGTCACTCCTACTTTCCCACTTGACCCTCGCAAGGAGCGCGGGCTTAACTGGTGGATAAAGGCAACAGGGCTACCACTGTTCTATTGGCACTACATGCTGAAAGGTTACGAGCGATTCTTCAACCACAATACTGATTTTAGTGACTCATAGGTTCAACTCAGTCTATAGGCGCGCCTGGAGAGAAGAGCATTGATAGGAATATTCAAACCAAAAACGCACCATGCGCGATTACCGATTGAGCAGATAGACCCGCGTTACAAGCAACTGCGCTGGCAAGTATTCCTGGGCATTTTTGTTGGCTACGCCGGTTACTACCTGGTTCGAAAAAACTTTTCGCTTGCTATTCCATTTCTGATTGAAGAGCATGGCTATAGCAAGGGCGAGCTGGGTCTAGCAATGTCAGCCATTTCTATCGCCTATGGTCTCAGTAAGTTTTTAATGGGCAGCGTTTCTGACCGCAGCAACCCGCGTTACTTTTTGGCTACCGGCTTATTGCTGTCTGCAGGAATAATGTTGACCTTCGGCCTTAGCTCATGGGCTACTAGTAGCGTGGCGATTATGTTCGTGCTGCTTTTTGCTAACGGTTGGGTGCAAGGCATGGGCTGGCCCGCCTGTGGCCGAACAATGGTTCATTGGTTTTCTGGCAACGAGCGAGGGCGCACAGTATCGATCTGGAACGTCGCGCATAACGTGGGTGGTGGATTAATCGGCCCACTTTTTGTGCTCGGCATGGCCTGGTTTAACGACTGGCACAGCGCTTTTTATGTGCCCGCGGCAGTGGCTATTTTCGTTGCCTTTTTTGTATTGCTAACACTACGCGACACGCCACAGTCATGCGGCCTTCCGCCCATCGAGGAACATCGCAACGACTTTCCTGCCAATTACAGCGCAGAACATGAGCTTGAGTTTTCAACCAAAGATATATTTATGCGCTATGTACTCAACAACAAATTGTTGTGGTACATCGCCGTGGCTAATGCCTTTGTTTACCTCATCCGCTATGGCGTGCTGGACTGGGCGCCGACCTACCTTAGTGAGGTAAAGCAATTTACCGTTAACGAAAGTTCCTGGGCTTATTTTATGTATGAATGGGCCGGAATACCTGGCACGCTCCTTTGCGGCTGGATTAGCGATAACTGGTTTAACGGTCGCCGTGCACCTGCAGGCATATTGTTTATGTCCCTGGTGGTGGTTGCTGTTGTGGTTTACTGGCTGAACCCTGCGGGTAACCCTGCAATTGATATGGCGGCATTGCTCGCCATTGGCTTTTTGATCTACGGGCCTGTTATGTTGATTGGCCTGTATGCACTTGAGCTTGTACCAAAAAAAGCTGCCGGTACCGCAGCTGGGCTGACTGGTTTATTCGGATATCTAGGCGGCGCGGTGGTGGCGAATATTGCGCTCGGTTACACCGTCGATCACTTTGGCTGGGATGGCGGCTTTGTTTTACTGGTGGGCGGTGGGCTGATTGCGATCTTGCTGATCGCTTTAACGGCCAGGCAAGAAAACAAACTACGGGGCTCAAATGAAGCTCAGAGCGATGGATAGAAGTCATACAGAGGCATTATGAACAACACTTTCTTATCACTGCTGCTGATCACAAGCCTGGCAAGCGTTTGTGGCCTAACGTTCGCAAGCGATGAAAAACTGATTATTGCGCATCGCGGGGCTAGCGGTTATTTGCCCGAGCACACCTTAGCCTCCAAGGCTATGGCCCACGCCATGGGCGCAGATTACATAGAGCAAGACGTTGTGATGACGAAGGATGATCATTTGATTGTGCTTCACGATCCTTTTTTAGATCGAGTAAGCGATGTAATGGATCGCTACCCTTCGCGAAACCGAGATATCAACGGTACTAACAGATGGTTAGCAATAGACTTCACCTTAGCCGAAGTAAAGACGCTAAAGGCCTCGCAGAGCTTTCGCCTAAACAAAAATGCAGCGAAGACAGAAAAGATTGCCGACTACCCGAACCGCTTCCCCATCTTTGCTTCCGACTTCAGGATTTCAACATTGGAAGAGGAGATCGAACTAATACAGGGCCTTAACCATTCAACCGGCAAAAACGTAGGTATTTATACTGAGATAAAAGCACCCTGGCTGCACTTAATCGAGGGCAAAGATATTAGCCTTGCGGTGCTAAAGCTGTTGAAAAAATACGGCTACACGAACAAAAAAGATAAGGCCTTTGTTCAGTGTTTTGATGCTGAAGAGGTTCAACGAATTCACGACGACTTAATGCCCGAGTTAGGAATCGATCTAAAACTTGTTCAACTGATAGCCCCTAGCGACTGGGGCGAAACCCAGCGCATAAAAAACGGAAAGTTAGAGCGCTACAACAATGACTGGTTGTTTAAACCGGGAGCGATGAAACTATTGGCTCGCTATGTTGACGGCATTGGCCCCTGGAACTCGTTGCTTATTGCCGACGCACCCACCAACGGAAACATACAATTCACAAACATGGTAAAAGACGCGCATGCAGCGGGCCTAAAAGTACACCCTTATACTTTTCGCTCAGACCCAGGAAAAGTGCCGGACTATGCGCGCAACTTCGAACACCTGCTGGAAATATTTTTGTTCGATCTCGGTGTTGATGGAGTATTTACTGATTTCCCTGACAAGGGCGTAAACTATTTGCGATCAAGAGTGCGCGCTGCAGAAACATCAACGGCGTTCCAGTAACCTTTATGTAAAAGGCTTCAATAATGAAAAGACAAACAGGCGTTAGAGTGGCGATAGGCCGACTGCTTACGTTCCAGATAAAATTGCTTGCGGATGCAGGAAGGGACTTCTTGCTGAGCCCGATCAGCGCGGTGGTTATACTAATTGATCTGTTGCTCGGTCTCGAGAAAGACAAAAGCCTGTACATGAAAATGATGGCGTTTGGTGTTCGCTCCGATCACTTTATAAATTTGTTTGGGCAATTCTCTGGCGACGAAACCATTGACACCTTTCTAAACGAAGCTGCCAAAAAGGCCGAGCATCTGGATAAGGACTGAATGTTCCAACAATTAATTTATGGTTGAATTTCAGCTTTCTCTTCTGCGCGACTTCCAGAAATGTACCGGGACTCTTTACATAAGAAGTCCCAATACATGGAAACATAAACCAACTAGAAAAATTCTCTAAAGATCGGTTAGCGAACAATTTCCTCGGGACTTATGTAGTTCTTATTCTGCGCTTCAGCAACAGCTCTATAGGTAAGTTGCCCTGCATGAATATTTAAACCATGCATTAGATGAACGTCTTCACGCATGGCTTTCATGACGCCATTGTTGGCTAAGCTGAGCACAAAAGGCAGAGTCGCATTATTCAGCGCATTCGTTGAAGTAACGGGCACAGCACCAGGCATGTTGGCTACGCAGTAGTGCACCACACCATCAACCACGTAGGTTGGGTCTTGGTGGGTGGTGGCATGTGAGGTTTCGAAACAACCACCTTGGTCAATGGCAACGTCTACCACGACTGAGCCAGGCTTCATGCGCGAAACGATATCAGCGGTTAACAGCTTTGGCGCCGAGGCGCCTGGCAGCAGCACAGCGCCGATTACCAAATCAGCTTCCAGCGAGTATTTTTCGATTGCTTCACGCGTGCTGTAAACACAGTTTACTTTACCTGTGTAATCAGCTTCCAGCTGCCTCAGGCGCGGCAGCGATCGATCCAGCAAAGTGACATTTGCGCCCATTCCTCTTGCCACATAAGCCGCGTTCTCGCCAACTACGCCACCACCAATCACCAACACCTTGGCAGGAGCTGTGCCGGGCACACCACCAAGCAAAACGCCAGACCCACCCTGAGCACGCTCAAGGCAATGAGCGCCTGCTTGCGCAGCTAATCTGCCAGCCACCTCGCTCATTGGCGCCAACAGCGGTAGAGCGCCCTGTGGACTGGTAACCGTTTCATAGGCTATGGCGGTTACACCAGATGCCAACAACAACTCAGTTTGCTCTGGGTCTGGGGCCAAATGCAGGTAGGTGAATAATGTTTGGCCTTCGCGCAGCATTTTGCATTCCAGCGGCTGGGGCTCCTTCACTTTCACAATCATCTCATTGTCCGCATAAATTTCTTCAGCCGAATCGACTAATGTAGCCCCAGCGAGCGTGTATTCGCTGTCATCCATGCCTATGCCAGCCGCGGCGCCGCGCTGCACGTAGACATCGTGACCGTAGAGTTTTAACTCCTTAACGCTGGCAGGCGTTAAGCCGACCCGGTATTCGTGGTTTTTGATTTCAGTAGGTACACCAATACGCATAGCAATTCTCCTGTTGTTTGCGCGAAGTGTAGGGTTTTAGATGGAATTGGCACCTGAAAACGTTTGCTTATTTGCGGATATTCGGAAGTATTTGTTGATATTTATAATTTTTATAGTATTTTAAACTGTATTAGAAAGCTTATGCAGCAATATATACTATGCTAACTTCCATCGACCGCAAGATACTCCGAGCCGTTCAACAAAATGGTCGTATTTCTTATACCGAATTGGGCAAACAAGTAGGCTTAACTACCACCCCATGTATAGAGCGCGTGCGTAAGCTAGAGCGCGAAGGATATATAAATGGCTACTCGGCACAGCTAAATGCCGACCAACTGGATGCCGGCCTAATTGTTTTTGTACAAATTAGTTTAAACCGCTCAAGTAAGCAGAACTTTGAACGCTTCAAGCAGGGAGTTGCAAAACTGGAACAGGTACAAGAGTGCTACCTGGTCACTGGCAGTTTCGATTATTTGATTAAGGCCAGAGTGCAAGACATGACAGCCTACCGAGATTTTCTGGAGGACACACTCCTAAGCCTTCCTGGCGTACAAGACTCTACTAGTATCGCGGTGATGGAAGCCGTAAAAGAAACACTAACCATACCGGTACTCTAGCTCTCAATTCAGAAAAAAAACCGCCTAGAAAAAGCTCAATTCCACTGAAAGTGGTTCTAGACCACGAGAAATTCGCAGAGTGTGAACAACAAACATTACGCCCGCACCTCAATGGTGCTAGCATTTCGGCCAAGCAAATCATAGGACAGGGAGATGTTATGGGCGTGGCACTACTGAGGCATTCTATTGCTGGTGCCGATAGTGCGGCATCGCTATTACAGCGACAACGGCCTAAGTCTACTTTTATAGCCTCATGAGCACACCAAGCCATCACCGGGCATTTGCAATACTCGCTCTTTTATTATTTCTTGTATCCGCAGCTACTTTGTTGTCGCCATCTGCTTCAGCGCAAACTATCGCGCTGAACAAACTTGATAAACCCGCATCTATCGCCGGCAACTGGAGTTTCCAAACCGGTGATGATCTTCAATGGGCCGCCGCTGAGTTTGACAGCGGTGCCTGGCCTACAGTGTCTGTACCATCGACTGCCCCAAAGGGCTTCGAAAGTTATGCGGGTATAGCCTGGTATCGCGTAACTTTGAAACTGGACCTTAATGATCCAAGCATAGCGAATCAACTCGGAGCACTTGGGCTCACACTCGGCCGGATTATGAGCGCCTATGAGATATATATAGGTGGCCATTTAGTGGGTGGTGTTGGCGGCTTGCCTCCGAACCAAAGCATGGCCTACGATCAGTTCAAAACCTATGCCATTCCTCGTTCGGCGATTGACGAGCAAGGTCGTGTTGTTGTGGCGCTTCGAGTATGGCGTTATGAAAAGCTAGGCGAAAACTGGGAGATGGGCCCCTATAACGGACCCTTCGAGATCGGCAATATTGGCACCTTGCAAAGCAACGCCGCTGAACGCGCTGTATTCCCCCATCTTATATTAGCCATCATCTATTTGGTTATAGGCATTTACCATATTCTAATCGCCAGACGAAAACCCGAACTAAAAGAGTTCCTATGGTTTGGCCTGTTATCAACCGCGTTGGCCGCCTATTCCTTTGAGTTTAGCCAATGGCGATTTGCGCTGGATATACCCTATCTAGCCCACAAGAAAATTGAATTCACAAGCCTATATATCATGCCATTTTTATACACCGAAGTTCTCAGTCGTATGATGAAGGTCAAACTGAATTTACTTGCTAGAGTCTTTCAATATTCTTTTTTGGTACTGGCCATTGTCGTTCTTGTATACCCAAATCAAGATATTCATTTTCTAACCTTGGCGACAGTTCAGAAGATGGGCGCACTCTGGTCAATAGGTGCTGCTTTCATTATTGGTTGGCACGCGCTTCAGGGCAATCAGAATGCACGCCTAATACTATTTTTGCTCATTGTATTGGCAGGCACGCTTATCAACGATGTGATTTTTAATGCGCAATTTAGCGGCGGTGTTGCCTTAGCTAACTTTGGGTTTGCAACGGTCATTTTGTTGATGAGCGTCGCGCTTGCTGAGCGATACACTAGCATCCTCAATACACTGGAAGAACTTGTTGATAAGCGCACAGTTGAGCTGCGTGAATCCAATGAGAATTTACAGAATGCACTTAAAACAAAAAGTCAGTTTATGGCGAATATGAGCCATGAATTTCGCACACCTATGCATGCAATTACCGGCATGACCAGCTTGGTAATGAACACCGACTTAAATGACAAACAACGAAACTATTTAACCAAGCTCAGCAATGCTGCGAAAGCGCTTCGCGGAATCATCGACAATATTTTGGATTTCACTAGGCTGGAAGCACAAGAGCTGGAGAAGGTAGTCGATGAATTTAAGCTCTCGGAACTCGTGAGCAACGTTTCATCATTGGCGCTATTAAAAGCAGAAGAGAAGGGTTTGAAACTTGAAGTCAATGTGGACATCAAAGCACCTGATACATTGGAAGGTGATGCACACAGAATTGGGCAAGTGTTAGGCTTGCTGCTAGACAACGGCGTCAAGTTTACTGAAAGCGGAACAGTCTCATTAGTAATAAGCAGCATCGCGCTGAACGGCGATGTCGCCACAATCGAATTTTCGGTGCAGGATACAGGAATTGGTATCAGTCCCGAACACCAGACCAGCCTGTACCAGGGATTTACTCAGGCCGACAACTCTTTCACTCGGCAGCACGGCGGAACCGGCTTAGGGCTGGCCCTGTCGCGCCAACTTGTGGAGTTGATGGGTGGCGAGCTCAGCTTCGACAGTGAACAAGGTAAAGGTAGCTGCTTTAAATTTACCCTGGACCTGCCGATTGTGGATACGGAGCTGCATTCGCTGAGCTAACAATGCGAAGCTACACCAAGGCCCCATGTCCTATCCTAAATGGCAGCAAAAGCATCGCGGGTAATGTTCTCGATACCATTTTCAGTGACCAGAATATTATCCTCTATTCGAACACCACCATAAGGTGTCATTTCTTCTACTTTGGCCCAATTTACTTCCTTCTCCAGAGCAGAGCCACGCAACTTAGCTAAAAGCGTTGGAATAAAATACAAGCCGGGCTCTACGGTATTAATAGACCCCACCGCAAACTCTGCGGTGTTGCGCAAACGCGGATACGCCTCAGGAGGCGGAACTGACTCACCTTGAGGATTCGCCATATGCCCTCCTAGCTCATGTACGTTTACACCTAGACCATGACCAATACCATGCGGATAGAACGTTGAGCTAAGGCCGCTTGCAACACAGCTTTCTGCGGTGCAATTGACTACTCCAAAATCAACCAACAACTCGGATATTTTAAGATGCGACAACTCATGAAGCACAACGGCGCTTCCACCCGCAGACAGTGTCGCGGTCATTTCTAACTGCTTTGCATCCATCGCGGCAATAAGCTGAGCATATTCCGAGTTTGTATCGAAAGCCCAAGTACGAGTTATGTCAGAGGCATAACCATTAACATCTACACCGGCATCAATGAGAAAACTGTGGTGTTTCTTCGGCGCAGTATTGTCGAGAATAAAATGATGCAACACAGCGGCGTGCTCGTTCAACCCCGCTATTATGCTGTATGGCATTTCATCATCAGACTGGCGGCACTCGCCTAGGTACGCCAATTTAATTTCCAGCTCACTGGCGGCTGAATAAAAGGCGCTGCGCGCCGCCATGTGCCCTCGCGCAGCGATTTTGTTCGCTTCACGAACACACTCTTGCTCATAGTTGGTCTTAAAACGACGCTGGTAATCGATTCGAAATCTCAGCTGCTCTGGATTGCACTGTTCTGCAGCCAACTCAAACTCATTATGTTCACCCAGATAGGCTATGCGCTGATTCGCAACGTCAATTTCTGGCAAGCCCTCAAATTCGACAACGTTAAACGCAGACTCCCATGTTGACGGCAGCTCTTGGGGCGGCGTATGCCATATGTCTTCGGCCACATCCAGAAACAAACTTGGCCTGCCTGTGGCGGGCACCATCAAGAAACTGTTATAACGTTTATTCAGCGGCAGCCATTCTTTGAAGTAAGGATTTGCGCGAAAAGGATAGGCCATATCGTCCATAAACTGCATATGCATTTGGCCTGAGCTAATGATGATAGCGTCCAGCTCACATTCATGACAGAAGCCCTGAAAGCGTTCGAGTTTTTCAGCCACGTGGGCCAAATAGAGTTCCGTAGTTAAAGTCATGCTAATACCCTTTTTTGATTGCACTGTTAGTGTGCCCTGTTTAATTTGCTTAGACATCTTCCAGCACCCAATCTATTGGAGCTATGCCTTTGGATTGCAAATAATGATTGGTTTTAGAAAAATGTTGGCAGCCAAAAAAACCGCGGTGCGCTGCCAGTGGCGACGGGTGAGGTGCTTTCAGCACCAGATGGCGCTGCTGGTCAATGAATTGGCCCTTCTTTTGCGCATAACTACCCCACAGTAGAAACACAAGACCCTCTCGTTGCTCGTTCAAGCGTGCAATTGCCTGGTCGGTAAACTCTTCCCATCCTCGCCCCTGATGAGAGGCAGCCAAGCCTTGCTCCACCGACAACACACTATTTAGCAACAAAACACCCTGCTCAGCCCAAGTTTGCAGGTTTCCATGGTTAGCGCGCGCAATACCAAGGTCAGCCGCAAGCTCTTTATATATGTTCACCAGTGACGGCGGTGTTTTAACACCATGCTGTACCGAAAAGCACAAGCCATGCGCCTGGCCTGCGCCGTGGTAAGGGTCTTGACCAAGAACAACTACCCTAACCTGATCAAATGGGGTTGAATTAAAGGCCCTAAACAACTCTGGCCCTTTTGGATAAATTACCTTGCCGTGACTCTTTTCTGTTTGCAAGAATGCCTTCAACTTCTGCATATAGGCTTTGCTAAACTCGCCTCCAAGTTGTGCCAGCCAACCGGCCTCAAGTTGGATATCTTGTGATTCAGTCATAACTTACGATTCACTGATAGTTTGCGGCGCGCTACTAACTTGTGACGCATTGAAACAAAGTTCCGAAAATTGCTATTGCTGCGGCAACAGCAAGCTCGCAATAAGCTGGCTGATAATACCTATCGAGATTTTTTTGCTCAACCCTTGATGCTCTCTTAGCCGATACCACATTTCGAAAGAGGCGATAGCATCTATTGCTTCGCGCGATTCAAGAGCGATGTCGTCCAATTCTGGCAACCAATCGCTCAGGTCTTTACGCAACCTTCGTTGCACTCGAGCATAATTTTTTCTTACCGTAGGGTAGCGCCAACGTTGAGATTGCGTACTTAATAGAATGTTGGCTTTTGCCTCGTAGCCTTCGGCGTGTTGTTCCACGGCGTGAAGAATACGTTCTTCCAAGGTGCCTTCACGGTTGCCACCAGCAAAAATCGCTGCGTCAGACTCTCGCGTTCGCTCTTCCGCTAGAGCAAACAGCTGCTCCATTTCGGAAAAATGCCTGAACACCGAGCGAATACCAACACCCGCTCGCTCTGATACTTGTTGGGCTGATGGCGCGAGATTGCCTTCCTCTATCAACGCCAACATAGCATCAATAATGGCGTCTCGACTGCGCTCGGTTCGCTGTCGCCGACCGTCTACCACCTTCCCAGTATCATCACTCATGGATCAACGCCATTTTTATTATCTGTCGCGCCAAAATCTAGCACCTTACTTGAAATCGGCAGCGCTATGACGCTCGGGAACCTGTGTTGCCTCATCCCCCCAGCGGCGATTAACACGCCGACCACGCTGCACGGCCGGCCTTGCATCAAGCTCAGCGGTCCAACGCACAACATTGGTGTACGAAGCCACCTGAAGAAACTCAGCGGCATCGTAAATATTGTGCGCTACCAGTGCGCCGTACCAAGAATAAACTGCCATGTCAGCAATCGTATAATCGTCACCAATCATAAACTGACGGTCAGCCAAGTTCTGGTCAAGCACATCAAGCTGACGCTTAACTTCCATTGCGTACCGGTCAATTGGATACTGAAATTTCTCGGGTGCGTATGCATAAAAATGCCCAAAACCACCCCCTAGAAATGGAGCACTGCCCATTTGCCACATAAGCCAAGACTGACACTCAGCACGCTTAGCTGGGTCCGCCGGGTAGAAGGCGCCGAACTTCTCAGCAAGATACAGCATAATCGCACCAGACTCGAATATTCGAATGGGTGGCGTAGCACTACGATCAAGCAAGGCCGGTATCTTTGAGTTTGGGTTAACCGCAACAAATCCGCTGCCGAACTGATCACCTTCACCTATATTAACAAGGTAGGCGTCGTATTCTGCGTCAGATATGCCCAGTTCGAGCAACTCTTCCAATAGCACGGTTACCTTCACTCCATTAGGTGTAGCCAGTGAATACAACTGCAAATCATGATCCCCAACCGGCAGCTCCTTCTCGTGAGTGGCTCCGGAGACCGGGCGATTTATATTGGTGAACTTGCCTCCGCTTTGAGCGTCCCATGTCCAAACTTTGGGCGGTGTATAAACTGGATTATCGGCCATTGTCGTGTACTCTATGCGCTTAAAAGTACAAGTATAAGCGGTTACGGCATAGGGTGCGCAACTATACAATCCCAATATCGAGCCGCTAATTAAATACTCTTATAACTGCGGCTTCTGACCGTGCTTAGGAACAATTTGCTATGCCATACAATCTAATGAATAAAGTCGCCTTACCAATTGCTTTTTTGGCCGCGATGCTCAGCATTTTGAGCGCACCCGAACTCGCGGCTGCTAGCGCCGTGGATAGTGAAGGGGAAAGTGGCGAGCAAAGTGCAAAAGAAGAAAACTCGAAAGACAGCGAATGGGACGTACTCAAACCGCCGTATGCCCTTAATACAGCCACAATAAAAAGCGATGAAGTAACCTGGTCTAGCCTTGATGTGGCGCCCAACGGCAAACAATTCGTGTTCGACGCTTTAGGTGACATTTTCATTAGCGACATCAGCGGCGGAGATGCCAAAGCACTCACTCAAGACTTTGCCTGGAATATTCAACCCACCATCAGCCCGGACGGTAAGCAGATCGCTTTCATATCCGATCGTGGCGGGCTTTCGAATATCTGGCTAATGGATATAGATGGCTCGAATTTACGTCAGGTAAGTGATGAAACCAAGCATTTGGTTCATTCAGCTAAGTGGAGCCCTGATGGTCAATATCTGGTGGCGAGCAAAGGCATCATGTCGCGGCGAAGCATTCCGGCAGGCGAGATATGGCTGTATCACGTAACAGGTGGTGAAGGAATTAAAATCAAAGAACGAAATAATGGCAAGAGTGAGCAAAAGAACATTACCGACCCAATATTTTCGCCGGACGGTAAGTACTTGTATTTTACCCAAGACATTACACCCGGCGGTACTTTCAGCTACAACCGTGACCCTCTGCAGGGGATTTTCGCAATAACCCGCTATGAAATGGCGACCGGCAAAGAGGAAACGTTTGTTAGTGGTTCCGGAGGAGCAGTCGGAGCAACCCCTTCCCCGGATGGTAAGCAACTAGCCTTTGTGCGCCGAGTGAAAAACAAAACGGTTCTTTTTAGCAAGAATCTTGAGAACGGTATAGAAACCCCGCTCTACGACGACTTAGAGCGAGACATGCAGGAAGGCTTCGGCACTGAGGGCTACGTTCCTTATTTCGATTGGACTCCAGACTCACAAAACATCGTGTTCTGGGCAAAGGGGAAATTCCACTCGCTCAATACAAGCGATAACAAGGTGGCCACGCTGGCGGTTACCCTAAACACCAGCGTGCAATACGCGGACGCTTTACGCTACAAAGTTGACGTGGCACCCGATGAGTTTGACGTTCAGATGATTCGCTGGGCCCAGAAATCACCCAAGGGTGACAAGCTACTATTTCAAGCGCTAGGAAAGCTGTACACAAAGAATTTAAAATCGGGCAAGACTCAACGTTTAACCTCACAGAATGAGCACGACGAATATTACCCGCAATACTCCCGTGACGGCTCCAAGATCGTGTACTCCACATGGAACGACCAAACACTGGGCGACATACGTATTGTGTCCGCAAGGGGCGGCAAGGGCCGCGTGGTAAGCGAACAAGCAGGCCATTACAAAGAAGTTGATTTCTCGCCTGATGGCAACATGATCACCTATCGAAAATCAACCGGCGGCTATTTGCTAAGCCCCGATTGGTCGCTAAACCCCGGCATTTATGTTGCTAACCTTAAGTCCGGCTCACATATACGAGTGTCACACACTGGCTGGCTGCCTCAATTTTCTGGCGATGATGAACGTGTCTACTTCACTGACTCAGTAGCAGGCTCTGACTACCCCGAAAGCCAACTGCTCAGCGTGAACATGGAAGGCAACGACCTTAGAGAGCACGCTTACGGCGCTGACAAAGTGAGCGAGTTTCGTTTATCACATGATGGTCGCTGGCTTGCCTTCGTTTACCAACATAAAGCCTACGTGTTGCCGTTCACAGCAACGGGCAAGCGCCAAGACATTGGCCCAAGCAACAAGGCTATCACCGTGAGCCAAGTTTCAGAGGTTGCTGGGGAATCGATTCGCTGGTCCGGCGATGACTCTCTACTTACTTGGCACCATGGGTCGCATTATTTTGAGCAGTCGCTAGAACAAGTGCTTGAGCTGTCCAAAGCAAAAAAGAATTCTAAACAAGCAGCCGATCCGGAAAGCGCGGCATTACTTAGCTCAATTGATATGAGCTTCAGCCACGCCGCCGACAAACCTTCGGGAATGAAAGCTCTGGTTGGCGGCACTGTAGTCACCATGCGCAACGCCGACGAAGAGCAAGAAGTTATTCAAAACGGTGTTGTGCTTATCAGTGGTAATCGAATACAAGCGGTAGGCAGTGCCGATGATGTAAGCATACCTGGCGGCGCTCAGCGAATCGACACCACCGGTAAAACCATCATTCCAGGCTTGATTGACGCGCATGCTCATGGTTCGCAGGGCAGTGAGGAAATTATTCCTCAGCAAAACTGGAGCCAGTACTCGAACTTGGCGTTCGGAGTAACCACAATACATGACCCATCGAACGACACCACCGAAATATTCGCTGCCGCTGAGTTGCAGAAAGCAGGAAAAATTGTAGCACCGAGAATTTATTCGACCGGCACTATTTTGTATGGCGCCGAAGACTACGGGTATAAGGCCATCATCAACAATTTGGATGACGCTAAATTTCATATGAAGCGCATGAAAGATGCTGGCGCCATATCCGTTAAGAGCTACAACCAACAGCGCCGCGACCAACGTCAGCAAGTACTTGCTGCAGCGCGCGAATTAAACATGATGGTTGTGCCCGAAGGTGGTGGCAAATACCAACAGAATATCTCAATGCTGGTCGACGGGCATACAGGGCTTGAGCATTCACTCGCAATACAAGGCGGCTACTCGGACCTTACGCAGCTGTGGTCACAAACCAAGTTTGGTTACACGCCAACTTTCGTCGTGTCATACGGCGGACTTATGGGTGAGGAATATTGGTACGACCGCACTGAGGTGTGGAAAAACCCGCGCTTAATGCGTTACACACCCAACTTTTTGGTCGACGGCCGCTCCATTCGACGCCCAACCGCTCCTGACAACCAATACAATCATGTGAACGTTGCTCGCTACGCGAAAACACTGCGCGACGCTGGCGTAAGAGTGCAAATTGGCGCGCATGGTCAACGCGAGGGGCTTGGCGCTCACTGGGAATTATGGATTATGCAACAAGGTGGTTTCACTCCCTGGGAAGCTTTACGAGGCGGCACGATTGACGGTGCTAAGCATTTTGGAATGGACAACGATATAGGCAGTATTGAAGCAGGCAAACTGGCCGACATGGTTGTCATCGACGGCGATGTTCTCAGCGATATTCGTAAAAGCGAGTTCGTTAGCCACACTGTAATCAATGGCAGAGTATTCGAAGCAAGCACAATGAATGAGCTTGAAAGTGAACGTCCCCGCCAGAAGTTTTTCTTTGAAGATGGAAACGCTACTTATCTGCCGGATGCCACATCGAAATCCATAAAGCTAAAAGCGGAGAAGCATCACTGGGTGCACTAGCCTAAAGATTTCACCCTCATAAATTCGCGAAGTTACCTTACTGATAAATGATGTCTGAGCGCAAACGAGCAAGGCGTGCCAGCAATTGATTGCGCACGCCGATGCTTACTCCAACGTCATCCATCGCCTTTATCAATAAGTTGACTGAGCCGTTAAATTCGGTCTCATTCAAGTTCATGCCACCATGAACCAGCAACATTGTGTCGCCCGTGTACTCGCATGGCCCGTCACTGATACTGCAGATAAACGCAATGAACTTATCGCGAAAGCGGCTCATATTAGTATGTTCAAAGTGTTGATTGACTGTTGGATTAGACGGATGAAGCTCAATAAAAACATCTACAACCTGCGTGATTGCCTGCAAGCCTCCAAGTTGCTGGTACAGAGAACTTTCCTCAGCATGAGTTTTGGCCGCGAGATTAAGAGTGCCTGCAATCAACAGACCGAAAACAAAACTACGAACATGCACTAGTTTCAATATTCCATTCATTTTTTGTTACAAACTCAGCTGCATCGACAAATACGAACCGCGCTGGCTCGACAAACCTGCAATCGACCCCAAGTCAAGATAGGAGGCCGTTAGCGAAACTCGCTTATTCACAAAATAAGCCAACCATAGCCCTTTCCAATCTTCTTCGCCCAAACCGAGCTTGTCTGGCTTCTGACGATACTCTATACCCGACGCTAGGCGACGCGTAAAAAATAAACCCGTAGCAAACTCAAGTTGCACACCATAGCTATTGTCTGTAACGCTTCCAAAACCAAGAATACCTGCCTGATTCGCCTTAGTAGCTCTGACTGTTAGATTGACCAATGTTGTACGGTGATAGAGACCGTCGAGCCAGGCTTTGGTAACTGCCAGATAGATATCGGTGCCAGAATCACTCGCTGCTCCCACAGCAAATGCCGTATCAGCGTCAGTCAAACGTTTATGCTGCACTCCTAATGAGACTTGCGGTATTGTCGAATAAACCACATCGCCAAAGAGGCGATATTTTGCTGAAAATATATTCTGCGAAATAGCCTGCCCGCTGGCAGAAATCTCTAAACGCTGTCGAGCATAACTCAGCTCTAAGCGATTCTTGATCCCTACAGCAACGCCGCCGACCTGCATTTCATAATCATCTACAGCAATGTCGCTGATGAAAGCTGCGCCACCAAGCTCGTCACCTGTAGCGTAACCACTTATCATTGCCCACGTTGTAAACCCACCGCCACCAGAGCCTTCAAAGCTAGATACGCCTGATGTTCCGATCAGCTTTCCATCAGCTTGCGCGACGCTGACCGTCATCATCAGCACCGTCATTAGAACTGGTATCGTCAGACCAATCCTGCTCAGCCTCATCATCTCCTCCTTGAGAACCACCGGGTTGGTATTCGAACGTGTCCATCCACTTCAGGAATTGATCTAGCGGCAAAGGCCTACTGAAGAAAAATCCTTGCAATTTATCGCAACCCCACTCTTCCAGCATTGATTGGGCCTTCTCGTCTTCAACACCTTCCGCTACTACTTTCAAACCAATGTTGTGCGCCATAGCAATGGTTGACTTAACAATAACCTGATCACTAAGTTCCTCACCTAAATTACGCACAAAGCACATATCAATTTTTAGCTCATCGACTGGCAGCTGCTTCATTTGGCCTAGCGATGAGTAGCCTGTTCCATAGTCATCGATCGCCAGCCTTACACCCAGATCTTTGAATTCATTCAGTACTTTGAGCGCCGTTTCAGGATCTTCCATCATGGCTGATTCCGTCACCTCAAGAATCAATGCTGAACACGGGAAGTCTCTTTGCTGCAGCAAAGATCCCACAAAAACAGGAAGGTCGTCATGAACAAGATCATAGGCCGACAAATTAATAGCGATGGCCACATCTATGCCCTGCGCCCGCCAACGGCAAGCATCATCAATTCCACGTCGCAATATCCACCGCGACAAAGACGGCATTAGCCCAGACTGCTCAGCCAAGCCAATGAATTCATCGGGAGGCACGAACCCTAACTCAGGATGCGTCCAGCGCACCAAGGCCTCTGCCTCAGTTACTGCGCCCGCTTTAACATTTACTTTGGGCTGGTAATGTAAGGTCAGCTGGTTTTCTTGTACCGCCTGCTTGAGGTCGTTTATCAAGCGTATTTGCTTTAGATGCTTGTCATCTTCGCCTTTTTCATAAAACTCAGTTGGGTGGCGTAGCTCCAGAGCCTTATTCAAGGCAATATCAGATCGTCTTAACAGCGCTTCAGGCTCTGCGCCGTGTTCAGGAAAAGTAGCAATGCCCAAGGTTAGCGGCACATTAATTTCGAAACCTTCAACCAGAAAAGGCTCAGACCATAGCGTATGCATGTGCTCAGCCAATTTCGAAACTGACTCACGTGAAGACAAGTCATAGAGAAGAAAGAACTCACTGGCTGTGGATCGACCGATCACATGCGGCACATCGAAATGCGCTCGCCAGCGTTCCGCGCAAGCACTCAACAACTTGTCACCTATTGCGAAACCCAATGAGTTGTTGATTGATTTAACGCGCTGCACACTGATGCTAATAATTGCTATCTGACCATCATCTGGCTCGGCCTGAATTTTAGCCGAAAGATCCATTGCTATTTTGTCGCGCAGCGCCAGCCCTGTAAGCGTATCGTGATGTGCTTGATGAATAATATGTGCTTCACGTGCAGCTATCGCAGTTTGCATACTGTTAAAGCTTTGCGCCAGTTGTTCGATTTCAGCCCCGCCGCGCAGACTTGTATCTATTGGGCTGCCATAGTCTCCGCCGCTGATGCGCTTTGCGCCCAGCACAAGAAGCTGAATGGGGCGCGTTACACCACGAAGCATAGGAATCAGTATTAGCAGTGAAACAAACAATACCGCTGCACTGATAGCCAGAATTTGCTGTTGAAGCGTTTCAAAACGGGCACGCTCCTCAACTAAGGGAACACTTAGCATAATCGACAGACCAGACTCATCACCATTAGCTATAGGCAAGTGCGCAAAATCCTCTACGTCAGTTTTCCCAGCTCCGAGGCCTGAGAGCGTACTCTGCACCATCAAAGGCAATGTGCTAACGATTATCTTATACTCGCCGCCCTCTACATTGGCAAAGCTCAGATCCAGCAATGTCATGTCTTTCAGGCTTTCTGCAAAGTGTATATCTATCTCAAAGCCTATCATTGCCCAAGCAATAGGTGTGGGCGCACGAACCTCTACAACGACGAGCTGATAGGCACGACCTCCAAGATTGGCAATCATTTGCGGGTTACTTTCGCCGTGCAGCTCACTAAGCCATTCCTGAAAAAACTGAGTTTGAGCGTTCGTTTCTACATCGGCAGCAGACGCTAACGGCTCGCCTTCCAGGCTGAACAGCGTAACAATGTCCGCATTTATGCGAGCCCCATGATTTTCGAGCACCGATGAAATAGTACTGGTGTCATTCAACGCAACCGATTGTTTAAACCCAAAATCAGCCGTGAGAACGCTAGCGGACTCTAGCAACTGCTCACCACGAGTCTCCATCAACGACTCGAATACAGAACCGCCAACCATTAGGCGAGTAGAAGCTTGACGCTCAACATTATTATTTGTCGCCGTTATTACGGCGAACAGTGTCGCGGCACTGGAAACAACCAGCAAACTCAGCACCAGTATTAGCAACTTGGAGTAAATGCTATTCATTGAGGTGTAAGGCATTTCATTGCTCCCTCAACGTCAACACAATACTAGTCGCATCTGATCCGGGTTCCACTATCAAAGGCAGAACTAGAAGGTTCTGAGCATTCTCCTGGTCAGGATGCCAAACGGACGCCGTCGCTGGTGGAGAGTACACATCAAATTTTATGCGGCCTTTCTCATCACTAACAGCCACGTGTTGAAATTCAGATACGTAGATGTAACCAATCATCCTGTCATGAATATTGCAGCCTAAGGTGACAAGCCCAACTGTATCGAAACTCAAAGGTTTGCCGGCCACTCCTTTGTAGAGTTTTAACTCAAAGGTTTTTGCCGGAGAAAAAGAATACACATGATGCCTAACATTATCACTGTTTGGCAACTCAACGTTACGACCTTTATGAATAGCGAGTACACGCGGCGCAAATTGGCGCCCCACTTGGTCCATGATCGCCGACGCGGTGCTAGGGCCTTGCGACGGTGCTGGTGCTATAGCAAGCTCCACTACCGCATCAGGCACAGGGTTACCGTGCTGATCCGTTACCAGGATCTCTATGCCATTAACGGCACAACACCCCAGAAGCGCGAATGCTAGAGCACATGTTTTTAGCAATGGATGGCACATATTTCTTCCCTGTATGCGCTTTAAGTGGTCCTTCTCTTTATTAAGCTTAGCAAGCACACGGAATCTATGCTCTGAATCGTAAGGCACATATATAGCAGCTAAGCGAACCCATGCACGGACTCCGAAAACACGGTCCAAGTGAAGGTTTCAATCACACATCAAGACCAGCGTTTCCGTTTCCAGATTACAAAGTGATCAGGCAGATATATTATTGTAAAACAGTGCCTTATGGAGCATATGCCACATCTATAGAGCATATGCCGTCAGGTTTCTGACATCTCATACCTTGCGAAACATAAGAGGGGTAAATCTTCACCACGCTTCGAATATAGAACAATTAGTGCGTAAAAAAATGAGCTAAAATTGTGCTCGCAATGATATGGAGTGACCTTTACCTATGCGCCATTTGCTAACTCTAAATTTCCGAACCACTTAGGTTTGGCTAGTCTCGACCGAATTAGCAGCTTGCTACAACGAACAAAGACTAACTGTAATTAGGCCCATTCCGCGTCGGCAAATCATCTCCAAGCTTTAACCAACATAGCTTCTCTTCGTGGGCTACATGCAGCTCTGGCTCAAACCTCTCAGGGTCTTCCAGCGCCGCTAAATAGAAGTGCATAACATCTGACATGTTCTCCGAACGAAATGAGAGCGGCGTTCCACAATTTCCACAAAAAGTACGCTCAACGCCAGGAGAAGAATTGAATACTTTGGGCACCTCTCCAGTCCAACGCCATTGACCCTGCTCCACTCCAATATAGCTTGTCATTGGGGCGGAGCATTGACGACGGCAACTCTCGCAATGACAATTTACGCAGGCTTTAATAGGCGTATCTATTTCAAAACTGACCGCTTTGCAGAAGCATCTTCCGAAACAAGTTTCGCTCATACTGTTCTCCATTGAACCAGGGTCGACAACATTTAGTCTTCAAAACGAAGGTCTAACGGCTGTGATATCTTACCAAGCACCTGCTGGGATGCACTATACTATGGCGACTCGCTGGCCCGTCAGCCAAATCTATTTGCAACAATTAAAGCAGGAATGTTCAGCACAACCATGACCCAGTCTCCCCGTAAAACTGCTGGCAAACATTTTATTCTGGATTTCTGGGACGCCGACAAGCTCAACGACGCAGCAGCTATTGAAACCGCCATGCGCGGAGCAGCTGACGCAGCAGGTGCTGTACTGCTCGATGTCCACCTACATCATTTTTCTAACAACGACGGTATTACGGGTGTTGCCTTGTTGGCCGAGTCGCACATAAGCGTACATACCTGGCCGGAACATAGTTATGCAGCCTTTGACGTATTTATGTGTGGAGAAGCACAAGCCAGCTTGGCAGTCGAACACCTCAAACGAGAATTCAAGCCAAGGCGCTGCACTGTAAAAGAGATTGATCGCGGCTAGTGCGCCCCAGTCAGGCGTCCAGCGAAAAAGCTAGTAACTCAAATCTTCCAGATACAAATGATACAACTTGGGCTCCATAATGCTGTTAACCGGCGTTTCTACTTTGGCCAGGTCTTTGTCAAAATAGGTCGACGAATTAAACGATTCAGAAGTGATAGCCCTAGTGTCTACAGAAAGTTCGATCGCCCTATTGAGCTCGCCACCTTTGCTTGCCAAGTTAAAACCCCAAATACCAAATGATGGTAATGCCGTGTGATAGCTAAGCGTGGTTGAAAACACATCTGCAAGAGTTTCCTCGATACACCAGAAGGTATTGCGCGTGAAGAAAGGTGACGAGCTTTGACTAACAAGAACGGCATTGTCGGTCATACGTCGACGGATCATCTTATAAAATTCGCGCGAGTAAAGCTTGTTGATAGCCTCGTTATGCGGGTCTGGCATGTCGATGACGACTCGGTCGTATAAGATTCCGGGTTGGTTAATAAAACTAAAAGCATCCTCGTTATATATGGTTAGCTTTTCGTCCAACAGGCTCTCGTGATTGAGCATAAGTAACATCGGTAGCTCACTCAGGACACGTTAGTTTGTTATTGGCCAATGCTGTTGCACACCAGCCGCTAAATTTGGGCAGATACTTCTTAGGGCTAGCGGTAAACAAACGTAAGTTGGCTTCGCTGCTGAAAAGATGAGATAAGCCCCCGTGATCTACGCTCCATTCTGCACGGCCTTTTACTGCCATGTTTTCAGTGTGGTAAGAGACTAGATCGTAACCTCCAACTGCAATGCCATCCGGAGAACAGATTTTCGAGTCGTGTGCAGGAACATTCTCCTTTGCAGAAGCCGCAACTAGCGAAACCATCAAGGTCGAAAACAACAAGGCTTTTAGTATTAGTTTCATTAGTTGCTCTCAATAATCCCAGCCGGTTGATTCTGCTCGTGTTGTATTACTTTATCTAGGCTTATTTGATGAGTTGTTTGGAAGAAAGTTCATCAATATAGTCAAGACCGCCTCACCACCGAGCCTACCCTCTAGCCGGTCACCGCGCTGGGCGTGTGTCGGAAGCTGCGGAACTCAAGCTACGCGCTCTGCGCTTCGGGACTCAGACAATCCTCGCTCTTAGCCCGACACCAACGACTCCACTAAGCGTGATCTGATTGGCTTCAGCTAATAGAACTGCGGTTTCGTATTAAGAGCCTGACGATGGAAGGCCCTGCAGCACAGCTGCGTGGCGTTCATCCCTCTCAGAGCAGTGCTCTGAGTTGCTTACAGCAACCGCTCTTCACCCTACTCTCTTCGTAGGTCATCATTCGTAAGGTTTTTAAACAAAAAAACCCCGAGCCTTTCGGCGCGGGGTTTTCTTGTTTAAGAGCCTGACGATGACCTACTCTCACATGGGGAAACCCCACACTACCATCGGCGAAGAATCGTTTCACTACTGAGTTCGGGATGGGATCAGGTGGGTCCAACACTCTATGGTCGTCAAGCAAACTGGTTGGTTTATTCCGGGGACAGTATACGTATTACCTCTCAGACCCTTGCTACGCGCTGGGCCGGTGGGGGAATACGTATACTGTCCCCGAATTAAACCGAATTAGATTCATCCAAGCACTGGAAGATTGAAGTTATGAAGTAAGGACCTTGTGGTCCATAAGAAAAACGCATATCCGTCGTTCTTGTTTCGTCTTGTTGCATATATCCAATCTGGTTGCTCTCTCATTCCTGCCTTCGTCTCTGGCACACGGATGTGCCAGCGCGCGAAGCGCGGGAGTAAACGGGAAATGACATTTTCCGTTTACGTGTTTATCTGAAGTCAGGAGGACTTCGGATAAACCTTAAAGAACAACGATCTTGGTTATATGGTCAAGCCTCACGGGCAATTAGTACTGGTTAGCTCAACGCCTCACAACGCTTACACACCCAGCCTATCAACGTCGTAGTCTTCGACGGCCCTTAAGGGGAATTAAATTCCCAGGGAGAACTAATCTTGGAAGGGGCTTCCCGCTTAGATGCTTTCAGCGGTTATCCTGTCCGAACGTAGCTACCCGGCAATGCATCTGGCGATACAACCGGAACACCAGAGGTTCGTCCACTTCGGTCCTCTCGTACTAGAAGCAGCTTTCCTCAATTCTCCAACGCCCACGGCAGATAGGGACCGAACTGTCTCACGACGTTCTAAACCCAGCTCGCGTACCACTTTAAATGGCGAACAGCCATACCCTTGGGACCGGCTTCAGCCCCAGGATGTGATGAGCCGACATCGAGGTGCCAA
>JBGCFQ010000015.1:0-32822 GCA_045106985.1 Pseudomonadales bacterium | reverse complement strand
GTATCACAATTCTTTACCGCGTATTAAAATACTAGCCTATGCGATTATATCGTATGCATTGGCCATCGACACCTATGCTGGTACTTATAAGGGAAGAAAAAAGAAAGAACCAATCTTCCGAGCCACGTAGTTTATGGCTCGTTTGTTTTTTCCGGCTACGATTTGCGCGAGCACATCTTGCTGACCAATCAACTTACCAAACAGTCTTTCAAAACTGAGGTTAACGGCTTCGCTTTGCAGGCTGTTGGTTAAGAGCAATGGTTTGCCTGTTTGCGGCATGTTCTGCGCCAACCTCCACATCAGTCGCTCAATATTGCGTGCGCTCTTGTAGAGCTTTTGTTCATCTAAGGAGTCCAGCAAAAAGAACTCGCTCTTATAATTGAAGCTATGCTTGATCATCCCTACCAGACCGGCCATTAAACAAAACACACGGTCTTGCTGAAACGACACCGCTAGCACGCGCTCCATTAGCTGCGTTTCAATGTCGGTTCCGCATTCCTTGTACTCTAGAAAGTCCGGCACTTCAAACAGGCTATGCAGGCGTTCATTCACAGCAATATGGCCCGGTAACTGCCTTGGGTTTCGTTTGTAAAGCTTGATGGTTAGCTCACGCAACAATCCCATGGTTTGTTCGTAGTGCAATTCATACACTAAGGAAGCATCAGATTTTGCTACGTCTTGAAGACGGTAAGCGCTAGACACACACGATGTTAATACCAACACTGCAATCAGCGTTACCAGGCGTTTAGTAAAAGACACTTATCTTATTTCAAGCAGAGGATCAAAAGAAGAATCATGATTGTCGTTCCAGCAACTGCATATACAGATTCCAATTTCGTTCAATCGTATCGTTAACATGGAAGTGTTGCTTAATTCGCTGCGCAGCACTGTCGCCCATTAGCTGCAGCGTTTCGGCATTTAGTATTTTGTTCAAGGCATCACGCAATGCGCTCACATCGTTCGGCGGCACTACAAAACCGCTCTTGCCATGCTCAACTAACTCGGGACTGCCACCAATATTGGTTACCACAGCGGGCACGCCCTGCGCCATAGACTCAATTAAGGCACGTGGTAAGCCCTCTCGTTTAGTAGAGGGCATGGTGGCCACGTCAAAGCTACCCGCAATCGACAAGGCCTCTGCCTGTGGAACTTTTGATACAGTGAAGATTTTGTTAGTGCGAGCACTGCTGGCAATGGCATCGCGAACCTTATCGTTATTGAGATCTCCTACGAGAAGCAGCGCAGTGTTTTTGTCATCAAGCTCAGAGAAAGCCTGCACAAGGTTGTGGATACCCTTTCTCGGCCGCATAGAGCCACAGAAACCAATAACCCTATGGTCAGCTGGTACGCCGTATTTCGACAAATCCACCTTGGGTACGTTCGCGTATTTCTCAACGACGTGGCCTTTGTGAATAGTAAGCAGCTTCTCAGGATTCAACTTAACTGGACCAAAGCCCATAGAAACAAAGTGCCTTCTTATCGCATCGGCCACACATACAATGCGATCAACTCTGGGGTTTAAGAAGCTAAGTAAAGAGACCGGATCGAAGAAACTTAAGTTACCAACAATACCTCGGTACACAATAAGCTTGGCCTTACTTTCGGTCATTGCAGGTATGGTGTTTAGCAAGGCCTTCTTGCGCAATACGTGCACAATGTCAGGCTGAAAGTCGTCGATGGACTGTCGAATATCATTAATGTTGGACTTGCTACGCCAACCGCTGAAGTGAATTTTTTTTATCGGTATTTGGTGCTCTTCAAAAGCCTCCAAATTTATACAATCATTCGCACAGATTACCCGAAGCTCTGCTCCGCGTAGATGAGCGCCCACATACTGATAGGGCTCGACATGATCAATATCGGTGCTAATGAGTAACAACTTCATTTGCTTGGAGTTTCCTTAGTCAATCCGTCTTGCGCCCAACAATAATCTGCGGCAAGAACCGTCTGTAAGCGTTCAACATTATCTGAAAGCTGGTCGCGGCTACTTTCTGTATGCCAAAGGTGGATCACGGGAATAGACGCGCGCCCTTCTTTACGGGCAATACCTTGGCGCAGCAAGCGAACGGCCAAGTCAGCGTCTTCGTGACCCCACCCTACATAACTCTCATCAAAACCATTCACTGCTTCAAAGTCTTGGCGCCATACACCAAGGTTGCAAGTTTTCACACCGTACCACGCGCCACGTTTACGGTAAGCCGTGAACCTCAGAGGCAAAGGCAATAAAGAACCTATGCGCTTCACATCACCCCGCAATTTGCACGCCAACCATTGCCAAGCTGTCGCAGGTACAACAGCGTGGCCAGCAAAAATGCGTTTACTAAAAGCTTCGCGCAGCATAATGCGACTGCCGCGTACAAAATAACCCGCCTCAGCGAATTGGCGATGCGCCTGGATAAAAGAAGACCTGGCAAGGCAATCACCATCAAGAAACACAAGGTAATCACCGGTCGATTTACGAACAGCTTCGTTTCTGGACGCCGCCGCACGAAAACCGCGATCCTCTTGCCAGGCATGTATCAGCGGTACAGAGAACTGAAGCGCTAAACGTTCAATTAAGTCGCGCGTTGCGTCACTTGAACCGTCGTCAGCAACAATTACTTCGTAGGCTTGCTCTGTCTGCGAGCTCAAAGCAATGAGAGCCTTCTCCAGATAAGCTGGCGAATTGTAGGTGCTTAGCACTACTGAGATTTTAACGGGCTGGGTCATCAAACTTTCGAACACTTCGATAGCGCTTTTATACCACATGCCATCGCTAGCGTCGCCGCGATACGGTGGCTTTGCGTATCAATTCGCAATGTTTAGTTGTTCGAGTTCTATTAACTCAACCATGGTCCATGGCGCGCGTCGATCACTGTATTGAGCGCGCATCTCGGCGACTGTGGCTTTAACCACCGTGCTGCCATTATTTCCCCAACTGAGTCGAATGAAGTTAAGAATGTCGACAATAGCTTGGTCGTCTACTCTGTTGCCCACTGGGGCCATGACAGAGTTATACGATTGGTAGTTAGCAACAATTGGCCCCTTCACTCCGTGCAGCAAAATGCGTATCAGTGTTTTAGCGTCTGCTTGCACGCGCTCATTAGCCGCCAAAGACGGATACGCACCGGCTAGACCCTGGCCATCCTTTAGATGACATTGCGAGCAGTGTGCGGCATAAAGCTCAGTGCCGCGAGTGTAGCTTGCGACCCGCTGAGCCAATTTTTTGAGTGCAATTTTTTCATTAGGCGCTCTCTTGCTCTCAGGCACGCCGCGATCCAATAATGTCAGTAGCTTTTGAGAGTCAGCTATGTTCCTCAACCGACCATTAGTCGTAAGATCGCTTAGCTTGCGAATAAATTTCTGAGGAAGTTCAACTGCATTAATAAGGCTTAGCACATTTACAAGATCTGAATCGCTCAAATCATCTATAGACTCGCCTAAACGAAAACGCAATGCAGCCTCCAGCCAGCGAAATTCATTGCGAGCATGAGCTCGCCAACTTTTAACCTTACGATACAAATATTTCAGGCCAGACTCATCACTATTCACCAGTCTAGCCAGCAATATCGGAACTAAGGCGTTGTCTGCAGGCAGTTCGGCGAACCAACGTAAAGCAACGCTCTGCTGCGATAGATACGACAATCGCCGAGTTACTTCGATGGACTCACGACCCAGTATTTCTGCAAGTACTCGATCGCCTGGCGTTTTCAGTAGTAGCTCAGCATCACTTAATGCCGTTAATCGGATCTGTTTGCGTTGTTCTTCATTACTCGTCAGCAAACTCGGTTTGCCATAGGGGGCCAGTGCTTTCAACGTTCTGTCTAACGCAAAGCCCATACCAAGATTGCTTTCCTTGTTCGCGCTGAGCAGCGCCAGACCGGCAGCATCGCTGCTTGGCAAGTGCGCAGCCGCTAACACGCCCTCAAGTCGAACCCTGGGATGCTCATCATCCACCAAAGTATGGAGCTTTATGAATGGCTGTGACACATCGCGCAAACGTAAGCGCAGCAGTCGAGCCGCAGCTGCACGTACATTAAAGTCTTTGCTGCTCAATAAGCTGTTCAACAAGCCATCATTCAAAATACTTTGGCCACTGGCCACCCACAGTGCTTCGAGCTGTGCCTGTGGCGACGTGTTTTCTGTCACCCAGTGTTGCAATTGCCCAAGTACTTCAGAGGCCTCTCCTTGTTGAAGCTGTCGCCGTGCGAAGGCTCGCCGCGTTGAAGACGGACTTAGTAGGTGGGTGAACAACTCGCTAACGTTAGCCTGCGAATAGTCAATTGCTTCGCTCACTACGGTTTCTTTTTTCGCTATGCGCCATACGCGACCGTGGCGTCGATCTCTGCGCGGGTCTTGTGCAGAAAAATTGGCGGTCTGGCTATAAGGGGTGCTGCTAATAGGACTATAGAAATCCAGCACATACAGCGCGCCATCTGGCCCAAACTCTAAAGCTATAGGGCGAAAATTAGTATCCGTTGTGCGCAACAGAGGTGTTTCTAATTCTTCGGCGCTAAAACCCGCCATCTTATCGCTAAGCGTATACCAGCGCAGCCCATTGAAGGCGCCGTGCTGGGCAATTATTAGTCGCGGTTTTCCATATCCACCCCTAAGTCCAACTCCATTCGCTGATCCATTACTGTGTTCAGCGGCTGAAAAATCGTTATTTGTTGCCAACACGCAGGCAGGCGTTGTTCCGCCTGCTCTAATAAGCGGCTTATAAGGCTGCGCCTCAGTCGCTTCATTCTCAGCGTATGGATATTGGTGAGGCACTGATACGTATCCGGCATAATGGACGTCGCCACTCGGCTTGTCGCACAAGATGCTGTTTCCTGTTGCGTCAAACGCTTGCCGGGTTGGCTCGGTAAATGGATGCGACGCCATAAGCTCCACATTTAGTGTACTCGGCTCGAATCGCCATATACCGCTGTCGTCTAAGCTCCTAGGCCCGCGCGGCGTTTCTAAATGAGATACTCCACCCTTGCCCTGGTAAATGTATAAACCTCCGTCAGGCCCCCAACCCATATCACTTATAGCGCTACGGCTTCTATTACTGAAAAACCCATTGAGAACGGCGGTCGTTTCATCCACTGCTCCATCCAAGTTAAGGTCACGCAAACGTAACAGCTGCGGCGGTCGCGCCAAATAGACAGTATTCTCCACCAATGCAAAGCTCATAGGCTGTGTTAGGCCCGAAGCAAATACCGTGTGATGATCTGCGTTACCATCACCGTCATTATCCCGCAGTATCAGCAGCGAACCAGAAGCGCCGCCATCAGGCGCAGAGGCCTTGCCCGGAGCTGAAGCATAGTCGGGCGCTGTACTCAACCAAAGACGCCCCTTCGCATCAAAGGCCATTGAGGTGGGAGCATGTAAGGGGAATTTTTCTTCGGACGCATAAAGAGTAACTTTGTAATCAGGATGAACATTAAAACTGGCCAATTGTTCGCTTGGTGATAGCAAGGCTGCGTCGGGATACTCTATTACAGCAGGTGTTGAGTTCTGTGTTAGCAGGCCAGTCCAATTAAACTGTGCAATGCGTTGGTGATAGACAATAACGAAGACCACGGCTCCGCAGAGCAAAAGCAGTGAGCTTTTTTTAGCACTGATCATGGTCATAGAGGTTCAGCAAGCACTGAAGAATTGACAGGAGGCGGAACAATAAGCTGCCAGCCGGGTTTCATGACAGACGCTTTATCCCAAATAGTCTGTTGGAACATCGCCCAATTGGGTCCGTCACTGTCTTTCCTATCGTTAGCCCCTTTATTTTTCATCTCTCTATTTTTATCAATTATCGCGAGACGCAAGCTCTCAAGCTGTTCCAGTGATGGCGCCTGGCCCTCAGGTTCGAGCCAATCTAATTGCAATGCAAGCTGATACGCAAGGTACCAATAACCATACTCGGTTGGCTGAATACCATTGCTGGTAAGTGGGCGATCTAAGCGGCGTTGATAGTAGGCTCGACTTGGGTAAAACAAGTCAACGAAAACCACCCCCAACTCGGCGGCCACCTCATTCATTGCAGCTACGTAGCGCTCTAATACTGTATTGTGATGACGCCCACTAGAGAACGGGGGCGCTAACGTTTCATGCGCAATGGGTGATACAAGAATTACTCTGGGAGCCCGCTCGTTTTCATCTGTCGCCACGCCCTCGCTACTGCGTTTGCTTTCATTTATCGTCTGGCTAATAGTTTGTAATCTGCTTTTTAGCTGTTGCTTGTAACTGTCAAGCTGGGGCAAACCAGCAAAGGACTCATTCATACCGAAGAAAGCAATCACAACGTCGGCCTCTAAAACGATATTGTCGTCTAAGGTTCCTTGCAGGTTTTTTTCCTTCATCCCATCCATAGAGTTCGACACTTCATAACCCGACATACCGGCGTGCGACAGCTGAATATTCTTGTTCTTATGGTGTAACTGTATCGCTGTTTCCAGCCAGCCAGTGCCCGCCATTTGTTCAGCAAAACCACTTCCTACAATGGCGACGGTTTCATTTTTTTTAAGTTCGATAGCATTGCCCGCAACACTTAATAGCACGGTCACAACCACAAGAAAGCCCTGTATTCTATTCATCAAGCTACTTTACTGAACTTCGTTTACCGCAACGTGTTTGTGCGATAAGACTGATGGGCTCTTCATAGTAAAGCTCCTGCTAAGGGGTGGTATAGATTAAAAGCTACGACTTAAAAAGCGGTACGGCTAATTAAAGTGGGTGGTTAGTCGAAGTGTACAACAGCTTTGTTGGAACAGACATTAGCTTGTAGTGGTAATAGCTAACTTCCACCGACCCTTGTAGAACCGCCACACCAGTAAAGCAGATTTCAACACGTAGTCACCTATGATTGCCGCGTAAACGTACACAACCGGAAGACCCATGTAGGTGGCAAGGCTGGCAAGGCCGCAGCGCATGACCAACAAGCCAAGAATGGTCGCCACCAGTGGGAAACGAGTATCACCGGCTCCGCGCAAGCAACCTCCCAAGGTAAAATCTACGGCTAGCAAGGGCAACATAGCACCCAAAATGTACACAAACTGCACGGTGTATTTGATTGTTAAAGGCTCGTCGCCAATAAAGAAAACGGCCAGTTCATTGGCGTAACTCACTATTATAGCGCTGAGTAAACCCATGCTCAGTACGGCATAAGCAGTGGCCCACCAGCCACTGCGCGTGGCCGCGTCAGGGTCATTGGCGCCCAGGTTTTGGCCTACTAAGGTAGACCCGGCAATCGAAAAACCGAAACCCACGGTCATACAGATCGCGAGCATATTCACGCCTATGTTGTAAGCTGCAAACGCTTCCGTGCCATAGTAGTTGCCAATAATCATCAGAAACACCAGGAAACCAAACTGCACAACGCCCTGCTCAAGCACCGTTGGAAAGCCGATTCCTATCAGTAGTTTCAAGCGTTCTTTTCGCCACCAACCGCCGCTCACATGCTTAACGCGAAATTTCTGCTTTAGCCACATAATTAGCATAATGCCGCTGCCGACGCTGAACGCAAGGCCAGCGGCAATAGCGGTTCCGGCCACGCCCATTTCCGGCATGCCCCAATAACCAAAAACAAATGCATACGTTAGCGGTAGGTTGAGTACATTTACGGCAATGCTGATCCACAGCGGCGACCAAGCGTCGCCCGAGGCTCTAAGAGCAGCACTTAGGATGTAACTGCAGGCAAAGGCAACGTTAAAAACAGACAACCAACGAATATTATCGCTGGCCATCAGCAAAGCCTCAGGGTCCAACCCAAACAACTGAGCGACGGGTTCGGCATAGAAGAACCCGAGCACACCGATAACAAAAGCGATCATCGCACCGAGCACAAGGGACGCCATAGTCACACGACTGGCTTCCCGGTAATCCTGGGCACCCCAGGCACGTGCTACCAGAGCGGTTGTGCCAACGCTAACCGCCATCATGATAGCTTGCATAGCAAAGAAGATGCGTTGCCCTGCACCGGCAGCGGCCAAACCTTCTGCGCCTAGCTCAGAAACAAATTTAGTTTGCACCATACCAACAAGCGCGAATGATAGATTGCCCAGAATAGATGGGAATGCCAGCTGCCAAATACTAGGGCGTGCCGACTCAGCTTCGCTTGGCGGGGATTCTTTTGGGGAGGCTTCAGGTTTCAAGATGCCATTTTACGCATTCTGCTCAGTTTATCCACCGTGATTGAAAAGGAACAGAACTTCGGTCGAGTCTTTTTTGGGGGCTGCAGTATAAAGTGATAGCATAAAGTACTTCGCCAGCACGCCAAGACATACTGCATTACCATCGTTAAGGACCTTTTATGAATAAATTGCTGATTGCCAATCGTGGCGAGATCGCTATACGAATTGCGCAAGCTGCAGCGGCCTATGGCTGCGACTCGGTGGCTATTTATTCTGAGGATGATTCAAGGGCTTTACATTGCAGCAAGGCGACGGAGTCTGTGCCTCTAAAGGGGGCCGGAGCCGCTGCTTACCTGGATATTGAACAAGTGATCGCTGCAGCACTTTCATCCGGAGCTGATGCATTACACCCTGGCTATGGCTTTCTGAGCGAAAACAGTGAGCTTGCGAGGGCCTGCGAAAGAAATGATATTTGCTTTGTAGGCCCTAGGGCCGATGTTTTGGATCAATTTGGCAACAAGCTGAGCGCCCGTCAACTTGCCAAAGAGCTGTCTATACCAGTTGCTGCAGGCAGCTTTACCACGGCGTCGTTAAGCGATGCAGAACAATTAATGGCGGAATTAAACGCCGCCGTAATGGTGAAGGCTGTGTCAGGTGGCGGTGGCCGCGGCATGCGCATCGTGCGCCACCTAAACGAACTCAATGATGCATGGGAAAGGTGCAGCTCTGAAGCGAAAGCCGCCTTTGGAAATGGCGACCTATACGTAGAGCAGTTGCTTGCAAACGCGAGGCACGTTGAAGTTCAAGTAGTGGCCGACGGCATCGCGACCATTGCTCTGGGCGATCGCGATTGCACACTTCAGCACCGCCACCAGAAAATTATCGAAATTGCTCCAGCTCCTGGCCTTTCGCCACAAACGCGCTCCCGTCTGCACCAGGCCGCTTGTGACTTACTGCGCGCCGTGAAATACACTGGCGTGGCTACCGTAGAATTTATGCTGTGGAGCGAAACAGACGAATTTGTATTTATAGAGGTGAACCCTCGCCTGCAGGTTGAGCACACAATCACCGAAATGGTGACTGGCGTTGATATCGTTCAAACCCAACTAGCGCTCGCCGACGGCGCATCGTTGGAGCAACTTAACATGGCTGCAGCGCCGGTTAGCCAGGGCATAGCCATTCAAAGCCGGGTGTGCAGCGAAGAAATTGATCAACAGGGTGCCACTGTCGCTACAGGAGGTACGCTTAGTGCATTCGACTTACCCAGTGGCCTAGGCATTCGTGTCGACCATTGCGGCTATAGCGGCTATACGATCAATTCAAGATTTGATCCTCTGCTGGCTAAGGTGATCACCTTAACAGCAGGAGAAGACTGCACTCTTACCTTACAGAAAGCCTTGCAGGCCAACTTTAGAGCCCTGTGTTCGTTTCGAATAGACGGTGCCGTAAACAATTTGCCAATGCTAAAAAATTTACTGCGCCACCCATTAGTACACAGCTACGAAATTGATACTGGTTTTGTTGGGCAACAACTTAAAACCTTGCTCGTAAATGATTCACATCCCACTCACTTTGTGGAGGCCAATAATGCGACCGTGGATCGCAAAACGCCCACACACGCAACCGATCCAGCCCCTACTGGCTCTCAGCCACTTGTGGCACGCATGCAGGGCACCGTCGTTAGCGTGTCGATTGAAGCCGGCGATCAATTCAAGATTGGCGACGAACTGCTGGTTCTGGACTCCATGAAGCTGGAGCATGTGATTACAGCAACAATGAATGGCTCCGTCGCAAGGCTTAACGTAAAAGTAGGCGACGCTCCTTCAACAGGAGATCCTTTATTGCATTATATCGAAGGCGGATCTACTGAAGCAGCCGCTCAAAATATCCAGGAAATAGATTTGGACTATATCAGGCCGGATCTACAGCAAGTTATCGACCTGCACGCATTTACGCTTGATGAAAACCGAGCAGAGAAAATTTCAAGGCTGCATGCCAAGGGCAAACAGAGTGCGCGCGAGAATATAGCTCAACTTACTGAGGGCGGTGACTTCATTGAATACGGCGCTTTAGCGGTAGCTGCACAACGCGGACGACGTGAACTCGATGACCTTCGAGCCAATACGCCAGCGGATGGATTGGTAACGGGCGTAGGCGAGGTGAATCGCAACGACTTTGATGCAGAGTCCACCCGCACGGCCATCTTGGCCTACGACTACAGTGTTCTGGCCGGCACTCAGGGGTTTTTCAATCACGAAAAAACCGACCGCATGATTGAGGTTGTTGAAAAATCGCCTATGCCTTTAGTGTTCTTCGCCGAGGGCGGTGGTGGACGCCCAGGCGACGTTGATGTCGCAGCAGTTAGCAGTACTGGCTTGAATTGTACCTCGTTTGGAAATCTTGCCGCATTAAGTGGCAAGGTACCGATGATAGGCATTAACGCCGGCTACTGCTTTGCCGGCAATGCCGCCTTCCTTGGATTACACGACATTATTATCTCTACACCTCAGGCCAAACTCGGCATGGGTGGGCCTGCGATGATAGAGGGCGGAGGCTTGGGAGTTGTTGATAAGAATGATATTGGCCCAAGTGCTATTCAGGTGGCCAATGGCACCATCGACTTGATGGCCCAAACTGAATCCGAAGCAGTAGACTTGGCCAAGCAGTATTTGTCGTTTTTCCAAGGGCGCCTCAAGAGTTGGAACGCTGTAGACCAGCGCAATTTGCGCCATGTCGTACCTGAAAACCGCAGCCGTGCATTTGATATGCGCCGCATCATCGAAATGCTGTGCGATGAGAACTCTGTACTGGAACTGAAACCCGATTACGCACAGGGCTACATAACCTCTCTGGCCCGAGTTGAAGGCGAGACCATCGCCATTCTGGCCAATAATAATCAGGTGCTTTCCGGAGCCATTGACGCCGCATGTGCACGCAAAGCCGATCGCTTTCTGACGCTTTGCGAACGCTTTAAAATTCGCGTTCTGTATTTGGTTGACTGCCCAGGCCTTATGGTTGGCCCCGAATACGACGCGCAGGGTACTGCCCGAGCTGCGGGCGACTTCTACATTACTTCAGCTCAAATGAGCGTGCCCACTGGGGCAATTATTGTGCGCAAGGCTTACGGTTTAGGTGCCATGGCGGCGATGGGTGGTCATTCTCGCGCAAGTACCTTCTGTATCTCGTGGCCAACGGGTGAAGGCGGCCCGATGGGAATCGAGGGCAGTATTCGACTCGGTTATAGAAAAGAGCTAGAGGCGATTACCGATCTTCAAAAACGCGAGCAACAGTTCAAAATTATGGTTGATCAGGCTTGGGAACATACGCGCGCGATTAACGGAGCATCAACCGTGGAGTTTGACGCTGTGATCGACCCGGCAGAATCAAGGCGATGGATTACGCGTTTGCTTCGCTGATAGGCAGGGAGCCGTTTCCCTACCAAAAATTGAGTAATATCATAAGAACAAGTAGCGTATAACAAAGTTCCCCCACACCAACGCACAGAGAAAATGTAAGGTATGAACGCGCGCGCCACAAAATCAAACGTCACACTGCATAAAGATGCAAGCAGGCGTTTAGCAAGTTCTTTTCCGGAAATAGCATTTCTGGACAAGAGCTGGGGGCAGGTGCTGGGAAGCGCTTGCGTTTTACTCTGTGACATGAGCGCTTTTTTGAAAACTACATTTTCGAAAAGCGGGTCCGGAAATAGGCAGGAGCCTATTTCCGAACATAAAATAGCTGCCATTCTTGCCGCTGTAATGATGTCATCACAGCTTTTTGCGAGCGAGCAGAAGAGCCATTTTGGTCCCGCCGCTAAACCAAACTTTCCAGTTGCTGAACAACAACCCTGCCGTGATAGAAGTGAGCAACGAAACGCCTATTTTGGCGCGACACATATCCACACTACATTGTCGTTCGACTCCCAGGCATTTGGCGTAACCAGCAGGCCCGATGATGCTTATGCATTCGCCCGTGGCGAACCGATTTCCTTACCCCCTTTAAACAAAGACGGTAAGTCGTCGCGACAACAACAGCTAGCAAGGCCCTTGGATTTTGCTGCAGTGACTGACCATGCGGAGTACCTCGGCGAAGTTGTTCGCTGCACAACACCCGGCAATTCAGGTTACGACAGCAAGGCCTGCAAGGGTTTTCGCGGCGAAGAACTTGGCGAATGGCCGCCGCACTTGAGCCACATAGCGCGCTTATTCAGCCTCGCGTTAAAAGGCAAGGCCGAGCCTCGTAACGAAGCCGTCTGCGGAAAAGACGGCCTTGGCTGTTTAAACGCAATGGTCGGACCTTGGCAAGAAATACAGCAATCCGCAGAAAAGTGGGACGATGCCAGTAGCGAATGTGAATTCACAACCTTCGTAGCCTACGAATACTCGCTTGCTAACGATTCAAACAATTTGCACCGTAACGTTATTTTCAAAAACGCAATCGTTCCGCCACTTCCCATCAGCGCGCGCGACGCCGAGATTCCACTAAAGCTTTGGCAAAGCCTTTCAGAAAACTGTTTGGAATCGGGCACTGGCTGCGATGTGCTGGCTATTCCGCACAACTCGAATTGGAGCGCAGGCCATATGTTTTATTCGGAGTATCCAGGTGCCACCAGCGAAGCGGAACAAGCAAGCATTGCGCAGCTACGGCAAACGATGGAGCCATTGGTTGAAATAATGCAGGTGAAAGGTGACTCGGAATGTCGTAACGGCCTATACGATGTTATTGGTAGCGCCGATGAACTCTGTGACTTCGAGAAACTACGCGCGCCAGCTAAACCCGTGGTAGATTGCGAGCTTGGAACTGGTGTTGGTGGCATGCGATTAAACAGCTGTATGTCGCGGCTTAGCTTTGCTAGGTATGCCTTAATAGAAGGCCTGAAAGAAAAACAACGCTTGGGGGTAAACCCTCTTAAGTTTGGAATTATCGCGGCCAGCGACAATCACAACGCTACCGGTGGAGCGGTTGCTGAAGCCAGTTTTGCCGGGGCTTCAGGAAGAGATGCACGACCTCAAGACAGACTAGGTGGCGAGATTAAGGTGGGCAATGTGGCCACTAGCTCGGCAGTTCGCACCAACCCCGGCGGAATAGCAGGCATTTGGGCCGAAGAGAACAATCGAGCGTCACTGTTCGAAGCAATGAAACGTCGTGAAACCTTCGGCACTAGCGGCCCACGCATCACACCTCGCTTTTTTGCGAGTTGGAACTTGCCTAAAGACATGTGTGAGCAGTCAAATTTCGCTGAAATTGGCTACGCGAACGGCGTACCCATGGGCGCGGATTTGCCTGCGCGTAAGAACAGCGATTCAAAAGCTCCTTCATTTGCACTGAATGCATTGCGCGATTCGAGCAACGAAGGCGCACCGTTGCAGCGCCTACAAATAGTAAAAGGCTGGCACGATGATAAGGGTCGCATGCACCAAGACATTTATGATGTGGCTGGCTCGGCCAACAATGGCGCGAGCGTAGATACCCAAAGCTGCGAAAGAAAAGGGCCTGGTAATGCCAGACTTTGCACCGTGTGGACCGACCCCGACTTCGATCAAAACCGGGACGCTGTCTACTACGCTCGCGTTGTTGAAAATCCAAGCTGTCGTTGGTCTACTTATCAATGTAACTCAATCGCAGAAACTGACAGGCCTGAAACCTGCAGAGACCCAAACGTTCCAAAAACGATTCAGGAACGCGCCTGGACCTCACCTATTTGGTATAGCAAAGTCCAGTAACAGGTAAAGCACTAATGAATGGCGCAGAAAGCTTAATAAAAACCCTTGTTAATAACGGTCTGGAAGTGTGTTTCAGCAACCCAGGCACGTCAGAAATGCATTTTGTGGCCGCACTGGATGAAGTGGAAGGTATGCGCGGCATACTCGTTCTGTTTGAAGGTGTAGCCAGTGGCGCGGCTGACGGTTACGCACGCATGACTGGAAAACCAGCGCTCACCTTGCTTCATCTTGGCCCCGGATTGGGAAATGCGCTGGCAAATATCCACAACGCCCGAAAAGGCAATGTACCGATGTTGAATGTTATCGGCGATCACGCGACGTACCACCTGCAATACGACGCACCGCTGACCTCTGACCTTGCTGGCATTGCGGCCACAGTTTCTCATACGGTTATTGCAAGCAAGTCGTCCGATGATATAGCCAACGATGCCGTCGCCGCTGTCAGCGCCGCGGGCCGCAATAAGATCGCGAGCTTAATTTTACCAGCCGATGTCTCCTGGGGTGATAATCCAAATGAATTGCCTGCGGTAACCGATGCAACGCAGCTGATTGCGGTCGACGACAATAAAATCGAAGAGGCAGCGCAACGGCTAAGAAACAGTAAATCGGCGATGATCTTTGTCGGTGGTGACACAATAACATTTGAGTTGGGTCATCAGTTAAGCCGCATTAGCCAGGCGACAGGCTGCAGAATATGTTTGGAAACGTTCCCAAAACGCGTGCGTCGTGGTGTGGGCAGCGCCCAACTTGAGAAGCTGCCCTACCTGGCCGAAACGGCCATTGAGCACATTAAGGATGTCGACACACTAATATTGCTCGGTGCGCCCTGCCCTGTTTCATTTTTTGCCTACCCAAACGTTCCCAGCGCAATACAGGCCGAACATTGCAGCGTTTTTGAACTCGCTGTAGCGGGCGAAAACCTTGCGGCAGCCGCGGATGCTTTGGCGGTGGCGCTGAATGCTCAGTCAATGGAACCGAAGCTGAATGCAGAATCACTGCCACCGCAACCAACAGGTGACCTGGATGCGATGACCTTAGCGCAGGCGCTCAGTGCGCTGCTACCTGACAATGCGATCGTGGTGGATGAAGGCGCCACCACTGGTATCGCTTGCTATCCACTCACCGAAAGTGCAAGACCTCATGATTGGATGACCTTAACGGGTGGCTCTATTGGTTGGGGCCTACCTTGCGCAGTAGGCGCGGCGGTTGCCTGCCCTGATCGTAAAGTGGTTTGTTTGGAGGGCGACGGAAGTGCGATGTATACCATTCAAGCCTTGTGGACAATGGTTCGCGAGAATCTGGATATCACCGTCGTCATTTGCAACAACAGCAAGTACAACATTCTTGACCTTGAGTTTACGCGGACAGGTGCCCGCGGCGGAGTGCCTGGCGAAAAAGCGGCGGCTATGTTAGACATAGGCAATCCTGATATGGACTTCGTCGACCTAGCGCAGGGCTTTGGCATGCACGCTAGTCGCGCAACTACTGCAGAAGAGTTTTGTGCTCAGTTCGCCGAAGCACTGCAAAGCCCTGGTCCGCGTCTTATAGAAGCCGTAGTCCCATGCTTGACGCTTTAGCCTGGCAGGCGGACTATTCGATGCACGGTGCAAGCGCGCAACTGAGCTAACCGAAAGCCATGCCGCCATCCACTTTAATCAGTGAGCCATTGGTGTAACTGGAAGCATCACTGGCCAGATACAAGGCGATACCGATAATCTCTTCGGGTTGGCCGGCTCGCCCCATCGGAACGATCGAATTGATCGCGTTTTTTATATTCTCATCCCAGGCATTCGAGATGTCCGTCAAAAATGGACCCGGCATTATGCAATTGCAACGCACTTTCGGCGCAAAGGCGTGCGCCATCGATTGAGTTAGATTGTTTAAGCCCGCTTTTGCCGCCGCATAGGGTATTTCTGCCGCGCCTGGCGCAATCGCGGCGGTACTACTTATATTAATAATCGAACCGCCTTCGGCTGCAGACATGCGCTCGGCCGCAATCGCAGACAGCCGAAATGGGCCCGCCAAATTTACGCCGATAACCTTATCCCATAGTTCCCGGCTCACCGACGTTAAGGAATCATACAGCGGTGACATACCGGCGTTGTTTACCAGCACATCAATCTGGCCAAACTCCTTATAAGCCGCATCTAGCAGCCTATCGCAGGCGTCCCAATCAGCAACGTGACAGGCATAGGGAAGGCAGCGCGCACCAAACTCTTCGGCAATTTGCTTAGCAGCTGTGTCGCAGGCATCCTGCTTTCGGGAACTGATAACTAGATGTGCGCCCGCCGCCGCAAAGGCTTTGCACATTTCCAGACCCAGACCTCGACTACCACCGGTTACCAGACAAACTTTTCCAGTTAAATCAAAATGTGACGCTGTTTTAGTAGTATCCATCATAAAATCTTCTATGCGTTTCGAATGGTGACGCCGCCGTCGACTAACAGTGTCGCGCCAGTGATAAAGCTGGCTGCGGGTAACACCAAGCTCAAGGTGGCATGGGCGACTTCTTCCGGGTCAGCGTAGCGTCGCAGCGCCGTGCGACGATTGACGAAGGTTTGCTTGTCCTTCTCGGGAATAGCTTCTGTAATACCTGTGCGGATGGGACCCGGACAAACACAATTGACTGTAATACCTTCCTTGCCAAGATCCACCGCCATTGCTCGCGTGAGCCCCATCGAGGCATGTTTGGCGACCACGTAGGCACTGTTAAAACGCGTGGCACCGTGCGCCTCGGTAGAGGCCACGTTTACGATGCGCGGGCTGGCTGATTTACGCAAACTCGGAAGCGCGGCACGAATTGCCCATGCCTGTGCAGTTGCCATTACAGCGACTGAAGTGTCCCACGAATTGGCATAGGCGTCCCCGTCAATTTCGGCGGGCAAAGCGAAGCCTGCGTTATTAACAAGAATATCAATACCGCCAAAATGCTCGGCAATATTTATGATCGCCCGCTCCACCGCGTCCCGATCTGAAAGATCGACTACCAGCGTATATACATCAGCGCCAACGGCTCTCATTTCCGCTGCTACCGATTCCAAGCCAGCCTCATTGATATCTATGATGGCAACTTTGGCCCCCTCGTCGGCAAACAGGTGGGCAGTCGCCCGCCCCATTCCACTGGCTGCGCCAGTTACAATAGCGACGCTACCCTTAATAGAACGGCTGAGTTTGCTTAATCGGGACATGGTATTTCCTGCTTAATGGGATACTGAATCTGGGAGACAGCGTTAGAAAACTCGCCCCCTCTATGAATCTACAAAATGTATCAAATACTTCCTACGCCGTTAAAGCAATAACAGCAAGCAAGGCCAGTGTTACGGCCACAGGAATAACAACGGTGATTATCCCTACGTCTCTATAGGCTTGCTTGTGCGTCAATTGGGTAATCGTCAACATCGCAACCACCGCACCACAGTGCGGCAGCGAGTCAAAGCCGCCACTGGCCATGGTCGCAATTCGATGCAAAGTTTCAGGCTCTATGCCCATCTCGAGATAGGCAGGCGCCATGGTTTGCATAAATATCTGCAAGCCGCCAGAGGCCGAGCCCGTAATCGCTGACACAAGACTTACCGAGAAAAACATAGACAACAAAGGTGGCAAAGAAGACTCCAGCACGAGCTGAGTCGACTCTGCAAACACAGCGGTTTTTGTCACCACGCCACCAAAGCCAATCACTGCAGACGTATTGATCAGCGGCATGATCGAATCTTGAGTGCCCGCGCCAATGATATGCAGCGCATTACTGCGAACGGCAGGAAACAGCAGCGATGCCAATAATGTGCCGCAGAACAGTGCGATGCTCGGCCAGACAATAGGCTGCGAATTGGCAAAACTTAGAAGCCGCGCGAGTGATGATTCCGTGTTGGCAAAGTCCGTTCCTAAAACCAGCAACAGTATTCGTGGCAGCATGATGGTCAATAACACCACTACTAATGGCAAGCAGGCAAGCAACCAGTGCGGCATCTCGTCATCGCTCAGTTCTAGAATGCGATCACGTGGCCCGGCCTCAAAGCCTTCACCATTCGCCGCCGCCAAGCCGCGCTGACGTTCCAGATACCAGATACCACTCGCAAACATCGATACGCCGCCGGCGAGGCCAAGCCAGAAGCCGGCAAACAAGTCCGTACCCAAAGACACGGACGCTATAACGTTATGAATAGAGGGCGTACCCGGCAGTGCGGTTAGCGTAAATGTGCCCGCCCCCAATGCCAAGGCTGCGCAAAACAATCGTTTCGGAATATTCGCTTCTTGCAACAGCTTAAGACCAAGCGGGTACATAGCGAATACCACCACGAAAACAACCACACCACCATAGGTCAGCAGTGCACAAGCCAATGTCGTAATCCATAAGGCGCGATGCGCACCCAGCTTTCGCACCATAGCCAAGGCAAGGCTGGCCGCAGCATGACTATCACCCATAGCCCGACCAAACATGGCACCAGCCGCAAATAACAGGAAGAACTTACCCGCAAACGTGAATGCGCCTAGTGGGCCAAAAGAGAAGTAATCGGTGAGCCCCTCTGCTATAGGCAGACCGTTAGTGACAATAACCAACAGCGAACAAGCCAGTGCAGCAAAAATGATATCAACGCCGCGTAACGCCAGCCAAATAAGAAGTACTACTGAGCCAAGCAGGCCTATGGTTTCCATAAAGTCTACGCTCTGATCAGGATTCTGGTTCGAACCAGATCGGCGATGTATAGGCACGTTCCTGGGTGATCATCGGTATTTCCTTCGCCATCTTGAGCTCGTACCTTGCTGCGTCATAGGCTGTCCAGCGCGGGGTTGGAATTTCCAGTACGCGCACGTAATAAAAGGCTGATTGCGCAGGATCAAATTCCGGATCTTGCCACTCGGTGCTTAGCTGGGTAGCACCAATAGTATTGCTGTAACTTGCTGATTCTACATCCACCGTGTTGCCAACAGCCGCCAAATTACCGTGGCGATTCACTTTGCGCTTGCCAGACCACGCCACATTAAACACCTTCTCGTCGCTGCCGCCGTCAGCATTAACCCAACCCTTAACAACTTGAATACGATCCAGATTGGCGCCTATAGGGTCTTTGGCTGCAGTTACGATAAATGTTGGAGCTTGAGCCTGTTTATCACCGCTCAACTCACCACCCATCGGTACTTGTTGATTGCCATACTTAGCATCAAACCTAACCGTCATGCGCGGGCCGGTTGTTGCATACGTTTCTTTCCGCATCATTGCGTCAAAAATCGCTTCGCGAGTGTTTTCTTCAGCCCACACGGCGGCGTAGCCCGAGGCCGCCATTTGCCAGCCATAGGTTATAGCGCCGTTCACGTTGCCCAGCTCGTCCTCAGCACGAGCCGCTCGTGGTTCCATATAACTCATTTTGCCGAAAAAATTATTTTCTTCACCGGTGGCGAGACCTGTATGGCTATCGGTCGAGCCGATCATGCCAAATTTATACGGGTTTGTGCCCAGGTTATCTTGCATCTTCAAGCCTATTTTCAAAGCCGAACGTGCGTACTCAAAGGGCAGCATCGCATTGGTTTTTTTAACACCCGCGAAATTATTGCGGTCCCAGGATTCGTAATCAGCGAATTCATCGTTGGTCGACAAAAACGGATGCGTTTCACTGTCCCCTTTTATTTGGGTTACTTCATACAAGGGCTCCCAACGCGCCCGTGTCTCAACATATTCGCGCGTAAGAGGTTTAGATGTGCGTGGATTAACTTCGGGGAACATCAAGCCATTACTGATATTACCGTTGTGCGCGAGCGCCAGTATCTTGCCGCCACTGCTTTCCTCATAGTCCGACATCCATTTCCATAAATCTTCCGGATGTTGGCTTTCTATAGTTGTATAAGGCAACTTCTTGCCAGCCTGTTCGGCTCCATCGCGGTACAACACATTACGATGCAAATTATCGCCGCCTTTTGAAGAGGTCCATTCGTAGCCGATTATCGCAGTGAAACGGCCTGGCTCATTAAAGGCGTCGGCGGTTTTAAGATAGTCCGCCCAAACGTCGCCAAAAAAGGCTTTGTCGAACAAAATATCGGGCGCTGAGCCATCGGTTAGCGCGGTCATCACCTCCATTCTTGTCTTAAGCTGCTGCGCGCCCTCCGCACTGTTGAGACTGGCATTCCATTCGGCCGCTTTTGCATCTTTCATGAATTTTTCATTACCAGAAATTATCTCCGACATGGTGCCCATAGCGTCGGAATGGTCAGACACCACCAGAAAATCCAAAGGCCGCGACAGCTTGGTTTTTAGCCCATGCGTTGATGTAACCTCTTCACCGCGGGCAAATCGATAAGCCGTTGCTTGATCAAGCTCAACGCCAAAGGCACGTGCATCCAAAGACAGGGTAGTATGCAAATGAGTGTCGCCCCACAGCACTCGCTTCCCGCCTGCGGCACTGGCATATGGCGAATATTGAGTGGCGGCCTCGGCGGCACGCTCTCCAGCGACGCTTAAATGCGCAGCGCCGGGTAACATGATGAGCACCGCAGCGGCACCACGTAGTACGTTTTTGGCAGCCATAATTTTCTCCGTGATTAATTTTTATTGGGTAACTGAAGTCAGACCGATTCACACTCTAACAAGTAGAACAGGAGAAGACTCATTCTGGCAAGCCCAAAACAGCACTCTTAACTACTTCAGCTTGCTCAAGACTAATAAAATGATTGGTATTGCTGATTTGAACTGCGTCAGCCGCCTGAAACATCTTTCCTGCAAAGATTACTGCGGGTATTACGTTTTCGTGCACACGATTGCTGAAGTATTCGCGCAGCAAGTGAATAACTATCGCCGCAGCGAATAGAGCTCGCAATGCGATGTTTCAAATCAAACTCTTTGGCGCAAGCACTTGCAGCCCTTCACAAAGCTCTGCTAACTACCTTTTTAATGCATGAGGTGCGAAAAATGAAAGAGGCGCGAATCAACCACAAGGCTCAAGATCTTAAGCCTTGTGGATTCATACCCGCCGCGCCCTTCCAATAAGCACCACGCTTTATTCGGAAGGGGGCAACGCCTAGAAAGATACTTTCAGTCGTACACCGGCATGGCGCTGCGACGCTCGCGAGAAATTATTGGTTATAGCCACTCGCTGGCCGTAGAGCACGCCTAAGTCACCAATACCTGAGCTGTAGTTTTCATCGGTTAAGTTGTTAACGAAAACAGTAACACGGTAGCGATCGTCGTTGTCATTGATACCGATACTAATATTTGCAACACCGTAACTGTCATGGCGCGTGAGCGGGTTTTGAGTTAGGGAAAAGTTGACGCTGTCTTGCCAAACATAAGACAGGTTTGCAAATCCGTAGAATGGCAGGTTAGTTAGATCCGTTTGATAATCGGCTATCAGACTAATCTTGGCATCTGGAGAGTTAGGTAACTCACCATCGATAATATTTTGCTGGTTAGTCAGTGCACCCAACCCATCTCTAACGTCGCAGCCTAAGGCTTCTGTTTGGCGTGGGTAGCAGTTTGCCGCAAGGAACTCTTTTACTGTTGCGTCGATAAATGCCGCGTTTAGAGAAATAGTTAAGTTCTCGTTAATTAAGGCAACACCTTCAAGTTCCAAACCGGATGTTTCGAGTTCGCCCACATTATTTATGTTAACGACCAAAGACCCGTCAGGTAGCACGGTTGTGCTCTGCGCTTGATAATCCTGGTACTCAGTGTAGAACGCCACTGCGTTCAGCAGTAAGCGGTTATCAAACAACTTGCTTTTGATGCCAATCTCAAAAGAATCAGATGTTTCAGGTGCAACAGGTGAGTCGGCTTTGACCTGAGTAAAGCCACTAGTCATATCAAACGCTTGCCCTTTGTAACCACGAGAGTAACTGGCAAACAGCATCACTTCATCTGCAAGAAAATGCTGAAGTGAAAGCTTACCAACAACAACGTCATCATCGTTTGTAGCGCGCACATCGCTGGGCGGTGCTAACAAGTTATCAGTGAACTGTACTGTTATCTCTTCATGGTTATATCTCAAACCGGCGGTAAGGCTTGTCGCGTCGCTGAACTTAAACGTTGCCTGCCCGAACAGCGCCATACTTTCAGTGCCTACGGTTCCCGCCCAATCTGAAGGAATGATCGGCAAGCCTGGGTTGCGCAAGAAAGTTCTGTCGGTTTCTACGTCTGCGTAATACAGACCAACCAAGTACTCGAAATTGTCATACGACGGTGAGGCCAAACGCAATTCCTGCGACATGTATTCTGTTTCTGTGGCGGATTCAGAAAAGAAACCACCGGTGAGTGCTCCACCTGTAAAGAAGCCGAACACATCAACGTTAGAGAAATCGACATCGCCGTCGTTCGAAAACTCCCAGTTATCGAACGCTGTAATGGACGTAAGCGTGAATTCACCTAAGCCAATTTCCAGCTTCAGATTTACGCCGTCGGTTTCGGTGTGCTCTACAGGGCCATCCTCTGAGCGAAACTGAAGGTTGGTGTCTGACGGCGTGATGCCTTCATCAATGTCGCCAGGAACAAAGCCAAAAACCAATGCGGCAGGATCCAGGCTACGCCAGGTAAGTGCGCAACAGGTGTCATCTTCCTCGGTGGTGTAAGCGCCCAAGGTGGCGGTTATTGAGTCGCTAATATCCCACTGCAGCTTGGCTCTAAACCCGCTGCTGTCGGCGGCATTAACGTCTTCGCCAGTGCTTAAGTTCTCAATAAAGCCTTCTCTGTCAGTCCAGAATCCAGACAACCGATAAGCAAGGTTATCTGTAAGCGGCCCAGAGATAGACCCTTGTACGCGTTGTTCTTCATCGCTGGTGGCACTAATTTCTATTGAGCCTTCGAATTCCTCAGCGGGCGCTTTGGTTGTTACACTTATAACACCGGCCGACGCACTTTTACCAAACAAGGTACTTTGTGGGCCACGGAGTATTTCAACCCGTTCTATATCCATCAAGCCAGCCATTGCCTGGCCTGCTTGAACTGCAGATACGTCATCAATAATAAAGGCGACACTTTGCTCAACACCCACACTGAATACATCAGTGCCCACGCCTCGAAGCCTAAAGCTGCTGTTTTGCTTGTTGTCTCCTTCGCCCACCGTTAATGACGGAGCCAAACGAGCCAAATCCTGCGTCTGGCTAATACCTAGCTTTTCGATTGTGTCAGCACTAATGGCTGTGAGAGCTACCGGCACATCCTGCGCGCTTTGTTCTCGCTTCTGTGACGTTACAATGACTTCTTCGAGCGCCAACTGAGCCTGGGCCACAGGTGAAAGTGCTAGCCCCATGCATACCAGCATTTCTGGCTTTAAGACGCTAAAACGATGATTTTTCATACTTTATTCTCGCCGATATTCTCAACATACACCTATCTTACACTTGGCAATCCCATTTATGTAACTAATTAATTGGTAAGCACAGTAGGGTGAACAGTAGGGTAGTAGGTCAAAACTACGTGAGAATTTAACAAGGATAAGCAAAGCTAACGTGCGATGCTTGCAATCGAACAGTGTTAGGACGCACGCGCAAAATGAGAGCCAGAAAATGAGCAAACCTCGCAATCCAAACCTTGAAGATGCGTACTCAGTCAAAACGCCAGAAGACAATAAAGAACTCTACTCCAGCTGGTCGGCCAGCTATGATTCGGGGTTTGCCATGGGGCGCGGATACATCTACCCGCAACAAATAGCCAAGCAATATAGCCAAATTGCTCAGCAGGACGATGGCCCCATATTGGATGTTGGTGCGGGTACGGGCCTAGTTGCTGAGGCTTTGTTAAAGAATTGCAGCCGCCCTATTGACGCTATCGATATTTCAAAAGAAATGCTGGATGCGGCGGCGGCCAAGAAAGTCTATCAGCGGCTGATTTTGGCAGACCTGTCTCAAACCATACCAATCGAAGACGGAGTGTATGGTGCAGTTGTTAGTGCCGGTACATTTACCCATGGACATGTTGGACCATCCGCTATCAACGAATTACTGCGCATAGCCAAACCCGGTGCTCTGTTCTGTCTAGGCATTAACGGCACTGCTTTTGACAAGTATGGCTTCGGCTCGGCGTTTGCACGCCTATCAAGCGAAGAGCTAATTGAATCACTACGTTTTAGCCAGGTACAGTATTACGAGAAAGCAGAAGACGAACACGCAGACGATCGCGGCTACGTCGCGATTTTTAGAAAGCCGGCTTAACGCCCCAGAACCACATGGCGCTTACGTAAATGCTGCGGTACTCCAAAGAGTCGATATGCTTAGGCCTTACCGTGGCTACCGTCACATAGGGGCTGCGCATCAGTTGCTTTACATCCGCAAAAATACACACGCTTGTCTTCTTCCGCTGTGTATTTTACCGGCGTGAACTCAGTGCCTTGATGAGAGCCGTCACAAAATGGTTGCGTACTGCTTTCTCCACATGAACACCAAAAATAGGATTTCCCGGCTTCAACATCCGTACCATAAGGTATTTCGCTTGCACGTTTTGGGTTTGTCATGTGATAACTCCTATAAAGCGATGGCTCGGAATAAGCCTAATCGCGTTGATTCGTTAATGGTAGTTTGGTGAGGCAATTCAGCGGACAACATGTCACCTGTTAGCCTCGCAAGCCCGCAGGAATTATTCCTTCCAATATTGGTTCACAGGCAGCGCGCGTTGGCGCTGGCATAGTCACTTTCAAAATATCGGCACGGCCATTCAGCAAAGTTTCAACTCTGTTGCGGCAGCTTTCCAGGTTACCGGTGATAGCCACTGAATTCGCCAGCCTGTCGGAGGTTGCTTCAATGGCCGCCGCAGAGCCGCCCTCAGCGTATGCAGCCTGCACGTCGGCCACATCGGCCTCGAAACCTAAGCCTGCCGCTGCACGTGCATATGGGCTAGTGGCAGGGCCATAGTAAACCGCCACACCAAACTTAAGCATGCCCAGTAATTCACTCGCATTATCGCCCACCATCATTTGCATACCGCCAACAACAGTTACAGCATCTTCAGCGCGGCCCGCTTCTTTTGCCGCCGCCGAAATAACCCCGGCACATGATTCAAAGCCATTTTCGGGGAGGAGGTTAGGCATCCATCCATCGGCGTGTGTACCGCATACCTTCAGGCTGTTGGAAAGTAAAGCACCATGCCAGATGGGAATTCGATTACGTACTGGGGTAAAGCTCAACTTAACACCACCGGTTTTGAATATTTGCCCCTCATAGGGACTGCGGTCACGATCCCATATTCGATGGCAAATTTCGATGGTCTCGCGCGTTCGCTGCATGGCTTTGGCAAACTGCAGGCCATGCCAGCCTTCCACCAGATTGGGCGTGCTGCTACCTATGCCAAGAATAAAGCGCCCCCCAGAGAGTTCATCAAGCGTTGCGGCCGTTTGCGCGAGCACTGCTGGAGATCTGGAGAACACGTTAGCCAATCCAAGGCAAACATGAATATTGGTCGTAGCTGCCAACAGTCGATCGCACAGCGTGAAACCATCGCGACCGAACGACTCCGGAATGCTGACACTGTGGTATCCCAGCTCGTCTGCCAAGCGTGCAATTTCCACCGCCTCATCCCAGCTGGTCATTCTGTCCCATAAGCCGAGGTTAAGCCCTAGCGGCAGCCTGCGTGTAGTCATAAGTCATTATCTTGCGTGTTTTGCTTGGTATTGAATGTACAGAAATGAGCTTTAATAAACAACTACAAGGGCGAAAGGTAATGGCGACAGCGTTCGGTGCAAGCGAAGTTCTCAGGACATCAACTTCATCACTTGGTACCATAAGCAGAACTGCTGAAACTGTGCGCTGCCAGCAGGCCATTGATACAAGCGCTAGGACTAAATAGAATGTCTCACGATAGTCAGCCAAGTCGACCATTAAGCCAGATGTCAACGTTGGGCTCTGTGCATTTTGCTTTGGCTTTTTCGTTGGTGTTGCCAGTACCTGCGCTAGCAGACACGATTAACGAGCTAAAGAACTGCGCTCGAACGCAAGAAAATACTGTTCGTGCAGCTTGCTATGAGGAGCTTGGTGCACGGGTTCTTCGACAAGACGCACAAGGTTCGCCTTCAGCCTCAGCTAAAAATCAGGGTGGTGGCGAGGAGCAAGCCTCAAACGTTGATATGTCGCCTACGCCTGCACTCTCACCGACGCCTTCACCAGCAACGGTAAAAGAACGAACCGCACCACAGGCAATGCCGGACGATCTAGGTAAGACCCGCAGCGATAGCGATAAAGTTGAGGAATATTATGCCCACGTTTCCTCCTGCCAACAAGCGCATGACAAACAATGGTTTTACATTTTTGAAAACGGTCAGGTGTGGAAACAGGTGGACCGAAGAAGACGGCATTATAAAGAGTGTGACTTTGATGTGACGCTTAGTAAGGACGCCTTTGGCTTTGTATTTCGCGTTAACGGCGAAGGACCCAAAACCAGAATTAGGCGCCATAGATGACAGATAATGGGCACTGTCCTTGCTGCGGCACGGCACGCGAGACTGAGTACTGCTCGGTTTGCGGCCAAAATGACCGCGACTATCGACGATCTTTTCTTGGTCTGGTAGGCAGTTTTATTTCGGAAACATTTGAACTTGATGGTCGATTAGTTAAAACCCTACGCGCCTTGTTTGGTAGACCAGGATTTTTACCTCAAGAGTTTTCTGAAAACAGACGCGCTGTTTATGTTACTCCGGCTCGGCTTTATTTTTTCACCAGCGTTTTATTCTTCTTTATTCTCTCTGTTGGCGCCCCCGCAATAAATGTGGATCCAGTTGATGCGGATTTACCTGCCAATGGCACTACTGAGGTCGAAGCCGAGGCAGATAATGGCCCAGAAAAAGAAGACGAGGTAAGCGTCAATTTAAATATCAATATTGACGACGATGACACTGAAGCTAATCCCAGAGTATTGCGCGCGCTACTCAGCGAAACAAGGTTACGTCGGCTTGATGCCATATTAGCCAACGCCGAACGAAAAGATAAAATTGGTGGTATACAAGAATTAGCAAAAGCGGCAAACCAAATAGAAGCCGATGAAAACTCACCGTCTTGGCTCAAAGAAATCTTTGGCAAGATCGTCGACATCATAGACAAACCTGAAAAGCTTGGGAAAACGTTTTCGGAGAACGTACCGCTCGCAATGTTTGTTCTACTCCCTGCTTATGCTTTGTTGCTGAAGCTGCTCTTTTACCGTCGAAAGCCTCCTGTTTACTATTCAGAACACTTTGTATTTGCACTCTACTTACACGTAGTCGCTTTTCTGATATTTTCAGTCGATTTGCTAATTCCTGATGACAATCCAATAAGTACTTGGTTGTTTTTCGTTACCTTCGCGTATCTCGGTTACTACACCTATCGAGCAATGCGTACTTATTACGGGCGATCAAGAGCTCAGACACTATGGCGTTTTGGCGTTCTCGGTGCAGGCTACTTGGTACTGTTTGTTCCAGCGTTCGCCTTTGTCATCGTGTACTCTTTTATTTCGCTTTAGTTGGGGTAAACCAGATTGGCGAGCTCCAGGCTCGATCCTGAATAATCTTTTTATGATCCACCGAGCAACAATTTTCCATACCTTCGGCAATAGTCTCGGGATTGTCGCAACGAACTCCGGCGCTAGCACATATTTGCTGGCTCCAGCGGCAACTGGGGTTCTCTAAAACTCGCGTGTAGTAGAAAGCTTGTTGAGATGCATTAAACTGTGGGTCCTCCCACACCGAACACAGCTGCTTATGCCCCGAGCCACTTTGTTCGCAGTTATGAATATCAACGCTGGCGTCATTTTCGCCACCAGCAACATCAAGCACTTGTTCATTCAACTCGCCATCAGCATACCAGCCCTTTATCAATTGAATGCGCTGCAAGTCACTGCCTGGATAGTCGGCGGTTCCCGCATCGGCCATCGCTGACACAATAAACTTTGGCTTCGCATTAGCAGTTGGAGGTGGCGCTAGGTCACCGCCCATAGGCACGCCACCTGCATAGCCAAGCGCCACAGTATTCGGCGCCTCGCATGCATCTATCGCATAATCCCAACCACCAAAAAAGCGCACCACGGGCCGGGTTCCGCTCGTGGCATAGGCTTCTTTACGTTGCATGGCTGCAAACAATGAATCGCGTGTATTCTCCTCAGCGTACAGTACTGCCAAGCCCCCAGGGCCGTACTCCAACTCGTCAGGCAAACCTTTAGGTACGCCATCGCCCGCCCCCATTCCGGCACCACCATGCCCTGGATGATTCTTTTCCATCGTTAAGCCCGGCGCCGCTATATGAGTATCGGTGCTGGAGATGAAGCCAAACTTAAAGCTATTAGCGCCTAGCTCTTCTTGCTGCCGCAAACCCTTCTTTAAACCGTAACGAAGAAAATTGTTAGCGTCGGGCACTTTGGTCACTGGCAGCGAGTCGTCATCAACAAACATGGTCAGCCAATCTAGTGCGCCATCTTTTGCCATGCCGGTGTTTTTTCCACCGAAGCTGTCGTAACCCATTTTTTCGAAATCACAAAATTCGTCCGCGGACCAGTCACTGCGAGTATCACATTCAGAAGAACCCTTGTGCTGCATTACTTCAAACAGAACATTCCATCGAGCTCGGCGTTCAGCCTCTTGCTTGCTAACAGGTGCCGTTGGCGCTGCTTCCGTCGCCACCCTGGCCGTTTCAAACATTAATCCGCCGCTTAAATTGGAGTTGTGTGGAATAACAACCGCATCGCAGCCGGGTTTCTCGTTCACACAATCTTTTTCCAAATAGTCCCAGAGATCGGTCTGTGACGGTGTTTCAATCCAGCTCAAAGCGTGATCGGGAACATGCTCGTTCTTAAACACCACGTTATGATGAAGGTTTTGACCCGAGCCCACACTGGCCGTCCATTCATACGCGTTAAAACTTGTGAAGCTACATTCGCTGCTACGGTCATAGGCCTGCTCGGTGGCGGCCTGCGAGTCTTTCCAGGTATTCGCTGCAGCAGCCATGCAGTCTTCATTATCATCACCGCAAAAGCCCCAGCGCCTTTTTGCTGACATGCCATAAGCGGCAAATGTTCCAAAGGAAAACTGAGGTAACCAGCGATGCTGCATACAAATAGGGTGCCAGTAACCCTTCTCACCAGGCTGCATACACATGCGCATCTCGCCCATAAATTCGGAGTGGTCCGTTACAGCCGTAAAATCCAATGACCTATCAAGCTGAATGGTTCGCGTTGCTTCGTCGGCGTCGTTATAAGGCTGTATACCCATAGCGCCACCTTTGGCAAAGCGATAGGCGTCTTCTGGCTTGTTGCGTGTATCTTGTGAACTGGCATCGAAGGACCACGCCGTATGCACATGCATGTCTCCAAAGTGCGGACGTCTCTTCGCGTCGAAGTTACTGCAAGGTTGGCGTTGCTCTGTAATGTTGTATGTACGCACATTAGCTTGTGCCGCGCTCGAATCAACCTGCATTTGAGCAGGTACTTGGGTAAATCCTTGCGGGCTAAAGCCAAGTAGCAGAGTGGCAAAGCCAATACTGTATTGGGAACCCATTTTCATTCAGACAGACCTACTTTAGAAGCGATGTAATATTGTCGCAGCTGGCTTACTGAAACACCAGACGCATTTAAAAGACAAGACCCCCGCCCAGCGTTTGGATACACTACAACTAATAACAAAGCACTGGGTTCGCGTCGTCCAAGGCTGCATCTATAGCGGGGCTTTAAATGACATTGCATTATTCACCAAGAGTTGAGCGGGTAGCGGGTGATGGCGCTGATGCTTGGGAGTTGCACGGCTTGGCGTTGCAAGAGAGCCAAACCGACCCGGATGTCATTGTCCTGAGCGTCGGCGACCCAGATTTCGACACGCCAAAAACTATCGTTGATCGCGCGATCGGTGCTCTAGAATCCGGCGATACACATTACACCTCAATGTCCGGGCGCGATAATTTGCGCGACGCCGTTGCCAAAGAAACTATGCGACTAGGCGGTCCGGCTGTTAGCGCCGATAACGTAACCATACTGGCCGGTGCTCAAAACGCATTGTTCACCGCGTCTCTTTGCATACTGTCACCTGGTGACGAAGTTATTTGTCTTGACCCAATGTACGTCACTTATGAGGCCTATCTTGGTGTTTCTGGCGCCACCTTAGTGAGGGTTAAGAGTTCAGCTGACTCAGGGTTTCGCCCCGATGTTGATGCGATTCGAAACGCCGTTAACAGCAACACCAAAGCAATTGCTTTTTCTAACCCTGCCAACCCTAGCGGCATTGTTTTTAGCCAGCACGAACTTACAGCGATTGCGAACATAGCCATAGAACATGAGCTTTGGGTAATTGCAGACGAGGTATACGCCACACTGACCTTTGAACGCCCGCATATACCAATGGCTAGCCTTCCTGGAATGTCTGAACGAACAATTACAGTGAGCAGCTTATCGAAATCGCATGCGATGACCGGCTGGCGTATTGGTTGGCTAGTGGCGAATGCGGCGTTAATCAAGCACGTTGAAAACATGTCTTTGTGCATGCTGTATGGCCTACCGGGCTTCATTCAAGAGGCAGCAGTCGAGGCTTTAACTGGCTCGGTGCATGAATCTGAACGAATGCGAGATGTTTATCGTCAACGACGTGACCTTGTGACTAAGCTACTGAGCAACAACCCTGCGTTGAGTCTGATACCAGCCGAAGCCGGCATGTTTATAATGCTAGACGTAAGAGGTACCGGCTTGAGTGGTGCGCAGTTTGCCCAGCAGCTTTACAACAGTGAAAAGGTTTCAGTACTGGACGGAGCAGCCTTTGCTGACAGTGCAATCGACTTTGTTCGACTTTCGTTCACCAATAGCGAATCCGTTTTGAGTGAAGCCTGCCAGCGCATCTCTCGCTTTGTAAATACACTCTGAGACTTTTATGACCACCGTTGCACACTATCTAATTCAATTACTTGAACACTATGGCGTTGACTATACCTTCGGTATTCCTGGAGTTCACAATGCCGAGCTCTTTAGGCACCTAAGCGCCAGCCGAATTCAGCATGTGACACCCAGACACGAACAAGGGGCTGGCTTTGCAGCCGATGGCTACGCTCGCGTTAGCGGCCAGCCCGGTGTATGCCTATTGATTACCGGCCCCGGCCTAAGCAACGCCGCTACGGCTATGCTGCAGGCTAAGGCCGACTCAATCCCAATGCTTGTCATTAGCACGGTAAATGAGCCAGGCTGCAAATCTAGGGGACATTTACATGAAATGCCCAACCAAGCGGCCTTTGCGGGCGCTATCTCTTCACATTCCACACTTGTCACTAGCGCATTAGAATTGAGAGACGCGGTAGATCACGCTTTTGAAAGCTTTGCATCTCAGCGCCCGGGACCAGTACACATCGATCTTCCTACTTCATTCATAACTCAAGCCTGCGACGCCCCGCCGCTTACCGCCATCAAGCCGCAACAAAGACTCGAAATAAGAGCAGATTTATTGCAACGCGCTTGTGCTGCGCTGAACACCAGCCTTTCACCGGTCATCATCGCCGGTGGCGGCAGCGTGCGAGCGAGCGTTGAGGTATTAGAGCTCGCGGAAAAACTAGGCAGCCCCATTGTTGCAACCATTAATGCACGTGGATTTTTCCCCTCTGAACACCCACTGCTTGTACCTGCCAGCCCGAGTTTACAGTCGATAAGAGAATTTCTGGAACACTCTGATTGCGTTTTAGCCGTCGGCACGGAACTGGGCCCTACAGATTTCGATATGGATAATTTGGGGCTTATGCCCACCATAGAACAACTTATACGAATAGACATCGACGCCGATCAGGTCTCGCGCAACATGGACGCACAGATAAAAATTGTAGCCCCGGCTGAGGCTGTACTTGAACAGATGTTGCCAAGCATTGATTGCAAAGATGCAAAACACACCGCTGGACAAAAACGCGCTGAGGCCGCTCGAAAAGAAAGTTATGCCGAGCTTCCCGCTAATTACCAATCGCATATTCGCTTACTTGAGCGCATTAAACAGGAAGTTGCCAACGCTATTTTTGTCGGCGACTCTACTCAACTGGTTTACGCCGGAAATATGTATTTTGCATCAAGTAAAGACGGTGGCTGGTTTAATTCAGCGACCGGCTTTGGGACCTTGGGTTATGGGCTACCCGCCGCTTTGGGTGCCAAAATCGCGGCACCAGAAAAACCGGTTATTGCACTTATTGGTGATGGCGGCATGCAATTTAGCTTATCCGAATTAGGCACATTGATGGATATGCCGGGCCCGGTTATTGTTCTTGTTTGGAATAATAATGGCTATGGCGAAATCAAAAGTTTCATGCAAGACCGAGAAATAGAGCCCTTGGGAGTGGACGTTTTGGCACCAGATTTTGTTGCTATAGCAAAAGCTTACGATATGGAAGCAGTCAATCTTACTAGCGAGGATCAGCTCGTTGAAACAATAGCAGCCGCCGCGAAAAATTCCGAGCATTTGCTGATTGACATGAAGGTTTCAGACACGGCTCAGATATAGATTAATACGGCACTGCCACTCAATATTCGAATAGCAGCCTGTGCAGCCAAAGCAAAGTGAAATGAGACTGATACAAGGAAAACAATTTTTCTTGCATTCACTTCATGCCATAAGGTCAATAATTGTGGGATAATCGGCCAACAAGGCTTTCTGGATAATCCGGAAGCCAGCCTATTTTCGTGTATGCAGTAATCGATGCAGTACTTGGCCAAAAATCTAAAATCATCAACCACAATTGTCGTTGAAACCGCGCCGGACGCTTGCCCTAAGTGTCAGTGTCAACGTTTCGAGCAACTCAAATTGTCGACTGTTGATAGACTGCTTGGGCGGCAAGCGCGCTTCAAATGCGCGAAATGCTCTACCCACACTATTGTTTCCGTCACACCCGAACCCGCGGCTGAGGAAGTACAGCGAGACCCTTTTCTTGATGGCGGATATGAGTACCTGCTGGGCAATAAATACTTAAAAGGTGTGCAAGTGCCAAAGGACGAGGAGTTGGCATTTCAGAGTTATTTAAAATCGGCACAACTTGGCAATCCGAACGGCCAGTATAACGCTGGCCTGTGCTACAAAAATGGCGTGGGTGTTGAGGCTGACATTGTAATGGCGTATTACTGGGTTGGGCG
>JBGCFQ010000014.1:0-55124 GCA_045106985.1 Pseudomonadales bacterium | reverse complement strand
TTCGGCCTGCATCTTTTACCTGCACAAAAGTAGTGCTCGATACCGCAGCTCCTATGGGAGGAGGCCCTATTCCCTATCGCTTGGCGTAGCTTTAACATTTTCGCAGTTGGCGCTTGGTAAGTCACAAGAACACCAGGATGGAGGGTACCCAGGATGGGTTGGGGCTCGAAGCAAAGGTCTCCGGTGTTCTTGTAACGGATTAGTACAAACTGGTGTTCTACTTCAATACCGCAGCAATCGCTGATGTACTAGCCGCCGGCGCCATGATATGTACACCGCCTACCCCGTCCATATTTCTGTACGCGTCCAACAGCTCGCGACAGATAACAATACCTTCTTTTTTCTGGGCGGCAGCGTCACCTGCACTTTCGATGCGCTCAATAATATGCGCTGGCACATTAACCCCAAACAGGTTTTCGTCCATCCAACGGGCTGATTTAGCCGATGCAATCGGCCCAATGCCAAGTAGAAATGTTAGCCGATCAGTAAGCCCCAATCTTTTCAAGCCCGCAACATACTTGGCCGCCAACTCAGGATCAAAACAGAATTGAGTTTGCACAAACTGAGCACCATTTTCCGCTTTAGCGAAAAGCCCTTCGGCTTTCCAATCATCAGCAGGGTCACAGGGCACATCGGCAGCACCAATAAAAAAAGTAGGCGGCTCATCAATGCTCTTGCCATTGGGCAAAGTAGCATCGTCGCGCATCGTCCTGGCAAAATCCATCAGCTGCGCCGAATGCAAATCAAACACCGGCTTGGCGTCAGGTTGATCGCCCTTGCTAGGGTCGTCGCCGGTAAGCACCAGCATATTTTCAATGCCTTGTGCCGCCGCACCCAGCATATCGGCACACAGTGCCAATCTGTTTCGGTCCCTGCACGTAAGCTGCAACACTGGCTCAAAACCATTAGCCGCTAATATGGCAGAGGCCGCCGCACTGCTCATTGCAGTGGACGCACCAGCACCGTCGGTAACGTTAATGGCGTCTACCAGACCTCTAAGAGGCTCTGCTTCAGCCAACAGCTTGCGCGTGCCTCCCGCTGCAGAGGGCACAATCTCGGCCGTGATGATAAATTCGTTTGCGTCGCTTTTTCGTTTTATTTTACTCATGCGCGCAGTATAAAGTGCCTTAGCGCTTCGATCAGCTAGAATTCAGTGACATTAAGCCAATGTCACTGAATCCATTCCAATAGTAGATATTCAGATAATTGCAGGTCACATTTAGGCAATACATGCAGGCCACACTGGCCGCTAAGCCGACTGGCGCGCCAGCTGGTCTTGAATGGCTTTGGCAAACAGCCACAAACGGTCTTGCCCCCAGAGAGCCAATACTTGCTCACCATCCTTATCAAGCAGACGAAAGCTAGGAACACCCCAGCAACCGAATTCATACATTGTAAGGCGGTTGTCTTCTAGCAGTTCTTCCCAACCCGGCTGCCCCACAATTTGCTTCGCTTGCGACCAGCTCAGCCCAGCATTCTCAACTACCTGACGCAAGCCTCTATCGTTATTCGTGTTCACGCCGTCGTAAAATGCAGCGCGCAAAAAAGCGCTCAGCAATTCCGTGCCCTTACCCTGCTCACATGCCCAAGGATACAAGGAGTAGCATCGTCGCACGGGTTCACCAATCGGGTCAGCCATCTGCCCAAAAGCCAAACCCAGAGTATCAGCCTCGCGTACAGCGTCAGAAAAAATGTATATGCCCTTCTCTCGCGTCGCTGGCACACCTCGCATCACCATGGGCAATACTGGCCGAATCACAAGCGTAACGCCGGTTTCTTTAGCGAGTTGAACAGCATTGTCAAAAATCAACGCGGTGTAGGGGCTGCGCAAAGATGGGTAAATCTCGAATGTTAAAGAGCCGTTATCGCGCAGTTCGCCCGCGTCTATGGCTGGTCTCGGCGCGAGCAATGTTGACCCACTTATTTGGCTAGCACCCAGCTCAACAAGACGCCGTTCCAGGTGGTACAGCCTGTCCACACCCCAATACCACTCGCCCGCGTAGTAAAACATCCCGCCCGAATAGTGTTTTAGCTCGGCTCTTAAAGCCGTTCCTTGTTCAAGCGATTGCGCTGCTTCTTGCTCGTTGGCGCGACCGTGTTCGGTGGCTAATTTATCAAGCTCAGCGGCATCGCCAGCCCATAGAGCTGAGCCAACCGCGGCCGCAATGTTGCCAAACGATGCGGAATTCTGGTGTGCCAGAATCGCAGTTGCAAGGCCGAGCAATTCAGGCTTTGGCGCTGTACCTGCGTGTGCAAACTGAAGGCCGTAATGTGGCGCTATCTGGGCGGAGTCATTCCTTGCCAATTGCAAAAGCAATTCAGGCTCGGCAGAGTTATCGCCCTGCGGCCCCTTTACCAGGTAACATTCCAGCTTAATATCGTACTGCTTAGCAAGTTGCGGCAGCAATTGCGCTGCTAGCTGACTGTATGCGTCATCAAGTTGGTGGAAGTATTTAACGACGTGCGCACTGCCGGCTTTTGCGCGTTGCTGTTCGGCCTTGTCGCGGCGCTGTTGACGGTGCTTTAAACTTGCCACCCTGGTAATTACTCGTGAGGTAAGCCAGCGCGCAAATGCTGAAGGCGAGCTGCTCGAAACACCGCCTTGGTCGTTAAATTTCTCGCTCATGTCCTGACCTTTGAGTATCATCAATTTCAGTTTCGTCGACTACGAATATATTATCACGGCTAAACGCGGTACGGTGCAGATATTGGCATAGGGCGCGCCAAAACTAGCGCGGCGGCCTTCAATGCATGTGTTCGTAAAAAACGCCTGAGGCTCCTTAAAGCAGAAAAAACAATAGAAGGAACAAAATGCCCGCAATTACTTTCATTTCGCACGATGGCAATCGTAAAATTGTAGAAGCCGAGCTTGACTACTCAGTCGCTGAAGCCGCTGTAAACAAAAATATTGCAGGCGTAACAATGGAATGCGGCGGTGGAGGAGCGTGCGCCGGCTGCCATGTGCTTATCGATCGAAGCTATCTTGAGCATTTACCCCCTGCCGATGAGGATGAAGCTGATATGCTGCAGTTTACCGAAAACACTAAAAGCAATTCGAGATTAGCCTGCCAGTTAATGATGACCCCGGAACTTGAAGGCATGATAGTGCACACACTAGAAGTTAGCTGCTAGGCTTAAGTCCTTCTGGTTGCGGCAATGAAAGGTGGCAGCTAATGACTACTATTTTGTCACGAGCCGACTTCAGCTGAGAATCAAAAAACACGTACAATCAACACGATTAAGTGACACAGAATCCGATAAAAGTTTAATAGGAGTGCCAGTGGCAACAATAGTATACGTAGAACATAGCGGCACCGAGCATTCAGTAGATGTTCCAGCCGGCACAAGCCTCATGGAAGGTGCCCTCGACAATGATATACCCGGTATAGATGCTGACTGCGGTGGTGCGTGCGCGTGCGGCACCTGCCACGTAAAACTCGACAAAGAATGGTTTGATAAACTTGAAGAACGAGATGCTAACGAAGAAAGCATGTTGTCTCTAGCTGTAGACGTCACTGACACCAGCCGGCTTGCTTGTCAGATAACGTCTAAGGACAGCATGGAAGGCATGCGAGTTTACATGCCTGAATCACAATATTGATAAGGAACGAACCATGAACGGACGTGACGAGTACATAGAACCCATAGCATACCCAAACCCGTATGACATTGATCTCGCGGCACTAGACCCCAGCATGTCCGCCTTGTTTGACAGTGGCCAGCACTGGGCTTACTTCGAACGTCTGCGCAAAGAAGACCCGGTTCACTTTGTGGACAGTGAAGAGTTTGGGCCTTACTGGAGCGTGACTAAGTTCGACGACATCGTCAAAGTTGACAGCCAAAACGATATTTTTTCGTCGGAGCCTTCCATTGTTCTTGGCGAAAGCGAAATTGGATTTGAGCCTCCTATGTTCATCGCCATGGACAATCCAAAGCATGATGTGCAGCGCAAAGCGGTAAGCCCCGCCGTAGCCCCAATGCAGCTTTCAGAAATTGAAGGCCTAATCCGATCTCGAGTTGGCAAGGTTTTGGATGATCTACCCGTTGGCGAAACCTTTGACTGGGTAGACAAGGTCTCGATAGAACTGACCACGCAAATGCTGGCAACCCTGTTCGACTTTCCATTTGAAGACCGTCGTAAGCTAACCTATTGGTCAGACATTACCGTAACTGCGCCAACCGTGGGCGTCACCACCGTTACAGAAGAAGAACGCCATGCCATTTTGCTGGAATGTCTTGAGTACTTCACCGGCTTGTGGAATGAACGTATTAAGCAGCCAAAGAAAAACGATTTTATTTCTCTGTTAGCTCATACACCGGCTACAACTAACATGGAGCCTTTGGAATATCTTGGCAACCTGATGCTGCTTATTGTAGGCGGCAATGACACCACAAGAAGTTCAATGTCCGGCGGCGTAATGGCGCTTAACCAGTTTCCTGCAGAATTCGATAAGCTGCGCGCAGATCCTGGCTTGATTCCGAACATGGTATCCGAAATCATTCGCTGGCAAACCCCGCTCGCACACATGCGCCGCATAGCACTGGAAGACACCGAACTAAATGGCAAAACCATTCGCAAAGGCGACAAAGTAGCCATGTGGTATGTGTCAGGCAATCGAGACGAGAGCGCTATAGAAAATCCTAATCACTTTATTATTGATCGCAAACGCGCGCGGCATCATTTGTCATTCGGCTTTGGCGTGCATCGTTGCATGGGTAATAGACTCGCCGAGATGCAACTTAAAATTCTCTGGGAAGAGATCCTTGAACGCTTTAGCAATGTGGAGTTAATGGCTGAACCACAGCGGGTTCGTTCAAACTTTGTAATGGGCTACACCTACATGCCGGTTAAATTGCACGCTAAGTAGTGAGTAAAGTAGCAGCGAATAGGGTTGAGGGAGAAATGGCTTTAAGGTAATGCGTTAGTCGGTGAATCACTTACCCTCCTTCTCCCTAACAGTTCGGAAATAGTGTTAGCTTGTCGCAGTCACAGGTCACATTTCAACCATGAACTGCTACTCAAACGCTATCTTTGTACAAATAACGCACGGCTTTTTGTGAACACAGTCAAACATCTTGGCTGAACTGCACCTATAACTTGATAACAACCCCGCAAATAGTGCGGCTAAATCAAGACTACAGGGATTGTTCACATGCATATGCACAAGCTTTTTTCCGTTGCCACTATAGGCGTCTGCCTTACGCTCGCTGGCTGTAGCGGCGGCGGTTCTAGTAGTACCGCCGAAGCGCCCGTTGCCGGGGGAAATCAAACCCCGACCGTCACAGAAACCCCAATGACCGAAACACCCACTCCAGCCGCTAATACTGTTAGCGGTAAAGTAGCCGACGGCTACCTGGTAGGCGCCGTAGTTTGTTTGGATCTTAATGCCAACAAGCGCTGTGATGCCGATGAACCCCAAGCTATAAGTACCGCTGGCGGCGTATACGATTTGGAAATTCCGGAAGAACTCAACCCCAATGACTATCTGTTAGTGGTTGAGGTGCCGGCCAACGCTATCGATGAAGATACCTACGAAGAAGTGGGTGGCGAATACGTGATGACAGCACCGGCTGGCATGCAAGATTTCGTTAGCCCAATTACAACCATCATCCAAACCCAAATTGAGTCTAATCCCGGCATGTCGGCCGATGAGGCCGAAGCGTCCGTTAAAACACAACTTGGTTATGAACCTGAGGATGACATTGATCTTTTCGAAGATTATGTGGAAGCGAAAGACGACGAGAACCAGCCGGATTCAGCAGAATATGAGCGTGTTCATCGCATAGCACAAGTAGCAGCACGCGCACTCGAATCAAATCTTGAAGCGGTTAGGTCCGCAACTGAAGACACAGATCTCGACATTGAGCAGCTCACAGACGAAGTGGTTCGCATGGTCACCAGAGACGTTATTGATCAGTTAAGTAATATCTCGAATGCAGTCGACCAATCAGGCGAAGATTTTAATGCCGACGACGTGAACGAAGATCTCGAAGGTATTGACACGACGGACATCGAGCAAGTTGTTGCAGGCGAGCGATCGTTAAGTGATGCTCAAGTCACATCGATAGTGAATCTGTTACGTGGCGGTGTGAACATGATTGATTCAAACCGTGAAGGTCATAGCGACGACATAGAAACCGGAATTAGCATCGAGTACAGCTACCGTAGATTGGGCGTAAACGACACGCTCACGGGCATTGCTGAGCAGGAATTTACTTACAATCCAGATACTGATGCCTTCTCGCTGAGCAACAGATTCGACAACATACGCATCACTCTTGGTGAGAGCAGTTGGCTGATGGACGCCACGGCAGGCTACGCATTCGAGCTACAGGATGATGGATCAGCCATTGTCTCAAGCCCATTGGAAGGACGATTTAAAGTGTCCGGCTCCAGCACTAATATAAGCGATCAGTCTATCCGAGGATTTTTACGCGGTGAGCGCACAGCTTGGGCCGGCGCCATGCCAGACAATGCGAGCTTCGCACAGGGCTCAGCGGCGTATCGTTGGACTTTCACTCAACTGACTCCCGTCTTTGGACTCGATTTTTACGAAGGCCAGGACGGCGTGTGTTTCCAGAACGCCGCGAACGGAGTTGCCATTACGCTGGAAAACGCCGGTGGCAATTGTAATTTTGTTCAAGGTCCAAATGGAGACCCCGCATCTAGCCTAGAAGAACTACTCGTAGAAACTGTACAACAGAACACGGAGTTCCCATTGCACTTGCACGGCGATGTCACTCTAAAACTTGTCGGTTCGCTGGAAAATGACAGCGGCACCGCACAGTTTATCTCCGTCACAGGAGAAGTAGTAAAAGAGGAACAGTGGGAGACGATTGTTCGCGGAGACATCACTGTGCTCACAGTGCCAATGCCAAGCAGCTTGCGGGACAATGTGCGTGACAGCCAGGCCTCGAAGTTGATCTTCGCCGTTCAACAGGGTTTTGTTCGCCGAGGCACGTTTATTGCCGCAGGTACCACCGATATAGAAAACGAGTGGAACTATAACGACACCGCAATGCAATCCATGCTCGACAATTTCGATCCTGGTGCTCAACAAGAAGACAGCACTAGTGGCGGACCTTTCTAAGCCTCCCCCCTACTTTTTGCAATTGCTAGCGGCCGCCTAATAAGCGGCCGCTTCTTTTCAGGTACCAACCTTATCTTTCCAAAAGCACATGAATAGCCGCTCGCCATTCTGCTAACCTTCTGTCAAATATAATGTTCCATCACTTAAGATAGGAGAACAACATGGCTGAACAAACAAGTGATCAACGCCTTGCAGGTAAAGTCGCCTTTATTACTGGCGCGGCTTCTGGCATAGGTCTGGCTTGCGCACAACGACTTGCGCGCGAAGGCGCAGCCATTGTGGGCTTCGACCTAGAAGTGCCCGGCGCATGGTCTTCGATCACTGAAATTTCCGATAACAACCTGCTTTTACAGGGCGATGTCACTCAATTAGATCAACAACAAGCAGCAGTTGAAGAAGCGGTGCAAAAGTTTGGCGCCATAGACATTGTTGTAACGTCTGCCGGAATTGGTGACGCAGGACCTGTGCACATGGTGGAACAGGAAGCCTGGCAGCGTGTTATAGATATTAATCTAACTGGCACCTTTCTAAGCATTAAGGCCGCGCTGCCTCACCTTATGAAACAGAGAAGTGGTTCTATCATTACAATCGCCAGCGTTGAAGGGCAAATCGCCTCCGAAGGAGGTAGTTCCTACAATGCCTCTAAAGCAGCTGTAATCAATCTCACGAAAAATGTCGCAATGGATTACGGTCAAATGGGCATTAGGGCCAATGCGATTTGCCCAGGGTTTATCGAAACGCCCATGTTTCATTCAGTGATGGACCAAATGCCTGACTTGAAAGAGAGCGTCAGAAAAGAGCACAAAATGGCGCGATTTGGCCAACCTGAAGAAATGGCTGGCATAGCCTACTTTCTGGCGTCAGACGACTCGTCGTTTGTAACAGGCCAAGCGATTGCCGGAGACGGCGGTTATACCTGCGGGCCCAGCCATGGCATAGTTGAATTAATGGGGTTGAAATGATGGGGTTGAACTAAACACCAAACGGCCTATCAAGATTTCAACTATGGCCCGAATGGTACTTACTTAAGCGCTGAGACCGGAGATAAATCGAGTGTTGGCTAGCGAGACACGCCGTAAACCCATCCATGGGGGCTTGTTTTCGAGGTCCCTCTCTCAAACAGTCCCGCTAGCCAACACTCGATTTCTCGCCTCTGTGCAGAAACTCGCGCTTGAGTAAGTTCCATTCAGGTTTGGCCCAGGTTTATGACTAGGCCGCAATGTTGTAGCTAAGCATCTTGCTTTTACTGCTATTACACTTACTATTCAGCGTTTTATTTTTTCGAGCACTTTATGAACTTTCCAGCCTGCGAATCACGCACACAAGTTACGCCCTTTTTCCCAATAGGGTGGTATTCCATCGCCCGTAGCATCGAACTGCGGGACGGCGAAGTTCGACCCATAACCGTATTTGACCGTGAGCTCGCCCTGTATCGCTCACGCACTGGCAAAGCAATGGTAACAGACGCTTTTTGCCCACATTTGGGTGCACACCTAGGTGTGAACGGTCGCGTCGTAGGTGAAGATTTACGCTGCCCTTTTCATGGCTGGAAATTTGACGCCGAGGGAAAATGCAACGAAATTCCCTATTGTGATGAAATTCCTGATCGCGCCAAAATTCGTACATGGCATGTTAACGAGTCTAACGGCGACATCATGGTTTGGTTTCACCCAGAAGACAAAGCTCCGACCTTTGAAAACCCCACCATCGAAGAACTTAGCCACGACGATTGGAGCCAACCCCAATACTGGGAATTTACCGTTCCGAACCACGTGCAGAATATTGCAGAGAATGTGTGCGATCCAGAGCACTTTCAATATGTTCATGGTATGCCCGACACGCCGCCCAGTGAAGTAACGATTGACGACGACGGTCGCATTCTTCATTTGCTAACCGACGCAAAAGACGCAGACCACCCCAATGAATTGCGAGCCACAGTGTTTAACCCAGGCCACGCGATTGTACGAACGACCTATGGACCGGGTGCCGAAATGCTTTTGTACTCAACAGCGCAACCCGTCAGCCTGCATGAAACACATATGCGCTGGACCCTGACAGTTCGTAAAGAGATTGTCGATTTTGCTGGTGACGATGTTATGCGTGGTATCAAAGCGGGTATCTTTGATGACATGCATATCTGGGAGCACAAAATATATCGCGAGAAGCCGCTTTTCTGTAAGGCCGATACAACTCTCGTGCAATTTCGTAAATGGGTAAGGCAATTCTATGTTGATGGAATGCGCTTTGTTGAAAGCGAGTCACCCAAACCTAAAACACGCTTTATTGACGCCCGCGCGGTAGAGTAAAAGCGTGTCTATGAGCTAAATTAAGAGTGGTTAGCGCTGCCTAAGCGTGATGGCGCTCAAACGCTGTTGCCAGGCAGCTATTCCACCCACTAGCATTCAGCTGCGAGAGTATTTGGCCGAGAGGCTAACTTTGTATGAGGAATTGAACGTGGCCATGTACAATGCTGTGCATGCCACTTCATCAACAATGCCAAGGCTCAACTTTGATCACTCTAGCTAGCACAGTAAAAAATAGTAGAAACACAGGTAGTTTTCTTATCGGCTCACGCCCCGTCTTCCGCACTATCGGGCTGCTGGGGCTGCTGCTCTTGCTCAGCGCTTGTACAGAAGAAGCGCGCAATCAATTGAGTCGAACAACCGATAATTTCCTTGGCGAAGACCTTCGCGTTTCCTACATCGACGGTGGTGCGATTGTTAAATCATGGACTGTCAAAGACGGCAAAATAACCAGTGGTAAAGACAGCTCAGGCAATGCCAACGGCTACTACTATTTTTGGAGCGTAGAAACCGGTTACGTACAAGTGCCGATAGAACGAACCATTATCGAAGAAATTCGTAAAACACGATAGTTCAGGCAAACCTCACAGCCAGTGTTTGGAATCAAAGAAATATCAGTGCTCGTCGCTCTGGCAGCGATCTGGGGTGCTTCTTTCCTATTTATGCGTGTGGCAGCACCCGAATTTGGAGCAATTCCGCTAATAGGCTTACGTGTCGGATTGGCCGCCGCCGTTGTAGTGCCACTGCTGTTTTTCAGAGGCACATCATCTGAACTGAAAGGTAATTGGAAAACGATTTCGATTCTAGGGCTCACAAACGCAGCGCTACCATTCACATTGTTTGCCTACGCCACCCTCAGCCTAAGTGCCGGATTTACTTCAGTACTAAACTCTCTTGCGCCAATGTTCACCGCTCTTATCGGTTTTATATGGCTGCGGCAAAAGCTTGCCCCAAGCGCACTACTGGGTCTTTTTATTGGCGTACTCGGCGTAAGTTATTTAGTGCAAGACAAAACTCAGGTTGTCGGCACTGAGCAGTGGCTAGGTGTGTTGGCAAGCATTGCCGCCTGCGTTCTCTATGGATTCGCGGCAAACTACGCCAAAGAACATCGGGGCAATCTATCCCCTCTCTCCACCACCGGAGGCAACTTGCTGATCGCGAGCATAGTGATGGCCCCGTTGAGTTACCTATTTTGGCCGGCAACTGAGCCGTCAGTGACTGCTTGGGTTGCTACCCTGCTGCTTGCTATATTGTGTACGGGCTTAGCCCAGCTTATGTATTTTTGGTTGTTGCACCGTGTTAGTGCACACAGCGCCACGTCTGTTACTTTTCTAATTCCTATGTTTGGGATGTTTTGGGGGTATTTATACGCCGGTGAAACTATTACACCCCATATGCTGTTGGGCTGCGGTGTAATATTACTCGGAGTTGCACTTACTATCGGCTTAATAAGCAATCGCAAAGCACCTCACTAGTTTAGCCCGAGAAATGCGGCATCCCTATGGATTCTGAATCGCCGTTCGCATCACTGCATTGTGAAACCCAGTGTGCGAACCGGCGTGCTCCAAGCGTCTTTTGCAACTCTGACGCTCCGTCATGAAAAACCACTGCTGTTGCCGCCCTACTCAGTAAGCCAAGCAAATCTTGCCGAAGTGCTGCTGAGATTCCTGCAAGCGAAATGCGTCTGCTATTTCTTCCAAGCCAAAGCTACGATCGATAACCGGCACTATATTGTTTGCTTCAATAGCCGCCACCATATCGCGCTGATGAGTCTGCGAGCCGACGGTAATGCCATGAACCACGGCATTTTTCTGAAATAGCGCAGCGGTAGGTACCTCGCCACTAATGCCAGTGAGCACACCAATTAAAGAGATATGCCCTCCCATGCGAATAGCCGTGATCGACTGCGGTAAGGTGCCAGCTCCGCCAATTTCAACAATAAGATCTGCGCCTCGACCACCGGTCATTTGCAACACCTTCTCACCCCAGTTCTCAGTCTCCTTGTAGTTGATCACTTGATCGGCTCCCAAGGCTTGTAAACGCTCTAACTTCTCGTTGGATGAACTGGTAGCAATAACATGGCAACCATTCGCCTTGGCGAATTGCAGGGCAAAGATTGATACACCCCCAGTGCCTTGAACCAGCACCGTATCACCGGCTTTAACCCGTGACTCAACCGCAACTGCGCGCCATGCCGTTAATGCGGCACAGGGCAGCGTAGCGGCCTGCTCAAACGAGTAAGCGCTTGGCATGCTGGTAAACGCGGTCGCTGGCATGGTCACCGATTCAGCAGCAAAGCCATCAGTCATATCGCCAGGTACGCCCTCAATTTTGTATTGCTCGTCTGCCCGACCATCTTGCCAATGCGGAAAAAAAGCACTCATCACTTTATCGCCCACCGCGAATTGTGTAACGCCCTCACCCACCGCTTCTACAGTACCTGCACCGTCCGACATGGGTACGCGTAAATCGTCGACAGGAAGCAATCCAATGGCCACCACGTAGTCATGAAAGTTAAGCGAAGAAGCGTGAACACGAACTTGTATTTCTCCAGGCCCTGGTGTTCGGGTTTGTTGCTCAGAAAGAAGTAGATTATCTAAGCCACCTGGCTTATGTAGTTGTATTACTCGCATGCTATTACTCCTTAGTGGGTCGTGACAATTTCTATGGCTTTCCGATCATCAAAGTCTTCCAACAATCAGGATCTTCCGCCTTTGACCCAAGCCTAAATGAATCGGTCGCAGAATAAAGTTGCCATAGTGATAGATACCCTCTCTGGAGTACAATCGAGAAACCATAACAATCGATCGACACAAAAGTACAGAGCGAGAACACTATGAAGCCCTATGCAAAATTACTAGTCTCAGCCGCCGCAAGCCTAGCATTACCGGCTTTTGCGGAACTGAGCGTTATCACCGCCGACAAAATGATTGACGTGCTTACCGGCGAAGTCATCGATGCGCCCGTCGTGTTTGTTGAAGATGGACGTATTACGTCCATTAGTGACGCACGAACCGCTAAATGGTCCAGCGAAACAAAACACATCGATTTGCAAGGCAAGACCATTCTGCCAGGCTTGATTGACATGCACGTGCATTTAGATGGGCCGGCTGACATTGGTGGCTATCGAGGGTTGGGATTTACAGACAGTTTTTGGGCAATTACATCAGTGGGTCATGCCCGCGACATGTTGGGCGCAGGGTTCACAACGGTGAGAAATGTTGGCGCTTCCGATTACAACGTTGTTGGCCTAAAACAAGCCATTGAGGCAGGCTATGCAGAAGGCCCTCGCATTGTGCCTGCTGCACACTCTCTTGGTGCCACAGGCGGGCATTGCGACCAAACATTTATGCCGCCTTCTTATAAGCGCAAAGGAGTTGCGGTAGGAGACGGCCCGCAAGAACTTCGACGAATTGTACGAGAACAACGCAAGCACGGTGCCGAGGTAATCAAGGTATGCGCAACAGGTGGTGTGTTTTCACGCAACACAGAGCCAGGCCAACAGCAACTGTCTGAAGAAGAGCTGCGTGCCATTGCTGAAGAGGCGCACCAGTGGGGATTAAAAGTAGCCGCGCACGCCCATGGAGCGGCTGGTATAAAAGCTGCCATACGCGCAGGCATAGACACAATCGAGCATGCCAGTCTTGTTGACGCCGAAGGTATTAAACTGGCTAAAAAACACGGTACCTGGTTTTCAATGGATATTTTCAACACAGAGTATACCCAGAGAGAAGGCGCCAATAACGGAGTGTTAGAAGATAATTTACGCAAAGACCGTGAGATAGCACAGCTGCAACGCGACAACTTCCGTAAAGCCCACGAGGCCGGCGTGAAAATGGTGTTTGGTTCAGACGCTGGCGTTATGCCTCACGGCGATGTCGGCGGGCAATTCAAAGTCATGGTCGAATACGGAATGACGCCACTCGAGGCTATTCAAGCAGCAACGACTAACGCAGCACAAGCCTTGGGCCGCGAAAACGATGTAGGCGCAATAGCGGTGGGCCGCTACGCCGACATAGTCGCGGTTGATGGCAATCCGCTGGCCGACGTTCGACAACTGGAAGCAGTTGATGTTGTAATCAAAGGTGGTGTGATCTTTAGCAGCTCTAACTAGCTCTTGTTAGGAACTAGCATTTCTAAACATAATTCATCTACTTCTTGTCATACCCATTATCGCGAAACCACTGAATAGAATCAGCAATTGCTGTTTCTATCGGTGTTTGCGGCAAGCCGAGTTCGTCTATGGCTTTGCTTGGGTCCGCGTAGAAAGGCTGCAGTGTATACATCGTGTTCTTAACCGTTGTCGCCGGTGCTTTGCCGCTAATCTTCGACCAAATTTCCATCGCACGTGACGCCCTAAGCATTGTTTTGCCTGACACTTCCCGAGTACCTGCACCTTCAACGCCGGCTATTTTTCCAATCAATCGAATCAATTCTTTGGTGGGCATGTTGGCTTCTTTGTTCGCCAAAATATACGACTGCCCAACACGGCCTTTCTCCATTGCTAATAAGTGCCCTGCGGCAACATCGCGAACGTCCACCGGTGGCGAGCCGCCCTCCCAGTAATTTTTCATTTCGCCACTTAGTGTGCGCAAAATCATCGTGCCAGTGGGCGTTGGCGCGCGATCACCAGGCCCAAAAGGCAAGCCGGGCATTACCATCGTCGCCTGCAAGCCATCAGCTACTAAACCCTTCACCATTTGATGGCTAATGTACTTAGACAAAATGTATTCGCTAGCCCAGGCCCAGGAATTAAAATCAGTCTCTTCAGTGGAGTAGTCGCCATTGCCAGGGCAGCCTATGGCCGCAATGCTGCTGGTGTACACAACCTTCTCAACATTCTCAGCCATGGCGGCTTTCATCAGCGCGCGCGTGCCCTCTACGTTGATTTTGTAATGCAAATCAGGATCCTTAGTCCAAACCGCAAACAAAGCAGCCAAGTGATAGACCTTGTCCACGCCCTTAACCACCTTGGCTAACGAAGCAGGGTCAAGCAAGTTACCTTCAACAAACTCTACATCCATACCATCTAACGGCGAGCGGTCCTCGCCAGGCATCACCATCACACGAATATCATCGCCCTTCTCCAACGCCAATCGTGTTACGTGGTTGCCAATAAACCCTGTGCTGCCAGTAATAAGTATTTTGCTCATAACACTATCCTACAAATGAACTGAAATCAGGGCCACGGCGCAAACAATTCCCGCCATCAACATTGATCACTTGGCCGGTAATCCAGCGCGCTTCAGGACCCACTAGAAAGCGTGCTAAATGCGCGATGTCTTCCGGTTGCCCTACATCATTCATAGGCGTGTTATCTATATAACTCTTGAAGACTTCACCATCGCGGGGAATGCCTTCCATTATTTCTGTCGCAATAAAACCTGGGCGGATAGCATTGAAGCGCAAATTTTGTGCGCCGTATTCGTCGGCCGCATTTCGCATCATGGCCTCGATACCGGCTTTACCTGCACAGTAGGCGTGAAAAAAAGGATGCGTAACATGGCCAGCCAGCGACGACATTCCAACAAAAGAACCACCACCTGCTTCCAGCATTTTAGGAATTGTATGTTTTATACAAAGCATGGTGCCCAGCACATTCAAATTGAGTACCCGGGTAAATTCTTCGGTATCAACTTTGCCGTAAGGCATTGGCATTCCACCCCCACCGGCGTTTGCAACGCAGGCGTTGAGTCGACCGGTTGGCTCAGCGGCCTTGCTAACCATCGCAATCACGTCGTCTTCATTAGTAATGTCGCCCGTCACATACTGAATGCTGCCACCATTCGCGACAGATGAAGAAATGTCATCACAGGCAGCGCTAAGGCTTGCTTCTGTACGCCCAGTGATAGTAACCGCTGCGCCATCAGCTGCCAGCTGACGGGCACAAGCCTTGCCTATACCAGTACCTCCGCCGGTTACCAGTATGGCCAAACCACTGAGAGACTCCTGAGACATTGTTCAACTCCTGAATATTGCTTTGATGCACTAGATATGGTCGTGTATTGAAGTGCGAAGCGTACATCAGCCGCTATTGCAGTGCCATGAACATATGGACAACAAACCAAGAGGCGTAAGCATAAGCGACAGGTGCAAGAATGGTCCCAAAGAACTTAATGGAGCCGGCTCGACCCAAAGTACTTCGCGGGGCAGGCTTTGTGTGTGATTGCAGTAGTGAAATCCACCACTGAAACACCAGCGCAGCGCAGACTCTTTTAGGATTGAGGGAACCCCGGAGGGGACAAGTCACGCAACAAAAGCAGTGCTTGGTGCCGTGGCGGGTTAGAAAGTGACACAGAACCCGGTAGAGAAGGACCCAAACATAAACTAGTCGATCGAATCGAGTACCTTGCGCAGCGATGCGAAAGCTTGTTCAAGCTCATCGCCATCGGAATTAAGAAATGGTGCGAACTGCAAAATGTCCATGCCATTTCGAATCATTAACTGCTGGTCCCAGAAACATTTCTTATGTGTTTCCAATCCACGAATTCCCGGCATATCAGCGCGGGATTCCAATTCTATGGCGCCCATCAAGCCAAAGTTGCGGACATCAATTACTTTAGGATGATCAGCAAGGCTGTGAATCACTTCTTCGAACAGTGGCTCTATTGCGCGAGCCTGCTCAATACTGCCTTCCTCTTTGTACACATCAAGCGACGCGATGCCAGCTGCCGCCGCTACCGGGTGACCCGAGTAAGTATAGCCGTGAAACCACTCTACGAGGTGCTCAGGGCCCGTCATGAACTGTTGGTACACGTTTTCGTTTACCAACACAGCACCCATTGGAATCACACCATTCGTAAGTCCTTTCGCAGTGGTGATAATGTCTGGCGTAACGCCAAAGCGGTCGGCGCCAAAGTTCGCGCCTATGCGACCAAAAGCGGTTATGACCTCGTCGAAGATCAGCAGAATATCGTGCTCGTCACACAATTCTCGCAAACGCTGTAAGTAGCCCACTGGTGGAGGCAATATTCCCGTCGAGCCAGCAACCGGCTCAACGATTACAGCCGCAATGGTGTCTGCCCCATGCTTCGCTATCAAGGCCGCCAAATCTTCTGCCCGGTCCACACCATGTTCTGGCTGGCCACGGCTAAAGGCGTTCTGCTCCAAATCAAAGGTGTCACGTATATGGTCTACACCAGGCATTAAATTCTGCATATACGGCGCCCGGTTGGCCGGTATGCCACCAACAGAAATACCCCCAAAATTCGTGCCGTGGTAGCCGCGCACTCGTCCAATCAAACGGGTTTTCTCAGTTTTACCTCTGGCTTGTTGATAGGCCAGCGCAATTTTTAGAGCAGTGTCGGCCGACTCGGAACCTGAGTTTGTAAAAAAACAGCGGCTAAAGCTCTCAGGTGCAAAATCAACTAAACGCGCCGCTAGTTCAAAGGCCTTGTCATTGGTGGCCTGAAACGACATTGAGAAGTCTAGCTCGCCTACTTGACGTTGAACGGCCTCCACAATCTTAGGATGGCAATGGCCAACGCCACTTGTCCAAAGCCCAGAAAACAGGTCATAAACCTCGCGCCCGTCTTTGTCCTTATAATGATGTCCGCTGGCACTAACAATAACGCGCGGCGCCTTGCCATGGTCTCGGTTTGCCGTAAACGGCATCCAATAGGCGTCTACACCTTTATCGATCGTTGTATCGTTCATGCTCCACCCCACCTTCGTTTTAATGCGCGTTCATTTCGGCGCAGTTCTGCCAGTTATACGCTGCGAAGCAAGGTGTTTAAGCCGAAATGCCCGCTCTTTTTTAACAAAAAAGCAGACTTGAAAACGAAGCATAAACGCCAACTAAGAGGGAGGGACCAATTCCACCCAAGATAACCGGATTGAATTAGCTATGAGCAGAGCCGTGCGAACATGGGCGGCAATTCATGGTGAAGCTTCGAAGCGATTTTTATCGCGATTTTTTCGCACCTTAAGTGCGTCAAACACTACCCCATTCATAGCAATGTACACACCGTTTTCTTTAGATTGTAGTGCACCAATCGCACAGCCAATATTGAAAATAGCATCTGTGTTTGAGAAGGCAGCGGGTTGCAGTGCGCCGGTCAATACAATGCACTTACCTTCCAGTTCCTGCAATACTATCGCGGTATTCGCCATAGTGTCTGTTCCGTGCGTAATCAAGATCTTATCGGCCTTAGAACCACGAACGGCAGCCTGAATTGCTAGCCTGTCATTGTCATCCAACTCGAGGCTATCTTTGCGCATAAGAGGTGTTACCTTAAACTCGAACGCTACACCCATTTTTTGCAGTAGGGTCTCAATAACAGGTTCGCCAATATGGTACTCACTCAGGGCATCAAAATAGATCTTATCTATTGTGCCACCAGTTGTAATCACTTCTATTTTCACGGTTGATACCACACAGGTGAGGTCCAGGCACGTTCTTGTACAACGGCAGGCAGTGAAGGGTCTTCACACCAGCCGGGACGTTTGTCAGGTGCCAAAGCGTTACAGCGCATAGTACTCCATCGACATGAAGGCATCTCTACCACTCGACTGTAATACACGGCATCTTGCTCGGTATCAAATTCCGGGTCTTGCCACACCGCGCACAGTGCGCCATGCCCACGCCGCAGGGGTTCGCAGGAAGACGTATTGAATGGTTCGCCCGGAACAGGGCCTCCCGCTACGTTATACACTCGTTGCTCAAAATCACCATTCTCGCCAACCCATCCCTTTATAATTTGAATCCTCTCAAGGTTTGCCCCCTCTGGATCAGCCTGTGCCGTTGCGAAAAACTGAGGCGACATAGTGTGCTGTGGACGCGCAGGCAGCTCAGACCCCATTGGCACTGCCAATTTATACGCCGACTCTATCGCTTTGTTTGATTCACAGAGATTTTCGGGCATATCCCAACCGGCAAAAAAGCGCGGCTTTATTCGCGTGCCACTTGTTCCGAAAACTTCCTTAGCCCGAATAGAATCAAAAATCGAATCTCTATCGTTTGCCTCAGCCCACACTCCAAACAAGCCTCCTGGGTTGTTTGTCACGCCGGCTGCATTGCGCTCGGGGTCGGCATAGGCCGATTCTTCCGTATTCCCCATTGTGCCATCGTGCTGATCAGTGCTTGCTGCCAAACCAAATTGAAAGGGGTTCACACCAATTCGTTGTCGTTCCTGCAATCCATAAACAAGTGCATAGCGCACAAAATCGTTACGGGCCAAACAGCCGCGCCCCATAAGCGAGCCAGCCCCAGTATCGTCACCGCAGGACGGAAGATCGTCATTCAACATTTGACGCATCTTTTCAAACTCACAAAACTCGTCTGAGCCACCCGCAACGCCCGGCAAGCCATTGCTGCATTCCGAGTCGCCCTTTACTTGCATCATCTCAACTACGGGCTCCATTTGCGCTCGCAGCTGTGCGGCGCGCGCTTCTTGCTTTGGGTTTAGTGCTTCCAGGTAGTCTGGACGAAACATTCGACCATCACTGAAATTAGGGTTATGCGGAATCGACAACACATCGCAATCAGTCAGGCCACCCTGCCCTTCAATACATTCGGCTCGCAGTTGCGAAAGCATCGCCATTGGGTCAGAAATATGCATTGCATGCAGTGGTCTTTTTAGCACTTTCTCATTGCGAAAAATAATGTTGCGGTGAACTTTTGAGTACTCCGGGCTAAACGAATACTCGTAGGCCACAAAGGTTGTGAATTCACAGCCTTCACTGCGGTCGTAATGGCGCTCTGCTGCTGCCTGAGTATCAGCCCAGGGTAAATCGATAGCGTCACGACAGCGACGACCATCTGCGCCACAAACTTCATCAGTATCAATCGCGCTACTACGGGTCGTTACCTGTTTTACGACTTCTTGAAAAGTGGCTGGATTTGCACTTGGATCGCCCTCACGAAACAGCCTGCAGCTCTCGGTGGCGTAGGCAGGAGAATTTTTTCGCGTACACAAGGAAACGCCTCCTATATTTTCAGCGTGGTCTGTTACCGCTGCAAAATCCAAGGGCCTAGAAAGTTGCACTCTTTTACTCGGCAAACCGTCAGCGTCTAATGGCGCAATATTAATCCACTCACCTTTAGCGAAACGGTAGGCATCATCAGGCCCAGTGTGGGTATCAAAAATATAGGCGTCCATTGAAAAAGAAGTGTGCACATGCAAATCACCAAACAAAGCACGCTTGGTAGCGGTGTTGTCGGCGCACGGGGTTCGTGGTATCAATTCTGCCGTCGCTAAAGAGCTGACCGTCGCCAACATAGTAACAAGAAAGCCAATAAGACTTATCAGCGGCGCTTTTCGTTTTTCTTCCTGAGCTCTTTCTTTTTTTATCATTAGCATGGACAACCTATCTAGATCATACGGTTAATGTGGCAAACTCTTTTTCCATTTTCTTCAACTGTTTTTTCGAAACGCCACCCAAAACGCCAACAGCGTGTCGAATTCTGGCGCGGCTTATATCAGGGCCAATCAACACCAAGGCGTCCATAATCGAAAACGTGGACGTTGTGCCACAAACGGCAACGAATAGAGGTGCCAGAAATTTTTGCAACTTAATGTCCATCTGCCCTGCTAGCGACTTAAGCGTTTCAAACAAGGCGTCTCTCGACCAGGCTTGCTGACGCTCTAAAGACCACAAAACGTATTGTAACACCTTCAGCTGTTCCGGCTGTTCCAAAGCGTTTTGCTCGAATTGAGTCACATCCACATCAAGCATGCCCGCGTACAAATGAGTAAGCTTAGGCGCAAGGTCCGAGAACTTTTCTATTCGTGATTGCAAATGCGGCAAGGCGGCTTTCAATGTATTTTCGTTATAGGCCCATTCAGTCAGCCTCGCAAAAAACTGTTCTTCATCAAGCTCGTCACGAATCCATTGGCCATTCAACCAATCCAGTTTTTCTACATCAAAAATGGGTCCGCCCAGCGACACACGCTGAATATCAAAATTCGCCAGCATCTCTTGCAAAGAAAACTTCTCTTGTTCTTCAGGCATTGACCAGCCCATTCGACCCAAATAGTTAGTCAGCGCTTCAGGTAAATAGCCCATGCGCTCATAATAGCGAATGCTGGTTGGGTTCTTACGCTTACTCAACTTGCTTTTATCGGGGTTTCTTAACAGCGGTAAATGGCAAAGCTGAGGCATATTCCAACCGAAATAGTTGTACAGCAATTGGTGTTTGGGCGCAGAATTTATCCACTCCTCGCCGCGAATAACGTGTGTGATCTTCATAAGATGATCATCAATCACATTCGCCAAATGGTAGGTGGGTAAGCCATCTGCCTTAAGCAAAACCTGCATATCAACTTGCTGCCAGTCGATCTCTATATCGCCACGCAACATGTCGCTAACCACACAACTTCCGGTTTCTGGAATTTTCATGCGCACAACATAGGGCTCACCAGCGGCTAGCTTTGCGGCAATGTCTTCTTGCGCTAATGCCAGGCCCCTGCCATCGTACTTCACGGGCTGACCAGCTGCCATTTGTGCTGCTCGCATCTCGTCTAACTCAGCGGCTGTGGCAAAGCAATAGAAAGCCTTATCTTCGTCGAGCAACTGCTGTGCGTACTGCGCGTAAATGTCTGAACGCTCGCTTTGTCTATAGGGACCGTACTCACCACCCACGTCAGGACCTTCGTCCCAATCCAGCCCTAACCAGCGCAAGGCATCGAATATAGCCTGTTCCGATTCTCCGGTGCTACGCACCGCGTCTGTGTCCTCGATGCGAAGGATAAATTGGCCCCCGTGCTGGCGGGCAAAACACAAGTTAAACAGCGCTATGTAGGCTGTGCCAACGTGCGGATCTCCAGTGGGTGACGGAGCAATTCGGGTTCTAACAGTCATTAAGGCCAGTCCAGCGTAATTGAGAGTACTTCAGGGCGCGAATTATAGGCTTTCGTTGCGGGCGCGTCACACTTTGACTCCGTAAATCGTCTTGATAGTGAAACCAAGCTTTCTTTGAGAGTAAATGTCATGACAACACCAACAAGCAAATTGGCAACAGCCCCGGTAAAGCCTGCAACAAGGACACTGGATGCACTCCTGCAACGTTGCCAAATAGCATCAGCAATCATATTTCTACCCTTTCTGCTCACTCACTTGTTAAATACGATTCTTGCCAGTTTTGGAGCAACCCTTTACGACAATTTTCAGAGTGCCGCGCAGAACTGGTATCAACAGCCTGCTATTGAGCTTGGCTTTGTCCTTATTCCGCTAACAGTGCATATGCTGGCTGGATTATCGCTTGCTATACGACGACGCAGGCGGGGCGTCTCACGGAAGCTCAGCATGCACAGCGCAGCGGGCTTTTTTTTACTGGTGGTCGTTGCTGGCCACGTCATATCAACGCGTGGTTTGCCCTACTTCAACGGCTTTCATGCGGGGTTCGGAGGTGTTGCGTTTTCGTTGTGGTGGCTGCCTGCCGTGTTCTTCCCGTATTATTTTTTGCTTTTTATGGCCGGTTTTTATCACGCAGTGAATGGACTTTGCTTGTTGGTCAATCGAATTACCACAAGCAGGCTAAGCCTCGCCAGCTTCGAAGGTCGCGCACTGTGCACAATTGCCTTGTGCTTTGTTATCACGGCACTACTGTCCTTTTCTGGGCAATTGGCTAACATAGACGATCCGCGCAACAACAAATTTGCACGGCTGTATTCAAGCCTGTACAACATTGATCTAAGTCGCTCCTGGCACCAAGCCCAATAGCGCCTCTTAGATGCACGCATAAACATAATACAGAGACATGACGGCAAACAACTTTGAACAACAGCGCCCTCGACTATTTGCGCTGGCCTATAGAATGCTGGGCTCGATTCATGCCGCAGAAGACGCGGTACAAGACTGCTGGCTGCGCTGGCAAGCCAGCAATCAGGATGATGTCAAAAATCAGGCGGCCTGGCTTTTCACTACAACCACAAGGTTATGCCTCGATTATTTAAAATCGGCAAAAGTGCAACGCGAACAGTACATAGGTCCATGGCTTCCAGAACCTTTGCTGTCGGAGCACAGCGAGGCAATGGGCAATCAGTCTGGCGACGCAGCCGACATTATCGAATTGGGACAAACTCTATCGTATGCCGTACTCACCCTTCTAGAGCGTATGCCGCCCAAGGAACGCGCTGTATTTATTCTAAAGGAAGCCTTTAGTTTTGATCACCAAGAGATTGCCGACATTATCGAATTGCGCGCCGACCATAGTCGCAAACTGCTCAGCCGGGCGCGATCGCGGCTTCTGGAAAAACAAGTAGAACTTAAACCCAGCCTTGAAGAGCACCAAAAATTGTTTGAATCGTTTGTGCTGGCTTGCGGCGCAGGAGACCTTAAGCAGCTTCTGGATTTGTTGGCCGAAGACGTGCAGCTGGTATCCGATGGCGGTGGGGTTGTTCGAGCCGCTTTACGACCGTTGAACGGCAAGGAACGTTTGCTGCGCTTTTTCAAACGACTCCAGTCACAAATGGAAGGCGATGTTGATTTCAGCATCAAAATCATCAATGCTCAGCCCTCGCTCTGGGTATCCAAGGACGAAGCCCCTTTTGCATGCATTTGTCTCGAGTGCTATCGCGGCGCTATTCGTTCGATATTTGTCGTCAGGAATCCAGACAAACTGGCGCAGCGAATGGCTTAGAACGCGGTCGCGACGACTAGGGCGCAAGCGACATGGTGCCGGACTAACACTCCCATTATAGATAGCCGCGCTATCGCCGGAGTGATGCCGCCTGAGGACTCATAGAACATAGACCCCGCCTATACCCACTCTCACCCTTTAAGCGCCCTATCTGAGATAGGCACTTAGTAGGCATTATAAGCACTAACATCCCTATGTTTTATGTGTACCACGTCGCAAGTAGAACGCCTAGACTACCCATCGATCGCCCAATTACCGCCCATCTGCTGCCACTTCCAGTCACCTGTACTAACGTAATAACTAGAGCTAGAAATGTGCAAGGAATGTGTCATCCCTAGGTGAAAAACGGTCCATGATTATTATTCGTTCAACCATCGCAATCGTGCTGCTTTCTGGCAGCACCTTAGCCATTGCAAATTCAAGTGTATCGGAGCTAGCCGAGCTGTCGCTTGAAGACTTGATGGGCATTAACATTGACGAGTCGGGAGATAGCGGCGAAAAGCCTTCACGCTGGCACTTAAGCTTGGGTGCCTACCATCAAAAACTCGAAGGCTATCGCAGCGGATCAAGTGAACTTAGTAACGAAGAAGTCTTGTTCCGGCCTGGCGAAACCCGCACAAACAATAACTACCCGGTGCTGCCTACCACCATTGAGCAAAGCATTTACACTGCCAGCTTGGCCTACCGCCTTTCCAGCATACATACGCTGTCACTTAATGTTCCGTACGTGCGCCAGGGTACTGACCACATCAGTATCGTTCCGAATTACCCAGAGTTTCTCATTGAGACTAGTGGTTTGGGTGACATAGGTCTCGCGCTGCAACATCGCTTTAAAAACCACGAGTCGGTGTATTGCGCGCTGAACTTAGGTTTGTCGTTGCCCACAGGGTCAATTGATGAGCAAGGCGATACACCGCGCGCGCCAGGGGACCAACAACTGCCCTACACAATGCAATTAGGCTCTGGCACTTACGACGCCAAACTAGGCTTTGCCTACAGCCGAGGCTTGGCGGCCTGGAACATAGCGTTGGATGCAAACTACGTTCACCGTATTGGACGTAACGATCGAGATTACCGCTTGGGTAATCGTTTCACTCTTAGTACATCGGCTGAACGGTCGCTTGGCGCTGGTTTCAGTACTGGTTTTTCACTCAGTTATCAACATGCAGGCTCAATATCGGGTCGTGACGAAGAAATAACGGTGCCAGGACCATTCCCATACCCCGCGGGAATCACCAATCCCGCAAACTTCGGTGGTGATGTCGTTCGAGCAGATGCAACACTCAAATACCGCATCAGCGAGCGCTTCAGAGTGTCGTTAAGCTATAGTGAACCGCTCTCACAAAACCTGAATGGTATTCAGCCACAGGCTAAGGGCCGGTGGAATTTTAGCTGGAGTATGGATTTCAAACGCTCTTCGAGCGACAATTAGCACTTACTGACACGCCACTTCACGCCACTATCTATTGAGTAATTCCAACTACCGTTTTTCGGTTGCACCGATGATGGGTCTTACTGACCGTCACGCCAGATTTTTGCTTCGCCTAATAAGCCATCATGCACTGCTGTATACGGAAATGGTGACCTGCGAGGCCGTGTTACACGGCGATTGTACGCGCCTTCTCAATTATAGAGCTGAGGAGCACCCTTTGGCATTGCAGCTGGGTGGCAGCAACCCTACAAAGCTAGCTGACTGTGCCAAAATCGCGACCAACTATGGATTTGATGAAGTTAACCTGAACGTTGGCTGCCCAAGCGATCGAGTTCAGTCTGGAATGTTTGGCGCCTGCCTTATGCTAAATCCGCAGTTGGTTGCAGAATGTTACACGCAGATGGCCGACGCCTCAGACGTACCAGTTACCGTTAAGTGTCGAATTGGCGTAGACGAACAAGACCCTCAGCTAGCCCTGCCCGAATTTATTGAAACGGTCGCTGCCGCAGGTTGTACCTCATTTAGTATTCATGCACGCAAGGCATGGTTAAAAGGCCTTAGTCCAAAAGAGAATCGCGACATTCCACCGCTGGACTACGATCTGGTTTATCAAATGAAGCAGAAATACCCCGATCTAACGATTGTGATCAATGGCGGCATAGAGTCACTTGACGCCACGGCCACCCACCTGCAAAAGGTTGATGGCGTTATGGTCGGTAGAAAAGCCTACTATGAGCCCTATTTGTTAAGTGATGTGGACAGTCTGGTATTTGGCGAAACCAAAGCCGCCGCCACCAGAGAAAGCATATTTGATCGCTTTCTTGTGTATGTGGAGGAAGAGCTAGCCAAAGGCGCCGCACTAAAGCACATGAGCCGTCACGTACTAGGCCTGTACCATGGTGTTGCCGGGGCTAAACAATTCCGTCGACACATCAGCGAAAATGCTTTCCGGCCAACGGCTGGCTTAGAAGTGCTCACCGAGGCACGCAGCAAACTGCAAAACATGTAGCCACGGAGTTGTTACTTCAAACTTGCCAAGTAAGCCATTACATCTCTCAAATCACGCACGCTAATCACTAGTCCCATCGCGGGCATTCCGCTGAAAGGGCCCTGTTTTTCAGCAATCTCGCTTACCGGAATATCAACCGTACTCACGTCGCCGTGCCCGGTTTCACTTTGCATGCGCACCACATCAGCAGATTCATTCAATAAAATACCCGACATCGACGTTCCGTCCTGCAGAGTCAGAGCAACGCTTGCAAAGCCTTCGGCCATATCGGCCGCCGGCTGTACCAGCGCACGGTATAAATAATCAGTATCAAACTTAGAGGCAATGCCGTCCAATGCAGGACCTGCAACTCCGCCACGCTTATTCACACTGTGGCACCGAAGACAATCACCCAAGTTTTCGAACACTACCTTACCCTTCTCCGCGTCTCCGCCGTACATTGCAATTCGTCGCTGAATAACTAAATCATTCCCAATCGATTTCTGGTAAGCCTTCAAGCCCTCGGCCACGCGGCCATCGCGGCTTGCCAACGCAGACACTGACGCAGCTTCCACTACATCAAGTGCAATCGTTTGGTCTAGAGCTCCCGCTGTCAACTCACCCAATGCCTCCAACAAGTAATCCTGGGCAAGCACTGACTCAAGCGTTCCCAGCACTGCGATCGCCACCTGGCGTTCTTGCAATATGTCGGCTCTTTGCGAATTCAGTGTTGCTTTTGCAATAGCCGTTGCTACATCAGCGGCTCTTTCTGCGTCCTGCCCCGCCAACATCGACAAAGCGCTCGACCGCAACGCAGGCGCATCGCTGCTCAAGGCATTTTCCAGCGCACTGAAATACAGTTCCTTATTTGCGCCTTCTCCAGCAATGCGCTGAAGGGCCTGCAGGCTTGCCGTTCTTTTGGCTGGTGACGCCTCAACATCCTTGATCACCGCGCTCAGTTCGCCAGCACCTAGCGGCAAGCGGTCATACGCTAAAGCTACCTCTAAGGCTTGCTCGCCCAGTTCGCCATCCAGCAATTGCGGAATGTAAGAATCCAAGGCCTCATAAACCACCGCCGGCTCTCTTGCAGCCGGCGACCAATGGTCGCCCCAGACCTTATCGGCTACCGGCGGCGCGCTGAACTCTTGCAAGGACGTAAGCGCCAGTTTTCGCATAGATACTGGGTTTGACTCTGTTGCGGCGTACTGGGCCAATGCAAGCGCATTGTGCGCTTCACCCAACAACAAATTGGCATTGATCACGCGGCGATGCAGCGCATAACTCGTTTGCGGTTCATCACTATTGATGAGCAAGGTATCAGTTGCAAGCCGCGCGAGTTCGGCCATTGCCGGCAGCAAACGCAAATCGTGAATCGCTCGCGCAGCCTCCACAACCACGCTCACGTCCTCATCATGTAGAAAGCCCGCCAGCTTTATTGATTCAAGGCGTCTATAGGCTAACAGGCTGGCAAGACGAAGCACTGGCGATGGATGCTTAGCCAATGCCGCTAGGCTAGGCTCGTCGTTCAATAGCGTTAATGCCATCACACCAGCGTGGCGTAAAAAGGCATCGCTATTAGCATTGCGCAGCAGCATTGCAGAAATCTCGGGCACCGCGTTAACATCACCCAACTTAGCGGCAGACAGTGTTGCAAAATAACTGATTCTCGCATCATCGCTTGCAATGTGGCGCCTAACAACTTCTCGCATATTGCCAGCTCCGGCCTCACCCAGCACTTTAATCGCTTGCGCCAGCATTTCTCCTTCAAATACATCCAGCTCGGTCCATTGTTCGAAAGCCTTAGCACCCAATTGTCCCAGCCCCCATAAAGCATGAATTCTTGCCAATTCATTTGCTGAGCGATCTGAAGCGACACCACTCAGCTCTTTAAGCTCTCCTCTGCGCACTAATTCAAACTGCGCATGCAAACGAAGCCTTTGATCTGCGTGCACCAGGGAATCTAACAAAACACATGTGCTCTTCGAACCCAAACCAGCAAGCAATAACTTGCGAGCCTCCTCAATTCTGGGGTCCGACTGTTGCTCCTCGCCATAAAGCCTTATCAATTTTTTAGGTCCACCAAAAACAGCCGCAGTAACCGCATACATTTTGCCGTCAAAGCCAAAGTCTTGATCAATAAACAGGTCCGACTCCGCGAACTTGTGCACATTGCGTAGCGCAAACCCGGCGCCACTTGGCTCAAGTGCAAACGATAAAATCCAGGAACCCGGGGCAATAAATGAGTAGTTACTAATAAAGAAGTGATCATTGTAACGTTCAGGCAAGCCAAGCCCGGGATAGAAAGCCACACCAGATGGGCCGTTTGTTTCATTCGCCAGTGGCGGCACAATCCAGGCTGGTTGACCCTTGTGGTATGGCTCCCACATTTTTTCGGCGTTCCATGGGCCTCGCAGGTAATCACTGTCGGCCATATACTGATAGCCATAAGTCCAACCCGAATCACCGCCTTCTACTAGGTAAACAATACGGGCCTCGTCGCCACCATCTGAATTATTGTCACCGCTTATCAGGTTGCCATAGTTGTCAAAAGCAAGCTCTTGCGGATTTCGAAGCCCCCAGGCGTACAACTCCTGATCGCTGCCATCAGGGTTCATTCTAAAAACAGCACCACGGCCCTGATCCATGGGCGCTTGCAGCGTATTGCCTTCCAGGGTTGTTACATTAAAGCCCCTGTCACCCACTGAATAATAGATTTTGCCATCGGGCCCCCAAGTAAGTCCGTGCAAATCGTGGCCAACAAACGCCGTGCGTATGCCATAACCACTGCTGACAATCTCCGTTTCATCGGCCTTAAAATCGCCGTCGGTATCTCGCAGGCGATACACATTTGGAATACTGGTCACCAGAATGCCATCGTCTGTAGCCAGCACGCCCGCCATTACGCCATCAACGTAGCCACCCATTTGAGCAACGATGGCAGAGCTATCTGCCTTACCGTCTGAATTCGTGTCACGAATGACACGCAAAGTATCTTTGTTGCTAAACCACTCTTCGCTCAGATGCCCATCGGCAATACTCTTCTTAACATAGGCCAGGCGATCCTCAACCGAGGTGGACGTCATGTCGTCCATAAACCAATAAGGCTGATAACGATTGTCGCCTACGCCTTCCATAAACTGGCCTGTTTCGGCCACATAGACATACCCCTCGGGCGTAACGTCAATAGCGACCGGTATATCCTTGATGTGGTCAAGCGACCAAACATCAATAGCAAGGTCATCAGCGGCGTCAGCAGTCCCTAACAAAACCTTTAAGTAAACGACGCATAGCAATGCCGCTATTACCGCTAGGGAAATGATGATCTTCCACAACCTACTCACACTGATTCGCTTCCTACATTTACCCTCGCATTATACAATGTCAGCCTACTCCACCTACGGACTGACGCATGAACAAACTTCAACAACTGAAAGAGATGACCGACGTGGTCGCCGATACCGGCGATGTTGAGGCGATTGCACGTTTCACCCCGCTGGACGCAACCACCAACCCGTCATTACTGTTGAAGGCTGCGCAGTTACCGCATTATCAGGAATTGCTCTCTAGCGCCAAGAAAAAAGCCAATGATCACGCCGGCACTGACGCCGAGCAGCTGGCTTTTTGCGTCGATCAATTCGGTGTTTTAGTCGGTAAGGAAATACTCGGCATAGTGCCCGGTCGCGTTTCAACCGAAGTGGACGCTCGACTGTCGTTTAATCAGGCAATCATGATTGAGCGTGCCCAGCGCTTGATTGAGTTGTACGCCGAGCAAGGCATTGGCAAAGAACGAATACTGATAAAACTCGCCTCTACCTGGGAAGGTATTCGCGCGGCCGAGCAACTGGAAAAACAAGGCATCAACTGCAACCTCACATTGTTATTTGGTTTTGGCCAGGCGGTCGCTTGCGCGGAGGCCGGCGTTTTTCTAATTTCGCCCTTCGTTGGCCGCATACTAGATTGGCACAAAGCGGCTCTTCTTAAGGCCAAAATAGACGAAACATATACCTCCGAGACAGACCCGGGAGTAATATCAGTTCGCCGCATTTACCAATACTACAAGAGCAACAACTACAACACAGTCGTTATGGGCGCCAGCTTTCGCAACACTGGCGAAATAGAAGCACTGGCTGGATGCGACAGATTAACCATCAGCCCACAGTTAATGGATGAGCTAGCGGCAGACAGCGGCATTCTAGAACGCAAGCTCTTCGCTGATAAGAAAGACAGCGCCAGTTCTGCGACAGCATTGACTGAGAGAGACTTTCGCTGGCAACTTAACGAAGACGCCATGGCAACCGAGAAGCTCAGCGAAGGTATTCGCAATTTCGCAGCCGACCAAGTGAAGCTCGAACAACTTATAAAGGCCTAATCGCATGTTCACAAGTCTTTTCAAGCTCATTGATATTCCTGAGCCCGAGAACGAAACAATTGGTGTGGAGCTTGCGACGGCGGCATTACTGATGGAAATTGTTCATGCCGATTACAAGCGCGAGGGCAACGAAATTGAAGCGGCCGAACGCGCCCTGCGCTCAACTTTCTCTCTGCCTGTGGAGCAAATGAAACGGGTATTGAACAAAGCGGAAGAACTGCATTCTGACGCCGTTTCGATTCATCCCTTCATTACTGCTATTAATGATGGTTTTTCCAACGAGTCAAAGTACCAACTGATCATTAACCTGTGGCGGGTTGCTTTAGCCGATGGCGAGCTCGACAAATTCGAACAGCACTACATTCGAAAAATTGCCGAACTGCTATATGTTCCCCATTCAGAATTTATTCGAGCAAAGCTTAAAGTCTGTGGCGAACAAGATGAAAAACCCGCCTAAAGCCAAGTCTAGCGACTGGCTCTGAATTCAGAAAGACTCATAAACTGCTCTCCCTTTTTTATTTTTAGTTTACCGTCAAGGTAAACAACAAGGGCGCGTTCTTGCTCAGTCAAATCATCCAGTGTATTACTATCGCTTGCACGCACTGTTGCTTTTTGTAGCACGCTTTTACTTTCGTAATTGCCGTTCTCAACGTTATTTTCACGATTAAAAAAAGCAAGATTGCTGTCAGCGAGACTGGCTTCTACCGACGCATAGTTGACTAGAAAAGCCCCATCATAGCCTATGCTTAACAAGCCATTACGCGCAGTTTCTGCTGCTGTCCGATTAGCAAATTTACCTACATAAACCCGTGTTAATGCATTGCTAGCGTCAGACTGAATTAAATGACCGTATTCGCTCGCCGCTTTTAACGCTGCGTCGTTGGGCTGTTGATACGCTCCAATCTGCACCAGATACACCGCGCTGTATGCAAATGGTGAGCTAAAGAGTGAAAACACGGCCGTGAGCACCATGGATTTAACATGCAGTTGAAACATTCGTTCATACCCTCAAGCAAATAAGCCTGGATAATCCAGGCTTGTTTGTTAGTGTCCGTCCTTGGACAGTTTAAAAGTTCCATTCCAGAATCGATTTAAGAAAATCGGTCTTGCTAGATATCCACACCAAGGCTGCTAGCCGTTTCAATAGCAATGTAGCTCTTACCAACTGGCAAGTTCTTTGACTCAGCATAGGCGTTTGTTGCCTTCAAAGTTCCTGGTCCAAAAATACCGTCAACTGATCCTCTAAGGTAACCCGCTTGGTCAAGACCTGCCTGCATAGTGCGAATAACTTCTGGCGTCATATTGTCTTTACACAATACTTCACGCCATTCCAGTTCTTCATCACTTACTTTATTGCGCTTAGTAACCGTTACATATTCGGCAGGAATATCGATTTTCTGCGTACTAGCTGGACTAACAAGTCGCGTAGTCTTAACCGTTTGATATTCCGCAGGTATAGTAACTTCGCGAGTAGTCGCAGGCGTATCGATTACAGTTTTAGTAATCGTTCTGTACTCAGCAGGAACATCGATTTCACGTGTTGAAGCAGGTGATTTCAATACAGTTTTAGTCACTGTTCTGTAGCTTGCAGGTACTTCTACCAAACAAACAACCTCACCTGTGCTTTGGTCTACCGCTGTTTGCAAAGCGCCGTCAACCGGCCCGGCTCCACGCTTCCAAATAGTATGAGCAGGCTTATCAAGAACCTGTTCGCTAACTGTTTCATATTCGGCTGGTACTTGCATTAGCTTAGTAGAAGCAGGACGAACAAGAACTTGCTCAGTAATTTCCTTATACGTAGCTGGAATTACTTCTAAGCGCGTAGATGCCTCGCGTACCAACACTGATTCTTGAGCGGGTTCATGAACAGCTGGAATCACGTTATAGCGGAAGCTAGCTTCGCGTTGCAACACAGACTCAGATTCTGTTACATAATTCGCTGGAATCAATACTCGTGCATAACAATGCCCAGCTTCAGGATTAGGTGGAAAAAGATCCGAGTCCCCTGTGTTCGCAAGCATCCCTTGTGATGAATTCGCTGCATCTTTCAGCCTATTGATTTCGGCTTGCTTGTTCGCCAATTCCAGCTTGTACGCTTCAAATTCTTCCGCGCTAACGCCACTGCTTATAGCCGCTTGATCAGAAGTACCTGTTGCACAGCCTCCCATTAACGCGAGAGAACTCGCGAGAATGAATGCACTTATTGGTTTAATTTTCATTGTTCGACCCCTTAAAAAATTGTTTATTCACTAAACCGCACACGCAGTGCCGTTAATGGTTGGTTCTTGCCAATACAACTCACTACGCTGCCTGAGCTGTTGAGGCAAGTAGAGCACAGAGAAAAATAGGAAAACACCGCACACTGTAAACAGGTGTTGAATGCTGCGTATAGTTTACAAAGCGGTTTACAAAACGATCTACAAAAAGGCTTTCAGCGCAATTTTCAGGGCGGTTTACAGAATTTATCAAAAGCAAGAAGACATGCAAGACAGACGAATGTGGCGACCCAAAAGCGAGAACTTTTGGGTCGCCCGCCGTCTACATGGACAGTGGTATGGCTTTGCAGCCAGTTATTAAAGTATACATCTACAGAAAAAATAGTGAACGAACGCTTTGGTCTAATGGAACTGACGCTTAAGTTCGAAACAGTATATAGAACCGGAAATCTGAAAAGCTGGCGAAGAAATCAACTTCAGTAAAAACGACGCTTAGCCTTCACCTAGTAAACACTGGGCACCTAACGAATACTCTCTTCTGGCAACTCTGCTTTAACGCCTTCATCAATCGGCATCTGGTCAGGTAAGGCGCCACTTTCCTTTAAAGTTCTTTCTAGCAGGCCTCGCATGCGGCCTAGAACATCTCGATGATCGTTACGCAAAGCTACATTAACCAACTCACCCGGGTCGTCTTCAAGATTGTACAACTGTTCAATATGACGCAGAGGTCCGCCATCACCATGCGGGTTCTGAATATACTTCCATTTGTGAGTGCGTACCGATCGCACATTCGGCGTGTAGGGAAACTGTTTTTCGTAGTTGTACTCATACAGCCAGGTTTCTCGCCACTCGCTTGCCTTACCCTCTGCCAAGGCTACCCACGAAAGGCCTTGCGCACTATCCATGCGACCACTGCCGGTTAGCTCCACAATACTAGGGGCAACATCCAGACTCAGCACCTGACCTTTCACTATAGTGCCCGCTTTAAACCGCGCGGGGTAACGCACAACCAAGGGCACTCGCGTGCTGGCTTCATGTGCCGTGCGCTTATCAATCATGCCGTGTTCACCCAGCAGAAAACCATTATCACTAGCAAAGACAAATACGGTGTTGTCCAATTCGCCCAGCTCTTCCAGCGCCGCATAAACGCGACCTACGCTGTCATCAACAGAATTGATAGTACCCGTATAGGAACGAACGAAACGTTCAAAATCACTAACGGCGGCCGCCGAGTCATTCGGGAAATTCTCTCTAAAAGCATACAAAGGGCCGTAAATACCGTGCCATGTGTTTAGTCGCTGTTTAATCCAGGCAGGTTTGTCGTCCAGCTGGTAGCGGCTATCAGGGTAAGGCACGGCCACGTTGTTGTACCGATCCTGATATTTTTCTTCAGGTACAAACGGGCCATGTGGCGCTTTATGCCCAAGCAACAAGGCAAATGGCGCAGACTCATCGCGCTTACTGTTCAACCAATCAAGCGCCATGTCGGTTACGCGCTGCGTGTAGTAACCAGCCACCTCTTTACGCTCGCCATTTACATTAAACGTAGTGTCGTAGTATTTGCCCTGCCCTTTGTGCGTTACCCAGTAGTCAAAGCCCGGCCGTTTACTGTCGTCCTGCTCGCCCATATGCCACTTACCAATGTAAGCGGTTTGATAGCCATCAGCTTGCAGCTGCAGCGGAAAGCTCTGCAGCTGCGCGGGGTAATCAGTGAAATTGTTTATTACCCCATGAGTATGAGCATAGGTTCCTGATAAAAACGATGCCCGGCTGGGAGAGCAAAGCGAGGTGGTCACAAACATATTGTCGAAGCGCACACCTTCGGCGGCTAAGCGATCAATGTGCGGTGTTTTAATACCCAGCAAGGGGTTTGCGTGGTAGCCAACGGCGTCTGCCCGCTGGTCGTCGGTAAGAATAAACACAACATTGGGGCGGCTTTGCGACTTTGCGTTGCTACTGTCGGTGCCGGTATTGGTGTTGCCATTTTCTGTAACAACACAAGCCGTTAAACTCAGGGTGCAAAAACAAAGTATGACGGCGTGAGGTAGTGTGCGTACACAATTCATAGTAGAACCCCCTTTAACCACCGCGAGCACAAAACGAACAACCAGGCCAAGAGCCGACAGTTACGCCACTCAGTGCATAACGCCCCGCCCGCCAATAATCGGCAAGCTCAGTGTTGATAGAATACCCGGTTCTGCATCACACACAGCCGGTATGGCGTTGATTGCACGCATACCGGTTGCAAGACAAGTACCTTCATTGCCATCGCCTGTAGCGGCATTTTCCAATACAGTTTCCTGCCGAATTCTAGGGCTGCCGTCTATTTCAATTCGGTTGGCATGCACTGCATGCGTTTCGGGTCGCTGCCAGTCCGGAGCGGCCTCAGGATAGAGGCGGTGAAAGTGATCGATGATAATTTTTGGTTCACCGTCAACAATTCCCTGCAACTCTATTTGGTGAGCTGCACAGCCGCCTTTTGGCACGGTGCCTAAAGCATAGTCCACGGCAGTTGGTGTAAACCAACGCCGATAATTTTCCACCGTTGATTCAAGTTCAACACCCAGAGCTTCTGCGATCATGTACAAGGGGCCGCCCCAAACGGCTGTCATAATGCCCGGAATATCAAGCACACAGTCAGCGTCGGGCATGGACGTAAGACCCATTTGGATCAAACTTTCCTGGTCGGGGTAAGTGCCCGCATCGATGAATTCGATGGTTCTAACCCGGCTAACCCTAGCGCAAACACCGAGCAGAGTCAGCGGCATCAAATCGTTACCAAAGCCGGGGTCGATTCCACCGCTGAAAAAACTGCTCTGTCCTTCGGCACAGGCGGCGTTTATTTGTTCTAGTAATTCCTGCGGCGCACGCGACGGGTTCTCGAAAACGCCCATCGACGTATCAACCACATTCAAGCCACTGCGCAAAGCCAGTGTAAGATTAGCCATATTGATATCGGCGTACAGTGCGCTGGGACCGAAATACGCCAGCGCATCGGCGGGTTTTTTCAAAGTATCGGCAACGTTAGTAGTCGCCAACAGGCCTGTAGGGGACATACCTATAATGTCGCCAATGTCTTTGCCGTCTTTTTCTGGGGCGGAAACGATAACGCCTACTATCTCATAACAGGGATTAGCGATTAAATCGCGCAGTACGGCCTTGCCAACCAATCCTGTGCCCCAGACGATAACGCGATAAGGTTTGCTATTGTCCAAGGGCCTACTCCATAGCAGAAATTAATTCGAGGGACGATGCGCAGCGCCTGATGAAGAGTCTTGCTCTAGCGCATTAACCAGGTCTTTAAAACAGGTTTCATTTTCTTCGCTCAACCCCATAAGGGTTCTATGCGCGTCCAATACCCTCGCTTTTACTTCCTGCTCAGAAGAGACAGCAATAGGCAGCTCGCCATAATCTGCCAAGGTTTCAATGCTCTGCTCGCGAATATCAAAAATACGCTCGAAGCACATACTGGTCAGTAATCGCGTAATGCTTGCGTCGGTTGAAACAATAATGGGTTTGAAATTAAAACGCTGCTCAGCTCGAATAGCTATTTTAGCCAGCAAGCCCAAGGTAGTGCTGTCTAATCCGTCTACGTCGCTAAGATCAATTGCCACACTGGCAAAATTGTCTGCACTGAACATGTCTTCAATAAAATCATCGAACGTCTTACAGAGAGTGAGACGAACATCGCCCAGCAATTTCAGTACGTAAACACCGTCCTGACTGGCCTGCAATATTTTTCCAGCTTGCATAATGAGTGTTCGAGCTAGCTCGGATAATTCCTTGTAACAGTAAAGAGTGCAATATCGTCTGGCGCGGCTTCTACAGAGTTAAGCCCCATCAATTCTACCAAGCCATCCAAATCTCGATCAGCTGCACTGCATCGGGTCAGTAGTTCAGCTTCCTTATCCACCAGATCTTTTTCTGGCAGCAACTCAAGAATGCCATCAGTAAACAAGGTTAGCCTAAAGCTATCAGGCAATTGCAATGTTTGCTCTTCGTAATCGGTTTCTGGCACGATACCAACGGGCATGCCGGCGCCATCTATGTACTTTGCCTCACCATCGCCGCTTAATAAAACAGGTCGTGGCAGATGGCCTGCATTGCAGTACTTAATAGAGTTTTCTTTTGTATTCAAGCAGGCAACAAAAACCGTGGCGTGTTTTCCAAGCTCGGTTTCCAGCAATTCCTTATTCGTTTGCGCTAGTAACAATGACGGAGACAGAATCGATCGGTCATTATGGCGCCCAAAGTCGCTGCGCATTCTCGCGGTAAGGTTCTTCAGTAGTACCGTTACAAATGCCGAAGAGGCGCCATGGCCTGACACGTCCGCAATCATAAATACAATGTGCTCATCGCCAACTGTTACGTATTCGACGAAATCGCCACTTAAATACAGCGAGGGAATAATGCGATGGTCAAAGTGGTAGCCGTGCAGCTCTTTCGGGGCAACGGGCAACATTTTCATTTGCACGTGGCGACCAGCTTGCTGATCTTGCTCCAGGGCGCTAACGTTTGCCTGCAACTCTCGATTGGTACGTTCCAACTCGCGCCTGTAGCCGGCGTTTTCGCGACGCAGCTTCGCTCGTTCCAAACTTCTAAGTATTGAATGCTCTAGAACCTCAAGATCGAGGATCGGCTTAATCAGGTAGTCGGTGGCGCCAATGCGCAACGCTTCTACCACATCAGCCATAACACCGGCACCTGATATAACCACAATCGGGACATCAGGCGCTTCTGCAGAAATTTGATGGAGAACACTGATCCCGTCTAAACCGGGCATGCGCAGGTCACACACGACCAAATCGGGTGATTCAATACGAAAGGTCTCGAGGCCCGTTAAACCGTCGTCAGCGAGCATTACGTCGAACCCGCTGTCTTGCAGGTAGGCCGCGATACTCTGGCGGATTACGCGGTCATCATCAATGACCAAGATACGTTTGGGAGAGCTCATCACAGATGCATGGAACGGGTGCGGAATAGCTACCTAAAAGTGGATAGTGTCAGTATAAGGAAAGTTGCGCACGGTACTTCTTTACGCACGAAGATGCAAGTTTTCACACTCAATTGACTGGCCGACAAAATCACCTAGACTATCACTCCTCTACTATCGCATTTTTACCCATTTGAGAGGCCGCCATGAGTTCTACTCGTGAAGTTGACGAGAACAAGCGCACGTACATTCGCTTAAAGCTAAACGCCGAAGTGAAACTACAAGCAAAAGAAACAGGCACCGAGCACGTCGGCCGCTGTGTTGATATGAGTGGAGCAGGCCTAATGGTCGCCACCGACGCACCTTTAAAGGTGGGCGAGAGCGTGGTCGCAAGGATTGAATCGAAAGGTTCAGAAATCATCTACCACACAACCGTAAAACGTATCGTTGAAGAAGAAGGCGAACGCCGCTTGGCATTGTCTATCGACGAGATTCTCGACTAGAGGCTCTCTGCCATCGGCTAGAAAGCGGGTTCTCTGCCCGCTTTCTCTCCTATACCGCCTCTCGTATACCGCAAGGCTGTTGCGCAAACTTGTTTTGTAACGTTGTGTTAAAAGTCTTCGTCACCAAAGTCGTCGACAACAGCGCCATCCTTAACCATAAACTCCCGGTCCTGAAGATAGGCGTCTCGAACAAAAACGTACTGGTCACCTGAAATAAGGCCCTCAACGTCAATGATGTCGGCTCGCAAGTCCACGTAGTAAAGCGAAAGAGTCGAGAAACGAGGCAAGTCATCGTCTATGTACGCAATAGGGTTTGCGAAGGCATCCGGTACTTGACTGAATGCGTCTCGAAGGTTGCTAGGGCCAAGCAATGGTATGACTACGTAGGGTCCAGCCGGCACTCCCCAATAACCAAGCGTCTGCCCAAAATCTTCCACCTGGCGTGGCAAACCGGCTTTAGATGCTACGTCGAAAAAGCCCAGCAAGCCTACCGTAGAATTAAGCAGCAAACGGCCAGTATCAGCCCCTGCTTTCTTGAATTTAAACTGCAGTAGGTCATTAACGATCGTGATGGGCTCGCGCACGTTGTTGAACATATTGGTGACGCCCTGGTCCACAGCCGGCGGGATAAAGGTTCTATAGGTCACTGCAGCTGGGCGAATCAACCAACGGTCGCCAAACTGATTAAATGCGTCAATTTTGCGATTAAAACCCTCCCATGGATCTGTCTCTGCGGCCATTGCCAGCGGCGCGAGCGCACTCAGCAACAGCATAGCGAACAGTGTAGCTTTAACCTGTTGTGCCCTTTTCATACCCACGCTCCTTCTATTCCCAATGCTCATTAACCCAGAGCATGTGCTTGCTCGTAGTGCTTTCATCGCACTTCCGTGCCTAAAATGATATCAAGCCGGCGTAATTTATCCATAGTAATCTGCCCGTTTGCCACTATATCGGTGGCATTAGGCTGTTGCATTTCTGCAGCCAGACACTCAAGCGCTTCACGCCCGCTAGTAAATTGCGGCTCACTCAGTAGCGCCAACAGCCTGGCCGTAACGCTATTACCCTCCATAAACTTTACCGCGTCTTCCCGGTTTCTATACACGATAAGAAAGGTCGGTTGTTCTGGCGCTTGCTGCGGTTGGTAGTCTCGCCCAATAAGATGAACCGGGTATTGATACGCTAGCGACATAGCCAATGGCGAAACAACAGGTTTTTCATCCAATAAATGTCCTGCCCGGTTCACCTCAATATCGCTTAGATCCTGCTCTGCCAAATCAACAGCTATTTCCACCCATTCATAGTGCGCCAGTTCCAGCAAGAATGGCGGCTCGTCCTCAAACGCAATTCGCTCAGATTGCAAATAACCCAAAAATTCGTGAGTTAACTGCGGAAAGTACGGGGTTGAGCAACCATGGCGGTGCATGAAATCTCGCATCAACTGATGCCAGCTACTATCGCTGAGCAGCTGTCGAACAATGGGAAAGCCACGGCTCATAAAACCCTCTATATTCTTATAGAGTAGTTCACGGTAAATTTTCAGGCGCCGATCTTCAATTCCTTCCGGTGCCGGGTTCTGCTCGGGATTACGAATATGCTCCGTTAAAGCATTTTGCAGCGCTTGAGTGTCAGGTAAGGACAAAGCCATTAGCCAAGCTCCTCAACGTTCGTGTTGATCTGCACAGACCGCTGCACATCCCTTATCTGTTCAACTTCAGACAACAACTGGGGAATTGGAGGAATATTAAAGTCGCGCTCCAACAACGTGGGCAAAACGCCAAACTGCCGATAAGCCAGTTCCAACAATCGCCAAACGGGGTCAATGACGTCGGCGCCATGCGTGTCTACACGCAAATCTTCAGCTTCGTTGTAGTGACCCGCTATATGGACATAGTGCGCGCGCTCACCAGGCAAACCACGCAGAAACTCTTCTGCGTCGTAGCCATGGTTAACGCTGTTTACGTAAATGTTGTTTACGTCCAGCAACAGGTCGCAATCCGCTTCACTCACAACCGCATTGATAAATTCCAGCTCGGTCATTTCCTGGCTGGGGGTTGCATAATAAGAGGCATTCTCCAATGCCATCTTGCACTCCAATATATCCTGCGCGCGCTTTACTCTGTTTGCAACGTAGCGCACTGCCTCGCCGGTAAACGGTATCGGCATAAGGTCATAAAGCTGACCGTTGGCATCGCCGCAGTAGGTAAGGTGCTCGGAATACAAAGCGCAATCGTACTCATCCATAAACGACTTTATGTCGTGCAAAAGCTCGATGTTGAGTGGCGCCACGCCGCCAATGTCGAGTGACAATCCGTGCAGTGTCAGCGGGAATCGCTCGGTACAGCGCTGAAGGTGTTTCTTAAAACGCCCCCCTACACCAATCCAGTTTTCGGGAGCCACTTCAAAAAAATCAACGTCACTGTCCTCAAATTTATCGAGTTGGGCCGAAAAATCGCGCCTTAAACCCAAGCCAGCGCCACTTATAATAGTGCCCCTCTCTGGTCGCTTTTTCATGTCGCTTTTCATTTCGTTTTTTACTTCGCTTTTCACTTTGATTGGCCGTTTCGCCCGTGCAATTCAAAAGTCTCATCTTTCAGATACAACTACCGCCGGCAAGCCGGCGGTAGTTAAAACAAAAGTTAAACGAGAGAATCTAAATCGGAACCAGCCTAAACTGGCCCAGACCCTCTCAAGGCTAATGCTGCATTAGCTGCCGCACTTGCCTTCGCCACATTTGCCTTCGCCTTCGGCTTTATCGCCAGCGCCTTCAGTTTTGTCGCCACCGCATTTGCCTTCGCCGCACTTGCCTTCGCCTTCAGCTTTGTCGCCGCCGCATTTGCCTTCACCGCACTTGCCTTCGCCTTCAGCTTTGTCGCCACCGCATTTGCCTTCACCGCACTTACCTTCGGCATCGGCCTTATCACCAGCACCCTCAGTTTTGTCGCCGCCGCACTTGCCTTCGCCACATTTTCCTTCGCCGCATTTACCTTCGGCGCCTTTGCTTGCCAGGTCGTAACCAGCATTCAGTTCTTGTGCCGCAAACGGGTTGGTAGCCGCTGATGCCGCCGGCAAAAAAGCTGTTGCCAAGAAAGCTGCGCCAACTGCTGCAGCCAATGGTTTAATCGTATTGTTAGCCATAATCATTCCTATTCGAAAAGCATTTGATGTTTGTCAGCCAGTGGCCTTCGCGTACTCTGACATGCACTACGAGAAGTAGTTTCACTCAGAGGTCAAAGTTAAGCAATACGAGCGCAATTTTTTACAGTTTCACGCTTCTAGGGCTTCCGGCGGCCTGTTTGGAGTCATTTCGTCCCCAAATGACTTTCTATTATCGGCCTGGGTATCCAACCAATCTAATAAAGCCGGAAAATGGTCCGCCTCAGCCTCTACCGCGCTGAGCATGCCAATGTGGCCATAGTCCTGAAGGCTGCCACCCGATTTGCCTAGAACAATGAGTTGACCATTGTGCTCACCAAGACCAGCAATAAAATGGCGAACATCATCCGGGCAGCCGTACACGGTATCTGAGGCGCACGCTAAATACAGGCTCGCAGGGAAACGCCGCATTTTAGCCGACAGTTGATAATCGAACTCGTCTTCCGGGTCTAACCAGGGCTCGGTAAACATCCACCGTAGTGCGTCACTGAAGTTTTTGCGCGTCTCGTTGGTGGTTCCTATTTTAAAACGCCGCGTTGGTACGTAACCCGTCACTCTGCTCGCTAAACTCAAGCCGGTTTTCCACAGCACCTTAAGAGCAAAGTTCTTACGCCAGCCATTGTCGAGCACCAGCCGTCTAGAGCCAAAGTACACCATCGCTTGCACGGGTGCGTGCGCATCACCATAGCGCGCAAAATTGCTGCTTGTGATGACACCTCCCCAACCGTGACTAATCCATATTTGCGGTATGGGCCCCCGTTTGCGAACAATAGCTCTCAGCAATGCCGGTATGTCTTCATTTATGGCCTGGTGCTGCCCATGGGTAGATTTGGGGCTTACCGACGGCCAGCTTTTTCCTGAGCCACGCATGTCGGCAACGTACACATCATAGCCTTCAGCCGCGAGATACGGGGCCAGGCCTTTGCCGCGCCCTGAATAGAAGATATGACCATCTTCCGCCAGACCATGCACCATAAACACCGGTGTGCCCGGATTGACCTTATCGGCACAGAATCGCTTCATATGCAGCTGTGGCCCTGCCGACACAGTCACCATCATCGACTCTGTGTGTATCTGCAGTTTGCTGTTGTTTTTCAGTGTCACGTCTCGCACGCTATTGTTGAATTAGGACTTACTTCTTTTCGAAGCGGCTCTCCCAAGCATTGCGAAGCCTGGTTTCAGAAACAGGCTCAGCGGTTCCAAGTCGTTGGGCAAACAACGACACCCGGTACTCCTGCAGTAGCCAAAAAAACGGTTGCCGCAATAAGTGCTGGGGAATTTCAGGGCTCTGTTGGTCGGCAATCAATTGATCATGCCAGCGCATCACCTTCTGTTGGCGCTCTGCGTCTCTCCCTTGCTGTTCTCGTAAACGCTGAAGCCGCTCAGCCATTGCCAACAGATAACGCGGATAGTGCCGTAGAGCCTCGCTTGGCACCCAAGCAAGAAACTCCTCGCATAGTAAACCCTTCAACTGCAGCTTTACATCCTCCAGAGCCGGCTGAAAGTGCGCAGAACTCACACTTTGCGCGGCCTGAATAATGCTGTAGTGCGCGTCTATCATGCTCGCAAACAGCTCACTCCACTCCAAAAATTCATCAGCGAGCTTTCTGCGACCCAGTTTTTGCTGAGTCCGGAACGCCTGTATAGTGCGCGGAGGCTCGTTTGCACCAGAAAAATCACAGCTAAAAGCTTGGTAAAACAGCCTCTGCAGCAAGCGTTCGCGAATACTTTCAGCGCCGGGGAAAATGCTCAGCGCCAACTTGTCCTTATTGCTGTTCAGGAACCGCCCCCGATACTGACGCACCAACGCAGGGTCTGCGTTCTGGAATAACCGCGACAGAGCCCATCCACTGGCCCTAGCGCCCTCTTTGGCCTCATAAAACAAGCAACTTGAAACGTGCTCGCCGCGAACAACAAACCCTGGGAAAGCAGCGTAGCTAAGCCCCGCTGTTTGGTACGAGAATTGGGCCGGCAAATCAGGGTACGACGCCGCTTTCACATCGTTTACATCGTAAGGCGGTCGCTGGAAATAATGCGCTCTGGAATCGCCTGTGGACGCTTTTGCAGAACCACCACTCGCAGATGCAGTAGCGGCAGCGGCAGAAGCAGAAGCAGGCAACGCCGGCGTTGACCGCCAACGTCGCGTTTTATTCGTTTTGCCATTAGCATCCACAGTAGACACGTTGGCAAATAAATAATCGGGCAGGCGGCCTGGGTCCCAGTCCTGAGGTTCTATCTGAACACGATAGTGCTGCGCTACAACTCGAGCAAGACGATGCGTTAGTGGGCCACCACCTGCGGCTATTTCACCCAGCAATTTGTTGACAGCGTCAGCGACTGGTACCAACGGTTTTCGTTTCGATTTAGGCAGCGCCTTAAGCAGTGCTGTGCACTTTTCAGCGAGCAGCCCAGGCACCAGATCATCGAATATATACTCAGGCAATATCGCCTGTAAATCCTCAGGCACAAGTACTTCAAGCCCGTCAGTCTCAGTGCCTGGGCAAAAATGATACCGCACAGCAAACTGATTTCCCTGGGCCGAAATTCTGTCCGGGAAAAGCGCCAACTCCGCCTCGCCAGGAACCTCTACCAAAGCGGCCAGTGGTGCCAATTGCAGACCCTCACGGCTTGCTTCATCGGCCGCGCTGTACCATTTTTCAAAATCACGAACCGACGCAACATTGTCTGGTACAAGAGGTGCAAACAGTTCAGTCAGCGCGTCATCAATGCAGAGTAGCTCGGGGCGGCGTAGGCGTGCCGCAATGGTTTCGCATTCGGCTATAACGCGGTCATTATGTGGCGCAAAGGGCAAGTTTGAGGACCAGCCCCGAGCCACCAGAGCGTCCTCCAAAAACACACTGCGTGACTTCACAGGGTCAATCTTGGCGTACGGAATTGGTCGTCGGTCTGTTAAGCGCAAACCTTGCAGGCTTGCGGTTTCATAGGCCTTTACCGACCCGCTCTGTGTATCAAAGTAGGGTTCGTAATAATCTCGCAGCACAAGGTGACGTGCCACATTCACGGCCCATTGCGGCTTAACCTCTGCAACTAAACGCGCATACACCTTGCCCGTTTCTATTAACTCTGCCGCAACAATAAACTTGGCCTTGGACCCGGATTTCGAATGAGCGAGACCAGAGCCGGGAAATATTCGAAACTGTCGCTGTCGAGTGCCATTGAACAAACCCTTGTCGCTGTGCACGCCCACATTAGTCGCAAAGGCTGTCAGTAATGCGCGGTGTATAGACTCAAACGACGCAGGCTTAGCATTAAGCTCAAAGCTGCTGTCGGCCGCAATGGCTTTCAACTGCTGCTGCACATCAAACCAGTCATTTAGCCGCTGCGGCGCTAAAAACTCGCGGCGCATCATTTTTTGAAACGCACTGGTGGAAAGCGATGTACGCTTTTGCTGTACGTATTTCCACAGCTTTAGCAGCGTTACAAAATCTGAACGCTGGTCGGTAAAGCGTTTGTGCAGGGCGTCGGCCTCATCTCTTTTGGCCTGCGGTCGCTCTCTGGGGTCTATAGTACTTAATGCGGCGCACAGCACCAACATTTCAGTCATGCAGTTGTTGTCTCGCCCGGCAATGAGCAAGCGACCAATGCGCGGCTCTAAGGGAAGCCGTGCCAAAGTCTGCCCCACCTTACTCAATTTACTTCGTGCCGGGCGTTGCTTTTTGCTGCCAGACTTTGCGTGGCGGTGGTCCGCCCCCTTATCTGGCCCTAACCGTAAAGCTTGCAGCTCTTCAAGCAAACGAACACCATCGCGCAGTAGCTTGTCGTCTGGAGCGTCTAAAAACTCAAAGCTGTGAATATCGTTAATGCCGATGGAATACAGCTTAAGAATAACAGCGGCTAAATTGGTTCGAAGAATTTCAGGTTCGGTGAACAACTCCCTTTCGCTAAAGTCTTGCTCCGAGTAAAGACGAATACACACACCCGGGCCAAGCCGGCCGCAGCGTCCAAGCCGTTGATTTGCGCTGGCTTGCGACACCGCCTCAATAGGCAGCTGTTGTATTTTTGAATGGTAACTGTAACGACTCATTCGCGACTCGCCGCCATCAATCACAAAACCAATGCGCGGCACCGTCACAGACGTTTCTGCAATATTGGTAGCGAGTATCAGTCGTCGTGGTGCATTCTTTTCAGCCTTAAAAACCCGTCGTTGCTGCTTGGCTGGTAAGCGCGCGTATAAGGGCAATACTTCAAACCGTCCTTCCAACTTTCCACGCAAGTAACGAGCAGCGTCGGTAATCTCCTGTTCAGTGCTCAAAAAACAAAGCACATCCAGATTTACGAGTTTGTTTTTAGCATTAGGCGTTTTTCTCGCAGTGCTTTCTGCTTTATTTTCCACTTTACTTTCGGCGTTAGTCTCGGCATCACTATCCAATGCCTCATCGCTTTCAACGATCAAGCTCTCTTTAGACGTGCCAGTCTCTTCGCGCGTTTTTCCCTGAGCGCCCTCCTCTACAGAGTCCGCATCTAGAGATGTGCTTTCAACGTGCCCTTCAATTTCGCTTACGGCCCAATAAATGGCACTTGCCACACTCTGCTCTTCGCGCTCAAAGGGCCTGTAACGCGTTTCTACCGGAAAGGTTTGCCCCGACACCTCAATAATGGGTGCGTCAGAAAAGAACTCAGAAAATTTTGCGGTATCAATAGTGGCCGACGTAATAATCAATCGAAGTTCTGGTCGGCGGGGCAGCAATCGCCCCAAATACCCCAACAGAAAATCTATGTTCAACGAGCGCTCATGTGCCTCATCAATAATGATGCAATCGTATTGCTGCAATAAGGGGTCAGCTTGAATTTCATTAAGCAGTACACCATCGGTTTGCAGTTTAATGACTGACTTTGCGGCGTATTGTTTGTCGAAGCGAATTTGGTAGCCAACAATCTCTCCCAATTCGCTGTTCATTTCTTCAGCCAGCCGCTCGGCAACGGTAATGGCAGCCAATCGCCTCGGTTGCGTATGCGCTATTTGGCCATTGCGTCCGTAACCGGCCTGAATGCACATTTTCGGTAACTGAGTGGTTTTACCCGAACCGGTATGGCCAGCCACAATAAGAACTTGATGCTTTTTAATGGCCTCAATAATTTCGCCGCTGCGGGCACTTACCGGTAAATTACCCGGATAACTGCAGCGGGCAGCGACTTCTTCATGCTTCATAATGGGGATGATAACGGAGCTACAAATAAGGTGAGAAAAGCCAGAAGAACGCATCTCGTAGGCGTTTAGGCAGGCTACGAACATTAATGTCGCTCATATCAATAACTCGGGCCTGAGCAATGCTGTCGCGCGCGTGCGCCGCCATTGTTTGACCAAACTCTTGATCGTATACCTCAACCACCAATTCAAAGTTAAGCCGTAAGCTTCTGGGGTCAAGGTTAGACGAGCCTAACTGAACGTAATAGTCGTCTACAACAAACAGCTTACTGTGCACAAAGGGTGCTGGCGAACTGAAGATTTTAACGCCCGTATTCAGCAACTGAGGCAGTACATGAGTAGTGGCCCAGGTCATAAAAGGCAGATTGTTTTTGCCTGGCAGCACAACGGATACATCCACGCCACGCATGGCCGCCGTTTGCAGCGCAACCTCTAGTTCACGAGAGGGTAAAAAATAAGGGGTCATAATAAGAATGCTCTCTTTGGCGAGCGAAATAGCCCCCACCAAAACCCATGTCAGCTTATCAACATCCTCATTGGGGCCTTCGAGTAATACGCGACAGGCCATGTCGTCCTCAATCTGGGGGTAGCCTACTGCCTCGTTCCACGGCAAACTTTCATCCGTGGTAAACAGCCAGTCGTTGACAAATACTCGCTCGAGTTGGCGCAACACTGGCCCTCTAATCGAAAAGTGCACATCAGTAAAACCGTTTTTATTGCCTTTCTTAAGATGGTTTTGCCGAATATTCATGCCGCCGGTAAAACCGATTGAACCATCGACCAACAACAACTTACGGTGATTTCTAAGGTTAATAGTTAGGTTTGGCGGAAACAATGTGGGGGGTAAGTACAGGGCAACATCAACATCCTGTGCTTCCAATCGCCCGCTAACAAACGGGAAGTCGTATTTTTCGCCAACCCCGTCCACCAGCACTTTCACACTCACGCCACGACGTTTAGCTCGGCCAAGAGCTTCTATAAATTCGCGGCCTGCAGGCCCTGTTTCAAAAATATAGGTGGCAAGGTAAATATAGGAACTCGCCTCCTCAATGGCCTGTAACATTGCCGGGTAGGCTTCGTCGCCGTTGTACAGCGGCGCCACAGTATTGCCCGCCAACAGCCGGCGTTTACTTGAAGCCGCAGAAAGCTGCGCCAAATTGCGATAGTCAGGGCGAACAGATGCCTCATGCACGCCCATGTTGGCCTCTTCCATCGGCTCTGCAGCATTGCGCGTTAATCGCTGGGCGCGAGTACGAATTCTATTCTTGCCAAACACGTAGTACAGCAATGCCCCCAAAAAAGGCAAAGCAATACACATCGCTATCCAGGCAAGGGCGCTTCTTGGGTCACGTTTGTTAAGCAAGGCATGGGTGCCACCGATCAACGTGCACAAGCTGCCCAGCAAAAATATTATTAGGCCGCTTATTAATTCAAAGTCGCTTATTGTGTTCATTTATTGCGGTTTAATACGCACGCCGTGAAGGGGTTTCACAGCTGTGGATGCTTGCTGCAACAGTGTATCACCTCTGCTAAAAAATCGCGGCAAAGTGTCAATTTTTTGACATCTTTTCAGACAAATAACACCGTGCTAGACTCCCTCCTGCCAACCAGGAAATGGCATCGAGAGCATGAACGGATACACACAGAAAACATTCCCAGCGAGCAAACAAGAAACGCATTGCGCCAAGCTTTTCGGTGCGCTTGTGTTGTTGTTTGCCATTAGTGCTGCGGCTTTAAGCAGCACTGCCCGAGCTGAAAACAGCTCACCACAAGCTCACGTCGAACTTGGCAAACTAGAACAGTATCAACAAAGAATTACTCGGCTAGAGCATGTAATTAAACTGCTTAAGCAAGAGTTAGAGCTGCTGCACGCGCAAGCTGACGCCGTCAGTATTTCGCTGGAAACCCAGCAAGCTGATTACGAACAGGCCTTGGTAAAATTCGAATCAGCTCAAGATGTCTTATCGGCCAGCGAGCAAAGTAATTTTGAAGCCCGCCTACAGAACGCCCGCTTTGAGTTTTTTTTAGTAGAACGACGGTATAATAAGTCGCAAAGAGAGCTAAGCGACGTGCACCAGATGATTGACCAGAAAACCGTTTACCTGACCAACCGAACCAAGCTGCTAGAGCGCAATCAGCAAGGTGTGGCCTGGCAAAAACAAAAGCTACGCGAGCTTGGACAGCCGCAAACTGCAGAACGCCGCCTAGCGAGTAACACCTAAGCCGTTCACGCTCACCGCTTTTTAAGCCCAGCTCTTGACCCTGCCTCTTGACCTCAGCTCTTGACAACTCTTAGGCCAACCCTCAGCGCTGCCAACATTCGCTGGCTTGCCGATGGCAGCCCGTACAATGTTGATTTCGATGATATCTACTTTGCACCTACCCAAGGTTTGGATCAAAGCCGCTATGTATTTCTGCAAAGCAATCGGCTGCAGCAACGCTGGACTAGCAGCCCCGGGCATTTCTCAATTGGCGAAACCGGCTTTGGCACAGGACTGAACTTCCTTCTAACATTGCAAGCTTGGCGATCCAGTGCGGTACAGTGGCCGCAACAAGAACAACAACAAGCGCAATTTCACTACTATTCAGCTGAGAACTTCCCGCTATCTCGCGATGACCTACAGCAGACTTTAAGCCGTTTTCCTGAGCTCAGCGAGAACGCCAACTTACTGGTGCGGCAATACCCTCCCTTGGTGTCGGGCTTCCATACGCTTCAATTTGGCAACAACGCGTATTTGCATTTGTTATTCGGCGATGCGGAGCACGTGTTGTCGCAACTGCGAGATTCAGACCGGCCAGGCTTCGTCTACCGAAGCATAGACGCATGGTTTCTTGATGGGTTTATGCCGTTTAGAAACCCTGACATGTGGAGCAGCGGCTTGCTGCACTGCGTTGCCGAGCTCAGCCACCAAGGCACCAGCTTTAGCACTTTCTCAGCGGTGAGCAACGTTCGTCGCGAGTTACAAACCCTTGGGTTTCAGGTGAATAAGCAAGCGGGGTTTGGCGAAAAGCGAGAAATGCTATTGGGCGAGCTTCAAGGGCAAGTGCCGCAAACAGGTTTTCGTCGCAACCGCTCATTTCCACCGGCTACCTGGTATGCCGCAGAACCGGTCGCGCCTCACCCAGCTAATAGCTCAACCCAACGTTCAACCTATAATTCTGCGAACCGTTCGCTTCGCAGCCCGGCAAGCAAGCGAAAACAAACCGTCGCTGTTATTGGCGCGGGCCTGGCCGGCTGCTTCACCGCAAGCGCATTGGCAAAACGTGGCTTTAAGGTGAACGTGTACGATGCTGGCGACACACTAGCCGCTGGCGCCTCGGGCGTGCCCCAAGCGGCGCTGTATACTCGATTGTCAGACTACGCCTCGCACGCCAACGACTTTGCCCTGTATTCCTATCTGTTCGCCACGCAAACGCTAAACGGTCTTTCAGCCGATGTTAATTCCCAACTCAGTTCTAAGCCTGAAGGCTTGTTAGACCTGTTGACTAGTGACGCAGACCAGCAACAAGGCAAAGCCCTTGCCGAGCATCTGGGCCAAGACCACATTGTTCGATACTTAAATGCCGCTGACGCCAGCGCAGTGGCGGGCTTGCCATTACGCTATCCCGCGCTGCATTTTCCGCAGGGCCGCGCCATAAACCCGGCGCAATTATGCGAGCACATTATTGCTAGCCAAGAGAACATTCAGTTTCATTCCAACCAACATATCGGCAGCTTAACGTTCCTTGGTAATGGCAATGAAGGGGATGTTAAAGATAAGCAAGGCAAAAGCTGGCAGCTGAATGGCGCAGAATGCCACGCATTAGCGAGCGAAGCAGATATTGTAGTGGTGTGTTGCGCGCTGGGCAGCCAGCAGTTTTCACAGCTAGACTGGCTTCCCACAAGTGGCATACGCGGGCAAACCAGCTCGCTGCCCGCCAGTGCTACAAGTGGGCAGCTACGTGTTGTTTTGTGCGCCGACCGCTACATAACGCCAGCAATCGATGGCCAGCACTGCGCGGGCTCTAGTTACCTGCTGCGCGACGAAAGCACCGAGCTGCGAACAGCCGAACACCAGGCAAACATAGTGTCTAGCCAACAGTTGCTGCCCACCGAATTCCAGCAGCTTGACCCAGCCGCGCTTCAAGGCTGGGCTGGGCTGCGGTGCACCTCGCCAGATTATCTACCGCTGGTTGGCCCCGTTCCAAAACTTGAGCAGTTTGAGCAGGCCTTCGCAAAGCTTCAGCATGACAAAAATGCGCCATTGGCCACAACACCACCTTTATGGCCTGGTTTGTATCTCAATGCTGCCTTTGGTTCGCGCGGCTTATGCTTCGCGCCATTGTGTGCCGAGCTGGTCGCCAGCCAAATTACCAATGAGTTGTCGCCGCTACCCTCGCCCCTGCGCCACGCCCTACTTCCGGCGCGATTTATTGTGCGCAATATTACTCGCGGAGTCTTCGCAGCGGACAAAAATTGTGCTTAACTAGCACTCAATTAAGGGATCAGGTGGGAGTGTTATGCTGATGAAATCGTCACTGGACTGGCGCGATAGAGACTTCTCATCCGAAGCCTTCCATAATTTTTACGAACGCCTGGTGCTCGATCATATTCTTGGTATTGAAGCCGACAAAGCGGATGACCTCGACTACATTTCTAACGTTGCCTGTGTCGCACTTAACCATCTTCCACCACGTTATATTCGCGCAGACTTCGACATGACCCTGTATATGTCGCCAAAGGAATGCCAGGAAATAGAACTGAAAGTTAGCCGCGCCGTGAAAAATGCAATCATCTTTGTGAATGAACGCCAATCACATCGCCAAGCCGCACTAGGCTAAACGCAAAGAGCTCAGGCCACTGCGCGCGCACCATTCCCCACACTTCGCAAATTCTTATGGCGTACCTCGCATCATGACAGCGCGCAGCGCTGCTGTGCTTCTGTCTGTTATTTTGTGTTGCTGTGTTAGCGGTTGTGCAGAGGGCGACGCCATTGGCGTGCTTAAAGAATCGAAAACACTCGTTGAAAAAAACCGAAGTAAAACATTAGAAGAAACCCCTAAAGCTTTAATTTATAAAGATAAGCACACCGGCTCTTCACAAAACCCTTCAGTCGTTTCACGAATTCCCACTGTTGCGCACGCATCACATAAGGCCGTGTCAGTTGGCTACACCATTGTTGCTAAACACCCGCACAACCCTAAGGCATTTACCCAAGGCTTGCTGTTTGACCGCAACGATCAATTGCTCGAAAGCAGCGGCAATTATGGCGCGTCTTACATTGCCCGAATGCAGCCCGGGTCGGCCAATAACATTGAGCAACAACAAACCATTGCCAAACAGTTTTTTGCTGAAGGGCTGGCGTTGAGCAACAACCGTCTTTACCTGCTCACATGGAAAGCCGGCACCGCGTTGGTGTTTAATGCCAGCACCCTGGCTCAAACCGGCGCCTATAAATATAAAGGCCAAGGCTGGGGTTTAACGGCAAACGCGCAGCAGCTGATTATGAGCAATGGCAGTGATGAGCTGCAATTTAGAAACCCACTGACCTTTGCGCTACAGAGAACCCTGCCTGTTCGCATCAATGGCAAAGCACTCGACAGGCTCAACGAGCTTGAATGGGCCAACGGCCTGATTTACGCCAACATCTGGTACTCCGACAAAATAGTCGGCATCGACCCCGAAACAGGCAACGTAGTGCAAACATTGGACATGTCTGCTTTGCGCGAAGAACAGCGCCGAGAGCCGCGAAATGAACAGACCGGCAAGGCTGATGTCTTAAATGGCATAGCCTTCAATGCCAAGAGCGGCAATTTTTGGCTTAGCGGAAAATACTGGTCGACCGTATATGAGATAAGATTAGAGGCTACGCGCTAAACGAGTAGCTGTGCCACCCGCACAAGCCCGGCAAACCATCCTTCACCCACCAAGGTAAACACCCCATATGAATGCACACCAAGCTTTTGAACACCTGCGCAGCCAGCCAATACCCGCGCTGAACCTGACGCTGGAAGAATACGAGCATTCAAAAACCGGCGCCAAGCATTATCACCTGGCCGCCGACAACGTTGAAAACGTGTTTCTTGTGGCCTTACGCACCGTACCTGAAGACTCAAAAGGTGTGGCTCACATTCTGGAACACACCGCACTGTGTGGCAGCGAGAAATACCCCGTGCGCGACCCCTTCTTTATGATGATTAGGCGCTCGCTGAACACCTTTATGAACGCCTTCACCAGCAGCGACTGGACCGCCTACCCCTTTGCCAGCCAAAACCGCAAAGACTTCGACAACTTACTTCAAGTCTATCTCGATGCCGTATTCTTCTCGCGCCTGGACGAACTCGACTTTGCCCAAGAAGGCCACCGGGTAGAATTCAGCGAAGCCGGTAACCCCGACAGCGACCTAATGTTCAAAGGCGTGGTATTCAACGAAATGAAAGGCGCAATGAGCTCTATCAGCAGCCAGCTATGGCATACGCTGTGCAGCCATTTGTTTACTACCACCACATACCACTACAACAGTGGCGGCGAGCCAGAGCATATTCCCTCGCTCAGCTACCAAGAGTTATTAGACTTTTATAAAACGCATTACCACCCCAGCAATGCGATGTTCATGACCTATGGCGACATAAGCGCTGCAGAACACCAGGCAAAGTTTGAAGAACTGGCGCTGAACCGCTTCGAAAAATTAGACGAAGAAATAAGCGTTGGCGACGAAAAGCGCTTTGACAGCCCACAGCGTGTTACCGCGCACTACCCGTTGGACGACGAAGACACCAGCAACAAAACCCATATTGTGATGTCTTGGTTGCTGGGCAAAAGCACCAACCTGCAAGACTTGCTGGAAGCTCAGTTACTGTCGAACGTGTTGCTAGACAATTCTTCGTCGCCCTTAATGCAATTGATAGAAACCACCACCCTGGGCACCGCCCCCAGCCCACTGTGCGGTATGGAAGACTCCAACCGCGAAATGGTATTTTGCTGCGGCATTGAAGGGGCGGCTGATGAATCTGTTGACGAATTTGAAGCGCTGGTACTTGACCACCTTCGTGAGCTGGCCGACAAAGGCATAGAGCACGAAAGGCTGGAGTCGGTATTACACCAGCTTGAATTTCACCAACGCGAAATTGGCGGCGACGGCTTCCCTTACGGCCTGCAAATAATAATGGCTGCCCTGGGCCCGGTAACCCACCGCGGCGACCCAGTAGCCGTGCTCGACATGGAGCCTGTTTTAGAAGAACTGCGCGAGAAAATTGCCGACCCGGAATACATCAAAGGCTTAATTAATAAGTTGCTGCTAGACAACAACCACCGGCTTACCCTGGTGATGCGCCCAGACACAGAACTGAACCAACTGAACGCCGACAGCGAGAGCGCGCGCCTAAAAGACATTCGCAGCAAAATGGACGACGACGACGTGGCCCGCGTTATAAAACTGGCCGCCGATTTAGAAGAACGCCAACTGCAGGAAGACGACGCCACCATACTGCCCAAGGTTGAGCTCAGCGATGTGCCTGCTGGCATACACTTTCATCCTAGTGAGCGGCTTGAGTCCACAGCCACATCAACAGTGCCCGTTAGCTTTTACCCACAAGGCACCAATGGCATTGTGTACCAGCAAGTGATATTACCCATGCCAGAGTTCACGGCTGAGCAGCAGCAGCTACTGCCCCTGTTTACCAGCTTTATGACCGAGCTGGGCATTGGCGACCTAGACTACTTGCAAACACAAGCTTTACAAGCCGCCAACTGTGGCAGCCTAAGTGCGTTCAGTTCAATGCGCCCCATGCCCGACAGCGAGCAAGACATGCGCGCCTTTATGGTGTTTTCAGGCAAGGCACTGCGCAACAAAAGCGACGCCCTGGGCGACCTGCTGCAACAAACGTTCGAACAGGTTCGCTTTGACGAGCTGCCTAGAATGAAAGAACTGATTGCACAAATGAGCGCCAGGCGCGAACAAAGCATTACCGGCAATGGCCACGGCCTGGCCATGAGCGCGGCGTCTAGCGGCATGAGCCCTGTGTCATTACTGAGCTATAAAAGCTCAGGCTTGGAAGGCATACGTTGGCTAAAAGGCCTCGCCGCCGACAGCGACCTGGAAGCCATGCAAGGCGAATTTACCGCCATGCATGCCTTGTTAATGAAGCAGAGCCGGCAGTTACTGGTAGTCGCTGAAGCAGAACATCAAGAAGCCTTGGTGAATGGCTTTAGCAGCCGCTTTGCCAACAACCCTGCTAGCGACACCATGCTAAGCCTTAGCCCAGTGCGCGAACAACAACGCATGGCATGGCAAACAAACACCCAAGTGAACTTTTGCGCCAAGGCCTTCCCTACGGTTAACACCAATCACGAAGACGCCGCAGCGTTAACCGTGTTGGCCGGCTTTTTACGCAATGGCTTTTTGCACCGCGCCGTGCGTGAGCAAGGTGGTGCCTACGGCGGTGGTGCAAGCCACGACTCGGCCAATGCCTGCTTCCGTTTTTACAGCTACCGCGACCCACGCTTGGTAGACACAATGAACGACTTTGACGGCGCTGTAGATTGGTTGTTAAACACTAAGCACGAATGGCAGTCTGTTGAAGAAGCCATATTGGGTGTGGTGTCGTCGCTAGACAAGCCCGGCTCGCCAGCTGGTGAAGCCAAGCAGCAGTTTCATAACGAGCTGTTTGGCCGCACACCAGAGCAACGCGAACTGTTCCGCAGCCGCATACTTGCTGTGAAAGCCGATGACTTGAAAGCGGTTGGCGAGCGTTGGTTAAGCAAACCGGAAGCGGCCAGCATTGCGGTGGTGAGTAACGAAACCAATCTTGCTGAAGTGGAAGGCTGGATAGCAGAGCAAGGGTTGAGGCGGGAGGTGCTTTAATAGACGGTTATTCTGCGCCGTCCCGCGAGAGGCTAACATTGTGCGCATCGTCCAAGGCACTAAAACTGGCCTCGCGAACGGAGCAAGTGCTTTTGGTCATCACTCAAAACAGTACGCAATCCTTTTGTCACACACTTTCGGCCTTATCCGAAAGACTATCATTTCTGCAGTGGTAGTCACGCGGGATGCTAGGGGTATGTTGTAGTGAAGACCCAAAGCACTCGCTGCGCTCGCGGGGCCAGCTTTAGCGCCAAGGACGATGCACATGGATGTGCAAGTGTCGCGGGAGGCAGGATGCCGGGAGCGACCAGAAGCGCGGGACGGGCCAGGGATGGCCCATTGAACGAAAACACAACCCTAACCTCTCGTGTGACGGCGAACAATCGTCTATTGGTTTAAAACAGCTATTTACGCTTCAAATCAATCTTATCTTTACCACGCGTAAGCTTTAACAACATGCCGTCGTCTGGGTCTTCCTCAAAGTAAAAAGACATCCCCATATCTTCAATACTGAACACACCATCGGCGTCGGGCGCTAAAGTGG
>JBGCFQ010000013.1:0-85417 GCA_045106985.1 Pseudomonadales bacterium | reverse complement strand
GCCAATCAAGCTAACCATAATAATGGTCGCTCGCTCGCGAGTGGTTTTATGAACGTCTTGCATCCAGGCTACTAATGGCTCGATTAAGCCCACCATTGATGTAATGGCCGCCACCGACAGCAACACAAAGAACAAAGCGCCAACAATGTAACCGCCAGGCATTTGTGAAAACGCAATTGGCAAAATTTGGAAAATAAGACCCGGCCCACCGGCTGGGTCCATGCCGTTACTAAACACAGCAGGAAAGATTACTAAGCCGGCCAATATGGCAACGAGCGTGTCGGCAAACATAATGATTACGGCAGAGCGCGCAATGGATATGTTTTTTGGCAAATAGGAACCAAAGGTCATCATGCCCGCCATCGCCACACCCATAGAGAAAAACGCCTGGCTAACAGCGGCCAACCAAACCCCGCCATCTATTTTGCTAAAATCTACGCTGAACAGATAACTCACGGCTTCAGGAAAACCGCCATTGAATATATTGTAAATCACCAAAATAACTAACAATATAAACAAGGTGGGCATAAGAATGGTAACGGCTTTTTCTATGCCACCTTGCACGCCGGAATAAACGATCGTGCCTGTAATTGCCAAGCCTATAATTGTCCAAAACAACATAGTGCTGGTAGAAGCCAACAAACCATTAAAGGTAGCTTCGGCCACGTCGGCATTCATGTCGGTAAAGCCGCCGCTTAGCGCCTGAAACAGGTAATACAAAACCCAGCCGGCAATCACGCAGTACACTATTTCTATAAAGAATGCGGCACCAAGATTGAGATTACCTACCCAGCGCCAGCTTGGCGCACGGCCTTCTTCTTGCGCCACGTTTTGCATAGAGTCAGGCGGGCTTTTGCCACCGCGCCGGCCAATCATTATTTCGGCCATTAATATTGGCACGCCAATACCTACAGCGCAGGCCAAATACACCAACACAAAAGCGCCGCCGCCGTTTTCACCGGTAACATAAGGAAAGCGCCATATATTACCCAAGCCAACGGCAAAGCCAACCGAGGCCATAAGAAACGCAAAACGGGAAGTCCAGGCGCTGTCAGAACCTGCTTGTGAAGTTGAATGCATAGTATCGCCTTGCTTTTGTGTTATTCGTTAGACGTAGGGGCCTAAGTTTACCGCAACTTTCACGGCCCCTTCTATTTCAGTTTTTTATATCAATTAAACGCTTACCGCTCGCCAAACGTAACGCCCAAGGTCTGCTCGGTCATCTCCCATAAGCGCTTTTCGCTCTCTGGGTCGAAGGCATGCGGTGCGAACTGCAGCATCTCGTCTGAGTTCTCGTCAATAACGTTGCAGTCGGCTAAATACAGGGCCCCACGCCCTTCAAGTTCTGGGGCGGTAGCCGCAAAAACGCTGGTTGCTGCGCCGGCGGGAATAGGCTTTGGTTTTTCGCCGCGGCCTTCTATTCGGCTAAGCAATGCTTTTAAGGTGTCGTCTGTTAAGTGACGGCTTAGATCGGTATAAATAACGCCCGGGTGAAGCGCCACGGCTCGAATACCTTCTTTCGCGTAACGGCGGTCAAACTCATTGGCAAACCAGATGTTGGCTGTTTTTGATTGGCCGTAAGAGACCCAGGCGTCGTATTCGGTGTTATTGAAATGTGGGTCGTCAAGCAACACCGGCGACAAGGCGTGTCCTGCAGAGCTTAAACTCACCACACGCGCAGGCGCACTGGCTTTCAGAGCAGGCAGCAGGCGAGAGCTAAGCAAGAAATGGCCGAAATGGTTAGTGGCCAGCTGCATCTCCCAGCCTTGTGGGGTGCGCTCCAGAGGGCAGGCCATAACACCAGCATTAAGAATAAGCATATCCAGCTGATTGTGCGAGGCCAGCCATTCGTCTGCAAAGCGGTTTACACTGCTTGGGTCGGAGAGCTCCAATTCGCCATAATCTAGCTCGGCATTGGGGTGAGCTTCTTTAATGCTTGCAATAACCGCTTCTGTTTTTTCCTTACTGCGCGCCGCTATCGTTACTTTGCAGCCCTTGGCGGCCAGTGAACGCGCTGCTTCGGCTCCCAGACCGCCTGAAGCGCCGGTTACTAGTGCGGCCTTGCCGCTGAGGTCCATTCCTTCCAGCACGTCATCGCAGGTGCTGCTGGCATTAAATATTCGGTTAGTCATAGCCGGGGCCTCTTGGTTTATGATGGAGCTTGAATGTGTAGGCAAGACCATAACAAATCGATGTGCTCAATGCAGCCGCCATGCACGAAAGATAGCGGAGCACTCGCTTAAGAGCCATTAACAGTAATAACCGAGAGTAAGGAATACGCCAATGAGCCACCCCGAACAACACAGCAAGTACGACATCGTGATCAGAAACGGTCTGGTGTACGACGGCAGCGGCAGCCCCGCCTTTGCGGCCGATGTGGCGGTTAGCGGCGACAAAATTGTGGCGGTAGGCACAGTGGAAGGCAAAGGCACAGAAGAGTTTGACGCCACCGGGCGCATTGTTACACCCGGCTTTGTAGATGCACACACGCACTACGACGGCCAGATAACCTGGGACCCTTACCTGTCACCCTCTACCTACCACGGCGTTACCACCGCCATAATGGGCAATTGTGGCGTAGGGTTTGCGCCCTGCAAGCCGGAACAGCGCGACTGGCTAATAGGTTTGATGGAAGGAGTGGAGGATATTCCGGGCACCGCCCTGCACGAAGGCATTGAGTGGAACTGGGAAAGCTTTCCTGAATATCTACAGGCTCTAGAAGAAAGCCCAAAGGCATTAGATGTTGGCACGCAAATACCGCATGGCGCGTTGCGCGCTTTTGTTATGGGCGATCGAGGCCCGGCACACGACGTAGCCACTGAAGACGAAATTAAGCAGATGGGCCAGCTGGTCGCCGAGGCGGTTGAAGCCGGAGCACTTGGCTTTACTACCTCGCGCACCGAAAAACATCGCGACTCGTCTGGCGTGCTCGCACCAACAATTACAGCCCATGAAGACGAGTTGTTGGGCATAGCGCGCTCACTGGGGGCCACCGGCAAAGGCGTACTGCAAGGCATTTCCGATTTTTACGACTTTGATGAAGAATTCAAACTGTTTCGCCGCATGACTGAAGTGTCAGGGCGACCGTTTAGCATCACCGTAGAACAGCAAGACATGCGCCCCGACTGGTGGCGCCAATTGTTAGACGCTGTTACAACGGCACAGAACGATGGCCTAAAAATGCGCGGCCAGGTACCACCACGCGCTACCGGTGTATTGCTCGGCCTAACCGCCACTGTAAACCCGTTTATGCTGCACCCTTCTTTCCGCGCCATTGCTGATAAGCCGCTTAAAGAAAAAGTAGCCATAATGCGCACGCCAGAATTCCGCGAAAAACTATTGAACGAAGCGCCGGCTGAAGTCGACATGCCATTGATTGTTGAAATCATTACCTCGTTTAACAAATTGTTCCGCCTTGGCGAACCCGCAAACTATGAGCCTGCACCAGAAGAGTCTTTTGAAGCAATAGCGAAACGTGACGGCACCAGCCCACTCGCAATAGCCTATGACACCATGTTAGAAAAAGACGGTGCAGCACTTATGTACCACCCCTTATTCAACTACTTCCCCGGCGATTTAAGCCTTGTAGAAGAAATGCTTACCCACCCTTACACCACCTTCGGGCTAAGTGACGGCGGCGCGCATTGCGGCGCTTTATGCGACGCCAGCTTTCCAACCACGCTTATTCAACATTGGGGGCGCGACCGCGACCGCGGCAACAAACTGCCACTGGAAAAACTCATTAGCATGCAAACCAAAGAAACCGCCGAGCTGGTGGGTTTGCACGACCGCGGCATATTACAGCCAGGCTATAAGGCCGACATCAACATCATTAATTTCGATGAGCTAACCCTGCACGAACCGTTTGTTACCTACGACCTTCCTGCGGGCGGGCGCAGACTGGTGCAAAAAGCCACTGGTTACGAATCAACATTCATTAGCGGCAAGTTGGCCTTTAAAGAAGGCGAGCCTACTGGCGAACTGAACGGCCGCTTAATTCGTGGTGCGCAAAGTGCGCCGGTGCAGGCTTGGAAGTAGCCATAGAGATGCATAGTGATATTGGGGTTGGCCGCTAACTCCCCGCGTCTCTATTACCCGTAGAGTCTCATTTAGGAAAGGATGAAATGTGGCAGGGAGGTGTTGGACTGGGTGTCGGCTAGCGAGACTGTTTGAGAGAGGGACCTCGAAAACAAGTCTACATGGATGTATTTACGACGTGTCTCGCTAGCCGACACCCGGTACAACACCGGGCTTGGAGCAAAAGCAAATGCTACTCCTCCAACTCTGCAAGCTGCGTTTCGACTTGCACAATCAGCGCCCTCATATAATCTTTTTCGTAGTTGTTCTCGATCACATTAATCGCATCGTTTAGCAACTTGTTGTACACCACCAACTGCGCATTCAACACGCCTGCATTACGTGGCTCACCCGCTACCGCCACTTCTAAAAAGTGCAGCGCCTTAATATGGTTACCCGCAGCTATTTCTTCATTGGCTTTGGCGAGCAACTGGTCTGCACCCGCCATGCCCGCTAAGTCGCTGTACACCGAACTGGCAGGCACCGGATACAAATCGGTTGGCGTGTCGAAATGAAACCACGTTGCGTAATATTCCCAAATGGAACGCACCGCCCACGACACCTTGCCGTGCAATTGGGTCAGCTCTAGATGTTCAGGCAATTGAATTTCAGCCATCAACTGGTGTACTGTTTTGCCATCGTTCATGCCCTTGATAACAGCGTCATGCACGTATTGCGTCGCGTCACGAACCCGAGTTAAACCCTCTACTATGCCTTCTTTACCACTGTAAGGTTCGTGGTGGCTCATCACCAGCATGTCTGGTTGCAGCGCTATCATTTTGTTCAGCGTGGCAATGTATTCAATCGGTTTTCTGACTTTTTCTCCGCGCATGGTGAACACATTAGGAAACTGCGGAAAATTGGGGCCAAGTGTGTCGCCGGTAAAGAGAATCTTCTTCTGAGGTAACCAAAGGCTGATATTGTCAGCACCTTCAGCGCCCGGCGTGGCAAGTACTTCAAACTGTACGCCGCCTAATTCAAATTTGTAATCATTATGGTCTACCAGAATGTCTGGCGTAATACCGCCGTACTTCAACATCGGTACTCGGGTTGTGGTTTCGGGCAACCAGGAAAACAATATTCGGTTGCGATTGTGTAGGTAAGGTTCCAGCTCGGTAAGATAACGCTGCTCTTCGCTGTACTGGCGATGCGCCACTATTTGGGTATTTTCCTCTCTCCAGAAACGCACGCCTCCTATGTGGTCCGCGTGCGAATGACTAATAATAATATGGCTGATAGGTCCTTTCACATAGGGCTTCAGTTCTTGTATTTGTTGAGCAGCCTGTATTGATAAACCGGTATCAAACAGCACGCTGCCTTCAGTAGTGTTGATCAGGTGGGTGTTGCCTATTCCCATTACCTGGTACACATCCTCACTCAGCTCCTGTACGCGAACCGGTATTTTATGAAATCCGCCAGCCACATCGTCGGGCATGCGCTCGCGCGCCGCGTCACCAATAATGGCCATGGCCTTCAGCTCGGCTTTCTTTCTAAGATCAGAGTTTTCACCGCAGCCTGTGCTGGCTATTAGCAACACCAAAACAGTGAACAGCAGTGTTGTTGAGCTGTTACGAATTAATGGCATATGAGAGCTCCAAAGACTAGGGACAGCGCAATAGTATGCGCTATACAGGGAGTAGAGTGTCACAAAAGCACCAGAGAACCCACTAGACCTACTATTTTGTATACTTGCGTACAGTCTTCCAAGCACTGTTCGTTGAGCACGCCTCCTATGCAACAAAAATCGATACTGGTTATGCCCTTACAGATCTCAGGAGGCCATTTTACTTTTCGTTCTATCTGCCTTGGGCTTGTTCTATTAAGTGTGCTTTCCGGCACGCGTGCGCTGGCACAACCAAACTTTGTGCTAATTCTTAGTGACGACCACGGCGCGGCCGACAGCGGGGCTTATGGCAACAACCGCATTCAAACACCCAACCTTGATAAGCTGGCAAGCCAAGGAATTCGCTTTGACGCGGCTTTCGCGACCGAAGCCATCTGTACGCCCAGCCGCTCTTCTCTGTATACCGGGCTGTACCCTATGCGCCACGGTGCGCACCGCAACCATACCGAAGTATTTGAAGGCACACTGAGCCTACCGCATTATTTTGAGCCCATGGGCTACCAAGTACTTCTGGCAGGAAAAACCCATATCGGCCCAAGTGATGCGTTCCCGTTTAGCAAAGTCTCGGCCAGCGGCTCGCTGTTCTCAGCAAAAAGCATCGACAATTATTTGCCAGCAATGGAAGATGTATTCAACTCGAACCAGCCTTTCCTGCTGGTGGTTGCGACGTCACTGCCCCACACACTTCTTGTTGGCGAACCATACCCCGAGTCTGATCGCTATCGCGCCGACGACATCGAGCTGCCGCCGTACTTGGTTAACACACAGCAAACCCGTCAAAACCGCGCCGGTTACTACGAGCTTGTAACACAACTTGATAGCGAGGTTGGCAAGGTGGTCACGGCACTGGATACATCAGCCGCCGCCGATAATACCGTGGTTATTTATGCCAGCGACCATGGTGCTGGTTTTGCGTTTGAGAAATGGACGAACTACGACGCAGGCATTAGAGTACCTTTAATTGTTCGGTTGCCACAGCACACGCTGGCAGGCCACAACAGCGAAGCGCTTGTAAGCCTGGTTGATGTGTTACCGACTATGTTGGCATTGGCCAACGCAGACGCGCCTGCCGATATTGACGGGCGCAGCTTTGCAGCAGTACTGCAAGACCCATCTAGAAAACACCGCGACTATGTGTTTGCCACTCACACTACGCTGGGCATTCGCAATGCAAAAGACGCTATGCCCATACGCACAATCAGAAACGCTCGTTTTAAGTATATTCGCAACTTAAACCCCGAGGGCACGCTTAGCAATAATGTCACTGAGCAAACACAAAGCGGCTGGCCCAGCTGGATTCAAGCGGCAATGAGTGGCGACACCTTTGCCGCTAGCCGCATTAAAGCCTATCAGCATCGCCCTGCCGAAGAGCTATACAGCTTGGAAGCAGACCCCTTTGAGCTGAATAATGTAGTTAATAATCCCGGCTACGGCTCTATGCTACCCAACTTACGAGCGACCTTAGATATTGAAATGTCGCGGCAAAACGATGAGGGGCTAGCCGCCCCGTATACAGAGAGCAATCTTGGCTTTGTCGTCAACACGCTGTTGGAAATTAACGTTGCATGGAAGAAGTTCAAGAATATGTTGAATTTCTAGTTGAACGCCTAAGTGTTACGCAGTCGGTTCCTGCTTCGCTGAATCAGGCTCGGGTTCTAAATCTGAATTGGAAAAAATTGAACTGATCCGGCGGCGAACCGACTCACCTCCCAAATACAAGGCGGGCGTAAACAACAGCGTAACAAAGGTTGCGAACAACACACCAAACGCTAGCGAAATTACCATAGGCGTTAGAAACTGTGCGTCAACGCTGTCTTCCAGCATGATGGGTAGCAGCCCAACGAAGGTTGTTAACGAGGTGAGAATAATCGCGCGGAAGCGATCGGTGGCGCCATTCACTATTGCATTCCAAAGGTCTTGGCCTTCATCTCGGTAGCGGTTGATACGGTCTATTAATACCAGGTTGTCGTTAACAACAACGCCCGCGCAGGCCAATATTCCCATCAGTGAGAACATGCTGATTTCACGACCTATTATCATATGCCCGAACACAGCTCCTACTAAGCCGAAAGGTATGGCGGTAACGATAAGGAATGGTTGCCAGTAAGAGTGAAACACTATGGCCATTACCGCGAACACCAATATCAGCGTTGTTACCAGCAAGGCCTGAATGGCTTTTTCGAATTCCTGGGCATTGTCTTGCTCACCTTTCAACTCAATTTTCACGTCGGGGTAGCGCTTTTTAAGTTCCACAAAGTCTTTTGCATATAGCTGCTCAACAACTTGAAAGCCTTGTGCGCCAGCGGCAAAATCAGCGGTTAGCCTCGCGGCTTTACGCCGATCTATTCGTTCTATTTTGGTATAACCCGGCTTATAGTCAATGTTGGCAACGGCCTCAAAGGGCAGCTCACGACCATCTTGGGTGCGCAGTTTCATGTTCACCACTGAATCCAACGACGTGCGTTGCTCGCGAGGGTAACGCACCATTACTTTCACATCTTCGCGCTGGCGTGGAATGCGCTGAACCTCTTCGCCGTAAAAGGCTTGACGAACTTGCTTCGCCAACTCAGCTTCACTGAAATTCAGCGTTTGCGCCTCAGGCTTAAGTGACAACACTATTTCTGGCCTGGGATTGTCCAGCGAGCTGCGTACATTTTTTATGTCAGCGTACTTTTCTAATGCGGCTACCGCGTCCCGGGTGGCAGCTTCAAGAGTAGCAAGGCTAGCGGTGCTCACTTCAAGTTGTAGGTCTTTGCCCATGTTAATAATTTCAGAGCGCAGTGCGTATTCCTTAATACCGTCAAGCTCACCAATGTAACCGCGCCATTTTTCCACCAAATAACTGTTTGTATAAGGGGTGTCTTCGTTATTCTCGAGCGCTATACCAACGTATATTGAATCGTCCCAAGTGGCCGACTCAATATTTCCTATGTACTCAACGCCGCCACTGTTCATTTCTTTTTTTAGCTCATCGGCTGCGGCCAGCATTTGCGACATAATCGCTTGCTTGCGATGAAACGCGGTGCCTTCGTGCATTTCAACCTCAGAGGTCAGATAGTCGGACTCTACAATAGGTGCAAAGCTACGCTCTATCCAACCACCGGCATAAATTGCAGCGGATATTAAAAATATCATGAAAAACAGCGACAGAGTCAGCCATCGCCATTCCAAACAAAGAATGAGAAAGGGTCTGAATTTAAACTCGACGAACTCGTTTAAACCCTTGCTGAGAAAAGCGCGCAGCTGATCGAGCTGTTTTAAGCCTGGCTTCTCGCTGGCGACTTCGGGCCTCATGTGCGCCAAGTGGCTTGGCAGAATAAGCATGCATTCGATTAACGAGAAAGTAAGCGCTAGTAACACCACGCTGGCCATATGCAGCGGCTCGGGCTGATCGTCGGGCAACATAAAGAACAAACCGAACACAATCATGGTAGTGAGCACGGCGAAAAACACGGGTTTAAACACCAGCCTCGCACCGTCTATGGCCCCTTCAACGCCGGGCTTACCATTGGCCTGCTGGCCATAGATTGACTCGCCTACAATAATCGCGTCGTCTACGACTATGCCTAGAATAAGAATAAAGGCGAACATCGATATGATGTTGATACTGGTTCCGGTTGCTGGTAAAAACCAAAACGATCCTAGAAAGGCCACGCTTATACCAACGGCTACCCACAGGGCCAACAATGGCCGCAAAAACAGCAACAGAAGAGCAAACACTAATATCAGCCCACCCACACCGTTTTTAATTAGGGTTTCAGCGCGTGCTTCAAATCCCTCATTCATGTCTTGCCAAGACTCAATCACAACACCTTCAGGCAGAGTCGGCCGTATTTGTTCTACATACTCGCGCACTGCACGACTGGTGGCCGTGATATTTGGGTTGGTGGAAATGGACACGTCTATGGCAAGTGCGGCGGTGTTGTTAAAGCTGCGAATAACGTCTCGCTCTTCAAAGCCGTCTTTCACTTTAGCTACATCGCTGAGCTTTATTCGTGTGCCATCGCTAGCACTCATTAATACAATCTGGTCGAAGTCTTTACCTTCGAAAGCCTGACTGCGTGTTTGCAATAGCAAGTCTCCGTCAAATCCCTGCAACTTGCCGGCCGGTAGGTTGAGTGATTGCGCACGTACGGCAAGCGCTACGTCATCAAAACTTAAACCATAGCGCTGCAATGCCGACTCGGAAATTTCTATGCCCAATTCGTAATTGCGCAGACCGTAAATATCCACCAACTGCACGTCTGGCAGAGCACTTAATTCATCTTTGATTGTAAGTGCCAGTTCTTTAAGATTCGGCTCGCCTATGTCGCCGGCCAATGACACTCGAATAACATGTGAACGCCACAAGCGTTGCGCTACCTGTGGCCTTTCAGATTCCGCAGGAAAGGTTGTTATTGAATCAACTTGGGATTTGATTTCGTTCAGCACGCTGAGGGTTTCGAAACCCTCGGCAATTTCTGCGGTAACTGTGCCAAATCCTTCAACCGAGGTAGACATCATCCTTTCTATGCCGTCCACCCGGTCTATCACTTCTTCTATACGCTTGCTGATTTGTTGCTCTACTTCAGCGGGTCCAGCGCCAGGGTAACTGACAGACACTGCAACTGTGTCTACTTCGCGCTGTGGAAAGAACTCTTTGTCGGTACCGGGGATGGTCATTATGCCACCCGCTGCAATAAGCACCATCAACAAGTTTGCGGCGATGGGGTTGTGAACAAACCAGGCGATGAGCTTATCCATGGCTAATCTTCAAGCGTGAGTTCAGGCTCACCTTTGGGAAGGGCAAGCGGCAGGTTCTGCACGGCATAAGGAATGGTGCTTGTGATTAAGCGATGCTGACCTGGCGGCAGGCCAGAGATAATGGCCTGGTTAGTGGTTAGCTGTACAACGTTTACCGTTTTAATTTGCAGGGTGTCGGCGTCATCACTTAACCAAACCTTGCTGCCAGCGCGTAATGCGTCACGCGGTATGGCCGCCACATTGCCCATTCTCCTACCTTGAATGTCGGCTTGCACAAACTGTCCAATGGTTAGTGGCGGTCGTTGCTGTTCGTCAATTTGCGTGTTGTCTTCCTGCTTGTAGGGATCTTCAACCACAGCCACTGCGTACACCACCCTACTTTGCTCGTCGATCGCGGCTTCAGTGCGCTTTATCAGTGCCGGCCACTGCCACAGCTGGCCGCCGAAGGTACCCTTCAGCGTTACCGGCACATCAACATCACTGGCGTTGTTGTACAGTGGCAAGTTCAACAAACCCACTTGACGATCGGTTAACGGTAATCGTACTTCGGCGCTTTCTATGGAGTAAACGCGGGCTATGGTTTGCCCTGGGCTTACGTACTGCCCCTCATTAACATTGGTAGATCGAACACGACCCGCAAAAGGTACTGTTATTGACGTTCGGTTTAGGTTCAACCTGGCCTTGCGCGTTTCGGCTTTTGCCGCTGCATGCTGCGCTTCGGCGCGCGCCAGTTGCGGTTTACGCAAAAACAGCTCATTGGCGGTTTTACTGCCTAAGTCACGCCACTCTCTTTTGGCCTGCAGCGCCTGACCGCGTGTGGTTGCCAATAACTCGTCGGCTTCTGCCACTCGTGCGTCGGCACTGATTTTTGCAATCTCATAGTCAGCTGCGTTAATTTTCAGCAGCGTTTGATTCGCGGCAAAAAATCCACCTGCTACAAACTCTGACGACACGTAGTCAACCTTGCCAGCAACTTCCGACACCAGGTCTATTTCGCGTTGTGCCTGCACGGTGCCTTGGGCGTGCACCGTTAATTGTTGCTGGCCCACATTAACCAGCACAATGTCCACTTTTTGAGCGACGGCCATTTCTGGTGGTGCCGCTTCTGGCGGTGGCTTACCTGATGCAAGAAATACAACCAATGCGCCGCCAATAATTATGACTAGCAGTGGTAGAACGTATACTTTGTTTAGATTCATTACTGCACGAACCCTTTAGCAAGATTAAATGACGGGAATAAACAGCGAGGACAATCGTAAAATTCAGAGGGTAAGTTTACTGCGATTGACTGGGCAATCATAGACAAGAGTCCTAATCATAACGGCCAGCGAAGCCTATTGGATCACTAGGTCAGTCATTTTTTTGCACTAGCAGTTCTGCTAGGCTGGCGGTGAATACACAACGGTCACGGTGAGCAGTGCTCCGCCAAGTGAAGCCTGGGTCGCCCTAGCAACACCGTTATGCAAGGCAGCAATGCGGGCAACAACGGCCAAACCTAAACCATGCCCTCCTGTTCCTCTGTCCCGGCTCGCGTCCAGACGTGTAAAAGCCTTGAATACCTCTGTGAGTTTGGCCTCAGGAATGCCTTCGCCGTCGTCTGCAACACTGAGCGACCAGGTGATGCTTTCACCTTGAGTCTCGACTGCGCAATGCACGGCAATATTGGATTTCGCATAGCGCAGGGCATTGTTGAATAAGTTGCTGAATGCCAATGACAGCAGCGTTGAGTCAGCAAATACTTCCGAGGCATTAGGCGCTACAACAATGCTGTATTGAATACCTCTATCCTTAGCGCGAGACTTTAGGCACAGATCTTCAAGCCATGGCTGCACTGCAATCCATTGTGGCTGAAAGTGCAACGCGGGATCGTCCAAACGAGCGTAGTCGAGCATGCGCCCAATTAAGGCGTCAAACTCGTTAATGTCGTCGTTTATTTTTTCTAACTCTTCGCTAATTGGCTGGTCTACACGGCTTTGCAACACAGCAATACCGAATTTTACTCGCGCCAAGGGGGTACGCAGCTCGTGCGACAGCGCATTGGTCATTTCTTTTTGGCCGTGCACCATAGCTTTTATTTGCGCGGCCATTTTCGCGAATGTCGCCGCGAGTTCGTTTAATTCCGTAACATCAGCAAGCTCTGGTGTAGAGGCGTTAATGTCACCCCCCAAACGGCTAGCAGAGTTGTTTAAACGCTCAATGTCACGCACCAGTGGTAACAGCCACCACACCAACAGCAACAACACCAAGCCATAGTAAAGGCTACTTAGCCACCACCAAGAGGGGGAGTGCGCTTCATTATCAGAGTGCAGTGCAGTCATACTAGCGAGTACGGGCGCAGTGCTTCTAGATGCTTTGCGCTGCACATCTAACAAACGATAATACTGTGCTTGACCGCTTGCTGTGAACAGCTGCACTAGTTCGCCTTGCTGCAAGCGCGCTTGCACAGACTCAGGCATTGCTATGTCGTCTGCGTTTAGCAGTTCTACGTGAATACTGTATTGCTCGGCGAAGCTATCAACGACAATGTCATACCTGTTTACCGTGTCGTCGCTAAGTTGCAACTCAAGCAGCTTAAAGTTTGCCGCTAACCAATTTCTATCAGGTAACCACTCTGACTGTGAGTTTGAATCTATATTAAGCAATACACGGTCAAGAATGACGCCGACTGCCACAAAGCCTAGAAACAACAGTAGAACCGACCTGAACACCATACGCCGGCCGGACCAGCCGAATTCGCTCAAGGGTTAGTGCCTTTATCAACGTTAACCTTTTTAGTTAAATCTTCTTTACGTGATTCATTTTCATCAGAACGCTGCTTATCGGCATTCCAGGCAGAAGGGCTAAGTAGATAACCCTTACCCCACACCGTTTTAATTTTTTGCGGGTTATTCGGGTCGTCGCCTAACTTCTTTCTAATTTTGGACACCCTGACATCCACCGATCTATCGAGCCCATCATACTCAATGCCACGAATACGTTTAAACAATTCGTCCCTGCTGAGTATGGTGCCGGCGCTATTGATCAACTCCCACAGTAATACAAACTCCTGAGTACTGAACTCTACCTCATTGCCGTGCAAACTTACCGATTGCGCTGATGCATTTACTCGCAAACCTCCCAGTACTACGTCGTTCTGTGAACTCAGATTCTGTTGCCCAGCATCAACTTGCTCTTCAGCACGGCGCAATAAAGCGCGAACTCTCGCCAGCAAAACCATTGGGTCTGCAGGCTTTACTACATAGTCATCGGCGCCTGTTTCGAGGCCCATTACCTGGTCAATGTCGTTGCCTTTGGCGGTAAGCATCAAAATAGGGCCTGCGAAACGCTGCCGTAATTGCTTGCACACTTCAATGCCGTCTAGCCCAGGCAGCATAAGGTCCAGCAATACCATTCGCGGCCGCAGTTGTTCAAACCGAGCCACGGCTGTGTCGCCACGGTTTTCAATGCTCACCGTTAAACCATTTTGTTCAAGATAGGTTTTGGTTAGCGAAGCAAGACGCTCATCGTCTTCAACCAGTAAAATGTCCAGCATCAGAACACGCTCCATACATGCCGACGGCGACGGGTACGGCGCCTATCTTCAGGTATAACGTTTACTACCTTCAGCACCGCGCGGCCAGCCTCTTGATCGCCTTGTTCCGACTTCCACATCAGCCAATACGACATGCTTTTGCTGGTGGTTAGCTGGTCGGCAAACTGACCCAATTTATCTTTGTTCCAGCATTCAAGCGCCGTGCTCTTGCCTTGGCGGAACAAGCAGAAAGTGTCGGTGTGCGTACTGCTCCATCGAACGTCAACTTCGGTAGTGCATTGATCATCGCCACGGCGCACAATGCACAGCTTGGGCTTTAACTTGAGCTGAGTGTCGGGTGCTGTGTTACTTGCATAGGCGCTATTAACCGTTAAGCCACACAGTAACGCTAGCAGCACTGCCAGTGCCAATGACGCAAAGACAGGCGTGTTTCTTATCAGCGTTAACGGCAATTTAAAATGCATAGTGCAACCCCGCAAAATACGATGCAATATAGTCATCTTCAAGCAGAGGGCTATCAGCGGCCTCACGATTGATGCTCTCGTAATCCATTGCCAACATAAATCGCCAGCGCTCGCTAATGTAGTAACTGGCCGATACTTTTGCGGCCACGTTAAGACCGCCGTCGGCCTGGTACTCAGGCAGCAGGGCGGAAGCTTCACTTTGGCGAACGCCATAGTAGTAGTCGTTTAGCTTCTCACTTTTCCAGCTCAGGGACAACGACGGTACGATGTGCCAGCGGCCGGCAATATAGTCGTTACTTACATTGACCCATACGTCGAAGCCGTTGTGTACGCCACTTACGTCCACCATAGCCTGAGCATGCACGCGCCCCCACGACTTGTCTAACAGGTACTCCAAGCCGGTTTCAAATGCGTAGTCCCGGTCTGGAATATCGACCTCCTGTGAACTTAAGGCCTCGAATTCGTCTGAGCCAACTTCGACCAATGGAAATTGATTAGCGAACGTTGTCTGGCTAAACAAGCCTTCGTTAATTTCTGAGAAAAACGCGCGCTCGGTATTGATCCGCGCCACCCAATTCAACGTGGAGTCACTGCGCTCACTGAGGGTTAAACCCAAGTCGCCATTATCAAAGAAAAGATGCTCTCCAAACCAGGCGAAATCAAGCGACCACCAAAGGTCAATCTGCTCGCCGTTTATTAATGGGTTGCTGCGCTGGCCCGCGCCAAGACTTACGCCCAGATTCCAGGAACGCTTGCTGCTGGCGTCATTTGCTAACACCCCGTTACTGAATGCCAGGGCGATGGCCGCGCCGATGACCATAAACATGACCGTTAGTCGGTTTTTCATTGCTGCTGTGTCTCTGCATTGCTCGCTACTGATGTAGACTAGCCAGTTCAATGCTCAGTTTCCGTACGCAATTCGTTCTGATTTTGTTAAAAAGTGTAACCGCTATAACAAACTCCTACCCTACACTTTTTAACACTTTTCAGCACAACTACAACAGTTGCTTGACGCCCGCTTCGCTAAGCTGGAAGCTCAGTATCAACAAGAATAGGGTGTACCCAATGTTTAGCAAAACTCTTGTCAAAGCGAACCTGGCTTGCAACAGCAAAGCGCTTTTAGGTCTGTCATTTCTAAGCATAGCGCTTACTGGCTGCAGTGGTGGAGGTAGCTCAGCGCCAGCCGCCGTAGAGGAGCCCGTACGCGCAGCCGGCATGCTTAGCCGTGCCGCGTCTGCTGAGGTTCTGGAAACATCGATAAAACGCGGTTTAAAGCAGGCCTTTGATGCCAGTAACACGCCCTTAGCAGCTACAGAGGTATTTTTGGCTGAAAGCACTGCGGCGCTGGCCGAGGCTGACGCGGGAGCGGCGGCGTCAACAAACTTCACAACAACTTATACCATTGAGGATGGTGTTGGCGAGGCTGACATCGTTAAGTACGACGGTGAATTACTGTACGCCGTGCAACGCCCGCGTTACTGTCCTGAATGCGCCGATGGGCAAGGCGAATTAGTGCCTCGCACTACGCAGGTGCTTATATCGCGCACCGACCCCCAAAACGCGAGTGCAGAAACAGTCGGCTCTATTGACCTACGAGACGACCTTAACGTGGAAGGCATGTACTTGCCTGAATCGGGCCAGCTGGTTGTGTTACAGAGCAGCGCCTTTTACGGCATATGTGGCGTTGGCTGGAGCTTACCCTGGTATTGGGAAAATCAGAAAACCAGAGTGTCTTTTTTTGACACCAGCAACCCGGCTGAACCCACCGAAGTTACTGTGCTTGAACTCGACGGCGCATTTACCGCCAGCCGCCGGGTAGACGGCAACTTATATTTGGTGAGTCGATTTACGCCGTCGAACCCAGGCTTGCCGATCTATTATTCCGCTGAAGGTGAAGCCTTGGACGACGCCGCGCAAGCCGTAGACGCTATTGCCCTGACTGACCTGTTGCCCACGTTAAGTCGCGACGGTGAAACAGAAAATTTGCTGGAGGCTACTGACTGTTACACGCCAACCGATACAGACATTGCACCAGAGTCGGCGTCGTTAACGACGATTAGCGTTATTCCATTTTCTAACCCAGCGAACATTCAGTCTAGCTGTTACACCGGCGAGGCCTACGGCATGTATATGTCTACAGAAGCACTCTATCTCACCAGTCAACGCTATGAATACAGTGCAGACAGCAGCGCCGATTACTCTGTGTTGCACAAATTCGCACTGGATGGCCAAACGGTTTCTTACCGCGGCTCGGCAGAGGTGCCAGGCACACTTGGGCACGGTGAACAGCTCGATTTTAGAATCAGCGAGCACAATGATCTTTTGCGCGTTGTTACCAGCGAGTACAACTACTCTCAAACACCGGTTGATATTTTCATAACTGATGAAGCTGACGCCGGTGCCGATAGCATCGACCACCGTGTCACAGTACTGCGGGAGTCTAGCTCTGAGGTTGCCTTAGAGGTGGTTTCAACCTTGCCAAACGAATCGCGCCCTGCCGAGATAGGCAAACCCGATGAACGCTTGTACGGCGTTCGCTTTTTTGGCGATCGCGCTTACATGGTGACCTTTCAGCAGATAGACCCACTGTACATCATTGATCTTTCTGATCCTGAAGATCCTCTTATCGCCGGTGAGTTGGAAGTTCCAGGAGTGGCTGATTTTCTGCATCCTGTTTCTGAGAATCTTTTACTAACGGTAGGTCGTAACGCCACGGTTAACGAGCCAAGCGGACAAGCCTTTTTTGGTGGCTTGAAACTTGAGCTATTCGACGTGTCAGACATAAGTCTTCCGCAAAGTATTAGCCGCATTAATATTGGCGACCGCGGAACGTATTCCGAAGCGCTGTATGACCGGCATGCGTTTAGCTACCAAGCGAACTTTCGCGGCGAAGGCAGCAATGCTCGCTTTGCACTACCTGTAGATTTGTATCTTGAGAACACAGACGAGCCGGTTAATTTCTGGAATCAACAATGGATTCACAGTGGTTTATACAGTTATGAAATCGCCAACCCAGCAGACGCACGAAGTGCCGCACTGTTGTCTGCCGGTGAGCTGATTACCGAAGCCGCGGGCGAGCAACGCAACTACCCACGGTCCAGAGGCGAACGTCGCTCGGTGCTTCATGATGAGAGTATTTTCTTTATAAACAATGGTGAGGTTACCGCGGCTGCTTGGAGTGATGCGGGTAGTTAGTGAGTACTTCGAATATGATTTTGGGCGAAGCCAACTCCTGCGCTGTAAATCTGTCATAGGAATAGCAACGTTCCAATTCAGGATCACTCAGAGTTTAAAAATAAGAGCTTGACGGAATGGTTGATTAAGCCAGGGTATCGAGTGCTGCTTTTTTGAAGGTAAACGACGCAGACCGATGGAGTATAAAAGACTAGCGTAGCGACGGCTTTTCTACGAAAGAGGGAATCCCGGAGGGAGCCAGTCACGCAAAAAAAGCAGTACTCGATACCGTGGCGAGCTATACGCTACGAAGCCAGACTCTTAAACAAACCCAATTAAGATCGGGACTCAATCCCCCTGACCCACATCACCCACCACCCGCACCAATCCTTCCTGCATAGTCGACGCCACCAATAGCCCGTCTCGATTGTAAACACTGCCCTGAGCCAGGCCACGCGACTGTGAGTTTGAAATAGAGCGGCAGTAGTACAACAGCCATTCATCCATTCTAAACGGCCTGTGGAACCATATTGTATGGTCAATAGATGCGAACTGTATTTCTTTACGTCTTGCTTCCCTCGGGCCCAATTCCTCCGTCAACGGAAGAATAGCTGAACCCAGCAAGCCAAAATCTGAAATATAGGCAAGCACTGACGCGTGAGTGCGTGGGTCGTCTGGCAGGGTGTCCCTGGTGCGCATCCACCACTGAAAACTCTCTTTATCAGTACGCTGCTCTTCATCGAGTCGCCAGACTTTAAAATCACTGTGTGGCATTGGTACTGCGTTCTTAGCGGCTTTTTTGCCACTCGATTTGTCGGCATTTTCGGGGAGTGCTGGCATGACGATACCCCTGGCGCTTTCGAGTCCTTCTTCAGGCGTTTGAAACGAGGCCGACATAGTAAAGATGGGCCGCCCGTGCTGGATGGCAACAACTCGACGCGCTGAGAAACTGCGTCCGTCGCGGCTACGGTCAACCTCATAAACAATAGGGGCATTGAAATCACCACGGCGCAAAAAATAAGCATGCACAGAATGCACAGCGCGGTCTTCTACCGTGCAACTAGCCGCTTCCATAGCCTGCCCTAGAACCTGACCACCAAACACCTGCGGCGTGCCCATGTCGCGGCTTTCACCTCGAAAGATGTTTTCTTCGATTCGTTCCAGTTGCAGAAAATCAACGATCTTGCTAATTTTTTTACCCATGTTGCCCTTGCCAATCGTACTGCTGTTGCGTTTGCTTAAGTATCGCTTTGTGGGCAGTATACTCTTGTCCTTGTCGTAAAAAAGGGACTCAACAAAAACGGGAGGAAGAACGTTTGGATAAGCGATTGTATTTTGTGCTTGGCGACTTGATCACTAATGTAGTAGCGGGAATGTTTGTAGCAGGCTTGTGTTATCTGATTTTTGATACCGGCTGGAATATGATTATTGCCATGTTTGTCGCAATGGCGTTGGGCATGTTGTTTTCAATGATCGTTTGGTTTCCTGCCAGCATATTGTATGGCGCTATGGAAGTGATGCTGCCGGTTATGCTAACGGGTATGTACAGTGGAATGATCGTTGGCATGTGGGCAAGCATGCACCCCTTGTCACTTACTACGGCGTTGCTGTGCGGTGCGATCACTGGGTTTATTACTGTGACCATTGTTTGGATTGTGAACAACCAACTACGTGGGCGCAGGCATTATGGTCCTACTTCATTGCAGAATAAAACAGAGCAGGAGCTATAGCATGGATTTGGTCACACAAAAGAAATGGGATAAAGCAGCACCAAACTTTGACTTAATGTCGGGCAATGGAGCCGAGAAGCGTTGGCTGCCGTTTAAAAAAGAACTGTACGCCAATATGAACGGCCGAATTCTTTTTCTTGCGCTGGGAACTGGTCTGGATATTCAGGCGTTTCCAAAAGGCAAAACAATTGAGAGCATTGATATCAGCCCGGAAATGTTGAAGGTAGCGAAACCACGAATTGACAAGTACGACGGCCGTTTAAATGCGCAAGTAATGGACGTTCATGAGCTGGACTTTGAGGACAACGAATTCGATCAGGTCTTCACTTCCTGTACTTTTTGTTCTGTGCCTAATCCCGTGCAGGGCCTGCGGAGTTTGAAACGGGTTTTAAAGCCCGGCGGCGAGCTGAACATGTTCGAACACACTGGCAGCCAGTTTTTTCCATTTAGCCTGATGATGAATATGATGACCTTACTGAGTAAGAACTATGGTCCTGATATGAACCGTACGACCGTGTCCAATGTTGAGGCGGCTGGTTTTGAGCTACGCGAGGTAGACAATGTGTTCCTTGATGTAGTGAAGATCATTAAGGCGATTAAGCCCGAATAGGCAACACCACGACGCCCTAAGCCTGAAACTTGGCTTACTCTCGCCTCGCCAACAGCTCACTTTATATTCAATTGAGTGCGAGCAGCGTACTGCGACATTAACTGACTTTATACAGGCCAATATTTGCAGCGGTTCGAGAGCGACGCGCTTAATTTTCAAATTGTATCAATTGCGCCCCCTGCACGGCCTTTCACTTTGCGAACAACTGTTTTACTATCAGCAAGGCGTTGATCCGCGGCGTTCGATTTGGGTGCCGAATGAACAAATAAAATATCGCTTATGAGGAGCATAATAATGGGTTATTCCATCGACACAATTGAGGGCATTGGCCCAGCGAACAGAGAAAAACTAGTAGCAGCTGGTATCAAAACAACAGATGCCCTGTTAAAGCTATGCTGTGACAAGAAAGGCCGTAAGGCAGCCGCTGAAAAATCTGGCTGTTCAGAAGGTCAACTTCTTAAGTGGGTAAACATGGCTGACCTGATGCGCATTAAGGGCGTCGGCGAAGAATACTCAGAGTTGCTGGAAGCCGCGGGCGTAGACACGGTAAAAGAGCTACGCAATAGAAATGCCGAGAACCTAACTCAGGCTATGGCCGACACTAACGCGAAGAAAAAGCTGGTTCGTTCTATTCCAAGCATAAAGCAGGTTACGGCATGGGTAGCGCAAGCCAAAACCTTGCCACCCACAATAACGCACTAAGCTTTATTGGCTGATGTACGCTAGCTGGTAGGATTTTTCTGCCAGCTAGCACTGTTTCTCTTCTTTACCTCTTACTGCGCTCGGCACGATTACTGGTGTTGAAGCATTGCTGTATCTTTTCGCCTTCCACAATTGTGAATAAATCGTAGCTAGACCGCTACTGCCAGTCTAAGTACTCTATAAGGCTACGTTCCTAGCTTTTTCGAGAGTGATATGACCAACCCAATACATGATGCGCCAGTAATGGCAGACCTTCTCATTGAAGGCTTGAATCGCTATAACAGCGAGCCTTGCCTGTATCTGGGCGATAGCGTTAAAAGCTACAAAGAAGTGCGTGAGATGACAAGCCAACTCGTTCAGGCATTGCGCTCGAAGGGCATTGAAAAGGGAGAACGGGTTGCCGTCGTGTCGGGTAACCGACCTGAAGTGCTGGCTAATATTGCGGCCATGCAAATCGCAGGCTGTGTTGGCACGCCGCTGCACCCCATGGGCTCGCTCGATGACCATGCCTACGTGCTTGAGGACGCATCCATTACAACACTGGTGTTCGATTCCAGTTTGTTTCAGGAACGCGCGCGCGAGTTGCAAGAAAAGGTACCAGGTTTAAAGAACCTTATGGGGTTAGGACCTACAGAAGTGGGTGAAGACTATTTGGCCCTTGCCGAGAGTTTCACACCAGAGAAGCTGGTTCGACCTGACGTTAATCTTGATGATATCTCATCATTTACCTATACAGGCGGCACCACGGGCAAGCCCAAGGGTGTGATGCAAAGTTATCGCTGTGCGTCGTACATGACCATGATTCAAATGGCTGAGTGGGAGTTCCCCGACGAGCTGCGAATGCTGATCGCTACTCCTTTATCACATGCCGCAGCCGCATTTTTTATTCCCGTGTTGCAAAACGGCGGCGCCTTTTACGTGATGGAGGGTTTTAGCCCTGACGGCTTCTTTGACATGATCGAGGAGCACAAAATTACTGCCACTATGCTGGTGCCGGTCATGCTGTATTACTTGTTGGATCATCCCCGCGCTAGCACGGCCGATCTCTCAAGCCTTGAAACTATTTTCTACGGTGCTTCGCCAATTAGTCCCGCGAGGCTTAAAGAAGCGATTGAAAAGTGGGGGCAAATTTTCTATCAATTTTTTGGTCAATCGGAAGCTCCGATGGTGCTTACCAATATGCGCAAGGCCGAGCATGATCTGTCTAAGCCTGAGCGTTTAGCGTCCTGCGGTAGACCAACTTCCTGGATGACCTTGGCATTGCTGGACGACAACAACGAAGAAGTGGCGGAGGGTGAGTCGGGCGAAATTTGTGTTCGCGGGCCTTTGGTGATGAAGGGCTACCTAAACAAACCGGAACAAACCGAAGAAGCCATGGCCGGTGGCTGGCTGCACACTGGCGATGTGGGCCGCTTGGACGAAGACGGCTTTCTGTACATTGTGGACCGTAAAAAAGACATGATTGTGTCGGGCGGCTTTAATGTGTTTCCGCGCGAGGCGGAGGACGTAATCTCGGCCAACGCATCTGTTGCCCAGGTAGCGGTGATTGGTGTGCCCGATGAAAAATGGGGTGAAGCGGTTAAAGCCGTGGTGGTGTTAAAGCCTGGCATAGAGGCCAGTGAGGCACTGCGCGAGGAAATTACTCAGCAAGTTAAAGACGCGAAGGGTTCGGTGTACGCGCCGAAGTCGATCGATTTTGCTGACGCCATTCCGAATACACCGGTGGGCAAGCCAGATAAGAAAGTGCTGCGAGCGCAATATTGGGCGGGGCAGGATCGGGCTGTCTGAGCGGGCTTCGTAGCACGCCACGGTATCGAGTATTGCTTTTTTTGCGTGACTGGCTCCCTCCGGGATTCCCTCTTTCGTAGAAAAGCCGTCGCTGCGCTAGTCTTTTCTACTTCATCGGTCTGCGTCTTTTACCTTCAAAAAAGCAATACTCGATACCGTGGCTTGATTGGCAGTTTCGTCAAGTTCTTATCATTAAACTCTGAGGGGTTGTGAGTTGGAACGTTACTAGTCACAAGAATTGCCGTGGTGTTTGCGTAGATAAAAGGACCAACCGAAGGCGTAAAAAAGACTAGCGCAGCGACGGCTTTTTTTCAATGGAGGGTACCCAGGATGGGTTGGGACTCGAAGCAAAGGCCACGGCTGTTCTTGTGACGGGTTTACAGCGCAAGACTTAGCCTCTGCTCGGCAACCATTTAAGGCCGTACGCTAACTAAAAGGATGATTACGAACAATAGTCTCGTTGCGATCTGGCCCAGTTGATACGATATCAGCGCTAACCCCGAGCAATTCCTCAATACGATCTATATAAGCGCGAGCATTAGCTGGTAGCTGATCCATACTGGTAGCGCCCATCGTTGTCTCCTGCCAACCTGGCATGGTTTCGTATACTGGCTCCATCTCGGCAATTTCGGTGCTGTCTGTTGGCAATACGGTGCGCAACTCGCCGTCTTTTGATTTATACGCCGTGCAGATTTTTAGCTCATCCAGGCCATCCAGTACATCGAGCTTGGTAAGGCATAGGCCAGTAAGGCTATTCAATATAACCATTTTCTTAAGTGCTACGGCGTCTAGCCAACCACAGCGCCTTGGCCGGCCGGTAGTGGCGCCGAATTCATGACCCTTGCTGGCAAGGTGTTGGCCTGCCAAGTCAAACAATTCGGTAGGAAATGGGCCTGAACCGACGCGTGTGGTATACGCCTTGGTGATGCCGAGTATGTAGTCGATGTGTGACGGACCAAAGCCACTGCCGGTCGATATTCCACCTGCCGTTGTGTTTGACGATGTCACAAAGGGGTAGGTACCGTGGTCTATGTCTAGCAAACTTCCTTGCGCGCCTTCAAACATCAAGCTTTTACCCTGCTCATGCAGCTCGTGCAGAAGTGCCGTAACATCGGTTGTCATAGGTCCCAGAACGTCGGCAAACGACATCGCTCTTTCGAGTTGTTCGTTGTAATCCAGTGCGGACGTTTTGAAGTATTCTTTTAGCACAAAATTGTGATAATCAAGCACCTCACGCAATCGTTCAGCAAATCGTTCAGGCGCTTGTAGATCGCCTAGGCGCAAACCACGCCGCGCTACTTTGTCTTCGTACGCTGGCCCAATGCCACGGCCGGTTGTCCCTATTTTCGCATCCCCACGGGCAGACTCTCTGGCGTTATCCAATGCTACGTGCACAGGCAAAATTAATGGGCAGGCCGCGCTAAGGCGCAAGCGTTCGCGCACGGGCACACCACGGTCTTCAAGCGAGGTCATTTCCTGGAGCAAGGCTTCTGGTGCCAAAACGACACCGTTACCAATCAGACACTGAACGTTCTCACGCAATATTCCGGACGGAATCAAATGCAGCACTGTCTTTTTGCCGTCAATCACTAATGTGTGGCCTGCGTTGTGACCACCTTGAAAGCGGATAACGGCATCAGCTCTTTCGGTGAGTAAATCAACGATTTTGCCTTTGCCTTCGTCGCCCCACTGGGTACCTAGAATGGCTACGTTCTTGTTCATACTTAAAGCTCTTTACTTGTTGGGGCTGTCAACTGTTGGGCTGAACCTGCCATTGACCGTTATTGTCTTTCACTAATACTCGCGTAAACCCGCCACTGCCGGCTTGGTCTAAATCGCTGACTACCGTTGCACCACTGGCTCTTAACTGACAAATGATGCTCCAAAGCTCTGGGTCTTCATCTACCGGGGCTAAAATGGACTCAACAACTGCCTGCGCTGGCTCTCTGCCAATGCTCAAAAGTGTTTTTAAATCTGCGTTGAAACCGGTTGCTGCGCGTGCACGACCAAAGGCTGCGCCAATGTCGTCGTATCGCCCGCCATTGGCTAACGCACGGCCAACACCAGGCACGTAGGCCGCGAACACCAAACCGGTGTGGTAGTTGTAACCACGCAGCTCGCTCAAATCAAAGTACAGATTTGTATTTGGAAATCGTTGCTGTACTGTCTTCGCTATCATCGCCAGGTCATCCAGTGCACGCTGGAATTTTGGACCCTGAGACAACTTGCGAGCAGCCGTTACTACATCAGCGCCGCCATTCAAGCCGGCTAAACCGCTCAACTGCTTTGCCAGCGATGTGTCATTAATGTTGCTTGCAAGCCAGGTCTGAAGCTCTGAATAACTTTTGTTTTGCAACAGGCTAAACAAATCTTGTTGCTGTATGTCGTTCAGTCCGGCATCTTCCACCAGGCTTCGGTAAATACCAACATGGCCAAGGTCGAGTGTTAGGTCGCTTATCCCCAATGTTTCAAGGCTCGTCAACATCAGAGAGATGACTTCCACATCCGCGCTTACATTGGTGACTCCGTAGAGTTCGGCGCCAACCTGAATTGGAGCTCGCGATGCTTTTATACCAGAGGGCTTAGCCCGCAACACACTGCCGGCATAACACAATCGTTGCACACCTTCAGCCGCTATACTGTGTGCGTCAATACGTGCCGTTTGGGGTGTAATATCTGCTCTAATACCCAACATTCTACCGGTGTGCTGGTCGATCACTTTAAACGTTTGCAGGTCTAGATCTTCTCCCAGACCAACCAGTAATGATTCGGTAAACTCGAGCAAGGGAGGCATCACAAACTGATAGCCCCAATGAGCGTACAGATCAAGCAGTTGCCTACGCACATGCTCAACCCGGCTGGCCTGCTGGGGCAGCAACTCTTCAATTCCGTCTGGCAGTTGCCAACGTTCTGCAGTTTTTGTCATCTCTGTTGTCGTACGTTGAGGTCGTGCCTAGTTTTAAATATGACTGAAAACGCAGTTGAAAGCATTGTTGAAAACATAGCTGTGTGCCTAATTAAATAGGTACAGCAAGGCTGTGCCAGCTAACATGCTACCCAGGCCAATCAGCCTCAGCGCTTTATCATTCATACTGGCCGCCATGATTGCGTGCGCTCGAAACGCGCGCGGACTGATGAAAGGGATAATGCCCTCAATCACCAGTACCAGGCAGGCTGCTACTGCAATTTCGTGCCACATCGAACTACCTCAGCTGGCACATCAATCGTCGTTTACTTACCGCGAGAATCGTTCAAATAACGAAAGAAGTCATTGTCTGGGTCGATCAACAGTACATCGCCCTTGGAGTTAAATGATTCTTCGTACGCTTTAAGACTTCGAGTGAAGGAATAGAACTCTGGGTCTTTGTTGAAAGCTCGCGCATAGATAGCAGATGCTACTGCGTCGCCTTCACCACGTAGGCGTTCAGCTTCACGATATGCTTCAGCTTCTATAATGATACGCTTTCGATCAGCGTCGGCTTGAATACCTTCAGCTAATTCTCGACCCTGAGATCGATGCTCTGCCGCTTCGCGCTGGCGCTCTGTTTGCATTCGGCTATAAACCGCGCCGCTTACTGTAGGCGGTAGGTCAATCTGCTTTACTCGCACATCGACTACTTCTATACCAAACTCGGTTAGGGCTATGCCGTTTATTTGCTTGGTTAGTTCTGTCATGAGTTCATCGCGCTCACCAGAAATAACTTCATGCAGAGTACGTTCGCCAAACTGGTTTCGAAGGCCCGTATTGATTCGCTGCGACAAAAGCCCATGCGCCCTGCGTTCTTCACCGTTGGTAGCGGTATAAAACTTGGATACGTCGGATATCCTCCATTTCGCATACCAATCAACTTCTACGCCTTTCTTTTCAACCGTAAGAAAACTCTCTGGCCGTACATCAACCGTTAGTATTCTTGCGTCAAAAATTTTGACTGAGTTTATGAATGGAATTTTCCAGTGCAAACCCGGCTGAATGTCTGTGCGGACAATTTCACCAAATTTGAGTAGCACAGCTCGTTCAGTCTCTTTAACAACGAACACACTCATTGACGCAATGAGCACGATGAACAGCAGCACTAAAGTGCTCGCAAAACTTTTCGCAGGCATTTATCTACCCTCTCTTCGTCGGCTGTTGGACACGCCGTCAGCTTTCATTTGTCGAACAACCTGGTCAGTAATTTGTCGAACGCGCTCTCTGTCGGCGTTGTCGCCGCCAGATGATGATTGAACAATTTTATCCAATGGTAGGTAGAGCATGTTGTTGCCGCCTTCCACATCAATCATTACTTTGGAACTAGCACTCATTACTTTTTGCACGGAGCCAAGATACAAACGTTCGCGCGTTACCTGAGGTGCTTTACGATACTCTGCCAATAGCTTTTCAAAGCGTTCCGCTTCACCTTCAGACTGGGCAACAACCTGCTCTTTATAAGCGTTGGCTTCTTCCAGTTGACGCTGGGCCAAACCGCGAGCCTCAGGAACTATCTTGTTGGCATAGGCTTCGGCTTCGTTGCGTGAACGAACCTCGTCTTCGCGTGCTTTGATCACATCATCAAATGCGGCTTTTACCTCGTCGGGAGGGTGTGCGCCTTCGATGTTGACCTTGGCAACGAGAATACCCGTTTGATACACATCAACGTAGTCTTGCAAGCGCGACTGAACCAGTGTGGACATGGCTTCACGACCAGACGTTAACACTTCATCCATTGCTGATCCGCCGACAACATGGCGTAGTGCACTTTCTGTTGCGTGTTGCAAGCTACGCTCAGGATCACGAATGGCGAGTACGAATTTTTGCAGATCATTCACTGTGTATTGCACCGACAGCGCAACATCAACAATATTTTCATCTTCCGTCAGCATATGCGCCGAGTGACTGATTGATCGCACCTTGGTTACGTTGCCAACAGTAACACTGTCGATAAAACGTGGATTCCAATGCAAACCGGCGCCATTGGTAACATGGTATTTACCCAGTCGCAGAACAACGGCTTCTTCTTGCTGGTCGACCTGATAAAAACCCGAGATACCCCAGACAATCAGAATCGCAACAAGGAATATGCCAAAGCTGCCCGCCGAAAGACCAGCACCCTTGCCGCCCCCGCCTCCGGAGGAACCGAAAATGCCGCCAAGCCGCTCTTGAAAACGCTTTAACGCCTCGTCCAAATCGGGCGGACCACCGCCGTCATTGTTATTGTTGTTACCCCACGGATCTTTTGATCCGTTGCCGTTATTACCCGGCTCATTCCACGCCATAGGAATCTCCTGTCTGACACGCAACAAAAGCGCGTAACCGCCTCTAATTATCATCGCCGTGTGGTCCAAACCTTAACCAGATTCGAGGGCGATAGCAGAGACAGCAGAGCGCTTTGTTTTTCAAAGTGGGAGTGTACCAGAATTCGGGGCTAGGGTGGATGATAGACAAGGTCTTAGCGACCTTAATCTACTATGAGAGTGCGGTGGTAGCAGGCTAATGGAAACGTGGTGCTGATAGTTAGCGTCTAGCTAAATTCTTGCGACCTGGTCCCAGCCAATATTTTCGGCCTTCAGCCAGCGTCGCAGGTCGGCCTCAGGGGCTCTAATTTCCAATACGCTTTGACCTTGCTCGTCATAGCTTTCGTTAAGTACTGATTTGTGTTCATAAAGGCAGGCACGCAATCGCGCCTGTGCCTGTGACCCAGCGATAGACAGCCGACCATGCACCACGTCTTCACCCAACAAGTCAGCGATCGCTTTCGCCAGATGCTCCAGGCCACGATTGCGCAACGCCGATAAGTACACTCGCTCTGGCTTACCGTTACTATCAAGCTGGGTATGCGATTCCAACTCTTCGACTTGGTCAATTTTGTTATACACCAGCAGCACCGGAATATCGGCAGCGCCAATGTCTGCCAACACCTGATTCACGGCGTTTATGTTGTCGTCACGAGCATCATCACTTGCATCCACTATATGCAGCAATAGATCAGCCTCAATGGTCTCTTCCAGCGTAGCCTTAAACGCATCTACCAATTTATGCGGCAGATCACGTATGAATCCTACGGTGTCGGCCAGCACAACTGGCCCAAGCTCATCGACCTCAATGCGCCGCAGTGTCGGGTCTAGCGTGGCAAATAGCTGGTCGGCTGCGAATACATTAGCATCGCACATTTGATTAAACAGGGTCGACTTGCCGGCGTTGGTATACCCCACCAGTGATACCGTGGGTATTGAGGATCGTTTACGAGCGCGACGTCCAAGCGAACGTTGGCGCTGTACTTTATCCAGCCTGGCTTCAATTGATTTAATTCTGACTCGTATCAAGCGACGGTCAGTTTCTAGCTGGGTTTCACCCGGGCCACGTAAGCCAATACCGCCCTTTTGCCTCTCTAAGTGAGTCCAACCGCGAACCAGGCGGGTGGCCACATAGCTCAGCTGCGCCAACTCTACCTGCAGCTTACCTTCATGCGTACGCGCACGCTGAGCAAAGATGTCGAGAATGAGACCGGTGCGATCAATAACCCGGCAACTTAACTCGGCTTCAAGGTTTCGTTGTTGAGAAGGCGACAGCGTATGGCTGAAAATCACCAACTCCGCCCCTTCCAACTTAACCATATCGGCTATTTCGGCCAGCTTGCCTGAACGAACCAGCGAGTAAGAATGGGGCTGAAAGTTGTGCGCCTCAATGAGCCCGCACGCCGTAGCCCCCGCAGACCGGGCTAATTCAATAAATTCTTCAGCAGGTGAGACAGATTGGTCGCCACGCAGGTCAACATGAACCAGAACCGCAAGTTCGCCGGATTCCTGTCGATCAAAAAACAAAAAAGACCTTAGCTCTCTTCTTCGTCTTCACTGCTTGCCTGAGGTATACGCACATTACGTGACGGCACAACAGTAGAAATAGCGTGTTTGTAGACCATTTGGCTCACAGTATTCTTAAGCAGTACAACAAACTGGTCGAATGATTCAATTTGCCCTTGCAGCTTGATACCGTTCACCAAATATATGGAAACGGGCACGCGCTCCTTGCGCAGCACATTCAGATAAGGGTCTTGTAAGGTATGCCCCTTAGACATAGCGAGATCTCCTTTATTAAACCGGACCGTTTCGTTCCCATTGAACGCCACCGCGGTACCGGTTTTCGCTTTTGTTTTATATTATAACGTATGAAGTGACTTTCGACCTCAGCTAGTCGTCTCGGTTCAAAAAGAAATGTTGGCTAATTTGTAAAGCCTGGTCAAAAATCGAACTCTCTTCGCCATTATTGGCCGTCAAACCTCCTTCGTAATCATGCTCTGAGGCCTGCAGCTTAAGCAAGTCAGGCCAATTTCTGAGCCATGTGAGCTGTCGTTTCGCCAATTGGCGCGTTGCTATCACTCCGCGCTCAATCATTTGCTCATAACTCAAATCGCCGCGCAGGTGATCAATTACCTGCCGGTAACCCGCGGCCCGCATGGCTGGCAAGTCTGCCACGCCTGGCTCGCTGACAAGCGTTCGCACTTCCTCGACTAAGCCCAGATCTAACATTTGACGAAAACGCAGCTCAATACGTTGGTGCAGAAGCGCCCGGCTATACGGCTGTAGTGCCATTTGCAGCAACGGGCCTTTATATCGTGCCGCTGTGCTGTGTTGCTGACGCTGCAAGTCGGAAAGACTTTGGCCAGTGAGGCGATAAACTTCCAGTGCTCGTTGCAATCGCTGCGGATCATTGGGGTGAATACGCTGCCCAGCCGCAGGATCTACTTTTGACAACTCAGCGTGCAGAGCAGGCCAACCCTGTTCTGCCGCCTGCTTTTCAATGTCCAATCGGATTTGAGCGTTGGCCGGCGGAAGTTCTGCCAAACCATCGCGAAGCGCCTTGAAATACAGCATGGTGCCGCCCACCAGCATGGGAATGCGGCCTCGAGATTGTATATCAGCTATTTCACGCAGAGCATCAGCAACAAAGTCAGCTGCAGAGTAGGTCTCACTAACGGCCCGTATATCAATCAGACGATGCGGCATTTTTGCCTGCAGACACGCGTCAGGCTTGGCCGCGCCAATATCCATGCCTTTATACACCGCACTCGAATCTACACTAATAACGTCACAAGGAAGCTGCTCACAAAGCAGCTCGGCCAAGCCGGTTTTGCCTGAGGCGGTAGGGCCCATTAAGAAGATGGCGGCGCTATTCATATCAAGCGGCGCCTACTGATAGCCAGCGCCACTCCATAGCTAGCGGCGCTATTGGCCACGAAGGAATAACTTATCAAGCTCATTGAGCGACAGCTGGGACCAGGTGGGCCGACCATGGTTGCATTGCCCGGAACGCTCGGTAATTTCCATTTCACGAAGCAGGCCATTCATTTCTGGCACCGTTAACTGTCGATTCGCCCGCACCGAACCATGGCAAGCCATGGTCGACAGCAGTTCATCAATTCGATCGGTCACTCGATTGCTTTGCCCAAATTCTGCAATGTCGGCGAGCACATCACGCACCAATTGTTCGGCGTCATCCCTTTGCAGCAACACTGGCACGCTGCGCAACACCAGGGCCTGCTGCCCCATTCGCTCTAAACCTAAACCAAGACTTTGAAAAAACGCTTGATGCTGCTCGCAGAAACCTGCCTCTTTTTCACTAACATGAATACTTAAGGGCACGAGCAGCGGCTGAGTTTGCACGCCCTGTTCAGACTGTTGGCGTTTTAGCTTCTCATACACAATGCGCTCATGCGCTGCGTGCATATCTACAAGTATGAGGCCTTCACTGTTTTCTGAAAGAATATAAATGCCTTTAAGCTGCGCCAACGCATAACCAAGAGGCGGCACTTCAGTAGCCTTGGCGCGCTCATCAATGGCATCGAAGCTCGGTCTTGGACCTGACGCTGGAACAGAACTTGGATGCAGGTCGCGATAAAACGCAACTTGCTCGGCCACTGTCGCTGAAGATTCATTCGAGGCACCACTGCGCGCGCCGCCCCAGGGCTGGTTCTGTAAACCAAGGCTGTTTTGTAGGCCAGCACCGTCTTGCACATCAGAACCTGCAGAACCTGCAGAGTCACTGGTCAAAAAGCCAGCCGAGGCCGGCACCGCACTGCTGTCATGTTGCTCGGGCCGAACATCTGCTAGCAGCTGATGCAGCGAACGATAAATAAAATCATGCACGCTTCGCGACTCGCGAAAGCGAACTTCGTGCTTGGTAGGATGAACGTTCACGTCCACGGCTTGCGGGTCTAACTCTAAATACAATACAAACGCAGGGTGGCGGCCATGAAACAACACATCTCGATACGCCTGCCGTACCGCATGGCTAACGGTTTTATCTCGCACAACGCGACCATTCACATAAAAGTACTGTAAATCAGCCTGACTGCGGTTGAATGTTGGCTTGGCGATCCAACCGAATAAACTAAGGCCGACGGCACCACGCTCAACGTCGATAACGCTGTCGGTAAAGGCGCTGCCACACAATTGTGAAAGGCGACGTTTTTGTTCGGCCGCTGTGCTCGCTTGCGGTAAGTTAAACAAAACTTTGCCGTTGTGACGAAGACTGATCGACAATTCAAAATGACTAATCGCCACCCTGCGTACTACTTCCTCACAATGGCCTAGCTCGGTGCGCTCCTTTTTCAGAAACTTCCGTCGCGCCGGTGTGTTGTAAAACAAATCGCGCACAGTCATCGTGGTACCCGGAGGGTGGCCATCCGGTTTTGCCGATTGAATTTGGCTACCGTCGCACTGCTGGCTCCAGCCACTTGCCTGGCCATGACGTGTAGACTGAATTGTCATTCTGGACACCGAGGCAATACTCGCCAGAGCCTCACCACGAAAGCCCAGGCTACGAATACCGTCCAAATCGTCCTGGCTGCTAATTTTGCTTGTGGCGTGTCGGCCAAAGGCCAACTCTAGGTCTTCAGCGTCGATGCCTTCGCCGTCGTCCCGAATTCGAATCAGCTTTATGCCGCCCTGCTCCAGCTCAACATCAATGCGGGTTGCCCCCGCATCAATACTGTTTTCAAGCAATTCCTTAACCACCGAAGCTGGACGCTCAACAACTTCACCCGCCGCTATCTGATTGGCCAAGGCACTATCAAGAATACGAATACGGGAGGCTGCAGCCATTATGGGAGCATTCGCCATCAGCCTGGAATCTTCAGTTTCTGACCAATTCTGATCTTATTGCTTTGCATGCCGTTTAAGGCCTTGATAGCCTGCATGCTCACGCGGTAACGCAACGCAATGCCGGAGAGAGTTTCTCCGTTTTTAATTATATGAGTAGCTACCTTGGCTTTTTTAGCCGCCTGCCATGCGAGCAAAGTCCCTTCGGGTGGCAGGTCTTCGAAATAGGCTTTAACGCCCTGAAATAGAGCAGACGCAATTTGTTGCTGGTAACGGCTGCTGTTCAAGCGCCGGGCTTCCTCAGGATTGGAAATAAACCCTGTTTCAATGAGCAAAGAAGGAACCGAAGAACGCAGCACCGCAAAGTTAGCCCTTTCAGGCGTTTTTTTATGCATCGGCGCAACGTGCTTCAGCTTGGCAACCAATTGCTTGCTAGCACGCTCACTGGCCTCTTTACTGGCGGTAAGGGCAAGATCAACCAGCACTCTATTCACATCGTCATGCGTTTTTCGCACGCCACCAATTTGGTCGGCGGCGTTTTCACGTTGTGCCAATTCAGCCGCAAAAGTGCTGGAGTTACCCCGTTCCGACAGCGTATACACCGACGCGCCCTTGGCACTGGATATACGAAACGCATCCGCATGGATGGACAACATGAGATCAGCTCTGGCTTTGCGCGCCTTATTTGGACGGTCTAGCAGCGACATAAAGTAGTCGCCTGTTCGTATCTGATACGCTTTAAAGCCTGGCTCTTTGTCCAGCAGAAGCGCAAGCTTCTTCGCAATTTCCAGAACCACTGTCTTCTCTTTTACGCGTCTCGCGCCAATTGCACCGGGGTCTTCGCCACCGTGGCCAGCATCGATAGCTATTACGATGTCGCGCTTATCTTCTATTGAAGGCGTAGACACAGCGATTGGTGCAGATCGCTTTTTTTCCAAGTCGAGCAAATCAATCACTAGCCGATTGCCGTATTGGGCATTGGCAGCCAGGGTGAAGCTGCGTGGTTTGATCGCTGTCGCTAGGTCGAGCACTATTCGCAGGTCGTTGCCATTACGAATACCTGAGCGAATCGCCGTTACAGGGCTGTCTTTTAAATCAACGGTTTTTAGCGATGTATGCAAACGCGTATCGGCAAGATCGATCACCAATCGACGAGGTTTGCTCAGCATCATCATTTTGTAGTCGCCAATGTCACTCAGATCGACGACGACACGCGTTCGTTCAGGTGCGCGCCAAACGCGAAGCCCCTTTACCGACACATCGCCGTAGGCTGGCACTGATGCCACCGATACCAACAGCGACACCAGCAGCAAAATAAATGATGACGAAAAAACGACTGCTTTCACTTGATTCTCTGTTCCTAAATTGCCCAGGCTCGCAACAGGCGAACGCCTGCTTCAGAATTGGCCACGCAGTGTAATTGGCGCGCCGTGATATTTGAACCGCTTAGGGCCAACAAATCAATATTCAGGTCTGCGACTGGTAAATAGTTACCTGCTCGCTGTGGCCATTCTACGAAACAGATCGTTTGCGCGTTCAGATAATCGCGAAACCCCATCAGCTCAAGCTCTTCTATGTCGCCAAGCCGATACAAATCAAAATGATTGATTTCCAGACCGGCGATAGCATAGGGCTCGACGATGGTATAAGTAGGACTTTTGACCGGACCTTGATGGCCGAGCGAACGCAGTACTGCCCGCACAAAGCTGGTTTTTCCAGCTCCAAGGTCACCATTCAAGGTAATCAGCAAACCCGCAGTCAAGTGATTGGCAAGCGCCGCTGCGCAGCGTTCTGTCGCTTGCTCATCGGCTAATTCAACTGTGCGCCCGGTGTCGGCCTCGCTAGCCGACGCAGGGGATGACTCTGGGCCGGCGTTCGTCAATTTGGTCACGCAACGATCTCCTGAATTTTGTCCATCGCAACACTGAGTGGTAACTGTTCAGCATTGAGCAAGGCTCGAAGCGGCAGAAGTAGTTCTGATGCGCTCAAGCCAATCATGCCACCGAGTTCTTCAGCCGCGAGGTCAGCCGCTGCTGAATGCAAGCAGGCACCCAACTGCGCGGCCTCATTGATCAATAAGCCCTGTGCACACAATGCACCGATCACTCCGCTGAGCACGTCACCCATGCCGCCGACCGACATGCCCGCATTTCCGTAGGGGCACAGTGAGATTTCTGCCTGCTCGGAACACAGCAATGTACCCGCCCCTTTTAGTAGAACCACACCGCCTAACATTTCTTGTAATTTCTTAACGCTGCCACAACGGTCAGCCTGCACCGTTGCCGCAGCGCTGGCCAGCAAGCGCGCCGCTTCTCCGGGGTGAGGTGTTGATATGACAGGCCGATTTTGCAACAACGGCTGCCAGCCGTGCGCAGCTATCAGATTAAGCGCGTCGGCATCCAATAACAGTGGCGCTGCCGGTTGCCCGAATGAAGAGGAGTTATGACGCAATACAGTGTGCAATAAATCACGCGACCAACTCGACTGGCCTAGGCCCGGCCCAATAACAATGGCCGAGCAATTTTCGAGCAGAGGCAGGCACTCTGCGCCGCCACGGACAGCATGCACCATTAACTCTGCTTGCTTCGCCAGTAGAGCGCTCACATGCTCAGCTCGCGTAGCAACACTCACCAATCCAGAGCCACAATACAAAGCCGCTCTTGCAGCCAGAATAACCGCCCCGCCCATACCGAGGTCACCGCCAACAACTAGGGTATGACCGTGTTTGCCTTTGTGTGCATCGCTGCGTCGACGCGGAATGAGTTCGCTCAGCGCGGGAAGATGCAGAACGTTTGCAGGCGACTCAGAATTAGAGCGCTGCAAAGATGACGCCGATGCGTTGGTATAAACCGGGTCGGGAATACCAAGCCTGCTTAGATATAACCGCCCACAGCAGGCGGGGCCACTGGCGGTACAAAGACCCATTTTTGCCGCAACAAAAGTAACGGTTACTGACGCACTAACCGCTGCCCCCATGACCTCGCCTGTATCGCTGGCCAGCCCAGAAGGTATATCAGCGGCTAACACGGGCAAAGCGCATTCGTTGATGAGACCGATAATACGCTGCTCCTGCGGCCTTACAGTCTGACTAAGCCCAGTACCCAGTAAACAGTCGATTATAAGGTCAGCGCCCGCTAACGAGGCTTCAACTAACGCCTGATCAGAGGCGCTCAACATGTTTACACTGTGCTGCTGCGCTCGTTGCCAGGCCCTAGCAGCGTCGCCTTTTAGCGCATTGGGCTCCTTAGTGTAAATGACCGTTACCTGTAATTTTTGCTCAGCGGCCAACAGCGCAAATAAATACCCATCTCCGCCATTGTTGCCGCCACCGCAGAGCACAATGTACTTCTGCGCAGAAGGCCAATGCTGTTGCGCGATACCCAGCATTGCAGCCGCCGCGCGTTTCATCAACAGCAAACCAGGCAGCTCATATTGCTCGATAGCGACACGATCGAACTCTCGTACCTGGTCAGCACGGTATAGGCGACGATGGAGCGGAACGTTCATTGGCATAATTACGGTATGATCAAGCCTTGGGGTTTAGTTACGAATACATCTTATGAATACTACTTGCATAAAATAGCGCTTGAATACTGAAGAACTGCATAATCTGCGTGAACAAATTACAGCATTGGCCCAAGAGCTTGGCTTTCAAGATGTTGGGGTTAGCAATGTTGAATTGGGTGATCATGAAGCGCACTTAGAAAGCTGGCTGCAGCAACAGTATCACGGCAGCATGGAGTATATGGCCAGCCATGGTCTAAAGCGAAGCCAGCCAGACAAACTTGTGCCTGGAACGCTTCGGGTTTTGTCGGTTCGCATGGATTACACCCCGGGCGATCAACATGCCCTTGATACCCTGGAAGATGGCAACAAAGCCTATATTGCGCGCTATGCGCTTGGTCGCGATTACCACAAATTGATGCGCAAGCGATTGGCAAAATTAGCTGACGCCATTCGTAAGCTGATCCACGACGAGTACAATTATCGCGCCTTTGTTGACAGTGCTCCTGTTCTAGAACGCGCTCTAGCGGAAAACAGCGGGCTTGGCTGGATTGGTAAAAATACGATGCTACTCAACAGCAAAGCCGGCAGCTGGTTTTTCCTTGGCGAGCTGTTTACCGACATACCATTACCTGTGGACGACGCCCAAGAAAGCAGTCATTGCGGTAGCTGTACAGCCTGCCTCGACATTTGTCCTACTAATGCCTTTGTGAAGCCCTGGGTGCTCGATGCCAGACGTTGCATTTCCTATCTAACCATTGAGTCTTACGACCCAATCCCTTTGGAGTTGCGGCCCTTAATGGGTAACCGTATTTTTGGCTGTGATGACTGCCAATTGGTTTGCCCATGGAATAAGTTTGCCCAGGCCAGCAACGAAGCTGACTTCTCGCCACGCCATGATTTAGACAACAGTGACCTGCTAACCTTGTTTGCCTGGACCGAAGAAGAGTTTTTCAGCAAAACTGAAGGCTCGGCCATTCGACGCATTGGCTATGACCGTTGGTTGCGTAACCTGGCCGTGGCATTGGGCAATGCGCCAGCCTCAGCCACCATAATCAAGGCACTTAGCGATAAACAAGAAGCCCTTAGCGACAGACAAAAAGCCCTTAGCGAAAAACAAAAAGCCCTTAGCGACACAAAGAAAGCCGCCAGCAACATGGTGCTGGAACACTGCCAATGGGCCATTGATCAACAGCAGCTTAAATCGACTGACATAATAAGCAGTTCTGGTTAATCGCGGCCTTGCACCAGCACAAGTACATCAACAATGGCCATTAATCAGCGCTATCTCACCGTTTGGCCAGTTATCACTACTGTGTAATTTGGCTAGCATGGTATTCTACGCTCCGATTTTTATTCGCTCATAACAGGTGCACAACATGCGAAGCCGGAATTCCAACACCCAAAGAAGCTTTTTACCCTCAGTATTGGTCGCCTCAATAGCCTACACCGCAAGCCCACAGCTAGCGCTTGCCCAAGGCATGTTAGAGGAGGTCATCGTGACCGCACAGAAACGTGAGCAAAGTTTGCAAGACGTGCCGATCGCGGTGTCAGCTTATTCAGGCCAAATGTTGCAAGAGTCGGGCATCAAGGATGTGTTTGACCTGCAAGTTAATGCACCGGGACTTACCGTTGACCAAAACCAGAACGCCACAACGTCAACATTTGCTATTCGAGGCATAGGCGGCGGCGGTAACAACTTCGGCATTGAGTCTTCGGTTGGTGTGTATGTTGACGGCACCTACCGTGCTAGACAAAACTCAATGATCAGCCAATTGGTTGATATAGATTCGATTGAAGTTTTGCGCGGCCCACAGGGCACCTTGTTTGGGCGCAACACACTGTCAGGTGCGATCCATTTCAAAACCAAAGCTCCGGGCCACGAGCCAGAGGCTTTTGTTGAGGCGACGGCTGGCAACTTTGGATTGATTAATTTAAGTGCCGCATCATCCATCAGCGCGATAGAGGATGTGCTTGCTTTCCGTTTCACCGGCTTTTCGAGTACCCGTGACGGCTGGGCAGATAACCTAACCCTGCCAGGCAATGACGAGATCAATGATCGTGACCGCTATGGCTTACGAGCCCAAGCATTGTTTACCCCAAACGATAATCTTTCTGTACGAATAATCGCAGATTATGGTGAATTGGATGAAGTATGCTGCTCTACCACAGTAGTGAACGATAATTTGCGAGCCAACCAGACCACCCCGGCGGGCACTCTCGGTACCGACGCTATTTTAGAAGGTCGCGGTGCTACTTTTATTCCTGAGAGTCGGCAATTCGATAACATTGTTACCTACAACCAGAACCCAACATCGGAAGCGACTGACACCGGTTTATCTGTTCAGATCGACTACAACCTTGGCGATGCCTACACCCTCACGTCTATCACGTCTTGGCGCGATTTCGAGTCCTTTGACACAATCGACGCAGACTTTACTGACCTTAACGCATTGCTCGATACCAACCTGGCAGAACAATCGTCAATATCACAGGAATTCAGAGTGGCCTTCACGGGCGAGAATATCAACTACGTGGTTGGTGCGAACTATTTCACACAAGATTTGGACTCTACCTCAACACTGAGTTTCGGTGAAGACACAGAAGCAATCGCAGCCGCCTTTCTCGGCCTCCCGACTGCTTTCATAATTGGCACGCCTTTACCGCTTACAACACTACTAGGCGCCCCCTTTTTCCCACCAGGCGGTTTCGCAACAGACTTCAATAAGCAGGAGCACGAGAGCTGGGCTATTTTCGGTCAGGCAGACTGGCAGATTAGCGACTCTCTAACTATTACGGCTGGAGTGAGATACTCAGACGAAGAAAAAATCCTGAAGACCACTTATGTTGAATCGGGTAATGAACTTGGTTTTTTCCAGCCCGCTTTTGCAGCCACGCAACGTCGAGACAATATTGATGAAATAATCAAAGACGACCAAGTCACCGGCACAATCAAGTTATCTTGGTTTGCCAACGACGAGACCATGCTGTTCGCTTCGGTCAGCACTGGCTACAAGGCCGGCGGCACCAATACCGACCGTATCGACCCGGCCTTTGCCCAAGTATTCAGCGCAGAAAATTCAACGGCGTATGAATTGGGTATGAAAGCCGAGTTTCCCGAGCAAGCTATGCGACTGAACATATCCTTGCATTACACGCCCATTGATGACTACCAGGTTGGCACATTTACCGGCTCAGGTTTCAATGTGCAAAATGCAGCCACCATTAACACCTACGGCGGAGAAATTGAATGGCTGTGGCAGGCAACAGACTCTACCACCTTGCAAGCCACTTACGCCAAAGCGGTCGCGGACTTTGACGAATTCGAACGCGGCAACTGCTGGAATATCACGCCGTTCCGCACTGGCATAGCTGATCCGGGTGGTCGATTCAACGTCGGCACAGCAGAGGCCCCGGAATTCGTCACCGCTGCTGACCCAAGGGTGACAGACCCTTTGAGCCCTGACTTCTGTGATCGCACCGGCGATCGACTTGGCACCAATCCTGAAGACTTCCTGGCTCTGAGTGCACGCCAGGAATTCGCCATAGGCGATTCCATTACCGGCTTTCTACTCGGCGAGTTTATCTACAACGGTGACATGGTTCTTGACCAGTCAAACGAGCCACTGAGCGAACAAGACGCCTACAACCTGGTGAACTTACGCGCCGGCTTATACTTCGAAAGCATTGATGCTGAACTCACACTGTGGGGCCGTAACGTGTTTGATGAAGAATACAATGGCACCTCGTTTCCAGGCGTTCTGCAGGACGGCAAGCAAATAGCTTATCGTCGCGAGCCAGCCACTTTTGGCCTAACGTTCCGTAAGGATTGGTAAGCACCTGAAGCGAGAGACGCTACGGGGTAACTTGCGACAGGGAGTATTTCAGAGTGTGCCTTTTGTTTGGGCCCACTAGGAAAGCGATACTCCTTTGTCTCTTTGCCTTAAGGAGCCTCGCGCAATTCAAAGCAGCTATCACATGTTGTTCACCGGAGCATCAGCGAGCCACTGCGAGGCCGGAGGTGGGCAGCGTGTGGTAGCTGCTGGATTTAACTCGTCCTAACGTTTAATAAAATTCTCACGATAGAACCGAAGCTCGGCTATCGAATCGATAATATCATCCATCGCCAAATGCGAACCCTGCTTTTTAAAGCCCGGCAGAATCTCCGGCTTCCAGCGCTGCGCTAACTCTTTAAGCGTGCTTACGTCTAAATTGCGATAGTGAAAAAACTGCTCAAGCTTAGGCATGTATTTCGCCATAAAACGACGGTCTTGGCAGATAGAGTTACCGCACATGGGCGACTGGTTCTGTTCGAGGTGTTTATCAAGAAACATTAAGGTTTCATGCTCGGCGTCAGCCGCTGACAGCGTGCTAGCACGTACTCGGTCAACCAGGCCACTGCCACCATGCTGACGCGTATTCCAGGCATCCATCCCATTCAGAATCTCATCCGACTGATGAATTGCCATTACCGGACCTTCAGCCACAATCTCCAAATTGGCGTCGGTCACAATAGTGGCGATTTCAATGATCACGTCATTGACTGGATCCAGCCCTGTCATTTCCAGGTCTATCCAGATCAGGCGGTTCTTATCGTGCGGTATGGTCATCAATTCTTCCCAGTGGTTAAATGCAACCGTGGTAGCATGCCGCATTGTAACAAAGTAAATACCCTCTTGAGCAAACGTCGACTAACAGACCAGCAACGCACGCGAATACAGCAACAGCAAAGCGAATCAACCGATTTGCAGGGGCTGGTATTAGCCAATTTTGGTCGCCAGGCCGAAGTAAGGATGCTCGATAGCGGCGACATTCAACAATTTAAAGTGCGCGCCAATATTCAAACTCTGGTTGCTGGCGACAATGTTCGAGTATCGAGCGAAGGGTCGATCAGCGCTTTGCTGCCCCGCCGTACAGAGCTGCTAAGACCAGACCCTCAAGGCCGCTTAAAGCCTGTAGCGGCCAATATCGACAGCGTGTTCGTCGTTGTTGCTCCCGAACCCCAAGCCTTTGCGAATTTAATTGACCGCTATCTAGTCGCCATTGCGGTCAGCGACATGAAGCCCGTGTTGGTTTTAAACAAGATTGACTTGCTCGGTCAGCGCGACAGCGCACTAATTAATATGCTCGGCCGCTACGAAGCTCTCGGCATTCCCCTGCTGCGGGTATCAGGCACATCAGGTGAAGGCTTAAGCGAATTAGCCAGCGCTTTCGAGCAGACCACAGGTGTTCTGGTAGGCCAATCAGGTGTGGGAAAATCGTCTTTGGTTAATGCATTACACCCCGAGGCCGTGACCGCTGTGGGTGCACTGTCCTCCTCGCAGGAAGCAACCGATGTGTCACGCGAGGGTGCCAAGGGAACACACACAACCACTACCGCAAGACTTTTTGAGCTGCCCACGGGCGGCGCCTTAATTGACTCACCAGGCATACGCGAATTTCACCTCTGGCATATAGAGCCAGACAAGGTATTACGTGGCTTTCCCGATCTGGAAGATATTACCCAAACCTGCAAGTTTCGCAATTGCGCGCATCAGGGTGAAAAAGGCTGTGCTGTAAAACCAGCTCGAGAAAAAAGCCCCGCTATAGAGCAACGGTGGCAGAGTTACGCTCGAATCATAGAGTCATTGCAAACCAATACTCACAAGTAAGTTACACTGTCGGCCCACCTAAAACGACAGCATGCAGTACAGTAAAATAATGGATAAATTCTTTATAGCCTTTCAAAACATTGTTCCGCAACACGCGCTGTCGCGCCTGACGGGCTGGCTAGCGGAAGTGAAATGGACATGGTTAAAGAACATCTTAATCAAGCTGTTCATTGGTCAATATCAGGTAAACATGGATGAAGCGCTTTATCCAAATGCGACAGACTACAAGAATTTTAATGATTTTTTTACGCGGGAACTCAAGCCCGGCCAGCGCCCTCTTGCTAATGCCAGCCAACATATTCTCAGCCCCGCTGATGGCGCTATCAGCCAGCTTGGCATTATTGATGAAACGCAAAGAATCGTGCAGGCCAAGAACCATATGTACAGCGCTGCAGAACTTTTGGCCGACGCAGAAAGTGCAGAGAAATATGCGAATGGCGCGTTTATGACGGTTTACCTGTCGCCAAAAGATTACCATCGCGTGCACATGCCCTTGTCTGGCCGATTGATTTCAGCGCGCTACGTGCCCGGCGATTTGTTTTCTGTGAATGAAGTGACCGCCAACAACGTGCCTAATGTATTTGCTCGTAATGAGCGGCTAGTGTGCTTGTTCGAGACTGAGCTGGGTGAGGTTGCTGTGATAATGGTAGGAGCGATGATCGTGGCAGGCATTGAAACACCTTGGGCTGGCCGTATGACGCCGACAAAACCGTATCACTACTCAGCGGACGACACTGGCAACAGCTCTGCAATTGAACTGGAAGCCGGCGCAGAACTAGGCCGCTTTCACCTCGGTTCTACCGCTATTATGCTGTTTCAGCCTCAACAGATTGAATGGCTTGACGGATTACAGTCTGGCAGCAAACTGAAGATGGGTGAGGCGATTGCGCGTCGTTAATTAGAGTCTTGAACGCTACAAGCCTCTATCGTTGGAAAACTCATAACATCGGCAATTGAGCGCTTCCCTTCTGCCAACATAAGAACGCGGTCCAGACCAATTGCTATGCCCGCGCAATTCGGTAAGCCATGTTGCATGGCGCCCAGTAAATTAGGATCAAGCTGTACTTCAGGTCGGCCAATATCTCGTCGCAGTTGATTGTCGCAGGCATGGCGTCGTTGAAGCTCTTGCGCATCCAGTAATTCGTGATACCCATTACCGAGTTCAACGCCCTTATAAAAGCACTCAAAACGTCGAGCAACTTGTCGGCCCTGTGCGTCAGCTTCAACCCGCGCTAATGCCGATTGCGACTCGGGGTAATCATAGATAAAGGTGAGGCTTTGCAACTGCGGCTGCAAGTGATAACTAAACAACACATCGAGCATGCCGCTCGCATCATTTTCGTCACAATCAATACCGTGCTCTCTCGCTAGAGCATGCAGAGCATTGGCCGAAGCTGAATGTGGGTCGCAGCCGTAATGTGTCTCGAACAGCTGCGCATACGATCTTACGTCGCTTGACTCAACGTTAAACAGCGAACAAAGCAAGTTTGAGGTTTCTTCAATCAAGGTGAGTTGATCAAAGTTAAGCCTATACCATTCCAGTAAAGTAAATTCCAGATTGTGGTGACTGCCCTGCTCGCCAGCGCGAAACGATTTGCTAATTTGATAAATATCGCCACTGCCGGCCGCTAGCAGCCGCTTCATAGCGTATTCAGGAGACGTTTGCAGCCAATGCGGGCTGCGCGAAGACTTATTGCCCTGGCCTACATCTTCCACATAAACGGCAACAGCATTCATGTGCGGGTCGCTGACGGTATGGGCCGCCAACAAAGGGGTTTCGACCTCAAGCACGTTGCGGTCTGCAAAAAACTGTCGAACCACGCCCAGAAGAGCTGCCCGAGCGCGCAAACTGTCTAAATCTGCCGCTGGTTGCCAGCCCGCATATTCTTCCAGCTTAGTACTCAGCTCTTAACCCGGTTCTGATATTCACCGGTTCGAGTGTCTACCTTAATGATCTCACCAATGTTTATGAAGAGGGGCACTTTCACCACGGCGCCAGTGCTCAAAGTAGCAGGCTTGGTGCCACCCTGGGCGGTATCACCCTTAAGACCTGGGTCGGTATCTGTGATTTCCAGCTCAACGAAGTTAGCTGGTGTTATGGCTATGGGTGCGTCGTTCCATAAGGTAACGATGCATTTATCCTGCTCCTTAACCCAATTAGCCGCATCGCCCAAGGCTGTTTTGTCAGCTTGCACTTGCTCAAAACTGACGGGGTCCATGAAATGCCAGTACTCGCCATCCGCATAGAGATATTCCATATCCTTCTCAACCACATCAGCGCCTTCTAGGGTTTCGCCCGATTTGAAGGTGCGTTCCCATTGGCGTCCAGAAATAAGGTTCTTTAAACGAACGCGGTTAAAGGCCTGGCCTTTGCCTGGCTTTACGAATTCATTCTCAACGATGGAGCAGGGGTCGCCTTCCAGAATAACTTTCAGGCCAGACTTAAATTCATTTGTCGAAAAATTCCCCATGGGATCCTCTTTATCTTTATATCACCTGGCAGTGCAGGGGATGGTGCAAAAAACGCCATGATACAGCCAAAATCGGTATTTGGCAGCTACAGATGGTCTATTGCCGTGTCGTTCAAGGCTAAGTGCGTTGCTCTAAAAAAGGAGCATTGGAATCGCAAAGCAAGCACTACACCCTTGTCTCCGGCCTCGCAGGCCTATATAGCCGGCAGTTCTAAACCGCTAGTCGCTAGAATCGCCATCGTCAAGCAACAACGACCGTTGGTAGTCTCATTTTTAGACAAATATTTCTTCAAGTTATACGGCGAAGTTTCACTCATCTTCTATACTTTTTGAGTAATCAGCGTAAGTCGTTGGTGCTTTGCGTTGTGTTGCAAGGTTTCAACAGTGTTAGCCAATTACTGGTTGTTAGAAGTAGAAAGAGACATTTATGACCCAATCCCTGCTGCGTCGCCTCGGTGTGCGCGATCAAGACCTCAGTTCGCTGTCTATGTGCAAGGCTGACAAGAAGAGCCTTCAAGAGTGGCTTGGCGGACTGCCGTCTGCAAATATTGGCGAAACAAGCAAACAACTTTATGCCGTCAGTGAGGAGATGCTAAGACTGAAAATAGCGCCTGAGCTTCGGCTTGGTCTGCTGGACGCACTACTCCCTGCCATCGAAGACAACCTTAATTTGTTATCAGTGCACTACCAACACAAACAAGCACTGTTACCGAAGAAATCCCAGCAGGTAGTGGACTTATCTCATGCCTTGCGTATGTGCGTTGCCAACTGCTACACAATTGCTGCTGTAGAGCTTGCAAACAGTAAGTCAGGGTTACTACGTCGGCCTAATAAGTCTCTAACGTGCGCCGCCATCGCTGGTGCAATGAAATTACTCAAAGACGACCTGCTGTTGAGCTACCAGCTCTACTCTACTGCGCCAAGAACATTGTGGCTCAAGATGCATGAGCTATACGCTATTTCTTGCGAGCTAGAAAACCATTCTCTGCCGATTGAAGGGAAAAAGAACGACACGAAAATAGTCCGTAACTTGTACGTTGAAACGGTTCTTTTAGGTTCTATAAAAGCCAATCAGTTAAGGCAAGATGATCTAGCCCGAGTCGTTGACCTAATACCAGAATGGTTAGACAAGGTCAGTATTGATGATTATAAAGATGGCGAGATACCCGCGCTATTTATGATTGACGGTAGCTCCGATCGTGGGCCCGTTTATTCGCATTTGTTAAGCGAGCCTGCGTTGGCGAAATGTAGCTTGCAACTCAGCACCGGCGAACTGGTGCAGGAAATTCGCCGAATTGTGGACGATTCCAAGAGTGGCAAAATAAGCATCGGTGAACAGAAGGTTCGTATTGACCTGCTTAACCATCTAATTCTTGCCTGGGGTAAATGCACTAAACGCAGTTTTATGCGAATTGATTCAGAAGAGGAACTCGATATTTGTGTCGGCCTCGACTCCGCTCATACCTTTGCGGCCGGCGACAACACGCTGGAAACTATGCGTGCTCAGGCCTCTTCGGCTCTTGCGCTTGAAGTCGCTTTTGAACAATTCCACAGTTACGATAACCTGAAAACAAATGATTCGCCGGGTATTTTACCTAAGGCTGATATTACCTTACAGGAAAATGATGAAGGCATAGAATGCATCGACTACAGTTCGAGCTTACCTGGACAAGCTGCAGAGCAGGAGCTAGCCGTTACGACTCCTTTGTCTGTTCGCGTTGGAGTCAACAACGCCAGTCCTGGCGGTTACAGTTTGAGTTTGCCAGACACTGATAATTTACGAATCCATGCAGGCGACCTTTTGGGTGTAAAAGACGCAGCCACTGAGTTGTGGAGCGTGGCGGCTATTCGCTGGTTGCATCGACCGTCGCGCACCGAATTAACGTTTGGCGTTGAATTGCTTAGCCCGGCTTACATGCCAAGCATCGCGCGTAATATCGAAACGGGCAGCGAGCCCAGTGAGTATTTTCCAGTACTTCTGTTGCCTGAAGTCAGCGTGACCGAACAGTCTGCATCGTTGCTGGTGTCGGATGTGAATATTAAAATTGGAGACACTATGCAGGTGCTGGACCGAGATCAGGTTCGCATTGTCAGAATAATGGAACAACTGGCTAAAACTCGCGTATATGCCCAGTACAGTTACGAGAATTTTGATGCAGCCAATGATGGCGGCGAAGCAGCCGAGGATTTATTCGACGCTCTTTGGGGTAACTTATAGGCAGTGACATGGATAACTCACGGCCACGACAATAATAGCTAAAGCTGCAATCCATAAAATGACGACCGATACTCTAAAAATATTACTCTCCAGCCACGCGCAAGACGGCGTGGAGCGTATAAACCATTTGTTTCGCAACGCGGGCCAAGCTGCGCAAACACACCGTATAACCTCGCTTGAGGACCTCAGCCACTGCTTGAATGATGAGCATTGGGATTTGGCTTTGTGTGAGCAACAAAATTCGGTCATTGATATGAATCATGTGCTTGAGCACATCATATCAGCCCGAGCAGACACACCCGTTATTTTATTAACGAACGAAATAACGGATGACATGATCGTTGACGGGTTGAGTCGCGGCGCGCAAGACGTCATTGCCTTGTCAAATCAAAATCATCTGTTGTACGCCGCAAATCGCGAAGTCAGCAACTTACATATTCGACGCCGGCACGGCGATCTGGAACGTTCGCTGGCGGAAGTTAGCGGTCGTTTCGATACACTAATGTCACAAGCCGATGACGCTGTTGCTTATGTGTTAGACGGCATGCACGTCAATGTTAACGAGGCTTATGCAGGCACTTTTGGTTTTGATGACCGTGATGAATTTCTTGGCATTCCAGTTGTTGATTTAATAAGCGAAGAATTTCAGGAAGAATATAAGGTCTTTTCACGCAATTATAACGAGGCCACCGAACAGGAGCTTGCGTTGACCTGTATCGCATCAAACGGCGAAGAATTTGATGTGCTTATGAAATTTGCGCCTGCTGTGTTTGACGAAGAAGAATGTACGCAGATTATAGTTCGTCGCGAGGGCCAGTCAGCTCCTACTCTTGCAATAGAACCCATTGAAGAGTTGCGCAGCGAAGTTGATCCGATGACAGGACTGGAAACGCGCTACTCAATGGTAGAGAGCCTGGATTCCTTTCTTGCCAGCGAAGCCGATAGTGGCTGTCTCATGTACATTAGCATAAATGAATTTTCGCAATTGAAATCACGTATTGGCTTGTCTGGCAGTAGAACTGTTCGTCATGGCGTTGCCCAGATTCTTAAAACCCACCTTGAGGAAGCAGAGCAAGCGGTTGTATCGCACTATGGCGAGGATAGCTTCACTGCGCTCTTGCCAACGATGAGTGACAATCAAGCTATGGTTGCCGCTCGCAAACTTTGCGAGAAAATAGAGCAACACATATTCGATGTCGATGATCAAACGGCGCAATGCAGCAGTTGCGTAGGTGTGGTTGATTTTAGTAAAGCGCGCTTTTCTGACACTAACGAGGCTTTAGATACGGCGTACATGGCTCTGGAAGAAGCACGTCAGCTGTTTGCCAATGATAGTTCTATACCCGGCATTATCTTGTATCGCCCAGGTTCTAGTGACAGCGTAGAAACAATTTACGATGTACGGGAATTAGTCACTGAACAACGGCTTAGAATGATGTTTCAGCCAGTTATTAATCTGCATGGCGAAGCCATCGAAAGCTATGAAGCTACTTTGCAGATGTTTGATCAGGATGGCCACGAACAAGCAGTAGATGGTTTGTTTCAATCAATGAACCAAAAATCGGGCGATACTTCGCTGGATAAATGGTTGGTTGTTGAAGGCACCAAAAACCTGAAGGCTGAACGCGAAAAGGGCAACAACACGGTAATTACCATAAACCTAACGCAGAATGCGCTGCTCGATACAGCATTTCCAAAATGGTTGGGTGTTGCGATGAAAGCAGCACAGCTATCGCCTGAATGCATCACTTTACAGTTTAACGAAACAACCGTGGCGCACTACCTTAAGCAAGCGATGCGCTTTCGCGAAGAAGTCAAAGAGTGGAAATTCAAGTTTAGCTTATGTCAGTTTGGCCGAAGCGCTGAGTCCTTTAAGGTATTACAGCATTTTCAAGTCGACTATGCCTTTGTTGACGCGTCATTCGCTTTGGTATTGCAAAAAGACCCAACCAATGTTGAGTCACTCAAAATCGTGCTCAATCGACTTGAGGAGCACAGCGTAAAGTCAGTTGTGCCCTACGTCGAAAATGCGGCAACGCTTGCCAGTCTTTGGCAAATGAATGCGCATTATATTCAAGGCCATTACCTACAAGCCCCTGGCGACGAAATGGATTATGAATTCGCAGATTCATAAAGTGACGCGCCACCTGAATATCTGCGCGGTCTAAACCTAGGTGCAAAACGGGGCTAGAAAAACCCGCTTGTCTCGCTTATAAATCTTGGTTATCCGAGAAGCCTAACAAGTACAAAATCCCGTCCAAGCCCAACGTAGAGATAGAGTGTTCGGCGCGCTGTTGAACGATAGGTTTGGCTCTAAAAGCAATACCAAGGCCCGCTGCACTCAACATTGGCAAGTCATTCGCACCATCGCCCACTGCTATAACCTGCTCAAGACTGATCCGCTCTTTGCTCGCTAGCTCTGCAAGTAACTCCGCTTTTCTGGCGCCATCGATAATATCTCCACTGACTTTGCCACTTAATTTACCATCAACGATGTCAAGCTTGTTGGCGTAAACGTAGTCAATTCCAAGTTTTTTCTGCAAATACTCGCCAAAGAATGTAAAGCCTCCAGAAAGAATTGCCGTGCGATAACCCAGTCGCTTTAGGTTTCCTATCAACCTCTCCGCACCTTCTGTAATCGGTAGCTGATCAATGACATCCGAGATTCGCTCGGCAGGCAAGCCCGCCAGTAAGGCAACGCGCTCTCGAAAGCTCTGCTTAAAATCCAATTCTCCGCGCATTGCTCGCTCGGTTATCGACGCCACTTGCTCGCCCACCCCTGCAACCATGGCCAGCTCATCAATCACCTCTCCTTCTATAAGCGTTGAGTCCATGTCAAAGCAAACCAACCGTCGATTGCGCCTGAACAAGGTGTCTTCCTGAAATGCGATATCAACGTCAAGCTCGTTGGCAAGCTCCAGAAATTGACTACGTAATTCCACCGAGCGATCCACCACGCCTCGCACGGTAAATTCAAAGCAGCCCTTACTGTCTTCTTGCTCTTCGCGCAGAGAGATTCGACCTGACAAGCGTTGTATGTCTTCTATATTGAGATCGAAGCGCTGTGTGAGCTGAGAAACACGTGCTATGTGTTCAGCCGTTATTCGCCGTGCGAGTAGGGTGATGATAAATCGAGGCTTTCCATGTAATGCAACCCATGACTCGTAGCTCTCTTCGCTGACAGGGGTAAATTGCGCCTGTAATTTCTGCTCGTGAAGATGAAAGAGCAAGTCCTTAAGCACAGGGTTTTCAGCATTATGCGTCGGTACTTCGACCAGTAGGCCCAACGCCAGACTTTGATGGATGACCGCCTGACCCATGTCCAGTATGGTGACCTGATGTTGCGACAATATCGCCATTAAGCTGGCGGTTAAGCCAGGCTTGTCTTCTCCAGTGATATTGATAAGCGTGATTTCTTTCATAAGCTAAGGCGGTAAGGAAACAGAAGCACCCATTATCCCGCCTTACGTCAACGTTGGCAAAATTGGCAACGCTTTAGTCGCCAAGCTAAAAGCCTAAATATTCACAGCTTCTGTGCAATGTATGCACTACTCCACTCGCCAATCGGTGCCTATACTAAGTTCTCAGTTCAGTAACCATTCCCTGTCCCAAAATTCCATTTTTGGACAGGGAATGGTTGCAGAGATGCATGGATGCATCTGTATTTTACGCAGTAAAGACCCACAGCGCTTCACGGGGTCGACACATGAGAGCTTCTTGAAAATGACATTTTCGAAAAGTGGGCCCGGAAAAGGCAGGAGCCGATTTCCGGACATAAACTAACGAGTATCAATCGGTTTTTCCGTTATGTCAGCAGACGAACACTCTTCTCTGGATCAGAATCGGCAGCGACCAACCTGGTTTGTTTCAGGCCTGGTTTTGGTTGCCCTGTCCGTTGTTAGTAGCATTGCATCAATTTGGATGTATTCTCACGACACGGCTGCAATAACAGAGCCCTTATCTGAATTGGTGGTTAGTCAATTGGCCGATGCTGCGGCGCCCTTGGTGCTCAGCGATAATCAAATTGGCTTACAGGCACTAGCCCAAAAGGCTACTCGTGACGATACAGTGGCGCATGCCGCTTTCTACAACGTGCGCAATGAATTGATGGCACAAGCTGGACGAGCCAGTATGGCTGGCAGCGGATTGCAGGTTCGTCGTGAAATAAGCATGCAAAAACGCTTGCTGGGCTATGCTCGGCTGTCGCTGACACCGCCACAGCCTGGCATAGTCAATACTGGCTTACTAGTACTTGTAAGCACTGCACTGGGCCTGCTAGGTCTTGGCTTGTTGGTTCGCGCCGTTTGGCTGTCGCCGCGTGCCAACACCATTGAGCGACCAAAATCGGCATTGCTTGAAAAACAGGTGTACGAGCGAGACTATCAGCAGCTGGAAGAACCTGCTGGAGAATACGGTATTATTGCCGTTGAGTTGTTGCAGTTACCATTAATGCGCAAGCAACTGTCTGAAGATACCTTGTATGAATACCTCACCACTTTCGAACATTGGTTAGAGCAAGTTTCTGTTTTGTACGCCGCTGATATTCGAGTGGGCGAAACAGGCTTCACGCTGACGCTAAAGGAAAATGAGATTTTCGACGCTAAGGGCGAACTATTGGTGGCACGCACCACCTGCTGCGCTTACGCCTTGATGAAGGCTCTGAATGCTGCAAACCGACACCGCAGTAATCGCAGCGAGCCCGTTTTTGAAGCCCGTGTTGGCGCCCATGTAAGTGCGCCAATGCAGAGCGACGCACGATTACTGCGCGAGCTATACGCGCAAGATGCCCACCGCCAAGCCTGGCAGGCTTGTGTTGGCAAAGCGGCCGGAACCGTTAATTTAAGCCATAGTGTAGTCGCGCACCCTGAGTGCGCAGAACTTCAAGTTGGTGCACAAGACGCCAATGGCTTCTATGAGCTGAAGGGTCTTGAGCCAGAAATACTGCAGTTAATCGATCGGCGCGTACAGAAGATTGTGAGCAGCATTAACAGTCCTTCTGATGGCTACTTGGACTCAACAGTCACGTAATCTACTTTTTGGAAGCCGCGCGGTAACTTGTTTCCGCGCCGCCCCCGCTCACCTTTATAGTGTTCCAGATCTGACCACTTCAAACCGTGATGTCGTTTTCCCGCGTGAACTCTGAGCACGTCTTTTTCTGATACAACAGCAATCGCAACTGCAAACTCTTCCCTGGCCTGCACCCGCGCTGACGGAATGCTGAGTATCTTATTGCCTTTGCCTCTAGCCAATTGGGGCAAATCTGCAACAGGGAAGACCAATAAACGTCCTTCGTTGCTAATCGCCACTATTAAATCACTCTCGACTTTATGCACTCTTGCCGGCTTCATGGGATGCGAACCTTTCGGCAAGCTAAGAACAGATTTACCCGAGCGATTCTTGGTTTGCAGGTCTTCAAGGCGAACAACAAAACCGTACCCTGCATCAGATGCTAATACGAAGAGATCGGACGGATCACCCATCATGCCGCCAGCAAAGGTGGCTCCAGACGGTGGATTTATTCGCCCGGTCAGAGGTTCGCCCTGGCCACGGGCCGAGGGCAAAGTATGCGTTGCCACGTTGTAAACCCGTCCGGTAGAGTCGAGCGCTATAAAGCTTTGATTGCTGCGGCCAAGCACTGAGAACTTATAGCCATCCCCCGACTTGTAACTTAAAGATTGCGGCTCAATCTCATGACCCTTTGCCGAGCGTACCCAGCCTTTTTCAGACACAACAACAGTAACCGGTTCGGTCGTCAACAAGTCCGATTCGGTGAAAGCTTTCGATTCTGCACGCTCTTTCAATGGTGAACGTCTGTCATCACCAAATTTTTCAGCAACTTCTGTCAGTTCTTTTTTGATCAGCGTTTTCATTCGCGCCTTGGAACCCAAGGTTTTCTCTAACTGAGCGCGCTCGGCGCTAAGTTCGTCTTGTTCGCCACGAATCTTCATTTCTTCAAGCTTGGCTAACTGGCGTAACTTTAAGTCCAGAATAGCTTCGGCTTGAGTGTCGCTGATATCAAAGCGCGCCATCAAGGCCGGCTTTGGTTTATCTTCGGTGCGGATGATGTGAATCACTTCATCAATATTGAGGAACGCGACCAGCAGACCATCCAAAATATGCAGGCGCTTCAGAATTTTGTCTAAGCGATACTGAAGCCTTCGGGTAACCGTGGTTGTTCTAAACGCTAACCATTCATTGAGAATGGTAAGCAGGTTTTTCACCGCCGGGCGACCATCGGTACCAATCATGTTTAGATTGATGCGATAGTTTTTTTCCAGATCAGTGCTGGCAAACAAATGTGCCATCAAGGCATCGATATCTATGCGGTTTGAGCGCGGTGTAATCACCAGCCGAGTCGGATTTTCGTGGTCGGATTCGTCCCGCAGGTCCGCTACCATTGGCAGTTTCTTGGCCTGCATCTGGGCGCCAATTTGTTCCAGTACTTTAGAGCCGGATGCTTGATGAGGTAAGGCGGTAACAATAATGTCGCCTTGTTCCATTTGATAAATGGCACGCATTTTTAGCGAGCCCTTACCGGTTTGATACATTTGCAGAATATCCGACCGCGGCGTAATGATCTCAGCGTCGGTAGGATAATCAGGCGCCAGTATGTGCTCGCTGAGTTGCTCCAAGGTTGCTTTTGGCGAGTCTAACAAATGAATACAGGCTGTCACCACTTCGCGTAAATTGTGCGGAGGAATATCGGTTGCCATGCCAACCGCTATGCCCGTAATACCATTTAGTAAAACATGTGGCGCTTGTGCGGGCAGCACAGTAGGTTCGTCCAATGTGCCATCAAAATTGGGCGACCAGTCAACGGTGCCTTGACCTAACTCGCTTAATAAAAGCTCCGAGAACGCCGTAAGCTTGGACTCGGTGTAACGCATAGCAGCGAATGACTTAGGATCATCTTGCGAACCCCAGTTACCTTGGCCGTCAATTAGCGGATAGCGAAAAGAAAACGGCTGAGCCATAAGCACCATGGCCTCGTAGCTTGCCGAGTCGCCATGTGGGTGGAACTTACCAATGACATCGCCTACCGTTCTGGCTGACTTTTTGTACTTGGCCGATGCTTTTAAACCCAGCTCTGACATTGCATACACGATGCGTCGCTGCACTGGTTTTAAGCCATCACCAATATGCGGCAATGCTCGGTCCAGAATGACGTACATGGAATAGTCCAGGTAGGCCTTTTCTGTGTAATCTTTTAGCGGCAACTCTTCAGTGCCTGGTATTTCGCTCATTTTCTGCCTGTGTGTGTAAGTACAGAGTGTGTGTTACTAGTCCGCAGTAGCCTATAGAAAAGTACAGACGCTACCAGCTATATGTCTGCCAAATTTCCTTTATCTTCCAACCATGACTTTCGGTCGGGAGAGCGCTTCTTTGCTAACAGCATATCCAAGAGCTGTTCGGTTCCATCGCCGGCCTTGACCGACAAACGAACAAGGCGCCGCGCATCTGGGTCCATGGTTGTTTCACGCAATTGCAATGGGTTCATCTCGCCCAAGCCCTTAAAGCGTTGCACGACTACTTTGCCTTTTTTCTTTTCCGCCTCAATGGTATCGAGAATACCTTGGCGCTCACGCTCATCCAGCGCGTAATACACTTCGTGACCTACATCGACTCTAAACAGCGGCGGCATTGCAACGAAAACATGTCCTGCATCAACCAACGCTCGAAAATGGCGAACAAACAAGGCGCATATCAGCGTGGCAATGTGTAATCCGTCTGAATCAGCATCGGCCAAAATGCATACTTTGCCGTAGCGTAAGCCACTCAGGTCAGGTGAGTTTGGCTCAATGCCCAAGGCTACTGAAATATTGTGAATCTCTTGAGATGCAAGAATCTCTCCTGCGTCAACTTCCCAGGTGTTAAGTATTTTTCCGCGCAGTGGCAATATCGCCTGAAACTCTCTATCACGCGCTTGCTTGGCCGAGCCCCCCGCTGAGTCTCCCTCTACGAGAAACAACTCCGTGCGCTCCAAATCCTGACTAGAGCAGTCTGATAGTTTTCCTGGCAACGCAGGTCCACTGGTTATTTTCTTGCGTGCGACCTTTTTCGACGTACGCAAACGTGTTTGAGCGTTGGCTATGGCGAATTGCGCCAATAAGTCTGCTTCTTCTGTGTGCTGATTTAACCACAGGCTAAACGAGTCTTTGGCGACGCCTGCCACAAATGCAGCACATTCTCTTGATGACAAACGCTCTTTGGTTTGGCCAGAAAATTGGGGGTCACGCAGCTTTGCAGACAACACATAGCTGCACTTGTCCCACAGATCATCTGCGGTCAATTTGATACCCCGTGGTATTAGGCTTCTCAAATCACAGAATTCACGCAGCGCATCCATCAAACCAGTACGTAAACCGTTAACGTGGGTGCCACCTTGTGCAGTGGGAATAAGGTTTACGTAACTCTCGGTGGTAAGTTCTCCGCCTTCGGTTAACCATTGTACGGCCCAGTCTACGGCTTCCCCATTACCAGAAAATGAACCAGTGAAAGGCGCCACTGGCACAGTTGTGTAACCCTGGGTGGCCTCCAAAAGGTAATCGTTAAGGCCGTCTTCATAATGCCATTCTTGCTTTTCGCCTGATTTTTCTTCGGTAAAGCTGACGCGCAGTCCTGGGCACAATACTGCTTTGGCGCGCAGTACATGCACAAGGCGCGGCACAGAGAACTTAACTGAGTCAAAAAATTGGGGATCAGGTAAAAAGCTAACCTTAGTACCCGTGTTTCGCTTGCCTACGGTTCCCGTTTCAGCAAGTTCGCTAACGTACTCTCCTTCGGCAAATGCGCATTGGTGGATTTTGCCATCACGCTTGATTTCTATTTCTACATGCAACGATAAGGCATTAACTACCGAGACCCCAACGCCATGCAAGCCACCAGAAAACTGGTAGTTGTCGTTGTTGAATTTGCCACCAGCATGCAATCGAGTGAGTATCAGCACAACACCCGGGACGCCTTCCTCAAGGTGCATGTCTACCGGCATACCTCGGCCGTCATCACTGACTTCTACCCAACCGTCTTTACGCAGCACGACGTCAATATTACTCGCGTGCCCTGCCAGGGCTTCGTCGACACTATTGTCGATAACTTCCTGCGCCAGATGATTCGGCCGGGTGGTATCGGTATACATACCCGGTCGCTTACGAACAGGATCTAGGCCGGTTAGTACTTCAATCGATTGTGCTGTGTATTCAGCCATAATGCTTATTTAATCTAGTTTGCTGCCAAGCGAGTGCTGATGCTTCGCGCTTCGAGTTCGTAGTAATGAGTAGCGTCTTGAAGAACCATTCTCAACACGCTGCTAGGCATCAAGAAACGCCATGATTTCCGGTAACCAGCGGTTAAAGCCGACAAAGCTGTGGTTGCCTCCGTATTCAATGATGGCACGCGCACCGCACAGATAGGCGCTGGCTTCAGTAAAGTCCAGTGTTTCATCACCAGTTTGTAGCAGCAATAAAAAATTCTGGTATTCATCCGCTTGCAGTCGCACCTGCATATTTTGCAGCTCGCTTATATGCCGCTCTTGCAGTGTAAATTGCTCGTTTGTATAAGGGTTAATCTGAGGTCCCAAATACTGGGCAATGGTCTTGAACGGGTAAATCGACGGATTGATCAAGGCGGCACGCAGACCGAAATGCTGCGCAAGGTGAAGTGCGTAGTACCCTCCCAGCGAGCTGCCAAGCAACACGACTCGGCGGCCAGCGTTTCTTTCTATGATGGCCTTTAGCAAGCGGATGGCCTGCAGCGGGTAAGACGGTATTTGAGGCGCTAGAAACTCAAGCTCTGGACTGCTTCTTTGTAGGTACTTTTTGCATTGTTGTGCCTTAGCAGACTGCGGTGAACTCTGGAAACCATGAACGTAGAGAACAAGCGGCGACAAGACTATTGGGCGTAACCGGTAGATTCAAGATCTACATGTATGCTGACACCCGTCAGGCGCCATATGTCGGTCTCAACGTGACCATCGGCATGAAGTTCTAACCAGCGGACGCCTGGCTGCAAAGCATCGAGTTTGAAGTCCAGGCTATTTGGCGCGAACTGCACACAGGTTGACGGTGCCGACAAATAACGAACACCCGAGGCGGTAGTGTCCCAGTCCTGATGCACATGCCCCCAACATACTGCTTTCACATTGTGGTGGCTGCGTACAATACTAAGAAACTGCTCTGAATTACTTATTTGCTGCTCGTCAAGCCAATCACAGCCTATGGGCAGGGGATGGTGATGCAGCCCGACGAGGGCAGGTCTGTCTGGATGCTGCTCTAGGCAATGTCGAAGAAATCGTAATTCTGACTCTGCAAGGCAACCACCTACCGCTCCGGGCTCAACCGAGTCCAGAGTAATTAACTGCCAATCACCTATGCTGACCGACCGAGACATTTCGGTGCCAAAGCCGACCACCTCACGCATGTATTGAATGTTGTCGTGATTACCGCCCACCCAAATCTTTGGCTGTTCAAATCGTGATAACTTGGTTTGGAAACGTGAATAGGCTTCACGAGCCCCATGCAACGCTATATCACCCGTCACTAAAATAAGATCGAATTCATCGCTGCGATCAGCAAGCATGTCCAACACGTGATCGAGACTATTGTCCGTGTTCATGTCGAGCAGAGTTGCGGTGTCGTCTTCACCAAGGTGGCAGTCGGTTAACTGCACAATTCGGACTGGCCGTTGGCCGTGATCAATTGAGATATGCAATGCTTGACCCAGTAATGGTTGACGTTAATTGACGACCACATCCCTATGCAGTAGCCACTAACGACCTTAAGGGCCTGCCAATGGCTATAAAGCAACTAGCGAATAGTGACTGGCTCCAACGCTCTTCCAAATTCAAGACATTGACGCAGGCATTCACCAAGAAACTGATTCAGCTGTGCTTTTTCATCCGGCAGATACATTTTTTCGTTGGGATACTGATACCGCGCTTGTAGCAAGCGGTGCCTATTCCAGGAAATAACTTCTGCCATTCGCGCATCATGATATACGCGTACACCAATTTTTGGACCCTCTGCCCATGGCAATATTACATCCTGCTGATGCAGCATAATGGTTGTTGTATAAGGGTTGCGTTCTTCCAGCTCTAGCGTTACAAGCCTTGCAGGCGAGTTTCCCGTATCGATTGCAAGCTCCAGACGTTCAAATGTATCCCAGTCGGCAATAAGCTGGCGCAGGCGCAAATAGCTGGCCTCGCAATGTTCATGCATACCTTTTAGGTTTGTTGTGTACCGTTGCTTGCGATTTTGCACAGTTGTTAATCAATTTTCCTGTCTGAACTCTAAGTCTAACCTAGAAAACTCAGCTGAGCGCGAAAAACACAGCTTAGGACGTCGCTTACTTGGCGGCAGAAAAATCTGTGGCCAGCATATTGGCCATGAAATAGTTTTTGTTTTTTGTTGGCGCGAGAAGAACTTGACCGAGTTTTCGTGGTTCAATTGAACTTGTCGAGCATGAAATTAATTCTCTGCCGGCTAAAGATTAGTGAGTAATTACCACTGCACGGCGCTCGCTGTATGTTCTGCTAAAATAAGAGGAGCGCTGTACGGCGAGCAAGGGCAAAAGGAATACCAAATGCTGCGGAAAAGATTTAGCACTCAAAAATTATTGTCAATTATCACTGCGCTGTCGCTTAGCCACACGGTTGGCGCTGAAACTCTGGCAAACATTTATGAGTTAGCGGTTCAAAGCGACCCTGTACTGAAGGCGGCAGAAGCCAGTTATAAAGCCGGTCGCGAAGCACGCAACCTGGCGAAGTCAGCTCTGTTGCCACAAGTAAATGGCAGCTATTCGTACAATAGCATCGATGAAGACAGCACCGACCTCAGCTTTGTTGCAGCGGATCCAACCAGACCGTTTAACTTCGAAGACAATATTGCCATTGGCGATGTAGACACTAATAGGGATACCGACTCCAACACCTTGAGCTTGGAACTGAGGCAGAACATTTTCAATTTGCCCGCTTGGTACTCGTTCAAGCAAGGCAAGAAATTATCCGATGTGGCTGCATCGCAGTTTGCTTATGACCAGCAGGAGCTGATTGTCAGGGTAGCGAGCGCTTACTTCGATGTACTGCGCGCCAAAGATAACCTGGAAACCGCCGTAGCTGAAGAAACGGCTATACAGCGCCAGCTGGAGCAAACTGAGCAGAGGTTTGAGGTTGGACTGATCGCGATCACTGACGTACATGAGTCGCGAGCCGCACACGATTTAGCAGTTGTTACACGTCTGGAGGCCAAGGGTCAACTGGGCATCGCCTACGAAGCACTGTCGGTTATTACCGGGCAGTCTCATTCGAATATATCCTTGCTCGATGAAAAATTTCCGGTTGAAGAACCCTCCCCTGCTAAACGTGCCGAGTGGGTCGATTTTGCGCTTGAAAATAATTATCAGCTGAAGGCCGCAAGATTGTCAGAGAATGCCGCTCTGCAAAATTCCAAGTCAAAGCGCGCCGAGCACCTGCCAAAACTTTCAGGAAGTTATACCTACACAGACTCTGATACAGAGGGCGTCAATATTAGCGATGGTGGTACTAATATCAGCGATGTGGATAGCGCACGAGACGGCAGCACTATAGGTATTAGCCTTTCCATTCCCATATACTCAGGTGGCGGTGTGAGTGCGTCTCGACGCCAAGCTGCACAGGAGCATATTCAGGCACGCGAAAACCACATTGCCACGCAGCGTAACACTATTCAAAACACGCGGTCTTTACACCTGTCGGTAGTCACTGACGTGGGCAAGGTAAAAGCTCGTAAGCAATCAATCACATCAGCAGAAAGTGCATTGGAAGCGACTCAAGCAGGCTATGAAGTGGGTACGAGAAATATCGTTGATGTGTTGGACTCGCAACGGTTTTTGTTTCGCGCAGTTCGTGATTATTCCAATGCGCGCTATGACTACGTGATTAACTCGCTGAAACTAAAACAACAAGCGGGCACGTTAACGCCGCAGGAAGTATACGACTTAAACAAGTGGTTGGTTGCCGCACCGTCAGCCAGAGCAAGCACTACGCCTGAGTCGTGACGCCAGACGTCAGTCTATAGTTACGTTCTTAACAGACCGATCAGTAAATACCGCGTCGGCTAAGGTGCTAATGACGGCAAGCTGTCGTGCAACCGCGCCTCGATTAGTAGCGACTACCGTACGGTTTGACGCGCCGGCCGCATCATATTTTATTGGATCATTAATACTAGCCTGAACATGGGCTGCTATGTCATTTGCATTGTGCACTGTCATCATGCCGCCGCCGGTTTTCAACTGCCGACCGATATCCAAAAAATTAAACATGTGTGGGCCCGCTAAGACAGGAACACCCCAAGCCGCTGGCTCAATGGGATTGTGCCCGCCTCGCTCAATTAAACTGCCACCAATAAATGCTAGCTTACACGCACCAAATAAAGTAGCCAGCTCACCCATTGTGTCACCCAGCAATACCTGAGTTCCTTGCGGCAATTGTGTATCAGCACTGCGTCTGGCCACCGTCAAACCACTTTGCTGGCATAAACGATACACATCATCGAATCGCTCTGGGTGGCGCGGAACAAGAATTAACAGAGTGTTAAGGCCTGCTCGCAACAGCGCGTTTTGAGCGTCGAGCATTATTTCATCTTCACCTTGGTGCGTACTTGCAGCAATCCAGACAAACAAGTCGGCCGGTCGCACGTCATCGGCTGAGCCATGTGCCGGAGCATGTATTTGGGCATGTATTTGCGCCAGTTGCTGCCTTGCTTGTGGGTCTATGGCGTAGTCGAATTTAATACTGCCGGTCACAGTGAGCTTGTTTGGCGCCAAGCCTAGCTGCACAAAACGCTCTCCATCAGCCTCACTTTGAACCGCAACCGCATCCAGCTGCTGCATCATATTGCGAGTAATTGAAGACACTCTGGCGTAGCCTTTTGCCGATGAGGCCGAAAGACGCGCATTGATCAGCACCGTAGGTGTCGCCGTTTTATGACATTGCTTGAGAGTGTTAGGCCAAAGCTCTGTCTCCATAATAATAGCAATACTGGGTTTGGTACGCTCGAGGAAACGGTGCACGCAACCAGGCAAATCGTAAGGTGCATACACATGATCCACAGTGCTGCCAAAACTACGTCGCACCTGCTCTGACCCTGTCGGCGTCATTGTAGTAATTAATAGGCGCTGTTTCGGATAACGCGCTTGCAAGGCACGCACTAAAGGTGCTGCCGCAAGCGTTTCTCCCATCGATACCGAGTGCAACCATATATAACCCGAACCCACCGCAGTTGGGAGCAGGCCGAATCGCTCCGGAATACGACGTCGATAGTTCGCTTGTCGAAAGCTTCGAACAAATAGACCGATCACCAGAAACGGTGTGAGTAGATATAAAATTACGTTATAGAAAAAAAGCATCTGGCTGGGCTCTGAACGGGTATGCAGTTCGGCGATTCATTCGGTTTTACAGCACCAGTTTAGCATTGTTTATTCTTCGTCACGTTGCAGGCTTCTGACGTATTGCTTTTCTGCTCCGCCGCTTAATTATTTATTCTTCAAGTTTCTTTCAAGCGCCGGCTTCGAAATGCGCTTTGGATCGTTACAGTGTAAAATACCGGCTAAACCCAGAATGGTATTTGTCTTAAATCAGATACTCAAGCCGGATTTCCCTCTTACCTAATAGCACCTTCGGTGCAGCCCAAACATTCACGAGAGATTTGCTATGCAGTTACCCTTGGACATCGATACTGTGAAAGGCTTTTTAGCTGAAGATGAAGGCCGCGCGCTTTTCCAGCACGCCAGCGAGATGGCTGCAAAAGGTCCTTGTCTGGAAGTCGGAAGCTACTGCGGTAAGTCGACCGTGTATTTTGGAGCTGCCTGTAAATCACAAGGTTCGCAGCTGTACGCTATTGACCATCACCGTGGCTCTGAGGAGCACCAACTTGGTGAGGAGTATCACGACAGCGATTTGTTTGATGAAAGCGCTCAGTTAATGGATACCTTTCGAGAGTTTCGCCGCGTGATGCGCGCCGCCGACCTGGAAGATACTGTTATACCCATCGTTTCTTCGTCCGCCGTAAGCGCCAAGTTCTGGTCGATACCACTGGCAATGGTGTTCATTGATGGCGGGCACAGTATGGAAGCAGCCATGGCTGATTACCGCAGCTGGGCCGGACACATCATGCCCGGTGGTGTGCTCGCCATCCATGATCTGTTTCCAAATCCTGATGAAGGTGGCCAGGCGCCAATTACAATTTATCGCTTGGCACGTGACTCTGGTTTGTTTGAAGAAATAGACGTCGTTAATACTTTAGGATTGTTGCGTCGCGTCGGCGGATGAAGAAGCAGGGCGCGCCAAAGGCTCTTCAAGTAATGACACCGAGGTAAACAATTTAGACGCTGGTGTGTGCTCGGTAAGTGCATCGGCGGCCAACAGCACAGCGCCCGCTGTCCAAGTGGGCTTCTCTTCCGGCCACAGTATATCCATTTCAAATTGATAGCCGGTCCAAAACGCACCATCTTCAGCACGCCATTGATGCAGCCAACTAAAAAGTGTGACTGCTTTGGCATGTTCACCAGCGGCCAATAGGGCCATCACCAATTCACAACTTTCAGCAATCGTAACCCAAGGCTCGTCTGACACGCAGCGACAACCCAAACCCGGTTCAACAAATATTTTCCACTTCTGTTGCAAGTGCGCTGCGGCTCTAGCTTTAGGTACGGCCCCAGTTAACACAGGGTAGAACCAATCCATTGAGAAACGCTCCTTGCTTTCCCAGGTGCGATCGAATCGTTCGGGATGATGGCGTAGAGCATTACCCAAATTCTGTCTCGCTAGCAGCCAATCTTCTTTATCAAAGCCAAGCTGAGTTGCAATGTTATAAGCGCACTCCAAGCTTTTGTAAATAGATGAACAACCGGTGATCAGGGCGTCTTCTTTGGCGGTTCCATCTGTGTCTACTGCCCAATGAATATCACCGTGCTCAGTTTGGTGGCTAAGCACAAATTCAACCGCCGCACTTACCGCAGGCCACATATAGGCCAACACATCTCGACGATGAGTAATCAAATAATGGTGCCAAACGCCAGTGGCAATATAGGCGATAAAGTTTGTTTCGCGACGCTCTTTATTGTCTACCTCACCATTCTTATACGCAGCCCACCAACTGCCGTCGGACAGCTGAGTGTTCGCTAGCCAATTATAGGCTTTTTCGGCAGCTTCATATTCGCCGGCAATGCTGAGCGCCATTGCAGATTCCACATGGTCCCAGGGGTCAGTGTAACCACCTTCAAACCATGGGATAGATCCATCTTCCTGCTGGTTTCGAAGAATATAATTAACAGTAGGCCGAAGATAATCACTGGGAAACAATCCGCGTGATAGGTAAAGACCGCTCATTGGGAAACACCTTTTCTAAAATACATCACGACGCTTTTACCCATCAGAGGGTTTAACAGCGCTTCGAGAGTGCGAGTAAACAATGGCTGATCAAGAATATCCCATTCGAGAAAACGCCGATAATTGCGAACTAGAGAGGACTTATCCTTATTTTTCCAGAACATACACTGCAGCCACCAGTAGGGCGAATGCAATGCATGCGCCCAGTGGCGAGCAAAAAAAGAAAAGCCGGCGTTTTCTATTTGCTCGCGCAATTGTGACGATTTAAAAATTCTCAAATGCCCGCCTTCATTGGCATGATACTCGTCACTGAACGCCCAGCAAATCCACTCTGGCCAATAGCGTGGAACACTCGCTACAAATTGCCCACCAGGCTTTAGTATTCGTTGTATTTCTGCAATCACGGACTGATAGTCATCTATGTGCTCCAGCACTTCAGAGCAAATAATGGTGTCGAAGGTGTGGTCAGCGAAGGGCAAGGCCAATGCGTTTGTTTGAGCAAGGCCAAAGCTTGTGTTTTCCGAAGCTGATTTTGCAGAGGAAAACTCGTCGCACTTTTTTTGAGTTATTAATAAATCAGAATGACTTAGGTCCACTCCAAATGAATGTACGTCAGCCTCAAGATAGGCTGAAATAACGTGACGCCCTTCACCACATCCTAAATCAAGAACCGTGTCGCCCGTGCGAAACGCTATTCTTTCAAAATCAACTGTTTGCATTTAGCGCAAGCTCCTGGGTATTGGCTGTGTCATTACTTGGCTGACTGCCTTCGCCTTGAATGATGTCGTGGTACAAATGAGTTAATTGCTGCGCTGCTACCTTCCAACTAAACCTATTTTCGATTCGCGCCCTGCCCTTTTCGGATAAACTCATTCTTTGCTCAGGACTGTCTAACAAATTAGAAATAGCTTGGCGAAGTTCTTCCGTGTTACCGGCAGGAACCAACAAGGCGGCATCGCCAACGACCTCTGGCAGCGCTCCACCATCGGCACTTACTAATGGCGTACCGCATGCCATAGCCTCGCCTGCGGGCAGTCCAAAGCCTTCGTACAATGAGGGCACAACAGCGACTGTTGCGCGTGCGTATAACGCAACTAACTCTTCAGTTGAGATTCCGTGCACAAACTGCATTGCATCCGCTAGCTGTAGGCGCTCGATCAAGCGCTCGGTTGCACCGCCTTGCTTCGCTCGCCCAACGACAATCAAACGCAACTTCGGGTGCTCGACTCGAAGTTCAGCGAAGGCCTTTAACAAATAGTGCAAGCCTTTTAAGGGTTGGTCGGCTGACGCGGTCGCCAGCAACAAATGCTCTTCTCGTTGAATCTGTGGTTGCGGGCAAAACACCTCGGTATCAATGCCGTTATAAATCAACTCAATTCTTTCTGCTTCGATGCCAAAAGCTTCGGCAATATCATGTCGTGATAGTTCTGAGACGGTTGTAATATGGTTCAAGCGCCTAACAACTCGCTTCTGCATGATCAAAAAAGAATGCCAGCGTCGAATAAGCAATCTTTGCCACCAATTTCGCGCTGCCGCCAGGGCTAGGTCTACGTCTCGCTTGATAGGATGATGAATTGTGACAAGCAATGGCAATCCCATTTTTTGCACATGGAGCAATCCATAACTTAATGATTGATTGTCATGAATGAGATCGTACTGCGCTCCATGACGTTTCATATAAGCCGCCATGCGATAACCAAATGCGTAGGGCTCGGCAAAGCCGCCGGTAAGCTTGCTGCACCACTCGACAATATTGGCCCATGAACGCAGGTGATGGAACCGCAGTGACAATAGGCCATTTTCAAACAGATTCATTCCGGGCAACTTAATTAAGCGCACTCCATCCACAAGATGTGGGTAGGGCTCGCCAGAAATCACGTCAACTTGGTGACCCGCTTCAAGCAGAGCTTTGCTTAGATAACGCAGGTATATTCCCTGACCGCCGCCGAAAGGTGCACTGCGATAGCCGAGCAGGCAGATACTCAGCGGCGTATCACTCTGCAGACCTGTTGAATCTTTACTGTGGCTAGCTAACATTAGTTTATGAGCATTGGAGAAAAAGACCCGTTTTTCGCGGGGTGCGCATTTTAACTTCAAATAGTTGTTTTGCCAAAACCTCTGCCGTCCATTTTTATGCGACTTAGCAACACGTTCGCCGACTTTCGCTACACGTTGGCCTTTGAGCAGGCATTTTGAGCTTCCATCAACCAATACGGGCGTTACCAATAGGTAAAGTTTTGTTGATTCACCTATTTTGAGGGATTGCTGTGCGCTTGCAGGTATGGCGCAAACGAAGGGCTTGGCGATGCTCGGAAGGGTTTGCCAGCCCCTGCTACGCCCTACTGCCCCAACGCCGCCAGCACTTTCTCTGGCTGAAGCTGAGTTAAGCACTTCATATGCTGCAACGGGCAAACGCGCTCAAAACAGGGCCCGCAATCTACCGGAATACTCAGCGCCCGAGCTTTATTGCCCAAGGGAGGCGTGAAGCCTGCGGATGTGGAGCCGTAGACGGCCACCAGCGGCAGTCCGAGTGCCGCGGCAATATGCATTAGACCCGAGTCGTTTGAGACAGCCGAGTCACACAGTGCCATTGCATGAATAGCCTCACTTAAGCTCGTTTTGCCTGCCAAGTTAATGCAGTGTTCGCGGCAAGCGGCAGGCAGCAAAGCGCGAATGTTTTCTGCTACAGACGCATCTTTAGCCGAGCCAAAAATAAGCACTTTCTGACCATTGCCAATACGACGCTCCGCGACCTTCGCATAATGTGATTCTGGCCAGCGCTTCGCTGGGCCAAACTCTGCACCGGGGCAAAGGGCAAGCATGGAATCTGCCGCGCTAAGCCCTAAGCTTTCGGCGGCAGCGCTCTTTTCTTCCTGGCTCACCTGTAACTCTGGCCAATCGATGTCTTGCAGCTGCTGGGGTGCTTTGCCTATGGCGTTCGACAGCGCTACATAACGCTGAATCATAAATGGATAGCGGCTCTTGTCCAAAACCCTCATATCATTTAGCAGACCGTAACGCGCCTCACCCTTCCAGCCTGTTCGCTGCGGAATATTGGCAAACCAGGGCACGAGGGCAGACTTCCACGAATTTGGTAACACAATTGCCTGACGGTAACGCTCGCCGCGCAAGGACTTACCAAGCCGACGACGCACATTGAAATCAAACTGGCCATGCCCTAGCGGCATAACAATAGCTTGGCGCACTTCTGGCATCGCGGCTAAGAGCGGCTCACTCCAGGCGGGCGCCAAAACATCGATGGCCAAATCTGGCTGGCGTTTTTTCAAAGCACGATAGAGTGTTTGCGACATCACCATATCGCCTACCCATGCGGGCCCTACAATTAATACCGCGTCCACTGACACCGCTATCTAAAACTGAATCAAGAGTTTTCTAATCCATTCAGTCTATGCGACGGGCGTGAGCCATTCGGGATTCTGCGTACGACGTCCGCGCACCTGATCGAAAAACATGGATTGCAGTTTTTCAGTAAGAGGGCCACGGCCGCCGGCGCCGATTTGGCGGCCGTCAACTTCACGAATAGGCAGTACTTCGGCCGCGGTACCTGTGAAGAATGCTTCATCGGCTATGTAAACCTCGTCGCGAGTTATACGTTTTTCCTGAATCTCCAGATCCAGTTCGCCTGCCAGAGAAAAAATGGCATTGCGAGTGATGCCATCCAGGCAAGAGGTCAGTTCGGGCGTATACATTATGCCGTCTCGAATAATAAATATGTTTTCGCCACTGCCCTCAGCGACGTAGCCTTCCGGATCAAGCAGCATTGCTTCGTCGGCACCACATTGTTGCGCCTCGCGTAATGCCAAAATCGAATTGATGTACTGACCATTAGCCTTAGCCTTACACATCGCAATATTTGGGTGGTGCCGAGTATAGGATGAAGTGCGAACAACAATACCATTGTCCACAGCCTCGGGACCCATGTAACTAGGCCATTCCCACCCCGCAATAGCCACTCGCGTGGACAATTTATCGGCGCGAATGCCCATCTGTTCAGAACCGTGAATGACCACAGGGCGTAAGTAGCCCTCTTCCAGACCGTTCGCCTTAACCACATCAATTTGAGCCTGGCTGATTTGCTCCTCTGTGAAGGGAATTTTCAGACCCACAATGTGCGCACTGCGAAACAGTCTTTTCGTATGCTCATGCAAGCGAAAAATACAGGTGCCGTGGTTTTCTGTTTTATAGGCTCGCACGCCTTCGAACACACCGAGGCCATAGTGCAATGTATGGTTTAGCACATGCACGGTTGCATCTCGCCAGTCAACCAACTCACCGTCAAACCAAATTGTGCCATCACGATCATCAAATGACATTTACTTCACTCCTCCAAAAGCTCAGCCCAAGCCGCACGTACCGCCTGGATCTCAGATTCAAAATTTTCACTATCAACTATCGGCTCTTGATCTTGCAAACTAAGCTGATGAAGGCAGGCTCGAAACGCTATATAGGCGGCTCTCAACTGTTCTGCCCGCGCAGCTGGCAAAAAGGCGCACTTTTCAAATGCATCAAGAATACGAATGTTGTCGGTGAACTCGTACACTTTTGGCACCGTAGCGGCCTGTGCGAGCACACCGTATTGAACCATAAATTCGATATCAACTATACCTCCAACGCTGTGTTTGAGGTGAAAGCGATCTTTGGGCACGGCTTCTGTTAAATGCTCGCGCATTTTCGTCCGCATCTCCACCACCTGTTTACGTAAATTAGCTGGGTCTCTTTGTTGCGTAAGAAGCTCAACTCGCGTTGTATTAAACCACTCCATTAACTTTAGATCACCGGTCACCGCTCTAGCACGTACCAGCGCCTGATGCTCCCAAGTCCAGGCAGACGTATTTTGATACTGCAGAAAACCTTTGGTTGATGACACCAATAAACCTGAGTTTCCGGAAGGTCTTAGTCGCATATCTATCTCGTAGACTTGGCCAAGAGCAGTACGGGTGTTTAACAAATGAATGATTCTTTGACCAAGGCGCGTATAAAATGTCGCGCTATCGACACTGATAGCGCCTTGGGTCATTTGCCCAGCATCGGCCTGATACACAAACACCAAGTCTAAGTCTGAGCCATGGCTTAGCTCCAGCCCTCCCAGCTTGCCATAGGCTAGAACCACAAATTGCTTTGAGTCTGCACTGGCGCCTTCAGGGTCACCATACTTGCTAGATACATCATGCCAGGCGAGGTCCAACACGTACTCTAATAAACACTCAGCGATAAATGTAAGGTAGTCGCTTACTTTCATCAGCGGCAGAGCGCCACTCAATTCGGCGGCAGCGACACGCAAGGTTTGCGAGCGCTTAAAGTAACGCAACTGCTCCATTTGCTCTTCTGTGTCACTCAGTTCTATGCGCAGCATATGTTGGCGCAAGCTTGACCTCAGCTCATTACGATCGGGCGCTTGATAGAGAGTACGCGGATCAATTAGCTCATCCAGCAACAAGGGATGCTGGACCAATTTTCGTGTGATATAGATGCTGTTAGAACACAGTTGAACCAAGTGCTTCAGCGCCAGCGGGTTTTCAAACAAAAGCGCAAGATAGGCTGAGCGACGCAAAATGGCGTCAATCACTTTCAAACAACGCACGGCAGCCTCTGCAGGCGCATCGCATTGAGCTAACTGCTCAATCAGCTCAGGCATAACTTTGTCCAAGCGTTCGCGCGCGACTGGCTGCAGACCCGTTACTTTATTGCTAAATTTGAACGAAGCACAAAGACTCTCTAGAGACTCGAGCTTATGCGCGCCATCGCCTTCTTCGTCATTAGCAACTTCGGCAATATCTTCTTCAATTAAGTCAAACCAGACCGTATTGCGCGGCTCATCAGATTCATCATCTGCACTGGGGGTATCAATTACTGCAGAGAAGTGTTTTCTTACTTTCTGCCTGTGATCATCAAGTTCTTGCAGAAAGTCTGGCCACTCATTGAATCCCATCGCAATAGCGATGCGGAGCTGATCACCCTCATCTCTTGGTAAAAGTTGTGTTTGCTGATCTCGTTGCGCCTGCAGGGCATGCTCTGTGTTACGCAAAAATACGTAGCTTTCCAGCAATTCATCCACAACGTCAACGGGGAGTAACTGGCGCTGCTTGAGCACCGAATAGATTTTTTCCAGCTCTCGCTGTTGCAAATTCTTGTCGCGCCCACCGTGCACCAACTGAAAAACTTGTGCAATAAACTCTACTTCGCGGATACCACCGGCACCAAGCTTAACGTTATCTTGCAAACCCTTGCGCCGTACTTCACGGACAATCATATCCTTCATAGAACGAAGCGATTCGAACACGCTGAAGTCGATGTAGCGGCGATATACAAATGGCTTGAGCATTTGCATTAGGGTTTCTGTATCTGATTCAGTACCTGCAACAACTCTTGCTTTGATCATTGCGTAGCGTTCCCAGTCTCTACCCTGGGCCTGATAGTAATCTTCAAGCGCCGCGAAACTGTGTACCAGAGCTCCGCTATCGCCATAAGGTCGCAAACGCATGTCAACGCGAAACACAATGCCATCTTGAGTTCGCTCATCGATTGCCTTGATTAAGCGTCTACCCAAGGCAATAAAAAACTCTTGGTGGCTCTTCTTTGGCGCCCCTTCAATGGCGCCTTCGGTATCCAGTTCACCCGCTTCGCTGTAAGAAAAAATCAAATCAATGTCTGACGAAAGATTCAGCTCGTGCGCCCCCAGCTTGCCCATACCGAGCACCAACAATTCTATTTCCTGTCCGCCTGCTGTTCGAGGCGTTCCCCACTCTTTGCACAAAGCACAATAATGAAACTTAAGTGCTCGCTGCAGGCAAACGTCTGCCAAATAGCTTAATTCTTTCGTTAGGTCGAAAAGCTGACAGATTTCATTTTGGTCTCGCCAAATTAAACGCAGCATTTCGATTCCACGAAAACGCCGCAATTCGGCAGCAACTGTCACTTCATCCAGCGACTCGTGGCGTGCAAGCCGGGCGTCTAGCCTAGCCTCAAACCGTGCCTGGTCGAATGAACTCAGAATGCCGCCAGTCTCTAGCAAGGTCGCGAAATCGTCAGGAAGAGAACACGCAACTTCAACAGCGTAATCGCTTAAGGAGAAGGTTCTAGAGCACTGCGCCGCCAACTCGGGCGAGGCTTGCAAGGCTGCTTCTATGCGCAACAAAGCCGCTTCTGGAATTCGGTCTAGCAGTTTTTGCGTTGCTTTTTCCAACTTTGCTTGCAGGGCAGCCGGCAAGCGCGCCTCAAAGGAACGCGTTAGAATTTGAGCCAGCAAATCATCAGTCGCCATTGTCTGGCGCTGGCGCTACACGCATCACTTCGGAAATAGTCGTATCACCCATTCCTACTTTTTGCGCGCCACTTAATCGAAGTGTTCGCATACCTTCGCGCATTGCGGCAGTTCGCAGTTGGGCTATATCACAGTCGGAAGTAATAAACTTATTCAATGTTTCATTCAGGGGCATTACTTCATAAAGACCCTGGCGCCCTAGATAGCCAGTATTTCTGCACTCCAAACACCCTACGGCTTCATACATTTGCTTTGGCGCATTAACCTTCCAAGGTTTCGTCAGTTGCTGCCATGCAGGCTCATCGAGCTCAATGGGCGATTTACAATGAGGACACAATGTGCGCACCAAACGCTGCGCCATGACACCGAGCACGGTTGCCTTAAGCAAGTAAGCGGGAACACCCAATTCCTGCAAACGTGTGATCGCACTTGGACTGTCATTGGTATGCAATGTCGACAAGACAAGGTGACCTGTTAAGGAGGCCTGAATAGCCATTTCGGCCGTTTCCAGATCTCGAATTTCGCCAATCATTATTATGTCGGGGTCTTGGCGAAGCAATGCGCGCACGCCGCTGGCAAAGTCGAGGTTAATGTTTGACTGCACCTGCATTTGATTAAACGCCGGCTCTACCATTTCGATAGGGTCTTCGATCGTACAAAGGTTAACTTCGGGCGTGGCGAGCTGCTTTAGCGTTGAATACAGCGTAGTGGTTTTACCAGACCCAGTAGGGCCCGTTACCAGAATTATTCCGTGCGGCTTAGCCGTCATCGTATTCCAGCGCTGATAGTCTTCATTAGCAAGACCCAGTTCTGCAAAACTCTTAAGCAGTACGTCGGGATCAAAAATACGCATTACCAATTTTTCGCCGAAAGCGGTTGGTAAGGTAGAAAGGCGCAGTTCGACTTCATTGCCTTCAGGGCTTACTGTTTTTAAACGCCCATCCTGGGGGCGCCGCTTTTCCGCAACGTCCATACGGCCCAGTATTTTTATTCTGCTGGTTATCGCTGTCACTACCTGCATTGGTAGTTCATGTACCGGACACAGAACGCCATCTATTCGAAATCGAATGTTGCCCTGCTCTCGCCGTGGTTCTATATGAATATCGCTTGCACGCTGTTCAAAAGCGTATTGAAACAGCCAGTCGACAATGTTGACAATGTGCTGGTCATTGGCGTCTGGGTCTTTTAGCTGGCCCAGCTCGAGCATTTGCTCCAGGTTGGCTAGGCCTGGGCTATTACTTTTACCTTGTTGCGTAAAGCCACTAACCGATCGGGCCAAGGTATAAAATTCTACCTGATATCGCTGTATGTCGACTGGATTGGCAATAACGCGGGTAATCTGCTTACGCAGTACATGCCGCAAATCGGCTTCCCACTGCGATACGTAAGGCTCAGGGCTGGCAATAACAACTTCATCTTTGCTGACTTTGAGGGCCAGAATATTGTGTCTCTGCGCAAAGGCAAAAGACATCACTTGAGTTACAGAAGACGCATCAATCTTCAACGGGTCGATGTGCGCTACATCTTGCCCCGCCTTGCCTCCAAGCCATTCAAGCAAAGCCTCTATGCTTAAGCTAGCGCCCGCATTTGCAGTGTCATCCAATCGTTGGTCAGCGAGGTAGTTCAACACATGCTTCGCAGCGTCGGCGCTACTGCGGGCCGAGCTACGAAGGCGATCTGCATCGGCGCTGGACAATCTTTGATCAGTACATAAATCGTGCAGTACTGTGTGTATGTCGAGAAGAATGTCTCGGCCACCAGAATGAAAAGCCGCGTCGGCCATGGCCTACCTCGTTTATGGTTATAGGCAGCGCAAATAATGCGCCCTAGTTTCTCATGTCTTACAACTAAATTCTAGCAAATGACATGCGGTATGCATGATAAGTTTATGTTTTCTAGAGATTTTATTTAAGCGTCATAAACTAAAAAATTGCCCCCTTCCTAGTAGCGATTGTCATATTGTGTCCGTATACTGCGACGTTTGCCAACCAATGGAAATATCATGGCCTCACCCACTATCGCTAGCTTGTTTGGTCGCTCTCCCATAAAACCCATTCAGGAACATATGGAAATCGTATGTGAGTGCGTGTCACTGCTGATTCCTTTCCTCGATGCGTTGATGAAAGAAGAGTGGGAAGAAGCTAACGGCGTTGGCAAAAATGTAGTGAAACTTGAAAAAAGTGCAGACAAAAGAAAGATGTCGATTCGCAAACATTTGCCAATGAGCCTTTTTCTGCCAGTGAACCGTGGTGACTTGCTGGAATTGCTCACGACTCAGGACCGTCTTGCGAATCGCAGCCGTGACATAACGGGATTGATGTGGGGCAGAAAAATGACCATTCCTGAGCCTATGCAGGAAAAGACCCGAGAGTATATAGAGTCGGCCGTAGAGTCTGGCCGACGAGCTCTTGAAGCCATTGAAGAACTCGATGAGTTATTGAGTACAGGCTTCAGCGGTATGGAGCTCAAGCGCGTCAACGATATTCTCGACCTGTTAGATAAGGCCGAACATAATAATGACAAGCAGCAAATACGTCTGCGAGGCACACTTTTTAAGCTGGAAAAGGACTTACCCCCAGTGGATGTCATGTTTCTTTATCAGATCATCGACAAAATTGGTGGGCTCGCGGATACCGCGCAGCAAGTAGGCAGTCGACTCCGCCTGCTTATGGCCAAGTAATTAAAATAATCTAAGCGAAATACCGGAGCTTTTTTCGATGGAAGTCATTAACGAGCACGCCTTTCTGCTGCTTGCGCTAGCAGGTGCTTTTGGGTTTTTCATGGCCTGGGGTATTGGTGCCAACGACGTTGCCAATGCTATGGGAACGTCTGTGGGCGCGAAGGCACTGACCATTCGCCAAGCCATAGTCATTGCTGTCATTTTTGAGTTCGCTGGTGCGTTTTTAGCGGGCGGCGAAGTGACGTCGACCATTAGAAAAGGGATCATTGATTCGGCCGCCATTGAAGGAGCGCCCGACTTGCTCGTATTTGGCATGCTGGCCTCACTGCTCGCAGCCGGCACTTGGCTTTTGATCGCCAGTATGGCGGGTTGGCCAGTGTCTACCACGCATTCTATTGTAGGTGCACTGGTAGGCTTCACGGTGGTTGCCCTCGGCGTAGACGCCGTGCAGTGGGGTAAGGTCAGCTCAATTGTGGCTAGCTGGGTGGTGTCACCCGTGCTTGCCGGCACGATGGCGTTTTTTCTGTTTCTCAGTGTGCAGAAGCTAGTATTGAATACCGAGAATCCATTTGAAAATGCCAAGAAATGGGTGCCTATGTACATGTTTATGGTCGGTTGGATCATTAGCATGGTCACACTCACCAAAGGCCTAAAACACGTTGGGCTGAGTTTTAGCTACGGCCAAAGCGTACTCATTGCAACATTAATTGGTCTTATTGTAGTGGTGATAGGCAAGGTGCTGCTGTCGAAGATAAAACTGGATCCGAACCTTCAGGCCGAAACCGGTTACCGCTTCGCAAACGTCGAACGCGTGTTCGGCATCCTAATGATATTTACCGCCGCCGCAATGGCATTTGCCCATGGGTCAAACGATGTAGCTAACGCAATCGGCCCATTGGCGGCTATTGTGAGCGTCATTCAATCCGGCGGTACCGTGGCTGCAAAATCGGCATTGCCTACATGGATACTGGTACTGGGTGGTAGTGGCATCGCCATAGGTCTGGCAACCTATGGTTACCGCGTAATGGCCACCATTGGGCGAAAGATTACCGAGCTCACACCAACTCGCGGCTTCGCTGCAGAGTTGGCCGCGGCAAGCACCGTTGTATTAGCGTCCGCCACTGGTCTACCTATTTCAACAACTCATACGTTGGTTGGCGCCGTGCTTGGTGTTGGCTTAGCGCGGGGAATTGCAGCCTTGAACCTCAGAGTGGTAGGCTCGATTTTTGTCTCTTGGCTGGTGACGCTTCCTGCCGGGGCAGGTTTAACTATCGTGTTCTTTTATGCATTGAAGGCGGCCTTTGGCCTTGCTGCCTAAGCTCGAGGAGCAGTTAGCAACTCTAATCGGGCTTCCGTCGGTTAGCAGCTGCTCCTCTGCGTTCGACCAAAGTAACCGCCAGGTTATCGACCAGCTTGCGAGCTGGCTAACTGAGCTGGGCTTTGATTGTGACATTACGGAGCTTAGCAGCAATTCGAGCAAGGCTAATCTTGTGGCCACGCTCGGCAGCGGCAGTGGCGGCTTAGTACTTTCAGGACACACCGATACGGTTCCGTTTGACGACGGGAAATGGCAGTCTGACCCGTTTACATTAAGCGAACGCGACGGTCGCTTTTATGGCCTAGGCAGCAGCGACATGAAAGGGTTTTTTGCCGTGGCAATTGAAGCTGCCAAGCGCTATAAAGCCAGCGACCTCAAACACCCACTCATTATCCTGGCCACTGCCGACGAAGAAAGTTCGATGCAAGGCGCTCGCGACCTGGCAAATAGCGGCGGCAAGCTGGGGCGTTACGCAGTGATTGGTGAACCAACAAGCTTGCAACCCATCAGAATGCATAAGGGTATTGCGATGGACAAGGTGACGGTGCACGGCGTAACCGGGCACTCCAGCAACCCCGCTGCGGGCCGCAACGCATTGGATATTATGCACAAAGTGGTTAGCGACTTAATGCTGTTTCGCACCGAGATGGCCGCTAACTATCAAAACTCGAATTTCGTGGTCGACGTGCCCACTATGAATTTGGGTTGCATTCACGGTGGAGACAATCCAAACAGAATTTGTAAGGACTGCGAATTGCAGTTTGATATCCGCGCCCTGCCGGGTATGGATGTTGGATTACTGCGCAGCGAGATAGCGCAGCGAATTCAAAGAATCGCAGCGGACTGCGGAGCTCAGATTGAGTATCAACCGCTGGTTCTCAGCGTGCCGCCTTTTGAACAGGCCTCACACTCAGAGTTAGTGCAGGTTGCTGAGCGCCTTACCGGCAGCCAGTCCGGTGCCGTGGCTTTCGGTACCGAGGCTCCCTTTTTGCAGTCAATGGGCATGGATACCATCGTTCTTGGTCCTGGCTCCATTGATCAGGCACACCAACCTGATGAATATATGGAGCTGCATCAGATAAAGCCCTGTGTTAAATTGCTTGGTCAACTTATTGATACGTTTTGCGTCGCTGAGTGACTTTGGGTTTAAAAAGGCGTGCCTGCACATAGGCCGACGCCTACCTGCCGCCATTAAAAGCCGCTGAGCCGAAGCGACCTCGACCTAGTAAGACTATGGACACAGAGCAATACGTAGAGTGGTTTCGCTCTACCTCGCCTTATATAAACAGCCACCGTGGCAAAACCTTTGTTTTGGCGCTCACAGGCGACGTGCTCGCGCACCCAAATTTCTCTACCTTGGTAGAGGACTTAGTGCTTTTACACAGCCTAGGCGTTCGGCTGGTTCTATGCTTTGGCGGCGATGCACAAATTGTAGAAGCTCTTCAACAAAGAGGTTTTAAGCCTCACCGTGTGGAAAGTACGCTGCTAATTGATAATGACGCCTTAGCTATCGCTAGTGCCGCTCTCAGTGATCTCCGTACCAGGCTTGAAGTTGCACTAAGCAGCGGTATTGCTGGCCCACAACGAAGCTCAACGCCACTCAGATGTGTCACTGGCAATTTCGTCACAGCAAAACCTATCGGAATAGTTAACGGCCTTGACCACCAACATTCCGGCCAGGTACGCAAGATAGATACGCAGGGTATAAATGCTCAGCTACTGCAATCTAATATTGTTCTGCAAGCCGCTTTAGCCGGGTCGCCAACAGGTGAATTGTTTGTGCTAGACGAGCTGCAAGTCGCATGTGCCACAGCAAGCACGCTGGGCGCTGATAAACTAATACTGTTCAGCGAACATGATGGCGTGCTTAGCAAGGGTTCTCTCGCTCGTGAATTGAACCTACACGAAGCGGAGCAGTTGTTAGAAGAAAAAGATGACGAGGCCAACCGCCTATTGGTGTGTGCGGTGAACGCGTGTAGAGCAGGGGTTGAGCGCACTCAGATTGTTAGCTACGTAAATGCCAGCGCTCTCCTAACCGAGCTATTTAGCCGCGACGGAAGCGGCACGCTGGTCAGCAAGGAATCATTTGAGACGATCAGAACCGCAACCATCGACGATATTGCTGCAGTCCTGGAACTGATCGCACCTCTGGAGCTGGATGGAACGCTGGTGCGAAGGTCCCGCGAGAAATTGGAAGAAGAAATTTCTTATTTCAGCGTTATCGAAAGAGATACGTCTGTCATAGCCTGCGCTGCTCTGTATCCATTTTCAGAATCCGCTGCTGCTGAATTGGCTTGTGTGGTTACCGCACCGGAATACAGAAATTCTGGACGTGCAGCTCGACTACTAGATCATATGATCAGCCATGCACGGCAACAAGATTTGCATACCCTATTTGTGCTTACCACTAAGACGGCGCACTGGTTCTTAGAAAACGGCTTTAATGAGATAGAAATGGCCGCTTTACCAAAAACCAAGCAAGACCTCTACAATATGCAGCGAAATTCCAAAGTTTTGCAGCGTATAATAAAGCGCTAAACGCTTATTGGCGCATAAGCGACACGCTAAAAGAAACTGATTTGCACCTATTATTACGTATAACTGGACACACTAATGGCTGACCTACGTTCCAAAACTTCTACTCATGGCCGCAATATGGCTGGCGCTCGCGCATTGTGGCGTGCAACCGGTATGAAAGATGACGATTTCAAAAAGCCCATTATTGCTATTTCAAATTCCTTCACGCAGTTTGTGCCAGGCCACGTACATCTAAAAGACTTAGGTCAAATGGTGGCTCGTGAAATTGAAGCAGCCGGTGGGGTAGCCAAAGAGTTCAACACAATCGCGGTTGATGATGGTATTGCAATGGGACACGATGGCATGCTCTACAGCCTGCCATCGCGCGACATTATCGCAGATTCAGTTGAATACATGGTAAACGCCCATTGTGCTGATGCTTTGGTCTGTATTTCAAACTGCGATAAAATCACGCCGGGAATGCTCAACGCGGCACTTCGTTTAAATATTCCAACCGTGTTTGTATCCGGCGGGCCGATGGAAGCTGGAAAGACAGCGCTGTCAGAGAACAAGCTCGATTTGATTGATGCGATGGTTATCGGTGCTGATTCTTCTCGCAGCGACGAAGAAGCAGAAGAATACGAGCGCTCAGCTTGTCCTACCTGTGGATCTTGTTCTGGCATGTTCACTGCAAATTCAATGAACTGTCTGACAGAAGCGTTGGGGCTGTCGCTCCCGGGAAATGGCAGTACCTTGGCAACTCACGCTGACCGTAAAGAACTTTTTTTGCGAGCCGGGCGAATAATCGTAGACCTCTGCACCCGACGCTATCAGGGCGATGACGAATCTGTTTTACCTAGAAACATTGCGTCGTTTAAGGCATTCGAGAATGCCATGATGCTCGACATAGCCATGGGCGGCTCAACCAATACAATATTGCATTTACTCGCTGCCGCTCAGGAAGCAGAACTCGATTTCACGATGAAGGATATAGACCGCCTATCTAGAGAGATTCCTCAGCTGTGCAAAGTAGCGCCGAGCACACCCAAATATCATATGGAAGATGTTCATCGCGCCGGCGGTGTCATGGGTATTTTGGGGGAGCTAGATCGCGCCGGGCTATTGCACTCTGATCTACCGACCATCCATTCAGCATCAATGAAAGCGGCTCTCAAGCAATGGGACATCGTGCAGACAGACGATGAAGAGGTTCGCCGCTTCTACCAAGCCGGTCCAGGAGGAATACCCACGCAAACGGCTTTTTCTCAAGCGACTCGTTGGGATAGCCTGGATGCTGACCGCGCAGAAGGTTGTATACGAAATTTGGAGAATGCCTACAGCACAGAAGGCGGTCTGGCGATCCTGTATGGCAACATCGCACAGTCGGGCTGCGTTGTTAAAACGGCAGGCGTAGATGAGAGTATCTGGATTTTTGAAGGCCCAGCTCATATTTGCGAAAGTCAGGACACAGCCGTAGACGATATATTGAATGACAGAGTACGCCCAGGTGATGTAGTCATTATTCGTTACGAAGGTCCTAAGGGCGGTCCAGGTATGCAGGAAATGCTGTACCCAACCAGCTATCTGAAATCAAAAGGCCTAGGCGCTCAATGCGCACTACTTACCGATGGTCGATTTTCCGGGGGAACATCCGGCTTATCTATTGGGCACGCCTCCCCAGAAGCGGCATCGGGGGGCAGTATTGCTTTAGTTGAACAAGGCGACATCATTAAGATAAACATTCCCGAACGAAGCATTAATGTAGATCTTAGCGACGAAGTTCTTAAGGAACGGCGTAAAACGATGGAAGAAAGCGATAAGCCTTGGCAGCCAGCTGAAGCCAGACCACGGAAAGTGAGCCCTGCCTTGAAAGCCTACGCCAAACTAGTAACCAGTGCCGATACCGGTGCAGTGAGGGATCTATCGCAACTGTAGGCTGAGGGTTCTCACGGACTTCAAATGGCAGTTAGTTAAAAGGGCGAAGAAATAGGAAACAAAAAAAGGCCACTTTAAAGTGGCCTTTTTTATGCTAGAAACAGTGGGAACGTTGTTAAAATCGATCCAATCTTAACTAGCTGTTTCCTGCTGTTTAGAGTCGCGTGCATCTTTAAGCGCTTTTAGATCATCTGCCAGTTGCTTACGGCGACTCTGGTCTTTAAGCACATAACTACGCCATTGCCCGCACACTTTTTCGCTGCGCTTGTCTTTTGCGCATGCTGCGAATGACTTTAGTGAAGAGTTTAGTTTATTTGCATTGAACTCAGCCATTCCCTGAATCATCAACACATTGTCTCTACGTTTAACGCCGCCCTTGCTGCGGGCCTTTTTAGCAGCTGCTATAGACTTATCGTACTCCTCATTATCAAGATACAAACCAGCTAAGCGAGCGAATATCTCACCTTTTTCAGACCTTGAAGCAGCCGTTTCTAATGCCGGAATCGCCTTCTTTGTTTCCTGGGCTTGACGCCAAGCATTCCCTAACAACTCATAGTTTTTGGACGTACCTTTGATCTTTTCTTCGGCCAGGCCTTTCTCTACCACTTTGGCAGCCTTATACGGCATGTCACTACCAAGAAACAGATAAGCCATATTCAAAAGCTCGCCTTCACGTTGCAACATATCTTGCACGTAAGCCGTTTCCATCGTTACAAGTTGTTTCTTCTCTTGCTTCAACTCACCGTACATGCCGGCCAATTGCACCCAGTATTCGCGTTTGGGCCAACGGCGAACCAATTGCTCAAGTACATTGGTTGTTTTCTTGTAGTCGTTTTTCTCGTAGTAGAGTACTCGGAGCAATAGATACCAATGTTCTTTGGGGGACTGCTCTCTCTTACGCGCGACCGTCATGCCCTGCTCTACTTGGCGCAACGCATTGTTGTAGTCTTTTACTTGATAATAGGCCTGGCCGAGCAAAACATAAGGGTCTGGACCTGGATTGTTAGCTACTTTGAACCATTCTTTCATGGCACGGATAGCGCCTTGGTAATCTTCTACAACAAAGTAAAGCTGTGCGATTGTGTACTTGGTTCCAACCTCTAAGGCTTCAGGTATTTCACCCTCTACCGAGATAACTTTCTTGTAGGAATCAATCGCCTTTCGATACTGCTCCTTAGAGTAGTAAACGAATCCATAAACGTTCCATACACTGGCCGAATCATAGCCCTTTAGCTTGTCACCCATGCTTTTACGCAAGCTATCCAGAATACTAATAGCCTGATTGTATTGCTTTGCCTCAGCAGCTTCTTGGGCCTTGGCAAGTTTCTCATACACTTTGGCGCTAATGGCTTGTGTCTTTCGAGTTTTCTCCGGCGGCTTTTCTTCGTCTTGCGCTACCGCAACACCTAAGCTCGTGCCTGGTAATGACATCATCAAAGGCAGGGCTAGAAAGGTAGCCAGTGCGAACCCTGCTATTTTGCTAATACTCATTAGTCTTTGTTCTTTCTCTTTATACACGCTGCACATTGCCTCGTCCGTTCGTTGAGCTCAACCGCCAGAAATATAAAAACATACGGGGCCGGTTTTATTTATCCAGGTTGTAAGTAAACTTGTTACGCACACCGGGTACTTCTACTGGCACACCGTCGACAATTCTCGGCTTGTACTTAAACTTCAGCGACGCCTTCTTCGACGCACTTGCAAACACTGAGTTAGGACAATCGGTGATCATCGGATCTCGAGTCGCACCTGTAGTGGTTACTGTATATGACACGATGCAATAGCCCTCTATGCCACGTGTTGCTGCTCTGTTCGGATAGATCGGAGCAACTTTTACGATAGGTAGATATTCACCGTCTGACGCGCTTGCGCCATTCATGTCTACATTAATGTCCGCGTTCACCGGTGTGCTCATATTCATAGCCGTGGCTTGAACATCAAAATCCTGAAAATCTGGCTGCGGCAAATCTGGCGGAGGCTCTTCCGGATCTTCTGGCTTGTCTGGCTTTGCTTCCTTAACATTCACATCAATGTCCGTTTCTGGCATAAATATATCCGCCAGCTTCGTCGCCCCTGATTCGTCCAATGGCGTATCTGCCATGAAGATCAGGGAATGCATTAACATAAACAAAGCAAAGGTAACCAGGGCTGCCAATGGCAGACCGATACCTAATCTTATTGCGCTCATTACAGGTATTTCCTCTACTCTCTACTGCCGCTCTGTCGACAAAGCAACATCTGTCGCACCCGCTTCGCGCGCCATGTCCAGAACGTGTGCAACCATTTCAGCAGTTGCCCCTAGATCGGCTTGTAATACAACGCCCCCTTTCGGGTTTTCTGAGCGAAGGCGTTCTATATGAAGGCGTACAGATCGCTTATCGACCGGTGATTTATCAATCCACACTTTGTCATCAGCACTGATTGCTATCAGGATTTTTGCGTTACGTGGGTCTGAAGTGACGCCTGCAGGCTTTATTATCTGAATCCCTGCTTCTTTAACGAACGAGGCCGTTACAATAAAAAAGATTAGCATGATGAACACTACGTCCAGCATGGGTGTCAGATCGATTGCGCCATCGTTATCTTCTTTTCTACGCGCCATATCAATGATCCATAGTTAGGTGGTCTTCCAACAGTGCTTTTTCACGGTCAGCGACCTGTGTTAAATAGCTGTTAGCAAATAGGCCAGAGATAGCAGCAACCATACCTGACATGGTAGGAATAGTTGCTTTCGATACACCGCCAGCCATTGATTTGGCGTCACCACCTCCGGTTACCGCCATCACATTAAACACTTCGATCATTCCGGTCACTGTTCCCAGCAGACCAAGCAAGGGGCAAAGTTTTACCAAGGTACCCAACAGCGCCATCGACGCATTGATATTGAGGGAGGTTTCTGAGATGAGCATTTCGCGAATACTTTTAGCATTCCAGGAGTTTCGCTCTGCACGAGACTCCCAAACACCCATTACGCGTGCTACATCACCTTTTAAACCACCCGCACTTTTGAAGTACCAGAGCCGCTCGAAAGCGATTGTCCACATGATGAAAGTGACGAACGCAATTATCCAGAGCACGTTGCCGCCGGCATCCATGAACCCGCGCAACTCTCCAACGAGTTCGAGGAAGGTAATCATTAGCCATTTGCCTCTTCTTGTTTAGCAATCATTCCGGCTGATTGTTCCTCAAGAATGTGCATGATCTTCTTAGATCGACCATTAACAACTGTATGCAGAAGCAGTGTTGGGATGGCTACACAGAGACCTAACACCGTTGTTACCAATGCGCTGGAGATACCACCGGCCATGGCCTTTGGATCACCCGCTCCGAAGATCGTTATCGCCTGGAAGGTCAAAATCATACCGGTTACGGTACCTAGCAAACCGAGCAATGGTGCGACGGCTGCAATGATCTTCAATAAGGTTAGCGAATTCTCCAATGCAGGAGTTTCCTTCAGAACAGCTTCATTAAGCTTCAGCTCCAAGGTTTCGGCATTTGCAGATGGATTCTCTTGCTGCACCGACAATACACGACCCAGAGGGTTGTTCTTGTTGGGAGACGAGCTCTTAACTTGTGAGCTTACTTTTGCACCCACTGTGGCCAGAACGATTAGACGCCAAATAGCAATTATCAGAGCAAAGGCACCGACTGCCGTAATGATGTAACCAACCGTGCCACCTTGATGCCAACGCTCAACCATAGTTGGACTGTCGATCAAAGCCGATAGATAAGAGCCACCAGATGGGCCCGTGGGGTCAACACCAAATTCATGCAAACCAGTGCTTGCACTTGCCAATGAAGCGGCTGCGCCATTGAACTCGCCGGGCTGACGAGGCAACTCTTCTAGAGTACCTTTGTCAAACTTAAGATACTGGCCATCAGAAGAAACGATGTTGAAGCTACCAACACGAACAACATCGGTGGTTGTTGTGTCGCCGTTTGGCTTAGACACTTCGGTAGAAAACTTAACTATTCGACCCGTTTCTACAGCTTCACGTTGCAGCTCGAACCACAATCTTTCGATTTCTTCAATGCTTGGCAGCTTGTCGTTGCCACTCATTTTCTCAACCAGTCCGTCTAGAAATACTTCTCTACCAGGATACTGAACGCTTGTTAGAGACGTTTCAAGATTGGCCCGCAAGTCACCAGAAGCTGATGTGATATGGCCAAACAGCTCTGTCAGTGAACCCAGCTTTTCCTTCAGCGCCGCTTGCTTAGTGGCAACTGACACTTCGTTCTCTTCAAAGCTTCTCTCAAGGCGTGTGCTGCGGTTTTCTTCATTGACTCGCGTTTGTTTAGCTTGGCTCAACAATGCAGCTTGGCGATTTTTCGCCTGCTTAAACTCTGCTTCACGCTTGCCATTTTGACGAGCTTCCGAAGTTTTACCCTGCTGAACCAGACGCAGCAATTGGTCAAGAGACCGCGGCTTGTCCTGGGCGTTCACTGTGCCTGTAGTGGCCAGCACGAGTGCGCCAATAGCGACGCCGAGTAGTTTCATTTTATTTTTCATTGTGCTGCCTCCGGAGCTGGAATCGGCAAGGTCATTATGTCAATCGCGGCTTGTTTCTTGGCAATACGAATACCTTTTGAAACCGCACTGCGGTAACTACCGCTATCTAGCTCCTGCCAAGCGCCATCGCTCCATGCTGCCGTTACTTCTTTGTCTGTTGTTTGCGCTAGCAACGCAATACGCCCTACTTGCAGCAGATCAACCTTTCTGGCGGTACCTGAACCATCCAAGTCAACTTCACCCGAGTAGGTTTGTATTTTGCGACCATACTCATTTTCAATCTTGTAAGCCTCCAAAACCTGACGAAACTTCTCAGCCGCTGAAATATCAGAGCGATCGACATTAGCCCGCAAAAAGGCAATTCGATTAGAGCGCTCGGCTGGCTTGAACGGCATGTCGAGAGAAACGAACTGTTCCAACCCGTCAATCATCCGCAAAATCAGCGGTGTAATCTGCCGTTGAATAACAGTTACCTGGCCAATGGAACCTTCCAGCTCCTCCAAACGAGCCAACTGGTTGGCAATCTGAATTTCAAGCCGCTGGTTGTAGATCCTCAGACCGTCAACTTCTTTGTTGACCGTCTTATACTGGCTCAGCAGATCGCTTGTCTGATCGGAAACCTTATCTATACGTGCTTGTGACTGCTGGGCAGCGGCGGTCTTAGCTTGACCAACCTGCATAATTGACCCCAACGTATCTGCGCTTGTTGCATTGCCTATTAACGCACCGAGCAGGGACACGGCACAGGCAACGACTTTCATTCGATGCATATTCATGGACTTGTTTTCACCTTTAGATGAGGAGGTAATACTTTATTGCATTTATTGTTGTGACTATTGCTAATACGGCAGTGGCAAATCGCTTCTAAAAACGCTTTCACTAGTCACAATGTCTTGACCCCATTTTAAAACCAATTTTCCAAATAAATCAACGAGGAATTGCAAATGATTCAAGTGTCGCCTTCAGAACACGCAATGCCGTTTAAGCAACACACCTTCATTCATGGTTTACGCGTTTTTGCAAGACGTATTGGTCGGAAAGGAAGCAAAAAGGCCGGTTTACCCGCTATTGATGGCTAGGCTATTTTTCTTCGATACTCTAAGACGCTGAAATCCCAATCATTATCTTTGTCTTTTTGATGCTCTATTCGACTGGTTTCCTGCCATTCAGACTCGTCAAATTCAGGAAACCAGGCATCACCAGACATCTCTGCATCAACCAATGTCACATAGAGGCGGTCTATATCAGCCATACACTGATTGTAAATTTCTGCGCCGCCGAGAACAAAGTACTCATCTTCGTCGTGCTGTTTACACCAACGAATAGCTAAAGCTTTTGCCTGCGCAATACTGGAAGCGACTTCGCAGCCCGCTATCTGAAGGCCCGTTTGACGACTGACAACAATGTTAAACCGCGCAGGCAAAGGGCGACCAATAGAGTCGTAGGTTTTGCGCCCCATAATGACCGGCTTGCCAGATGTGACCCGTTTGAAGTTTTGCAAGTCAGCACGAAGATGCCACATCAGACTGTTGTCGTTGCCGATGCAGCGGTTCCTGGTCATCGCTACAATGAGTGACATCAACGGACTTGCTGCCATCTTGTCATCATCCAGGTCGGGGCCTTTACTCATATCGCTACCGGTGCGCTGATGTGCGGATGAGGGTTGTAATTTTGCAACTCAAAGTCCGCAAAGCTAAACTCAAAAATATCATTTACATCAGGATTTATTGTCATTGACGGTAAAGTTTTGGGGGGGCGTGCCAGTTGTTGCTCTGCTTGATCAAGATGATTCAGATACAAATGCGCGTCGCCAAACGTGTGCACAAAATCACCCGCCTCAAGACCACACACCTGAGCAACCATCATCGTTAGCAAGGCATATGACGCGATATTAAAGGGCACACCAAGAAACACATCGGCGCTGCGCTGATAAAGCTGACAAGAGAGGCGCCCATTGGCCACGTAGAATTGAAATAATAAATGACAGGGCGGCAGGGCCATGTTTTCTACTTCTGCAACATTCCAGGCGCTTACGATTAATCGTCGCGAATCCGGGTTCGATTTGATTTGCTCTATCAACTGACTGATCTGATCGATATGTTGTCCGTTAACCGTTGGCCAGCTGCGCCACTGCGAGCCGTAAACCGGGCCTAGGTTGCCGGCATCATCTGCCCACTCGTCCCAGATACTAACGCCGTGCTCCTTTAGATAACGAATGTTCGTGTCGCCAGTAAGAAACCAAAGCAGCTCGTGAATAATCGACTTAAGATGAAGCTTTTTGGTCGTAACTGCTGGAAAACCCTCACTCAAATTAAATCGCATTTGATGACCAAATACGCTGCGTGTGCCGGTACCCGTTCGATCCTGCTTCTCAACACCATGGTCTTTCACCAGGCGCATCAGCTCAAGATACTGCTGCAATATTCTGCTCCTTTTCTTTTCGATACGATGAC
>JBGCFQ010000012.1:0-64641 GCA_045106985.1 Pseudomonadales bacterium | reverse complement strand
CAAAGTAGGCATGGTCGTGCCCAGCTAATATTATGGTTAGAATATACGACACTAAACTGCAATGTAAGCCGCCAATAAAGAGAGCTTGACAAGAACCGAGGCTATAAAGATGACAAACATTCTATACCCCACAACCAATCTGCAGGCTGTTGAGCAAGTGACTGTAGAGCGTGGTGAAGGCGTGTACATCTACGATGATAAAGGCAAGCAATACCTGGAAGGATTGGCTGGCCTCTGGTGCACATCACTTGGCTATGGGAACAAGGAAGTCATTGAAGCAGCCACAGAGCAGATGCATAAGCTAACCTTCGGTCACATGTTCGGCGGAAAAACTCATCAGCCCGGCATAGAGCTCGCCGATACCTTATCGGCCATGGTACCGGTGCCTGATGCCAAGGTGTTTTTTGGCAATTCAGGGTCAGACGCTAACGATACCCATGTAAAGCTACTTCGCTATTATGCGAATGCTACCGGCAAACCCAATAAGCGGAAAATAATTACCCGCCAGCGCGCTTACCACGGCGTTACTGTGGCCGCAGGATCACTGACTAGCCTGCCGGCCACAAGGGCCCACTTTAGCTCGCCACTGGACGCTCTGGGGATTCTCGAAACAGATCATGCGCACTACTACCGCGGCAAAATCGGCAATGAAACGGAAACTGAATTTGTAGACCGCATAGTAGCGAACCTTGAAAAACTCATATTGGCAGAGGGCGGAGAAACAATAGCAGCCTTTATTGCCGAACCTATTACAGGCGCCAGTGGTGTATTAGTGCCACCGGAGGGCTACTTCGAAAAAGTACAAGCCGTGCTGCGACAGCACGACATTCTATTTATCGCCGACGAGGTGATAACCGGCTTTGGCCGCACAGGAAACGACTTTGGCAGCACAACGGTTAACATAGATCGACCTGATATGATGACACTGGCAAAACAACTGTCATCCGCTTATTTCCCTATTAGCGCTAGCATTATGAGCGGCGACATTTATGACGCCATTGCGGAGCTTAGTACCGACGTCGGCGTTTTTGGGCATGGCTACACTTATTCCGGTCACCCGGTTGGTTGCGCCATCGCTAACAAAGTTATTGAAATTTACCAGCGCGACAACATATTTGAACTGGCCGCAAGCAACGGAGAATACCTACAAGCTCGAATGCGTGAGTTCGAAGACCATCCCCTCGTTGGCGAAGTTCGCGGCCGGGGCCTATTGGTAGCCGCCGAGCTAGTGGCTAACAAACAAACCGGCCAGGCCTTTGATAGTGGCGCCGTCGGCGCTCACGCGGTACGACGCTGTCAGGAAAATGGTCTTATTGTTCGTGTTGTAGCTGGCTCTACCATCGCTCTCTGCCCGCCGCTCATAATCAACCGTGAACAAATAGACGAAGCGATAAGCAAGCTTGAGCTGTCATTGAAGGAAACGCTTGATTACGCCCAAAATGAAGGCCTGCTGTCTTGACCGGCCCAGACCCAGAACAAATTGGACACTATAAGATGAAAATAGGCATTCTCCAGACAGGTAAGTCGCCCGACGTAATCGCCGAAAAGCATGGTCATTACAACGAGCTTTTTATTCGATTACTCGAAAACTCCGCCTTTACGTTCGACACCTATGTTGTAGTCGATGGAGAGTTTCCAAGCGACGCGCACAGCGCAGATGGCTGGCTGGTCACAGGGTCTAAACATGGCGCCTATGAAGAACATGATTGGATACCGCCGTTAGAGGAGTTCTTACGTTCCGCTTTTGCGGCCAAAGTTCCCATAGTGGGCGTGTGTTTCGGCCATCAAATACTCGCACAGGCTTTGGGCGGTAAGGTTGAGAAATGGTCGGGCGGCTGGAATGTTGGGGCTGTTGAATACACTCTCAACGATGATAGCTGCCTCAGTGTTATGGCCTTTCATCAAGATCAAGTGGTTGAACTGCCGCCCGGGGCGGAGGTGCTAGGCACTGCTGAACGCTGTAAGTACGCCATTCTGGGTTACGGTGATCAGGCTTTAACGATTCAACCTCATCCAGAGTTCAGCAATGAATACATGGCTGACCTACTTGCAGCACGTGGCGACATTCTGCCTGCGGAAACGGTGGATTATGCTACCCGAAGCTTGGACCAACCCCTATCAGATAAACAAATCGCGGCTCGATTTACAGAATTCTTTTTGCAAGCGCGGTAGCTGCACCGTTTTTGGCAGAAGGGATTATCGAAATTGTTTGCCCTATAGCGCTTACCTTAAATTGAGGGCTATAAGGGAATCTTAACAATGCCTCACGAGCAATAATCAGATTTGCATAACTTTTAAGGTAAGATGTCTCGCTATGCTGAACGAAGCAAAGAAATGCTACGCACAGTACCTTGAGTCATTCTTTATTCCGCTCTATGTTCCACCATGTATTTCACCCTCTCTTTCTCTCTATTCCATAGGCAGTCACGTATGCAGTCTCTTTTTCGCCCACTGATCATTTTTTCTGCCTTTGTGATCGCTTCGACGGCGGCTTTAACCAGCCACGCTCAAACACTGGAAACAGTAACGGTGACCGCTCAGCGACAGCCTGTCGCGCTGAATCAACTTGGTATCAATACCGGAGTAGTTTCCGAGTCAGAACTTACCTTAGTTGCTCATACCCACATTAACGAAAGCCTGACTCGCGTGCCCGGCGCGTGGATTAGCCGTGGCAATGGCCAAGAACACCTAACCGCTATTCGCTCGCCCGTGCTAACTGGCGCGGGTGGCTGTGGTGCTTTTTTAATGGCTGAAGATGGCTTGGCACTGCGTGCAGCCGGGTTCTGTAATTTGAATCAACTGTTTGAAGTTAACAGTGAGCAAGCGCGCCAAATTGAAGTTGTCCGCGGTCCGAGCAGCGCCACATTGGGTTCGAATGCGGTTCACGGTGTTATCAATGTACTCTCCTACAATGCACCAGAGCAAAATGAAACGCGTGTCGGACTAGAAGCAGGACCTGACGAATACTATCGAGTTAAAGCGCACCAAGCCTTTAAAGGTAAGCAACACAGCCTAAGAATATACGCCAATGGCACCAGTGACGGCGGCTATAAAGACGACTCTGGGTTTGATCAGCAGAAACTGAATGTTAGCCATTACTTCAGCACAGGTTCCGTCAGCATAAAGAACCATCTCTCGCTAACTAATCTAAACCAAGAAACCGCCGGCTTTATCAATGGCCGCGACGCCTACAAAGACAACGCATTGAAACGCAGCAATCCAAACCCCGAGGCGTTTCGCGATGCCGAGTCGGCGCGGTTTTATTCGCAAATTAATATAGTGCTGTCAGACGACGCTTCATTAATGTTGCGCCCCTTTGCCAGGCATTCAGAAATGCGTTTTCTACAGCATTTTCTCCCATGGCAGCCAGTTGAGGAAAACGGCGTAGACAGTGTTGGATTGCAAACCAGGTACACTAAGCGCATGGACAGCATTGATCTTAGCACCGGCGTCGACCTTGAATACAACGACGGTTTTCTAAGGGAAGTACAAGCTGAACCGTTTAGCCCAAACCTGCCGGCTGGCGTGCACTACGATTACGATGTGACCGGCATGACCTTTTCGCCTTTTGTAAGCCTGCGGTGGGCCATAAGCAGCCAAACCGATGCCAACTTTAACCTTCGATTCGATTCTACTGCCTACGATTACACAAACAATACGGGCAGCAATTCTGCCTGTGCTAACACGGTGACAAATTGTCGTTTCTCCCGACCCAGCGACCGCAGCGACCGGTTCAGCGACTGGTCACCTAGCGTCTCCCTATTGCATCGCTTTAGCGACAACATGCTTGCTTATGCAAATGCGTCACGCGGCTTCAGAGCGCCGCAGGCCACTGAACTTTACCGCTTGCAAGTCGGCCAGCTGACGACGGATCTTGATTCGGAACAGTTGGACAGCATTGAATTAGGCATGCGTGGCACTATTAACGGCACTATGAACGCAGCTCGCTATGACATTGCGCTATTCAGCATGCGCAAGAAAGACTTTCTATTCCAGGACAGCGATAGGCAAAATATCAGTGGTGGGAAATCAACGCACCAAGGCGTTGAGCTTGATCTTGGTTATCAACTTAGCGAGCAAGTTAGCCTTAACTTAAGCGGCACCTGGGCTGAGCATCTTTACGACAGTAATATTAATATCAGCAGATTGAACATTAATGGCAATGATATTGATACGGCACCGCGCTATTCAGGCAATCTAAGACTAAGCTGGCAACCATCTGACAAGCTGTTTGCCGAGGCGGAGTGGTACAAGCTAGGCTCGTACTTTCAGAACCCGGAAAACACAGTAGAGTATGGCGGCCATGACTTATTAAATCTGCGTGCTGCCTATCAGCTATCACCACGCTGGAAGTTGTCGGCACGTTTGGTTAATACACTTGATACGGACTATGCAGAGCGTGCGGATTTTGGCTTTGGTAACAACCGTTATTTCGTTGGCCAGCCTCGCTCGCTCTATGTTGGAATTGAAGGTTCCCTTTAGAAGACAATCTAAAATTATCAGTAGAGAATCTGCCGCCTGAAGCAGAAAGTTTCAGATGCTCTTGGCCCGTGCCAATCGAATTGCATACTGTTTTGATGCTCAATGGCACATGGATGTGCCACTGAGCGGCGAAACAGTAGGCAGACTGATCGACACGGATTCGAAGCACGAGCAACATTCAGACTACCCCGATCAACTCAACGGCGACAAGCCAACTGAACTGCGTAAATCCTGAAGAAACGGCACACTGATCGCGCGCGCCTTTTCTGCTCCTTCCAGCAGTCTCTGCTCCATTTTCTGAGGATTAGCCATTAGCTCGTTATACTTTTCCCTAGGCTCAGCAAGAACATTATCCAGGTATTCGAACAATATTTGCTTCGCCTCTCCCCAGGCAATACCGTCTGCGTAATTCGCGCGCATCGCGGCCGTTTCTTCTGTTGTCGCGAACGCTTGATAGATTTGAAACAAAGTACAACCGGCAGGGTCTTTAGGGTCGCCCGGCTCCAAGGAGTTGGTTTTGATTTTCATAATCAATTTACGCAAACGCTTGGACGGCTCAAACAAGGGAATCGTATTACCGTAGCTCTTACTCATTTTGCGACCATCAAGGCCATTTAACACAGCAACGTCTTCGCCAACCTCAGCCTCAGGTAATACAAAGTGCTGACCAAAATGGTGATTAAAACGAGCGCCAATGTCGCGCGCCATTTCCACGTGCTGAATTTGATCTTTACCGACCGGTATTTTGTTCGCGTTAAACATCAAAATGTCGGCTGCCATTAAGATTGGGTAGCTAAACAAACCCATGGTGATGCCCTTGTCCGGGTCACGTTCACCGTGCTCTTCATTTTGCGCCACAGCAGCCTTATACGCGTGCGACCGGTTCATTAAACCTTTAGAGGCCATACAGGTGAGCAGCCAGGCAAGTTCCGGTATTTCTGGGATATCAGACTGGCGATAGAAAACCGCATTGTCTGTATTTAAACCGAAGGCTAGAAAGGTTGCTGCTATTTCTTTGCTCGACTGTTTTAGTGCTGCAGCGTCATAGCTTTTGATGAGCGAGTGATAGTCAGCCAAAAAGTAAAACGAATCGATGCTGTCATCCTGGCTTGAAGCAACGGCTGGGCAGATAGCGCCAACATAGTTGCCAAGATGCGGGGTGCCACTAGTGGTAATTCCAGTTAGATAGCGGGGCTTGCTCATAATAGGTCTCGTATTTATGTACGCATACAGCCGCGCATTCTAGCACTGCCGTCCAACCCTCTGAATCAGTTTTTGATACTGCCTTCTCAATTTGTTCCATCCTAACTGGTCGATACTAGGTGAGTTCAATCCGTTGCCAATCAAGCCTCTCAAAGTTTCAACTGCATTACCGGCTTCTTTTTCTAGGGCTGCCGTACCGTCATCGGCACTGCAAGCATAACGAAACTGAGCAGAAAACCATTCCGGGTAGGCGAGTCTATCGGGTACCAATGGCACGCAGCCGCTGCTCACTGCCTCCAAAACAGCCAATCCTTGAAAATCATGCAAAGCGGTAGACAACACAACATCACAAGATCGAAGTAAATCGTAATATTCACTGGCGTCACTAACAAATCCCCAGCGACCAATCGCGCTCGGCCTGGCGTCTTCCAGTAGCGCATGCAGCTCGTTAAATGCCGCTGGCTGCTTACGAAATTGCTGGCCAACAACATGCAGCACAAAGTCGAGTTCGCAGGCTAGCAACACTTTACAGAAAGCGTACAAGCGCTCTGGGCCTTTATCGAACTCCCACCGGTGATTCCACACAATACTTACGGGGCGCGCTGTATTGGCCTTCTCGTCCCGCGTGTGCGGCCTTAATCCAATGGGCACAGGCAAAACCGAGCTTTTAGTTTTTAATTGCTGTACCGCTGGCTCGTTCAGCTTGTCAGGCATGGCCGCTAACAGGCCGCGCGCACCTTCAATAAACGTTCGTTGGTTGTATTCCGAGTTAAACACTATTTCATCTGCAGCAAGAGCGCCGTAAATGCTACAAAGTTGCAGCTCAATAGTAGAATGCCCAGAATTGCCTTGCGGATAGGCAAACTGATTTTCATGAAAGTAAAGAACGGTGGGCGTGCCAGCCAGCCTGGGTATCAGACCGCGTAAGCTTGCCAAATCCACCATAGATGTGGCTATAAGCAAATCATAAGGTTTATCCAAAACCTCATGATTTTGCAGGTACCACTGCATGGCATTGCTGCGCGCACGCCAGGCGTAATGCCGTGCCGGAAGCGCTAGCGTGGTCCAGTTAAATTCAGCGAAATTTTCATTCAGCCCCGCTCGCCACAATTGATGGCTGCGTGCATCGTACGCTGAAAGAAGCAGTATGTTCACTCTTATAGCTGCTTGGGCTTGCAGTTAAGCATTGTCTCTGTAGAAGCACCCCAAAATACGACTCAATTGCCAGGCATCGTCGCTACCCGCCAACTCCCGAATCGAATGCATCGCAAAGGTGGGAACACCCACATCAACGGTTGGCACACCAAGCTCGCTAGCCGCGATGGGCCCAATGGTTGAGCCGCAACCCATATCACTGCGCACAACAAAACTCTGCACTGAGACGCCCGCTTTCTCAGCATAAAGGCGGAACCGAGCGGCGGTCTCGCTGTTGGTTGCATAGCGTTGGTTGGAGTTTATTTTAATAACGGTTCCCTGGTTCAATACGGGGCCATGGTTACTGTCGTGCTTGCTGGCATAGTTCGGATGCACGCCATGCGCATTGTCAGCCGATATCATCATTGATTGTTGCATCGTTCGAATTAGATTTTCTTCCGATCCGCACATTCTAACTAGGCAGTCGCGCAACATAGGGCCACTAGCACCCGCCGCAGATGCGCTGCCAACTTCCTCATGGTCGGTACAAACCAATAGTCGAGACCCGTCGTCATCTTCGGAGGCAGCTAACAAAGCCTCTAATCCGACGAAACAACTTAGCAGGTTATCCAAACGGGCGGCAGCTATGAAGTCTTGGTTCATGCCAATGACAGCGGGCGGTTGGGTGTCGTATAAGCACATCTCGTAGTCGAGAACACGTACTTCGCTATCAACAATTCCATCACTCTTGAGCCGCGCTGCCAACAGAGACTTAAATGGTGTGCACTCTTCAACACTGCCTGCCAATGCCAGCACCACTGGCAGGTCGGTTTGCTTGTCTATGCTGCGCTGTTCATTGACGCCGCGATCGAGATGAATGGCCAAGCTGGGAATTATTCCGATCGCCTGCTCAAAATCGAGCAATGCATGCCGCAAACCTTTCTCTGCATGCGCATAGGACACTCTGCCCGCGATTGATAAATCGCGATCAAACCATGGGTTTAACAAAACGCCGCCATAAACCTCTAAACCCAGCTGGTGATAGCCATGGCGTACCACATCTGCATTTGGCTTAACCTTTAGACAGGGGCTGTCGGTGTGGGCACCGACCATGGAAATTCCGGTTTGGAGAATATCTTCACTGAAGGTAAAAGCAATTAGCGAGGAATCATTCCTCGTTACAAAGTACTTGCCTCCAGAGCGCAATTTCCACACATGCTCCTCAGCTAAAGGCTCAAAGCCAGCGTCCAATAGCTGCTGCTGCATTGTGCGAACAGCATGAAACGGTGTGGGCGAACTTTGTATAAAACTCAGCAAACGCTGATTAAATTCTTGCTGACTTTCCTTATTTTCAGGCATAAAACAAGTGCTCCTTAAGCATCACTCTTTCATTTTTTTCCAGGCAGATCGACCGCGCAAATAGGCAGGAACTGCCTGTTCAGGTGCTATCTGATCGCCATTCTCTATAGCCTGTTCAGCAAACTGAAGAATGCTAGCGGCTGAAGGTTGTAAATCAATACAGTCAGCGCTTAGCCCTTCAACCTGAGCCATTAAACTATCGAGCAGGTCCGTGGTATTCGTACTCACTCCCGGTAGCTCTAGTAAGGAGACACCATTGCCTACTAAGACGAGTTGTGAGAATTGCGTATACACACTCATTAGTTGCGAACCTGCATCTTGCTTACCGAGCAGTGCATCAGCTTGAATCGCGCTCATACCAGAATCATTTCGATAGCAGGCGCAATAAATCTCGTCCATATGGGCATTTACCGCCACAAACACAGCCGCATCTTTGCTCAAATCAAACTGCATAGCTGCCGTGTGGGAGAGCGCACGTAGCGACGATACTGGTACAACGCTCGCATCACTGCCGAATGCCAACCCTTGCGCAACACTTGCCGCTATGCGGGCCCCCGTAAAAGAACCAGGGCCACAGCCAAAAGCGATGCTATCCAATTCGGATGGGTGAACTCCGTGCTGATCTAATAGCTCAGCCACCATTGGCAGCAAGACACTGCCATGCTTTCGCTCGGCAATGCAGCTAAGCTGTTGAATGCCATCGCTGGTACGAATAGCAACAGCGCAACTCGCTTGCGAGGTTTCAATGGCCAAGATCGATTGCATCAGGATTTATTAGATTTCAGAAACAGTAGATCTTTATTATATCATTGGCTGATGAATGAGCTCAGACCAATAAGCACACTGATTCTTTCCGGGGGGCGCGGGTCGAGAATGGGTGGCAAAGACAAAGGCTTGATCGAGGTAGACGGCAAACCTTTGATAGCTCTGTGTGCGAACGCTGCACAGGAATTTAGTGCACAGCTAATAATTAGCTGTAATCGCAACACAAACCAATACTCAGCCTACTCTAAGTACATTGTTAGCGATAACGATGGCTTGTTTCTTGGCCCTTTGGCTGGAGTTCATTCGGCCTATGATGTCTGCAGCAGCGAATGGCTGTTCACGCTGCCCTGTGATATGCCGGCCATAACAAGCAGCTGCTTCTTTGCCTTGGAGAAAGCTCTACTTTCTTCCCAAATCGACGCTCAAGGTACTCATCAATACGACATAGCCGTCGCCCATGACGGAAAACGCCGTCAAAACCTGGTAATGCTTATCCGTAAACGCTGTTTGCCTTCAATATTAGACTACTTGGCATCCGGAGAACGCCGAGTTGCTGGATGGCAAAACCAGTTTCGACTGCTAGAAGTTGATTGCAGCGCCATGACTGACACTTTTCAGAACCTGAATACCAGCCTTGATTTCAGCAGACATAAAAAAACCCCACCAAGCTAAAGCTTGGTGGGGTTTTTAGAAGAACGGCCTTTACTTCTTCTTGGCCGCTTTCTTTTTAGGCGCTTTCTTAGCCGCCTTTTTCTTTGCAGGAGCCTTCTTCTTAGCTACCTTCTTTTTAGCTGGCTTCTTAGCTGCTTTCTTCTTAGCAGGAGCCTTTTTCTTGGCCGCCTTCTTTTTAGCCGGCTTCTTTGCTGCCTTCTTAGCAGCAGCAGAGGCCTTCTTCTTGGCAGCAGCAGCTTTCTTCTTCGCAGAAGCAGCGGCTTTCTTAGCAGCAGCAGCGGCTTTCTTCTTCGCGGCTGCAGCGGCCTTCTTAGCAGCAGCTTTCGCTTTCTTGGCAGCAGCAGCAGCGCGCTTCTTGTCCGCAGCAGCTTTCTTCTTCGCAGCGGCGGCAGCTTTCTTCGCAGCAGCTTTTGCTTTCTTAGCTTCAGCGGCAGAGCGCTTAGCAAGCAAGTTCGCTTCAAAATCTGCAACAGCCTGCTTAATAGCAGTATCAGACTTGATCTGCACTAGCTTACCCCGGGCTGTACTAGCTCGAGCACGCAGAGCGCGAAGTTTGCCAGAAGTTTTTGTCGCTGCAGCGCTGGCCTTCTTGGCAGCTGATTTATCAGCAGCCGATTTGGATTTTGCTGCCGCTTTCCGAGCAGCGGCTGCCTTACGGCGCTCCGCTTTCAGGGTACGACTTTCTGATTTAATGTCTTTTTGGATTGACGCCAGTGCATCCTGAGCTTTCTTTACTGCTGGAGCCACTGCTTTTCTTTTAGCAGGTGACTTCTTAGCTGCTGACTTACTGGCTGTAGTTTTTTTCTTAACAGCTTTTTTCGCTTGAGGCATTTTCTTCTCCCATGAAGTTGCTTATGCGCTAACAGTAAAAACAGGCACTCGCTTGTTAATAATGTTGGGAGAAATAATAGGCAATAAAATCGTTTATTTCACGCGCATATCTACATTACACGCGATTTTTTTTGTTTATTTTTATCATTTTGGCTTGTTTTTACCCGAACAGGTCGATTGAGCGGTGAATTTTGAGAATAAGGCGCAAAAAATTATTTTTTCTCACTTACTCAAAAAACAATTTACGAGGCCAGAAAACAATTAAATAGGACGAGGAAATCACAATCACCGTCAATCGGAATTGGAGTACTCATACCCAAAGTCAGGAAAAAAACCTGACGTTCAATTCAAGATTCTTCCGCTTTTGCAAAAATCGGAAGAGAAAAACATAGACGCGAGCTTAGCTAGCGACCTTTCTTGCCAAGATTTCTTTCAGCTCGCTGATGCAGAAAATATATTGAGCCGCAGAATACGGGCAAAGCAGTTTTTGAATCTTCTGGGCATCTTCATTATGAAAATCTGTGACATTCACTCGCTGAAACTGACAATCCTTCAAGCAAACAGTGAAGACAGCGATACGAATCATGACGTAAACATTCTAGAGCACATGACTTCCAGCTGTTTGCCAACGGTTTTTAACGTGGCACAAAACGACGAAAGAATGCTTAGTAATACAATAGAGAAAAGACTCAACTGCGAAGAACTTGCGGCAATTAAACATAATAAAAGTCGATCAGGAGATCAGGTAGGTATTGCGTCAAAATGCTGGCACGCTGATGGCGCGCCGCTGCAGACAACGAACGCCAATTAGTAACGCAAAAAACGAAGATCCGAAGAATAAACCGGAGCCCTATGTTAATGACTCAAATACGAGGACTTTGGAACCGAAGCCAAACCTCAACCAGGCAATGAGTATTTACCGACTAATTAGTCTAGCGACGAGAAAATGCTATCGCGAATCGCTTCAACCGATCCAACGCCCGCTATTCGATGATAACTTGGCGCCGCATCACCGCCCATTTCTTTATAAAAAGCGACTAGCGGCTCAGTTTGCTGGTGATAAACATCTAAGCGATTTCTTACAGTCGCTTCCTTGTCATCTTCGCGCTGCACCAAACTTTCGCCGCTCTCATCGTCAACACCATCGATTTTTGGGGGGTTGTACTTTGTGTGGTACACACGGCCTGAGCCCTCATGCACTCTTCTGCCGCTAAGTCGCTCTACGATCGCCTCGTCTTCAACCGATATTTCAACCACGTGGTCAATCGGCACATTTGCGTCCTGCAAGGCTTCAGCCTGCGGGATTGTCCGCGGGAAGCCATCGAACAGGAAGCCATTGGCGCAATCGTCTTCTGTAATACGCTCCTTAACCAAACCTATAATGATGTCATCAGACACCAAACCGCCCGAGTCCATAATATTCTTTGCAGCCAAGCCTAGCTCGGTTCCTGCTTTAACAGCAGCTCGCAGCATGTCTCCGGTGGAAATCTGAGGAATAGAATAACGTTCCATAACATATTGGGCTTGGGTGCCCTTTCCAGCTCCTGGCGGACCCAATAAAATTATACGCATGGTTTCTCCTCATTAAGCAGCGGCATGAGCCGTGACAATAACCGGCAAACTTATTAAGCCGGAACTAAACAGAATGAACGATACACAGTAAAATGCGGTCTAACAAGCTTCAAGGGAATCTGAACCAACTTATGATGCACTCGTTTCTTATTTTTCGCCGCACAGAAAAGCCTCGCTTGGCAGTGCTCTGCACTACTGCGCTTTTAACCGTGTGTTCATTGTCAGCCTGCAGCCAATACGATGTAACGCTTAACAATCAAGTACTGTACACACCGCGCGTGATATTTGCAGAGGTGGACGTTGAAGATTCGCAATTAGGTGACTGCCTAGTTCAGACCTTTCAGGATCGTAAGCACAGCAGAGCTCTCGAGCTGGAGAACTTAATATGCAGTAATGCGGGCATCGCCAACTTAAACGGTATTAGCAACTTCTCTGAGCTAAGAAAATTAAAGCTAAATGCCAACCGCATTATCAATGTCGAAGAGTTGGTTTCGCTGCCCAAGCTGGAAATACTATTGCTTGCCGACAATCTGATTGTGGACCCTAGTTCATTGGCCGCACTGCCTGACTTGCTGCGCCTAGACTTAAGTAAAAATGTCACCATGAATTGCGATCAACTTACGATTTTAAGCAAACTCAGACCAACCTTACTTATAGACAAGCCTTCTCACTGCAAAACGCAATAATTATTCTCTTAGCTTGCATTCTATATGGTTGCCACTTCCATGCTACCTAGCGTAAGCCAATCAAAACCTCTGGCCTGTTCGGCAAAAATTGTTTGCGTGGCATTAACAAGCGTTGCGTCAAGAATGCTTTGAACCCTTGTGAGCTCGTTATTTTTTTCACTGATGTGAGCAATAACAAGATGTTGTAGATCACAATGATCTACTGCGGCTAGCAGTTGCCCCGCCTGCTTGTTGCTTAAATGCCCCCAATCACCCGCCACCCGGGCTTTCAACTTGGCTGGATAAGACCCCTCGCGAAGCATTTGCTCATCGTGGTTAAACTCTAGCAGTAAGGCATCGCATTGTTTGTAGCTATCCAGCACATGAGACGTCACGCTTCCGAGGTCAGTAAGAATACCCAATTTCGAATGGCCGTTGGTAAACACAAATTGCAAAGGCTCGCGAGCATCATGTGGAACTAAAACAGGAGATGCCTTAAGCGCTCCGAAGTTATAGTGCTGACCGCCACTGATAGTGACGATTTCAATATCAGTTAAGTTGGCGCCACGCTCACGCAAACAAGCGATAGTGCCCCAGCTTGAATACAGCGGTAAGTTAAAGCGACGGCACGCAGAAGCAACACCATTGCTGTGATCACTGTGCTCGTGTGTCAGTAAGACTGCACAGATATCAGAAGGAGACAACTCGATACGGGCTAAGCGTTTTTCTATTTCTGTGGCAGAGAAACCACAATCAACCAGAACGCATTCCGTTCCGCAGCGTATAACAGTCGCATTACCTTTACTGCCGCTGCCAAGGCCCGCAAACTCCAAATTACTCATGCGTCTGTTTTACTCACTCGGCCAGTTTGCACACTAACGCGAAGCGACAAGAAGTTGAGTAACCGTAGGCGTTTCGAAAGGTCAGACTGCAAACAAACTAAGATAGGTAACCCTTAATTCGTTCTAGCAGCGAGCGGGCTTTCTTGCTATCCAATGCTTGCGCATCCATACCAGCAATCTTGATTTCAACATTCTCACCACGATCGCTGATAGTAAGCAAGTAGTCTTCTTTATCGGCCTGTTGAGATTTAGCACCGAATAGCCGCCCAAAGAAGCCTGGTTTTTCTTGCTCCAGATCAGGCTGGTAGCTGACGTAATACTTACCACTGCTTCGATCCAGGTCGAGAACATTAAATTCTGCTTTACTCAACGCTTGTCCTACTGAGGCCCAGGCCCGGTTGAAGGGTAAGCCCAAAGTGATCGCAGGCTCACCAATATCATTGCGCCCTAGTGTTACCTTACTCGCCGACCCTATGCCTTGAGCGAGAAGTGACACAGAGCCACGCCCATCAGTATTCGCTAGATGCTGAGCCAGCTCGTTTACCATCCACTCTTCGCGTTCTTTATTTATAGAATCAGTAGGCCAGTCGAGCGTTTCGGGCAAATCTAAGGCTAGCGACATTTGATACTGAACAATGTGCACCTCGCTGCTGTTGCGCTGAACGCCCTGATCAATTGTGAACAGGTAACGCTCCCTATCCTTTGGCGCGTCGTCACCTGTGCGTTGCAGCCAGCTGGTTTCGAGCAGTCCTTGTGGAGCGTCTTCCCGCGTTAACGGTATACGGTTGTCTGTGAGAAAGTTTTTTACGCGCTGCCATAGACGGCTGGGAGGGATGTCTATCAACAACCATCGGTCTTCTGCCAACTTTTGAATGCGCACCATATTGCCATTACCAGCATTTACTAGAGGTGCTGGCCTTGGAACCTCAAAGTCTTCTGATGGCAAATCTCTATTACGAACTTCGGGTATCAGGAAAAGCTCGTCTTCTTCGTATTGAGATAGGTCACCAGGAACCTTCAATACAGGCAGAATAGTTTCTTCCAGGTAATCATTTTTACGATCACGAAAATAGCCGGAATCTCCAAACAACCAAGAGCAGCCAGATACCGAAAGAACAAGCAGGAAAACTAAAACAGACTTCATGAGTTACTCATTTAACAGGTTTAACGACTTTAACGTTGTGCGCAGACTGTCTTGACAGCTTTCCGCCAACAGCGTCAACGGCAATCGCATCTCAGGTCCTATAAGTCCCATCTCAGCCAGGGCCCATTTACATGGGATCGGATTAGACTCGAGAAAGAGATCACGGTGTAAATCGGCTATCTCAGCATCCAGCGATCGTGCCAGAGAATCATCACCAGCCAGTGCAGCGTCGCAAATTGCGGACAGTTTTGCAGGAACCACGTTCGCTGTTACCGAAATACTGCCTTTGCCGCCATTAAGCATGAGATCAACCGCCGTTGGATCATCGCCCGAGAACACCATCATTCGACCGCGAGTACGCTCAACCAGTTCCTTGCCACGAACAATATCTCCCGTGGCGTCTTTAATGCCAATAATATTATCAATGTCACATAAGCGCACTACAGTATCATTATGCATGTCACAAGCTGTGCGCCCAGGCACGTTGTAGAGTATTTGGGGGATTGGCACAGCCTCGGCAATTGCCTTGTAGTGCTGATACAAACCTTCTTGTGTCGGTTTGTTGTAGTAGGGAGTCACTAGAAGGCAGGCATCCGCACCCACTTCTTGAGCATTCTTGGTAAGCTGAATAGCTTCGCTGGTCGCGTTACCACCACTGCCTGCAACAACGGGTATTCGACCAGCCACTCGTTTCACAACCCGCTCAATGACCTGCGGATGCTCATCAAAATCCAGAGTCGCAGACTCACCCGTAGTGCCCACAGCCACAATCCCGTGAGTACCTTGATCAATGTGCCAGTCAACCAAAGAATCGAGGCATTTCCAGTCCACGCTTCCGTCATCATTCATGGGCGTGACCAAGGCAACGATACTGCCAGTAATCATTAGCTGACTCCTAAATTTTCAGGGGCGTAATGGTACTGGCGCAAGTAGGCGCTTACAAGGAAGTATTGCCTCCCTGGATCTTGAAATTGGTTGTTAGGCACCCAGTTTAGAAGCTAGCGGCGCTTAAGGCTGTTTTAAACCGCAATAAGCTAGTTATACCCGCGCTCAAACTGACGGTCATCAGCAGCCTTGGGCGCTGACATTCGCGCGATTGGGAAGCTCCGCGTGGTTCTAATTTCCACATGAGACGCTTCTTTACAAGTTAACTTACAATGCCTGCTGTTGGTGGCAGAATAGCTGTGCTTCAATGGTTGTGCGGGTGCGGACTTCTTATCCACGTTAAGGTCCTCTGGTCGATGTTAGACAAACAAAACGGGAACTTGCCTCATTTTTCTAACCTAGTCTATTACTTATTTAGCATATGTTTATGATTTTACAATATTTTCACCCTTACAAGCTAGCCAATACCTTGGGCATGGCGCTTGCGCTTCTGAGCATTACACCGACTTGGGCAGACTCTCTCAGCGACCAGTTCGTTATTCGGGATTTTGGACCTGGGGACCAGATTTTTCTGCAGCGTCAATACGAACTCGCCGAACAGCTGGTTTACGACGGCTTACTGACGCGTCTAAATGGCGAAAAACAGCACGACCTGCGATTACTTCAGCGCATGCTAGATCAAAAAAAGATACAGCCTTATCAAAAGCGTGAACTTCAGGCTCTGGGAAGCGTGCTGGGCAAATTACTGGCCGAGGAGTATCGGTTAAAATGGGTAGTCTATGTGGACCAGCTGGGCCGCAGTAGAGGCCTGCGAATAGACCAAACCAGGCAAGTCATCTTTCCCTTAACCATGATTTCGCGTCGCGTCGAGGCCGATGCGGAGGCTGGTGTATCTAGAATTTATAATAAGGCTAGCGAAGTAATACGTTATACAAGGGCTAACAGCCCTTTATATTCTGACTGATCGCACGAGGCTAGCTCGCTAATTGCCCGATTCGCACTAATCAGGCGGAGCTCTGCATATTGTTCACCATGCGCTTGAACATGCGCTCCATAAACGATTCGTTATTAATGTTAATAACGCGAATATGGCCACGGTGAACGCTTCGAGTCAGGTTGTTCAGTGTTTCCACAAGAACTTTAACCCCAGCCTGGTTAACGAACATATAGTTGTCGCTCATTGAGCTGTACCAAGCCAACTTTAACTTCTTATCTATCCCACCTTCCGGTGTCACCCATTCGAACCAAGTCCCGTAAGCAATGCTGCGAAGCGTTTCCCGCAGATGCTGTTCTTTTTCATCGAGGTCGTCATCAAGCTGGCTGATTTCAAACTCTAGCTTGATATCTGACTGCAAACTTACATCTACTTCCGGGGCACCTATATCAATTCCCGGATTAACAATCTTTTCCTTAACTTCACCGCGATTCGCATGCTTTTCTCGCCACTCATCTTCTGGCCTTACAGCGCTGGCCTTTTCAATAAGCAAGAACATATTGGCAACATCTTGCTCTGCGTAACCCAATTCAAGAATGTCTTCACGAAGTTGTTGATCTATTTTCGCAATCGCTCTTGCCGCAGATGATTCGCCACTTTCCTGAGTAAGCTCAGCCTCAACCGCGTCGCTGGCTAATTCATCATCTCCGGTAAGCAGAGAGGCATGAACCCTAACAAAAGCCTGATTCAACATCATGACAGCTGTTTTCCAGGTCTCAGATTCTGCACCAAAGCGCAAAAATACAAAGACAAGAAAGTCTACCCATGTTTGCTCAAGTATGTCGCAAGCTGCAATGGGAATGGATTTTGCGTCAGCACGACGCTGAAACAACTCGGCTGCTTTTTTCTTCGCAACCTCAATCTTATCCATGCCTTCTTCGGCCTGCGAACTGCGCTTTTCTGCCAGCTGTACACGCTTCTGCAAGCGCTCAGCAAAATTCGCAAAGTCTTCACGCAATTGATCGATAAATTCTATGTCGTCATCGAAGTCATCAACTGTGCGATGCACCACTTGATAAATTTTATCGTAAACTTTGAACTTGTCGTCGTCTTCAGAAATCCAGTAAGCAGCTGCCTCGGCCAGCTCATTCAGCAGTAGGCGAGCCGGATGATCCGCTTCTTGCATGAACGATCGATCGATCAATGCAATTTTCAAAAATGGGGTGTGCAAATGACTGAGCAAGGCCTTTACTTTTGAGCATAAAGTTTCTTCCTCCAAGATCTGATTGAAAATAGTTCCGACCAGATCAATAGTGCCAGCGTCAGCAGCCGGAACTTTCATATCATTCGCGGCTTCTGCGGCGTAGTCACTTAAGCCGTCTACAAATTCCTTTTGAAAATCCATTACGGATGATGGTACGGCCACAACGCCTCCCTCTAGTTGCATCTTGCGTGCTTCCTGCAAATTGTTCAGCACTGATACATAGTCAGTACTTGTAAATTGTTCGCCGGCGCCGGCATTAGCGCTAAAAAGAGCACCAAGTGAAACGCCTGCGCCTGTTATCCCTGTATTCTTAATCGCCAGGTTTTGCAGCTGCCATTTAATAATAGCATCGAGCAATTGCTGCTCGGCGAGCATAGACTCTTGCCAATGCTGCGGAACCAGGTTGTCGTTCGATAGATCTTGAGGCTCTTGCGGCTCTTCTAAAGCAGAATCGCTGTTAGCTGATGGGCCCTTTTGTATAGCGCCATCGGTTTTCGCCAAGCTGTATTTGAGGTTAGGCAAAATGCCTTTTTCTGCTAAAAGGTCATTGCAGCTAACTAAAAACGTTTCTACGTGATTCAAAACCGAAGCGTTGAACTGTGCATACACGCTGCTCTTCGCTTTTTCAGTGATATCAAATTCGGTGATTGCCACTTGCAGCGTTTTCGCTAGAGCGATCGGACCCATTGGGTTGTCTTTGTCTTCATTTACTCTGCCACCGCACAATACGGCTAGCCGCTGATTCAACGCCCACAAAGTTTGAGCACTGGCAGACTCTGCTCTTGAGGCAAGAATGGAAATGGCAAGGTCATCCTCCCATGCCGCTTGATCGACGAGCTGAAGATCGTCTACGCCTACTGATTTGTTACGCTTGCCTGAAGAACTCTTACGTTTAGCCTCAGGCGCAAAGAAGTCGTCATATGCACGAGCAAACTCAGCCCAAACGCCCTTAAGTACTGCTGCTCGCTCATCGCGAAGCAGAGTCATCGCTTCCAGAAACTGTGCTTGATCGGCATTTGAAGCTGAATGGGCGGCCTTGTCAAAAAGAGCCGCATCAAGGTCTGCCAACATGGTGTCAAAGCGCCCATGCAGGAATTCCAAACTGTGCTCTTTTAGTGCTGTACGCACCTGTGGCCGAGACACTTTACGAGCTTTGTTTCTGCTCGTAGAACTCGGGCGACGAGGTGAATTTCTAGCGGCGTTGGTCGACATCCAAAGTTCTCTGATTCTTATCGCGGGTGCGTTGTTCGATAGCCATACAATAAGATTAGCTCATTCCTCAGAATGTGCTCACGTAAATTGGACTCGATTTATCAGTTATCCGATGGCTGTGAAGCGCCTATTCATGGCGATCAACGGCTAGATTTGCTTATTTTACAATCAATTGAAAATAGCGGCTGAATCGATAATCCAGCCACTTTACCTGTTGAGAAGTTCTGCTTAGAAATCGTTTGGCCGCAACATTGCATCCGAACCGCCGTCCACAAAGAAGACACAGCCATAACAGAATGAAGCCTGCTCACTGAGCAAAAAGAGTACTCCATTGGCTATTTCATCGGGCACCGCTTCGCGACCAGAAGGAACCGCGGCGGCAAAATCTGCCATCGCCTGAGCCACGTTTTCATCTTGCTTGGCGGCATCAGTAAGAGGCGTGGTGGTAATGCCAGGGGCTATGGCATTTAGACGTATACCCAACCGCGCATACTCTGGCGTATTGGCACGCATCCAGCGAGTTAATGCTAGTTTCGAAGCTGTGTAGGCATCGTGAGCACCGCTTGGCCGGCTGTTGACCAGTTCCGCAGCTTTCGCCCGATCGTCGGCCGCAAATGCTTCAACCAGCTCGGTATCATGTATCGCCATTGGCGCGGAATTAGAAGAGATAATGACTACTGCTCCCTTCTTCATCTCTAATAGCGGCCTAAGACCAATGGTGGTGAGCTTAGCGGCGAAGAAGTTCACGTCACCGATCAGTGACGGTGGACGCGCAGCAGGGCCAAGACCCGCACAAGGGATAAATCCATCCAGGCCATCTGGAGCCATTTTCTCAATTGCTGCCACAGCCTCAACACAACCTTGTTCAGTTGATAGATCAGCAACAATATCGGCATCTTTTATATCAACAACAATCACCGTGTGACCCAAATTACGCAACTGCTGCTTAATCGCGGCGCCGATACCGGTCGCTCCTCCCGTCATTGCTAACGTCTTGCTCATCCAATTTACTCCCGCCAAATGTTATGATGAATTCATCATGTTTTAGACGAGAGAGCATCACTCATGGCCAACCCAAAAGTCAAATGCGCGATTATCGGCACAGGTAATATTGGCACAGACCTAATGATTAAAATCGTTCGCACTTCCGACGTTCTGGAATTGGCAGCGTTTGTGGGTATTGATCCAGATTCTGATGGTTTGGCACGCGCTGAACAACTTAATATTAATGGAACATCGGAGGGGATCGACGGACTTTTAAAAATGGATGACTTCGACGATATAAAGATAGTGTTCGACGCGACATCTGCCGGAGCTCATCGCAAACACCATGAAGTTCTCAGCCAATATAACAAGCAAATGGTAGACCTCACACCCGCTGCCATAGGCCCCTACACGGTTCCTGTAGTCAATATGGAAGAACATCTCGGCGAGCAAAATGTCAACATGGTTACCTGCGGCGGACAGGCCACTATACCCATGGTGGCAGCCGTATCACGTGTTGCACCTGTGCACTATGCAGAGATTATAGCGTCAGTATCATCACGCTCTGCCGGGCCTGGTACACGGGCTAATATAGATGAGTTCACCCAAACAACCGCTCGAGCCATTGAATCTGTTGGCGGCGCCAAACGCGGTAAAGCCATTATTATTTTAAACCCAGCAGAACCACCGATGATTATGAGAGACACCGTGTTTACCCTCAGCGAACCGGCGGACGAATCGGCAATAGCCCAATCTATTCGGCAAATGATTGCTGATGTTCAATCTTATGTACCGGGCTATCGATTGAAGCAGGAAGTGCAGTTCGAGCACTTTGGTACTTCAAATCCGCTGCACATACCTGGCTACGGTGACTTTATCGGCGTCAAATCGTCGATTTTTCTTGAAGTAGAGGGCGCTGCGCATTACCTACCCGCCTATGCAGGCAATCTCGACATAATGACGTCTGCCGCACTTGGTACAGCCGAACGTCTGGCACAAATCAAATTCGCCGACAAAGCCGCGTAAGGAGAGCTGACATGACAAACCACTCAACGCTCGACCCAACTAAAAACAAGATCTACATTCAGGACGTGTCACTTCGCGACGGCATGCACGCTATTCGACACAATTACAGTATTGAAGATGTTAAAGCGATCGCCAAAGCACTTGATGACGCCAAAGTAGATGCCATTGAAGTGGCTCATGGAGACGGCCTCTCTGGCACTAGTTTCAACTACGGTTTTGGCGCGCATACTGACAAAGAGTGGATTGGCGCGGTTGCTGAAGTTTTGGAGCACGCTAAGCTCACGACTCTTATTCTTCCTGGCATTGCCGTTAAGGAAGACTTGAAGTGGGCGTGGGACATGGGCGTACGTTCGGTTCGAGTAGCAACACATTGCACCGAAGGTGACGTTTCCAGGCAGCACATTGAGTACGCTCGCGAGCTGGGCATGGACACTATCGGCTTTTTGATGATGTCCCATATGAGCGAGCCTGCAAAGCTGGCCCAGCAGGCAAAACTGATGGAGAGCTACGGCGCACAATGCGTGTATGTCGTTGACAGTGGCGGCGCGTTGAATATGGACGATGTTGCAGACCGCTTTAAAGCCTTTAAAGATATATTGGACCCAAGTACCGAAACTGGCATGCACGCACACCATAACCTTGCTCTGGGCGTCGCCAATTCCATTGTTGCTGTTCAGAATGGCTGCAACCGGGTTGATGCCTCACTCGCAGGTATGGGTGCAGGCGCTGGAAATGCGCCACTGGAGGTGTTTATTGCGGCTGCCGACCGCATGAACTGGAAGCACGGCTGCGACTTATACAAGCTGATGGATGCTGCTGATGACTTGGTACGCCCGCTTCAAGACAGACCGGTACGAGTAGACCGGGAAACTCTCTCGCTCGGCTACGCTGGCGTCTATTCAAGTTTCCTGCTTCACGCAGAAGTAGCAGCGAAACGTTATGGCCTGGAAACGCGCGACATTTTAGTTGAGCTTGGTCGTCGCAAAATGGTTGGCGGCCAAGAAGACATGATTGTTGATGTGGCACTTGATATGCTTAAAGAGCGCGATGGAGTCATAGCACCGACTGAAACCAAACAGGCAGCTAGCTAAGGTAGGTAGCTACCTCTCTTACCAAGTATACCTTAGGTGGTAGAAGCGCTTTTCACATAGCGCTATTTCCAAATACTCTTAGACAAACGAGACAGTAGCTCCGCCAACACCTAATAGTTCCATGTTCAGTTGATCACCGGCTTGAACTGGTTCCAAAGGCACCAGTGATCCTGACAAGATCACATCGCCGGCTTTAAAGGGTATATCGAACTGGCCCAAGGTATTGGCTAACCACGCAACGGCCGTTAGCGGATTACCTTGCACGGCCGACCCCAATCCTTCGCTGAGAAATTCGCCATTTTTCGTAACGATTATCTTTAAGTTGGGCAAGTCCAAATCCCTAGGGTCAACTCGCGCATCACCCAATACATAGACGCCGCAGCTAGCATTATCGGCTACGGTATCTTGAATTTTTATATTCCAGTCGCGGATTCGGGAATCCACTATTTCAAAGCAAGGGATAATTGCCTCGGTTGCCGCAAGGACATCACTCTCGGTGACGTTGGGCCCGATCAAATCGTCCTTGAGCACGAATGCTATTTCTGCCTCTGCGCGTGGTTGAATTAAATTTCCGGCAATAGGGATCTCTGAACCATTAGCGTACTCCATGCTATTTGTCAGAAAGCCAAAGTCAGGCTGGAAAACACCTAACATGTCCTGTACCGGCTTACTGGTTACGCCAATTTTTTTACCAACAATGCGTTCACCGTCGTCGCTTACTCGACGGCTAACCATTCGCAGTGATATGTGATATGCATCCTCAACCGTAATCTCTGAGTAGCGCTCGGTGAATGGAGCGAGTGTTGACTGCGCGCGAAGCGCCGCGTAGAGCTCGTCGCCGAGCTGGTTGATAAGGCTGGTTTCCATGAAACGCTCTCAAAAATAGGACGTGAAAGAGAACAATGATATTGCTGCAGCCTAAAAGAAGCAACGAGGCTAGCTATAGCCTTAAAAATTAACGCCGAGCGGCTATTATTATCGCTGACCTACTATGAGCTCAGTAGAATCAATGGTGGGGTGCTGTTCGATATGCACCGGTTGACCATTAAGCATCAGCGAAACGGCGCGCGAATTACCTACCCGCACCTCAAAAGGAGCCTCGCCTGAAATTCGTAGGAGCTCCCCTTCCAGTTTCGTCTCCATAATAATGGGGTTCTGATGACTGTCGTACACTTCTATCCAGCAATTTCCATTAAAGGTAAACTGCAAAACATCTTCGCCAATGAATTCTGAATTTGCGCCCTGGCTCGAAATATCCAATCGATACGCCTGATAGGTAGCGTCCGAGGGTGTAACAGTCACAGTGCCCGCTGCCTTATCCGAATCAGCAATAGTCTCGATACTTGCTCCTGTGCCCTGATGCAAACTAAGAGCTGAACCAGGGCTAGTTGCTAGCGTACTCGCGACTTGCTCGGTGTGTACCTTAGCAGGGGCGGAATCGTTTGCTGGCTTGGTCCACGCAGGACGACTCCAACGAGGTAAATCGACTGGCTTCACATTACTGTGTTCATCAGCAGGAACGTCAATACCAATTGCCTCCTGCGCCCGTTCGTCTGCAATCGCAGTCGCTATCCCGGAGTTACTAGAAAAAAACTCAGCAGAGCTGGCTGCAACTGTTACACCTATCTCAATCGCCCAACTTTGCAGCTGCACAGCTAACTGCCGGGGCTCGATTCCTTGGCGGGTAAAAATCAGGGCAACGGACATCAACGCGAAAATCGTTAACAAACGGAGGCTAAATCCATTGCCGCCAGATCGTTTTTCAACTGTATGAGTCTGTAGATAAGATGAGGAAGATTGCGAGGCTAGAGAAGAACCTTGGTACAAACCCAGCAAAATTTGCGGATTTAAATCTACCAATCGCGCATAAGATTTCAGATAAGCGGCAAAGTGCTTACCTTCAATATGCGGATTATAGGAGTCAGATTCCATGCCAACGACATGACTAACCATTAAGTTTAAAGTACTTGCAACGCTTTCTTGAGAAAGACCTTTAAGTTCGCGCGCTTCGCGAAGAAGGATACCGGCTGTCTTTTGATACGGTAATGAATACTCATGTAAAGGCAATACAACTGAGCCGTTCATGACTGCTATCGCTTCGCGATCCCTCTGAAAGCAGTTAAAGTTGCCTTATTTTACAGGGTTTTCACCCTGACGGGAAGGCGGCGGCGCACCTATATGTGGTTCATTGCGCTGCTTTGCCAATTGAATTTGTTTTTGTCGTTCAGCAAAGCGTTGTTTGCGTTCTCTTGTAGAGCTCGCGTAACAGCGGCCACAACTAACACCTTCTTTATAGTGCGGCGACTGCTTATCTTCATCCGTGATTGGGCGACGACAAGCATGACATTGATCGTATTGCCCGTCTTGTAGTTGATGATCGACAGCAACGCGATTATCAAAAACAAAACACTCCCCCTGCCAGCGACTTTCACTCGCGTCGACCTGTTCCAGGTAATTCAGAATACCCCCCTTAAGGTGGTAAACTTCCTCATAGCCCTGACCCAACATATACGAAGACGCTTTTTCGCAGCGAATTCCACCGGTGCAGAACATAGCTACTTTCCTGTGCACTGCGGGTTCGCAATGCTCCGCGACATATTTGGGAAACTGCCTGAAAGTAGTTGTGTTCGGGTTTTCAGCCCCGACAAAACTGCCTATCTCTACTTCATAGTCATTGCGAGTATCGATCAACAACACATCGGGATCGTCAATCAACGCATTCCAGTCCTGCGGCTCAACATAGGTTCCCACCGCATGATTTGGATTAACGCCGGGCACACCCATACTGACTATTTCACCCTTCAACTTGACCTTCATCCGGTAGAACGGTCGCTCGTCCGTTGTGGAGTATTTAAAATCTATGCCATGAAAGCGTGCATCACGCTCAAGATACTGTATCAGCGCCTCAATATCGGCCGCCAAGCCAGCAACCGTGCCATTAATACCTTCATTCGCCAGCAAAATCGTGCCTTTGATATCGCGCGACTGTGCAAAGCTAAGCAAGGCTGCTTGCAGGTCAGCGTAGTCCGGCAGACTAACGAACTTGTACAGCGCACAGACCGTGATTGAATTAGTCACAACAGTTTCCTTTTTATTGCCACTCAGCCTGCTTTGCTTCCGCCAAGGCAGTTGGGGCTGTCAGGGGCAGCGCCATCGCTTAATTCTTGCCACTCACTGAACGTATAAGTATGCAAGGCAAGCGCATGAACCGGGCCGGCCAGTTCCTCCGACAACGCGGCATATACCCTTTGATGTCGCGCTACTTTTCGTAAAGGGTCAAAATGATCGGAGACCAGCGTGACCTTGAAATGTGATTCGGAGCCTGGAGGAACATTATGCTGATGACTCTCATTCTCAACCAATAAAGTGATTGGTTCAAATTCGACTGACAACTTTTGCTCAATAATAGATTGAACTGGCATGGCTTGAGTGGACATAGCGGCCCCTAAACAGTTAATTACGTATTTTACCACTTTAGAGCACCACTTTAACCATAGGCACGCATTCGATTAAGCTGAACAGAATTGGCCTAAGTACTATACTTAGCTGGCGCGCAGACTGAATCGTCATTAGGAATGCAATATGTCAGACCAATCATATCGAGTAGTTTTTGAGGGCTCGATCGCCGAAGGTTTCTCCATTGGGATGGTGAAGAAGAACCTCGCCCAACTTTTCAAGGCTGACTCTGACCGAATAGCCACTATTTTCAGCGGACAAGCCGTTGTGATGAAGCGCAATATCGACAAAGCAACAGCAGTGAAATATCAAGCCGCTCTTCTAAAAGCCGGCGCTGTGACAATAATTCGGATTTCAAACGATACGACTACCGTCTCGGCCACGCCCGAAAACAAAACAGAAGATTCGAATAATACCGGTAAGATCGCCGACTGGTCACTGGCTCCCAGCGGCAGCATGTTACTCAGCGAAAAAGAACGAACCAAGTTTGAGGAACTAGAGCTTGATCTATCTCATATCTCTCTGGCCTCCTCTTTCCTCGTTCCTGAAGCAGAGACTGTTAGCGAATCTGTCTCTCTTGATACCAGTCATCTCTCGGTCGCAGAAGTTGGCGCCACACTAGCTGACCCTGCGATAAGCCGCGGGGAAGAACCTGAAGCAATAGCTGATATAGACGCCACATTGGCACCAGTAGGGGCTGAGTTAGCCGATAAGAAACCGGAGGTCGAGGCACCAGAATTGAACCTAAGTCACTTGGCCATAGTTGAGACAGAGGGTTGAGGACAGAGGGTTAATACATAGGGCTGAGGTGGGGAGTCTGGCAACCCAGGCTCCAAATTTAGGAAACCGACTCCCGAACTTCACCTATTGGCAGCTCTATAGCGACACACAAGCCAGGCGAGTTATCGTGCAAGCGAATATGGCCGTGATGGTACTTAACGACGGCAGCTACCAAGCTTAAACCCAAGCCATTCCCAGGGTATTCGCTGCGAGCGGTCTCCACCCGGAAGAAGCGTTCAAACACGCGATGCCGGTCTGCTTGCGGAATACCAATGCCATTGTCGCGAACCTGAAGCACCAAATTCGAATCACGCCGCTCTAGAACAATTTCTATCAAACCACTCGGGCCGGTATATTTAATAGCGTTATCAACAACATTTGCGACAACCTGAAACAAGAGGTCTCGATCGGCTTTGATTTTAGCCGCCGGCAACAAGCTCATAGAAATTTTTATGTTTTTTTCCGACGCGACTGGCTCATAAAGCTCGACTACATCCTGAATAGAAACGTTAAGCTCGTGTACATAAAATTCTGACTGCCTATTCCCTGTTTCTATCTGCGCTATTCTGAGTGCCGCGTTGAACGTGGACAACAACTCATCTGCCTCTTTGGAGAGGCTGTCAATAATGTGTTGGTTTTCTGGCTCAACGTGAGCCTCCAGCATCGCTACATGATTGCGCAACCGGGTTAGGGGAGTGCGAAGGTCATGGGCTATATTGTCAGAAACACGTCTAACGCCTGCCATTAGCTCCTGCAAACGCTGAAGCAAGAGGTTAATACTGATTTCCATTTCTCGAAAATCACCACTGTAGCGGTTTATGGGCAATCGGGTCGACAGATCGCCTGCCAGCAGCTTACGGATGGTATTGTTAAACGACTCAACTCGACCCAGCATGATGGAGCTGATGACGGCTCCACCTATAACACCGAGAATGATTGTCACCAATGTGCCGCGCAGCAAAAGGTCGAACATCAGCTGTACTTTTTCTTCGGATGGCAGCAGGCTTTCAGCTAATAAAAGTTGGCCTCCATCAGGCATCTGAGCCTTCATAGCAGCGAAACGATAATGCTTGTCATCTTGAGCCCTGGTAAAGGTTTGGAACTTAAACCCCAACCAGGAAAACTCGAAGCTAAGCAGCACCGGCTCATCAGCCAAACTTCCGCCTAGAAGTTCTCCTGATGGCGAGTTGTAGCGGTAATAAATACGTTCAGTACCGATGTCCCGATTACGTAGCCGCACATAATCTTCCGCCGCACCCACTCCACCATCGAGCAAGTTCGACTCAAGCTCACTTAGTTCTGCCTGCAGATGTTGGTCTATCGTGTGGTAAATGCCATAGGCATAGAACGAGTATATAAATCCCAGCAAAAGAAAAACAGAGATGCTGAGCCAAAATGCGTAGTTCGCAATAAACCGAAAAACATAGCTGCCAAAGACACCCTTATAGGTGTCAACGAGCTTATTCGGGAGCATTCAATACGTAACCTGTTCCTCTAACCGTGTGCAACAGTTGTGTGTCAAATCCTTTGTCTATCTTCTGTCGCAAGCGGCTAATGTGAACATCAATTACGTTAGTTTGTGGATCAAAATGATAATCCCAAACGTTTTCTAGCAACATTGTTCTCGTAACAACCTGACCCGCGTGCTTCATCAAGTATTCCAACAACCGATACTCTCTCGGCTGTAGATTAAATACCTGACCAGCGCGAGTTACTTTGTGAGTAAGCAGATCCATTTCTAAATCACCAACCGACAAGCGTGTTTCGGAATGTGCCACTTCCCCACGACGAATCAGTACTTCAACACGGGCCAACAGTTCTTCAATAGCGAACGGCTTCACCAAATAATCGTCAGCGCCTACCTTTAGGCCTTTTACGCGGTCATCAACTTCGCCGAGAGCGCTAAGCACCAACACAGGCGTTTGAATATCAGCTGATCGTAGCGACTGAATAATACTAAGACCATCTCGACGTGGAAGCATACGATCAATAATCATTGCGTCGAACTGGCCCTGCTTGGCGTGACGCAGCCCCATATCGCCGTCGGCAACGTGATCCACAAGATAACCGCTGTCTTTTAGGCCGTTGCAAATAAACTCTGCTACGTTCTTATCATCTTCCACGAGTAAAACGATTCTAGGTCGTTTACTGGCTTTATCGCCCATATTGCCGCCTGTATAGTAGGTTACGTTTTCTGAACCAAATTGGTTCAATGACCACTGCCTATTGTAAACCGATTGCGAGGTTTACGCCTAAACGTGACGGTATTCACATCCTGCCGCTCACCCCTTTACTTGACCAAGACAATGCCATTCACGCACTGGTCTTTTATCCGAAATCGTCTATATTTTGATCAGCACCAAGCATGAGGACGCTCCTTTCTCCATGAGAACAGCAACTATTCAAAAAGAGCCAGGCCGAAATACGCTAAGCGTTTTGAAGTTTTGCTTGGGAATATGGGCGGTTTTTATGGTCGAACTCAGCCATGCAGACGCTTACTTCCCCGAGGTAGGTGTTCCCGAAGCTCACTTTTGGGCGATGGACCCAGGCGTGCGTCTGGCAAAGCCACAGGCAACTGTGCACAGCCTTTTTCGAAAAAATGCGAGTCAAATTAGCTTGAGGCAATTGCAAGCTCTGCACGCACCCAGCAAACTTAGTCAATTTCGGCCTAGAACAGATCAACAATGGGCACTCGAAGCCGCTAGCCGTGAAACCGTCAGCAGCCGGCTAGGTGAGTCAAAGTGGCATTACGGCTGGGGCGTTGGGTTTGAAGACATCAAGCTTCGTTTAACGTTCGATTTCTAGATAGATCTTAAAGCACGGTTTCCCACCTCCCTCACAAGCCCATGTTTTGCTAAAATGCCGGCACCTTAATTCAAGCCAGCTATTCCAAAGTGACGAATACCGAAATTCAAACCGCCAAGCTGCCAAGGCGGCTGTTCGCAATGCTGTACGACAGTCTCATTGTCATCGCAATTATTATGCTTGGCAGCGCCTTGGCGATAGCTTTGCGTGTCTGGATCAGCGGCGCAGATGCCGCCGCGGGCGACCCCCAGACCGCCGCACACGGAATAGTGTTTCAATTGTGGTTGTTTTTCCTGATCGCCGGGTTCTTCGTGCTGTTCTGGCGATGGAATGGGCAGACTCTGGGTATGCAAGCCTGGCGCCTACAAGTGCGCAACATCGACGGCCAACGCTTAACGCTTAAACAATGCTTGCTACGTTTACTGGGCGGGCTTGTATCCTGGGTCTGTTTGGGCATTGGTTATTGGGTAATTCTGTTCAGATCAGATCGCGCGAGCTGGTCAGACAGTTGGTCCTCAACCCAGTGCGTGGTGCTGCCTAAAACCAAGTAGCAACAGCGTGAGCGCACGACGCTTTTTTCTAGGCGGCCCGCGTACTAATTGCCTCTCCAAATCAAAAAACCACCAACCATCGCACAAATGATTATTGGCAGGGCCACGGCATAAATAGGTTCAAAGCCAAACACCAGACTAGAAGGACCTAACATATCCTGGCTGGTTCGAAATGCTATTCCTACAATCACACCAACAAATATTCGGTACCCCATAGTGACTTCACGCAATGGGCCGAATATGAATGAAATAGCGATTAACACCAGGCTAGCGGTGCCCAAAGGCTGCAAAAGTTTGGACCAGAACGACAACCTGTATTCGCCTGCACTCAAACCCTGACCATCCAGATATCTCGCAAAACCCCACAAACCCGACATAGATAGATTATCCGGATTGACCACAAGCTGCGAAAGCAAGCTTGGGGTGAGATCTGCCTGCCACTCTAAAGTGTCCAAGCGGGCCTTACGGGTTGTATTTTCGTCGACATAAGTAATGTCAATATTTGAGAACTGCCATGCGCCATCGGCATATTCTGCATCATGCACATACATAAACTGATTCAATCGTTTCGACTCATCAAAACGAAACAACGTAATGCCACGCAGCTTTTCAGGAGAGTCAACAACATTGAAATGCATGTATTCGTTGCCTTCACGATTCCACAGACCATGACGCGAACTTATAGCTGCCTGACCATGCTGTGCTATTGCCCGCTTCCTGTCAGCCATTTGCTCGGCAGGTGGCGCAACAAATTCACTGAGCAACAAGCCGGCGGCCATAAGAATGAGTGCTGGCTTCATAACCATCCAAATGACACGCAAAGTCGAGACACCAGCAGCGCGCATGATAATAAGTTCACTTTGAGAAGCCAGAGTGCCCAATCCAATCAAACAGCCTACCAGGGCCGCAAATGGAATGTATTCATAGACTCTGCCAGGGAGAGTAAGCATTACGTAAAGCAAGGCGTCGCCAAATCGATAGTTGCCACCTAGATCGCCGAGCTGATCAATAATCGCAGATAAAACATCCAGACCAACGATAACAATAAGCACAAGAACAATCGCAGCAAAAACGGAGTTTGCAACATGGCTATTGAGCAATTTCACGCGCGTTTTTCCGCGAGCTTAGCGCGCAAGGCATCAAAATAAAACATAGCCAAGCCTACCCCTAAAAACAGCAAATGTATTAGCCAAATAGTCGACGTTGAACCGCCATCGGAATCTTCCACGCTGCTGCGTGCAGCGCTGAGCAACAGCAGATAGGCCAGATAAATGACAATAGCGGGCAATAATTTTGAATATCGCCCACGGCGATGGTCGGTGCGGCTCAGCGAAAGCGCTATTAGGGCCACAATAGGCACCAAAATCGGCAAAGATAAACGCCATTGCAGGGCAGCTATATCTTGCGGAAGGTCAGATTGCATCAGCGCTTTCGTTGGCCGGGCCTCCACTTTCAAGAGTTTTCTCACCTTATCCTGCGGCTCCTGCATCAGTTGGCCGTATGCAGAAAACTGGGTGATCTCCATCGCTTGCTTACCCGGCGCCCCCGTGAAACGATAGCCTTCTTCCAACTGCAGATATCGGTTGCCTTGTCGCCGCACTATTTGACCACGCTCAGCGACCACGACACTAATGTCACCTGAACCTTCACGTCGGTTCGTTTCAGAAATAAATATGTTATGCATCATTGCCCCAGCTGGGCCAATGGATTCAGCATAAGTAACGCGCTTTCCGCCATCGCTGGACTGGAAGCGCCCTTCCACAAGGGTATTGACCTGACTGTACGTCTTCGGGTTATTAAAAATATTATGAACCTTTTCCGCACCTTCCGGGCTGACGTAGAAGCTCAAAAATGCAACCAAAGCTGCCACTACAAAAGAAACGACCATAGTAAATCCGAGCAATCGATTCTCACTGACGCCGCAGGCCGACAGCACCACCATTTCACTTTCAACGTATAAGCGGCCGTACGCCAGCAAAATACCCAAAAACAACGCCAGGGGAATAATCAGCTCAAGAAAGCCAGGGATGCGATACAACATGATGCTAAATAGCACCTCGGTGGCCAAATCTCCGGATGCAGCCTGCCCTAAATATTTTACGAAGCGACTGCTCATTGTGATTAAAAGCAATGAGATACTGACGGCGAGCATGACTTGCAGCACTTCTCGTGCGAGATAGCGAAAAATCAACATGTATTTGCTTCGTTACAGTGGCACAGTAAACTGATGGCAGCCAGGGTGCCGAAAGCCAAAGATGGCAACGAATGGCTCGCTGAGTTCCTAAACACGATTAGCGTCATTAATAGAGACAAACAGAATGAAATTCAAAGTACAACAAACACCGGCTGAGCTGAGCACGCTAAAAAGTGAGTGCCTGATAATACCAGTCTATACCGATAAGACGTTTAGTAAAGCTGTCAACAAATTGGACAAAACCTTACAGGGCTTTCTCACCAAAGTTCTAAACGATGGTGATTTTTCAGCCGAAAGTGGGTCCTTTATGGTTTTGCCACTGGCCGCCAAGGTGCCGTTTGGCCGCATAGCGCTGCTCGGCTGCGGCAACAGCGCCAAGTATTCGGCAAAGGTTTTTCGCAAGGGAGCTCAGAAAATGTACCTTGGCCTTGCAGAGCAATCATTTAAGTCGGCCCACCTTGTGCTCGACGAGCACAAGGTGGCGAATATGGCGCCAGAACAGCAAATTCAGGAATGGACTCAGATTGGCGAGTCAAATGATTATCAGTATTCAGCAACTCTTGGACGCAAGCCGAAGAAGCCCAGCTTTTCCGCACTGACCCTATTGGGCGAAAAATCGCGCAAGGCAGTGACGGCCGCTAAAACAGGAAAGGCTATTGGTGAAGGAATGAATGTCGCTAAAGAATTGGGCAACCTTCCAGGCAACGTTTGCACTCCACGCTACTTAGGCACCCAAGCACAAAAAATGGGACGCAAGCATGAAAAGCTAAAGGTGACTGTACTAGACGACAAGAAGCTAGAAGCCATGCGCATGGGCTCGCTTCTGTCAGTAGCCCGCGGCAGTAAGGAACCGGCGCGACTTATCAGCATGGAATATCAAGGTGGTAAGGCGAGCGGCAAGCCCGTTGTTTTGGTCGGCAAAGGCATCACATTCGACACTGGTGGTATTTCTCTGAAGCCAGGCGCTGCTATGGATGAGATGAAGTTTGACATGTGTGGCGCAGCCAGCGTCTTCGGTGTTATTGCGGCGCTAAGTGCGATGAACGCCAAAGTGAATGTTGTTGGACTAGTCGCCGCGGCGGAAAACATGCCTGGCAGCCAGGCGACTAAACCAGGTGATGTAGTCACAAGCATGTCAGGAAAAACCATCGAAGTGCTAAACACTGATGCAGAAGGTCGGTTGGTCTTGTGCGATGCGCTTAGCTACGCGGCTCGCTACAAACCCACCGCCGTGATTGACATTGCCACTCTCACTGGCGCGGTCATTATTGCCCTAGGGCACCATGCAAGCGGATTATTCAGCAATGATGACGATCTGGCAGCACAGTTACTTGCGGCAGGCGAGGCAAGTGGCGACAAAGCGTGGCAATTTCCTATCTGGGATGAATATCAAGAACAGTTAAAAAGTAACTTTGCTGACCTCGCTAACATTGGTGGCCGCGCAGCCGGCAGCATTACGGCTGCTTGCTTCTTGTCGCAGTTTGCAGAAGATTATCCTTGGGCACATATTGATATCGCTGGCACTGCCTGGTTAAGCGGCTCTAAAAAGGGCGCGACTGGGAAACCCGTACCGTTGTTGATGAACTACTTATTAAACGGCTAGCTCGGACTGAACAGTGACAAAAGTTGATTTTTATTTGCTTCTCGGCACCGATCAACGCAGCGAAGGTGATCATTTTGCCTGCCGATTGGTGGATAAGGCTTTTCGCGCTGGATCGAGCATACTGCTTTGCTCCAGCTCGAAACAACACGCCGACGAGTTGGACACGCTACTTTGGACGTTTCCTATTTCAGGTTTTATTCCGCACACAGTCGACCCCGACCTGCAATCCAAGGTTAAAATTGACTATAATGCCAGCGATAGTTACCACGACGATTGCCTTATCAATCTGTCCAGTACAGTGCCAGATTACAGTGCCAGATTTCGTCGAATATGCGAAATTGTGGTGTACAGTGAAGAAGCAAGAGCACACAGTCGCCAGCGCTTTAAATACTACAAGGACCGAGGCTTTCCGATCGAAACACATGAGATTAAGCCGTAGATATGTCTGATTCACAGGACGAACTACTAACTCGCCGATCTGAAAAAAAGGCGACCAATGCGTTTGCTGGCAAGGTGTCAGCGACCCAACGACGCCAAACAATTGCCGACAATGCCAATATTCCAATTCTTGACAGGATTGTTCGGCCTAGCAAGCAGAAAGACCTAGCTGATTTGCTGATAAAAATAATTCAAACAAACGAGGCCGAAGACAAGAAGTCTTTGCAGAATTACGGCGCTGATGTAAGTTCTGCGACTCTGCGGGATATTGATGCAAAATTGAGTGCCGTACTAGAAAGCAAAGAAGCGACCTCTCCTGAAGACGAAGTGCAGCGAATCAACGCCAATCAAATTCCGATGCTAACTGAAATTGCAGAATTTCCCGTGAGCAGCACGCCAGTAATGGAGTTCCCAATCTCTCTCTCAGAAAACCCTGAAAGCGAAAAAGAGGCCAGCGCGCCCATAGATTTTCCAATCTTTGAATTTCCAGCCACCAGCAAGGTGGGACAAGAGATAGCCGCTGCAAATTCTCAACAAGCACCGCAGTCGGCCAACCAAGACAACATTACGCCAGTGCCGATGTTTTCTCTGGTTGACGATGAGTTGAAATCGGAGCTGGCGCTCGCTCCTCGAGAGCGAATAGAAGCGTTAGTAGAAGAACATACTGCACAAGTGAAAGCACAGCTCGAATTGCAAATCGAGGAAATGAAGAAGAAACTGCTTGCCGAACTGCTAGAGCCTCAAGACCGCTAACATCCACTAACATCTCATGCGCCTAACGCGCATCACTGCCAAGCTTTACCCCATGACTATAGAAAAAAACTTCACGCCTTCAGCTATCGAAACCCGCTGGTATAAAGAGTGGGAGACAAAAGGATACTTCGCACCAAGTGGAGAAGGTGAGCCCTACAGCATCATGATTCCGCCACCAAACGTGACGGGTAGCTTGCATATGGGGCATGGCTTCCAAGACTCAATAATGGATGCGCTCATTCGTTTCCAGCGTATGCGCGGTCGCAACACACTGTGGCAGGTAGGAACCGACCATGCCGGAATAGCCACTCAAATGGTGGTGGAGCGCAGGCTTGCAGCACAGGGAATTAGCCGTCAGGAGTTAGGCCGGGAAAAATTCAATGAAGAAATTTGGAAGTGGAAAGAAGAAAGTGGCGGCCATATTACTCGCCAGCTTCGACGCCTTGGCGCTTCTGTCGATTGGGAAACTGAACGGTTCACAATGGACCCAGGCATGTCTGCCGCGGTTCAAGAAGTCTTTGTCTCGCTTTATGAAGATGGCTTGCTGTACCGCGGCAAACGCTTGGTCAATTGGGATCCCGCATTACACACTGCCATTTCTGATCTAGAGGTTGTATCAGAAGAAGAGCAGGGCAGCATGTGGCATCTGCGCTATCCGTTAAGTAACGGTGAGAGTTCAGGCACAGAACATTTAGTAGTTGCGACAACCCGTCCGGAAACCATGCTCGGCGATACAGCTGTTGCAGTTCATCCTGACGATGAACGCTACCGTCATTTAATTGGTCAAACAATCGACCTGCCTTTGTGTGATCGATCAATTCCTATAATAGCGGACGATTACGTAGACCCGGAGTTTGGCAGCGGCTGCGTCAAGATTACACCAGCGCATGATTTCAATGACTATGAAATGGGGCAGCGACACGAGCTCCCCATGATTAACATACTCGACGACAACGCCTGCATCAATAGCAGTGCACCTGCATGCTACCAAGGCCTGGATAGATTCGACGCCCGAAAAAAGATTGTTGCTGACCTAGAGGCCTTAGGCTTACTTGAAAAAATCGAACCGCATACTTTGAAAGTTCCGCGGGGCGATCGCTCCGGCGTTGTAGTGGAACCCTACCTGACCAATCAATGGTACGTATCGGCCACCAAATTGGCAGGGCCGGCAATAGAAGCTGTTGAAAACGGGAGCATTGAATTTGTGCCCAAGAATTGGGAAAACACCTACTTCTCCTGGATGCGAGACATTCAGGATTGGTGCGTAAGCCGTCAATTGTGGTGGGGGCATAGAATTCCTGCCTGGTACGATGAACAAGGTAAAGTTTATGTTGGCCGATCTGAACAGGCTGTTCGGGAGCAACACGACCTCGGTGACCAAGCACTACACCAGGAAGAAGACGTACTCGACACCTGGTTTTCTTCGGCGCTATGGACATTTTCTACTCAGGGTTGGCCGGAACAAACGGAACGTTTAAAGCTATTTCACCCAAGCAGTGTGCTCGTTACCGGCTTCGACATCATCTTTTTCTGGGTTGCCCGGATGATCATGATGACGTTGCATTTCAAGAAAGAAGTGCCCTTCCACCAGGTACATGTAACCGGGCTTATTCGCGATGCCGAAGGTCAAAAGATGTCGAAGTCGAAGGGCAATGTTCTTGACCCCATCGATCTAATTGACGGTATTGAGCTTGAACAGCTCGTTAAGAAACGTACCGGCGGTTTGATGCAACCACAACTCGCGGAAAAAATTGAAAAACAAACTCGCAAACACTTTCCAGAGGGCATCCCTGCATTCGGTACTGATGCCTTACGTTTTACTTATTATTCGCAGGCGTCCACTGGTCGCGATATACGCTTTGATTTAGGCCGCATAGAAGGCTACCGGAATTTTTGCAACAAGATTTGGAACGCCACTCGCTACGTTATTGAAAATGCTGAGGGCAAGGACTGTGGTGTGGGTGCTGCAGAAGATGATATTAAGCTAGGCCTACCTGAGCGTTGGATTATTTCCGAGCTGCAAAAAACCGAGGCAGAAGTAATACGCCAAATAGAAGTGTATCGGTTCGACTTGGCCTCGCAAGCGCTTTATGAGTTTATTTGGAATCAGTACTGCGATTGGTATTTGGAATTATCGAAACCCGGTCTCTGGTCTGAGAACACCCCTGCTGCTGAACAACGCGGCACTAGACGGACTCTCGTCAGAGTGCTGGAAACTTCGTTGCGTCTTTGCCACCCATTGATGCCCTTTATTACCGAGGAAATCTGGCAACGCATAGCGCCATTGGCAGGGGTTAATCCTGAAGGTAAAGGCGCAAGCATTATGCTGCAAGCCTACCCGGAACCAGATGCAAGCAAGCAGGACGACGATGCTGAAGCGAGCATTGATTGGCTGAAGAAAATGATTGTGGCAATACGTAACATACGCGGCGAAATGAATATTCCGCCTGGCAAAACATTGCCGCTATTAATACGGAACCTAAACGCAACAGATACAGCGCGATTGGCAAGTTGCGAAACGCTGTTGGTAAAACTGGCCAAGTTAGAAAGCGTGTCAATATTGTCTGCCGATGAGGCCGCCCCTCCGGCCGCTACTCAGCTAGTGGGTGACGCTGAACTTCTTGTACCCATGGCTGACTTAATCAACAAGGACGATGAAATAGCCCGTCTTCGCAAAGAGATCGATAAGTTGGCAAAAGACATACAACGTTTAGAAGGCAAGCTGGGCAATGAAAAATTTGTGGCGCGCGCGCCGGCTGACGTAGTGGAGAAAGAAAAAGGAAAATTGGCCGGCCAAGTCGCGGCGCTGAGCAAGTTGCAAGAGAAGCTCCAGAGTATTCTCGAACTGTAAGCGGGTACAGAAAAAAATACTTCTAAGTAACCGTTTTCTCGTCAGTAAACACTATTGGGTTAGTATTTCGTGGCACTTACTTAGGCGTCGAGACCGATGTTAAATTAAGTGAGCCCCAACGAGACACGCCGTAAACCCATCCATGGGGGCTAGTCGAAAAGGTTCCTCTTTTCAACGGTCACGTTGGGGCTCACTTAATTCACCACCTCAGCTTCAGGACAAACTCTCGTTTCAAAGTCAGGACTAGCTACGAAGCAATGACTCCGGCCGGCGGACTTTATTAAGCGCCGCTGGGTCTTTACCAGCTCTTTAGGCAAGAGCCTTTTTCAGAAGGCAAGTTTCCTAAACGAGTCGCAAACGAAACTCGGCGCCACCCAAACTAGACTCACTAATCTCTATATCACTGTTGTAACTGCGCGCAATATCGCGCACAACCGCCAGCCCAATGCCCTGGCCTGGTTGCTGTGTATCTAACCGCTGACCACGGTCAAAAATCTGCTGGCGTTGCTGCTGCGGAATACCTGGGCCGTCATCAGAAATTAGAACTTCACAACCAGATTGCTCGCTTCGAAGGTGAACATGTACTGTTTTGTTGCAGTACTTAAAGCTATTTTCAAGAATATTCCCAAGCATTTCCATTAGATCGCTCTCATCCATTCGGCAGCTTGCCTCAGTATCCAAATCCAAACGCAAATCTACCTGTTTGTCTGAGTAAACCTTTTTCAGTGCATTGCCTATGCGCTCAATAAGCGGGGCTATTTGCTGCTGCTGCTGAGCAATCATCGGCCTGGCATTGGTGGCGCGTTGAAGTTGGTATTGAACTATCTGATCCATTTGTTGCAGTTGTTCTGCAAGCACTGCCCGATCTTGCGAACGATCAAGCAAAGCGCCGGTGGCGATGGACAGAGGTGTTTTTAAACTGTGGGCGAGATCACTGAGGCGATTCTTGTATTGTGCGCGCTGCTCTTGTTCGTGCGAAAGCAATTGATTCAGATTATCAGTAAGGCGCTGAAGCTCCTTTGGATAAGCGCCATCCAAACCCGCTATCTCTCCTTTTTCAACACGGCTGACATCCGCTGTTAAGCGCTTCAGTGGTAGCAAACCTAAACGCAGCACTATCAACTGGGCTATCAGTAGTACCGTAGCCACACCCAAAAGACGCACAACCAAACTTCGTCGAAATTGCTCAAGCTCCGCGGAGAAAAAATCCGCTGACTCTAAAAGTGCAAAAGTGTACTGGCTCGACAGGGGGATACTGTCTTGACCGGAGGTTGGCGGCTGCGAATGCGATGCATCAAATTCCCAGAGTATCCCCATACTCGCAAACAAAAAACCTTCTTCGCCAAGGCGCAGTGGGCCAAAGGCGTTTTCCCCGACTTCTTGTGAACGAAACTTTGGCTCTTGCGGCAGCGTATTTAAAGCCACTGCCGAATAACTGCGCCATACCTCAGCCCCGTTCTCGTCAAACACCATTCCGTAAAGCCCGGAATCTACTTGATTAAAACGCGCTTCCTGCAACGCTTCTGGCATAAGCAAAGTCGCGCCGTCATCGTTGGCTTCAGCCAACAACAGCAGAATATTACTATGCAGCTTTTCAGATTCAGTTCTGGTTACGCTGCTGACGAAAGCCTGGTCGAGAGCGAGATACACCAAGCCCAGAAACACCATGAGTGTTAAAGCGCTGGCTATCAATAATCGATTTGTGAGAGATAAGCCAGAAATCATTCAGGCGGGCTGCACCGTATCAGCTTGGTCTTGCCAGACGATACCCTTGACCACGAACTGTTTCAATCAATTTCGCGCCAGCGTTGGCATCAAGCTTTCTACGTAGGCGACCAACAAAGACTTCAATGACGTTGCTGTCCCGGTCAAAATCCTGATCATAAATATGTTCTGTTAGCTCTATCTTGGATACTACTTTATTTGAATTCATCAACATGTATTCAAGAACCTTGTACTCGTAGGCAGTAAGTTCCACAGCGTTTTCATCCACTGCGACAGTTTTTGAATTGGTATCCAGAGAAAGGGCTCCGTGGGTTAATATGGCGCTGGCTGAGCCAGCGCGACGACGCAACAGAGCATTCAACCTTGCCATTAATTCCGGCATATGAAACGGCTTAGCCAAATAATCATCGGCCCCAGATTCCAGACCAGCTACTTTATCTTGCCAACTACTGCGCGCCGTGAGGATAAGTACAGGAAAATCTCTCTGCTGTTCGCGCAGCGTTCTTATCACAGCCATACCATCCAGTTTTGGCAAACCCAGGTCAATAATTGCAAGGTCATAGGGGTACTCCCGCCCCATGAACAAGGCTTCTTCTCCATCGGCTGCTGTATCTACTGCATAACCCTCCAGCTTGAGCGCTTCCTGAAGTTGCTGTTGTAATAGGGGTTCATCCTCAACCAACAAAATTCTCATGGGGTACTCCTCTGCACTATTCGTATGTTTCCAAAAACTCGCTGGGCCTCTAGCGCTGCACTTTGCCAGTAGTTCGATCCACTCGAACGCTCGTTACCACGCCGTTGTTTTTCAACACTTTGACCTTATAGGTGTTTCCTGCAGGACTCACCGACAATACTTTTCCGCCAGTGGCTGCGCGCGCAATGTTTGCTGCTTGCCCAGAACTGACATCGTTGCTGCCTTGTTGCGCGTTCCTTTGCGCTAACACCGTGCCACTCAACGGCAGTAGCATAAGTAAAGACAGCGCCAAGACAGCTAGAAATGGTGGCGTTGTTGGAAGCTTAGCCAGGGATCGAGCGTTAAGCTTTGTTTGCTTCATAGCAATGGTTCCAATTTAGCAGCTATTTGCGACTCTACGTCGGACCGACGCTTAGCCTAACGTTGCCCGCCGTCTCAACTATCGAACGTAAACAATTCACTACACAAAACATACTGTTGCTCCATATTAGAGAACAAATGCTGAATACTCACTGAATGCCGTAGTCGAGCAGTAAGCGCAAGCCAGAATATGCTAGAATGCGACAAAATCAATCATAAAAAAAACGTCCATTTTTCATAGGTTTACAGCATGCCAGCCATTGCAGCATTTTTTATCAGTATTATTATCGGAGCCGCCGGAGGCTTTGCATTACAGTATTTCACAGACGGAATCAGCTTTTTTAGCGCCTTCGTCATTTGCAGCTTGTGCAACCTGGCGGCGATTGGAGTATTTTTTCAACTCAATCGGTCAGCCGCTCCACAAGCTAGCTCAAGCACGCAAGCGCAGAATCGCAACCAGGGCCCCAAGAAAACCAGCAACCAAAAAAAGCCAGCCAAACAAAAGCCCGCGGAAAGCAAGCCAGTGAAGCAAAAAGCTGCTCGCCCGGCGTCAGATGCGCCACTAGAGCAAGGTTCGGTCAAATGGTTCAATGGCAATAAGGGTTTTGGATTTATTACGCGCGATAATGGCGAAGAGATTTTCGTGCACTTTCGCTCCATTATAGACAACGACGGTGGACGCCGGAATTTACGCGATGGACAGGAAGTTGAATTCAGAGTTGTCGACAGCGATCGCGGCCCACAAGCCGAAGACGTGACGGTTCTTTAGCTCAGCGCCACTAAAGCTGTGGCGCACTAGGCTGTTGATTTGCGATCAACCCTTATACCAATGTCTCTCATTTTAGCCAGTTTGTAGCGCAGCGTCCGATCGCTCACACACAGTTCTTTAGCGGTCAGCTGACGATTGAATTGGTTTTTTTGAAGACAACGTTCAATAAGCTCGAACTCTCGATCTTGCAAGTTACTGCCAAGGTCTTCAGCGTCTGTAGTGCTCATCGCGTCAGGCGCACTGCTTTGCGGCGGCGTGTACTGCGGTTCATTTGCGGCTTGAAAATCAGGCAGCCGGACACCATAGCTTTCTGAATTGATACACACATCCGCCACGTCGATTGTAGGCCCAGATTGCAAAATAAGGGCCCGCTGAATGACGTTATCTAATTCTCGAATGTTACCTGGCCAGTCGTGATTTAGTAATACTTGTTCAGCATCAAAGCTTATTTCTACCGGTAAGCGCGACATCTTCTGCACATGTTGAGCCATCAAATACTTAGCCAACGGTGCAATATCCAGGGGGCGTTCGCGAAGTGGCTGCCAGTGTAAGGGAAACACGTTCAGCCGATAATATAAGTCCTCTCTAAACTTGCCAGCCTCAACGGCTTGAAGTAAATTTCGATTGCTTGTGGCCAATACTCGTACGTTAAGCTCAATTGTTTTTCGACCACCTAACCTTTCTACTTCTTGCTCTTGCAAAACACGCAGCAATTTCGCTTGCAAGCTAACATCCATTTCGCTAATTTCGTCAAGCAGCAAGGTACCCTCGTTAGCTTGCTCAAATTTTCCTGCGGCGCTTTGGTGCGCTCCAGTAAATGCGCCTTTTTCATAGCCAAACAGAATCGCTTCCAGCATATTCTCTGGAATGGCCGCACAATTGATGGCTACAAACGGTTTTTCTCGTCGAGGTGATTTCTGGTGAATGTAACGTGCCAGCACTTCTTTACCTGTACCGCTTTCGCCGGTAATTAAAACCGTCGCGTCTGTTACCGCCACTCTCGCGCCAAGGTTCAGCGTGCGCTGGCTTGAAGGGTCTTCAGCAATCGGTTGGTCGTTGTGGTCATCAGCCATCTCTCCGCAATGTTGAGCCACTAACTTCAGCAACACACCAGGTTCGAAAGGCTTCACAATATAATCAGCGGCGCCGGCTCGCATCGCATCTACAGAACGGGAAATACAGCCAAACGCAGTGACTAATAGCATCGGTACATACGGATACGACTGCCGTACTTGTTTTAGCAATCCAAGCCCATCTAACTCAGGCATGTTAACGTCTGAGACTATCATATCGACGCGCTCTCGCTTAAGGCAGTCAAGCGCTTCGATTCCATCTCCAGCTTGCAGCACCAAATAGTCGTTAAGTTCTAAAGTATCTACGTATGCTTCGCGTAGCGTATCGTCGTCTTCAACGACCAATATAGTTTTTTTCAGCTTCCTTGCCTCTACCACTGCATTCATCCCATTCTTGTTTTGATTGTGCTACTACCGATATTGCAACTACTTCTTTGTGCTGCCGCTGCTAAACTCCCTGACCCGATGCTACCGGCAATACAACCACAGCAGTAGTACCAGTGCCTTTCACCGAGCGTAATTCAAATTGCCCTTGATGGGCCGCGACCACGGCACGAACCACTGCAAGACCAAGACCAGTGCCCTGCGGCTTATTACTAAAAAACGGTTTTTCATCATCGGCATCAAAACCTGGGCCATTGTCTTCCACCGTTATCCTAATCGTTTCCTTTGCAATCACGCATGCCGAGACTTTAACCGTTACGTCATCACGTGACTGCAGAGAATTTGAGACGAGATTCATTAATGCGCCAATTAAAACTTCACGGTTGCAGAACAAGTCCACTGCTCCTGATTCGCAGCTTATATAACAATCCGCCTTCGATTCACTAACGCTGACTGCCATCGCTTCCTCAAGACCAGAAATAAGGTTGGCAAGTGTTTTACGTTCTGTAACTGGCAAATCACTTCGAGCGAACACAAGCATGTCTCGAATTTGTTGCTCTATCGCAGCTAACTGAGTCGACACTTTTACCGCAAATTTGCTTGAGCGCGTTCGGTCGAGCTCATCATTTTGCAGGTGATGTGCGTACAGAGTAGCACTCGCCAAAGGTGTGCGTATTTGATGAGCCAAGGCGGCCATCATTCGCCCCATTTCAACCAAACGTTCGTTATGGTGGAGTTTTGCCTGTAAGCGTCTCGTATCGGTTTGGTCTGTTAGTAATATTATTTGACCGGGTTCCTGATCAAGCGACCGGGTAGCAAGGCTAATGCGGCGCCCGTCTTTAAGGCTAATCTCATGACCGTCATCGAGTTGAGGGTCGAAGGCCCTGTCTATCACGTTTAACCAGAGCTCACCACTTAAGGGGGCGCCTAACAAATCCAGAGCCGCGCTATTGCTGTCTTCCACATACCCTTGGCTGTCTAGCAGCACAACGCCGCCAGGCAAACTCTGTAACAGGTTTTCCAATTTCCGGGTAACGCGCTTGGTTCTGCGCTGTTCGTCTTTGCGTTCGGCTTCTACTCGGCCAAGCTCTTCACGCAACGCGTGAGTTTGCAGCTCCAAAGCAGAGTAGGATTGTTGCAGTGAACCTGCGATGTCATTAAACACAGCAAAAGCTTGCTGTAACTCGTCAGTTGCGAGAGGGTTCTCTGCGTCCATTGCGTTCACTACTTGGCGGCCAATCCATTTGGCGGTGCGTCTTCAACGGCGACGCTAGCAGCGTTACCTCAGACCATTGCGACTACTTTACTGTATAGCTTTCACATGCAGGACTTGAGCCAATAATTTATTCTTATTAAATTACAACAGCTTACAACGCAAACTCGCAGGAGCGGCAAAGCTCCCGCGGAAATGTGTCAAACTTTCGTCATGCTCTCACGGTTCAAACCGTACTTGCGCATCTTCTCTACCAAAGTTGTCCTGCGTATATGCAGGCGTTCAGCAGCTCTGGCAACAACTCCACGGCTGTCATCCAGCGCTTGCTGAATTAGCGACGACTCTAAGGTCGTCATATAGTCTTTTAGATCAATACCGTCGCTGGGAAGTACTAGGCTCTGCCGCATTGTCGGTAAGTCCAGAGGTACAATATTAGACATACCCGCATTAGACACGCCAGCACTCAAAGGATCTGCAGCAGACTGTGTTTGAGAACTTAAAACCTGCCGCCCTTGCGCACTAGCACCCACTGTAGGCGTCTCTTCAAATTCGATGTGTTGGAATTTTTCCGGCAGTTCGTTAACGCCTATCACTCCAAAGGGGTGCAGTATGGCCATTCTCTCGACAAGATTAGCGAGCTCGCGCACATTCCCCATCCAATCGTGTCGACATAACGACATGATACTTGCCGAGTTAAACCGCACAGAGCCTCGTTTTTCATGCTCAAGCCGCGATATCAACTCATTAATCAACAGTGGGATGTCTTCCGCTCTCTGACGGAGCGAAGGCATTTCTATAGGGAAAACATTTAGCCGATAGAATAAGTCTTCTCGAAACGTCCCCTCTTCAATCATTGCTTCCAGGTTTTTATGCGTGGCCGCAATAATCCGAACGTCTGTGTCCTGCGTCTTATTGGAACCGACTCGCTCAAAAGTGCGCTCTTGCAAAACACGCAGAATCTTTACCTGCATATTAAGTGGCATATCGCCAATTTCATCCAGAAACAGCGTACCACCCTGGGCCATTTCAAATCGGCCAGCGCGAGTTGAAATAGCACCCGTGAAAGCCCCTTTCTCATGTCCGAATAATTCGCTTTCCAACAACTCCGCCGGGATTGCACCGCAGTTGACCGGAACAAATGGCTTATCGCGCCTTGCTGAATGATAGTGAAGGTTTCGAGCAACAACTTCTTTACCTGTGCCCGACTCTCCGGTAATCAATACTGTAACTTCTTTGTCAGCAACCTGGGTTATTAGCTTGCGAACATCTTGAACAGAGCGACTAGTGCCCACGAGACTGCGAAACAGCTCAAGGTCTCGCCTTGTGGATGAATTATCTTTCTCGCTGAACTGTTGGAAAAATGCTCTTGCACGATGCAGGTCATCCAACAATTTGTTGTAGCTTGGAGGAAAGGGTAGCTCAGCAATTATGTGGTTCTTGATCTTGCTCTCGCAATCAGCCCCTGCGGTGCTTTCACCAATCAAGATAATGGGCAATGCCGCGCTGATAGAATGCACGTCATTAAGAATGGATTTCATGGCTTCTTGCTTCGAAATCAAACCCAGCAACATGACACAGGCTTGCCCGTCATTTATCGCATTACTTAGCTGCGATTTTTGTGCATCCCAATCGTCGCTAGAGAGGATGCAAGCTTGTTCACCGAGAAAATCAAGAATTACGAGCGTGTCGTGCCGTCTTGCCTCGTCATCATCAACGAGAAAAATGGAGCTACCCTGCCAATCTTTGCCTTCCATAATACTTTTGATCCTTTTGTTTTTTACTTCGTTCCATGGGATTCCCTTGCTTTCCTAACTCAAACGTACTCTTGAACCAGGCAGCTGAATCCGGAAGTAGCCCTGCCGTTCTCCACAGTCAAAAAATTGACGTATTGAACGAGGGTTTTTACTTCCTACACCTAAGTAAAACTACTAATGCAAAATGAGTCAAATAGTTGGCTGCCAAAATTATGGCTATTTATGCGTAATATTACGCTTATTTTTAGAATTGCTCTAAAAATAAGCGTTTAAGCAAGATATGTAAACTGAAACACTGGTACTTATTATTATCGTTAGATGTTTTTTGACTGATTCAGGCAAGATCCGTCAATAAATCGTAGTCAATTGCATCCCATGCGGACTTGATTTCCGTCAATAAAGCGGCAACTTCCGACAGGGGTTCAGTGCTCTTTTGTGTATGAACCTTTAGCAAGGTTCGGATCATATAATCGTACAAGCTATCCAGGTTTTGTGAAATTTCGCCGCCCTTTTCCATATCTAACGCTGCTTGAAGACCGCTAATGATACCTATGGACTTACCCAGCGATTCTCCAAAGGCTGCCGTTTCACCTCTTACATATTGTCCTTTAGCGGTGGCTATACGACTAAGGGCGCCAGATAAAAGAAGCTGAACTAAGCGATGACTGTTAGCGCCTTCTATATCTGATTCCAGATTTACGCGTTGGTATTGTTGGAGTGCTACTCGGTTATTCATTTGCAATATCCTTACTGCCTTTGTGGTGTGATTCAGTTAACGGCCAATTCCCCACCTCCTTTAGCCTGAGTAGCGCAGAAAACTCAACTAAATCGCTTTTGCGCAATCTGTGATCAGGCTCACACATTTAAACCCTAAAGATTCTTCTCACCCTGTCGATAAACTTTTTGACGGCCAAACTATTGATACTTTTTTCAGTACCCGGCAATCACAATGTAACCGCTTCTCGTCATACGGCAGTACGGGAGCAAGAGGAGAATATTATGCCACAGGTAATTAACACTAATATCTCGTCACTGACGGCGCAGCGGAACTTGGACCGCTCTCAGGGAAGTCTCAACACTTCTTTGGAACGTTTGTCATCTGGCTTGCGTATTAACAGTGCAAAAGACGACGCAGCAGGACTTGCGATTGTTGACCGTATGACTTCACAAATCCGCGGTCTTAATCAGGCAGTTCGAAACGCGAACGACGGTATTTCAGTAGCACAAACTGCTGAAGGTGCCTTACAAGAAGGATCAAACATTCTTCAACGTATGCGCGAACTGTCTATTCAGTCTGCGAACGATTCAAACAGTGCGAACGACCGTGCTAACATCCAGAAGGAAGTAACGGCGCTGCAAAGCGAGCTCAACAGAATTGCTGAAACAACAACCTTTAACGGCAAGAACTTGCTTGACGGTAACTTTGTTACTCAACAATTTCAGGTTGGGTCAAATGCTAACGAGACAATTAGCGTGTCTATTGGCAGTGCTTCAGCAAATTCTATCGGTGCAGACCAGGTTATTGGTGCCGCCACTCAAGATAACGTTGGCGCTGCTCTCGCTGCGGTTGCCGATGGATCAGTTGGCAACGGCACAGCGGCCGATACCGCTTTTGTTATTACTGGCGGACTAGGCACTTCTACTATCAGCACCCCGGCTGACGCAACCGCCGCTAGCATAGCTGCGCAAGTGAACGGCGCTTCTGCCGATACTGGTGTGAGTGCTTCAGCGTCTACCTCAACTACGATCAGTGCTGTAGCAACAGGTAACATATCATTTGAACTGAGTTCTCGTGATGAAAACGGCGCGGCGGTAGGCACAGCCTCGACAGTGTCGGCGGTTATTGCGAGCTCAACTGATTTGACCGCTCTTCGCGACGCGATTAATGAAGAAGCGGCCAGAACCGGCATAACAGCTTCTCTGGGCTCGGCAGGTGACACCATAGAGCTGTCAAACACAACGGGTAATGACATCGCCGTTGCTGATGCCAGCGACAATGACGGTGCCGTAACGGCAGCCGTGCTTAGTGTTGGCGGTGTAGCATTGGCCGATACAGCGGTAGTGGGTGCAGGTACAGCAGACAGTATAGTAGTAGGCGGTAAGCTGGAATTCAATTCCTCCGACGCCTTCCTGGTTCAGACTACAGGCACTGACATTACGACTGCGACATCCACTTCAAGCTCGTTGAGCTCAGTGGCGGACATAGACCTAAGTACACGACAGGGTTCAACTGACTCGCTGGCGGTGATTGACGAAGCGCTTCGCTTTATCACAGACACCCGAGCCGATCTCGGTGCAATCCAGAACCGTCTTGATTCAACGATCTCAAACCTGACTAACATCAGTGAGAACGTATCAGCGGCTCGATCTCGAGTACAAGACGCGGACTTCGCGGCAGAGACAGCAAACTTGACCAAGAACCAAATTCTGCAACAAGCAGGCTTATCGATTCTTTCTCAGGCTAACTCAGCTCCGCAGAGTGTGTTGTCTTTACTCCAGTAAACGTTACGAAATAGGTCACCGGGGTCTTCTAAATTAGTTGACCCCGGCAATCTACTCATAACAACTGAGAGGTAAATAGCAATGGTTACAAACGGTGTAAAAGACCTGGTTAGCCCTATCGAGCAAGCTGCTATACAGCATCATGTTCAGCAGGCTGAAGCATCCAGTGCAACACAAGAAAAACCAAAGCACATTGATGCTAAATCCTCAGATATAGAAAACCAGAAAGAAGCGATTCCTCTGGAATCAGTCGTTAAACAACTTAATAGCTACCTGGAAAATGCGGGTAGGTCAGTATCATTTAGTATTCATCAAGACAGTGGCAAATCAGTCGTTAAGGTATTCAATAGTGGTACGGATGAACTGATTCGTCAGTTTCCCGCTGAACAAGCTCTCAAACTCGCAGAAGTGATGCGAGCGTCAAACGACAATGAAAGAGGATTATTGTTCGACGCTGAAGCTTAGTCGATCCATAAAATTGACCGCCTAAGAAAACACAACAGTGGATGGTGCCCTAGCCTCTTAGCGAATGGCACTAAAATTGCATCCCTTAGCGTAAGAGAGACGTAATTTTGGCGCCAAATATACCGGCGAAATAGGAGGACAAACTATGGCAACCATTTCTTCAATTGGCAGTGGCTCAGGTATCGATTTGGAGGGCCTGGTTGGTCAGATCATCGAGGCAGAGCGCGCGCCATCAGAGCAGAGACTCACCCTGCGTGAGGTGACCGCTGAAGCGTCGATTTCCGCATTTGGTAATTTAAGCGGCGCGTTAGACGCGTTTCGATCAACGCTAAACGACTTAAGCGATAACGAAAGCACCAGCTTGAGAACAGTTACTTCTAGTGACGCAGAGTATGTCAGCATTTCGGCTGACAACGATGCCTTGGTCGGCACTCATGATATTCAAGTGCTCAATTTAGTTAGCAATCACAAATTGGGCAGTGGCGACTTTGCTACTCCCGCGACGATTGTCGGTCATGGTACGTTGACTATCGATATCGGCGGCTCCACATTCGACGTTGAAATCGAAGAAGGTGTAAACGATTCCATCGCCGGTATTCGAGATGCCGTAAATGAAGCAGCTATTGACCGAGGCCTGAGTGCCAGTTTGATCACCGTGGATAATGGCCTTGAAGACGGCGGCACAGTTAGTAAGCTAGTACTTAGCTCTACTAAAGGTGGCGAAAGCGGCCAAATCAGCGTAACAGTAGTGGACAATGATGGCATCAACGATGATGGATCAGGCTTGTCACAACTAAGCTACGACCCAGAGAACCCGCCAGTCGCTGACCCATCAAGAATGGCCGAGATTTCGGAGGCTAAAGACGCTCGGATCACCGTCGATGGATTTCTGGCTCGAAGCTCAACCAATAACTTTAGTGATGTTCTTGAAGGCGTGGAGATAACAGCTAACAAACCACCTACAGATGAATTAGATCCTGAAACTGCAACAGTTACCATTGAGGAAAGTGCTTCAGAGTTAAAAGCAAACCTCGAAAAATTTGTAGCTGGCTACAACGAAGTATTTATTACGATCGGTGCGCTAACCGGCTATGATGCAGAAACAGACACTGGCGGCTTACTTAGCGGCGACGCAAGCGTTCGCCAAATAGAAACTTTGTTACGCCGCGCTCTGTTTCAAACCATAGGCGATAACTCCGCGCCATTTGGGAACCTAGCTTCGATAGGAATTACGACAGAACGAGACGGCACTTTGAGCATTAACAGTGCTAGCTTGGAAAGCGCTATCGAAGAGAATATTCCAGCTATTTCCAATTTAGTGACTGGCGATGATGGCGTCATGTCCAACCTGAAAAACCTTGTGGATGGCTTCGTTGCGAGCGATGGTATAATAAAGGCCAAAACAGAAGGGCTGAGCAGCACAATAAGCGACATTGGCGATCAACGGGAGCGTCTGCAAAATCGCTTAGACGCTATCGAAGCACGATTTAGAAGTCAATTTACTGGGCTTGATTTATTGATCGCTCAATTGCAGTCCACAGGAAATTTTCTGACCACACAATTGGCCAGTATTGCTTCAATAACTAGTAACAGGAATTAGTAGAATGGCGAATGCATCTCAACAAGATCGTTGGGCAGAAATTGAACGTCAAACCGAAATATTAATTGAGAAAATTGCTCATAGCGAAGCTAAAGAACTTTCCGCTCTCTTACAGCGTAGACAAGAGGAACTAGAATTGTTTTTTGTCGAACTCGATTACTCACCGGAGCAGCTGCAAGGTATAGAAGGAAAAATTGAACGACTGATGATGCGCGACGCATCACTGACCAGTCTCTGCCGTCAGCAGCAAAACGATATTCTGAATGAACAGAAAAAACTGAATGTATCGAAGCAGGCAATCGTTGCCTATGCAGCCGAGTCAGCTAACGAAGAAAATTGAACAACGATAAATTTGCTATACGAGCAAAGCTCTGCTGGGCAGCTTCCAACACAAAGGTTTGATACGAAAGCTGGCTGATCGCTTCTTCATAATCAACGTCTCGCACATCCGATAAAATCTTCTGATTGATTAGCTCAACGTCTTGGTGGATATTCAGAGTATTCTCGGCAACATTAAGCCGTGCTCCAATAGACGTTCTTGCCTGCAACATTTTATCTAGCGAATTGTCATAGCTTTCAAGACTACGGCCCACTAAGGCACTCAGCTCAAGAGAGTCCGGGCCCGAGTCACCAATTTCTCGCAAGCCTTCGAGAAGTTTTTCAGTCGTCTCGAACACACTTTCATTCTTGCGCGATTCCACGACAAAGCGATCACCTGCAGCCGGGCTGCCGGTAATTGAGAACTGCCTGCCATTGATTACAACTTGTGCGCCTGAAGTGAAACCCTGCCCGGCCGTATCTACAAAGCCATCAGACCGACGTACCACGTCATAAGTCGTTGGCGGGTCATTAAAAATAATATCGTAATCGTCCGGATAGGCAGCAAACGATGCGTCAAAAGACGCTTGATTGATAATTCCTTCTGCTTCGATAATAGCAGGAGGGTCTGCCAAATTATTTTGGTTGGCGAGGACCGCGAACGAATTGTTCAATCCAGGCACATCCGTGAATACATCTCTCGCGCTTGTGGTCATTGACATGCTTGTTGTCGCGCTAATTTTCAGCGAGCGCTGACCTTCATCTCCCACATAATGAATAGTGCCATCGGCAAATTTCTCATAAGGAGCGTCCCCCGTCTGAAATCCTGCGAAAATATACTTGCCAGTACCGTCCTTAGCATTCGCTATGGACATCATTTCGTCCTGTATTACCTCTACTTCGGCGGCGATAGCTCTGCGGTCTTGTACACTCAACGCGCCATTCCCAGCTTGAACCGTCAACTCGCGCAAGCGAATCAAGGTATTTTCAGCCGAGCTAATTTGTACTTCCTGCGCACTTAATCGCAGTTCAATAGCGCGGATGTTATTTTGAAACTGATCGTTCTGCGCTAACTCATCTTGCAGTTGTTGGATTCGAGTTGACGCAATAGGATCATCGGACGGCGTTAGTATTTTCCTGCCCGAACTAATCTGCTCCTGGGTGCGAAGATTATCACCCTGCAATCTGCCAAAACTCTGCAGGCTTTGGTTAAACAATTGTATATGGGAAAATCGCATCATTGATAACCTCTTTTATCTGAACGCGCTGAGCAGTGTGTTAAAAAGTTCGCGTGCGACCTGAATGACCTGTGCTGACGCATTGTAGGCCTGCTCTAGCTGAATAAGTCGTGCAGCTTCTTCATCCAGGTTAACCCCGGAGACAGAATCTCTAGAATTTTTTGTTTGATTCATTAATGCCTCGCTAGCATCTCTGTCCACTCTAGCCTGCCCAACCTGAGCGGCAATGCCTTGAACCAGACCGCTGTAGGCATCAGTGAAACTATGCACACCTCCATTGAGTATCGCTGTTGTCTGGACATCAGCCATTGCCAGCGCATTACGACTATCGCCAATACCGTTGCTATTAAACTCAATGCTGAATTCATCTCCTATTTGGGGTGCACCATCAATACTGATAGTGTAGCCACGAAAGCCTGGGTCGGCCGGGTCAGTCGGCAATATTGAATTGCTGGAACCCGGCACAAAGTTCAGGCCTGATTGAGCAGGAACAAGATCAGTAGGATTGTTTGGATCGCTATTGTCCAAAATGCTGTAACTGGTAGAGCTGTCAAAACGGATCAATAGAGGTGGCGATAATTGTCCGGCGGTTGAGAAATCGGGTAACAGAGAAGAGCCATCGGCTGTGCGAACCGCAACAACCTCGCCTTGCGTTATTTCTCCATTGCCCGTGTTGTGTACTGCAGCGCCAGCTCGCATTGCTTGAGAAAAAGCGAGGTTCTCTGGCCTGGTTAGCGCAACCGCAAAATCGCGAGAGCCATTCCGGGTTGGCTGAATCAACACACGATCGCCGACATTAAAGCTACCGCTTTCCAAGGTAATATCAAAACCCTCCGGCGTAGTAACTGTAGTTGGAGATGCGCTAAAAGACCCCGAAGAAACAACCTTACCGTCGGACGATCGGCTTAAGGTATAAGCGTTAGCGGTAGGACCCTCGAAGCTCAACACATAATCGTCCGCGCTCAAAACAGACACGTCCTGAATGCTGACGCCAATAATACCGTTACTTTCCGAATTGTTGTTTTGGTCAGGAAGAGCGCGACCCAAACGGGCTTTATCTGAATTCATGTCGGCAAACAAAGCCTGACCCGCTTGACCAAAAAGATCAATACCGCGTTCTTGTACTGCATTAAGCTCAGAAGTGAGTCCTAAGGCAATTTGCCCCATGATATTAAGTGCAGGTGTTAGAATCGCTCCACGGGTGCGAATCATGGCACCTAAAGAACCGCCATCGAGATTTTCTGACACATTGATGCCAGCAACCAAAACCTCTTTCTCTCCTGGGCGCGTCGTGCTGTTAACTACTTTAAGCTCACTGGCCTGGCTGCTCAAGACCAAAGGCTGCCCTTTGCCAATGAAAACGTTAATCTGATTTCCGTCTTGAACGCTGGTACTCGTTGAAACCAACTTGGACAGCTCATTCAACGCAATGTCGCGTTTGTCGAGCAAATCATTCGGTGCAGCCCCGCCCGCCTGACCACTCGCAATCGCTATTTTCTGGTTCAGGCCCGCTATCGACCTGCCAATGCTGTTTATCTGTTCGCTAGCCAATACTATTTGTTGGTTAACAGCCTCGCTTTGTGTAAGCACTCTGTCGTACAAGGTATTAAATCGCGTAGCCAAGTTCTGAGACTCACTCAGAACTTGCTGGCGCGCCGTTAACGACGCGGGGTCTTCGCCAGCCACCTGAACGGCTGCAAAGAAATTTTGCAGCCCGGCAGAAAGGCCAGCCTGCTCGTTTGCGACTAAGGACTCTAGTTGTGTCACGAACCCAACAAAGGCGTCGTGGCTCGAGAATTCTTCAATGTCACGGCGTAGCTGATTGACTAGAAACTGATCTGAGACGCGACGAACTTCTTGTGTAATGACACCCGACCCGTGAAAACCTCCCACTCCACGTTGCGACACCTGAGTACCAAATACGGCTTGCTGTCGACTATATCCTTCAACATTGGAATTCGCGATATTGTGACCAGTTGTCGCTATCCCTACCTGATTGCTCAGCAGCCCAGTTGTACCAATGTTTAGTAAGTCAGCCATTACGTGCTCGAAGTTTCATATCTCTGCACCCTTATTCCCGCCCCTAATCCAGGGTATCGGCTAAACGCAAAGCGTTTTTGAGGGTGTCACTGTGTAAGATTTTGTCTAATTTGTTCGCGTATTGAGGATCGGTTGCATAACCAGCCGATTGCAGCTCTTTCCAATAACTGCTGATATTGTCTGTCGCACTCATTGCAGCTTGATAGCGTGGGCTGTTCTTAATCAACTGGGCATAGTCCATAGCGCTTTCGGCGAACGAGTCGTAGGACCTAAAAGCATCAAACTTTCTTTGCGCCACACCACTTTCGAACTCGACGGTGGGGACGGTGACGGAACTACCTTGCCACCCGCCGCTAGCCTTGATACCAAAGAGGTTAAACGAAGGTTGTCCATTACCTCCTTCTATCATTTTTTTTCCCCAGCCAGTTTCCAAGGCCGCTTGGGCAACCAGTGCTTTAGCCTCAATCCCAAGTGACTCTGCCGCTTCCCGAAGTTGCGGCAATAGGCGTTGAACAAATTCCGCAGGCGTCTGAAACACTGTGCTGGCTATGTCGGACAACTCAGATACGATCGTAGACTCACCTTCGTCAGATGCAACTATTTTGCCCTCTACCGAATGTGCACTTTCAGTTTGTGCTGTTGCCAACCCTGGAACAAGCGCTTGATTAGGCACTGCAGGAGTGGCTAGTGGTATAGCGCCTTGAGCGACTCGAAATTCTTGCTGTAGTTCTGTCGGGCCATTTTCGCTGCGTAAGTACTGTTGCTGCATTTGCTGAAACATCACGTCAGCAAGCCCCATTCCCTGACCTTCCGTGAGCGAGAGACTAAGTTGGTTATCGTAGTTTTGCTGGTGCATGTCACCCTCAAAGCCTTGCAGATAATTACCTTCTGAAAATACCTTATTTGCCGCACGCATACTCTTCAGCATCATGTTTACGAACATTGATTCAAACTGGCGTGCAACAGTGCGCAGGGCCTCTTCCTCATTAACACGCCCTTGCTTCTTAATCGCGTTCAAGCCATTAAGGTCAGTGAACACATTAGCCGAATCCGTTGCTAAAGAAGTCGCAGGGCCAAGAAATGAGTTGCCATCTAACATATCTTTATTTCCTAAATAACGATGAGGTCGGCTTGTAACGCACCGGCCTGTTTCATCGCTTCAAGAATGGCCATCAAATCGCCTGGCGCTGCACCCACCTGATTCACGGCACGAACAATATCGTCTAGCGAGGTACCGGGTTGGAACTTGAACATTCGGCTACCTTCGGCTTCAACATCTATCTCGGTTTGTGGCAATACCACTGTCTGCCCTTCCGAAAAGGGACCGGGCTGATCTGCCACTGCCGATTCGGAAATAGTCACAGTCAAACTTCCATGACTTACAGCAACCGCGCTCACCCTCACATTGCTGCCAACAACAATGGTTCCAGTGCGGGAGTTAATAATCACGCGAGCAGCTTCAGTTCCCGGTTCAACGTCCATATTTTCGAGCATCGCCATATACGTTACGCGGTCATCCAGATCAGCTGGCGCCGTAACTCGAATAGAACCTGCATCCATTGCACGAGCTACATCCGGTCCTAGAACATGGTTTATTTTCTCGGCAACACGTTTAGCGGTAGTGAAATCAGCGCGTTGTAAATTAAATACTAGGTGACCGGTTTGCGAGAAGGCATTTGGTACCGCGCGTTCGACCAAAGCGCCGTTGGGTATGCGGCCTACGGTCGGTACGTTCACAGTAATTCTCGATCCGTCGGCACCCTCTGCACCAAAGCCGCCTACCACTAGGTTACCCTGTGCAATAGCATATACTTTGCCATCAGCGCCCTTGAGCGGTGTCATTAGTAAGCTACCACCACGCAAGCTCTTGGAATTGCCTATAGAAGAAATGGTGACATCAATAGGCTGACCTGGCTTCGAATAGGGAGGCAAATCAGCGTGAACAGCAACCGCCGCGACATTCTTTAACTGCAAGTTAGTGCCTTGCGGTAGCGTTACACCGAATTGCTTGAGCATGCTATTGAAGGACTGCGTAGTAAAAGGCGTTTGTGTCGTTTGGTCTCCACTACCGCCCAAACCAACTACCAAACCATAACCCACCAATGGGTTGGAACGAACGCCAGCCAGCGTAGCGAGATCTTTCAGACGCTCAGCACTGGCGAGCTCTGTGAATAACAAACAAAAAGTGATAAAAACCCAACTGCTTCGCTGCATATAAATCCTTTACGCACACTGACAATTCTTAGAAAGGCCAGAGTGGATTATTAAAAAAGCGCGAGATCCAGCTGAGCTTGTTGGAGTCCGCCAGCTCACCTTTGCCGCTGTAGCTGATGTGCGCGTCGGCCAACTTGGTAGAGGTAATACTGTTATTTGAGTCAATATCTTCTGGTCGAATGAGGCCGCGTACTCTTATAAATTCGTCACCACGATTCAATGTAAGCCATTTCTCGCCTTGTACACGCAACAACCCATTCGGTAGAACCTCAGCGACAGTGACCGTTATACTGCCATCAAGTCTGTTGCTTTGGTCGCTGGTTGCTGACCCTGCAAAATCACGCTCCTGACTAATGCCGGTTGCCAAACTATAGTCGCCAACGGATATCGGAGCGCCAAGAATATTGGGCTCATTAAACGTAATGTCATTGTCTTTCTTTATGGCCGTATCAGCTGACTTACTTGAGGTCGTTCTCTCCTCAAGCTCGATAGTGACAATGTCACCCACGCGGCTGGCACGTCGATCCGAAAATAACGAAAGACCATACTCCGGCTGATAGATACCACCTGCGTTAGGCGGTGGAGCGCGCATTGACTCAGGACTAACTGCGCCATAGCCGCTATCGCCGGGTGCCGGGGGCAAGATTATGGTGCAACCACTGAGTATCAGTGCGCACAGCGTTAGCTTAGAAAGTGTCTTAAGACATGCAGTTAAAGGCGCTTTGCTAAGCGCCCTACTGCGGGCCTTACATATTCTGGCTAACATACTGCAACATTTGGTCAGCGGTAGAGATAACTTTGGAATTCATTTCATACGCTCTCTGAGTAGTTATCATGTTGACCAACTCCTCCACGACATCAACGTTTGAGCTTTCAAGTGAACCTTGCTGTAACTGCCCCGCCCCTTCAGTACCAGGCGTTAAAGTTTGTGGTGTGCCGCTGGCCGATGTTTCCTGAAATAGGTTAGAACCAACGGCTTCCAACCCCGCAGGGTTAATAAAATCTGCTAATTGAAGACTTCCAACTTGAGTGGCCGTTGCCGCCCCGGGCTGGACGACTGACACAGTTCCGTCAGTACCGATAGTGACCGAACGTGCGTCACTGGGAATCGTAATTCCCGGCTGCAACTCTAAGCCTCCGGCCGTTACTAGTTGGCCTTCTGAGCTCAGGTGCAGCTGACCATTGCGTGTATAGGCAGGTGTACCGTCTGGCATTGCGACTTCAAAAAAGCCACGGCCATTAATTGCTACATCAAGCGCTTGATCAGTAACTTGTATACTGCCATTGGTGAACTGTTTCTGGGTTCCTACTACACGCACACCAGTACCTACCTGCAGTCCTGCCGGGAGTTCGCTGACTTCGGACGTTTGTCCACCTGGTTGGCGCTGTATTTGATAGAGCAGGTCTTCGAATACCGCCCGGTCGCGCTTAAATCCAACAGTGGCCGCGTTCGCCAAGTTGTTCGAAATAGTAGCCAACTGCGTGTCTTGCGCGTTCAAACCTGATTTACTTGCCCAGAGTGCCTGATGCATTATGTTTCTTCCCTGAAATCCTGATTACAATTTTCTAGTGTTCTTTACTTTTGTTACTTTGAGTTTTTAGTAGGCCAGCATGTCTGACTTTACTCATCGCTAGCTGCTGGACAGCAAACGAGTTGCTGATTCCGTATTTGTTTCTACTGTGCTCAGTATCTTTAGCTGCAACTCGAAGTGACGAGACAGCGCTAGTACTTCCGTCATTGCCTCAACGGCGTTTACGTTACTTGTTTCCAAGTTGCCCGACACAACACTAACGGTAGGATCTGGCGCCAATAAAACTCCATCTCGTGACTGGAACAATCCGTCGGCGCGTTTCGTCATGGCAATGTCGTCATTACCACCTACCAGTTTTATGCGATCAACTGTACTGAGACTGTCTGCGCTCTGCCCCAAGGCACGCACAGAGATACCGCCGTCAGAGCCTATTTCGATTTTTTCTGCGGGAGGTATTGAGATTGGCCCACCATTACCTAGAACCGGCAAACCTTCGCGGGTAATTAACTGGCCCAAAGTGTTCACGTGCAATTCACCTGCGCGCGTGTAGGCCTCGCTGCCATCCTTGGCTATAACGGCAATAAATCCCTTGCCCTCAATCGCTACGTCGAGTTCGCGACCTGTTTCCTGCAAAGCCCCAGCACTGAAATCCGTTTCGTTCGCAACCGTTGTCGTTGTAACACGACTCCCATGCGCTCCATCCGATGTTAGGTAACGGCTTTGAGCATCGACAAAATCCTTCCTGAAACCCGTAGTACTGACGTTCGCCAAATTGTTGGCGTGCACAGCCTGCGCATCCATAGTTTGTCGTGCCCCAGCCATAACTGTGTAGATGGCTCTATCCATAGCGTCTTCCTTAACTGCTGGGCATCCATGACACTGAAACTGGCCATCCATGGCTAGCATCAGTGAGATTCCTACACTCACATCCTGTGAATGTCGAAGCGTCCTGCCTCTTATTTAAAGCGAGCATCCTTACTCGCCGCTGCGTTCTACCATGAACGATATGCCTTACATCCTGTAAGACGTTTTGGCTCTTCCGTGAGCCTAACCGCCGGGTCCTGTGACGGTTTTTTGTTGCGATACGTCCTGTATCGACTATTAAGTGGCCATCCGTGTCACTTTTTTGGCGGGTTTTACTCGCCTGTAAGTAATAATGCAAAGACGATGCCAACAACGAGCTATTTATGTAAGCAGGTAAAAATTGGCAATTCGCCTTATGCATCATGACTTATTTACTCGTCAATTATCGTAAGTTGATAATCGTTTGGGTTACGGAGTCGGCCGTTTCAATGGTCTTTGCATTGGCTTGGAAATTTCGCTGCGCGAGAATCAAGTTAACCAACTGCTCGGTTAGGTCGACATTCGAATCTTCCAAGGCGCCTGCCTGAATCGCGCCAAACTGTCCTGAGCCTGGCACTCCCAAAATCGGCTGTCCGGAATCAATCGAGTTGCCCCAAACCGAATCACCTAGCGGGGTAAGACCATTGAAGTTTGGGAATGTCGCTAGCTGCAACTGGCCCAGGCTTTGAGTTTCACCGTTTGAGTATCGTGCAAAGATGGTTCCGGTTTCAGCCACTTCAACACCTGTCAAACTGCCTTTGGCAAAGCCGTTCTGGTTCAAAGAGCTTACTGAAAAGCCGCCACCAAAGGAGGTAGCGTTAGAAACATCAATCAGGAAATTCGAACTGGTTGCAGGTTCTGGAATAGGTAGCGTTGCGTCGTTAGAAGGTCCGAGCGCTCCGTTAGGTAACCCCGAACTATCGAGTGGGATCCAATTATCGATGACAATATCGGTTGAACCAGCACGGTCATAAGAGCCGTCCGCATTAAAGTGCAACTCAAATGTGGCTGGCTCAGGATTTAACGGGTCTGTCCCTCCAACATCACGACCGTCAACACGAACTACAACATTCCACAAGGTGCCATCTGAATTGGGGCCAGCAGGTGGCAGTACTCTTGTAAAATACTGAGTAACATTGTGCGATATACCTTCAGTATCAAATATTGTGAATGAGGTAACGGAATTATAAGACGCGGGGTTGTCAGGGTCGAATGAATTGCTGGTAGTTGTCACTGGCGTTAAAGTATTGAAAACGTTTGTTCCTACTGGGTTATCCAATGTCGTCGTTAAACTATCGGCAGTAATCGTGACAACACCACCAACGACTGCACGTTGCAGTGCTGGATCGCCTTCATCAATTGTTATTTGGTTGGCTGCTCCCTGTCCATTGACAGAGGCGACTGTTAATTGTGTGCCGCTGCCAATTGATGCTGCAACATCAAACTCGAGGTTAGCACCGGTAACGGCTACAATTTCAATGTCTGTGCCAACCACTCTTGCGTCTAAATTACTGGTGGCATCGATATCGCTCGCTAGCTCGGCAAGGGAGGTACCAGTGTATGAAACACCGTTTATTAATAGTTCATTCACTGCGATTGGAAATGCGCTATCCACCGTCAAGGTGGCTGTTGTTTGCGCATCAGCGTCCACGCCATCAATTGCACTAAGCTCTCCAGCAATGGCAAGCGCAGACATATTGTCGGCAGATGGAATATTCTGGGTCACTCCATTAATGTCAATTGTTCCCGCAAGATAACCATTGTCGGAGCCTTGCTGTACATCTTGAACCCCTATACCAGTCACTGTAATTGTTTGTGTTTGCTCCTCTGGTATTGGTGCGGCTGCATCCAGATTAAACGTTTCGTTTACCCGCGTTGTACTTTGTGGAGAAATGTCTCGCGTATTCAACAACAGGTCAGTTGGTTCGCCGGACACAACACCGTTAGTATCGGCCAACTGGCCTTGCAGCCGCATGCCTGAGTTGTTGGTAACAAAGCCTTCCTTATCGATACTGAAAATTCCAGCACGGGTGTACGCCGGCGTACCTTCATCGGCAAGCACGAAAAACCCACCGCCGTTTACGGCGAGATCAAGGGCGTTATCTGAAAAACTAATGGTGCCCTGGCCAAAGCTTTGCGATATGTCTTGCACGACAACCCCGCTGCCCACGCCGTTGCCGCCGCTCACAAATGAGGCGGCGTAAATGTCTGCGAACTCTGCACGCGACTCTTTAAAGCCGATGGTGGCCGAGTTGGCGATGTTGTTACCGGTTATTTCCAGATCGGTTGAAGCGGCTCTAAGTCCACTAAGTGCTGTATTAAAAGGCATTAAATGCTCCCTTTCTCTAATGAAATCCTAACGTTTTTTGTCAGGGCTAAAAAATTTCTGTTACTTTGGATAGTGACACTGGACCTACACCGGCCACGTTCAGTGTTACTTCATTACTAGCGCCAATGGTGACGCTGTCTACGTTGCTATTGAAATGCGTTTCCAGCGCCTGAGGCTCACCAGAAACCAAAGCTTCAGCTTCTATGCGGTAGTTTCCAGCAGGGGCTTGTTCGCCATCCTTATTTTTGCCATTCCAGTTCAGCGGTATGTCGCCGGCCGCAATAACGCCGGTTGTTTCATTGCGCATTATTTCTTCATTCACCAGCTGCCCTGATTCGTCATACACTCGAATTTGAATTTGCTCGGTAGGCACCGGAAGAGTCATAGACCCTTGAACCGCTCCTCCTTCTTGCAACTGCGCCCCGTCAGTTGGCAGTTGAACACTGCGACCCACTAATGCAGATGCCTGTAGCGCCTGGTTCGAGCGCAAAGACGTCGCCATATCTTCAACTGATCCATTCAAGCTTTGAATTCCCTCAACCGAACTGAACTGCGCTAGCTGCGCAATAAAATCGCCGTTGTCCGACGGGCTTAATGGATCCTGATTGCTCAGCTGAGTTACTAGCAGTTGCAAGAAAGCGTCTTGCCCAAGTTCATTTTCTTTTGGAACAGCCTCCGCTTGCGTTCGCTGAGACAGCGCGTCCAGCGCTGAATTACCTATTTCTCCGATTTCTGGCATGATGAATCTTCCTACACTCTCTTAATAAATGGCTAAAATCTGTTAGCCAAGGGTTAACAGCCTATTGGCCAAGGGTTAACAGCCGCTGCATCATGCTTTTAGCTGAATTCATTACTTCTACGTTGATTTGAAATGAGCGAGACGCCGAGATCATATTGGTCATCTCTTCGACTACATTAACGTTGGGCATGTACACATAGCCGTCTTTGCCCGCCAGAGGGTGCGATGGCTGGTAACGCGCTATCGCCTCTTCCTGGCTTTCCTGTATGCCCATTACTCTCACCGCTACACTACTGTCGTCTTGCGAACCTAGCCCAAAATTGTTCGCGTCTTGCTCGCCTTGCAATACTGCTGAGAATATTGGATGGCGTGCTTTGTAGGCGTCTTGCGCGGAACCCGAGACAGCTTGTGCATTAGCTATATTGCTGGCGGTGGTATTCATTCGCAGCGACTGTGCGTTCATGCCTGATGCCGATATGTCGTAAATTGCGCCTAGTGCCATGATTGTTTCCTTTTTAATTTCTTATTGTTGATTTGTGTTTATTGAATTTGTTGTCGTTGTCGCAATGTTATTAACCGCGCTCTTGATTCAACTATTCGCCTCGTATTGCACCCATCATGCCGCGAATTTTTCCATTCAGTATGGTCATGCTTGCCTGAAAATCGCCTGCGTTGCGAGCGAAGCGTGCCAGCTCCTGTTCTGTTTCAACTGTATTGCCGTCCATGCTGGGTTGTTGGGGCTGGCGGTACTTCAACTCAACGTTTATGCCGTCTAAAGTAAAACCGCTGCCGCTGGTGTTTATGTGCTTTGAGTTAGTGCGAGCCATATCAATTCCGCCGTCGCGTGACTCTTTTACTTGGCGAAGCACGTTTTTAAAATCGATGTCCTGAGCTTTAAAGTTTGGGGTGTCAGCATTTGCCAAATTACGCGCCAACACTTCTGCACGCTGTGTGCGTAACTTCATTGCGTGCTCGTGGATGCCAAAGGCTTGATCAAAACTTACGGCCATGGTGCTTGTCTCTCTTGTGCTCTCTAAGCGTTAGTACGGCTAGTGCTCGTACGGTACTGATGGAAGAGATAGAGCAAGCGCTATGCCAGAATATTAAATTCCTTTTAAATCAGAGAGATGGATTAAAAGACAAGACGCTACATGCGGCAAAACGCTACGTTTGCCGCCTGTTGCGTCGCCGCAGCGATGAAGATCGGCAATGATTTGCCGTTCAAACCTTTTACCTGGAATCCCTTAGATCACGAAGCCTCTCTATAGGACCTGATAGGACCTGACCAATCGATTTTTATAATCGCTGACGGTTTAATTCTCTCTGTCATTTGCCAGCGCGGAGGCAATTTATCAGCCCCGGCGGGCATCATTGGCCGCAACCTAATAGTCGCTGTAATTTAGTCGCTGCAACACATCGGCCACAATGACTTACCCGCTTTCCGCCAATAGAGGCACATAATTTGCATTGAACTGCCTTATGAATCGATTTGTCAGAATAATGGCGCTGAGCCCTTTACTTGCCGCCAGCCTTATAAGTAATGCAGGCGATGTTAAAAGCATGCCGGCGGTAGTGAGCGCTCACAATGCGGCTTTGCCCTTGCATAAGCAGATTGTGCAGGGAGTGAAGAAACACGTCGAAAGTTTGGCGCGGCAGACCGTTGGAAAAGTTTCTTTGATAAGCGAGTTGGAAATAAAAGTACAATCCATTGATCAAAGACTTCAATTAAAACCCTGCTCACAAGCGCTGACTTTCGAAAGCAACGAAGCGCAACGACTGCCTGGACGGGCACTGGTTAAAGCAAGTTGCCAAGGTGCTGCACCGTGGTCACTTTATGTGCCCGCTAATGTCAGCTGGGTACAACCGATAGTTTTTTCAGCCCACTCTTTGCAACGTGGACAAAATATCGATGCAAGTGATGTGTACATTGATAAAGTTCGTATAACACGTGCTGGTGTTCAGTATCTACACAGCATCGATCAGGTGCTGGGGAAAATGACCGCTAGGCGGCTCGCGGCTGACAAGCCTATTGATTGGCGCTTTTTGCAACAAGCAGATCTGGTTCGTAAAGGCGAAACCGTTCAGCTGATCGCAAAAAATGGTTCAATCGCCATAAGAATAGACGGTGAAGCACTAGGTAATGGCTCCAAAGGTGAACAAATTCGGGTTAGAAACACTTTATCGAACAGAGTGGTAGATGCCATGGTTATTGCCCGTGGCAAGGCTGAAATTCGTTTGTGACTAATTTTTAAGCCATTGTTTTCAGGACATTTATTTATCTAAAGTTTTCGTTAACGCAGCCGATTACTTAAGTAAGGGAACGATTAGAGCGATGGAAATTCAAACAACTGTAGGGCGTGATAGCGCGCCTTACAACAACAGAGAAAGCAGGTAACACCATGGTTGGAGATATAACCGGCCCCAAGCCGCACGGTATAGACAACAAAGCATCGCAATCTCGCTCTGGAGTAACTCCAGTGGGTGGAGAAGCGAGTGGCAACGCGCGTACGCCGGCAAGCGGCGGTGCAGCAGTGACTGACTCCGTTAGCTTGAGTGATGAAGCCAAGTCGATTCGCGATATAGAAGCAAAAGCGCAGGCCTCAAGCAGTATTGACGCCGCTAAAGTAGCACGCTTGAAAGCAGCTATTGCCGACGGCTCTTACCAAATAAACGACGTTCACGTTACAGAGAAACTGTTGGCCCTTGAGGCCGAATTCGGCGACGAATAGAACGTCTTAACTGATAAAGACAACAGAAGAAACACAGACTAAAGGGATTTACTTATGCTCGATGACAGAGCGGTCTTTGAAGAAGTACGTGCAGTAATCGAGCGCGAAACAGAACTGATTGTTGAGTTGAATAGTATTCTTCGTCAGGAAACCGAAGTGCTGCAGTCGCCCGATGCCGCCGGCTTGGCCCGCGTTTTGGAACAAAAAGTCTCTCCGCTCGCGGCTATTAATGAAAGTAAAGCAACGAGATATAGCATATTGCGCACGGTCAATTACGCGGAAAGTGAAGACGGTTGGGTTTCTCTGGTAAATGACCTGGACCAAATCGAAAGCGACCACAGCATTACCTTGGCCAACTTGCTACAAATTCTACGTGGCGAGCTAATGCAAAGTCGCACTCTAAATCGCGTCAATGCTGAAATAATCAATCGTAGTATGTTTAGCGTTCATCACTTGTTGAACATACTGCGCGGCAACGTACCCGAGAACAATTTATACGGCGAAAGCGGTGAGCCCGTGAACGTTGGCACCAAGCCATCCATAACGTCGGCGTAGGCTTTTGACTGCGCGGCACAAGCGTGGGCAGCTTAATATCCCTGCTTCTAATGCAATTCTCAAACACTA
>JBGCFQ010000011.1:0-396825 GCA_045106985.1 Pseudomonadales bacterium | reverse complement strand
AGCCGGTCAGAAAGAACTCCGCGGGAAACTCCCATGGTCTCTTTCATTTCATTGAATGAATTGATGCCCCAAAATACTTCTTGAATGATCAACAGGCACCATTTATCGCCTATTTGATCCATAGCCCGGTTGATAGAGCTGGCGCGCGTGTTTAATTTATTCACAGCTAATCTCTAGGTTCTTTCGAACAGATACTTGTATAATAGGACTCTTATGGCGGTTCTTCATGATCGATGAAAATCAATACCATGTGCATTCAAAGGCGTAGTATGCGCCAATTAGCGGTCTTTAGCATTTTTCTTGTTTCAACAGATCTTTCAGTGCCATGAGCACCCGTTTAGAGTGCAGGCTTATGCAAGCTACTAGCTAATGCCCTAGTAGAGTAGAGTAGAGTAGAGTGGAGAAGAGTTGAGTTGAGTTGAGCTTAGCGTCTGCTCGCTAAGATCATGGTCACCGCCTCACGTGCGGAGGCCGCAGCGCTCTCGGTGCCAATCGTACCAGGAGGCGCGCAACCATCCCCCACATTGAACAAACCCCTTACAGGCGTATTAACTGGCATGCCGTAGCCTGCCCAGCGAATCATGCCGGGTGCGGCGCCTCTGTGCTTTGCTTTAACTAAAAAAGTAGCTTCTTCGCGTACACCAGGGAAATTTTGTTCAAGCTCCGCCATGGTATTTTCGAATTCCACATCCAGGTCGGGATTAGCGGCATCTGCTGGTGCGCCATAAGCGGTGTGCAAAAACTTACCAGCAGGAGAAATAGTCGGTGAGATTGCAGAGGGTATTTCCAAGTAAATAAAATTGGTTGTGTTACCGAACACCATGCAACCTTCAAAGTCTTCAATCAAAGGTCTGTCCATTACAAAGCTTATGTGGATGATGGGCGCTTCTGCGGCATCCTTATGCAGGCGTTGCACATAACTACGCTCAAAGTTCTGCTCGCCGCCAGCGAGTTCGACGGTTCTGTCAGGCCCTGTGTTGGAGAGCACAAGTTTAGTTTCTATTACTTCGTCATTACCTTCGTTATTGTTAATGACCACTCCGCTAACTTCGCCTTGTTCCAGAATGATCTGCTTACATCCTGATTGACGTCGAACTTCCGAGCCGCGGCTTTCCAGAGCTTCAGCCAAGGTGTTCATCAAATCGCCATTGCCATGTGTTGCCATGCCGAAGCGGCTGCCCTTGCTGCTGTACTTTAAAAAACGGAAAAATTCGCCGGCAGGAATTTCATGGAGATTGATGCCCATTAACGCAGCACAGTAACCCTGGAACAGGTTCTTAACCTCTGAGTTGTCTGTGTACTGATCGAACCAATCCCTGGTGCTAATAGTGTCCAGCGGTGTCCATTGAAACAAGGCATTCTGAATGTGTTTGAACAAGGCTTTAGCCTCGCCCTCATCCTTAGTGGCGAATTCAATCATGCCATAAAGACCTCCGCCTCCAGGCGGCAAGTCGTAATCGCCATGCGCAAGGCGGTAGCGCATTCGGCCTGTTAAATCGACCATGTTCATTTCGGCACCCACGGCATCAAAGGCCTGGCGTATGGCGCTGTTCGGCCCCATTGGCACCATCAAGGCACCGGTAGTTACCATGCACTCATCGCGTTCGCGGTGACCGCAGCGGCCGCCTAAATGACGTGACTTCTCAAGTACCAGCACTTTCATTCCGGCACCGCTTAAGCGCGCGGCTGCGCACATGCCACCTACGCCTGAACCGATGACGACTGCATCAAAATTATTGTCTACCACTGCAAAGAACCCTCACTAGTCAAGCCTTTCGCAGCTGCCATTGAGGCTACTGCCAAATAGGTACTGGTTTGCTCGATGGCTCATTATAGTCTTTAGGTCTGCTTATACAAGTATGTTCAACGGACTCAAAAGCGGGGCATATCGAATACTTTTTCGAAGCTTACCTAGATGAAGAACAGTAGCAGTAGAGTGTGATCACCTCATAAAGCCATCGAAAAAGGCGCTTAATTCAGCATGGGCTGTTATCGGTAATACGTGAGCAACGTGTTGGTCCGGCCGCACTATAACAAGGCAACCGCTCGAACGATCTATTTGTCGTAAGTCAAATATGTCTTTATTCGGCTCAGCACAAAATACTTTCTCATAGTCGCGCAAACCTAGTGTCCCTTTGCTTGGCCAAAGAAAGTCCGGCATGCAGCTAATATCCAGGTCCTGCTGCTGAAACACGGCAAGCACGTCAATAACGGAATCTATATCTTCCTCGTTAGATGTGTACTTTCGAACGGGTGAAGCATCTGAATTCGACAGAAACTGAATTAGCCTATGACTGTCGGATGAAGCGTTCGTAGGTGCGTCCTTGTTTCCAAATAGGAATAGACGCCAACGCCCATCAGCCTTTAGCTGATGACCTAAATGCAAGCGCCTGCCGTCGCATAATCGAACAGCTTTCGCCGAATGAAAGCGCTGACCAATCTGGAAACCCTCTGCCAGGTGTTGGTATTCAGAATGCCCACAGATCGCAGAGGGCGTATATTGAATGCCAGTGCCAGCAATAAAGCCATTCTGAACAGCTAAGTATTTTTCAATATCGTCAGTGCTGTTATCAGACAATTTTTTTTGAGCACTGGCTCGGGCTCCAACCAACTGTGCGAACGTTTTGTCCAGCGTAATCAGGTCATGGGCGATCTTGCGTCGTTCAGACGAATAGGTATGCAGTATGCTTGTTTTGCATTTACCCATTAGTACCGCGGCGAGTTTCCAGCCCAGGTTAAACGTGTCATGAATCGACACGTTCATGCCTTGGCCAGCCTTCGGACTGTGCGTGTGGCAAGCGTCTCCAGCGATGAAGGCGCGAGGAAAGGAGTCAGTGGTATTCTCTGAGGGAGAGTTGTCAAACTTATCAGAAACTCGTTGGCCAATTTCGTAAACTGACCACCAGGGAACGTCTTTAACGTCGAGAGTGAACGGATGCAATATGCGCTGCGCAGCCAAAATTAGGTCTTCGAGGCCGAGTTCGAGACTAGACGCTCGCTGATCCTTATCCAATAGATCCAGTTCAATGTACAGGCGCACAAGGTATCCGCCTTCTCGCGGAACAATCATGACTGCGCCACTGTTAGCTGATTGGATAAAGCTTTTGACCCTAATGTCAGGGAAGTCTGTGACAAGCAGGGCGTCCATGACTCCCCAGGCTTTATTAGCGGAATCACCTCGCAATGGTATATCGAGCTTACGGCGCACCGTGCTTCTCGCACCATCGCAGCCGACGATGAAACGGGCTCTCACCGTTTCGACCGGAACATCAACTTTAGCTTCAACTTCCTCTTCCGCGAAGGCGTTTACGAAAGTTGCGGTCACGGGATAGTCACCTAGATCCTTTGACGTCAGTGGGTTAATCGTCAGGTCGTGCAGGCGCCGGGAATAGTGGGGTTCGAGCTGCGCGGCGCTATTGCGCATTCCTTCCAGCAATAAATCATGCACTCGTGCTTGATTGAGGACAACATGCGGAAATTCGGAAAGTCCAATACGTGCATCGACTACCTTTTGAGTTCGAACCATAGTGTCGGGTTCATCTCTACTCGGCTCCCAGAACGCCGTTTGGTTTAGCCAGTAAGACTCTTTAAGCACTGTTTCACTTGTGTTGTAGGCCTCCATAATCTCAATCGTCCGACACGAGACACCATCGGCCTGCCCAAACAGCATGGGCCCTGACGTCTGATCAACGATGCAGGTTTTTATGCCAGCGAACTCTGCAAGTTGTCGCGCCAGTGTTAACCCTGCTGGCCCAGTGCCAATAATTAGAACATCCACTTCTTTCGGTAAAGGTGAGAACGGAGGCGCATTCGGTGGCGTGCGAACAGATTCCGCAACTTGAAGGTTTCCAGGCTTAAAACCGTTAACGTGGTATTGCATAGCTGCTCATTACCCCTAATAAGAATTGCCGTATTACTTGCAGGCTGGTGCTGAGAGCTCTTAAGCGCCAGTCGTACTGAAAGACTACATGAAACAATCACTTAGGGATATTTTCTAAAGATCGTCGTAAATCGGTTTAGATGATCATCTAGAGTCTCGAATCCAGCTCTTATCTTGCTGGTGCTAGAGCCTTCATTTATACTAAAGGTCTTTTTATAAAAGCCGTTTCTGTGGTTGAGGCTGCAAAACTAATAAAACAAGACAGTGGGTAATACTATGATTACTTCTAGCCAAGACCGAATTGCAAAGTTAACTGCTGCCGGAAGCTGGGGTGTAGAGACATTGCACAGTTTGTTGGCGCAACACGCCAGCAATCAACCACAGCGCTTGGCGGTTAAAGACCAACCGAATCGTGAGGAGCTTACCGGAGACACACCGCAATGTCTAAGCTGGCTAGAGCTTCATCAGGCCAGCGACAATCTTGCGCGCCAGCTACAGCAGGAAGGTATCGGCGAAGACGATCGAATCATTATTCAGCTTCCAAACGTATCTGAGTTGTTAGTTCTTTACTATGCTATTAGCAAGCTCGGAGCAATAGCATCTCCAGTACCGGTTCAGTATGGCCGGCATGAATTACAACACGTGGGTGCAGAGCTTGAAGCGACCGCATTGGTCACCATTGGCCGGTTCAAAGACACAGAGTTAGCGAGAGAGTCACGTGCCGCGCTGCCTCACCTTAAGGTTCTCTCTTTTGGTGAAGATTTGCAGTTGGATAGCAAGCCCGGTGAACCGTTTGCATGCAGTGCGGCCGCCAATGATGCGAACAGGGTGCTGACGATATGCTGGACCTCTGGCACGACGGGCACACCAAAAGGTGTTCCGCGTTCGCACAATATGTGGCTGGCTACCGGAATTTGCACAGCAGGAGCTGGTAACTACGCACCAGAAGACAGGCTTTTATGTCCGTTTCCCATGGTTAATATGTCGGCCATAGGGGGCTTTGTTTTTCCTGCCGCCCACATCGGTTGCTCAATAGTATTGCATCATCCTTTGGATCCTCCGTTGTTTTTGCAACAAATTCAGGATGAAAAAATAAACTTCACTATCACGCCGCCTGCCTTATTGAATCAGCTGGCGAAAGCGCCAGAAATGTGGAATCAATTTGATTTTAGTGCGCTTCGAAGAGTTGGTTCCGGTTCTGCGCCGTTGTCACCGGGAATGATTCGAACATTTGGAGAAGACTACGGAATAGAGATCGTCAATATTTTTGGGTCTAACGAAGGCATTGCATTGTACTCTTCTCCTGAGGAGGCGCCTGACCCTGAAGTTCGGGCAACAATGTTTGCCCGCCCACCAGAAGACGTATTGGCCATAAAAGTTGCAGACCCAGAAACAGGCATAGAGACTGTTACAGTGGGTGACAGGGGTGAGCTACTGGTGAGCGGCCCAACAGTGATTGACGGATACTATAACCACAGTAACCAGGATGTTTTCAGTGAAGCCGGCTATTTTCGCACTGGTGACCTTGTGGAAATTTGTGGTGACAATGCCGATTTCTACAAGATAGTCGGCCGTTGTAAAGACATCATAAACCGCGGTGGCATGAAGATATCCCCAGTTGAGTTGGACATCGCTTTGGAGGCGCATCCGGACATTGCGGAAAGTGCCGTATGTGCCTATCCCGACGAAAGACTTGGCGAGAAAATTTGCGCTTATGTTGTTATGCAGCCCGGTGTTGAGTTGCTTAGTATGGAGGCGCTCCAAAGCTACTTATTAGGCTTGGGCTTGGCGAAGTTCAAGTTACCCGAACGCATTGAAGCCATAGATGCGCTGCCACGAAATGCACTGGGTAAAGTGCAACGTTTTCTGTTGCAGGAGCAGATAGGCAAAAAGATAGAGGTGGAGTCGTAGTGCCGTACTCCAGATACAAATGACACAGAATGAAACTATGACTGAACATCAAGCCAGAACAGATTTGATCGCCAGGCACAAAACAGTGCTTGAGCAAGCGATAGACGCGGTTGACACGCGCAAGAGCTGGAGCCCTTTCAGGGACTCGCCCTCAACAAAAATTCATGGCAAGGAAAAACCAGTTGAAGGAAGAGCGGCTTTTGATGCGCGATTGCATCAACCGTTTGAGTTAGATTTGCCAGGTATTACCCGCTGGGCTGGGGAAGAAGTGTCTCCGTTTACTCAGAAACCAATTGGTATCACGTATCCCCTATGTGACCCCGAACAAATTGTTGCTGCCGCTAAATTCAGTATGACTGAGTGGGCCAAAACAGATTTTGAGTTAAGGCTAGCGCTTTGTATGGAGTTTGCTGAACGGCTCTATGAGCGCAATTTCGAGATGGTTCATTCGGTCATGCATGTTGCGGGACAAAGCTACACGCAGTCTTTTAGCGGTTCAGGGCCCAACGCGCTTGATCGAGGAATCGAAGCGCTAGCGTACGCGGCGGTTGCGATGCGTAACGTGGCTCCGACCGCAACATACCATCGAGATTTTGCAGGCGAGGCTGTTGCACTGGAAAAAACCTATACCTTGGTGCCGCGTGGTCTTGGCTTAGTAATTTGTTGCGCGTCTTTTCCAACATGGAATGCTTACCCTTCCATGTTTGCGAGCTTAGCGACTGGTAACCCGGTAATCCTTAAGCCGCATCCAATTGCAGTTTTGCCAATAGCAATCGCCGTTGAAACTTGTAGAGCAGTACTTTCTGAATTTGGTTTTGACCCAAATATCGTTACCTTGGCGGCTGATACTTTGGCCGAGCCTATTGCAGGTAGTTATGTCGACCATCCGGCCGTGCAGATAATAGATTTCACCGGCAGCCCTAATTACGGTGGTCATCTTGAGCGAACCGTTATTGGCAAGCAGCTTTTTACGGAAACGGCGGGTGTTAACAGCGTTGTGGTCGAGTCTGTTGACAGCTTAGCCGAATCCGCTCGCGCAATTGCTAGAGCGACCAGCCTGTTCTCAGCGCAAATGTGTACAAGCCCGCAAGTAGTGTATGTGCCAAAAGATGGCATCAATACATCTGAAGGTAGAGTGAGCTTTGATACTGTAGCCAACGCGATAGTCGAAGAAATAGATGCTATAGCCGATAAGCCGAAAATGGCGGCAGCGATTATGGGCGCGATACAAGCCCAGCTTAGTCTCGACGTGGTCGAAGAAGCAATCAACATGGCGTCGCAAAACGGTTTGGCCGTTCTAAGACAGGCCGCTGCGTATGAACATCCGGATTTTCCAAATGCACGCACCTGTACGCCTTTGGTTATATCGGCCAGTTCCGAACATATGGAAATGTATGCTGAGGAACGATTTGGACCTGTATTGTTTATTGTCGCGGTGGAAAATGCTGATGTCGCTGCTAAAGAAGCGACGGAGCTTGCCCGCACACGAGGAACAATATCTTGCTATATGTACTCAACTGATGAGGCGTTTATAGACCGCTGGGTGGATGTTTATGCACAGGTAGGCGCTAATCTCACCATTAACTTAACAGGAGCAATGTGGATTAATTTTGCGGCCGCTTACAGTGACTATCATGTCACGGGGCTTAACCCCGCAGGCAACGCTTGCCTGGCAGACCTGTCGTTTGTCGCCTCGCGATTTCGAATAGCGCAGCGGAGGCGACCCATCGCGAGCGTCACAGCATGAGCGACGATGTCTACGTAATCGGCGCGTCAATGACGCCTTTTGGTAAGCGAATAGATGACACGGTTAAATCACTGACGTCACTGGCCGTTAGCGATGCGCTGAAAGACGCCGGTCTTGATAAAGAGGCCGTTCAAGCCGCATGGTTTTCAAATACTCGGCAGCCCATGCTAGAGGGCCAGAACACAATACGAGGGCAGATAGCATTAAGAGCGGCCGGAATCACTGGCATACCTATTGCTAATGTAGAGAACGCCTGCGCGTCTGGTTCAACAGCTGTTTTGCAAGCTATGGCGGCCATTCGTGGGGGAATGGTCGACATAGCTCTCGTGGTGGGTGCGGAAAAAATGGTCTACAAGGACAGGCCAGAAAAAGTCGCAGCGGCGTTTGCTGGTGGCACGGATGTTCACGACAGGGATGGCGTGCTCGACTATATCGTCTCCATTGGTGGTGAGAAGCCGGGCCCGGATCGTAGTTTGTTTATGGATTTGTACGCTGCGCAGGCACGGGTACACATGGAGCGTTTTGGAACCACACAAGAGGACTTTGCGCGGGTCGCATCCAACACGCATTGTCATGGCCAGCATAATCCGAAGGCTCAATACCGCACTCCTTTTACGGTTGAAGAAGTGCTAGCAGACAAAGCCATTGTTTACCCTTTTACCCGTGGTATGTGCGCGCCAGTGAGTGATGGGGCATCAGCGGTCATACTCTGCAGTGCCAATGCGTTAAAGCGAATTGGTGCTGGCTCTAGGGCCGTTAGAGTTCGATCTATGGCATTGCTGACGACCATTGAACGCGACAAGTATGATTACGCTAACCACATTGGTCGCCGCGCAGCTCTTGCCGCTTATAACGAAGCCGGTGTCGAACCCGGCGATATAGATGTTGCTGAAGTACACGACGCGACGGCGTTTTCAACAGTGCAGCAAATCGAAAATCTTGGTTTATGCAAACCGGGTGAGGTTGGTGCGTGCCTAAGAGACGGCGATTTCAAAATTGGTGGGTATGCGCCAGTTAACCCATCCGGTGGTTTGCTTGCAAAAGGTCACCCAGTGGGTGCCACTGGCATTGCCCAGTTGTATGAGCTGGTCACCCAGCTTCGCGGTGAGGCAGGTGCCAGGCAGGTAGACGGCGCGCGTCTTGGCATTGCCGAGAATGGCGGTGGCTTTCTAGGTGTGGAAGAAGCCGTAACCACAGTTGCTATTTTGGAGCGCTGTTCTTGATACGACTATTGAATGGCTTTTATGAGCGCAATGTATGAGCAAATTGCATGAGTGACATATTAAAAGACATTCGCGTATTGGATTTTGGACGTTACATTGCGGGTCCTTACTGTGGAACATTGCTTGCGGATTTAGGCGCTGATGTTATTCGCATAGAGAAACCTTCCGGCGGCGAAGACCGATATACCGTGCCCATTAGTGACGATGGTGAAGGCGCTTATCATATGCAATTAGGTCGTAACAAACGCGGCATGACGCTTAACCCAAGGTCTATCGAAGGGCGCGAAGTGGTTCGCCGATTAGTTGAAACCGCAGATGTTGTTATAGCTAACCTGCCTTTCCCGGCGCTTAAGAAGCTTGGGCTGGATTACGAGACGCTGACAAGTATCAAACCCGATATTATCCTCACAACCGGGTCGGCGTTCGGCTCAACAGGCCCCTATGCGGCTAGAGGTGGATTTGACACAGTTGCGCAGGCAATGTCTGGCAGTATGTATTTGAATGGCGAGCCAGGTGCGCCAGCCAAGTCGTTTGCACCTTATTGTGACTTTGGTACTGCGTCACTCAGTGCCTTTGGCACGCTTGCAGCAATTATGCATCGAGAGAAAACAGGCGAGGGTCAAATTGTTGAAGGATCGCTTCTAGGTACGGCGCTTGCATTCAACAACGCCGCTTTGATGGAAGAGGCGGCCTTGGACCTGGGTAGAGAAGGTACAGGAACAAGAGGGCAATACAATGCGCCTACTGACACCTTTCCAACCAGTGATGGGTGGATAACGGTTCAGATTGTAGGCGGAGGCTTGTTTAAGCGTTGGGCCGACTTGATGGGCGAAGCTGATTGGCTGACCGATGAGCGATTCAGCACTGACCAATCACGTGGCGACCATGGTGAGCTTATCGCTAAGCGCATGGCTCAATGGTGTGAGCAGCGAACGGTTGATCAGGCCACCCAAGAGTTGGCTCAGGCCTCAATACCGTGTGGGGAAATGTTAACGCCTAGACAAGTACTTCAAAATGAACAGATTACTGAAACGGCTATGTTTCAGGAGCTTGAGTATCCGGGTGTCTCAGGCGAGACATTGATAGCCGACCACCCCATTCGATATTCCAAAACTAAAGTAGGTGCTTTTAAGCGCGCGCCTACTTTGGGTGAGCATACAACTGAACTGTTGAGCGAGATTGGCTACAGTTTGGACGAAATTTCTAGCTTACATGAGAATGGCGTCATTTGACTGAATGACGAAAGCCTTAGCTTGTAGCAGGGTATATGTTTTACTATTTTTAAACAGTAACGTTAGTTCAACTATGAATTCTAATGGAGAAAGAAATGAGCACTTTAACAGCTGAGCGTGATGCTCCATTTGGCCTCGATCATGGGCCTTACATTGCGGGCGAGTTTTCACCCGTGGCAAACGAGCTGGTGTTAAAGGATCTTCCCGTTGAAGGCGAAATTCCAAAAGATTTAAATGGCGTGTATTTACGTAATGGTCCGAATCCGCGGTTCGAGCCGAAAGGCTCCCATCACTTCTTTGATGGCGATGGAATGTTGCATTCCGGTGAGTTTCGCGACGGAGAGTTCACCTACCGGAATAAGTATGTTCGTACGGCCGATTTAAAAAAGAAAGAAGATGCCGGCCAAGAGATTTTCTGGGGCGTGATGAACTCGGTGAAAGACAGTGAAGACAAGCCAATGGCTGATGCGTCAAATACGGACGTTATCGGTCATCGCGGTAATGCGATTACAACCTGGTACCTGGCAGGCGTACCGCACATTGTAGACCCCATAACGCTAGAAACCGTTAGAGCAGCGCCAGAGTATGTGAGCGGACTTGGAAAAGGCATGTCGGCACACTGTAAAGTTGACGAACAAACTGGCGAGCTTCTCTACTTTGATTACTATACTGAAAAACCGCACATGAGTTATGGCGTTGTTAGTGCGGAAGGGGAGCTGCGCCATCATGTTCCAATTGAGTTGCCCGGCGATCGCTTAATGCATGATATGGGCATAACCGAGCACTATTCCATCTTGCATGACGTGCCTTGCTTTCATGATGAGGATGCTCTGAAGGCAGGCCGGCACAAGATTCGGTTCGATTCATCAATGGCGACGCGATTTGGTGTTATTCCTCGTTACGGTGCCTCTGACAGTATTCAATGGTTCGATTTCACGCCGTGTTTTCTCTACCATGTTGTTAACTGCTGGGAGGACGGCGACGAAGTCATTATGGTGGCGTGCCGATACATGCCGGCTCAAAAGGCTGACGGAAGTATTGATGACGAGCGAACCGCAAAAATGATCGGTGGGCTGGTTATGGATGCGCGACTCTGGCGCTATAGTATGAATTTGGTCACTGGCGAGACGAGTGAGCAATGCCTTAATGCGGATCTTAACGTAGAGTTTCCCGGTTACAACAGTGCCATGACTGGTAGACGCACTCAGTGGGCCTACCTTATTGATCACCACGCAAAAGATTTACGTTGGACGGGCATTCGTAAAATGAATACCGATACTGGTGAAAGTGTTGGCGAATGGTCAGATGATCATGACCATTGCTGGTACAGTGAGCCATGGTTCGCGCCCGCAGACAATCCTGTTAGTGAAGACCATGGTTATGTTGTAGTGTTTTGCTGGAATGACAAAAACAGACATCAAGAGCTTCAGGTCTTTGATGCTAGAAAGATTAGTGATGGACCAGTTACTCGAGTGCATTTGCCCGAGCGCGTGCCGCAGGGCTTTCATGCCTGCTGGATGAAAGCGAGTCAAATTGAAGGTTGGGGAGCTTAGTTCAACACATAGACTCTGTCCCGAATGGCACTTGCTTAAGCGTCGAGACCAGCGATACCTCTCCTCTGCGCTGAGCTTCGCGCTTATGCATATATGATTTCCCCGCGTCCCCAGCTGCAATGAAAGCCGGCCGGCACACGATGTGGAAGAGTCACCCGGGCAATAGGCCCCTGGGTAATGTCTTTTGCATCAAACACCAGTGCCTCTGACTTCCATGTTTTGCTGTCTATAACCATGTTGATCAAGTATCCGTTGTCTTCGTCGCCATCGCGAGTGGCTCCTTTTACAGGCGCAAACGCAACTTCGCTACCGAAAACGCCTTCACCATAATCCCACTTGCTGTACTGCCCGGTTTCGTTATTGTATTTAACGAGTGCCGAAAACTGCAGTGTACGAGCGCCTTCAGCCCAAGTAGGAATGCGCTGATGATAAGCGAATTTACTCTGTACACCATGGAACAATTGATTCGTTTTATTGAACTCGGTGTTTAGGTCGTCGATGTCATGTTCCCGAACCTCTCCGGTTTTGAGGTTAAAGCGCCAGCGATAGTTGTTCGCCTGATTGACCATATAGGCCATCATATGGGTTAATTCGCCGCAGTCTGTGTCTACCCGAGGTTTGGGATTAACAGATCTCGAACCATCCATTACGACCCAGTCGCCGTCTTCCCAGCAGTTGGAAACATGCAAAATAAAGCAGGGCTCGCACTCAAACCAGCGAATGTCTTGTGAGGCGCCATAGCGAGGTATGATGCCGAAGCGGGTAGGGATGTCTTTATGAAAATCGACAACTCGACGGCCATGCTTGCGCAGAATATCCATGTCGTGAAAGAAAGGTAAGTCGTGCAATATGGTGTAATTGGTCGAGAAGCCAAGGTCATGTGGTAAGCGTGGGCCGGGCAGCTCAATGTCTACCTCTTGTCGCAGTGAGCCGTCTGGATTGGCCACGCCATAGGTCATAAATGGGGCTTCATCGCCGTAATCCATGAACAACATCTCGCCAGTATTCCAGTCCACTCGATTGTGGGCTGACATTTTGCGCCTGACTCTGCCTGCTAATCCATACTCTCCCATGTTTTCCAATGTAAGAGGATCCATTTTGTAGGGAACCCCAGCGTTGTACCAAGTGGGCATTAGCTTGCCTGCAAATAACGTGACGTCAGTATTGCAGTTGTCTTTAATGGGGAATTCCGGCAATGAGTAATTAAAGCGGTCCATTACTCCAGGCCAAATGGCTTTGCCTTCTTCACGCTCGAGAACGAGCGCATTAGTCTCAATGTAGCTGTTCTTGTACGATGCTTTACCCTCTCTGAAATACACCGCGTGAACCATGCCGTCGCCGTCGAAGGGATGGTAGTGGCCAGGTGGCTTGTGGATCATATTCGGGCCGTTACGAAAATAAGCACCATACAAGTCGCCAGGAAGCTCACCGACAACCTCTAGGTTTTCGGCGGCAATTTCATCCATAGTTGGAGCGTAAGCCCCGTGAACATAAGGATTGTCAAGGTCATAGATCCAACTGGGCGCATTGTCGAAATGAGTTACCTCGCCAAGTGCCTCTTCGGTTACACGAAAATTGCTGTCTGTCATTGTGATTAACCTTTTCCTGCAGAGGCCGGTGAGTTTAAGTAATCGACTATCTTTCATTGCCATGTTACTTGTGTAAATAGACTAGCACCAATTACAATACCTTGCTAGCCTGAGCCCAGCGCGTTGCTTGCACGCTAACAAGCTGTTAATAATTAGCATCTAAGCCACCAGCAACTATAAAGAGAGCGGAGATTTTTAATGACGATTAGTGTGGTTACCCCTTTATGGCAGGACAAACCCGCAATGGACAATCTCGATATAGCTCGTAATGCGGCCCGACACGGATACTCTGACCTTTGGGTTGGTGAAATGGCCACCTTTGATGCTTTTGCATTTGCAACGGCAGTAGGCACATCGCCGGGTAATAAGATGGCCCTTAATATTGGCCCGCTAGCGGTTGATGTTCGTACCCCCATGACAATGGCGATGGGTGCTGCTTCTGTCGCTGCGCTTACGGCTTGTACAACTCGTCTTGCCATCGGCAGTTCGAGTAAGGTTGTGGTAGAGCAGTGGCACGGTCGATCCCGGCTACGCACCGCGAAACACTTAGAAGAGTCGGCGCTGATTTTGCGTGGTTTGTTAGATGGCCAGAAGGTGAATATACAAGGCGAGCTGGCGACATGTAAGGGTTATCACTTAAGAACTGAGCCCCCAGGCGCTCACCTTACCATTGCTGCATTCGGAGAGCTTGCTGTAAAAATGGCTGCGCGTCATAGCGATCGAATGCTATTAAACATGGTTACCACTCATTCTGTGGCCAGGCTTAAACAGCAGCTTGAAGATGCCTCTAAAAAAGCCGGGCGACCAACACCGAAGGTGGCGGCTTGGCTAGCCTGTGCGATAGATCCGACGGAGGCCGCGATACTGCAAATGCTGCGTTCAAAGGTTGGCTATCTTGCCGCACCTGGGTACAGCGATATGTTCATTGAGGCAGGGTTTGGAGACTTGGTTGCATTTGCGAAAACCAGGCCGCATCCTAAAGAGGTGCTTGCTGCTATGCCGACGGAATTGTCCGCAGCGGTTGGAATGGTTGGTGACAAGAACAGCGTACGCAGCCGAATCGCTGAGTACAAGGCCGCAGGCGTGGATGAAATATGTATTGTCCCGCCAACCGCTGATGACCCCGGTGCAGAGCGAACTCTCGGCACAGTAATAACACTGGACTAATAACGTAGTTGGCTGGACGTTTGCTTGCCAATCACATTTCTGGGAATTTAGAGCAATGAGTAACTCAAGCAAGCCGCCATCTAGTTATCCCAACTCTCTGGCAGGCACAGTGTTACAACGAGAAGAGGGGCTCTATAGAGAAGCAGCAAAATCTAATATTGAGAACTTCGTAGGAACAGCCCGAATTCCAGTGGGCCTTGCGGGACCTGTTCATGTTCGCGGTGACGCCGCGCAAGGAGAATTTTATATTCCCTTCGCCACAACCGAGGGTACTTTGGTTGCATCTACCTCACGCGGAATGAAGGTAATTAACGAAAGCGGTGGGGCGCGGGTACGAGTCATTAGCAATGGCGGTATTCAGCGTGCTCCCGTGTTTGAATTCGAGAACTTTGACGATGCCGTGGCGTTTACCGATTCAATGAACGCTGGCTGGGCGTGGCTAGTGCCGGTGCTTGAGGAAACTACGTCACACGGTAAAGTAATGGATGTTCATTGCTGGCAACTGGGCAGCAAGGTGTGCATGCGAGTTACGATGGATACCGGTGATGCATCTGGCCAGAACATGGTTAGCATTGCGACGGCGAATGGTGTCAAAGCTGTCTTGGCAAAACACCCTGAAATAACAGGCCACTTAATGGCGGGAGGTATGAGTGGCGAGAAAGTAGCTAGCCATATGAACGCCCTTATGGGCAGGGGAAAGAACGTTATCGTCAGCGTTGATATTCCTAGCGACGTGATGAAGAAAATAACACGCGCTGACATTAGAGATATACCCAGGCTGCATCGCTCTTATGCTGACTTTAGTTTACTAGCGGGCAATCACAATTCTCACTGCAGTCACGTAAACGCACTTACTGCAATTTACATCGCTACAGGGCAAGACCCGGCAACGCTTCCAGAATCTGCCTTTGCGCAGAATTCTCTCGAACTGAACGCTGAAGGTAATTCGCTACGATGGGAGGTTCACATTCCTAACGTTAATGCGGGCACTGTTGGTGGAGGCACGAATTTGCCGACGCAGCGTGAGTGTTTGGAAATAATGGAATGCGATGGTAGTGGCAAGGTAAACAAGTTTGTTGAACTGTGTGCAGTTGCATCCTTAGCCAACGAAATTTCTTTTTGGGGGTCCGTGTGTGCGCAGGAATGGGTTAAAGCGCATGCAGACTTAAAAAAGAAATAGACGCAAATTACAGGGCCGCGTACTTTATTAGATGAGAAGGAATCTTGTCTTTGATTTGCTCATGTATCTGTGGCAACAAAGACCAATGGGCACCTTGTTTGTGATGGTGTGCAGTGTGGTAGCCAAGATTGCCAGTGGTGATATTGTAAAAGCGACTAAGGTTATTTCTAGAGGCTTCGAATTCATTCTCTGTGCTTAAACCGGCATGATGTTCATAGGTAGCCCATGACGTTAAGAGCAAGCCGCTAATCATGGGTAACACGAATAACAGTAAGGCAGGCACAGGCTTTAGATAAACAAGCGTGGCAACTACTATCAGGGTCACCGCGGTACACGCAATAAAGACTTTTTGTATTTTAGGGAATCGTCGGCCGACCTTAAAGCTTCGATAATAAGCTGTAGTAGCTACATTCAGAGTGTACTCAACCTCTTGCATCATAGCGCCGGATTTTCGTTGCCACCGACTCTCATCCTTGCTCTGATCAAGGTAATTATGGTGATGCCCGAGCACATGGTGCAGCAGCCACAAATTTGAACAAACGCCGGTGTGCAGGGCATGAAAAAACTCCAGCAAGCGATTCAATGACTTTTGGTGGAACGTTGCGGTGTGCTGGTGATGATGGCTCCATGCGCTAATCTTTCCCTTCGGAATGATCATCAGTAGCCAGAAAGCGACCAATACCCAGATTTGCTCAACTAGGAAATACAAGACAAAATCAATACAGCTCAAGAATAGAATTAAGCTTACCGGAATGTGATCTGCAGCATAACGAAACAAAGTATAAGTCCTTATATATTCTGAGAGCGAACAGGATAACCAACTGATTGGCAGAAGAAAGAAAAAGTCTTGTTAACATGACCATCAATGCTTGCTGTGCTCACAGCTCTTTTTCACTAGCGCTCGCAAGTTCCTGCTTTAATAGCCTCAACTGACCCATTGCGTAAACCGACAGCACTAATGCTAAAGCACAGGCAATAACCCCTACAATTGCCAGTGAGTAGCGCAAGGCAAGCGGGTCGCCAAAGCCATAATCGGTTATTAGGGCAACAATTGTTGGGCCAGTGCCGAGCCCAATAATATTGACGGTAAACAGGTAGATGGCGACAGCTTGTGCTCTTAATCGATTCGGTGTTATCTCATGCACCGCAGCCATAGCAACTCCTAAAGGCAGGCCGCTAACAAACTTAATAATGGCAATTATTCCTAGAGAGGACCAGGCGCTGTCCATCATGGTCATGGTTGCTGCTGGAATCAGCAAGCCTGCGCTGGAAATAACGGCCATGCGAGCGCTGGCGACTGGGTCGCCGCGCATTGCCCGTCGACTGGCAATCCAGCCACCTGCAAATATGCCAGCAGGACCAAATAACAAATACACCAAACCGTAGTTCTGGCTAACTTGCATAATGGTCCAATCATGCGTGCGAATAAAAAACGATGGGGTCCAGGCAGATAGCGAGTATGAATACAGAGTGAGAAACGCCATGGCGAGGTAAAAACTCAAGTAAAAGCGTTTACGCTGAGCGAACCACGTCATTACTTCCTTCAGAGGTACGCCTTGAGTATTGCCGGCGGTGACTCCCTGTCTCGGCGGTTCACGCAGTGCCAGAGCGAGCAGGAAGAAGACTATGCCCGGTGCGCCTACCGCTATGAAAGTGAGTTGCCAGCCGTAAATTTCTCCGATTATAGGTAGCGTAACCGTACCGATTTGTTCAACCCAGCCAATGACCTGGCCGCCCAAAAGCAAAGCAAGGCCGGCACCCATAAATAAGCCCATGGTGTAAACACTCATAGCTTTGGCCCGCTTCTCTTCAGGGAAAGAGTCGGAAATCAGTGAGTAAGCAGCCGGTGACAGTGTTGCCTCACCAACACCCACGCCAACTCTGGCGGCAAATAGCATAGTAAAGTTTTTCGCAAGGCCGCAAAAAGCCGTCATCAGACTCCAAAACAGAACGCCTGCGGCAATAATTTTCCCGCGATTTTTAGTGTCGGCCAAGCGCGCTATTGGAATGCCCATCAACGTATAAAAAACAGCGAAGGCGAAGCCGTAAAGAAGGCTTACGTCAGTGTCAGTTAAGTGAAGGTCACGTTTTATGGGCTCAATTAAGAGCACTATGATGGTTCTATCCAGAAAGGAGAACATGTATAAAAACATGAGCAAAATGGTCATATACCAAGCGTATGCTGGCTTTGGCCACACAGCACTGATGTTTGTCTGCTCTGGAGTGGACTTAATATTCTTATTCATATTCGAATCCGATTTAAGACTGATTGCATCAGTGCTGCCTTTCGCAGATGGTGTAGTATATCCCTTTTATAAAAAGACTCGGAGTGAATTTCGATTTAACTGCGCACGGTGTATCGCCTACTTACATGGAGATAACGATTGATCACATCAGATGAAGCTCGTATCGCTTCGTTGACATCCTTAGGTGCTTGGGGTGAATTAACCCTGCATGAATTACTGGCTGCAAGGGTCGAAGAACGCGGCGATGCATTGGCGGTTGTAGACCAAGCCAACTGCCAGGATTGGTTTGGGCGAAAAGCTGTTCAACTTAGCTTCAAAGAATTAGACCAGGCCAGTGACAGTATGGCGGCGGCATTTCTTAATGTCGGGCTCGTGCGTGATGACTGCCTAATAGTGCAGCTCCCTAATGTAGCGGAATTGTTTGTGTGCTATCACGCGGCCAGTAAAATCGGGTTAATAGTATCACCTATACCCGTGCAATATGGCGCGCATGAGCTGAGGCACATCGCCAAGACTGTGAGCGCCAGTGCTGTGCTCACTTGCGAATGTTTCAAAAGCACGGCACTTGCCAGCAATGCCGAAGCTGCTTTGCCAAACACAAAAATTATTTGCTGTGGGCGAGAGCTGCCGCCGATAGGCGAAATGGTGAAAGCATCGCCTGAGAGTAGAAGGCAGGTAAGAGACCACCAGTTACTAAATCCAAGCACAGCAAATGACATCATCACAATTTGTTGGACCTCGGGGACTACGGGCACACCTAAGGGAGTGCCCAGGTCTCACAATATGTGGCTGGCCACTGGGAGAGCGACAGCTGCGGCGGGCGAATACCAGAATGGCGATCGTCTGCTGGTGCCTTTTCCGTTGGTCAACATGGCGGCACTGGGCGGATTTCTTTTTCCTGCGGCGATCTTTGGCGCAACCATCGTATTGCATCACCCATTTGACGCCGCAATGTATCTGCAGCAGTTAGCGGATGAGGCCGTTAATTTTTCCGTCGCTCCACCCGCTGTACTGAATCAGCTCGCGAAATCACCAGAGCTATGGCAGCAACATGATTTCTTAGCCTTGCGCGCGCTGGGTTCGGGGTCGGCACCATTGGCGCCATGGATGGTAAAAAAATTCGAGCAAGACTATAAACTGACCATTATTAATTTTTATGGCTCTAACGAAGGTGTCAGTTTGCACTCCACCCCGCATACTGCGCCTGACCCAGAGGCACGGGGAACGATGTTTCCACGTATAGGAATAGCAGGGTTGCCATGGGAAAGCCTGCGACCAGGGGTGCTCACAAAGATTGCCGATCCGGAAACGGGTGAAGAAATTACATCGGTGGGTGTGTCTGGCGAGTTGTTGATGGCCGGCCCTACGGTGTTTGATGGCTATTTCGATCATGACAATGAAGGGGTTTTTAGCGAAGATGGGTTTTTCCGAAGCGGAGACTTGGTAGAAATATGTGGTGAGCCACCACTCTACCCACAGTATCGTATTGTTGGCCGCTGCAAAGATATTATAAACAGAGGCGGCATGAAAATTTCGCCCGTGGAGCTCGATCTGCTTATAGATAATTACCCTGGCGTTGCCGAGGCCGCGGTGTGTGCTTACGCTGATGAGCGGCTGGGTGAAAAAATATGTGCGTGCCTGGTTATGCAAAAGAATGTACCCGCGCCTGAATTGAACAGCATACAAGCTTGGCTGTTAGATCAGGGCTTAGCCAAATTCAAATTACCAGAACAAATCGTTATCGTTAAAGAACTACCGCGTAACCCCTTAGGCAAAGTGCAGCGCTTTGCGTTAAGTGACCAGTTAAGAGACAAGGTAAGCTCGAGCTAAACACTACGGCCTAGAATCGCCGCATAACTCTGCTATATAAAAGCGTAAGAAGAGGTTCTTGATGAATACACTACAACTGTTTTCTCTGGATAACAAGTGCGTGCTTGTTACCGGTGCCTCTAGTGGTTTGGGAGAGCATTTTGCACGCCTGGCCGCGGCGGCGGGCGCTTCTGTTGCGCTTACTGCGCGAAGAGTGTCGCGTTTAGACGCGCTAGTCGATGAAATTAATGGGCAAGGCGGCCGTGCCTTTTCTGCGTTTATGGATGTTGCTGAAGAGGGCAGTGTAGGCGCTGCTCTGGAGGCGATAGAACGAGAGTTTCAGCCCATCGATGTATTGGCTAACAATGCCGGCATTGCTTTCAACAAACCTTTTCTCGAAACCGATAGGGCCGACTGGAAAAACACCCTTGATACTAACGTTATAGGCCTAGCGGATGTGGCGCGTCAAACTTGTGCGCGAATGGTTGACGGAAAACGCGGCGGGTCAATTATTAATGTGGGTTCTATCTTGGGTGCTCGACCTGGGAATATGGTGCCGGCTTATGGGGCAAGCAAGGCTGCGGTTATACATCTAAGCCGTGGCATGGCACTAGAGCTCGCGCGACATAATATTAGGGTGAACGCTTTGCTGCCAGGCTATATCGAAACCGACTTAACTGATATGAAAAACAATGAGCAGGCCTTGCAGCGTCTGCGAAAACAAATACCGCAGCGACGAACTGGCGAAAAAGAAGACCTTGATGGCGCCTTTCTTTTACTAGCATCCGATGCCTCTCGCTATATGACGGGATCAACGATTACAGTGGACGGAGGGCATTCCAGCAATTCTCTGTAGGGAGTCTTTGTATCAGCAGCGCTCAATAAACAGCGCACTTCCGGCTCCTGCAGCACCCGCTGCCGAAACTATTCCTGTTTTGAGGTCACGCCGCTCCAGTTCATCTAATAGTGTGCCGGTCATTATCGCCCCGGTAGCGCCGAGAGGATGCCCTAAAGCAATGCAGCCACCATTAACATTGAGCTTGCTGCCATCAATGCCAAGTTCTTGCTTGCCGTACAGCATGGTGGCAGCAAACGCTTCGTGAATTTCAAACAGATCAACGTCCTCTGCTGTAATACCCTCGCTACGCATTAGTTTTTTAACTACGTCGACGCAACCTGTCAGCACGGTACGATGATCAGCGTTAAGGTTAGCCATTGCACGGATGCGTGCTCTTGGCTTTATGCCTAGCTTTTCCCCGACAGCCGCTGAGCCGATCAGTAAGGCCGAAGCACCGTCCGCCATGGCAGGAGAATTGCCTGCCGTGTGTACATGTTGGATTGAGTCCAATTCTGGAAAGGCTTTCAAGTAATCTGCGTCGGTACCGCTCTGGCCTAATTCTGCGAATGCGGGTGCCATCGCAGCTAGGCCGTCAGCCGTAGTGTGAGGTCGAATAATTTCGTCTTGTTCAATAGTGATATTCTTGGTCGTATTCATTACTGGAATGATCGAATTGTAGTAACCGTTTTCTCGAGCGTAGGCTGCTCGCTGTTGGCTTTCCAGTGCGATAAGGTCGACCTCTTCGCGGCTAAATCCGTGTTTGGTCGCAATCAGGTCTGCTCCGCAGCCCATCATGTACATGCCAATTTTTGACGCGAGCTCAGCGTTTAGAAAAGGCGCGGGTTTATCGGCTAGCATTGGAATTCTTGACAGCATTTCAATGCCGCCGGCAACATTCATTTCATCAACGCCGGTCATTACTTTCATGGCGGCGAAATTGATCGCGTCGATGCCGGAGGAGCAAAATCGGTTTACCGTAAGGCCCGATATATGCGCAGGCCAGCCATGATACAAAGTGGAGGTTTTAGCGATATTGCCCGCCAACTCGCCGTATTGCGTGGCGCAGCCGAGAATTACTTCGTCAATCTCAGCTGGGTTAAAACCAGTGCGTTGTTCCAATGCCGTATAAAGAGCGCTTAGCAATTCATAGGGGCTTAAATCGTGCAGGCCGCCATCGGGTCTAGCTTTGCCGCGTGGCGTACGAATGGCATCGTATATATAGGCGTGTTTCACTTTCTTCATTCCAAAGCTGGCGATTTGGTTATCTTACTTTAAAGGTCCTGTAATGCAATCTTCTGGCAGTGAGTTGTTAAACGGCATAGCAGAGGAGGTATTGTAAAGCTTCGAGCGGATCTTCACATGGCTAAACCGAAGTAAGCAATAATTGCTGCGTAAAAGAGTGCAATATGGAATTAATTAATAGGCGTACTGCGCTAAAACGAGGCGGTCAAATGCTGATACTTACTGGGGGCTTGGGCGGCGGTAGTGAGCTTGATTATTCCAGCCGCTAGGGTAGGGCAGAGCTTGGACTTTATCTAAGGCTTAATCGAAGGAGAGCTACATTATGGCTATTATCAAGAGCTTTTCAGCAACGGCATCGGCCGATGAGATCACCAATGAATTGGCCGACAACGGCACCGTAATTATTGATGGCTTTTTGTCGAGCCAACAGGTCAATAACTTTAATGCCGAGATTGACCCATTGCTTGCAAAGAAGCAACGCATTCATGCGCATCCTAATCAAGCGGTAGAGTTTTTTCACGGCGCTCAAACCAAACATTTAACCGGCGTGGCGGGTGTATCCGACACCTTCGTCAATGAGGTTTTGCTTCACTCAACTTTTAAGGCTATTGGTGACGAATTCCTGCTGCCTAATTGTTCCGAGTACATTCTCAATATAGCTCATGTGCTTGATTGTGGTCCTGGGGCAGGTGACCAATTGATACATCGTGATCACGACGTATGGCCGCGCAAGTTAACAAGTGCTATTAGCGGTCATGTTCAGTTTGCATCTTTGCTGGCATTGAGTGAGTACACGGCTGTAATGGGCGCGACGCGTATTGTGCCAGGCAGCCATAAATGGCCAAGCGATCGTCAGCCCGAGCCTGATGAAATAGCAGTCGCCGAAATGTCTCCTGGATCCGCAGCGATATATCTAGGATCAACGTTGCACGGCGCAGGACCAAACCAAACGGATAAAGTTCGTCGCGGAATGCACACCAGCTTTTGTTTGGGGTGGTTGCGAACGGAGGAAAATAGTTACTTATCGGTGCCGGTAGAGCGAGTTTGTAAGATGCCACGTAGAGCGCAAGAGTTACTTGGGTTTGGTGTTCACGATGGCATTGCCAATGGCGAAGGTTTTCTAGGCGCGTTGGACAATCAAATTCCTGCGGATGTGCTTGAAGCTAAGTCGGCTAGGAGCGAATAAATAAAACGCTGCTGTTTATCGGCCTAGTCACTTACCTATTCGTATGTTAGTTGTTGGTGTGAGAAAAGGCGTGTGCGCCTTACTTGCCTTGGGGGGGCTAAGGCGCCGAGCTAAAGGCTTTGGAGCTGTCACGGTAGGTCTTTGGCGTCATCCCTGTCCATTTTTTGAAAGACCTAACGAATGAGCTGGTTTCCGCGAAGCCCAGTAGATCGCCAATTTCATGAATTTTGTAGTCGTATTGATGCAGGTAATCGATAGCCATAGACTTCCGACAGTCGTCTTTGATTTTTTGATAGCTGGTATTTTCTTCCATCAGGCGGCGGCGCAATGTGGATGACGACATGCCCAGGCGCTCGGCGATTCTATCGAATTGGGGCAGCTCAGTGCCAGCTACCATACTGATCATTGACCTTATTGCGTTGGATGTTGTGCTTGGTGATTGGTTTTCAATCCAGAACTGGTATTGCACATGGGTGAGAAAGTTCTCTAGCGACTCATTGTCTTGCACAATTTTTTGCTGCAACTCGCTAGCGGGCAACACCATGAAGCTAGACTTGCTGCCGAACTCGATGGGACAAACAAAATTGGCTTCAAGTATTTTTTGGACCTTTTCGTTTACAGAGGGTGCGGCTACTTGAACCGCTTCTAGTTGCAAAGTTCTGCCTATCAACCAACCGCAAATTGACGCCCACACTCGTAGGCCTGAAGAAAGAACGATTGACTCATAATGTTCGGAGCGGGACCATTCAGGTGGCGCGAACGCTGCATTCGCGTCTTGACGATTGAATTGATACGCCAGCTGCACCATGGGTGGTTCGCCGGCTACTGGTGTTAATTCAATTAAATGGCCATTTAATTGGCTAGCGAAGGCGCAAAACTCGGCTGCGCGATTTAGTGCTTCGCCGAGTGTTCCACAGGAGATCATTGTGTAGCACATTAATCGAAATGACATCGACCCCACCCCTGCGCCCCAGGGTGTTGTGCCAAACCGTGTTTCCATGTATTGCGCGGCCCGCAGGTACAATTTTGAGTAGGGCTCAGCAGGCACTCCTTGCGTGGGATCCACGTCTTGAAGTGCGTTGTACTCGACGCCGGCTGCGGCGCATATCTCGGCTGCGTCGCAACCCAATACGCTTAGGTAATCGAACAACTGGTGATATTTGTAGGCTGGCAGAAAGAACTCAGACATCTTTGAGCTCGTATTTACGGTCTCTAATACTGTTACTGCTCAAGTAAAAACCCTTCGACAGAAGATTCGCTAATAATAAAACCTTTGGTCGTAGCTGGCTATAGCCAGAGTAGTAGCCGCAAGTTTAGCCAGCCAATTGCTAAAACTCGTCTGGCCGCAACATTGCATCGTGGCCGCCGTCAGAGAATAGAACGGAGCCATTAATGAAGCCGGCTTCATCACTGAGCAAGAACATAGCAGCGGCCGCCATGTCAGCAGGCTTACCGGGCCTTCCTACCGGAATGCTGGCCATAAAATCCCTGATGGCCGCACCGTATTGTTCGCTTTCTTCAACAGCCTGTGTCATTGGTGTTTGGGTATAGCCAGGCGCAATCGCGTTAATTCGCACGCCGAGCTTTGAAATTCGGCTTATGTTGCGACGCATCCATCTAGCCACGCCTTGCTTGCTACCGCTGTAAACCTGTTGGCCTTCCATGGACTCAGCATGAGCCGAGGCCTTGCTTTCATCGCCTTCTAGCAATAAATCAACGTAGGCACTGTCGGTAGGCATCGGAGCGGAATTGGAGGAAACCAGAAGTGCGGCCCCCTTTCGCAGACTGAGAAGGCCAAGAATGCCGTCGACCAACTCAGTGGTGCCAAAATAGTTGACGCTTGAAATCAATGCCTTGTTTGGTACGTGACCACCGACTCCTGCGCAGGCAATAAAGCCGTCCAGACCTTCACCGCAGCGTTCCACAATCCCGCTAATGGCCAGCAAGCGACCTACAGGCTTAGATAAATCGGCTTCGATGTCGGCGTCTTTGATATCCACCACCACCACATGATGTCCGTTCGCCTTCAAGCTTTCTTTAATCGCGGCGCCAATGCCTGTGGCGCCACCCGTCATTGCATACATTCCCATGATTCCTCCTATTGATAGCGGTTTGTTCAGCAGCACATTCTAGAAGCTCAACTAAGTTTGGAACAGACCATAAAGAGTCAGAATATAGCTCTCAGGGTCACACCAGGTGGGTCTAGATACGCATGGAATCACGCCCTTACGAGCCAGATGCTTCTATCGCAAAGGCTCTTGTTGAGCTTTTAGCGCACACAAATGTCCGCTAACCAGCTGTATGTGAAGCCCTTGTGTGCTTGTCATTACGGTGTTTGTCATGCCGTCTAAGTCTTTGATTAAGCGATATAATTCGGTTGGTGTGCTGGGCAAAGTGTGAAACTAATAGGGTGAATTTGCCAAGGGGTTCACGTTCTCGGCGCAATAGGCTTGCTGACCAAAGAGTGGTCACTACACTTTACCGAAAGAGCCGCCAAAGGGCTGATATTACTGAAGAACAGTGATATGTGCCGGCAAAGGAAGCAGAGCTTACCGTGACCAAAGACGTAACCCACAGTGTAGATGTAGCTGACCCCGAGAGTGTTTTAGCGGCGGTCAAAAGTATTTTGGAAAAGCGCTATCCTAAGCGCCCATTTCGAATCTTAGACCGCCTTTTTGCTGATGTTGGAAGGCTGTACCGAGGCAAATACCCGGGCTTTCATCGCTGTGAAACCGATTACCATGATTTGCAGCATGTATTGGATGTGACTCTCGCGTTCACGCGCTTGGCAGATGGCTACGAAGAAGAGCATGAAGGTAACCAATGCTTGGGCCCGGAATTGTGCTTAATGGGCGTTATAGCAGCGCTCTTTCATGATTCAGGCTACATCCGCCGAACGGCCGACAAAATTCATCACCACGGCGCTGAATACACTAAAGTGCATGTAAGTCGCAGCGCTCAGTTTATGGCTGAGTATTTGCCTACTATAGGACTTGGTCACCACGCCGATTTGGCGACAAAGATAGTTCACTTCACTGGCTATGAGCTGAGCCCAGAGAGCATTGCTTTGCAAGACCACCGCCACCACGTTGTTGGCGCCTTGGTGGGTACTGCTGATGTTATAGCGCAGATGGCTGATGAAGAGTATTTACAGAAATGCTACCAAAATCTGTATCGCGAATTTGAGATAGCGGGCGTTACTAAGTGTGAAGACAGCGTAGGTAACATTCAGGTGATTTACGCCTCTCCCGAAGAGTTGCTGCGAAAAACGCCTCATTTCATGCGCTCGATAGTAGCGGATAGGCTGGATGGGTATTTCGCAGGTCGATATCGCTACGTTGAATCTCACTTTGACGGTGTAAACCCTTACATGCAAGCACTGCATGCCAATCGCCGGCGATTGGAAAAATTGCTGCAGCGTCCTGATGCCGAGATGCTTGCCTGCCTCGGTTAACGTCAACCCTTTTTCTTAACGCCTGCTACTAATATCTCTTGCCGGCTTTTAAATGGGGCTCAAAGTCTAGTTCTAGGCCTAAGTATAGCGCTGCCTTCTATGGGCATTTCACTATGCCAGCTTCGCTGATATGATAGCGGGCTAATGTCTGCAATTCCTTAGTTAAAGTGCTCTATGGAATTCACTAACGCCATCTTTTATCTGAGAGTCCTCCATGAATAGTACGTCGCCTGATCAAACACCCGCTGAGCTAGATGCATCAAAATTAATCACTGAACTTATGCAACGTTCACGTGCGGCGCAAGCTGTTATAGAGGACTATAGCCAGGAACAGATAGATGATCTGCTTCGTGCCATGGTGTGGTCATGTTGCCAACCGGGTGTAGCCGAAGAACTTGCCCAGCACACACTTGATGAGACACAGCTTGGGGACTACAACGGCAAGTTTCTTAAAATTTCGGTTAAGCCTCGTGCGGCATTGATGGACATCATCGACGATAAGTCGGTGGGTGTTATCGAAGAAGACCTAGAACGCAACATTATTAAAATTGCCAAGCCTGCTGGTGTTATTGGGGCCTTGTCGCCATCAACAAACCCAGAAGCAACGCCGGTTATCAAAGGCATCAATGCCGTCAAAGGGCGCAATTCAATTATCATTGCGCCACACCCTCGTGCCAAGCTAACGAATAAGCTTATTGTTGATCGTATGCGAGCCGCTTTAGTTGAAATGGGCGCTCCTGCGGACCTAGTGATAGGTATAGAAACGCCTACTATTGAAAGCACCGAAGAACTCATGCGCCAATGCGATTTGATTCTAGCGACTGGCGGCTATGGCATGGTTAAGGCCGCTTACTCGAGTGGCACACCTGCTTTGGGTGTGGGTGCAGGTAACGCAGTTATTACTGTGGATGAAACGGCGGATTTGGATGATGCTGCTGAGAAAATTAGAATATCAAAAACACTGGATCTGGCGGCCTCGTGTTCATCAGACAATTCGGTCATCGTTATTGAATCTGTTTACGACGCGATGTTGGAAAAACTAATTGCCCAGGGCGGTTATTTGGCCAACTCAGATGACTATAAAAAAATAGCAGCAGTACTGTGGAAGGACGGCAGCCTCAACACGCAAGCCGTGGTAAAAACGCCTCAGGTACTTTGTGCTATGGCGGGTGTGGATATTCCAGCCGACCGCTTGTTTATCATCATGCCTGAAACCGGCACTGGACCGGATTATCCGTATTCAGGTGAGAAGCTCTCCACAATTATGGCCTTCTATAAGGTTAAGGATATTGATGAAGCCGTTGCGCTTACCAATGAAATTCAGACTTATCAGGGAATGGGGCATAGCTGCGGCATTTATTCCACCAGCGACGAGAACATTTTGAAGATTGGCCTTGGCACTAAAACATCCAGGGTGATGGTTAACCAGCCTCAAGCACCATCAAACAGCGGTAATTTGTGGAACGGTTTGCGCCAGACATTTTCCTTGGGGTGCGGAACCTGGGGTGGTAATTCTACTAACGACAATATCAACTGGAAAAACCTGGTAAACATAACCTGGGTGTCCAAGCCTCTGGCCGTGCCTAAGACATTGCCGGCTGATGAAGATCTTTTTGGTTCGGTCATGGAACGCGTTGGTCGAGGCTGAAAACTATGAGTGATGAAGCTCCGATAGTCTCGAACGTACTGCCGTGCACAAACGGGCAGAGTATTGGTACTTTGTTGCTCAATGTGCCGGCTACCTTGAACTCGTTAACCTTGGACATGGTTGAATTACTGCTTGAGCCCTTGGAGGCGTGGCAGAATGACGATTCAATCGCGGCCGTATTTATCTACGGAAGTGGTGAAAAAGCGTTTTGTGCTGGCGGCGATGTGCAAGCCTTGCACAAGTCGGCAGTAACAACACCCGGTGGTCCGTGCGAATATGCAGAAACTTTTTTCGCTCGCGAATACCGCATGAACCACACCTTGCATAACTATTCTAAGCCGGTTGTATGTTGGGGGCATGGCATTGTGATGGGTGGCGGCCTGGGGATTTTTGCAGGTTGCAGCCATCGTGTAGTAACTGAGCGAACTCGCTTCGCGATGCCCGAAGTTACCATCGCTTTGTTTCCTGATGTTGGTGGAAGCTACTTCCTGAATAAAATGCCCGGCGCTATAGGCCGTTTTTTGGCGTTAACGGCGGCGAACTTCAACGGCACTGATGGAGTTTTCACCGGCTTTGGTACGGTCATGCTGGCGAATGAGGCTCGCGATTCCGCGTTGTCTACTTTGCAGGCCCTCGATTGGCAAAGCGATGCCGAAGGCTCTGCCGATTTGGTAAGTAGTGCCCTGGCTGAACTTTCAACGCAGAATTCATTCGAGGTTCCAGACGGCTTTATTGCCAAGCATCAATTACTGATTAATGAGTTGTGCGAGGGTGATATCAAGGATGTTTACACCAGAATTGCAGAATTGGAGACAGAGGATAGTTGGCTGTGCAAAGCTCGCGATGCCATGAAGCATGGCTCTCCGCTGGCTGTACTTTGGATTGATCGGCAGTTGTCCGCAGCGAAAGAGCTCTCGCTGGCAGACGCCTTGCGCAGCGAATTATTGCTGGCGACAAATATTGTAAGGCACCCGGAGTTTGCCGAAGGCGTGCGAGCCTTGTTAATTGACAAGGATAGAAGCCCGAATTGGCAGTTTAAGGCACCCGAGGAAGTGCCAGGTGAAGTGCTCGATGGTTTTTTTGCGTCCCCATGGGCACAGAACCCCTTGGCCGATCTTTAACAGGGTATTGCCATAGACTTGCTCACTGATGGCCTCCAAATCTGCATCTAATCCAGCCAACACCGGTAACAAACTATTATCACCTAGAGACAAGCGCGTCGCTCTAATAGCCGTATCCTTGGGTACGGCTCAATCAGCGATGACGCTTTCTTCCATTCAAATTGCTATTCCCGAACTCGCTCGAGAATTACAAGCCGACGCTGTGCTCGTTGGCTGGATTCCGATGTCTTTCTTGCTCATCAATGCAATTTTCATTCTACCTATGGGACGTTACGCCGACGCGGTGGGTAGAAGAAAGGTTTACTTGTTAGGTATGGTCTTGTTTGCTGCAGGTAATCTGCTAGCCGCTTTTTCGCACACTATGGAATGGATGTTGTTGTGCCGCGCTTTTCAGGGCTTAGCGACAGCGATGATGCACGCGACGGGCATGGCAATAATTTCGAGTATTTATACCGGTAAGGAACGGGCGGGAGCTCTTGGTATTACCGCCTCTGCTATTTACCTAGGGTTGGCGCTGGGCCCGGTAGTTGGTGGCTTTTTAACGGAATACACAGGTTGGCGAAGCGTATTTGCTGCCCAGGTCCCGCTGTCGTTGCTCAACTTATTTCTAGTTGGGCGATTTTTGCGTGGCGAGTGGAAGAGCAGCGAACCAATGCCAGTGGACTGGCCTGGCACAGCCTTGCTAGGCATAGCGTTGAGCTGCATTGTAATCGCAACCTCTTTGCCTATAGATGGCGTGTTCCCCAGCGCGCAGCTTGCTTTGCTGATCGGCGCAACTTTATTTACTTGGCTATTCGGAAGGCATATCGCACGAGTTCCTTACCCTCTCGTTAGGTGGCATGCAATTCGCGGCAATATGGTTTTTTTAAGTTCGCTTACTACAGCCTTTTTCGTTTACGCCGGCAACTACACGCTTGTATTTTTACTCAGCTTACTTTTGCAATACACAATGGGCATGACGCCGTCGGACGCTGGACTCATTGTGTTACTGCAAGTGCTTATGGTTGTGCTCGTCAGCCTATTGTTTACAAAGCGTAGTTTTGCTGTATCGCAAAGGGTTCTGGTGTCCATAGGTTGCGCAATGGTATCGCTTGCTTTTTTCTTACTGAGTTTAATGACATCAACTACTCCATTGTTTTTGGTTGTCTTAGCGCTATTGTTGAATGGCGTAGGCATAGGAATTTTCACGACACCTAATAATAACTTGGCGATGGGGGCAGTTAACCCGGATCGACTAAGTTCTGCGTCTGCAATATTGAATCTGTCTCGCTATCTGGGCAACATGGCGGGTACAGCAGTGGTTATGCTGTTGATAACGGTGTTCTTGGGGCGAAGTGAAATAGGGCCGCAGAACTACGAAGGCTTGCAGCAAGTCGGTCATTACGCCTTTTTGTTTGCAGCTCTGTCCACTGCTATTGCTAGCTTATTAGCGTATAGGGCCCGACCAACGCCACAGTCCTGAGTAGGCAATAAAAATGAAAGTAGCCAAAGTCTTACTTATAACTCTTCTCTGTATCGTTTTACTTATAGCTGTAGCTGGTTTGGGGTTATTTACTGCTGTTAAGTCTAATGCGAGTAAGGCAAAGGAATGGGTTATGCCTGCACCCAATAGCATTGCACGATCCGTGACAGCGAATCAGTCGACCGATATTCTATTTGGAGACTTACACGTGCACAGTGAGTTTTCGGCTGATTCAGCGGTACAAAGTTTGCCGGCTAATGGCACTGAAGGGCCCCGCAGTATTGCCGATGCTTGTGACTTCGCTCGATATTGTTCAGCGTTAGATTTTTGGAGCATAAATGACCACGCCGAAGCGCTAACAACTAATAAATGGCTAGAAACCCAGAATGCGATTAATGATTGCAATGCAGTGCAAGTTGATCCGCAAAGTCCTGATACGGTAGCGTTTCTTGGGTGGGAGTGGACCCAGCGCGGAGAGACAGCGACGCGCCACTATGGGCATAAGAATGTTCTTCTAAAAGATTCTTTCAATGTTCCTAAGCCCATTGCAGCTCCTCTCGCCATGAACTATGTATTCGGTTCGATGGGTTTGGCTAACAGCCTTACTGACAGGGAGAACTGGCAAAGCTATGGACAGTATCATCGCGATCTTTTGCAGTTATTAGGCGCAGACCAATGCCCGGCGGGGGTGGCCGTTCGTGATTTGCCTGACGACTGCATTGACGTAGCTGAAACGCCACAACGCTTATTTGAGAAACTTGATGACTGGGGTTTGAGTGCGATTGTTATTCCACATGGCATGGCATGGGGGAAAACCAATAACAAGCAATCAGACTTTCGTTTTCAACTGAACGCGCGTGATCATAATCCAAAATGGCAGAGGTTGTTGGAGGTGTATTCAGGGCATGGCAACTCTGAGGTGTATCGAGATATTGACCGCGGTGAACTGCTGCCAGACAACACAATACGCTGCCCTGCGGCCACTGTTGGTTTTGAGCCCTGCTGCGCGCGTGCTGAAGATTTGGTTAAGGCGCGTTGTGCCGACCCAGAAAGCGTCGATTGTATTGCTCAAGTTAAAGACGCGCAGCGCAAGATTTTTGGACGCTCACCGCTATCCAATGCCTTTCCGGACATTGCAGGGGTGACGCCTGAGGACTTTGGAGCTTGTGGACAGCTGGATGACGCCTTTCTACCGGCTTATCAATATCTGCCAAAAAACAGCGCTCAGTATGCAGCGGCGATACGTGACGAAGATGGCTCGACCTACCGTTGGGGGTTTATCGCATCCAGTGACAACCACCGTTCGCGGCCAGGAACGGGCTATAAAGAATTTGGTCGCTTGCACATGACGGATGGCAATGGCTACTTTCCGAGAGATGAAGCCGTTGCCGACGATTCTTATTACTACACCGGCGGGCTGGTCGCCGTGCATTCGACTCAGCGAGATAAAGATTCGATTTTCACGGCTCTAAGCAATAAGCAAGTTTATGCAACCTCGGGCGACCGAATACAGCTATGGTTCGATGCCGAATCCAAATCAGACATCAACGAGGGACCTATTTTGTATGGCATGGGCTCTGAGCTAAAAACAAGGCATCCATTAACATTTAAGGTGCGCGCGGTGGGGGCCTGGCAACAAGAGCCTGGCTGTCCTGAGTTTGTTGAGCAAAGCCTTACTGCAGAACGCGCCGCTTGGTTATGTCGAGGTGAATGCTATAACCCGGGGCGACAACGTAAGATTATCGAGCGTATAGAGGTGATTAGGATAAGAGCGCAACAGCCTGATGAGAGCTTCAACGCGAGTTTGATTGAAGACCCTTGGAAAACATTTAGCTGTGAGTCAGACCCGAACGGCTGTGCGGTGGAGTTTACTGACTTGTCAGGTACGCAGGGAGCGGAGTTCACTTACTATGTGAGGGCGCTACAAGTGGCCAGCGAAGCGGTAAACGGCAACCCCTTAAACTGCGATCGAGACGAGCGGGGCCTATGCATCAAAGCCAATTACTGTGCGGGAGGGGCGAATATGGCATTGGCTGAAGACTGTCTGGCCCCTGCGCAGGAACGAGCCTGGTCGTCACCGATATATGTTACTTATGAATGATCCTATATCAATGAAGCAACGCCTATGATCGATGCAGAACGAAAACATCATCACACGACAATCAATGGAATTGGAGTGCACTTTGTAGAGCAGGGGCAAGGCCAGCCTGTCATTCTCTGTCATGGTTTTCCGCACACTTGGTACAGCTGGAGTAGGCAGATGGACGCTTTGTCTGCTGCTGGCTACAGAGTAATAGCGCCAGACATGCGCGGAATGGGGCAAACAGAGGCGCCGGCGAATGCCTCAAGCTATGGTGTGGACAGCATTACCGCTGATTTGATTGGTCTGCTAGACCACCTTTGCCTGCGAGAGGCAGTATTTGGCGGCCTGGATTTTGGCGCGTTCGCGGTTTATGACCTTGCTTTGCTTCATCCTGAGCGGGTTACGGCCGTTATCGGACTGGAGAATCCTGCCGCGCCACATAATCCTGATGTGCCACCGCTTACCGAATACGCTGAGCTGGCAAAGAATAATTTTCTGCATATAGAGTATTTTCGACCAGTGGGCCCCGCTGATAAGGATTTAGATGCTGAGCCACGAGCGTTTCTCCAAAAAGTGTTTTATGCGCTCAGTGGTGCGTACGATTTTGGGGAGGTGATGGCTAAACCGGCTGGAATTACCTATCTCGAAGCCTTACCTGAAGCCCCTCAATTGCCTTGGAATTGGTTATCCGTGGAGGACTTTGAAGAGTATGTAAAGGCTTACTCAGAGTCTGGATTTACTGGTGGGCTAAATTGGTATCGCTCTATGGATTTAAAATGGCAGCATCGCAAGGCGCTGGAAGGCGTACATAGTCCGGTGCCCGCTTTTTTTATTGGTAGTGAATACGATGTTGACCTCGAACATTTCCATGGCGATGACCCAATATCACTAATGCGTGCTCAATTTCCAAACTTGTTGCGGGTAGAAATGATTGCTAATGCAGGGCATTTGGTACAGCTAGAAAACTCGCCTGCTGTTAATGCGAAATTGCTGCAGTTTTTGAAAGAAATCTATTGATTTCATAACTTTGCGATTCTCTTCACTGACAAGCGGTACAAGCTAGCCGTCCAGCGGTTGGCTACCCTCCATTCATCGAAATTTATTTGCTGCTTATTGTTTGATCAGCTACCAGGCGGTACATTGTGTGTGTGAATTCGCTAGCAGGCAGTCTATTAGCGGGTTTTATCTGACTAACTTTTTTTTGGTTAACAAGGGTAGAGCGATGAGTTCGACGCACACTCAAGATCGGCGCAAACAAGCGAGTGCAGCTTACACTCCGGAGAGGCGCAAGCAAGCGCAACCCCCGCGCCCGCAGAATGCTGATATCCCTACTCTTAAACCCCGCAGAGCGACTGCGATAGAAAGGCAACTCGGAAACTCAGGCGCCCAATCAAATGAAGCAATGTCTGAACCGAAAATTCAACAAGCTACGGTGAAAAGCAAAGCGCCGTTAGCTAGCGCCAAATTGCCTTTGGCGAAAACTGATGACGCAAATGCAAACGTAACGCCGCTGCCGCTGGCCCCGCATCGACGCGTAACGCCCGCAGGACGTAAGGTTCGTCTGCAAGCGCTTTCTTCTATTCAGGAATTGATCACATCGAGAAAGCAATTATTGATAGGGTTGTTTGCGGGCCGAAATTATTCCGACGACCTTAGAGTAGAAATTCAAACCACGCTTGACGATCAACAGAAATTTTGGGCGTTGTTAAAAAGTAAGCGCACAATTTACCCGCAAGACGCTTCATTGTTTGCGGAGCTCGGCGAGCAGATTCGTGAGCACCTTGATCACACACAGCGCCACGGTTCTTTCAAGCAGCACTTGCAAACCTGTGCAGAAGCCGGGGCAGAACGGCAGCTGTTTCTTATTGCAGAGCTTAGTAAGCGGCTGGAAGCTGCGACTTTGTTAAATGACGATGAAGTTCCAACGGCGGTTATAGCCGCCTACAAGGCACTCCGTATGCAAATCCCTGGCCCTGTACTTGCGGACCAGTTAGCGGCACACAGCGACGTCGACAAGAACGCAGCTGGGCAGTTGGATCCGGCTTTGGTTGCCTTATCTAGTGCACCTACCATTAATGCCCGCAAAGAAGTCTTGCTGGATAAGATGGAAGAGTTGACTCGTACAAAGCTCGACCCAAGAGAGCGGGCAAAAAGAGTTAGGGCCTTGCGACAGCAGTGGATGCTAATGGACAGAGCCGACAGCAGTTACTCAAAGCAATTGTCGCAACGATTTGCTCAGATTGGTGAGCAGGCGTACGGCCCAAGTAAAAAATACTTCACGGCGGTTGCAAAAAAGCTAGCCGAAAACCTTAGTAAGCGTTCTGATCTGGCTACGTCGCTGAGAGATTTCTATGCTGAAACCGACTGGAAAGACGTCGACTGGAAAAGTGTAGAGTCGACTCTGCGTGTTGTTAAGAAACAGTGGAAGACGCACGCGCCGACTGAAAGAGAGAAAACACGGCCTGTTAAGCAACTGTTTGAAACCAGCTATCGAAACATTGATGAGCTTTTACAGCGAGAGTACGACCGTAATGCGCAGGAAGGGCAAAAATTGGTTGAGTTGATGTCGAGCCTTGGGCGACAAAAAGCCTCGTCTGCTTCTTTAGAGGCCATGCTAGGGGTACAGAGTAGGTGGAAAAAGATTGGCTTGTTACGCTCTGCTGAGAGGCGCGAATTGAAGAGGCAGTTGGCCGACCGGGCTTCAATTGTTAAATTAAATCGCAAAAAGCAATTATTGCAACTGCAAGAGTTGCGTGTTGTTAAAAGAGAGGCGCTATCTCTAGTAACCCAAATGGATGGATTGCTGGCACTGAAAGGCGAAGAGTTACTGGGGCACCGCTCGAACGCAAGCGTTCTTGCTGAAAAGTTTAAGACGATGAAAGCAAGTGCAAGCGTAGATGCTCTCGACAAGTCGCAAGCAACATACCTGCACAATATCGCTGAGATGTTTGACGAAAAATACGCTCTTTTCTTTGCAAAAGCCGAGCTTATGATGCAAGAGAGACGCGTGCAGGCTCTGGATGCTTATCATGAAGCGTCGCGACTAATAGGAAATGCCGAAGTAAGCTACGTGGTAGGCACCACCGAGAATGAGCTAGCCAATAGTTCTGAGTTAGCTAACGATTATCTAAATGGTATTCGGTTTTTGCCTCGGCATGGTCACGGTTTGTTAATGAATCGCCTTAATTACCTGCAAAGAGCTAAAGAATAGGCAAAACTCGCCGCTATATCCGGTAGGGCTTGGGCCAGGGGCCCGCAAAGGACTGCCGAGATATGAAATCCGCACATACAGTAACAAGGCTTAACCTTGGCTGGAGAGATACTTTCCGGCTGCTGTGGCCTTATGGTAAACGCAACCTGCTCGATCAGGTAAAAGGCATCTGGTTTATCGTTGCTTACCTAAACTTATTCCAACTTCTTGTCCTTGAGCTGCCCATCGTATTCGCAGGAATGATTGCCGTTGGTATTGCAGTCGTTGCAGTGGGCTTGATGTTCTTTATGGAGGGCTTGAGAATAGGGTTGATGCCCTTGGGTGAAGCTATTGGGGTAGTGTTGCCGCGAACTGGCAACATGTTATTGATACTTAGCTTTGCATTCGTGCTCGGAATTGGCGCTACTTTTGCCGAACCCGCTATCGCCGTACTAAAGTCTGCTGGCGCAGGCGTTAAGCCCGACGCAGCGCCTTTACTCTATAGCCTACTAAACGATTTTTCAGGCCAGTTAGTGAGCTCAGTGGGTGTTGGAGTGGGGTGTGCCGTGTTACTTGGCGTCTTGCGCTTCTTTTACGGCTGGTCTCTCAAGCTGCTCGCAATTCCTATCGTGGGCACACTTCTGACACTGTCGCTTTTCTTTAGTCAAACCACATTGCTAAATGACATATTGGGCTTAGCTTGGGACTGCGGCGCAGTGACTACTGGTCCAGTGACGGTTCCCCTAGTACTAGCATTGGGTATTGGTGTTTGCCGAGTTGTTAATACCGGCTCTGATAACAACGCGGGTTTTGGTATTGTTACTTTGGCATCACTGTTCCCTATCTTGGCTGTACTGCTGCTTTCTCTTTATCACTTTATGGCGGAAGACTACTACGGCGGAGCGAATTATAAAGGTGAGATGCAAATTGAGACAGTCGCAACGGACGCTCCAAAGACTCTGCTAGAGCGCAAGCCGGATGCGGAAATTAGTGCCGCAGATTATCGTCTCTATCAACAAACAGGGGTGCTTCCTGATAATCATGAGATTCGCTATAGCAATAACAACTCTGAGTTGGTTGATGGAAAGATCGTATTGCTTAGCCCAGAAATTAGGATTGTAAAGAAGGCTGATAATGAATTTCATGCCTTGAGCAGTGAATCTTGGGATACAGAAATGTCGCTTGTAGCACAAGCCAAAACGTCATTAATGGAGGCTGTTCGAGCAATCATTCCATTATGTTTGTTTCTGCTTTTCGTGCAGCGATTCTTGCTAAAACAAGCCACGCAACGTGCAGAAGAAATGCGTGTTGGAATATTGTTTGCTGTGATTGGAATGGCGCTTTTTGGTCTTGGTATCGCTTTGGGTCTAACACCATTAGGCAGCCAGCTGGGAGGCAATGTTCCGGCTAGTTTTGCTGAGGTTACGCCATGGGGAATGCAGTACGCGGAGGGCCCCTTATTCGGAACCGGGCATGCAGGTAAGTTGGTAGCTATAGTGTTTGCCTTCTTCCTAGGTTACGGCGCTACGCTGGCTGAACCTGCATTGAATGCTCTGGGTGATACCGTAGAAAAAATTACTGTTGGAGCATTTAGAAAGAAGCTGTTGATGCAATGCGTAGCTGTTGGCGTAGGTTTCGGTATCGCTGCTGGAATTTGTAAGATCGCCTACAACCTACCTCTTATTTGGCTACTTGTACCGCCGTATTTGGTTGTTCTTGTTCTCACTTGGTTATCGCCAGAAGACTTTGTTAATTTTGGTTGGGACAGCGCGGGCGTGACCACAGGACCTATTACGGTGCCATTGGTTTTGGCGATGGGTTTAGGGATTGGCGGCAATATACCGGGCGTTAGCGATGGTTTTGGTATTCTGGCCTTGGCTTCAGTGGGACCAATCCTGACTGTTCTTGCGGTAGGACTTCTTACCAAAGACAGCAACGAACTGCCAGCGACTGAGCCGGCGGTAGCGGTCGAACTTGAGTTTAACGATACAACAGTGGTGCCGCGATGAAATCACATACAGACAAGGGCTTGTCCAGCCTGACGGCGATATTGCCACAACAGTACGCAAATACCGTTATCGAATCACTAATTGCGGCACCAGGCACTAGTGCTTTGATTTGGAACGCGCGAGGCACCTTACTGCAGGATGTCTGGTATAAACAGATGCTGCCCACTATCAGTCCGGGCAAAGTAATGCTGCAAATGCTAATCCCCACAGCTCAGTTAGACGCCGCATTGGCAATAGTGATCGAAAAAGGGAAGTTGCATTTACAGGGCGCAGGTGCAGTATTCGCCAGCCCGTGCGAGGACTTCTGGGCCGGCTCTGGTTTTCATGACTGGCCTGCAGATGCGCTGCCAGATTTATCGAGCGAAGACCATCCTTGTTTGTTGGATCTTAAGCACGATCTTTGCTTGATTCATTGTGTTGTTGAGAGCGATCAAACACGGGCTGTAAGCAAGGCCGCCATTGACGCAGGAGCTCATGGTCCCGTTGTATTTTATGGCGAGGGCCGAGGCTTGCGTGATCACTTGGGTTGGCTGCGAATAACCAAACAGAACGGCAAAGAAATACTGACCGTACTGGTTGATGAAGCGGCCTCTAAGGACGTGTTTTCGGCGATGGCATCTGCAGCAGATATACATTTACCAGGACGAGGGTATATGTTCATGCTTCCGCACGAGCGAGGTATGTTCAATTTGCCTAGCCGCGCTGGCGCCAAGATTTACGATGCGAATATGCAGCAAGTCATCAACGCTATTGATACCCTTTCAGGGCATACTCATTGGCGCGACCAGAGTATTTACAACTCTTCTGAAAACAACCGTTCACAGTCCGTGCGAGAAAAAAAGTCGCGACAGAGTTACCGCGAGAATAAATCGAGTATTTGTGCAGTGGTCGATAGAGACGACGTTGATCAATTGATTGAGATGATGTTGGAGGCCGGCGCTACTGGCATGCAAATCAACTATGCTCGATTTGCAGCCAACGAAACCGGTTGCGAATTCGCTGGCGCAAAAATCAATAAAGAGTACGCTATGTTACGTGCGGTTAAGGCTGAAAGTGAAGCTGCTGAGATTTCGGCAACCGTTCGACGGCTTGCAGAAGAAGCTGACCTTTGCGATTTATGCTTGTTTCAGCAGCCGGTTCCTTTAGTGGCTAGCTATGTGCCAGGCCATCGAAACTTCCGGCAGCAAGCACTGCTAGATTCCGTTGCAAGTCAGCTTCAGGATGTCGCAGGCGACGCAACAACAGTAGCTGCCAAGGCCGCCAGCTCCAGCTGAAACGTTGCATTAAGGGCTAATAAAATCACGCCTTAATGCGAAGAGTAAGAGCCGCGACTGGCTAGCTTAGGAATTCCATTGTATGCCAACTTCCAGCTTGCTGGTTTCCTCTTCAGGAGGTTTCCCTAGAGTTGCTATATGGTAGGTGCCGTCTATATCAGTATGGTATTTACTAGCAAGTGATCGCTCTGCATAAAATTGCTGATACCACTTACGCCCTTTGTTGAAGGGACCGTCATTGGGCATTTGAATAATACGCACAGCGGATCGTTTATGACGCCATACGTCAAAATCGGCAGCAAATGCTTCCAGCGCTCCAGCTTGTACTTGCTTTGCCATCTCTAGGTCTTCAGCGGTTGGGGTTTCATTGGCAGCTTTCGCCAATGCAGCGTGCCATACTTTCGAAACGCCATCTTCGATGGGCGTATTAGCTATTAACTCAAAGGTCTGTGCGCCGCCAAAATCTTGCTTAGAGAGCAGAATACCGGGTCCTGTATACCAGGTGGTGCTCGTTAGCATGCAGCCATAGCCGTGATGAAAGCCGCCTTGTCTTTGTATATAGATGTGCCCGCGAAAATCGTTTTCGAAATATTCGCAGGGTGCACCGTGGGTTGGCCCAAGATGTTGCGCGTCGGCCATGTTGTCCAGAATTTCCTGGCCGTGTAGCTTAATTTCGCCAAGATGATCCAGTTCCCAGCGCATCCACTGTGGATCGTCCCACTCCTTTAAAAAGGGAGGTTCATACTCTGGTTCACCACCTTCAGGATCGAACCACATCATTACGCATCCCATAACGTCGCGTACTTCATACGACTTAATGGCGGCCGATTTTGGGCAGGCGCCCTCATGGTAAGGAATATCGTCTACTTTACCGTCTGACCCATAGCGCCAGCCGTGGTAAGGGCAACGAATGGAATCACCTTCGATTTGTTTTCCCGTTTGCACAATCATTGCGCTTTTACTAGCCGCTATATGTGTGCCCATGTGCGCGCAGTACGCGTCTAGCATTACAGGTTTGCCCGACTCTCCTCGATAAAGCGCAAAGTCTTCTCCAAAAAAACGCACTGCGAGGGGGCCATTGGCAAGCTCAGTACTTTCTGCAACTATAAACCAACCGCGTGGGTAGGTAGCTGGACCCAGCTTATAATCTTCAGCCTTAGCCATTGTGTGTTCTCCCCAAAAGAAAGTGATTGGATGGTTTTTTGGCGGTAATGTAATTTTACCTTCTAAGTGTGCCTACGCGAACACAAAGCCGATGTAATGTAGCTATATTAGCAAGTAATCGCGTTACTGATTAGTAAGACGTAGGAATTACTGATACAATTTTTATCGATGGAAATCTTTTGCCGGTTCTTCCGGATGCTATTTCGTAGCCCGATCGTTTTACTCCCATTTATCCTCGGGGCCGCGGCTCTTCATGCCCAAGACGACGCTGAACCTACGCTGAACGAACCTCCCATTAGTGAGGCCGAACTGCTAGAAGATTTTGTTGATAGCGATACCGCGGAACGCTGTATTAACTTACGTCGCTTGGACCGCAGCGAGGTTCTTGGCAATCAAACGATTGTTTTTCATATGCGGGGAGATGACATTTTCATTAATCGCCTGCGCTTTCGTTGTTTGGGTCTAAGCAAACGCGATACCATCATGTTTGAAACTCGTTTTAACCAGCTGTGTAATCTGGACCAGGTAACGGTTCTAAACGAAACTGGCGGCCGCTTTATGCGAGGTGCTAGCTGCGGCCTTGGTCTTTTTCATCCCATCGATCAAGAAACCGTAGACTTGCTGAAAGGCAACAGGGAAAAGCTGGGTAAAGCGAAGCGCGGCAAAGGTCGGCTGGAATAGATCGAAAACTCTTCCGGATTGCCGAAAAGCCAACTGGATGAGCTAGGGCCGCGCGTTATTTAACAGTGATGAACTCGCAAGCGATAATCGTTTCGGCTTTACTCTAATTTCAAACAATAAGTAGTTGGCGTCTCAATCGAGCATGTCGACGCAATGCGAGACCATTCAATGACTGATGACACTGTACCGGCTGAATGGCAGGTTCTTCTTGATGAACATCAAAGGCGAGTAGAATTCGGGCGTAGCATGGGCGGTGCTGAAAAGTTAGCAAAGCGTGCTGCCAAGGGGAAGCCGAACGCACGTCAGATGGTTGACCAGCTTGCTGACAATGGCAGTTTTCTTGAGCTGGGCACCTTGGTTGGTGGCATGAGCTACCATGGTGAAACGACAGCGCCGGCCGATGCGCTGGTGGGTGGGCTGGCAACTGTGGCCGGTCAGCAGGTCGTGATTGCCTGCGAAGACTTCACCGTAATGGGTGGATCTATTGGTCATGGCACCAGTTCCAAAAAGCTCAGATTGGCGTCGTTGGCGCTGCAAGAACGCATTCCGTTCGTGACGATACTGGAAGGCTCAGGTGAACGTACTACCAATGCCCTGGACCGCAGAGCTAATGCACCTGGTGATTTGCAGTTATCGGCGAAGCTTTCAGGCTACGTACCGTCTCTGGCCATTGTCAGCGGTCCTTCGGCCGGTCATGGTGCACTAACAGGCATGATGACCGATTTTATTATTATGACTGAAGATGCTTGTCTCTTTACAGCCGGCCCGCCTTTAGTAGAGATGGCCCTTGGTGAAAAGGTCAGCAAAGAAGAGTTGGGCGGAGCGCGCATACACACTAGTAAGAGTGGGGTCGCTCACAATCTGGTGGCAGATTGCGCCGATGCTTTTGATCTGGCGCGACGTTACCTTAGCTTTATGCCAAGCAGTGCTTGGGCGCTGAATGCTAAATTGTCTGGCCAGCATACGGAGCTCAGAGAGCTGCCAGAAATATTTAATCTGGTGCCTGTTGATGATCGTATCGCATACGATATGCGCAAACTCGTGTCCTTGCTCAGCGACGACGCTGATACGCCCTTAGACTTTCAACCTGCTTACGGGCGTTCAATGCTAACCTCGCTAACACGCGTTGGTGGCCATGCCGTTGGTATTGTGGCAAACCAGCCAACCTTTATGGCTGGCTCAATTACGGCCGAGGCCGCTGAAAAAGCGGCGCACTTTATATCGATTTGCAATGCTTTTCACTTGCCGGTTATTTTTCTTGCCGACAACCCCGGCGTAATGTCTGGCACGGGGGCTGAGCAGGCGGGAACTCTGCGCGCTGCCGCAAGAATGTATGCTGCTCAGTCTTCACTGCGTTCACCAAAGCTCCATGTAACTGTACGCAAGGCTTTTGGCTTTGGCAGTTCTCTAATGGGTATGAATCCCTTCGACAAGCAAACACTGAGTGTTGCTTTTCCAGGTATTACTTTGGGCGGCATACCCGCGCTAAGTGGCGGTGCGGCCGCCAAGGTTGATGCCGATACCGCTGAATTACTAAAACGTGCGGAACAGAGCGGCGCTTGGGCAACCGGTGATACCATGGCTTATGACGAAATCATCGACCCACGCAAACTGCGCAACGTATTGATTCGCGGATTGAACGTTAGTGCTGAGCGCAATAGGCAATCAGCCACGCCCGTGGCGACAGTTGGCGTAAGTCCCTAGTTAGGCTTGGTTTCAGGGAATCTTTTCAATAAACGCATAGGAGAAGGTAATGCACCTCGGTTTTAGCTCAATGAATAATCCCGCCGACCCACCGCCAGCCGAACTGGCGCGGGCTTTAGAGTCTGCAGGCTTTGAATCGCTTTGGTACGGCGAGCACAGCCACATTCCCTGCGCTCAAAAAACACCGTATCCGCCGGGCGGCGATATGCCTGAGCCTTATAAGAGAATGATGGACCCCTACCTGTCGCTGATGGTGGCCGCAGAGGCTACAGAGACTTTGAAGCTGGGAACTGGTATTGCCCTTTTGTTAGAGCGCGAACTCTTTTCACAGGCTAAAACCGTAGCCACCTTGGATCGCTTGTCGGGCGGCCGGGTATTAATTGGTACCGGAGTAGGTTGGAATGAGGAAGAATTCAGCAACGCGACAAGCCTTCCATGGAATCGTCGGTACCTAGCCCTTAAGGAACTGGTACTGGCTCAACGCGCCTTGTTTACTGACGACGAGCCTGAGTTCCACGGCGAGCTAATAAATTTTGACCCCGTGTGGTTTGAGCCAAAGCCAACCCAAAGCGGTGGGCCACCTGTTATTCTAGGTGTTATGGGTCCCCTGGGCGTGCGCCACGCTGCGCAGTGGGCCGATGGATGGATGCCCGTTGATGTTGCTATGCCGGATGTAGGGCAGGGCATTAAGGACTTCCGTCAGCAAGTTAAAGAATTTGGCCGCAACCCCGATGATGTTGAAATAACGATGGTCGCTATGGGCGAGCTCAGTGCAGATTTGATGAAACGCTATCAGGACATGGGCATCGCCCGAGTGAATATTGGGGTTGGAATGGAAAACTGGGATAAGCCGGATATTGTTATGCCAATGATCGAAGAATTTGCCAAATTAATCCCGGCCTTAAAATAGGTGATGCGATGAGCGTTGAATCGAACAAGGAATTTGTAAAGCAGTTTTTAACAATGATTGGCAGCGGTGATGCCGAAGGCATTGCCAATAGCTATGATGCTGAGGGTAGAGTGTTCACCATGGGCAACACTTTAATTTCTGGTGTGCGTGGGGTTGCTGATATTAAGCAGTTTGCCGGCGGCGTATTGGATTTGTTTCCTGCCGGTTTGAGCTATACGATCAAGACCCTAACGGCTGAAGGTGACAACGTTGCTTGTGAATGTGAGGCTGCGGGCGAACATGTAACTGGCGTTACCTATCACCAGTATTATCATTTTCTATTCAAATTTCGGAATGGCAAAATACTGGAACTTAAGGAGTACATGGATACTGAAATGGTGACTGAGGTATTGTGTGGCGGTCAACGTCCAGAGTAAGCCACTGTTCAGGGGTGACGAGGAGCTAAGTCTCTCTCGGCGATGCCCGATTTATCAGTCTAAACTGTAAATACCCTCGTAATGCTTGGCAAAATTGACTTCTAATGAGTTCAAAGATTCCTGTTGTTTACTTGATCGACAAATTGCACCGCGCGGGCGCGCAGAACAATTTGCGTCAGCTAGCGGCAGGACTTGATCGCTCACAGTTTGATGTGCAGGTATGCACATTGATCCGTGGAGGTCCAATGGCCGATTGGCTGCGTGAACAGGATATTCCTGTCACTGTATTGGGAGCGGAGCCAATTTATCACCCGCGTTCGCGCCCAGGTTTCCGTCAGCTGGTAAATTTGTTGCGTGAACAAAAAGTACAAATACTGCATACCTATTTGGCCAGCTCTAACATCTTCGGTACTTTTGCAGCGCTGAAAGCAAAAACCCCTCTGATTTACACTGCGCGGCGTGACACTGGCTTCTCACGAAATTGGCGATTAGGTCTGGTTGAAGAATGGCTGGTTAATCCAAAAGTGACTCGCACAATTGCGGTTAGTGAGGCGGCGGCTATCGCGGCGCGCGATGAACGCGGCCTCAATGCTGATCGTGTGAGTACCATTCTTAATGGAATCGAGCTAGACCGCTGGACGGCGGATAGAACAGAGCGTGATGATTATTGTCGTAGGCTCGCTATTGACCCTGCAAACAAGAATGTTGCCCTGGTGGCGAATTACAATCCTATTAAAGGCCATCGCGAGTTTTTAGAAGCGATAGCGATGGTCGTTAAAGAAAGACCTGACACGCATTTCTTTTTAGTAGGTGAAGGCCCACTGCGCGATGACCTAGAATCTCAGCTTAAGAACTTGGATATTGTTGCTAATGTAGAGTTAACCGGTAGCCGGGAAGACCTGCCGGAGTTTCTTGCGGCGATGGATATCGCCGTTCTTGCCTCTCATACAGAAGGAATGTCAAACGCGCTGATGGAATATATGGCAAGCAGTCTTCCTTCCGTTGTAACTGATGTTGGAGGAAACCCTGAGTTGATTAGCCATGAACGCACAGGCTTGCTGGTGCAGCCGTCTGACCCGAACGCTATGGCGCAGGCTTTACTGCGCTTGCTTACCAACCACAATTTAGCTAAATCGTTGGGAGAGCAAGCGCGACATTTTGTTGAAACCGAGATGAGTGTAGGGAAAATGGTACAGCGACATCAGGATTTGTATATTTCAGATTTGAATCGACTGGCCGACTGACAAGCGATGAATCCCAGCGAAGCTTTTCAAACCGTCGTCGCGGCAATGCCCGATGATTTTAATATTCCAGCCGACGATTACTTGGCTGTTAGACAAAAGATGAAGCCTTGGCATGGGCACCCCCTAGACGCTGCCACATCGGTTCACTATACATCGGCAGCCGGTCGCGATTTAGCCTGGTTGCGATCAGCTGACTGCGATAGGCCAGACAGAGTCGCCCTGTTTTGTCATGGTGGTGGTTTTGTCTCTTGTACGATGCCAGAATATTTGTTCTTTGCTGAACACATATCGTCGTTACTGAATTGCCAGGTTGTTACGCCTGATTATCGCTTGGCGCCAGAGAATCGCTTTCCTGCTGCTCAAAATGATTGCTTTGAAGCTTATCGTTCGTTGTTGGACAGCGGGCTCGATCCGTCAAAGGTTTTCTCCATTGGCGATTCTTGCGGGGGTGGTCTTGCATTGAGTGCGCTGCTAATAGCGAGAGACGAGGGCTTACGGCTACCAGCATGTCACATCGGCCTAACCGCTTGGTATGACGTACAATTAGCAGGAGACCATTTACAGAGCTCTGAACGTACCGAACCAATGATTACCAAAGGCTGGTACGCAAACAGGGTGCGTGATTACCTCGGTGATTCGGCAGTAGACTCACAATATGCATCACCAGCACGAGCAGATTGCACCGGTCTACCGCCTTTGCTTCTGCAAGTAGGAAGCAATGATCTCAGTCTTGACGGCGCACAGCGACTAGCCGAACAGGCAAGTGCCAAGGGCGTTGAGGTTGAATTGCAAATCAGCAATGGCATGGTGCATGGCTTTCATGGCTTAGCCAGTGCCGGCGTACCCGAAAGCCAGCAAGCCTGGTTGGCTGCCAGAGCGTTTCTGGATCGACAGATAGCGTAGCGAATTTGCGGTAGGCCTATGACGGTTAGTAGCGATCAGCTGGCATCACTCGCCAATTGACCGCTTTTTCCGGCTCCGTCCAAATACTGAAGGTAAATATCTTGGTTGGAGTTTACAGCGGCCTGTAGGCTAAACTCTCGATCGAGTTTTGCACGACCGAGTCGGCCCATTTCTCTTGCGTGATCGAGATCTGTAATCAATTCAGTCATTGCGGCTTCTAAGGCTGGTACGTCTTTAGCTTCTACTAGCAAACCTGTTTCGCCATGGGCCACGGCTTCATGAGTACCGCCAACACGTGTTGATACCACTGGCTTGGAAGCCGCCATAGCTTCAAGAACCGCCAGCGGATGACCTTCCATCAAAGAGGGCAATACAAATACATCAACAACCGCTTGGGCTTCTGCAAGGCTTTCCCAATAACCAATAAGCTTCACCTTGTCTTCCAATCCAAGTTCTTTCTGCTGTGCCTGAAGAGCTTCCATTTGTGCTCCTTGGCCAACGATTATGCCCATCACGTCTGGATGCTTGTCGGTCAGCGACTTCATTGCTTCCATGAAATAACAATGGCCCTTTCGCGGGTCGAGACGACCGATGACACCAAGAATCTTTTTACCTTCTGGAATACCCATGCGCTTTTTTACGTCTGCAGCATCAATACTTTGCTCAAACTGCTCTACACCAATGCCGTTGTGAACGACGGTGTATCTATCGTCAGTGAGTTTCAGGTAATCACAGTAGAACTCTTGAACGCCGTGCGAAACAAATATCCAGTGCTTGGTGAAGTAACCCAGTATTCTGTCTGCCAGTAAATGATACTTTGAGCGCCATTTATCAAGGTCATGTTCCGTAATAACAATAACAGGAACCCTGGCTATTACAGCGGCCATGCGACCCCAGAAGCTAGAGGTCCAAAGATGAGGGTGAACCACGTCAACCTTTTGGTCACGCATCAATTTCGCCAGGCGAAAGGTTATGGTTGCATCGAAATTCGGTTTCTTATCGAAGGCGAAGACCTCAATCCCCTCGGCTTCAAGATCTTCGGCCAGCCGTCCTTTAAAGTTCAGGCATGCAACAATCGGTCGAAAACGGGTTCGGTCCAACCTTAGAGCGGTATCGGCTACAACACGTTCAGCACCGCCCATTTGTAATGACCAAATGATGTACATCACAGTGATCCGTGAATCGTTTTTCGGTGCAGGTGTAGCAGACATGGATTTTTCTCTAGTTCTTCGAAAGGTGAGCGGGGGGATTAGGTAACCTCACGCATATAGTACTAACGATAGAAGAAAAGCCTGTTTTTTAAAGAGAAAGCCGCTAACCGGCGGCTTTTGAGACGATTTTTACATTAGGGCGTTAGAGTGCTTCGATAGGCGATGACTTGATCAGTGTCCGCGCCAACGCCGCTTGATGTGAGCTTGGCGTATAGCAACCTCTGCAGTGCGCTGTTTGGCGGTCACTTTTGGGTGGTTTTTAGGTAAATGCTCTGCGAGCGCTGAAAATTTAACCAGCTGAGCCTCGGCTATTGGCAACTGGTTGGCTTGGGGCTGATCGCGGAAGACAAATCGCATGGAATGTGTGCCCTTGTGTGTACCCGTTGTGTCAACCCAACCCTGAAATCCCGGGTCCTGGTGGGCAATTATGTAATAACGCGCACCATCGCTGCTGATCGGGTTTTGGTGTCCGGTTAAGCTGCTTATGTAGTTTTGTTGATCAGGACCTTCACCCCACGCTGTGCCAAGCTGGAACGACACATAGTGTGGCTCGATTTCAGCGCTCACTTTCACCAGCAAGGCTTCGTCGTCAGCCAACTCATAGTTGCCCGCTGCGTAAATTTGCTGAGAACCGGCAACACCTCCAGCGGTAAAAGGAGGAGCGGGAGGGTTTATGCCATTTAAAGGCATGTTTCTGCGGCCGTCATTGTTGGTATCGCCGTAAACCTCTAGAGGCATCAGATGCAGCAAATTCCAAAATTTAATCTGATTAGGCATGTGCTTACCAATATTGCTCAGCGCGCGGTTTACGTCTGCACTTGATAATGGTGGCCGTGCAGCACCAATACTGTCTAGCCTTTGTATTTCCATGTCGAGCGCCATTTCGTGCTGCCAATCGGAGAAGATCTCACGTACGGCTAGCCATTTTGCATGTTGGTCCTGGGTTTTTTTAGTACCGGGGCAAAGCAACCTTTTCTTCGATAACAGAAAGTTGCCCTTATGTCCCTCGGGTTTCTCGGGCCCAATGAGCAGTTCAAAACTGCCATCTTTATCGAGTTGAAGCGCAAAGCTGTTAACGAAATCAAGCGTTTGATTAGTACAATCAGCCATCTCAGCCAACGACCCAGTGTTGCCAGGCACTTCGGTAATGGTCTGAAACGTTAATAGCCGAGGCGCTTTAGGGCCAGCAACGCCGCGCTTTGAGGTTTGCCATTCCTCGTGATTCGCGACTTTTGCAATGACCTTGTAAAAGCCGGTTGAGTCGATCGGCGCTTTCAAATACATTGTGTCAGGATTTTCGATCGTCCATTTTCTGAGCATGTTTATTGACGCGTGAAACTCGGGAAACTTAGGGTCAAGTCTCAGTTCCATCTCGATCATGCGCTCTAGATGGCCGAGCAAATAGCGATAGCCTTCGGCACTGACCCTCGAATCTTGCAGCGGTGGTGCAAAGTGCTTGCTTGAGATAAGCGCCTGCCGTGCGTCTTCTAGTCCATCTATAAAAGCTCGCCATGCTTCATCGTGCACTTGATGCAGTACTCTTAACTCAGCCTCGCTCTGGTTGTGAGTGACTTGCGTCGATTGAGTGTCTAGAGTAGTTGACTCTGCTGCTGCATCAGGAGCGAATAAGGAGGCCGCCAAAACACCCGCGGTAAACAGTACGAACAATGCGGGGGTCGATTTCCAATGACATGTCATGTTGAAGCCTCTTGTTTCTTTTCCAATAGTTTTAGTGTGCTAACGTAACCGAATACATAGATAGTGCTCATTACAGCGCCCGGGACAATCGTTAGTAAAATGTTCGGTGTTCCTGCCGCAAAATTCACGCCCCATGATGTTAGATATAAGGTCAGGCAAATAGGCAGCGTGCTGAACCAGTAACGTTTGGCTGCAGGATTAAAACGCAAGCGTGTAAATAGCTGTTCCATTAAACTGGTGAGCACAATTGTAATCACAAAGCTGTAACCGCCCTGGGTGAAAAAAGCTCGCCAGGCCATGTCGCTGCCATGGCTCATGTTGGCAACATAGGCCCAAGCTCCGTAGCCAAAAAAACCAGCCAACGCCGACAGCAAAGTGCGCCAAAACGGTGATTGACTAAGCTGATTGAACATAGGATGGTGCTTATTTTGAGGTCGGGTAATCATACGTGAAACTAGGGCATGAATTCGAGCTTGCGCTGATTACAGATGAGTTCAATAAGGAGCTTGAAGATCTGGAGCAACTACTTGGTGTTAAGGCGCTCTCCGCAGCCTCCGAGCAGCTTGCTATCGATTCCCCTGCACCCTGGCAACTTCGCTACGAACGTGGTCGTCTGACCCTCTCCAGCAACGAACAAGGCCACTTAAACAACATATCTGTCGATTTACAACGTGAGTCAGGGCGCTTTCGAAGTGCCGCGAAAGTAGCGCATGAATTATTGATAAAGGCGGTTGGTGGTATTGCGCCGCTTCAGCGCTTCATTGTGGACGCCACTGCAGGTCTTGGCACTGATTCTTTACTCTTTGCGCTTGGTGGCCACAGGGTGACTATGTTGGAGAGGTCTCCGGTTGTTGCGGCATTGTTGAGCAATGGTTTAGTGCGCGCACCAGAGATGCAGAAGCGAATGGCGTTACTGCAAGGTGACTCAATTGAATTACTGAACAATATGCCTGCGACCGACCGCCCTGATATCGTTTATCTAGACCCTATGTTCCCAGTGGTGAATAAAAAAGCACTGGCTCGCAAAGGTCTGCAGGCCTTAAAGGAGATTTTGCCGCCTGCGGATCGCGAGGAAGAGTTGCTTGATGCAGCCCTTAGCGCGGCAACGAAACGCGTTGTTGTGAAGCGGCCAATTCGTGCTCCACTGCTGGCTGGTAGGCCTGCCGGGTTTCAGTATTCAGGTAAGCAAATTCGTTACGATTGTTACCCAATAAGCAAACTCTAGCTAAGGTCAATTTTAGAAGAGTGCGATAAGTATTTGAATTTTATATTATATATTTTTTCTGGCTGGGCGCGCTCACCCGCTCTGGGCTGATGTCTAGAGCGGCTGATTCTATTTTCTAAAACGAATAACGAGCGTCAATTCCCCAAGTGAGTGGGTCGTCAAGCTCGGTGTGCGCTGCGCCCAGAGTATCGGCTACAAAGCCGCCAGGGTTGCCCGCGTATTCGTTATCGAGCAAATTTCTGCCCCATAGAGCGACTTCTATATTGTCGGCTTCGTTTTTCCAGGCTATTCGAGCGCTCAGAAGTTTCTTGTTTTGCAAGTACCATGGGCCAGTCGCGTAAATGACATCTGGTTCTTCATTATTTTCGTCGTACACATAATCAACGTGTACCAACAGATGGCCTACTGAAATCGTTGGCGTCCAGTCAAAGCGCAAAGTGTAGTCAGTGTCAGCACGGGTCGATTCCTCAATGCCTCCAGCTGGCTGACCCGCTGAATCAAAATAGCGTTCAAAAATAGAGTCAGTTTCACGGTATGTTGAAAGCGCAGCAATTCGCAGTGAATCCGTCACGGTCCACGTGGCTATTAATTCGATACCTTGGGTTTCATCATCACCGGATATTACACTCGGCTGTGCGGTTGGATCATCAGGTCCATCCTTAACGTCTACCGATCGTTGGCGATTGTCTAATTCCTGCATGAACAACGCGGCTTCTATTCTGACCCTTTTATCAAAAAAATCACCTTTAAGGCCCCATTCAACACTGAGCATCTCTTCTGGCGCAAATGCGCCGGTTAAAACTGGCGTGAACACCTGACCGTCAAAGCCACCAGATTTATAGCCTGTAGCAACAGAGAGGTAAGTCATGGCATCGTCACTAAACTGCCAGTCTGCTACCAGCCTACCGGTGACTTTATTCCATGAATCTGAGCGTGAGTATTGATCAAAATCGTTACTTGGGTCGTCATCAATAACGGCTGGGTCATAAGCAACTCTTTGGGGTGGGAAGGGCCAGTCGAGATCGGTCTCGTAGGTTTGCCAGGTATAGGTTTTCTTGTCTTTGCTATAGCGAAGACCTGCGGCAATCCTAACAGTATCGGTGAGTTGGTAGGTGGCGTCGGCGAATACTCCCCAGTTGGTAAAGTCGCCGGTGTTATCCATAGTCTCGGTTTGCAGTTGGCCAGCAAAGCTCGGTGGAATCACGGCTAAGCCAAAGGCCTGAGAAAATCCCAGATAGGCATCTTCATCGTCACCCAGCAAGTCCCATAAATGCGTATCCGCACCAAAGCCCCCTAAAATGGTGACAAATTGCATCCAGGAGTCACCTGTGAGATGCAAGTCTGTGCGCTGGAACAAGTCCTCCTTACTGTAGTTGGCGCCGAGAATGAGATCGATATTATCGGATACAAAGTTGAAACGTACCTCGTTGTAAAAAATATCTGATTCTTCAATATTGTTTGTATCAAGATACACTCGTGGATCAGCGGTTCCGTCCTCTTCTTCAAGGTTGGTCGTTTCCCAATCGCGAAAACTGCTTATGGCGTAAACCGACCAAGCGTCGCTAAAGTCATGATTTAGCTTGATTGAGTAGCCTTGCATTTCGCGCGTTTCTTCTGCACCCACCACATCGTGTGCTGTCTGACCAGAGAAGGGATCATCACTTTGATTGAATGCTCGCGCACCAACTCCTATTGCTGTTCGCGGAGCTTCATCGCGGTCTTCTAAATCGGCGCTGAATTGCAGACTGGTAGCATCGCTAACATCCCATAGCGCAGAAATCCTAGCGGCAGTGACACCTTCATCGCCAGGGTCAGGACCTACGCCTACATTATCAACAGTGCCGTCACGACTGGAGCTCATCAGGTTAAGGCGAATTGCAATCGAATCACTCAATGGGGCGTTGAGCATGCCCTCAAAACGCAGAAAGCCGAAGTTGCCGGCACGCCCTTGAATTGAGCCTTGCCATTCATCGACCGGAGCATTAGGTATTATGTTGATAACCCCAGCTGTGGCATTTCTTCCAAATAAGGTGCCTTGAGGGCCCTTAAGTACTTCAATTCGTTCAATGTCACTGAAGGGGATAGTTGTAGCAGCTCGCGGCAGGTAGGCGCCATCATAAAACGTTGCAGTGGAAGGGTCGCCGCCGCTGCTGATGTTAGGGCTTTCAACGCCACGTATGCTAATACCGGTTTGCGTTGTATTGCCGTCGCCGATTTCCACACCAGGCATAAAGTCGTCCATATCTTGTATGTCCAACGCGCCAACGTTAACAATATCCAATGCTGAGAACGCATTAACCGTTACTGGCGTTTTCATCGAGCTTTCTTCACGTTGCTGGGCGGTCACAATAACCTCCTCCAACAACAAGCTGTAGCCGCTCTCAGTTTGTGCCTGAGAAACCGAAGCTAATGTAGAGGTAAGCAGCGCCAATACGGTGGCCTTAGGTAAGGCTAATCGGCAGCGGTTGAATTGTGTCATTACCATGCTCCTGTTGGTGCGCAAGCGCTGTGTAGCGCTAGCGCGCGAATTATACTCCGCTAGCGAAAATGTTGCAGATTACGCAGATCAAAGGTTGCCGATGTGTTGCTTGCGGTAAGCGGTGGGCGTGAGGTCGTATGTTTCCTTGAATACCTTGTTGAAAGAACTCAAAGAGCGAAAACCAACCTCCATTGCAATGCTAAGTATTGGCAGTGTTTGTTCGTGGGCAGAGATTATTCGATGTGCAGCTTCCTCAACACGATAGCTGTTTAGAAAGTCTCTAAAGTTACGATAACCCGTTCTGGCGTTGATAACTTGGCGTAAACGATATTCCGGGGTATCAAGCCTTGCTGCGAGTTGACCGATGCTCAGCCCCATTTCACGGTAAACGCGCTGTTCCTGCATTAGCTTCGCAAGGTCGTTCAGCAACAGCAAATCTGCTTCGTTCTGCGAATCTGTCGCTATTGCAACGCCATCAAGAATTGATGTCTGCTTACCGCCGTCGCGATCTGTATCCGTATCCGTGTTGATCGGAAGCTTTGATAAAGCGGCCATTTTGCGCTTAGGTCGCTCAAGTAGATCTCGCCATATATGACTACCTAGCTGCAGCAAAGAGACATTAACCAGCAGTAAAACGCACGCGCTCACTGAGTACTGAATAGCGGGGAACCAGGCGGTTGAAGGCGCCAGTATTTCTCTCGTAAATATCAATACAGATACATAGATGGCCAGAAACCCGCAAAAACCGGCACGTGCGCGACGTCTTGTTTGTACCAGGTCGGCCCGCCAAGAACGACCAATAATGGTCAAAGCTAATAGCAGAAACACAAATTCCATTAATTGTGGAAACTGCGTGAGCAACAGGTGATAGAGGCCTGCGTTTTCGCTGGAATACGAGTCGAGAAACGGCAGCGCTGCGAGGCAGGCAACGAGTAGCACTTGCCATCGTTTTAAGCGGTGTGCATCGTCAAAAACACTGGCAGAGAACAACCACAGCAAGCCTGGAATAAGGCTTTGAAGATAGAGTAAGGCCGAAGACTTAAAAGATACTGAAAGAAAGTAGGCAAGAGCGCCGATGATTAAGGCCAATAAGAGGCGCGATTGAATTGAACCGACTGGATGTCGGAGCAGCATAAAGCCGAGTAAAACGGCTTGTGACGCTCCAGCACCAGCGGCGAACAGTAATAAGGTTTCAGTCACAAGCGCGCAATACAGTCATATAGGGCACGGTATCATAGATAAACATGAGTGAATTTCAAAATCAGGGAGACGAACAGTCATATGGCGGCAATACTGGCTGGAGTAGGTAAACGAAAGGAATTCATTGATGCGGGTCTTTAGAATGAAATCATCCATTGTATGCGGTCTAGCGATAATGCTCTCAATGGCAACCTTCGCGGTGGCAGAGCCCTCAGCCAGTCAAGAGCCCTCAGCCAGTAAAGAGTCCTCAGCCAGTAAAGAGCCCTCAGCCAGTAAAGAGCTCTCAGCCAGTAAAGAGTCCTCAACCAGTAAGCAGTCCTCAGCTGGTGAAGTCGCCTACGGAGCTTGTGCGAGTTGTCACGGAGCTGCAGGGCAAGGCAATGCAGCGCTCAATGGTCCCGCTTTGGCGGGGCAGAGCGAGGCCTATTTGGTCAGGCAGCTGCAACACTTTAAGCAAGGAATCCGGGGCAGTGATCCGCGTGATGTATATGGCCAACAAATGTTGGCAATGGTTACGACACTGGGCGATGAAGAGGCCATAAGCAATGTGGCATCCCATTTGGCAAGTCTTTCGATAAAAAAACCTCTGGCACAGGGGACTGAATCGCTTGCCCTAGACCTACGCAATGGCGCAAACCAATACAATGGCTACTGTGGCGCATGTCATGGCGCTAAAGCAGAAGGTAATGAAGCGCTGAACGCGCCTCAATTGGCGCAGTTGGACGCCGCCTACCTTAAACGCCAAATGCAAAACTTTCAGCAAGGAGTACGTGGTGCTCACCCAAAGGACCGCTATGGTAAGCAGATGGCGATGATGGCCAACACATTGGCAAATGAAAAGGACCTTGATGACGTGATTGGGTTTATTACTGGCGTGGCAATTACCAAGCGCTAGCGTTTAGCGAGGCTCACCATGAAACACTTGCTGCTGATTTATCTGTTAATCTTTTGTCCCATTATACAGGGCCCGTTGGCGGGTTCAGACAAAATCCAGTTGCGAGATATTTGTCCGCCAGGCTTTCAGTTAGACGAACAGAATCGCTGCCTGCAAAGAAACATGTACCAGTTTTACGATTCCCTGCAGGACAGTGGAGTGGGGGGAACTAAAACGGCATTACCGTTGCCTAGAGATGGGTTTAGCCCGCAACAAATAGATCTAGGACGTTACTTGTTCTTTGACCCATTGCTCTCTGGTGATAACTCCCTGTCTTGTGCAAATTGTCATCAGCCCGATAAGGGCTTCGCAGATGGTCTTGGGCGGTCAGTTGGTATTGGCGGACACAGGGTCGAACGTTCAGCGCCAAGCTTGTGGAATGTTGCGTTTCAAAAACGCCTGTTTTGGGACGCGCGTGCAGGCACGCTGGAGCAGCAAATGCTAGGGCCGCTCTACGCTAAAGAAGAAATGGGCAACAGCCCCAAGCAGTTGCTACAGGATTTGAATAATAATGAGATCTACCGCGAATTGTTCACTGATGCATTTTCTCAAATGTCGGTAGCGGACTCAGCGAACGATAATGAGAGCAGAATAAGCCCTGTTGGGATTACTTTGTCTCAGGTTTACACCGCACTAGCTGCTTTTCAAAGTTCACTGATCTCACTCAATAGCCGGTACGATCAGTACGCCCATGGTTATAGCGACGCTTTGAACAAGAAGGAATTGGAGGGCCTAAATGTTTTCCGATCTTTTGTTGCTCGCTGCGCTGAATGCCATACGCCGCCTTTGTTCACCAATCAACAAATTGCCGTTATTGGTGCGCCTGAATCTGAAGGTTTGCCGTTTGACATAGGTGCGGAAAGAACTTTCGATACCGCTCGGCTAAAAGGCGGGTTTAAAGTACCCAGCTTACGTAATGTAGCCAGAACAGCACCTTATATGCATTCCGGTAAGTTCAAAACCTTACGCGAAACCGTAGCTTTTTATAGTGGTGGCCGAGGGCATGCTGTACCCGCAGAGCTGAAACTGGAATTGCACTGGCATATATGGGAACCAAACTTAAGTAGTGATGAAATGGATCGTGTGGTTGATTTCTTGCATACTTTGACCGATGAGTCATTTATGCCTTCTGTACCGGCTCATCTCCCCTCGGGGTTGCCATCGACCTTTTCATCCCAACTAGATCACCCCCCGAGCAACGCGATTAATTCGCGCGAAAACAATAATCCTCAAGGAGAAAAATCATGATCAAAGGCATTACTGCAGCCGTCCTAATAGCGGTTATAGCGTTTGCTTCAGGTTTGTTTGTTGCTGGTCAGAACAGCAATAGCGTAGCCACACTGACGTCGAGCACTGGCGGAGCCAGCTATACTGGTGGTTTCAAAGCCGATGCAGATGAGCCCGACGCCTTGGTAGAAGGCTCGGCAGAACAGATGGATAATGTCAAAGCGGTTGCAGGGTCCTGGGAAGGTAGCCCTGTTGTTGTGGTTGAGCCTGGCGAACTGATCCAAGAGGCAGTGAAAAATGCAGAGCCTGGCACAACCATTAGAATTATGCCAGGTCGTTACTCTGAGACGGTATACATCGATAAAGACAAAATACGCTTGCTCGGTGTAATCGATAAAGGAGCGCGCGCTGTTCTAGACGGCGGGGGTACTTTAAATGATGCCATTCTCTATTCAGGCAATAATATTGTAGTAGAGAACCTAACGATCACAAAATATAAGGGCAATGCCATAATGGGGCAGGCCGGCAACAACTTTGAAATTCGAAATAACCTGATTATTGATACGGGTGTGTACGGCATATTTCCACAGTTAGGAAAAAATGGCGTCATTGAGCACAATGTTATTTCGGGCATTGAAGATGCTGCAATTTATGTCGGCATGAGTGATAACGTTCACGTTGCATATAATGATGTTTTCGATAGCGTCGCCGGCATTGAGGTGGAAAATAGTCGTCATACTATTGTTGAGCACAACTACGTGCACAATAATACAGGTGGAATCTTAGCCTTTATTTCTCCGGGGCTGCCGATTAAGACAACCTACGATGTCATCATTCGGCACAACTTTATTGTGGGTAACAACACCAAAAATTTTGGGGCGCCAGGCTCTACGGTTGGCGGCATTCCAGCGGGCACTGGCATTATGGTAATGGCGGCGGATGATGTGGTCATTGAGGGTAATGTCATTTCTGACAATAAGTCCTACGGAATTTTGTCGATTGATCACCATACTGCTTCGCAGCTTACAAACGTCACTATCGATCCCGAAACCGACCCTAATTCAGATAGCCTGCAGATTCTCGATAACGTCATGCTAAACAATGGCTACGACACTATCGACTCAGTTAAAGGTTTGATGCTTGCTGGCTTGAAGTCTGGCGATCCAGACATCGTTGTCGTGGGGCCAACTAAAGACGCCTGCATCATCAACCGGCATCGCTATGTAACGCTGGGTGTTGATGATTTTAAAGAATGTGAATTCACCAATACTAAGGGCAGCGAAACCTATCTTCTACCGCCCGTACCTGCTCGTGTAATTGCGCCGGGCGAGCGCGGTGAGATTGCTTATTTAGGTGTTTGCTCGGGTTGCCACTCTTACACTGGTCGTCTGATTGGACCGCCAACACAGATCATTCAAGCGCTGTATATGGATAACCCTAAAGGGCTTGCTGCATACATTGCTAACCCGATTAAGAAACGTGAAGACTACCCAGAAATGCCGCCTCAAAATTACTTGGATGAAGAAACGCGCATGGCGGTTGCTGAGTACATGTTGGGCCTGAAGCGCTAGACCTTTTAAAAATAACTAAGACCTTGGCGAGCTTGGGGATGAAAAAATCAGAGCCCATTGCAATGGGCTCTGATCTTAGCGAAACTTGTTCGAGCGTTCAGCCAGAAATATGTGCGAGTAGTGCGGCGTAGATATCAACTAACTTTTCCAGATCGCTTACTTTCACGCATTCATTCACTTTATGAATAGTGTCGTTTACCGGCCCTAGCTCGATAAGTTGAGTGCCATAGGGGGCGATAAATCGACCATCTGACGTGCCGCCTCCTGTGGAAATTTCAGGGTTTATTCCAGTGATTTGTTGTATCGCTTTCTGGGCGGCATCCAACAGTTTGCCGTCGCCAGTTATAAATGGCTGCCCAAAGACTGTCCAGTCAAGCGTATAGTTAAAAGCATAGCTGTCTAGAATGGCTTTCACTCTAGCTTGGATGGTGGGCGTATCCAAGGCGGGAGAAAATCGAAAATTAAAGTCACAAATCAGGTTTCCGGGAGTTACGTTGCCAGCACCTGTGCCTGCGTTAATGTTTGAAATCTGAAAGCTGCTAGGCTGGAAAAACTCGCTTCCTTCATCCCACACTTCATCACAAAGTGCAGTGAGCGCTGGCATTGCTTGGGGTATTGGGTTTGTGGCCATGTGAGGATAGGCGATATGCCCTTGCACTCCATGGACAGTCAATCGACCACTCATAGAGCCGCGCCGGCCATTCTTTACAACATCGCCAACGTGTTCGCTGCTGGAGGGTTCGCCAACGACGCAATAGTCGATGTGTTCGCCGCGTTTATGCAGGGCCTGCATTACTTTCACGGTGCCATCAACTGCCGGACCTTCTTCGTCACTGGTAAGAAGGTAGGCTAAGCGGATTGAATCGGCTTTTCCTGTGTTAACGAACGCTTCGGTTGCGAGCAACATAGCGGCTAAGCTGCATTTCATGTCGGCAGAGCCGCGGCCATACAAGAACCCTTCTCGAACCTCAGGCTCAAATGGCGGACTGTTCCAGTCGTTGACATCACCAGTTGGCACAACGTCTGTGTGGCCGGCAAAGGCAAACAAGGGCCCCTTCGTGCCTCGCACGGCCCAGAGGTTGTCCACTTCACCAAAACGCATGGATTCGCAAGCGAACCCCATCGCGCTAAGTCGCTCTGCCATAAACGCCTGACAGCCAGCATCGGTGGGTGTTACAGACTCTCGCTCAATGAGCTGCTTACTAAGTTCCAGTACACTCATGTTGTTACCTAGTTGTTGGCGTGAAGCTCTTCATTCAAGGCAATCGCTGACCGATTAGTTTTACATTCAACTGATCCTGACATTGAATTACGTCTGAATAACAAATCTGCTTTGCCTGCCAGCTCTCTCGCCTTGCAGGTTTTTACGCTTGCGCCGGTGTCATCGAGTAGTGTGACAAGGGTACCACCTGTTACATACAGACCCGCTTCAATGGTGCAGCGGTCGCCTAATGGAATGCCCAGCCCTGCGTTTGCGCCAATCAAGCATTCTTCGCCGACAGAAATAACCACGGCGTTACCACCCGAGAGTGTGCCCATTGTCGAGCAACCACCACCGAGGTCGCTGCCCTTACCAACAAATACACCAGCCGAGATTCGGCCCTCTATCATGCCGGGGCCTTCGGTTCCTGCGTTGAAGTTGACGAAGCCCTCATGCATTACGGTAGTTCCTTCGCCCAAATGTGCGCCCAACCTAACTCGTGCCGTATGGGCTATACGAACGCCACTAGGAACGACGTAGTCGGTCATCTTAGGAAACTTATCAACTGAGTTGACGCTAAGGCTTCTACCTTCACAGCGTGCCTGCAACTGGCGTTGTTCTAATTCTTCCAAATCGATAGCCCCTTCGCTGGTCCAGGCGTTATTTGGCAGCAGGGCGAAAATACCGCTGAGATCAACACCATGCGGCTTGCAGTGGCGCAGAGATAATAAGTGTAGCTTGAGGTAGGCCTCGGCTACGGTTGAAGGAGCAACGTCAGTTTCCAGCAAACAGAGAACACTTACTTTTCTGCTAGTGTCTTTCTCCTGGATCACTGCGTGCAGTGTGTCAGCAAAACGGGCCCCATCGTCCCAATCGCCCCTAAGTGTTTCACTCAAGACGTGTAGTGAGTTTTTATCGAGAGTAACCGTATGGTTCCCCGGTTCTAGCGCCAGAGCTTTTCGAACTGCCGTGACTGTGGTCTCTGCTGGTTGGTAGGCAGGCGAGGGGAAGAATACCTCCAGTATGTCACCATTGCGGTTCGTTGTGCCGATGCCGATTGCGAGGCAAAAATAACTCATTGTGTGTCTCCTGTGCTTTTTCTTGAAAGAAAATAGTGGTTAGAGAATAGCGGTTTAAGAATTGCAGGTTGCAGTGTTAGCTCTTGCTTAGTAATTCATAGTCGGCCTGTTTAAAGCCGACCAAAATACCCTTTTTGTGTACAGCCACTGGACGCTTAACTAATGTTGGAAACTCGACCAGCAAGGCCGTCACATTTTCTCGCGTGACCCCCTCGCGTTGTTCGTCACTGAGCTGTTTCCATGTGGTGCTGCGTCGATTCAGAACAAGGTTCCAATCAATGTGGTCCAGCCAAGTTTCAACGACCGCGCTTTCCAGCCCGTCTGAGCGAAAGTCATGAAATACGTAGTCGATCGATTGCGCTTCGAGCCATTTTCGAGCTTTTTTAACGCTGTCGCAGTTTTTTATTCCAAACAAAGTGAGCATAATTTTGCACAGAAAAATCCAGGTCGCGCAGCATAGCAAACTGGGACAAAGATCGCAGCCTGAATGCATAGGTTTACAAGGCGTTTCTACTGTAATCGGGCGACGAAGTTAGCTATTCGCTGCATGGCGGCAAGACATTCGGCTTGCGGCGCTACCAAAGCCATTCTTATCCGATACTCGCCCGGGTTGCGAGAGTCACATTCACGAGAGAGGTAACTGCCTGGCAGCACGCTTATGTTTTCTTCGGCGTAAAGCTGTAGGGCAAACTGTTCGCCGGGAATGGGAGTATGGGCCCAATAGAAGAACCCGCCCTGGGGAACCTGCTGGGGCCAAACCCGGTCGAGAACCTTCTGACTCTCGGTAAATTTGTTGTTGTAAGCTGTGCGGTTGGCAACTACATGACGTTCGTCACCCCAGGCTGCTTCGCTTGCAATTTGGGTGGGTATTGATTGCGTGCAGCCGTGGTAGGTTCTGTAGAGTAAATAGCGTTCCAGTATCTTTGCATCTCCAGCCACAAACCCGGAGCGCAAACCCGCAAGATTCGAGCGTTTCGATAAGCTATTCATCACCAGGCAGCGGGTGTAATCGCTATTGCCGGTCAGCTCACAAGCTTCGAGCAGGCCAGTTGGTGGTTGGTCACGGTATATTTCAGAGTAACATTCGTCAGAAACCACAACAAAATCGTGGCGATGCGCCAGCTCAATTAACTGCTTTAGGTAGGCCATGTCGCAAACGGCACCCGATGGATTACCCGGTGAACAAATATAAATGAGCTGGCAGCGCTGCCATTCTTCCTCGCTGACGGAATCCAACGAAGGCAAGTAACCGTTTTCTTCCGTTGCGTTCATGTATCGAATTTGGGCGCCTGCGAGCAATGCCGCCCCTTCGTATATTTGGTAGAACGGGTTGGGCATCATCACCAGTGGTGCTGTCGACGGGTCGACCAGGCATTGGGCTATAGAAAACAACGCTTCTCTGGTGCCTGAAACCGGTAACACCTGAGTGTCAGCGCAAATACTACTTGATGGAAGCGAAAATCGAATCTTCAGCCACGCGGAGATAGTCTCACGCAGAGAGTCTGTGCCTTTGGTGCTGGGGTAGCGACCGTACTTATCTTCGTTTTGCCTAAGAGATTCAAGTACAAACGCCGGTGGCGGGTGTTTGGGCTCGCCGATTGATAGGGCGATCGCGGTTTTATCGGCGGGTGGTGCGGTCGCTTTCTTCAATGCAGCAAGACGCTGAAAAGGGTACGCCTGTAATTGATTCAATTGTGGTTTCATTAGACTCAGTGGCTACTGCTTTGTACAGCTTCGTCCAGTTGAGAAGTAATAGCTGCACGAATTTCATGCCAAAGAGTAGGGTCTGTTATTGCTCCTCCACTATCGTCCGTTAGGTAGAAAACGTCTTCCACTTTTTCGCCGAGGGTTGTAATCTTTGCATTCATTAAATTTAGGTCGAAGGACGAAAAAATACGGCCCAACAAGGCCAGGAGACCGGGGCGATCGGCGGTGGTAACTTCTATAACTGTCTGGCTATGATCATCGCTCATGCCGATAGTCACTTCCGTTGCAATGGCGAATAACTTAAATTGTCTTGGTGTTCGACGTTTTGCTGCTTCTGGGTATTGACTGGTGTCTTGCAAGATGGAAATAAGGGTCTGTTGAACGTTAGCTGTTCGATCAGGGTCGTCGCCGATAGCTGAGCCGAATTCGTCAAGCACGACGAAAGTATCCAGTGTGTAATTATTGCTGGAAGTGAAAATTCGCGCATCTTGAATGTTAAGGTCAAGTTGTTCCAAGGCGGCACAGATAACGGTAAAAATCAGATCCTCATTGGGCGTATAGATGAAAATTTGCGTCGCGCCATCTGAATCATTTTGCCGGCTGTCTTTAATGGCAACAATAGGTTGTTGCGTCTCGCCCTGTTTGACGATCGACTCAATTTCCCAAACTATGTCGTTGGCCGTTTCACGAAGAAAATATTCATCGTTGTCTTGTCCCCAAATTTGCTCTGCCTGAGTTCGACTAATACCTTTTGTTGCGAGCTTTGCTAGCGCGGCTTCTTGAGTATTGGCAATAACGTTTTGTCGCTCAGTTGGATGATCAAGCCCGCGTCGCAATGTTCTTTTCGTTTCGTAATACAATTGGCGCATGAGTGAAGCCCGCCATGAATTCCAAAGAGTAGGGTTTGTGGCATTTATGTCGGCAGCTGTTAAAGCGTACAAATAATCAAGATGTTCCTGAGTCTGCACCTCTGATGCGAATTTGTGAATGACTTCAGGGTCTTGCAGGTCTTGCCGCTGTGCAACGGCCGACATTAGTAGGTGGTTTTTCACCAGCCAACTGACCAGTTGCGTATCTTCTGCGGGAAAACTGAATAGATTGCAAAATTCTTCGGCGTCTATTGCCCCTAATGCTGAGTGATCGCCGCCACGGCCCTTGGCTATGTCGTGAAACAAAGCGGCAATATAGAGCAGCTCTACCTTGGGTAGTTGTTTGACAATTTGCGCTGCAACTGGAAAGGTTTTGGATTCTTCTTCATACCAAAAACGACGAAGAAAACGAATGAGCTCCATCGTGTGCGCGTCAACGGTATAAATATGAAACAGGTCATGCTGCATCTGCCCAATAATTTTACCAAAGGCAGGAATGTATCGACCTAGTACGCCGTAGCGATTCATACGTCTCAGTTGCCGGGCTAGTTTGTTCTTGGAGCGTAATAACTCGATAAAACGTTTTTGGATCTTCGGATCTGCGCGAAAATCATCGTCAATTATGTGTAGATTCTGAAAAATAAGGCGTTGCGTATTGGCGTGCACGCCAGCGATGGATTCACGGCGAGCCAGTATCTGGAATATTTCCATCATGGCCGACGGAGTTTTTTCAAATACTCTTGAATTGCATGCCTCAATGTAACCATTACGCAGCCGAAACCTTGGATTAATCTCCATGATGGTTTCTGCTTCGCAGGCACGAATAATGGCGTGGTCGAAGAGCTGGATCAGCATATTGTTCAGCGTGTGGAGTTTCATCGCCCAGCGGTAGTACTCTTTCATTAGAGTTTCTACGGCTAGAATATGTTCGCTGTCTTCGAGGCCAAAAATTTTTGCCAGTTCGCGTTGATGATCGAACAACAATCTATCTTCGGGCCGATTGCTGAGCATGTGCAGCCCATAGCGTACTCTCCACAAAAATGTTTGGCCATCGCGCAACTGCTTAAACTCTCTTTCCGTTAATACTCCGCGAGGCACTAACATACTGATATTGTCGGCGGCAAAATGACGTTTGGTAATCCAGCCTATTGTCTGTATATCTCGAAGCCCGCCAGGCGAGTTTTTAATATTGGGTTCGAGGTTGTACTCTTCGTTGGTAAAACGTTCGTGACGCTCTCTTTGTTCGTCCCATTTAGCTCTGAAGAACGCCTGGTCTGGCCATATTTTTTCGGGTCCGACGCGCTTACGCATAGTGTCGAAGACTTTCTCTGCGCCACACACAACGCGCGACTCCATCAAATTGGTGACGATGGTGATGTCGGCTTTCGCTAAGGCTCTGCATTGTTGGATTGAACGAACGCTATGGCCAACGTTTAGCCCAATATCCCAAAGGAAGGTAATAAAGCCTGCAAGGTCATGTTGTTCATCAACATCATTGACGCGGCGTAACAACACTAGCAGGTCTATATCGGAGTGAGGGTGCAGCTCGCCGCGGCCATAACCACCAACCGCAACAAGACAAGCATAGTCTTGATCTGCGGTTATGAATTGATTCCAGGCGCTTTGTAGAACGCGGTCGATCATTTCAGATCGGGCGCTAATCAAACTCCTAACGTCACCATTGTTACAAAAAACGGCATCGCAGGCTGCACGGTGAGCGGCGATGGACTCTTTATACTTTTTGATGTCACGGTGTTCAGCCAATTGCAAGCACTGTTCAAGTGCCTGGCTAATATCGTCCTTCAAGGGCGCCTCTATTGATTCCTTATGATGTTTAGTAATGACGTGTGCGCTCTGATTACTGCTAATAGCCTTTAGTAATTGCGAGTGGCTTACGGATTAGCATGTGGATTGGGTACGCCCCGCTAGCATAGCCAGTTAGCCGTATGAGCCTCAGCTGAAAGATTCCTCTGTTCGAGCAGTGAGCACCTCGCAGCCGCTTGCTGTTACAGCGATGGTGTGCTCCCATTGGGCTGACAATCGACCGTCTCTTGTTTCTACGGTCCAGCCGTCTTTCTTCGACAACTTGGTGTGGCGCTTACCCGCATTAAGCATCGGCTCAATAGTGAACGTCATGCCTTCTTTCAGTTCCAGTCCGCTCCCTGCACGGCCATAATGGAGGACCTGTGGTTCTTCGTGAAACACAGTGCCAATACCGTGCCCGCAGTATTCGCGAACCACTGAGTAATAATTGCTCTCTGCATAGTTTTGAATGATGTGGCCAATGTCGCCCAAGCGAGTGCCAGGTCGAACAATATCGATCGCTTTGTAGAGGCTTTCCTGGGTAATCTGAATTAAACGGCTAGCGTGAGGAGCAACCTTACCAACCATGTACATCTTACTGGTGTCTCCATGAAAGCCATCCTTAATCACGGTAACGTCGATGTTTATGATGTCTCCTGACTTTAAGCTCTTGTTTTCGCTAGGAATTCCATGACATACAACCTGATTTATTGATGTGCAAATAGATTTCGGAAAGCCCTTGTAGTTAAGGCAGGCGGGTATCGCATCTTGTGTGTCAACGATGTAATCGTGACAAATACGGTCAAGTTCGCCGGTGGTAACGCCTGGCACTACTGCGTCGCCAATCATTTCCAGTACTTCGGCAGCCATTCGGCCAGCGACCCGCATTTTTTCTATTTCGCTAGCGCTTTTAATATTGACACTCATTTATTTACCACCAAATGGCCTCTCGTTGGATCTGATAGTGATCGGGTCCTGAGCCGCGGCAGCAGGGGTATTTACGATCACGGGGTCTAAACCTAGCGTTGTGCGAATGTAGCACCAAACCAGCAGCGACAGCCGCTTTTGTATTAATCAGCTTAGGTCAAACCGGTGATTATAACTGCAAATGAGGATAATTGCCGCTTAAGAGTAGCCCGTGCTTTATGTTGCCTTTTCGTTGTGGTATAAAGCGCGCCGGCTTATAAAGCTGATAACCGACGCAGTAATGCGTTAACAAAATCACACACATATCGACACATGGTTCTGGGTGCTGATACTGGGCTAGCAAAGACGGTTTTGGTGGGACGATGGGATATGTGGAGGACTAACCCGACACAAGGTAAAAACTATGTCAAACATCACCATGCGTGAGATGTTGGCGGCTGGCGTGCATTTTGGCCACCAGACCCGCTATTGGAACCCTAAGATGGAGCAATACCTCTTTGGCGCCCGAAACAAAATCCACATTATTAACCTGGAACACACGGTTCCAGCTGCAAACGCGGCTCTAGAGCACGTAAAGCAGCTTGCTCTGAACAACAACAAAGTGTTGTTTGTTGGTACCAAGCGTGCGGCGAGCAAGGTCATAAAAGAGCAAGCAGAGCGTGTTGGCATGCCATACGTTAGCCATCGTTGGCTTGGCGGAATGCTGACCAACTATAAGACTATTCGCGCGTCTATTAAGCGTTATAGAGAGCTAGAAGCGGAAGAGAAGGATGGCACCTTCGAAAAATTGACAAAAAAAGAAGCCCTGATGCGGACTCGCGCGAAAGATAAGCTCGAGCGCAGCATTGGTGGTATTAAAGATATGGGCGGCCTGCCTGATGCTTTGTTCGTAATTGACGTTGATTACGAGCGCATCGCTATTACTGAAGCGAACAAGCTTGGTATTCCAGTTATAGGCGTCGTTGACAGCAACAGTAACCCTGATGGTGTTGACTACGTCATTCCAGGCAATGACGACGCTATCCGTTCGGTTAAGTTGTTCGTTAGCGCGATGGCTGACGCCGTTGCTGAAGGCAAGGCAGAAGCGAGTGGTGCTACTGCCAAAGACGAATTCGTAGAAGTGGAAGCTGAAGCTGAAGCTGAAGCTGATGTGGAAAGCCCCGCTCCTGAAGCCGGTGCTGCGGAGTAAGCCGCAGCTGTAGCCTTGCTGTTTACTCAGTAAGGCGCATCACTTAGCGGTATTACGTCATTGGGGGCTTTGCCCCCATTTCTATATTTAGTCGGGTCCCGATAGAGGATTTGGCAAAGAGTTTGGAGACAAGTCATGGGTGCAGTAACTGCAACAATGGTTAAGGAACTACGCGAGCGAACAGGCTTGCCGATGATGGATTGCAAAAAAGCGTTGACTGAAGCCGACGGCGACATAGAAGCTGCAATCGAAAATATGCGTAAAAGCAGTGGTATGAAAGCGGCGAAGAAAGCTGGCCGTACGGCGGCCGACGGCGTTGTTGCTATACAGGCAAGCGCTGACAATAAAAAAGCTGTGATGCTTGAAGTAAATAGCGAGACTGATTTCGTTGCGCGAGATGATAATTTTCTTGCGTTTGTCGGCGAAATCGTCGGAGCAGCGGCAGAGGGTAATGCCTCTACTGCTGAAGAGCTAATGGACGCGGGTCTGGAAACCAAGCGAGAGGCTTTGGTTCAAAAGATCGGCGAGAATATTTCTGTACGTCGTATTCAGCGTGCTGAAGCCAGCGACGGCGTCGTGGGCAGTTATGTCCACGGTAATAAGCGCATAGGTGTGCTAGTGGCATTGCAAGGTGGCGATGTGGATTTGGCGAAAGATGTGGCGATGCATGTTGCCGCTATGAACAGCCAGTTCGTGTCGCCTGCAGATGTTGATGCTGAGGTGATTGCAAAAGAACGTGAAATCTTTGCTGCTCAAGCGCAAGACAGTGGCAAACCTGCCGAGATTATAGAGAAAATGGTCGAAGGCCGTGTTCGAAAGTTCTTGGCCGAAGTTAGCTTAACCGAACAAGCATTTGTGAAAGACCCGGATGTTAAAGTTGGCGACCTCGTAAAGAAGGCCGGTGCATCAATAGTGTCTTTCAATCGTTTCGAGGTTGGTGAAGGCATTGAGAAGCATGAAGTGGATTTTGCGACTGAGGTTGCAGAGCAACTGAAGCAGTAAGAGTGTCGCTTTCGGTTCCCACATTAGGTTCTGGCTTTTAATTCTAAGCAAGCGTCACCCAATGGTTAACACATAGGAAAAATAATGGCAGCCAGTGAACACACTTCCAGCAAGAACGGACGTCTTAAGCGTGTTTTGTTGAAGTTAAGCGGAGAGGCGCTAATGGGGGATGAGAGCTTTGGGATAGACCCTAAAGTTCTTGACCGCATGGCCCTGGAAGTTGGTCAGCTAGTGGATGCTGGTGTTCAGGTTGGCTTAGTGATTGGCGGTGGTAATCTTTTCCGCGGTGCTGCTTTGAGTGAAGCGGGCCTTGATCGCGTTACCGGCGATCACATGGGTATGTTGGCCACCGTGATGAACGGCTTGGCGATGCGGGACGCGCTTGAACGTGCCCATATTGCCAGCCGCATTATGTCGGCGATACCTATGAGTGGTGTTGTTGATCACTACGATCGCAGACACGCTATTCGATTTCTGGAAATGGGTAACGTTGTTATATTCTCAGCCGGTACTGGCAACCCTTTCTTTACCACTGACTCTGCCGCTTGCCTGCGAGGCATAGAAATAGAAGCTGAATTGGTAATGAAAGCAACTAAGGTTGATGGTGTGTATTCGGCTGACCCAGTGAAGGATAGTACGGCCACTCGATACGAGCGTTTAAGCTTCGACGAGGCGCTGCAAAAGAAGCTGGGCGTAATGGATCTTACGGCGATTTGTTTGTGCCGAGATCACAATATGCCAGTGAGAGTGTTTAAAATGGACGAACCAGGCGCACTTTTGCGTATTGTTCAAGGTGCTGACGAAGGCACATTGATTCACGCCTAAGGCGAATCAAGCAAACTATTTCAGGAGATAGCTGTGATTGATGACATTCTTGAAGACGCCGAACAGAGAATGGGTAAAACACTGGATGCTTTGCAACACGCATTCAACCGCATACGGACTGGACGGGCCCACCCGAGCTTGCTAGAAGGTCTAACTGTGGACTACTACGGGAACAATACCCCGCTCAGTCAAGTCGCTAATGTAAACATCGAGGACGCACGTACTCTCAGTATTGTGCCTTGGGAAAAATCGATGGTTGGTGATATTGAGAAAGCTATATTAAAGTCGGATCTCGGTTTGAATCCATCTACGGCCGGCGTGGTTATCAGAATTCCTATGCCACCGCTCACAGAAGAAACTCGTAAAGGCTATATTAAGCAGGCTCGAGGTGAAGCAGAATCATCACGTGTATCCATTCGCAATATTCGCCGAGACGCGATGAGTGATTTTAAGGAATTGCTGAAAGACAAAGATATAAGTGAAGACGAGGAGCGCAGGGCTGGAGAGCGAATGCAGAAGCTTACAGACGCCAAGGTTGCGGCGGTAGAGGCCGCACTGCAATCTAAAGAAACTGATCTTTCCGAAATATAAGTTTCGCCTGACGCCGTTATGAACTCCCGCCAAGACGCTGTTATCGGTGCCATTCCACGCCATGTGGCAATCATAATGGACGGTAATAATAGGTGGGCAAAAATACGCAGCCTGAAAGGTGCCGCTGGGCATAAGGCCGGTGTTGAACAAATTCGAACAGTGTTGCGAGCGTGCGAAGAGCACGGCGTAGAAGTCTTAACACTTTTCGCGTTTAGCAGCGAGAATTGGCAGCGTCCACCTAAAGAAGTAGACGCCTTAATGCGGTTGTTCAAGTCCTACCTCAAGAATGAAGTTCAGGAAATCAATGAGAAAGGCGTAAGGCTGAGAGTCATTGGTTCTAGAGAGCGCTTCAGTGATGAGTTGCTTACGCTGATCGAGCATGCTGAAACAGCGACAGCTCATAACACGGCGCGAACCTTGGTGATAGCGGCTGACTACGGTGGTCGATGGGATATTGCTCAAGCTGCTCGTCAACTGGCGCACAAAGTTAAGATTGGCGAGCTTGAGCTGGAGTCGATTGATGAAGAGCAAATGACGAATTATCTTTGCTTGAGCGATTTGCCAGCGCCTGATCTTTGCATTAGAACCGGGGGTGACCACCGTATTAGTAATTTCCTGCTGTGGCAGTTTGCTTATTCCGAGTTGTACTTCACCGAGCAGTTTTGGCCGGATTTTTCCAAACAAGATTTTGAAGCCGCGCTAATTGATTTCTCAGGCCGCCAGCGGCGATTCGGCAAAACATCAGAACAGGTTGCTAGCTGATGAGTGTCCAGCATGCTTAAGCAACGCATCATTACAGCTATAGCACTGATTTTATTCGTCGGCGGCCCGGTTTTGCTGCTGCCCCCAACGGGCTTTGCGGTACTCGCTGTCGCTGTCTTTTTGTTGGCTAGTTGGGAGTGGAGTCGACTATGCGGATGGAATACCGTGGCGGCCAGATTCGCTTATGTGGTTCTTGTCGCACTTGTGTTGGCAGCTAGCCTGACGGCGCTAGAGCTTTTAGAAGCACCAGCGCGACAGGCTATTCAATCTACTTTTTTAGTTTCCGGAGTCTGGTGGGCTATTGCTCTGCTTTGGATTCAATCTTACCCCGCAAGCGCTTCATTATGGCAAAGCTCTTGGGCGCGAGCGCTTATCGGTCTTCTCGTTTTGGTGCCCAGTTGTCTAGCGTTTATTTGGCTTAGGATCACTGGACCTTACATTTGGCTTGTACTGTATTTGGTTGCTTTGGTGGCGGCGGCGGATATTGGTGCTTATTTCTTTGGTAAAGCTCTCGGTGAGAAAAAGATGGTGCCGCGAGTGAGCCCTGGCAAATCCTGGGCAGGCCTGTTCGGAGGACTTTTTTGCTCGATTCTGCTTGCGGCAGGTACGGCTTATTTTTTCTCAATTCCTTTGGCTATGACGCAATGGTTAATGATCAGTGCCTTGGTCGCTCTCAGCTCAGTGGTGGGAGATTTGCTTGAAAGTATGCTTAAGCGGCAGTGCGGCGTAAAAGACAGCAGTAATATTTTGCCAGGGCATGGTGGTGTTTTAGACCGCCTTGATGGCTGGACGGCTGCAGCGCCAGTCTTTGCGCTGTGCCTGCTGAGTGTCGGATGGTCGCTTTGAAAACACTTACTGTAACGGTGCTCGGCTCAACCGGCTCAATAGGTGAGAGCACGCTCGATGTAATCCGTCGGCACCCGGAGCGCTGGAGCATCTTTGCCTTGTCGGCGAATACAAATGTTACGTGCATGCTAAAGCAGTGCCGAGAGTTTCGTCCACGTTACACGGTAATGCGTGATGAAGGGGCTGCTGTAGAGCTTGAGTCTGCGCTTCGCGAAGAGTCTATAGAAAGTACAGTATTGGCCGGTAGCGCGGCATTAGATACGATTGCTTCCGATGATAATGTTGATGTAGTAATGGCCGCAATTGTCGGCGCGGCGGGTTTAGACTCCTCACTGGCTGCGGCAATGGCGGGCAAAAAAGTGCTGCTTGCAAACAAGGAAAGCCTTGTTATGTCTGGGCGCCTTTTTATGCGTGCCGCCGAGCGCTCGGGTGCTCAATTGCTGCCGATCGACAGTGAGCATAACGCAATTTTCCAGTGCATGCCTCCTGGCTACAAGGCGGGCGAGCGTGCACCAGGCGTTACCCGCATATTGCTGACTGGTTCTGGCGGACCGTTTAGACAATTGCCTCTGTCTGAATTTGATCAGATAAGCCCTGCCCAAGCCTGTAATCATCCGAATTGGGACATGGGCGCCAAGATTTCCGTTGACTCTGCGACCATGATGAACAAAGGGTTAGAGTTCATAGAGGCAATGTGGCTGTTCTCTGTCACACCGGATGATGTGGAAATAGTACTTCATCCAGAAAGCGTGATTCACTCTCTAGTCCAGTATAATGATGGGTCTGTTTTAGCCCAAATGGGGAACCCAGACATGCGCACCCCAATCGCCCACGGCCTTGCTTGGCCGGAACGAGTATCGTCTGGTGTTAGTTCGCTTAATTTGTTCGAAGTAGCTCAGCTTAATTTTGCGCGGCCAGATTTTGAACGATTTCCCTGCTTAGAATTAGCGCTGGACGCTGCACGAGCTGGTGGTTCGCACAGTTGTGTTTTGAATGCTGCTAATGAAATTGCGGTTGATGCCTTCCTGAATGAACGAATTCGTTTTACTGAGATACCAAAAGTAATTAAGCACACGATGAGTTTGGCCAGTGATATTGAACTGACTACTCTTGCTGAGGTCAAATCGTATGATGCCAGAGCGCGTGAGGTGGCGAACGCCAACATAGTAAGGCTGGAACGATCCGAGCATGTAGAGGGGGTTGAATGATAAGCAGTTTGTTGCCTTTGCCCTTGCTCTACTTTGTTGCTAACACGGCAGTCAAAACTGCTGTTGTGGTTAAAAATGAAATTAAGCTAATGCAATTATGTTAACGGCTATCCCTGTATTTATCATCACCTTTGGTGTGTTGATCACCTTCCATGAGTATGGGCATTTCTGGGCTGCGCGACGTTCAGGTATAAGGGTTATACGTTTTTCTATTGGTTTCGGTAAACCTTTGCTGCGCTGGCATGACAAGCATGGTACTGAATTTGTGGTGGCTGCTATTCCTCTAGGTGGCTATGTAAAAATGCTGGACGCGCGCGATTGCGACCTGCATGAATTGGCGGAGTCTGAACAGCAGCCGGTCGCAAAGTTAGAAGAGGAAGAGTTTACCGGTAAGTCTCTATTGGCGAGAACCTTTGTGGTTGCGGCTGGCCCCTTAGCAAACCTATTGCTTGCTGTTATTGTGCTATGGGGCGTTTATCTGCCTGGAGAGCGAGGTGTGGCTCCAGTAATTGCTGCCGTAGAGATTGGTTCTCTGGCCGAGCAAGCTGGCCTGGAGGCAGGCCAGGAGATTGTTGAAATAGACGGCAATAGCACGCTTACTAGACAAGCTTTGCATTTACAGTTGCTGAAGCGTTTGGGTGAAACCGGCATCATGACAGTGGGCAGTCGATACAGCTCAAGTGATTTAGTTTATGAATCTGAGCTGCAGTTAAACGAGTGGCTTCGTGGAGCTGCGGAACCTGATCCGGTTAACGCATTAGGGATTACATTGTTTGTACCGCCTATGCAGCTCAGTTTGAGCCAAGTTGTGACTGGCGGGCCGGCCGACATAGCCGGTCTCAAGAAAGGCGACACACTCACCGCCATTGACGGTGTTGAGCTCAATGATTTTTCTGAACTAGTACGTTACGTTAGTGAACGACCTGGCGTTGAAATCGAAATTTCCTACTTGCGCGGTACAACACCTTCAGTGGCGAGTTTAACGCCTGCAGCGCAAGTGCTAGACAATGGCAATACTGTTGGAAGGATTGGTATTGGTGCACAACGAGCACCGTGGCCTGAGCACATGATTAGGGAATTTAAACACACACCACTGCAAGCGCTTCAGGCCGGTTTGTCGCGAACATGGGAGTTGTCGCTTTTCTCAGTTAACGCCGTGAAAAAAATGTTGTTCGGCGAAATGTCACCAAAGAATATGGCTGGCCCAATAACCATTGCTCAAGTCGCTAACGACTCTGCTAAAGTGGGCTGGCTGCCGTGGCTGAACTTACTTGCATTGCTGAGCATTAGTCTTGGTATTATGAATCTATTGCCCATTCCGATGTTGGATGGTGGGCATTTGCTGTACTTTTTGGTAGAGGCCCTGAAGGGGAGCCCTGTTTCCGAACGAGTACAAATCATTGGCCAGCAATTTGGCCTATTTATTCTTATCAGCGTCTTTGTGCTGGTTATGTTTAACGATATCGCGCGACTATAAAAATGCTGTACTTAAAAATAATGATTCGACTGATTTTCGTTTTGCTAGTGAGCTCAAGCCCTTACGCGCTTTCGTTCGAACCGTTTAAGGTAAATGACATCCGTATAGACGGCTTACAGCGTATAACCGCTGGCAGTGTGTTTAATGCGATGCCCATCAGCGTTGGTGATGTGGCAACTCAACCGCAACTGGTTTCATCAGCAAGAACCCTGTTCAAAACCGGAAATTTCGACGATATCCAGTTTTCTCGCGATGAAGATATTCTAGTTGTTACGGTATTCGAACGGCCGTCTATCAGTGAAATTGAGATTGAAGGTAATAAGGCGATAGAAACTGAGGCTCTGCTTGAAGGCTTGAAAGGGGCAGGCTTGGCCGTAGGGCGAGTTTTTCAGCGTTCCACTCTCGATGGCATGGGCTTAGAGCTACAACGCCAGTACGTCAGCCAAGGCCGATATGATGCAAAAATTGATACCGAGGTTATAGAGCAGCCGCGGAACCGGGTTGCAGTAAATATTAATGTGAATGAAGGCTCGGTTGCTAAAATCAAGCATATTAATGTTGTGGGCAATTCAGCGTATAACGATGAAGAAATAATCGACCTGTTTGAGCTAAACACAACAGGTTGGCTGTCTTTCATTTCTGGCAATGACAAATATTCTAAGGAAAAATTGTCTGGTGATTTGGAAACCATCGAGTCCTATTACAAGGACAGAGGTTATATTCGGTTTGCGGTTGACTCCACGCAGGTAGCGATTACTCCTGACCGCGACGCTGTTTATATTACCGTCAATGTCGATGAAGGCGAAAAGTACGAAGTGAGTGATGTCACCCTCGGCGGCGATATTGTTCTCGAAGAAAGTGAGCTGAAGCGTTATTTATTTGTTAGTCCAGAGCAGACCTTTTCACAAATACGAGTCACTAAAACCGAAGAGTTCATCACCAACCGGCTGGGCGATGAAGGTTACACGTTCGCAGAAGTGAATGGCATACCTGAAATTGATGACGAAACCAACGAAGTCGCCATCAAGTTTTTTGTTGACCCGGGTAAAAGAACCTACGTGCGACGCATTAACTTTCGAGGTAATACTCGCACAGTTGATGAAGTGCTGCGCCGCGAAATGCGTCAAATGGAATCGGCGCCGGCAGCGAGGGCTAAAATTGAGCAGTCCAGGTTGCGCTTGGAACGATTGGGGTTCTTCAAGGAAGTGACGGTAGAGACCCCTGAAGTAGCGGGTACTGACGACATGATTGACGTTGAGTACGATGTGGAAGAGCAAACGTCGGGCAGCATATCGGCTAGCTTGGGTTATGCGCAGGACGCAGGGCTATTGGTTAGTGCCAATCTTCAGCAAAATAACTTTTTGGGTACCGGTAAGCGCGTTGGTTTTGGCGTGAGCAAAAGTCGCTTCCAAACCAGCTACAACCTGAGTTACTCCGACCCTTATTACACTGAAGATGGCGTTAGTCGTGGGTTTAATCTTTTCTTCCGCAAAACCGATCTGGATGAAGTAAACATATCGAGGTTTTCTACCGATACTTTTGGTGGTGCGATGAGCTTTGGTTATCCTATTAGTGAGACAGAGTCTCTTGGTTTTAGCTTGGGAGTAAACAACACCAAAATTACTACTGGTGAGTTCGCTGTGCAGGAAATTGTGGGCAGCCCTCGGCTAGACCCTCGAATTCTTAACTATTTTGTTACAGAGCCGATTCCGGCTACAACGGATGATGATGGCAATGCCGTCCCAGCCGTGCCAGGAGTGGTAGCCCCACTAAGTGAGCTGCCAGATAGTGCGTTTGCAACCCCCTTGGATGGCTTTCTAGATACAAACGGGCGTAACTTTACTAATTTCCCGGTCACCGTTAGCTGGCGACAATCCAGACTGAATAGAGGGCTATTAGCGACACGTGGCTCATCACAAAGCCTGTCGTTGGAATTTACCGTGCCGGGCAGTGACCTTGAGTACTACAAACTTCTGTACACAGGCCAGAAGTTCTTCCCAATTACCAACCGCTGGACTTTAAGATTGCGAACCGAACTGGCTTACGGTAATAGTTACGGCGGAAGCGATGGTCTGCCATTTTTTGAAAACTTTTATTCTGGCGGCTTCGGCTCGGTTAGAGGTTTTAAGAACAATACTTTGGGCCCTCGCAGTACGCCGGCAATACGCTACGATCGTGGTCAAGTAGATCCTACTACTAATGCGACTAGCTTTGATGATTTTGCGTACCGGCTTGAACAAGATCCGGCCAACCCGGGGCAGTTCCTAGACCAATTGTCCATTAGTCCAGGTTTTGTCGGTGATGACCCTGACCCCTTCGGTGGTAACGTGCAGATTGAAGCCAGCGCCGAGCTGCTGTTTCCACTGCCATTCCTGAAAGATCAGCGATCTCTGCGCTCAGCGTTTTTCATTGACGTAGGCAATGTGTTTAACACTGAGTGTGGCGCGTTGCAAGTCAACTGTTTTGATGTAGATCTCGACGAATTGCGGTATTCTTTCGGCTTTGGGCTGACATGGATTTCAGGGTTTGGCCCGCTGACCTTCAGCCTAGCTAAACCGCTCAATGAAACTGACATTGATGAGCCTGAAGTATTTCAATTCTCGTTGGGTAGAAGCTTTTAATAGTGGCTGTTAACAATTGTTGAAAAACTTAAATATTATCGATAACTCTAATTAACCGAACTAGCCACACTATCGTTGGCTAAAAATAAACCAGGCTTAACTTTGTGGGCCTGGAACTACTGGAGACAACACGTGAATAAATTCATCCGCATAACTCTGCTAAGTCTTATCTGCAGCTTTATGGTGCTGCCATCTGCGTGGGCGCAATTAGGCAAAATCGCGGTTTTTAGCCCGCAGGACGCCATTCTTAATTCTGAGCTTGCCAAGCAGCGATTGCAGAAGCTCAGTGAAGAGAAAGAGTATGTAGCTATTAAGGCGGAATACGACAAGCTGCGTAAAGACTTCACTAGCATGCGTGAAGAAGTCAGCAAAGAAGCTGCGGTTATGACAGCAGCACAACAAGCTGATGCCCAGAAGAAATTGACTAGCTTGCGCGCCGACATCGAGCATAACCTGAAGAAGTTACAGGCCTCACAAAATGATGTTGTTCAGCAATTGGGTGTAGAAGTTGGCCCAAGAGTCTCAAAAATAGTGGAAGAGCTACTTCAGGAAGAAGGCATAGGTCTTTTGCTGAGAGCTGAGGCCGTGATGCACGCCAGTACTACTTTCAATATTACCTCGAAAGTTACTGACAAGCTGAACGCCGGCGCAGGCAAGTAAACTGCTTTTAGAATGACGATTACGCTGCACGATATTTGCACAGCTGTTAATGGTGAGCTGCACGGTAGTGCTGAAAAAATCGTCACAAGTATTGCTCCATTGGGCTCTGCCGAGCCCAATCAGTTAACGTTCTTATCGGACTCTAAATACCGTACGCACTTGGCACATTGTCGAGCGGGTGCGGTATTGTTAAAAGCTGAATTTGTCGGCGATCTTCCGAGTTCCGGTACAGTCTCCAGTATTGTTGTGAGTAACCCTTATCTTGCATACGCCCAAGCGTCGTCTTTGTTCGATGATCGCCCTGAGTCACAAGCAGGTGTTCACCCAACCGCCGTAATAGGCAGCAATGTTCAGTTGGGTGACGATGTGGCGATAGGTCCGCATTGCGTGCTGGGCAATAATGTTGTCGTAGGCGCAGGGTCCTCGCTGGGTGCTGGGTGCTCGCTAGCTAATAATGTTGTACTAGGTATTAACTGCCGATTAGACCCACAAGTGGTCATCTATCACCAGGTGAGCATCGGCGACCGGGTTCATCTGCACAGTCACTGTGTAATCGGCGCTGACGGTTTTGGTTATGCGCCAAGCCCAAGCGGATGGCAGAAGATAGTCCAATTGGGTGCTGTTAAAATAGGTAATGATGTTTCGGTAGGGGCAAGCACAACCATTGACCGTGGCGCGATAAGTGACACTGTGATTGAAGACGGCGTGATTATCGACAATCAGGTTCAAATTGCACACAACGTCGTAATAGGCAAAAACACCGCCCTTGCAGGTTGTGTTGGCATAGCAGGAAGCGCGAAAATTGGCGCCAATTGTACTCTCGGCGGCGGCGTTGGTGTCGCGGGCCATTTGAGCATCTGTGATGGCGTTCATTTAACTGGCATGACATTGGTAAGCAAGTCCATCTCTGAGCCCGGAGTGTATTCTTCAGGCACCGCTTTATCCCGCAGTGATGTATGGCGTAAGAATGCAGTCCGCTTTTTGCAGCTGGATAAATTACACAAGCGTGTAGTAGCGCTTGAAAAGCATGTAAATAAAAGCAACTGACAGTAAGCACCCGATCCCAAGTTGCTGGGAATCAAACTGAACTTTAGCAAGGACACATTTGTGAATGTAAACGAAATCAGGGAGTATTTGCCTCACAGATACCCATTTCTATTGGTCGACAGAGTCGACTCTCTTACCGTGGGCGAAGAAATTATTGCTATAAAGAACGTGAGCGTAAATGAACCGTTCTTTAACGGCCATTTCCCCGAATCGCCAATAATGCCGGGCGTACTTATCATTGAAGCTCTAGCCCAGGCAGCGGGAATTTTGGGCTTCAAAACAGCCAATAAAAAACCCACCGACGGCTCGATTTATTATTTGGTTGGTTGTGATAACGCACGGTTCAAGCGAATGGTAGTACCAGGGGATTGTTTGCAGTTGGAAGTGAAAGTCTTGTCGACCAGGCGAGGCATTTGGAAATTTGATTGTAAGGCGACGGTTGCTGGAGAATTGGCAGCGTCGGCAACTATTTTGTGCGCTGACCGGCCCGCATAGGCCGAGGTGCCAAATGATTAGTTCAGCTGCTCAAATCGACCCATCCGCTCAGATTGGTGAAGGCACGAAAGTCGGTCCATGGACCTTGATTGGGCCTGATGTAAAAATTGGCGCGAATTGCACGATTGAATCTCATGTAGTGATTAAGGGGCCGACCACCATAGGTGATGGCAACCATATATATCAGTTTTCGACGGTTGGTGACGATACGCCGGATTTAAAATACGACGGAGAACCAACTCGCTTAGAGGTCGGGGACAACAACGTAATTCGAGAAGGCGTAACCATTCACCGTGGTACCGTACAAGACAAGTCACTGACTAAAATTGGTGATGGGAACTTGTTAATGGCTTACGTGCATGTAGGTCATGACTGCATTGTTGGGAACAATGTTATCTTGATTAACAACGCCTCACTCGCAGGCCATGTCGTTGTTGACGACTGGGCTATCATAAGCGGCTACTCGCTGATTCATCAGTTCTGCAAAGTAGGTGCGCACTCCTACACAGGTATGGCGTCGCATGTAATCAAAGATATTCCAGCCTATATGAAGGTGTACGGTCAGCCAGGCGAAGTCCGCACAATCAACAAAGAGGGTTTGCGTCGTCGGGAGTTTAATTCAGAGACTATCGTCAGTATTAACCGAGCGTTTAAACTACTGTATAGACGTAAGCTAAAACTGGAAGAGGCTTTAGTGGAGATTAGAGAGATGGCTAAAGCTGAACCAGCTTTAGACTTGTTGTTAGAGTCGATAGAAAGTTCCGAGCGCGGCATCATTCGCTAAGTGCCAGACTTTTCCTTGCTAGCCGGAGAGGCGTCCGGTGATATCCTGGGAGGCTCGCTGATGGCGGCCTTAAGTGCGCGTGACAGTCAATGCTGCTTTACAGGCATTGGTGGTCCAAAGATGCAAGCGCAAGGTATGCGTTCAGCGGTAGAGATGGAGCGCCTGTCTGTGATGGGGCTTTTCGAGCCTCTAAAACGTCTTCCAGAATTGCTGCGCATTAAGCGAGACTATGTCGAGCGTTGCATTGCCCAGCCTCCCGATGTATTCGTAGGGATTGACTCTCCAGATTTTAATTTGCGTGTTGCGACCCAGCTGCATTCTGCAGGAATTAAGACTGCGCACTACGTCAGTCCCAGCGTTTGGGCTTGGCGACAAAAAAGAGTGCTGAAAATAAAGCAGTCTGTAGATCTTATGTTGACCCTGTTTCCATTTGAAGAACAGTTCTACCAAGGACATGAGGTGCCAGTGTGCTTCGTAGGGCATCCTCTGGCTGATGAGCTTCCCATAGAGAGTCACAAGGCGCAGTACCGAGATCAATTGGGGTTGTCGCAAGAAGATTGTTACGTTGCCGTATTGCCGGGAAGTCGGCGTGGCGAATCTGAGCGGATGATGCCATTGTTTCTGCAAACTATGGCTTGGCTAGCCGAGCGTCGCCCCGACATAAAGTTTTTGATTCCAGCGGCTAACGACATAATTCAGCATTATGTAACGGCCCTGTTAGAGTCGCACCCCTTGCATGAAAGTTGTCAAATAGTTGCTGGCCAATCACAGCAGATTATGGGGGCCAGTGATACCGTTCTGTTGGCATCGGGCACTAGCACGCTAGAGGCTATGTTGTTAAAAACGCCCATGGTTATGGCTTACAAGCTCAGTGCTGTTACCTATAATATTGTTAAGCACATGATTACTCTGCCGCATTTTGCGCTACCTAATTTATTGGCAGGCGAAAAGCTCGTGCCAGAATTTATACAGCATGAGGCAGAACCCGAAGCGATGGGGCAGGCGGTACTTTCCGAGCTCGAAAATGAGTCACGTCAACAGCAGCTTCAAGAACGTTTTGTTGAGATTCACCGCTTGATCAAGCGCGACGCAAGTTCTCGCGCCGCGGAGGCTCTTTTGAATCTCGTTTCAGCATAGAATTGTGCTGTGCTGGAGGGTGCGCTGATTATGACGGTGTGAATGCTTTCCGCAGCGCTTCCAATAAGTGATAATCTCCGCTCCATCTTTTGCAACTTTCAGACCCCCTATTAGCGATGCAACAACTCTCCATGCATACCAATTCTGATCCTGGTTCCAGCGCACATTGTGTAGCGGGTGTTGATGAGGTTGGCCGCGGGCCTCTTGCAGGAGATGTCTATGCAGCAGCAGTAGTTTTGGACGCTGCGCGGCCGATAGAGGGGCTTAACGATTCCAAAAAACTGAGCGAAAAGCGCCGCGAGCAATTATTTGATGAGATTGTAGAGAATGCATTAGCCTGGGCAGTAAGTATTGCTACTGTAGAGGAGATTGATGAGCTCAATATTCTCCATGCTTCGATGTTGGCGATGCACCGGGCAGTGGACGGATTAAATTTAAAGATCGACTTGGTGCTGGTTGATGGTAACCGTCTGCCAAAATGGCCTTATCGAGCTGAAGCTGTTGTGGGAGGCGATGCTAAAGTAGCTGAAATTGCTGCTGCCTCAATAATTGCGAAAGTCAGTCGCGATCGAGAGATGGCGCGTCTGCATGAGCAATATCCGGTTTATGGTCTTGACAGACATAAGGGCTATCCGACTAAACTGCATCTTCATCAACTGGCCATACATGGGCCGGCTGATATCCATAGAAAAAGTTTTGGTCCCGTAAAGCGCGCGCTGGCCATTAGCAAGTAGCAAGCACTGACTAATAAGTAACAACCGATAAGTAACTATGTTCGTTCACCTGCGGGTACATTCTGAATTTTCACTAGTTGATGGCCTGGTTCGCATTAAAGAGCTTGCTGCTGAGTCGGCGAGTGCAGAGATGCCAGCCGTTGCACTTAGTGATCGTTTCAACCTATACGCTCTGGTGAAGTTTGTTCGTGCTTGCCACGGCGCAGGCGTTAAGCCTTTGTGTGCATGCGATGTCAGTGTGGTTGACGACGACAATGCCGAGCAAGATCCAGAAAGCGCTAGCAACCTCACCTTGATGGTGATGGATGAACTTGGCTACAAGAACCTTACTAAATTGATATCAATGGCCCACCTGCAAGGGCAGCGTCGCGGCACAATCGTAGTACGTAATAGCTGGGTAGTGGACCACGCTGATGGCTTGATAGCGTTATCAGGAGGCCGGGAAGGGGACATAGGTAGAGCTTTACTCGGTGAGCGCGAAGCCGAGGCGGAGCAGCGGCTTGCGCAATGGATGAAGGTTTTTGATCAGCGCTTTTATATAGAACTTACGCGCACCGGTCGCGAATATGAGGACGAATACCTTCACGCGGCCGTTGAGCTGGCCGATCGATTTGCTTGTCCAATAGTCGCGACCAATGACGTGCGGTTTATCAAGTCGGACCAATTTGGGGCTCATGAAGCGCGAGTCTGTATTAATGAAGGTCGCACTCTTGATGATCCTCGCAGGCCTAAGCGCTACAGTGATCAGCAGTACTTTCGTTCGCAGCAGGAGATGGAAGAACTGTTTTCAGACCTGCCAGATGCGATAGAAAACACGGTGGCGATTGCGAAGCGCTGCAATCTGGATCTTCAACTGGGTGAGTATTTCTTGCCTGACTATCCGATCCCGGAGGGTATGACTCTCGACGAGTTCTTTCGGGCAGAGTCTCTGCGCGGCCTTGAGATGAGGTTTGAGCACCTATTGGTGAAAAACCCCGGTTTAGAAGAACGCCGGCAAGAATACATTGACCGCTTAGATTTCGAACTGAATGTAATCATTCAAATGGGCTTCCCCGGTTACTTCTTGATCGTGATGGATTTCATTCGCTGGGCCAAGCAGCAGGGTATTCCTGTAGGGCCCGGCCGGGGTTCAGGTGCGGGTTCAATCGTGGCCTATGCGCTTGAGATCACCGACCTGGATCCACTGGAATATGACTTGCTGTTTGAGCGTTTTCTGAATCCCGAGAGGGTTTCGATGCCAGATTTTGACGTCGACTTCTGCATGGATGGTCGCGACGAGGTGATTGCCTATGTCGCAGACCGCTACGGCAGAGACGCTGTCTCGCAGATTATTACCTTCGGCACTATGGCCGCTAAGGCTGTTGTGCGTGATGTAGCGCGCGTACAGGGCAAGCCCTATGGCTTAGCTGATAAATTATCGAAGATGATTCCTTTTGAAGTAGGGATGACCCTGACCAAGGCCATGGAGCAAGAGCCAAGCCTGCGAGAGTTTGTTGCTGAAAGCGATGAAGTGTCTGAGATAATGGACATGGCCTACCAACTCGAAGGCGTTACTCGTAACGTTGGTAAGCACGCCGGTGGTGTGGTTATTGCGCCCACTAAGCTCACAGACTTCTCTCCACTTTACTGTGATGAAACTGGCAGCGGTCTAGTCACTCAATTCGACAAGGACGATGTAGAGTCAGTGGGCTTAGTGAAATTTGATTTCCTTGGCCTGCGTACACTGACAATTATTGATTGGGCGCTTAAGCTCATCGATCGTAAAAATCCGGGCACGTCCTATTCGGTTGATATCACGGCCATTCCCTTGGACGACCCAGCCGTATTCCATACTTTGCAAAACGCTCAGACTACGGCTGTTTTTCAGCTTGAATCACGAGGTATGAAAGATCTGATTAAGAGGCTGCTGCCGAGTAATTTTGAAGACATAGTTGCTTTGGTGGCGCTGTTTCGCCCAGGGCCGTTGCAGTCAGGCATGGTAGATGACTTTATTAATCGAAAGCACGGCCGAGCAAAAGTTGTTTTCGACCATGAATCGCTTGCCCCTATTTTAGAAAATACCTACGGGGTTATCCTGTATCAAGAGCAGGTGATGCAGATTGCCCAGGTGATGGCGAAATACACGCTGGGCCAGGCAGACATGCTGCGTCGTGCCATGGGCAAGAAGAAGCCAGAAGAAATGGCAAAGCAGAAAGAGATCTTCTGCGAGGGTTCCGAAACCAATAGTATTGACACGAAGTTGGCAGTCCATGTTTTTGATTTAATGGAGAAATTTGCTGGGTACGGATTCAATAAATCGCATTCGGCTGCCTATGCGCTGGTGTCGTATCAAACGGCTTGGCTTAAAACCCATTACCCCTCAGAGTTTATGGCGGCGGTGCTTTCGGCTGATATGCAAAACACCGACAAAGTTGTTTTGTTGATTGAAGAATGCAGGAGCATGGAACTTGAGCTGGTGATGCCGGACATCAATCTCGGTGTGCTGACCTTTACCGTCGACGATGACCAAAGAATTGTTTACGGACTGGGCGCGATTAAAGGTTTGGGTGATGGGCCGGTGAGCGGTGTTCTTACCGCCCGCGAACAAGGGCCATTTACCGACTTGTTTGATTTCTGCAAACGAACCGACGGACGTAAGGTCAACCGCCGTGCCATTGAGGCATTGATTCGAGCCGGTGCTTTTGACAGCCTTTCGAATGACCGTTGGGTGCTAATGGCCTCGCTCGACGATGCGCTGAAAGCAGCTGACCAAGCGAGTAAAAATGCCAGCGCGGGCATGAGCGATATGTTTGGCGCGATGGAGTCTGAGATTCAGGATGTATACCTGGATTATCGTAACGTAAAGAGCTGGCGGAAAAAGGATGTTTTGGCCGGAGAAAAAGAAACGCTTGGATTGTATTTAAGCGGGCATCCGATAGACGAATACCAGGCCGAAATAAAACGTTTCAATACCGTTCGCATAGCGGATCTTAGGCCAGATGGGAAAAGCCAGAAAGTGATCGGCTTGTTAATTGCTCAGCGCACTATGCGCAGCAAGAAAGGCGACACGATCGCGTTCATAACATTGGATGATAAATCGGCACGTATAGAAGTGGCCGTATTCGCAGACCTCTACCAAGACTCTCGCGATAAGTTGGTTAAGGATGCATTGATCTGCGTTGAAGGTGTTGTTAGCGAGGACGATTACAACGACAGCTACAAAATGCGCGCTAAGAATGTAACCACCTTGCTCCAGGCCCGCCAGGCCTATGCTCAGGCTCTGCGGATCAATCTTAGAGCTGTCACGATGGGAGAAAGCAGCGTGGCTGATTTGCATCGCGTGTTGGGCAGCGCAGATAAAGGTTCAGTGCCCATTGCTATCGAATATCAGTCGAATTGCGCTGCCGCTAGGCTCACATTGGACGCTCAGTGGTCTATTGCGCCTAGCGATGAATTTATGCAGCGCATGCGAAACGAGTACGGCGCCGAAAATATTCAGCTGGAGTTCTCCTGATTTGGCAGAATTTTACGTGCATTCATTGCAACTGAGTCTCAATTCTTTGATTCGCTGAGGTAAACTACGCGCTACCGAAACTCGACCCATTCCATTAGCGCAGGCGTTTATGAATCCGAATTACCTGGACTTTGAGCAACCGATAGCAGACCTAGAAGTAAAGATTGATGAGTTGAGCTTGGTCAGCAGCGATGGCGAAGTAAATCTTGGGGATGAAATTGGCCGCTTAAAGGTTAAGAGTTCGAAGCTCACTGAGAAAATTTACGCTGGCCTTAAGCCTTGGGACATTGTTCGAGTTGCCAGGCACCCCTTGCGCCCCTATAGCCAAGATTACTTTATGCGCTTGTTCAGTGAATTTGACGAGCTTCATGGTGACCGTCAATTTGGTGATGATGGCTCGATCGTCGGCGGAGTGGCGCGTTTCAATGACAAGCCGGTCGTTGTTGTTGGTCAGGAGAAAGGGCGTGGGGTCACAGAAAAGGTCCGGCGTAACTTTGGTATGCCAAAGCCTGAAGGCTATCGTAAGGCCAAACGATTAATGGAGTTAGCCGAACGTTTCAGTCTCCCGGTGTTTACCTTTATTGACACGCCTGGCGCCTATCCGGGAATCGATTCCGAAGAACGTGGCATTTCCGAAGCCATTGCCAGGAATCTAGCGGTTATGTCGCATCTGCGTACCCCCATTATCTGCACGGTGATTGGCGAAGGCAGTTCTGGAGGTGCGCTGGGTATAGGCGTTGGCGACCACCTCTGCATGCTGCAGTATTCAACGTACTTTGTTATATCGCCCGAAGGTTGTGCGAACATCATCTGGAAAACTTCTGATAAAGCACCTGAAGCAGCTGAGGCGATGGGTCTCACTTCAGATGTGCTTACTGGATTAGGCATCGTTGACGCTATGATCGAAGAGCCTCTGGGCGGGGCTCACCGCGACCCTGACCTGATGGCCGAAAGAGTGGCCGCTCATTTAGCTCAGCAGTTGGATGAGCTTAGCCTGCTGGATACGGACGCCCTGCTTAGTCGCCGCTATGATCGTTTAATGGCGATCGGAAACTAAGTTAGGCGGGGGGGTAGCTGGATCTGCTCTTCCGGCTTCTTGGTGGCTCGTTCGAGAGCTGTTTCTGGGACCCATTCGGGGACTGAGCGTGTCAACTATTGATCTAAGCGCAATTCACTCACTATTCCCCGACGCGAATGAATGGGTTCTCGCCTTAAGCGGTGGTCTAGATTCCTCAGTGTTATTGCACGTTTTGTATGCTCTTCCAGATAGACCTGAATTGCGCGTTGTGCATGTGAATCACCAGCTCAGTGCCTTTGCCGATCAGTGGCAGCAACAAACAGAGCAGCGATGCGCGCAATTGGATATTGCGATAAAAAGTGTTGTTGTAGACGTTCGGCGTTCTGGCCACGGCATAGAAGAAGCAGCGAGACAAGCTCGTTACGAAGTGTTTGAGTCAGAGCTAGGCTCTCACAGTGTATTAATGTTAGGCCACCACGAGAACGATCAGGCCGAAACTATGCTGTTAAGGCTACTGCGGGGCGCTGGGCCAAGAGGACTCAGTGCCATGCCTCTTCACCGACCGCTCGGAAAAGGATTCTTGTTCCGGCCATTGTTAGGCTTTCGACGAGAAGAGTTATACAGCTACGCGCAAACGCACGGACTGCAATGGGTTGAAGACGACAGCAATAGCGACTCCTCTTTTGATCGCAATTATTTGCGCAAGGAAGTATTTCCTCTTATTGCGGCGCGCTGGCCGGGCTATTCTAAAAATTGGACACACTCTTCCGGGGCGCTGAGAGAGGCTGTTGAAATTCTTGATGAATGTGCCGACCTTGATTTGATTAAGCTGGATATCCAGGAAGAAGTGTTTGGCATCAGTATCGATGCTGGGCAACTGAGCGGCTTAGGTCAGGCTAGGCAGAACAACGTTTTGCCAGTTTTGATGCGCGATCACGGGTTCAGCCCCATGCCGCGAGCCCAAATGGACCAGTTGCTGAGTGTCTTGTTACCGGCCCAATCCTCAGCGCAGCCCAAGGTAGAGTGGGCCGGTCACCAAGCATGTCGTTTCGCGGGCCGTGTATTTTTTCTTTCCAGGCTGCCTGACCTCGATAGAGAGGGCGAGAACACAATAGAGCGATCTGCTAGCGAGGGTATGCACTTGGCGCAGCTGCCTGGTTTGTGCCAACTTAGTATTGAATTGGACCCGAATACGCCGGGTTCAGCAACAATAACGATAAGGGTAAGGCAGGGTGGGGAGCGCCTAGCGGGAGGTGACGGGAGGCACAAGAGCTTGAAGAATTGGTTTCAGGAGAACAAGTTGCCACCTTGGCTACGCGATCGTGTGCCTTTGTTGTTTGTTGACGGCGAATTGGTCGCAGTGGGGGATATTTGGCGCTGCGAGCGACGAGTTCGCTCTATAGAACTAAGGTGGCATTGAACTCAGGCATGCGTTGTCAGTAGCTTGCAAAGTTAAACGCTATTTTCGACAAATTTGGACGGTCAGTACTGGAGCGCACTCGGGACTTCGTGTAAGCTGAATTCCCATCTCGTGTGGGTCAGCTCATCTGTGCTGTACTCCGTAATTCACGCTAATCTAGGCATCACGGAGGCCAGAAAGTAAAGTGACCCGTTTTATATTTGTTACCGGCGGCGTAGTCTCATCTTTAGGCAAAGGTATAGCCGGCGCATCTTTGGCTGCCGTGCTTGAGGCCCGAGGCCTAAAAGTCACCATTCTCAAACTTGACCCATATATCAACGTAGATCCAGGCACCATGAGCCCGTTTCAGCATGGTGAAGTTTTTGTGACAGAGGATGGTGCTGAAACTGATCTTGATCTAGGGCACTACGAGCGCTTTATTCGGACCACCATGGGCAAGCGCAATAATTTCACCAGTGGCAAAGTCTACGAAAGTGTTATTCGCAAAGAGCGTCGCGGTGACTATGACGGCGGCACGGTCCAGGTTATTCCGCATATTACTGATGAGATTAAACGCCGTGTTTACGCCGGTGCAGGTGATTGTGATGTGGCGCTGGTCGAAATTGGCGGCACAGTGGGTGATATCGAGTCTCAGCCTTTTCTGGAAGCTATCCGCCAACTCGGCCTTGAGTTGGGTAGGCAGCGAGCGCTCTTTATCCATCTGACCTTGGTGCCCTATATCCCTACGTCGGGCGAGGTGAAAACCAAGCCTACTCAGCATTCTGTTAAAGAGATGCGTTCTATAGGTCTTCAGCCAGACATTCTCTTGTGCCGTTCGTCTCAAGCGATTGACGATGACTCAAGACGTAAAATAGCGCTGTTCACCAACGTTGAACAGCGAGCGGTTATACCGCTTCGTGACGCAAAGACTATTTACAGCATTCCGAGAATACTGCACGAATTTGGGTTGGACGATATTGTTGTTGAAAAAATGGGGTTGGATTGCCCACCAGCCGATTTGAGTGAATGGGATGATGTGCTTGAGAAGCGCGCCAATCCCAAAGGCGAAGTGACAATTTTCATGGTCGGCAAGTACATGGAGCTTATTGACGCCTACATTTCGTTGAATGAAGCCTTGGGGCATGCGGGCATTCAAACATCTACTCGCGTTAACATCAGGCATATCGACTCTCAGGTAATTGAACAGCAAGGCACTGATATTCTGAGTGAGGCAGACGGCATTTTGGTTCCTGGAGGCTTTGGCAATCGCGGTGTAGAAGGCAAAATCGCTACGGTAAAATATGCCCGTGAAAACAAGGTTCCTTACCTTGGGATTTGTCTAGGTATGCAAGTAGCCGTTATAGAGTTCGCTCGCAATGTGGCAGGAATGCAAAGCGCTAACAGTACCGAGTTTGACAAAGTAACACCGAACCCGGTCATTGCCTTGATTTCTGAATGGCAAGACGAAGATGGCTCGGTGCAGAAACGTGATGAAAATGCAGACCTGGGAGGCACCATGCGTTTGGGCGCGCAGAGTTGTCGCTTGCAAGCTGGAAGTCTGGTCTCCAAGATTTACCAGGCAGAAAATGTTAGCGAACGGCATCGCCACCGTTTTGAAGTGAACAGCAATTATGTCAGTGACTTGGTAGAAGCTGGTCTAAAGGTAGGCGCCTGGAGTGATGTTAATGATCTCGTTGAAACAATTGAGCTCGAGGATCACCCTTGGTTTCTGGCCTGTCAGTTTCATCCTGAATTTCGATCAACACCGAGAGATGGTCATCCACTCTTTACTGGATTTGTGAAAGCAGCACTCGCACATCATCACAATATGGGGTTAGCGCAGAAAACGGACGAGGAAGTATGAACCCACTTGATATCTCTGGAATAAAGCTCTCAAACGAGCAGCCTATGGTGTTGTTTGGCGGCATGAATGTGCTTGAATCCGCTAGCCTAGCTGAAGAAATTGCAGCGGAGTATGTGGACGTTTGTGAACGGCTAAAAATACCTTACGTGTTCAAAGCCTCCTTTGACAAAGCCAATCGCTCTTCCATGCATTCTTTTAGGGGTCCAGGACTGGATGCCGGCCTGCAGATATTAGCCGACATTAAATCGCGTTTTAATGTGCCTGTAATTACTGACGTTCACGAGCCCGAGCAAGCATCCATTGTTGCTCAAGTTGCCGATGTCATTCAACTGCCCGCTTTTCTTTCTCGTCAGACAGATCTCGTTGTGGCCATGGCGCAAACTGGAAAGCCGATTAATATTAAGAAGGCGCAGTTTCTTGCTCCACACGAAATGCAGCATATTATGCAAAAGTGTGAAGAGGCCGGTAACTCTCAATTGATTTTATGTGAACGTGGCTCAACGTATGGCTATAACAACCTGGTTGTTGACATGTTGGGCTTCGGAATAATGAAGCGAATGCAACGGCCGGTAATTTTCGACGTAACCCATTCTTTACAAATGCCTGGCGGAAGGGCAGATTCCGCAGACGGAAGACGGGCAGCTGTTTTTGAATTGGCTAAGGCGGGCATATCTCAAGGCTTAGCGGGTTTGTTTCTGGAAGCCCATCCGGACCCTAGCCGAGCCAAGTGTGATGGCCCCTGTGCCTTGCCGCTGGATAAATTAGAACCTTTTCTTGCGCAACTCAAAGCTTTGGACGAGTTGGTGAAAAGCTTCGACGACATTGACGTTAACTGAGGAACCATTAATGGCGAAGATTGTTGATATAGCGGGGTTCGAAGTAATGGACTCGCGCGGTAACCCCACTGTGATGGCAGAGGTCACTCTAGAAGGCGGTTATATGGGCGAAGCTTTCGCTCCTTCCGGCGCTTCAACCGGTTCGCGTGAAGCCTTGGAGTTGCGAGATGGCGACAAAAATCGTTACTTAGGTAAGGGCGTGCTTAAGGCGGTAGCCAATATAAACGGTCCTATAAAGACACTTTTGTTGGGTATGGACGCTATTGATCAAGCCACGCTGGACCAAGCTATGATCGATGCCGATGGCACAGACAATAAGGCAAAGTATGGGGCCAATGCCATTCTTGCCGTTTCCCTTGCATCCGCCAAAGCGGCTGCTAAAGCCAAAGGCGTGCCACTGTATGCGCACATCGCTGATTTGAACGGCACCAGTGGCGAATATTCCATGCCAGTGCCAATGATGAATATTATCAACGGCGGCGAGCACGCAGACAACAATGTTGATATTCAGGAATTCATGGTTCAGCCTGTTGGAGCTAAAAGCTTCGCTGAAGCGTTGCGCTGCGGCGCAGAAATTTTTCATCAGCTAAAGGCTGTTTTGAACGCCGACGGTTTAAATACAGCCGTTGGAGACGAGGGCGGATTTGCACCTAACTTGCCGTCTAACGAAGCGGCTCTGGGGTCTATAGCGAGAGCGGTTGCAGACGCCGGTTACAGCCTTGGTGACGATGTAACGCTAGCGCTTGATTGTGCGTCTTCTGAGTTTTATCGGGACGGTAATTATGATTTGGCGGGTGAAGGGCAGAAGTTCGACGCCTCCGGATTTGCTGATTACCTGGCTGATCTAAGCGCGCGCTACCCAATTATATCTATTGAAGATGGCATGGATGAAAGCGACTGGGATGGCTGGGCTGTGCTTACCGAGAAAATTGGTGATAAAGTCCAATTGGTGGGTGATGATTTGTTTGTTACCAATACGGAAATCTTGAAGCGCGGAATTGATAACAATATCGCGAACTCTATTTTGATCAAATTTAATCAAATCGGTAGCCTTACCGAAACACTGGCTGCGATACAGATGGCCAAAGCTGCTGGATTTACAGCTGTGATTTCACATCGCTCGGGCGAAACCGAAGACAGTACAATTGCTGATTTGGCGGTGGGCACTGCCGCAGGGCAAATTAAGACAGGTTCTCTCTGTCGTTCAGACCGGGTAGCTAAATACAATCGCCTGCTGCGAATTGAGGCGGAACTCGGCGCTGCTGCGCCGTACCGGGGTCGAGCTGAATTTCGCAGCTAGTTATGGCCGATAAGCTAATCAGTGCCTTTCTCTTGCTCACACTTGTCGGGTTGCAGTACCGTCTGTGGGTCGGAGAGGGCAGTTTGGCTCATGTTCAACGTTTAAAGTCAGAAATTGTTCAGCAACGCGGCGTGAACGACCAGTTGCGTACACGCAATGAGAGAATGGAGCGAGAGGTGGTCAGTTTGAAAGACGACCCAGCTGCTATTGAAGAACGTGCTCGCCGCGAGCTGGGCATGATCAAAAATGGTGAGATGTTCTACGTATTCATTGAAGAGTCAGATGCAGCGAAAGATTTGAGATGACGGCGTCTTGTCTGTGGGCCATTGTTCCTGCGGCCGGTCATGGCAGTCGATTCGGCCAGAGTGTCGCTAAGCAATATGCGCAGCTTCTTGGTAAGAGTGTTATCGAGCATTCGATCACCGCAATTCTGGATGCCTGTCCCGATATAGCCATATACGTCGCAATTGCAGAAGGAGATAAATCCTGGGGCAATGAGCCCATTTCTAGGCACGCCCAAGTGCATACAGTGATTGGCGGCGAAAACCGTGCTGCTTCAGTGCTCGCTGGTTTGAACGCTTTGGAAAATGTAGCTCAGTCAAACGACTATGTTCTGGTTCATGATGCGGCGCGTCCCTGCGTTTCACTGTCTGATGTTCAAGCGGTGGTGTTGGCTGCTAGCGAACATCCCGTTGGTGCTTTACTGGCAACACCACTTACAGACACATTGAAACGAGCCGACACCGATCTAGACGTTACAGATACGCTAGACCGCAGCGGTTTGTATCAGGCTTTAACACCACAAGTTTTTCGTGTGGCTTTGTTGCGCGACGCAATTTTACTTGGTCAACAGAATGGTCAACCGATAACGGATGAGTCTTCAGCTTTGGAATACGCAGGCTTTAAGCCGCGTATTTGTGTAGGCGCTAGAAGTAATATCAAAGTAACGTTTTCTGAAGACCTGGTGTTGGCTGAGAGCTTTTTTAGTTCTAAAGAAAGAGGGGAACCTAAGTGCGTATAGGTCATGGCTTTGACGTTCACGCCTTTGGCGAAGGCGAATTCGTTACGCTGGGCGGAACTAAAATTCCTCATACGGCAGGCTTGATTGCACATTCTGATGGTGATGTTCTGTTGCACGCTCTTTGTGACGCTCTACTGGGTGCCGCCGGACTTGGCGACATAGGGCACCACTTCCCAGATACCGACCCAGCCTATAAAGGGATAGACAGTCTTGAGCTATTGATGCATACGAATGAGTTGTTGGGGCAGCAGGGGTATAGCCTGATCAATGCCGATATGACAATTGTTGCTCAGCAGCCGAGAGTCAGCGCTTACAAAGAGCTGATGCGCGCTAATATATCAAGAGCCCTGGAGTGCGCGCCCGAGCTTGTTAATATTAAAGCAACCACCACCGAAAAGCTGGGTTATTTGGGGCGCGAAGAAGGTATAGCGGCGCATGCAGTCGTTCTGATAGGCCAATCATAAAAGCTGGACACTTATCCATTCGCTAGACCGGCTTCGTCCAGAAGTAAAAGTCCGTATCGCAATTAACCAGTTTCGAGCAGCCATATTGAAAGAGCAAATTTTGACAGAACTCGAGTCTCAAGAACCCGTGCATTTAGAGCGCAGCATCAAACCGCAAGCGCTGAAATCTAATACCTTGCCCATTTTTTCACACGCTTTCGGCGGCCCTCTATCCACGGCGGTTTTAAAGAATGAGTGTGAAGATTTTGTGGTTGATGAGGAGCTTCCCTTTGAATTAGATGGGTCCGGCGAGCACGTCTACTTGAAACTGAAAAAACGTGACAAGAATACTCATGACCTAGTTCGCCTTTTGCAGTCGGCTGCAAAGGTAGCGCCTGTTGCTGTTGGCTACTGTGGGCTCAAAGACAAGCGTGCGGTTACAAGCCAGTGGTTTAGTGTTCACTGCGGCGTGCATGCCAATCCCGACTGGAGTGAACTTGTAGCCGAAGGCGTAGAAGTATTGCTTGAAGCCCGCCATTCTAAAAAGCTGCGAATAGGCACGCACAAGCAAAACAGCTTCAACATTATATTACGGCAAGTTGTTGCAAATCCGGAGCAGCTAGGCGTTCGGCTTGAGCAAATTGCTGAGTCAGGCTTTCCGAACTACTTCGGCGAGCAGCGTTTTGGCATTAACGGCGCGAACTTACCGGCGGCGAACGCCATGTTTGAGCGGTTTATGCGTGGATCGCAGAAGCGTTTTAAGCCAAGACGCAAAGATCAAATATATCTTTCGGCTGCACGTTCCTTGTTGTTCAATGCTGTTTTGAGTGCTCGTGTCCAAAGTGGCAGCTGGGATACGCGCTTGGAAGGAGACGTATTTCAATTTGACGACGGCAGCAGCGTGTTTCGAGCGGGCGAGGACGATGCTTTAGCAGCGCGCTTGTCTCAAGGCAGTATTCATCCGACCGCGGCGATGTTTGGCAAAGGCGGAATTCAACCCGAAGATCGCGCTGCCGCACTCGAACAAGAAGTTCTACAACAGTACCCGACACTCTGCGATGGTCTATTGGCCGTTGATATGTCGGCTGCCAGGCGTGCAACTCGGGCAATACCTAGAGATTTTACCTGGGAATATACGGGGTCGGATTTGCAGCTTCAGTTCAATCTAAAGCGCGGCACTTATGCCACCAGCTTGATACGTGAAATTGTGCAAGCAACCACTCCTTAATTTACTGAGAGTACTGCGTATAATGCCCGCGCACCGCGAAAGAATAAAAAGGGGATTTTGTATTCTGTGAATAGCGTTAACTTGCAAGGTATTGGTATGACATCGGAGCGCACTCGCGAGCGCTTGATTCAACGTCTGCGTGAACAAGGCATTCGTGATGAGAAAGTCCTGGATGTTCTTCGTGCGACGCCACGTCATATATTTCTGGACGAGGCTTTATCTCATCGCGCATATGAAGATTGCGCCTTGCCTATCGGCTTTGAGCAGACGCTTTCGCAACCCTATATAGTTGCCAGAATGACTGAGTTGTTGTTGGCGCAAGGACCATTGCAGAATGTGTTGGAAATTGGAACGGGATCTGGCTACCAAACAGCCGTGCTAGCGCAACTCGTCACAAAGGTGTACAGCGTAGAACGGATTCGACCTTTGCAAGAGAAGGCACGTAAGCGCCTGCGGGTGATGGAATTGCGAAATGTGAATATGAGGCATGCCGACGGGTTTCAAGGTTGGGAAAGCGCGGCACCTTTTGAGGCGATCATCTCTACCGCGGCGCCCGCTAGAATACCTCAAGCTTTTTTTGATCAGCTTGCCATTGGCGGCAGATTGGTGACACCTGTTGGTGAATCCCAACAAGAGCTTCAGGTCGTTACAAGAACCGAAAGCGGTCTGGAAGTGAGTTGTATTGAGCCTGTTCGCTTCGTGCCGCTGCGTACCGGTGTCTGCTAAATTTGGCTAGCCTGCTAAGCTCCTAAATAGGGCGAATAATTAATTGAGCGCCCCCATTAACACAATGAAAGGGTGAATTATGCTTCGTATATTCCTAACTGGCATCGCCATGGGCGCTGCGGATGTTGTTCCTGGAGTATCTGGGGGAACGGTCGCTTTTATAAGTGGCATATATTTCAGGCTTCTAAACGCGATTAAATCAGTTCCCTCCGCTCTTCCCATTCTGTTTAAGCAAGGCATAGCGTCTGCTTGGGCACATATTGATGGCACTTTTCTTGCCGTTCTCGGTGTTGGCATTATCGGCAGCGTATTGTCACTCGCGCGGGTACTCACGTGGTTGTTAGCTCAGTATCCAACGTGCTTATGGGGCTTCTTTTTTGGCTTGATTGCGGCCAGCAGTGTTTACCTGGGGATGCAGGTACGTTGGCGTTTGGTGGTAGGCATTTTGTTGCTAATGGGTGTAGTGGGAGCGCTTGCTGTGGGCGAACTTCGGCCAAGTGAGATAGAGCCCACGGGTTGGGTCATATTTTTTAGTGGCGCTGTAGCCATTTGCGCCATGATACTGCCAGGGATTTCAGGCAGCTTTATCTTGCTGATGATTGGCATGTATCCGGCTGTTCTAGAGGCTCTGAAGTCTTTTGATTTGGTGTTTGTGGCTATTTTTGCATCAGGCTGTCTCGTTGGCTTGCTCGGTTTCTCGCATTTTCTGTCCTATATGATCGAGCGCTATAGAGATGCCGTTTTGGGCATGCTGACCGGCTTTCTTGCAGGTTCTCTACTGATGGTATGGCCCTGGCAGCACGCCACTGAATGGTATGAAAAATCGGACGGCCGAATAGTTTCTTTGCAAACTGAAAACGTTATGCCGGGCGCTTACGCTGAGCTAAGCCAGCAAGAACCTCATACTTTACTGGTTGTTTTGTTGGCTATCCTGGGCGTTGCATTGGTGTTCGGTCTTTCACGCCTGCAAAGCAATGACGCCGACTGATTCCTCGAATCCACACTTACTTGTGTCATAAATTGCCAGTAAAACAGTGACATAAGACCAAAACCTAATACAAGTTCACGTTTAGGCTTGCGATTACTTTCGATTGATAGCAGCATACTTTTCGACGACACGGAAAGACAACAATGCAGCAAGCTCAGAGCGTAGTACGCTTGACGCTGATGATCGCGGCGCTTGTTATACAGGCGTCGTGTACCGGAAGCAGTATTCCGGTTATTGAAAAGAATAATCATGCTCAAGTAAACCGACAGCATGTGCCGAGCAACGGCACTCATACCGTCAAGAACGGGGAAACACTGTACTCCATTGCCTGGTTATACGGTGGTGATGTAAAACGGCTAGCGGCACAGAACAATATTGCCGCACCCTATATGATTCATCCTGGCGAGCGGCTGAGAGTGGGTAAGGGCTTTGCACGGCAAGAAGCCAAACCACAGAAAACAAGGACCAAAGCCTTACCGGCGCAAAGGGTAGCCACCTTATCGCCCCAAGTGGCGATAAAAAACATAAGCGCAAAGGACAGACGTAATTGGCGATGGCCTGCGCAAGGCGAGTTGGTAAGAAGCTTCGGCCAGGGAGGGAGTGGTAGCAAAGGAATCGACATCGCAGGCCGGGCTGGTCAATCGGTGTACACAACGCGAGCCGGAACAGTGGTGTACTCCGGCAATGGTATTCGCGGCTACGGTAACTTGCTAATAGTAAAACATAACGCGGAATTCCTTAGCGCGTACGCCTATAACAGCCGATTGTTAGTAAAAGAGGGCGACAAAGTTAAAGATGGGCAGAAGATTGCCGAAATAGGTAGTAGTGGTGTCGCAAGAACCGCGAAGCTTCATTTTGAAATTCGCAGGTCCGGCAAACCCGTGAATCCACTGTCATTGCTGCCCAGAAAGGGATGACGGTTACATAATGGGATACCGCTATGCACAGAATAGGCCAGTAGATGAAAAAATATTCGTCAACAATTTAGCATTCAAATGTTGAATCAGTTCACAAATCAAGGTCTATACTTTATCGATCTTGCTTTGTAATAAGCAATTACAAACAAAAAATAGGGCAGAGCGATGCGAGCTGAATGCGACAACACAGCCATTGACACAGGAAGTGCGGAACAAAACGCCAATTCGGCAGAGACCAGCGACAAAAAAGCGATCGAGACCATGACAATAGAAGAAGCGCAAAATGATGATGTGAAGCCTGCCCCCAAGAAGCGCGGTCGACCCAAAAAGACCGAAGCCCAAATTCAAGCGACGGCTGCTGAAAAGAAAGCAACCGCTCGACCAGCTAAAGACGAGGAAGCCACTGGTAATTTTGATGCTACCCAGTTGTACCTTAGTGAGATTGGTTTTTCTCCACTGTTGTCGGCAGAGGAAGAAGTTCATTTTGCTCGCATGGCGCAGCGCGGCGAAGAAGCTGGCCGTAAGCGAATGATTGAAAGTAATTTAAGGCTGGTGGTTAAGATTGCGCGTCGCTATCTTAATCGCGGCCTGTCACTGCTGGATCTTATCGAGGAAGGCAATCTAGGCTTGATTCGTGCCGTTGAGAAATTTGACCCGGAACGTGGTTTTAGGTTCTCTACCTATGCAACCTGGTGGATTCGCCAAACGATTGAACGTGCGATCATGAACCAGACACGCACCATTCGCTTGCCAATTCACGTAGTTAAAGAGCTCAACGTTTATTTACGTGCAGCTAGAGAGCTTGCGCAGAAGCTTGATCACGAGCCCAGCGCAGAAGAAATCGCCGAGCTGCTGGACAAGCCAATTGATGATGTGAAGAAGATGCTCAAGCTTAATGAGCGGGTAACGTCAGTCGATACACCGCTGAGCACTGATTCCGATAAAACAGTTCTTGATACCATTGCTGATCAAAAAGTGTCTGATCCTCAGTCTCTGTTGCAAGACAGTGATATGAAAGAAAGTATAAGCTCTTGGTTATTGGAGCTTTCTGAAAAGCAACGTGAAGTTATAGCTCGACGTTTTGGCCTTTTGGGTCATGAGCCCAGCACTCTTGAAATGGTTGGCCATGAGATTGGTTTAACGCGTGAGCGCGTGCGTCAAATTCAAGTTGAAGCTTTGAAGCGCCTGAGAAGTGTGTTGGAGAAGCAGGGTTTGAATAGCGAATCGGTATTTAGCGAAGCTTAATATGGTTTTGTGAATTCAGCTTCGGCTGGCTTTGAACCCCGCTTTGTTGCGGGGTTTTTCGTTTATGGCATGCGAGAGTGTGTCAGATAGAGCGTCGACTTAGCGAAATGCTCCGAATCCGCCGTTCCCTCTTTCAAAAAAGATGCCTTTCTGCGAAAGTCATTTTTTCTCTTTCGGCCGCATTTACAAAGAAGACTCGCCATTGCGAGGCTTCCTTTGTTAACTCGGGAACCGCGGAGCGGCCAAGCTTCGTAGCAAAATGCTTGGCGGCATCTGTTGCGTATTAAAGAAACTGAACTCTTTTAAGAGATATCAGCTCAGATTTGCTTCTGTGATCTTAAAGCAGCAACCGCCAACACAAAGCTAAAGGTTTCATACGCTAGTGCTCCGTAGGTGTAGCTACCCGCAGTATCTGAACTCTGGATCAGGCCAAAAACCCTGCCTAATGCCAAGCCAGCGAAAAGCAAAGCGATGAGTAGTAGGGCCGATCGTTGATGTTGAGGGTTGAATATCGCGATTGCGCAAAATAAGCCAATGGCAATTTGTACGCCGCCATACATCGCGATCATTTCGGCACGCGCATCATCATTTAGAAGCTCGAAGCCCGCATAGCCAGATGCCAAACCGGCGTCAAAAAAGCAGGCCACGCCGTAAAGGCCTAAAGCGAGGGCTGATAGCCAGAGTATTATTTTTGTAAGCACAATACGGTCCTCAATAAGCGGAGCGTCATTGCCCCATTTGCAGCCGGGCGCTGTCGCCACCCGCCTTAGTATTTGCAAAACTATATCACAGCGTCAAGTACCACTTGCTTAGCATTCAGTCACTGTGAGCTGTAGAATGCTTAGAATCTCGATACAGCGCTGTTACAATATACACGCGCTTACAGCTCTAGATTTGATCACAGCCAGCACACATTCACTAAGGTAGAACCTGATAATGACTAATAAAATACCTGTCGCAAAGCCTCTAGTAGTCCTTCACGGTGACGAGATGGCACAGATTGCCTTCGACCGGATATTGGATCAGTTTGTTCGAGATAAGTTAGACATTGAATTAGTGGAGCTCGACTTAACGGCAGAGAACCGACTGCTTAGCAATGGTCAGGCTGTTATCGACGCGATCAATGCTTTGAAAGAGCATGGTGTAGGTATAAAGAATGCCGGTATGACAGTTAATCGTCAACAACTTGATGACCTGTTGGCAAAGCACCCTCATGTAAAAGAAGAAGAACTGAATCGCTTGGCAACCAAGTCTCCCAATGGCGCTATCCGTAAAGGCATTGGCGGCAACATTATTCGTGAAGACATTCCGTTTCGCAATTTGGAAATTCGGAAGCCAGGCTGGGTGGGGCGCGACATTGTGGTAGATACAATGGAACACGGTGGCATTAAGCACAGCCACAATAGGTTAGCTGCCGCCACTGGCATCCTAAAGCTTATGTTTGTCGGTGCCAGTGGCGATCCCGTCGAAATTCACCGCCGCTTTATTCGCAAGGGAGATCCCTGGTTACTGGCAACTAACGACAGCGACGATGTTGCAAAATGGGCACATGGCTTTTTTACTAGAGCATTGGATGAAAAACGTGACGCGTATCTAGGGCTAAAGGATACGGTTATACCTGGATATGATGGAGTGATGCGTGAGCTGATAGAAGGAATTTATGAAAGCGATTATAAAGCACAGTTTGCGCAAGCGGGTCTAGCCTACCACTACGAGCTGATCGACGCACAGGCTGCGCGTATTGTTGCTAACCCGCCGGAAAAAGCCATCTGGGGAGTGCCGGATAACACCACGGGTCGTAAGCTTTACAAACTGGTCGAGGAGTTAAAGAAATACGGCATACCCGCACGAAAGACCAATGTATCTATTTCCAGAATGAGCGCAGGTGGAGGAGATCAGTACGGCAGTTACAATGCGCCAATGCCAGAAGACGGTATTTTGAAAGTGATTGTCGATGGCGATGAAAAACACGCCAGAGCTGTGCATAAAAACGATCCGGTTCTGTTAATGTCGAATGACCGCGAAGCCATTACCGATTGGGTAAGGCAAGTCTTCAGCGACGCGTCGCGAAACAATAAAGAAGTGTATTTCGGATTGAAGCGCGAATACATGGACTATGATGATGTGTTCAGCAAAGTAATTACCCAGGTTCGTCGTGAACTGGCACAGCAGGATACGCCACCGCCTTCGTTTATGATTATGCGGCCATCCAGTCAGTTAAAGAAAATGATCACCGACCCCCCACGCAACGGGTCTTATCCGGCGCAGAATCTTGACGGCGATATTTTTTCTGATATTTCTGCAGCCTTGGGTGGCAGCTTGGCAACGGCAAGTTCAATAATTGAAAGCAAAGACGGTACGATGTTGTTCGAAGCTCCGCACGGCACCGCGCATGATTTGTATCTTAAGTACGTAGAAAGCGATGGCAAGGTGGCGTTGTTCAATTCGTCAGCATTGTTGTACGCGTTGGGTAATGCTTTGGCTATGTTGGGCGAACGTGAAGGTAATCAAGCGCTGAGCGATTACGCGCAGAAGATTAAGCAAGCATTGATAGATACTGTTGCTGCCGGCACGATTACCGGAGATATTAAGGGCAAAACGTCAGAGCCTGACAATGAAAATGTTGTCGATATGAATGGCTTTCTCGATGCCGTAGCGAAGCGGATATAAGTGACGAAGCGGATATAAGTGACGAAGCGGATGTAAGTGACTTAGCGTATGTAAGTGACAACGCGTCTAGCGCGAAACTTCTCAGCTAGCGGCGGCCAAGCTCGTGGAGCTTGGTTCCGCCGCTTTTCTGCACAGCTTTAAGTCACAGAATAAACCGGCGTTAAGCCTTGCAGTTTTTCTACCGTATCTGCGCATGCTTTGGCCGCTTCAGCGCCTTTTAGTACGAAGTGATCATGAAAATAGCTAGCGTGTTCTTCCCCATGAAAATGATGCGGTGTGAGTACAACTGAGAAGACCGGTATGCTGGTGTCGAGTTGAACTTGCATCAAGCCATTAATCACCGCCTGCGCGACGAATTCGTGGCGGTAGATTCCGCCGTCTACAACCAAAGCTGAGGCAACAATACCTGCATATTCGCCACTTTGAGCTAACAGTTTGGCATGCAAGGGAATTTCGAAAGCGCCAGATACCTCAAAGCAATCTACCTGCTTGTCGCTTAGCTTGGCGAAGTCTTTCAAGAAGGAATCTCTCGATTGGTCAACAATTTCGCGGTGCCAGCATGCTTGAACAAATGCGATTTTGGTCGCGGTGCCGGAAGGTGGTAGGTGTGTGCTGATGTTCATTGGTAAACCCTCATATCTCAAATACAGGGCTTCTAAGAACAATGCTGGGCTCCAGACTGAGTTTAATCGGTCCTCACCATAACGAAGGTCTTATTCTCATAACCAGACTGGAGAAAGTAGAGCATAGCCCTCATTCTGTTACTGTCGGCCCCGGAATCACACCGGATCTGCTAGTCCTTGGGTTAAACCAATTGCTATGGCTAACCTAAGCGCCCACGGGCTACGTGTAAACACGATTACCGCCGGTGGGGAATTTCACCCCGCCCTGAGAATTTCTCCATAAGGAGAGCGTGTATATTACCATGTTTTGGGCGCTGCACATCACTTAGTGTGCAAGCTCATCGTGCAATAAGCTGCTGAGAGCTTGAATTTTGCGCCTACATTCGTGACCATGAGGCCGTTGTGTCTTTAATCTGACACCTATACAGGACAGCTAATAATGATTCGCACTTTGCTGGTGGCTATTGCACTCTATTTTATGTCGGCCTGTGCCAACCAGGCTTTGGTGATACCGGCAAATGCCGACACTACAGTGGCCGTATTTGGAGCCAGTGGCAAAATAGGAGGCCTTATCGTAGATGAGGCATTAAAGCGCGGCTACAGGGTGCTGGGCGTGTCTCGTACTCCTGAATTATTGGCTCAGCGGTCGGCACTGTTCGAGGCGGTGCAAGGCGATTTAACGGATGTAGAATCCTTGTTGCCAATCGTTTCCAAGGTCGATGTGGTCTTTATATCGGTCGCCGGAACGGGTTCGGGCAATAAGCCAGAAACCACAGTACATGCGGTGGCGGCTAAAAATATTATTCAAGTACTCGAAGAGCAAGAGCTTGCGCCACGCGTTATTCAGATAGGCGGCGCCACCACGATGTTTGGCAATGCCAAAGCTATGTTGGCTAACATGCCGTTTAGAGCAAAACAGGGCAGCCCAATGCACGCTATGTTGTTTGGCCATAGGGTGGCTTTGGATAGTTATCTGGCGAGTAATATAGACTGGACGGTTCTCACGCCACCAACAAAGATTTTGGGCTGGTCTCCTAGCCGTATTGATGATGGTGACACAAGCCTTGGTCGTTATCGAACGTCTAGTACTGAATTCGTTATCGATGAGGCAGGAGAAAACGCTATCTACATTCGTGATTTGGCTATTGCTGCGGTAGACGAAGTTGAAAATGCGGCCTATGTCCGTGATAGATTTACAGTCGGCTACTAGCTAAACAAAGGTACCAGATATTGACCGGTGGTCGCAATACCGGGTCGAAGACGTTGGTCTGGCACTCATTACGCATGTGCAAACTCAGGCAAAAAAGTATCGGTTACGGAAGTGACGGCTTTAACAAGAGCGCGAGGAATTACACCGGTCGTTGATATTTGCCAATCCATTGGCGGTATACCCATCGATCTTCAGCCATGGCAAGCTGACTTTGCGATTGGCTCTTGTGTGAAATGGTTGAGTGGCGGGCCTGGCGCCGGGTTTCTTTGGGTTGATGCCGAGCAACTCGGTCACTGGGAACCGATTCACGTTGGCTAGTTTTCTCATGAAAGCCCGTTTGAACTTAACATCAACGATTTCCGCTATGCCAAAGATGCCTTACGGTTTTGGGGCAGCACGCCCTCAGTACAACCCTATATTGTGGCGCATAACAGTATCCATGTTCTTTTCAATATCGGCATTGAAACGATAAGAGAACATAAGCTTCAGCTTAGCGAACAAATTGCCAGCGCTGTTGAACCGGAGTCTTTGGTAAGCCCCCAGCAGCCGACCTAAATACACTAAGCATGCGATTGAATGAAGAACACCTGTTGTTTGATCAGAAAGCGACAGCTACTGGACTGTAGCCTCATATCTATAATGACGCGGAAGAAATTGAAGCTGTTGTTCAGTGCCTGCCTTAGATAACTGCTTCTGTTTCACAATGTCTAGTGGAAAAATACTACACTATTGTTCGGGTTGCCCAGACTATGTTGGGATAAAGGGACTTTAGCTGAATGCCTGCTGATCCCGTAATTTACTGTTTTGTTTCTGCTAGAGGTTAGCTGATGGTTCCAAATGCGATAGCGACAAAGCCTATTGAAGGTCAAAAACCGGGCACCTCGGGGTTGCGTAAAAAGGTTATTGAGTTTCAACAAGCGAATTATCTAGAGAATTTTGTTCAGGCGATTTTCAACACAATAGAACCTTGCACCGGCAAAACTTTGCTTGTGGGTGGTGACGGGCGCTTCTATAACCGAGAGGCAATTCAAGTAATTATTCGAATGGCCGCGGCGAACGGGTTTGCACGTTTGTTAGTTGGCAGAAAGGGTATTTTCTCTACCCCGGCGGCATCGTGTGTTATTCGAAAAAGCCAGGCTTGCGGTGGCATTATTTTATCCGCAAGTCATAACTCGGGCGGACCTGATGCCGACTTTGGTATTAAATTCAATAGCGCTAATGGAGCGCCGGCAGCGGAAGATTTAACTGAGAAAATTTATCAACATACACTGTCACTGCATGAATACAAAAGCCTTGATTCCAGTGATATCGATCTTGATGTAATTGGCACTTATAAGTTACTAGACACCGTTGTTGATGTGATGGATCCAGTGGCTGACTACGCCGATCTTATGCAAACTTTGTTTGATTTTGAGGCAATGGCGGACATGGTCTCACGGACTGATTTCCGATTGTGTTTCGACGCAATGCACGCAGTAACAGGCCCTTACGCCATAGAAATTCTGCAACGCCGGCTTGGCGCCGCAGAAGGGTCTGTTATAAATGCTACGCCCTTGACTGACTTCGGTGGTGGTCATCCCGATCCCAATCTGGTTCACGCACATGAATTGGTCGAGCGAATGTTTGGCACAAAACCGCCCGACTTTGGAGCGGCCTCGGATGGTGACGGTGATCGTAATATGGTGCTTGGCTCCAATTTTTACATCAATCCTTGTGACAGTTTGGCTGTATTAGCCGCCAATGCGCATCTTGTACCAGCTTATGCCGGAACTATGCCTGGTGTGGCGCGGTCGATGCCGACCAGTCATGCTGTGGACCGAGTCGCAAATGCCTTAGGCATAGATTGCTACGAGACACCTACTGGCTGGAAGTTTTTCGCCAACCTGCTTGATTCGGGCAAGGCTGTTTTGTGCGGTGAAGAAAGCTTCGGCACCAGCTCCAATCATGTGCGCGAAAAGGACGGGCTCTGGGCAGTCTTGTTCTGGCTAAATGTAATGGCCGTGAAGCGCCAATCCGCTGGCGAAATAATGCGAAATCACTGGCGAGAATTTGGTCGCGATTATTTTACCCGACACGATTATGAAGGCGTCGACAGCGAATCAGCCAACACCTTGTACAGTGAGCTCAGGAAAAAACTGCCATCTATAGCTGGACAGGAGTTTGCGGGGCTTCTGGTTACAACAGCTGACGATTTTGAATACCGCGACCCGGTCGACAATAGCATTAGCAAGGCTCAGGGAATACGCATAATTCTTCAAAATGGTGGGCGTATTGTTTTTCGCTTATCTGGCACAGGTACCCAGGGGGCGACCTTGCGCGTTTACCTGGAGTGTTATTTTACAGATTCGGACAGTTTGGATCTTGATCCTCAACAAGTGTTGGCACCGCTGATCAGCGCCGCTGATGAAATAGCCGGTATTGAGCGTCACACCGGTAGACCGCGCCCTGATGTCATTACCTGAGCTGCATTGGGTATGGCTGACGCGCTAGCTACTCTCTCACCAGTAATTACCTCATTTAGAACCACAATCGTGCATGGACGCACCAAAACAGGCTATTTACCGCGTACTTAGCAGCGCAATTCTCTCAATTTAGCCTTGTTTACGACCCATCTGAGCTGACTCACTGGTTGGCTTACTTATTGCAGTATCTATATAGGTAGTATTTGCGGATAAGCGGCCATAAATAGCTCGGCAGCTTTACTTGTGACAAACGTAGGCAGCTGATTATTTGTATCTAGAATCAGCTTGCCCCCATTTCTTGCCTTAACCGCTGTGCCACTGTATCAATTTATCTAGCTATCAATTAATCAGCAGGACACACCAAATGAGTGGTAATCAATCTCGTTCGCAGGCCATTAATTCAACCGCTAACCGCAGCCCTGCCTGCGTGACAAAAACTGAGCCTCTCTCAAAAATTTGGGCCTGTGATGTTTTTTCGCTGGCAACTATGGAAGAGTCGTTGTCAAAGAGCGCATTCAAAGCCATCAAGAAGACGGTGCAGACGGGCGCGGTGCTTGACCCGGCGACTGCTGATATTGTTGCTGCGGCAATGAAAGACTGGGCTCTCAGTAGAGGCGTTAAGTTCTTCTCCCATATTTTTTATCCAATGACCAACGCCACAGCCGAAAAACACGACGGCTTTATTGTCACAACCGCGGATGGTGGCGCAATCACCGAATTTACCGGTAGCTTGCTGATTAAAGGCGAACCTGATGGCTCGTCATTTCCGAACGGCAGCATACGTATGACAAATGCGGCCCGTGGTTACACCGCATGGGACCCGACCAGCCCTGCTTATATAATGCAAACGGATAATGGCGCTACATTAATGATCCCAAGTGTCTTCATGTCGTGGACAGGAGAAGCGCTGGATAAGAAAATTCCATTGCTGCGCTCAAACGCGGCTATGGATAAAGCCGCGCAGCGCGTTCTAGCGCTCATGGGCGAAACCGATATTGCGCCTCTGAATTCCAGTTGTGGTGCAGAACAAGAATACTTCCTGGTAGATGAAAACTTTGCCAACCAGCGCCCTGACTTACTACTAGCGGGCCGAACACTATTCGGCGCAGCGCCCGCCAAGGGCCAGCAATTTGATGATCACTATTTCGGTGCAATCCCTGCTCGTGTGCAGGTTTTTATGCAGGCTTTTGAAGACAAGTTGTACCGCCTGGGAATTCCTGCAAAAACACATCATAACGAAGTGGCTCCTGGTCAGTTTGAAATAGCGCCTTATTTCGAAGCAGCCAATGTAGCGGCCGATCATCAGCAATTGTTAATGACAATACTCAAGACCACCGCCAAGGAGCATGGTTTTATTGCGCTGTTGCATGAAAAGCCCTTTGCAGGGGTTAATGGCTCTGGCAAGCATGTTAATTGGTCTGTAGGCAACTCCACTCAGGGCAACTTGCTTGACCCTGGAAGCACGCCGCACGATAACCTTAACTTCTTATTGTTTTGCGGTGCGGTAATTCGCGGTGTACATAAGTACGGGCCGCTGCTAAGAGCCGTCATAGCCTCGGCCGCCAACGATCATCGCTTGGGTGCCAACGAAGCACCGCCGGCAATTTTGTCCGTGTATCTTGGCGATCAGCTGGAGAAAGTATTCAATGATATTAAAGCCGGCGAGCTCACCGGATCTGACACTGGCGGCATAATGGATCTTGGTCTGTCGCAGATTCTTAATTTTGAACGTGACCCAGGCGATCGCAACCGCACTTCGCCATTTGCGTTCACTGGAAATCGTTTTGAATTTCGCGCCGTTGGATCCTCGCAATCCGTTTCCGGCCCATTGATTGCTATGAATACAATGTTGGCCGACTCATTGGAGTGGGTGGCGGACAAGCTGGAAACTGCGTTGAAGGGTGGAACGCCCCAAGTGGAAGCGGTTATAGCGGTGCTTCAAGAATTGATGGAGGCTCACGGAAATGTTGTGTTTGGGGGCGACGGCTATTCTTCTGAATGGCACACCATGGCCGTCGAGGAGCGCGGTTTACAGAACATTCCAACCAGTGCTGATGCATTACCAGCGTTTCGTGAAGACAGCATTCAGCAGTTGTTTAGCCGTACCGGCGTATTAACGCCTATAGAGCTCGAAAGTCGTTTCGAAGTCTACGCCGAGCAGTACGTACTATCTATCGAAGTTGAAGCAAACTTGGTTATAGAAATGGCCAAGACAATGATCTATCCCGCAGCGATAGAGTATCTCAGTGACCTTGCTAGTGCACATGAAGCGAGCTCAAAAATGAATCTGGATCTGGACAGTGCAGCCGCAGAATCGATAGCCCAAAATGCTAACGCCATGATGGCAGCGGTTAGTGAGCTGAGCGCAGCTTTGAAACAAGAGAATTTTGCAACCACCGAAGAACATCTGCAATTTTGTGCAGGAGTGATTTGCCCTCTGATGCTAGCGGTTCGTTCGCCCGCTGATGCGCTTGAGCAAGAAGTTGCCGACAAACTCTGGCCGCTGCCAAAGTACCGAGAAATGTTGTTCATTAAGTAGTTGGCCGTAACAAAGCACAAATGACAACCGGGAGCGGCCGCGTAAAAGCGTGGCCACTTCCTCTTAACTTTACCCCAGCACCCCGGCACGGGCAGGAATTCAGTAACACTTTATGCGGATGGTAAAAAGCAGAGTTTCTCTCAGAGGCTTGCGCACGTTCTGCATTGTTGCAAAACATGAGAGCTTTCGGCTCGCCGCTGAGGAGCTATTCCTTACACCTTCGGCCATAAGTCATCAAGTTAGGAGCCTGGAAGAAGAGCTGTCGGTAAAACTTTTCGATCGCAATACTCGTGTGCCTCGCCTTACGGAAGCAGGTAACACTTTATTGCAAGAGTGTGAGCATCTTATCGCTCAGCTAGATGATGTTACAGGGCAGTTTCGAGCGCTATACACACTCTGTAGCTTGCGCATTAGTGTGCAACCTTTTTTCGCAACTGAGATATTGCTGCCCAGGCTAAACAGTTTCCTAAGCCAAAACCCCAGTATCAGCATCAGTATCGATACTGAAGATCAGACAGCCGAAAAACACCCTGCCCAAGCGGATGTCTCTATTCGCCTGTTTCGAAAATTACCCGCCGAGTTAAAAACTAACATACTATTTAAACTGCGATTAGTGCCGGCATGCGCACCGCACTTAGCCGATCAACGGCACCGAGGAAAATTAGCTGTGACGCAGGGCTTGCCTCTAATTGTTCACTCCAAGCGGCCTAATGCCTGGCGCGACTGGTCACGTGCATCAGGCATAGAAGTTGACACCAAAACCAATAGCATTCGCCTGGAAACTATGATTTCTGTTGCCAGAGCAGCGGAACAAGGTTTGGGAGTAGCACTGGTTCCTTTGCCGTTAAGCGAGAGCTGGTTTCATTCAGGCAAGTTACAGCGTTTGTCAGAATACGAGTTGAAAACCCCGGATCAATACATTCTAGCCTATAGAGAAGAGGACGAGATTCGTACTGAGGTTCAGCTGTTCAGCAATTGGATACTCAATGAATTTAGCGAGTACAGGTGAGATTTTTTCACTTCAAGGTCAAGTTATTTGCGTTTGTTACAAAGCGGTTCCACCTATAGATTAATACCCGTGCCCTAGCAATATCGGCAGGAACACAAAATCAATCTATCGACACAAGGAACGGTAACATGAAAATCCAGCTCAAGAATACTAGAAAAGCAACCTTGGTTAGTTTATGTATCGCAGGAGCTTTTGGCTTCTCAGGTGCTAACTATGCAAGCACAGATGAAATTACGGCAGAAAAATTCGAACTGAAGTTTTTTAAAGGTACTTTGGCAGCCAGTCATATTACGTCAGGTGATTATGCGCAGGCGATAAAAAAACTGGATACAATAACTCTCCCACGATTCAGGTATATGCAAAGTACTAATCTTTGCGTGGCGCACACTTCTATTGGCGACTATGCAGAAGCAGAAAAACATTGTCAGAAAGCCAAGCATATAAGCATCGTAGGCCGTAGTTCCGCACCATGGCAGTACGCAGACACAAAGAAGAAAGAGGCCACGGCCTCCAACAATTTGGGTGTTTTGCGCGCACTGCAAGGCAGGCGGGAAGAAGCCTTGGAATATTTCACAACTGCGCAGCGCAAGAGTAAAGAGTTTGCTAAAACTTCTGAGCGCAACATTGGCGTACTAGAGAAGCGCTCTAAAGCTGAATTTGCATTAACCTTGTAAATTTCAAGTCAACCGGTCAGATAACTAATGATGGATTTCGTCGCTGATTGCCTTTGTAGCTAGTTCTAAGTCGCACAGCGAAAATGCCAGTAAGAGCATGAGCTGTGTGACTTGGTTTAGACTCAATATTCCCAGCTTACAATCTTGCTTTCCAGCCAACCGTATCTCTGAGCTTTAGCATCTAACTTATCATCCTCTTGTAACATCAATGCTTGGGTATATAGTTGCCAGTCACCACTATTTATACGGTAGCCGATCGAAGCACTATCAATGCTAGTGAGCGTCACAGCCGCATCATCTACTGAAAGCTTGGGAGCCGCGGTCAGTCCTTGTTCTCCGCTTACAAGAAACGAATCTCTCATCTCGTTCTCACTTTGGCCGCTGAGGTCACCAATCTCGCTAAGTCTCTCGTCCAGAGCTGTCCTCAGGCGCACTAAATCAGCTTTATAATCTGGGTCTTCAACAATGTTGCGGAGCTCATGTGGATCGTTCTTTAAATCGAATAGTCGCTCTTCCCCTGGGGCCTGAAACCAGAGTTGTTGGTCTTTATTGAGCTTTCCTGCTAACAGAAGTTCAAACATCTCGCGAACCATCGGAATATTCTCGCGAAAGTTCAACCGGTGGCCGCCTTCCTGATTTGGGTGATAGCTACGTATGTATTTGAACCGTGCATCGCGAATGGCGCGCTGGCGATCAGGTACTTCATCAATTCGATCACGAGATGCAAACACATAATGGCGCTTAGCAGTAGCGCCAATAATATCCCGTCCCTGAAACCGCCCTTCAGAACGGCTACTACTTTTTTCGCCAGTATGGCTATTTTTTACAGTCGGTTGTATCTGCGCCATTGCCATTATCGTTGGTGCTAAATCAACAAAGCTGATTAGCTGAGAATCCATCGATCCTGGCATAATGTGGCGAGGTCTAAACCTCTCTGGCCAGCGAATAATCATTGGCACCTTGATTCCGCTGTCATAAAGCTCACGCTTTGCGCGAGGTAAGCCGTCGCCGTGGTCAGTGGTCCATATGACAATGGTGTTGTCATCCAGGCCAGTTTCGCTCAAATAGCTGAGAACACTTCCTACCTCTGCGTCCATAGCTGTGATGTTGTGATAATGGCGCAGAATGTCCTGCCGCACAGTAGGCGTATCAGGATAGTACGGCTCAATACTTATATTCTCAGCGTTAATGGATTCGACTGGTTTGCTGGTTCGCCCCATAAAGGGCCTAAGCACTTGCATAATAAAATGTGTGATGCTGTGTGGCCAATTGCCTAGCGGCGGAAAGATTCCGCTCTCATGGGTGACCATAAAATTCAGCTGAGCGAAAAAAGGTTGGTGTATCGGTGCGTCCTTTATTCCTACTTTCCGGCCTTCCTTGTCCCAAATTGTAAAAGGACCGCTACCCGACATAGTGCCCGAAAACTGATAGTCGAGTTTTCCATCGGTCAGCGTGTAATAACCTTGTTTACGAAGCAGTTCCGGATACGCTTTCATATCAGGCGGAGGAACTGTTTTGTAGTTCTTTCCGGATGTGCGCATGTGTTGCGCGCCAAATGAAATGGCATGAGCTCCCATAATGGTGGCCGCGCGGCTCGGGGCGCACACCCCAGCTGTCGTGAAAACGTTAGTGTATCGAACACCTTCATTAGCCAAGCGGTCTATGTTGGGCGTAACAGCGACTGAGTCACCAAAAGCGCCAATTCTTGAACTCAAGTCTTCGGCCATCATCAGCACAATGTTCGGACGCGCGTCGGCTATAGCCTCATTGCTTAGCAATAGCAGGCCTATCATCCGCAGTGCTGCCATTATTCTGTGGCTTCGTATCATGGCTATTATGGTAAAGTTGGGTGTAACGGGCGTAGTCTAGGCGATCATGGCGCTGACGATAAGTTACGCATTACATAGTTTGGAAACAATATATGAATAATAATCAGCCACAAATGAATGGCTTTTTGGCCTGGATAGAACGGACCGGGAATAAACTGCCCGATCCTGTCTTCATATTCCTATATCTCACAATCGTTCTGATAGTGGTATCCGTTGTTGTGCATATGCTGGGCTTATCTGCTGTGCACCCGACAAAGCTTGATGAAGCAGGGCAGCCGGTCCTAATCTATGCTGCCAGTCTACTAAGTGCAGAAAATATTCAGCGCTTGTGGGTTGAAATGCCAAAAACGTTCACGCATTTTCACCCTTTGGGCTATGTGTTAGTGGTTATGTTGGGAGCGGGAGTTGCTGAGCGCTGTGGTTTGTTTGCGGCTGCGATGAGTGCCGCTGTACGAAGTGCACCAACATCTTTATTAACGCCGGTAGTCGCTTTGGTAGCGATGGTAGGTAACCACGCGGCGGATGCCGGGTATGTAGTGCTTATTCCCTTAGCGGGAGTACTTTTCGCGGCGGCCGGTCGTCATCCCCTCGCTGGAATAGCGGCTGCTTTTGCGGGTGTTTCTGGAGGGTTTTCGGCGAATATTAGTCCAGGGCAACTGGATGCCTTACTGTTTGGCATCACTGAAGAAGCGGTGATGGCAAGTGCGCTAGATCCAACATGGAACAGCAATATTGCCGGCAATGCGTACTTCATTTTTGCAATGACATTCTTGTATCTGCCGATCATCTGGTATGTAACAGACAAGATTATTGAGCCTGGTCTAGGCAAATGGCAGCCCGCTGCGGCGGACCTTGAGGCCTACGGCGATGACACGTCAGATAGACAGCTATCGGCTGATCAAAGTAAAGGTTTGCGTTGGGCCGGTTGGGCAGCTCTGGCGGTTGTTGGCCTATGGACATTAATGACCTTGGGACCAAATACTCCACTTATTAATGAAGAAGCATGTGCACCGGGAACCATTGAGGCCGGCAGTTGTTCAGTGCATACAACTTATAGGCCGTTTTATAAGTCGTTAGTGGCGGGGTTTTTTGTACTGTTTCTTGCCTCTGGTTGGGCATACGGTCGCGCGGCTAAAACCATTAACAACCACCGAGACTTGGTCGATATGATGGCAGAGTCAATGAAAACGCTAGGTTACTACCTAGTCTTGGCCTTTGCCGCAGCGCATTTTGTGGCGATGTTCAACTGGTCAAACCTCGGGCTGATTTCTGCTGTTCACGGCGCGGCCGCGATTAAGTCGACGGGGTTACCATTGCCCATGGTTCTTGGTCTTATTGTTTTGTTTTCAGGTCTGCTAAATCTGTTTATAGGGTCTGCCTCAGCCAAGTGGGCTTTGATGGCACCAGTGCTAGTACCAATGCTTATGTTGTTGGGCGTTAGCCCAGAAGGTGCAACAGCGGCCTACCGAGTGGGCGACAGCGCGACAAATATCATTACGCCGTTAATGGTTTACTTTCCATTGATACTGGTTTTTGCTCAGCGCTGGAAAGAAGACTTTGGCTTGGGGAGTTTGACCGCGATGATGATTCCGTACTCGATTTGGCTGTTGATTAGCGGTGTGGCACTGATGATTGCTTGGGTGTACTTGGGTTGGCCTCTTGGCCCAGATGCTGCTGTTGGCTACCAGCTGCCGACAGCGAGGTGATTGTAACGCTTGAAGTGCCGGTGAACGGGCAGGGCTTACACAGCTTTACCCGGCAACTTACTCATGCTTTAACAGATGCTGGTATTGGCGAAGGCCTGTGCACTTTGTTTATACAGCACACGTCGGCTAGTTTGTTGGTGCAGGAAAATTACGACGATTCCGCAAGAGTAGATTTAGAAAATTGGTTGAATCGACTGGTGCCAGAAAATGACCCATTATTTACCCATGTGCTTGAAGGGCCAGATGATATGCCAGCGCATATCAAAGCAGCGCTCACATCCACCTCGGTATCGATTCCCATAGTGAATGGCCAATTAGCGCTTGGAACCTGGCAGGGTGTTTACTTGTGGGAGCATCGCTACTACCAAGGTTCCAGAAACGTGGTTATTCATCTAGCCAAATGATCGGCTAAAGTTATCAGTGCACTGATTAGGCGCTATAGTCTGTTAACTAAATGCTTATTAAAAAACTGTGCTATTACTGCAAACACCTGTTTTGACTCATCTAATTCTGTGTCGGCGAAAAAGTAATGTCCCAGGCCCTCATACACATGGAGTTGTGCGTCAACTCCCGCGGCGATCAGCCTCTGGTGAGTTACCAAAGCTGAACTCAAAGCTAAATCGCGAGTACTGGTGATGATGAGCGTAGCGGGAAATTTCCCCAACAGAACTGGATGTTGTTGCGGAGCCACTAAGGGATCATCCCAGCTGGCGTTTTTAAAGTAGGCCATTTCCTCTCCGTCGCCGAGCTTGGTACCTAACACATCGGCCACTATTGCGGCGTCGCCTGTTCCAAAGCGTCCCGCGCCCGAGCAGAAAATACCTATAGCTCCTGGCTGGGGTACGTCATGTTTGTCGAACCAGGCAATGGCTTGCGCAGTGAGTAGTCCTCCGGCTGAGCAGCCAAAGATTCCAATATTTTCAGCCTTGTAAGTCTTCAAAAGGTGCTGGTAAACCTTTGCTACATCCTCGCTGGCTGCAGGGAACTGGTGTTCTGGTCCTTGACGGTAATCGATGCTGATTACGCGCAGACCGCTAACGCTAGCAACAGGAATGGACTCTAATCGGCCTTCCGTGCGGGCTCCCATTGCAAAACCGCCGCCGTGAAGGTTTATCAGCACTCTATTTTGTTTTTCAGCACTTACGCCAGCAGAAGGCTCGAATATTTCTGTATATACACCATCAATTTCTTTAACTGTTTCGCTTACAGCGTACAAGGCTCGCGCTGTTTTAATTTTTGGCCCGTAGAAGTGTTCATCCAATATGGAACGACGCGTATCGATATCACCCGTCATCAGGTCAGTGATATAGGGAGCGAGCTGTGTTCTCATTGAGCTAGCGGCCAGTATCGCCGCCGCACTCGCGTGCTCTGATGCTGGAGGGTCGCTGAGCATCGGCTTAACAAAGAAATAGGCGCTGGTAATCGCCGAACCAAGGATAAAAGCAAGTAGTAAACGCATCAAGTGTATGCCCTTCAATTAGTGATTCTTAAGAATGGTTCACCGCGATAGCTATAGGGTGTTGCAAGGCTGCAGTATACACTGGCAATATCGTATCCTGGTAAGTGCGGTACCAGCCGAAATATAACTAAAACAGGTAAAAGCATGAGCGGAGTTCTTACCACATCCTATTGTCGCGGAGAGGATCTCCCTGAAGTTCTTGAACTAACAGTCGGTGATGCCTTGCGAGCAGCTGTGGCTGAAACGCCCGACCGGCCAATGTTAATTACGGGCGCTGCGGATCCTATGGATAGACGCGTGCGAACCTACAAAGAATTGTATGAAGAGTCGCATCAGGCGGCTTTGGTTTTGGCAAGCCGTTATGCACCCGGAGAGCGGATTGCGATCTGGGCACCCAATGTGCCAGAGTGGGTAGTGGCGCAATTTGCCTGTGCTGATGCCGGTTTGATTGTGGTTACGGTAAACCCATCCTTGCAAGCCAAGGAGCTGCAATACATTTTGCAACAATCGGGTGCCGTAGGCTTATTGGTGTTACCAGAATATCGCGGCAATTTGATGTTGGAAACCGCGCAGTCAGTGAAAGCTGAGTGTCCTGCATTGCGAGAGATTATTCGCTTTGATCAGTGGCAAGAGTTTTTGCAGTCTCCGGTGGATCCAGGCCAAACCTTGCCTGAGGTTAAGCCTGGTGAGGCGGTGATGATTCAGTACACCTCAGGCACCACAGGATTCCCCAAAGGGGCGTTGTTGCATCACCGGGGCATTGTTAACAACGCAGCACAAACCGCAAGGCTTAACGGAAACAAAGAAGGGGGTGTGACCGTTTCGATGACGCCATTGTTCCACACAAGTGGGTGTGTTCTGTCAGTGCTTGGTGCGGTAGCTTTTAGAGGAACCCTGGTGTTAATGGAATCCTTTGACCCGGGCTTGGCATTGGAACTGAATGAGACATATCGCGGTCAATCGGTCGGTGGCGTGCCGACCATGCTCATTGCCATGCTGGAGCATCCATCATTTAAGGAAAGAGATCTGTCGTCAATTAGCAGCGTTGGGTCCGGCGGGTCCACCGTACCTGCGGAGCTAGTACGTACGCTTGAATCAACACTTGAGGCTTCTTTTACCATCGTGTTTGGGCAAACAGAATGTTCCCCGGTGGCTACGATGACACGAGGCACAGATTCAATTGAAGACAAAGCCAATACAGTGGGACGACCTTTACCCAATGTGGAGGTAAAAATAATTGATGTAGAGAGTGGTGAAACTTTACCGATTGGTGTGGCGGGGGAGTTTTGTACGCGTGGTTACCATGTCATGCTTGAATACTTCGACATGCCAGAAGCAACGGCGGCTGCGATAGATGACGAGGGGTGGTTGCACAGTGGCGATTTATGCAAGATGGATGCTCGAGGCTACTGCACGGTAGAAGGCCGCTTAAAAGATATGATTATTCGCGGCGGCGAAAATATTTACCCGCGAGAAATAGAGGAACTACTTTTCGAACACCCAAAGATAGCTGACATCGCGGTAGTGGGCTTGCCAGATAATCGTTACGGAGAGGTTGTTGGTGCTTTTATTCGCGACGCAGACCCGAGTTCACCGGCAAGCGACACTGAATTGCATCAGTATTGTCGAGAGCATTTGTCTGCACAAAAAACACCGACTGTTTGGCAACGTGTTGAACAGTTTCCATTGACGGGCTCTGGCAAGATTCAAAAGTTTGCTCTGCGTGAACAATGGGTATCGAGCCAGGAAACCTAGAGAGAACTTAGAGAAAACCTATAAATATTGATTAATAAGGTTCTCATACCACTCTTGTTTGCCGCTACGAGGCTCGGGTTCTCCGTCTGCTGCCGCGATATCGCGCAAGGCACTTAAATCCAACTCTCCGCGCTCGAAGCGAGCCCCGTCGCCTGAATCAAAGCTTTGGTAGCGCGCTTCTTTACGACTAACGAAATCGGTTTTGTCGATAATGCGGTGTGCAAGCTCAAGCCCGCGTGCAAAAGTATCCGTGCCGCCAATATGGCCGACCAAAAATATCCTTCATATTGAATAAACTGAAGTAGCCTTCACGTCCGCCCCAGAAAACATAATTCTCGCTATCCAGTGCCACGGTAGCGGCAAGCGCCGACTTTACCTGTGCGGCAGCGTGCGTAAGTACCGCAAAGTTCGGGTTGGTAGCCGCGCCGTTAAAACCTGACTGTGGTCTTTTTTCAACTGAGCTAGGCCAGACCTCACGGCCGTCAGCCACCAGTTGGGCAGTTGCTCACTCGTGCCGTCATCTTAGCTTATTAAATCCAGCTCGGCGCCACTACTGGCGACTACCGCTCTTGTTTTCGAATCGTACAGCGGCGCTTCGACACTCTATGTTCCGGCGTCAATACCTAAGTAAATAGCCAAGGCTCGCTTTAATCCAGGCCGAGTATTCTGCGGTTCGCCGCTTCGTTGGCGCCAGAACCTGCGAAGTCATCAAACGCTTTGTCTGTGGTTTGAATAATATGCTGTTGAATAAAGGGTGCACCTTCCTCAGCCCCTTGTTCTGGGTGCTTCAAGCAGCATTCCCATTCAATCACTGCCCAGCCATCGTAGCCGTACTGGGCAAATTTACTGAAAATGGAAATGAAGTCCACTTGGCCGTCACCTGTTGAGCGGAAGCGACCTGGTCTATCCACCCAGGGTTGAAATCCGCCGTAAACCCCACTGCGACCATTTGGATTAAACTCGGCATCCTTCACGTGGAAGGCTTTGATGCGCTCATGGTAGATGTCAATAAAGGCTAGATAATCTAACTGTTGCAACACAAAATGGCTGGGGTCGTAGAGTATGTTTGCGCGCGGATGATTGTTTACTTCAGCAAGAAAGCGTTCGAAAGTAGCGCCATCATGCAAGTCTTCGCCGGGGTGTATTTCGTAGCAGACATCTACCCCAGCGTCGTCAAAGGCGTTAAGAATTGGTGTCCAGCGTTTGCCCAGTTCTTCAAATCCTGCTTCCACCAAACCGGCGGGGCGTGCTGGCCAAGGGTAGAAGGTATGCCAGAGCAATGCGCCGGAAAAAGTAGCGTGTGCATTCAAAGCAAAGTTATTGCTCGCTTTGGCGGCTAACATCATTTGCTCAGTAGCCCAGGCCTGTCTGGCTTTAGGGTTGCCTCTAACCGATGGATCAGCAAAGCCATCAAACAGTTCGTCAAAGGCTGGTGCAACGGCGACCAGCTGGCCTTGTAAATGTGTCGACAGTTCGGTAATTTCCAGGCCATTTTCGGCAGCAATGCCAATCAGTTCGTCGCAGTAGGTTTGGCTTTCTGCCGCTTGCTTCAAATCAAAAAGACCGGCTTCCCAAGTAGGTATTTGTATGCCTTTATAGCCTAAATCGCCAGCCCATTTGCAAATTGATGGAAATGAGTTGAAGGGAGCTTCGTCGCTGGCAAACTGTGCCAAGAAAATTGCGGGGCCTTTCATAAGTGTCTCCATCGGGTATGCATTTTATTTGTTATGCAGCTTATTATAAGCTTTGTGTCAGCAATCGAAGCCGTTGCTAATTGTTATTCAATATTCAGGTAGCACATGCCACTTCTGATCCGAAGCGCTTGCTTTAACACTGTGCTCAATGAACGCCATACCGCGAACCGCTTCTTCTATGCCCGGCAGATCGTTGGCAATGCTCTCAATATCTGAATTACTCATTTTCGCTGAAATTTGCGCAGCAAAGTTGCGATAGTGATTGGCGAATGCTTCCAGGTAGCCTTCCGGATGCCCGGCGGGTGTGCGCGAGTTAGCATCAGCATACTCTCCTAAATAGCCACTTGATGTTCGTAACATCTGAGTCGGCTTATCATTCCACTTCAACCACAAACTGTTGGGTTCCTGTTGACTCCACTCCAGACCGCCGTGCTCACCATAGGCACGTATACGCAGTGCGTTTTCCTCGCCTACAGATATCTGGCTGGCCATCAGTACGCCGCGCGCGCCATTGTCGAAACGCAGTAATATGGAACCATCGTCATCCAGGGTACGGCCTTCCACAAAGGAATTGAGCTCCGCGCACATTTCCGTAATTTTTAGGCCACACACGTATTCCGCTAGATTGGCCGCATGAACACCAATATCCCCCATACAGGAGCTTACGCCGGAACGCTCCGGGTCTAGGCGCCAGGCGGCTTGTTTGTTGTCTTTATCTTCTTCGCGCCCGGCAAGCCAACCTTGTGGGTATTCCACCACCACTTTACGAATCTTACCTAGCTCGCCGGCTGCCACACGCTGCCTAGCTTCTTTGACAAGAGGGTAACCGGTGTAGGTATGCGTTAAACCATACAAGAGGCCAGTGGAGTGCACCAGGTCGCGTAACTCAAGAGCTTCCTGCAAACTGTGCGTAGCGGGCTTATCAGACATCACATGAAAGCCCTTTTCCAATGCACTTTTGGCAACCGGGTAGTGAAGATGATTGGGAGTAACGATGGCTACAAAATCCATCCTCTCCCCATAAGGGAGGGCCGCCTCACGGTTCATCATGGTGTCAAAATCAGGATAGCAGCGCTCTTCGGGTAAGTGCAGCGCCTGGCCTGATGCCAAACTGCGCTCTGCTGTGCTGGAAAAGGCGCCACATACCAACTCAATCTGCCCATCAATATTCGCAGATATTCTGTGAACAGCACCTATAAATGCGCCTTCACCGCCACCAACCATCCCCATTTTTATCTTTCGCATGGTACTTCCTATCTGGTACATCCTGTAAGGGAGTTGTTATCATTCGCGCCCGCTGAACAATCTTCACTCTCGGTTCAACTTCGGTTCAATCTCAGCGAGGCCAATCTGGCTTACATTACACCAAATAGTTACTCATGTTGATACTCGCTTACCCTATGGAAAACACCGAATTAACCGGCCGCAGACACGCAGCTATACCTGCGGCGAGTGACTTCTGTCCTCACTCAAATGCAACCTTGAATGAGCTGCACGCTAGCGATGTTTGCGAACTGCGGGTCCTGAAATGATCATTTTTCGTCAGGTAGGCTTGCGCCGCGGTGCCAAGGTACTGTTACAGAGTTCAGACTTAACGATTCAGCCCGGTCAAAGGCTGGCGTTAATTGGGTCAAATGGCAGCGGCAAGACCAGTTTGTTTGCCATGCTTCTGGGCGAAATTCAAGCCGACAACGGCGAGGTAGAGGGTTTAGCCGGTATGCGCTTGGCATGCATGGCGCAGGAAGTAGAAGCCAGTGAGATGCCTGCCTTGGACTACATAATGGCCGGTGATGCCGACGTGTTTGCCGTTCGCCAGCAACTCAAAGCCGCAGAGCAGGCTGAAGACTTCGAGCGCGTTGCACAATTGCATAATCGCCTTGAGGAGTTAGATGGTTACGACATCGAATATCGCGCAGAGGTTTTACTGCTCGGACTTGGCTTTCAACAAGGAGACCAAACACGCCCCGTCAGTGATTTCTCTGGTGGCTGGCGAATACGTCTAAATCTTGGCAAAGCTTTAATGGCTCCTTCTGATTTGTTGCTGCTTGATGAGCCAACCAACCACTTGGACCTGGATGCAACCCTATGGCTTCAGAACTGGCTTCAAGCTTATCAGGGCACATTGGTTTTAATCTCGCACGACCGCGAGTTTATCGATGCTTGCTGCCAACAAATACTGCATATAGAGCACAAGGACATTACCCAGTATCGCGGCAATTATTCATCTTTTGAATTGCAGCGTGCCGAACGCATGGCTCAGCAACAGGCGGCTTTTGATAAGCAGCAAAAACGCATTACTGAAATAGACGATTTTGTAAGACGGTTTCGCTATAAGGCGACAAAAGCCAAACAAGCGCAGAGCCGTTTGAAAGAGCTGGAGCGGATGCAAACCTTGGCTCCGGCTCATATGGATTCTCCGTTCACTTTTCGTTTTCCGGAACCGCGGCGAGCGAGTGATCCTATATTGTCATTGAATAGGGCTACATTGGGTTACGGGACTAACCCCGTTTTACACAAAGTGAACTTGCAGATTCACGCCGGTGGCCGAATAGGATTGCTTGGTAAAAACGGCGCTGGTAAATCGACCCTGCTGAAATCGCTGACGGGCATGCAAACCCTAATAGCGGGTGATCGGGTAGAAGGCGCACATTGCCAGATTGGTTACTTTGATCAGCATCAGTTAGAAGCGTTAGATTTGCAGGCTAGCCCCGCACTACATTTGCAGCGCCTAAATACTAAGGCTAGAGAGCAAGAAATTTATGATTTTCTAGGAGGCTTTAACTTCCACGGGGATATCGCGACTGGGTCAATAAAGGATTTTTCGGGCGGTGAGAAGGCTCGTTTAGCGTTGGCGATTACAGTATGGCAGCGTCCCAACCTGCTAATAATGGATGAACCGACCAACCACCTAGACCTTGAAATGCGCCACGCACTTACAATGGCATTACAGGGTTTCTCAGGTGCGGTGGTGCTGGTAACACACGATCGACACTTACTAGGTAATACAGTGGACGAGCTGCTACTGGTGCACGATGGTCTAGTGGAAGAATACACTGATGACATAGCCGCCTATGAACAATGGGTGATGTCGCGCGATCAGGGACAGCTTCCTTCCGCTAGTGCTGATCAAGCGCCTGTGCAGAATATCGATACGGCAAAGCCTGTTGCGGATGCTGGCAATCGCAAAGAACAAAGGCAAGCGGCTGCTGCGCGCAGAGCTCGATTGCAACCGCTTAGGAAATTGATCACCGCAACTGAGAGAAAAATGGCAAAGGCGCAGGAACGCCTCGACGCATTGGCGTTGCAACTTGCCGATCCTGATCTATACGCAACTGGCTCTGATGCAGCGGCAAAAGCTAAGCTTGATGCATTGTTGAAAGAGCAGGGCGCGCTACGCGTTGAGCACAATACGTTTGAGGAGCAGTGGTTAGTGTTGCAAGAAGAGCTTGAGAGTCTGGAGCCTTAAATGAGCATCGGTGTAATGTTTGTCTGTTTGGGCAATATTTGTCGCTCGCCAATGGCTGAAGGTGTTTTTCGCCAGCTTGTTGAACATAGCAATCTGCAGCAGAGCATCCATGTCGATTCCAGTGGCACGGCGGCGTTCAATGTAGGTAAGTCTCCAGACCCGCGAGCGATTGCCGCAGCGCAGCGCAAGGGCTTTGATATCAGCCAACAAATAGCGCGCCAGATTGATGATGCGGACTACCTTAACCATCGTTACATTATTGGTATGGACCGAAACAATCTCAGCAATGTGATCGCCTGGGCGCCAAAAGGCTATGATGGCGAAATGAAACTATTGATGGACTATACGCCGCGCAATACCCACGCTCAGGTAGCGGATCCATACTATGCAGAGGCTGGTGCGTTTGATCTGACGTTATTGGAAATAGAGAAGGGCGCTGGGGACTTGTTGAGTTATATTTGTGAAAAGGAAAGTCTGATACCTGATTAGTTCATAGCCAGAAATACCTTGGTGATGAAGACCAGCTAATAGGATTGTATGTAGCTTCGTCGTCCGCCACGCCACCGCGCACTACTTTTATTGCGTGACTTGGCCCCTCCGGGGTTCCTTCATTCCCAAAAAAGCCGGCGCTGCGCTGGTCTTTTTTACTCACTCTGCCTGCGTCTTTTACCTTCACAAAAGCAGCACTCGATGCCGTGGCTCGTTTGGTAGTAGGTTCAAGTTTTTTGTCGTAAAGTGCTACGGTTCCCAGTGTTGGCATGCAGTTAGTCGCGAAAGCAGCAGGGGTGTTTGCGTAGGTAAAAGACTCAACCGAAGGAGCAAAAATGACAAGCGCAGCGCCGGCTTTTTTGTGATGGAGGGCACCCGGGACGGGTTGGGTCTCGAAGCAAAGATGGCTGCTGTTCTCGAGACGAGTTTAGTAACAATAATTGCAGTAAAAGGCCCTCTGTGAAACGCTTTTGGTATTACCTTAATTGTCGCTGATTACTATTCAAAAAACCGCCAAAGATGATCAGAAAAACGCTAGTGTCCAAACGCCTCCGCAGGATAATTTTCACCAACAGAGCAGGCCGCTATTCGGCTAAGGTGCGAGTAGGGCAGCCCTGTTTCTTTATGCCATTGATTAAACGCCTCTTGCATGGCGCGCATGTCTTTTTGGCTGCTGGGTTGGTCAGCAATATCAACACCGGCAAGTTGTACGGCTTTCACTACATCGCCGCTAAACATAAAGGTGTCGTATCCCAAGTTGCGCAGCGCCCTTGGTCCAGTGGCTCCGCCCAGGCGAGAACCTCTTTGCTTCAAGTATTTGAAAAGATTAACTTGGTCATCTGTAGGCCATTGTGAAATCAGCCCGGCGAAGCTGCCATGTTCTTTCGCCTGATCAAGAATCATTTGCGCGTTTTTCTGCACGCTGATGATCTTCTGCATATTTCGAATGATAGCGGGGTTCTTACCAATGTTTTCGATCTGTTCAGGGCTAAGTAGCACGAGTTTCTCTGGCGCAAAGCCAAAGAACACTTTCTCAAAGTCTGGCCACTTCTTGTTGACCACTCGCCAAACGAAGCCGGCCTGAAAAACGCAGCGGCTCATTTCAGACAAGCAGCGGTCATCTGTTACTTTAGCTAGTTTTTTGGTACTAACGGCCTTCGGCAGAAAGCGTTTAAGTTGTTTTTCATCGCCTTTGCGCTTCAATGCTCGCGCATAGATGGTTTTGAATTTTTGCATGCAGCACCGACTGACTTGTTCACTGTTGCTGAGATTGTAACGCATTGTTGATAGAAACCATTATTGATGGAAACCATTGTTGTACCAAAGAGTGCGGATCGGTGTAGCATAGTCAATTATTCAGTGCTTGGATCAAGGTAATGACAGACAACTTTCCCATTCAAAAGGTACGAGATCAGTTCCCTTCGTTAGCGATTGGCAACCGAGCCTATTTAGATAATCCGGCAGGTACCCAAGTGCCTAAGCAGGTTGCCGAAGCCGTGGCCGATTGTCTGCTGTACAGCAATGCCAACTTAGGTGGGCACTTTCCTACCTCTCAAGGGGCCGGAGACGTGGTGGACGCAGCCCACCAGGCAATGGCCGACTTCTATGGCGCATCCGATGCGGGAGAAATCATACTGGGTGCGAGTATGAGCACACTCACGTTTCATCTTTCACGAAGCATTTGCCATGATTTTAAACCGGGTGATGAGATCATCCTCACGTCATTTGACCACGAAGGTAATGTAGCGCCCTGGTTGCATATAGCCGAAGATAAGGGGTTGGTGGTTCGTTGGGCGCATTTTGATGCGGATACTTGGCGGGTGGAAGCCGAAAATGTTAAAGAACTGATCAATGACAGAACCAGGTTGATTGCCGTGGGTTATGCGAGCAACTTTATGGGCGCGGTCAATGATGTAAATCAGATTGTTGAATTGGCGAAAAAGGCTGGAGTGATTAGCTATGTTGATGCTGTGCAGTACGCGCCACATGGCTTAGTGGATGTTGCAGCATTAGGGTGTGACTTTTTAGTGAGTTCATCCTATAAATTCTTTGGCCCGCATCTAGGCGTGCTATGGGGTCGCCGTGCTTTGCTTGAATCTTTGCCTGCCTACAAGTGCCGTTGTTCTCCAGACGAACTGCCATGGAAATTTGAAACAGGTACATCGCCCGTGGAGCAACACGCGGGTCTTACGGCGGCTGTCGATTATTTTGCCTGGCTAGGGGCTGAGCTAGGCGAAACAGGTAGTCGCCGTGCCCAGATTGAACTCGCATTTTCTGCAAGTCACGAGTATGAAACCGAACTGGTAAATCGCTTGCTGGAGGGTTTAGCTTCTATAGCGAATATTGAAATATTCGGTCCGCTACCTTCCGCGAATGCACATTTGCGGGTTCCCACTGTATCGTTTCGTCACCCTGGCATGAGCCCTGACGCTATAGCGCGTGCACTCGCAGAACAGGAAATTTTTGTTTGGCAGGGGCACAATTACGCTTTTGAAATGGCGAAACGACTAGATATTGAAGAAGAGGGTGGAGTGCGGGTTGGCTTGGCGCATTACAACACCGTTGATGAAGTGGATCGTACTGTGGCTGCTGTGAAGGCTTTGCTGTCTTGAGCGAGGTGTTCGTTGGATAAACCCGCTAAGAAAACTCAACCAGCTGTACGTGCGGGTTTGCTACGTTTACTTCCATTTCCGAAATCGACTCCAGGGCGATCAATAGGTGTTCTCCCTGAGAGTCTATTTCTATGCATTCCTCTCTATGCTCATTATTTTGAGTGTTTATTGCTATACCTGCAAAGATGTCGCCATTTTTTAAGGTTAGGCTAATCGGGTAATTGTAGAGGCAGACTATCTCGATATAATCCTGCTGGTCGCAACTTATCACTGCACAGAGACCCGCAGTGTTCTTAGTCGGCTGTCGAAATCGGCTTTGTCATGGTAGCAGCCATAGAATACTCGTTTACCTGTGTACCCCATGCGACCATGTAGACAGCGCCAGTTGTTAAAAATCAGCGCTGTGCCCCGTCGTAATGGAATTTTCAGCCAATGTCTTTGGTCGCAGCTACGGCGATTGAATTCAGCGTAGGCTGAGTAAAACGCGGTCATCTCTTTGTTGTTGTCCAATAGCATTGGCGCTCGGTCATAGTTATTGAAAGAGATTTGTTGCACTTCGCCATGGCGATCAAGTTGTATCGCCGGGCGCTCAGCTTGTAGGTGAACACCGGGTTCCAGATAGAGTCCTGGCACCGATACAGTGCACAAGGTGTGAAAATGCTCCGGGCACTCTTCGCGCATGGCATGCGCAATAGCAAAGCCGTCAACTAGAACACTTTCACCACCGCTGCCATAAAACTCCAAACAGTTAAACATCTGCAGCCCAGCAGCATTGTGATAGTAGGTGCCATCTGTATGCGGCAATAATGCTGAGGTTGAGTATGCCGAGTCATCATGCTCGCTCAGCTCAGCAGACAAGGGCCAGTATGTGCCAAAAATTGTTCGTTGAGCTAAGTTTATTCGATCGCCTAGCTTCTCTGCGCCGTCTTCTGTGGGCTTGGTATCGGTGACCACTGCGAACCCGAATTTTTCAATCAATTCCAACCATTCGAGTACGCCCTTATCACTGGCAAGAACATGTTCGTAGTCAATGCTTGGCAATGTGCTAGGTAGGTTGCCGTGCTGCCATAGCGTCAAGTCTTTGCCGTGGTTACTGTGGGCTACTACGCTGGCTAAGCGTTCAACTGTAATAGCATTAGAGGTATTATCAGACCATTCAAGCTCTACGCGTTCTGGCGTGGAAATCAGCGATGCTTTTAATATTGAAATAGAAGGATCAATATCAAAAGTATCTACCTGGCGCTGTTTGGTTTGTTGATCAAGGCTTTGTGCGTCATCACAATGGTCACGCAACCAAAAAGCATCAAAATGTCGTGTAGCTCCACCATTCCATTCTGTATTAAGGCCGCCATTAATTACGTCAATGCTATTAAGCTGCATAAGAACCCTTGAATTAGAAAGAGCATTTTTTGGCCGCGCATAATCGTCGATCTGTACTGAAATTGTCAAGACTATGAGCTAGCTGTCATATCACTAAGCCTAATTTTTTGTAAGCCATTTTCGTCAAAGTTACTAGCATCCAACCACTGATCATAAGCAGCCTTTAGTCTGGGCCATTCGTCACTGATTATCGAAAACCAGGACGTATCCCGTATTCGGCCGCGAACAATAAGAGCGCGGCGAAAGTGACCCTCATAGGTAAAGCCGAATCTAAGTGCCGCTTTTCTTGACGGCATGTTGAGCGCATTGCATTTCCACTCATAGCGGTTGTAGCGCAGCGTTTCGAAAACGTACGTAGCGAATAAATAATTAGCCTCGGTAGCTATCCGCGTACCCGCTATATCAGGTCCCCAATATATGTGGCCAATCTCGACACTCTTGTGGGCTGGGGCAATGTTGAGCAGAGATTGCCGGCCGCCAACCCTTCCGGTCGCGTTGTCTATAACGGCAAAGAATAGCGGGTCAGTTGATTGAGCCGCCGTGGTTGTCCAACCTCGCATTGCTTCCAACGAGGCCGGGGGAGGCTCTGGTAGATATTGGAACCGACTCTGGGCGTCCCCTGACGTCGAGGCATTGAAAAGGTCGCGGCTATGCTGATCTACATCTATTGGCTCAAGGCGACAGTACTGGCCCTGAAGCACGATACGCTTAGGGGCCAGGTTTGCAGCATTCCGCGTAACTTTAGGCCCTATGGGTAGACCTGTTACTGGGTCAGGCTCGCTGAGTATTTGATCTTCAAGTAATTCGGTAATCATCAGTTTCGCTTCAAATTAAAACAACACTCATTTACTAGGGCCATATAGGTTGTTGTTCGCAGTCTATCGGTAACTCGTTAGGTTTTGGAAATTCTGCTAAGGGTTTACCGTTGGCAATAATGGGTGATATTAATGCGCCATGCGAGCGACAGGGCCAAAATGAATTGCTGCGCACAAAGAACTCCCATCCTTCGTCCTTGCCTTGGGCCAGAGGCACCATGTACAGCATTCCCATAGCTTCTATATAGCGGGCATGCCGCAGCGGCCCCGCGTCAAATGGTCGAATGCCTATCGCCTCAATGATTGTGGCAACTGTTTCTTTAGCATTGGAATCGTCCGCGGCAATCAATGCTGAGACTCGCTCACCCATCGCGACTGGATTATCTATCAGAAAAGAACCTGGAAAGCCTACCTTTACCACCAGTGCGCCTGGGTTCCATGTTTGTATCATTTCGCCGCTTGAGGTGGCGACGCTGCTCTCCATATAACCGTCTTCAGCTCTCTGGTAAGGCAAAGAAGCATCGATTACTATTTTGCCACGCAGGCTGCCCAGGTTTTGGGCTACCGTTTTCATTGCTGGCCAGGGCACAGTCAAAAGAACAATGTTGGCAAGCTTGGCGGCTGCTGCCTGACTACCGGATCTTGCTTTGCCTTTGCCGGTAGCCACTAAATCTAGTACCTTTTTTTCGTCAGGGCGCCGACTTCCATAGATGACAGAGTAGCCTGCATCAATCAGCTTTGGGCCCAATGAGTTACCCATGTCTCCGGTGCCTATAATCGCTACTAATGGAGATGTCTCACTCTGTTTCGTCTGATCGCTCATTATTGGCGAATGCCACGCGAAGAGAAAAATAAACGCGCAAAAGATGAAATGATTTTGCATTGCAAATGCCTCTAGGATAAAACGATTCGTATAGTAACTACTATACCGTAATGAAGGCTGTCAGCCACAAATCCAATTCAAGCAATTGCTCGTGTTGACCAGCGCTAAGAGCGGAATACAGCGACTATGGCCATTCTCATTAATGACCTAAAGTGGTCTAATGTTAATGGCTAATTACTTTACGGGCCATAAAAGAGGGCGCCCAGAATCAGAGGCTCATCAGTGAGAAAAATTACTTAGGTAGGTGAACATAATGACAGTCAGTACCAATAGCACTTTGTACCTGAGTCACCCGGACTGCGAATTACATGATATGGGCGACACTCATCCTGAATCTCCTGCGCGACTAAGCACGATAAATACCGCAGTACAAGTCGTTGACTGGGAGGGTCGGCTTATAAGGGCATTGGCCCCCGAACTTGACCTTGCTGGTCTGTATACCGCCCACCCTAAACACTACGTGAGTGCTATTTTTGAAAAAGCGCCTAGTGAAGGAATTATAGCGTTGGATCCGGATACGCGGATGAATCCGCATAGCTTACAAGCTGCTCGTTTGGCGGCTGGCGCTGGCGTTAACGCGACTGAGCGTGTTTTGGCAGGAGAGTTTAAAAACGCTTTTTGCGCAGTGCGCCCACCAGGGCATCATGCCGAGACTGCGGTTTCAATGGGCTTTTGCATGTTCAATTCTATAGCGCTTGCGGCGCATAGAGCGTTGGCGTCCGGTGTCGCCAGAGTTGCGATTTTGGACTTTGATGTACACCATGGAAACGGCACTGTAGAAATATTTGCAGACAAGCCAGAGGTGCTCGTTTGTTCAAGCTTTCAGTGGCCATTTTATCCTGGTCGTTTTGACCAAGTGGACTTGCCCAATATAGTGCTAACGCCTTTGGAAGCTGGTACGCATTCGGCTGCATTTCGCAGCGCAATAGAGCGTGACTGGGAAGCTGCGTTGAATGAACATCGGCCAGACATAATTTTTGTTTCAGCCGGATTTGACGCGCACATAGATGACCCGCTAGGCGGCCTAAACCTTACTGATGCGGACTACGCTTGGCTGGGAACTAAGTGTACCGAATGGGCTGATCGTTATGCTGGCGGTCGATTGGTTTCAATGCTTGAAGGTGGCTATGACCTAAATGCTACTGCCCGATCTACAACCGAGTTTGTTCGTAAGTTAGCGGGCCTGTAAGCCAACACTCTAAATCGGCTAGGCAAGGATAAAAGATGCGCCAATTACTCACCCTACTGTTATACAGTTTTCTTTTAGTCTCTACTTTGGCTAGCTGCGCTACTGACCGCGCATCGAGTTCGCGTCTGGCTACGGCTAGCTCGTGCTCTACTAAGGAATTTGCAAAATCCTTTCTCGCGTATAGAAATAGCAGCGGCAGTCAGGAGCTTTGGGAAACAGCCAGATGTAACTTAGGTGAGCCGCGTGGGCTCTCTGATGCATACAGCTTGCAAGCCGAGTACATTGAGGAACGAAGCAACGCTCAGCCGGTAGTTGGTTATAAGGTTGCGTTAGGGAGTGTGGGGGCGCAAAAGTTACTCGGTGCTCCCAGCCCAGTTACCGGAGTATTGTTTTCTGACGCCTTGATCGCGAGTGGCAGTGTACTTTCCAAGAAACAGGCCCAACTAATCGCGGTAGAGGCTGATTTGCTAGCTACGATTGAGTCAGTTGCTGTCAATAGGGCGAAAACGGTGGAGGAGGTAGCTCAACACATAAGATCTGTAAGCGCCTATATGGAAATACCGGATCTTTTGCTGCCGATGAGAAACGACATGGCCGCTCGTTTTGTTGCCACTAACTCCGGTGCGTACCTTGGGGTGGTAGGCAACAGTACCAGCAGTAGTCAAAGCAAGATTGGCAAAGAGCGCCTTATGAATTCACTGGCCGCTATGACTGTAGAGCTGCGCGATGCCACAGGGAAGGTGTTGGCAACATCCGGGGGCTCTTCGTTAATGGGTCACCCGTATGCGGCCATCTTGTTTCTTATGTCGCGCCTGCATGCACAAGGCGAGCAGTTGCAGGCGGGTGATCAAATTAGCCTAGGTGCATACAGCAAGCCGATTGCTATCAGTTCGTTACCTGAAAATGCCGCTAGAGAAATAAGCGTTCACTATTTGGGCTTGATTGATCAAAAAGAGCGCAAGACCTTATCCGCAAAGGTTTCTTTTCGCTGAAACCGACAAACGGTGGCGAAAACCACAATCTGAACCATACTTAGTCAACGTTATAGAGAAAGAATAAATACAGCATTCGGGAAGAGTGCGCATAGCGACTCACTCAACGTCTAAGGGGCATACCGTAAATTGGGTATGGTATAGATCTTACGAATGGACCCAATGCTAAAACAAGGCATTCGACTCTCCGGTTTACTCTGTGGGGTTGTAAGCCTCAACTCTATGGCTTTTAGTTTGGGAGGGGTTCAATATCGCTCGTATATCGATGAACCACTTGAAGCAACGATAGAATTGTTAGGTGTAGAGGTAGGCAATGAATCTTTGATTCTAGTCGAGCCTGCGAGCGTTGCAGAATATGCACGTCTTGGTTTAGAGCGCAGAGGACTTGTCACTAGCTTAAGTACTGAAGTGAGCCGACTGCCATCAGGCAAATGGGTTGTTCATCTCAGCACCAGCAAGCCAGTTGACGGCGCCCAAATAAACCTGGCATTGCGCGCCCAATGGGTGGGCGGAGCCGTTGTGCAAAAGTACACATTGTTGCTATCAGAACCGCCGGAACAGTTTTTGATAGACGAGAACGCCTTAATTTATGAAGTAGCCCAGGGAGAATTGGAAATGCTGGAAGCAGAATCCACCGAATCAATGCAAGACATAGATTCAGCCAAAGTGTGGAACGTAGATGACGGTGCCTCTAAGCCCAGCGAGCGGCGCGTGGCATCGGGTCAGAGTTTGAGTGATGTCGCTGTGAGTTTACGCCCGGCGAATACCGTTAGTGTTGATCAAATGATGGTAGCGATTGCCAACAAAAACTCCGACGTTTTTGTTGATGGCTTGTTCTCCGAGCTAGAAATGGGGCAGCTTCTCAAAGTGCCGGATTCTTCAGAAATAAACAGCATTGAACGTTCCGAGGCACGGCGCACCGTAGCATTGGAGACGCTGAGAGCAGGCATTGCGGAAAGAGAGAGTGTAACCCCCAAACCAGCCGAGCCACCAACTTCACAGCGTGGCATTTTGAGGCTTGGTTCCAGTGATCAATCCGAATTGCCAGTCAGTACCAATTCACGAGGTAAGAAAGTGCAAAGTAAAAATTTCAAGGGCAGCCGCACCGACTTGGGTCGGCGATTAGACAATGTGTTGGAACGTCTTGAAGATGCCAATGGAATTATAAATGGGCATCTCACCGAAATCGAAGCGCTCAATCTGACAGTTGCAGATCTAAGTCATACAATCGAGCTGAAGAATTCGGAATTAGCACGAATGCTTCAGGCAGTTTCCGTTTTGGAAAGCAATATTCCCGCTAGCAATGAGAGTTCAGGCCAGTCCAAGGCGCAAGAGCATAATAGTGGTTCAGAGCAAGCGGACAGTAGATTTGAACGCGAAAGACTTGAGGCTAAAGACCTCGCACCTGAGGAAGCCGCCACGCAGCCTTGGTTAAGCAGGTTTTCATTAGCTTTAATCGCCTTTTTTGCATCTGTTTTGAGTTTTTTGACACTTTCAAGATGGCGCAATAGCCGCGCTGAAGCAATAGCCTATGATCCACTGTCGGAAGAAATGGCTATGCAAGAGAAAGCCGATGCAGTCGCCAAATCGACCGCTAGTAAGCTGAGCACTGCTCAGCCAAGCATCACTAAGTTGACTACTACTAAATCGACTACTACTAGGCCTAGCACTAAGAGCAGCATCAAATACAAATCGATAGCTGAGCCAACCACCCAGCCTGTATCGCTCTCTAAGACATCGGTCACATCCACGACTGCGCCAAACCAGCAAACTAAGACTAAGTTGAATACGGTGGCGAAGGCGGCGAATGACAATACCGATAAATCGCTGATTGTGAAGGATAAGGTAATAGCTGCAGGTGTGGCCCCAGGAAAAGCTGTAATCCAGACTGCAGCCAACGCTAAGAGCGAAGTGAGTGGCAAAGAACAGTCGACCGCTGCACAGCCTGTTGCCAAATCGCGACACACAGCTGCGGCCGCTCCGTCTGTCTCGATATCGGTATCTATTCCAGTATCGACTCAGAAACTCGCCAAACAAACTATTGTGAACGCTAACAGCGAACCAAAAGACGCGTCTGATAACAACCGTAGTGATAGTGATATTGCGCGCGTAAGCGAGACACTCGCGACTGACGCCTCGCGAATAACAGGGATGCTTGATGCCAATGAAACAATGCTTGATGATGTCGCTGATGAATTTGACGCCAGCGCACCCATACCCTGGAGTCCTCCGCAGGAGTCCATGCAAGAAGAAGAGGCCTCAGATCAAGGCGATAGCGATGATGGTGATGTAGCTACACTAAGTCGTTCTAAGGTAAGAGAGAACCCAATAGCTCCGATAGCGTCTAAGGCGGCCACTGACAGAGACAATCAGGCTGTTCTCACTTCGGCAGCGTCAGCGACAGCCGTCAATTACTCTCAGCCAATTCAGGCTGAAGCGCATGTAACAGACGAACTAGCTTTGGACGTTGAGCCTGCCGTAAATCAAGTTTCAGACCTGGACCTTTTGCTAAATGACGATCTAGGATTTGGCTCGGAATTAACGGCAAGTCCGTTGGAAACGGCGCAAGCCTATATCGAGCTTGATGATATTGACGCAGCCATTCGTGTTCTGAACGAAATTATTGCCGATAGTTCTGCCGCCGAGCACACTCGCGCAACACAGCTCCTAGTTGATCTTAGAAGCTAGGGGTCTTTAAACGCCCTTAAGCGACGAGATTCTCCTCACGCAAGGCAGGGAGTACTTTGGCTGAGAATGCCAAAAGGCTTTGCCACGCGGTGTCTGGCGAAATTCCACCGCACATTGGGTGTGTAAGTAAATGCATCTTAGGGTTATTGCGGCAGAAATCGACAAGTTCATTTGGGGTAAACAAACGATAGGCTTCGCTCGCTCTAAGATCATCGATATTGTCAAAGTGCTTGTACGGTGTGAACACCTCGGCCTGCTCAGCCCAAGAAGCATAAATGTTAGTTTCGTGTTGTAGGTGCGGCGCAATTTGCTCCCAGTACTGATCCTTATCTTCAGCAACAAAAAATACAGATGATGGAGCTTTGGGCATTGGACCTGGGTCGTCTTTACCGAGCTTCACCAACTCTTCTCGGTACATTTCAAAAATTTCTGGACCAGAAGGAATGAAGAAGTCAGCATGTTTGGCTGCTCGTCGTGCCGCAGCACGGCTGCTACCACCCATGAACAACATCGGTCTGGGTACGCTGTGCGGCGTTGGTGTTACTGTTACCGAGACACCTTCGTGATCAAAAGGTTTGCCACTCCAGGCAGAGTTAAGCAAAGGCACAATGTTGTCCATATAGCTTTTACGATCTCGCAATTCGCGACCGAATGCTCGAAATTCTTCGGCTCTATATCCTGCGCTTAAAATAGGAATTAGCCTGCCTTTGCTAATGATGTCGAGAACGCTTAAATCTTCAGCCAACTTAATCGGGTGATGTAATGGTGCTATGAGCGCCGACAGCATTAACGCGAGCTTTTCAGTTCTGGCTGCAATCGCTGTAGCTAGTAACAGCGGCGAGGGGCAGTAATTGTCTTCAGAGCCATGATGCTCTGAAAGATGCACAGTGGTGAATCCATTATTTTCAGCCCAGGCGCATTGTTCAATTGCCGTAGTGTACATCTCGGCTTTGCTAGCGCTGCAAAACGCTGGCTGACGCATATCGTATCGGAGGGCAAAATCAACCATGCGAACTGTCTTCTATTAAGGCGAGGCAAGGCGAGTATATCAGAAGAAATAAGCCCGTCGCTATTGCACCGAGCTTCGCAGACGATACACTTAAGGGATAAAGAAGTATCTTGTAAGGTAGACAGATGATTTCCGACTTTTTTAACAACGGCCAAAGAAAGCTTGATCAGCTCGAACGCGAGATGAGTAAGGCTATGGATTACAGTGAATGGAAAGCCTTGGCGGCAGAGCATGATAGAGAGTCAGGTAACGAAGATTGGCGTCACAATGATAAATCATCCTTGTTCGATTACAGAAATATAAATAGCAGGCTCGAAAACTTAACTAAATTACGAAAAGACAACGATTCACAAGGATTGCTTTTTGCTTTGAATGAGGGGATTCACGGCAATATGGGTGGTATGGGGCATGCAAAACTGCACACAAAAGCCAAGTGTGGTAGTAAGTACCTGATTGAAAATTACGTTAAAGAAATAGAAGATTCATTGCTTTCCCTCGCGCCATCAGAGGAGTGTGATATTCCGCTTGATGAGCGCATTGAATTTTTTGAGCGTGCGAGCCATTGTTATGGCAGAACGGCATTGATGCTTAGTGGTGGCGGTACTTTAGGGTATTTTCATTTAGGCGTTTTAAAAACGCTTATAGAGCATAAGATGGTGCCGGCTGTAATTTCCGGGGCAAGCGCCGGTTCATTTGTCGCGGCAGTTGTTGGTACGCGTAATGATCGAGAGTTTCTTAAACTGTTTGAAAACGATAAGATTCAGCTAGCACTGACCGAGAACAATGAAGAGCTTAGTTTTGGCTTTGGTAGTGGTCAGGACATAGACATGGATCTCATAAAAGAGGGTATGGCACGTCTTATTCCCGACCTGACGTTTGAAGAGGCGTTTCGAAAAACCGGACGCAGTATTAATATTTCAGTATCGCCGTCAGAACCTAAACAATCTTCTCGATTGCTGAATCACATCGCGTCACCGAACGTTCTAATTCGTTCGGCGGTATTGGCCAGCACTGCGTTGCCGGGAGTGTTTAAACCGGTTCTCCTAGAGGCGAGGAATGCGCAGGGCAAGAAACAGCCTTATCTTCCCTCCAGGCGTTGGATGGATGGATCTTTTTCGCAAGATTTACCCGCCAAGCGACTTGCAAGAATGTACGGGGTAAATCATTTTATTGTAAGCCAAGTTATGCCAGTAATCGGTAGTGAGAAAAAGCAACGGCCATTTCTAAATCAACTGGTTGCAGATGCTGTTGTAGCTGCGAGCAAGCAACTTGTGCGCGGCTCTTTGGACGTGCTGAAGAACAATGCGCGATTAGGCCCGAATGTAGCAACGGCGCTTAATGCGATGAACTCTTTGCTTGATCAAAGTTACAGTGGTGATATTAATATATTTCCCAACTTTGGAATATTGAGCTTGGGGAAAATTCTCAAGAAGTTAACCTTGGAGGAAACCGCCGAAATAATTAAAGCCGGCGAGAGAGCAACCTGGCCTAAGGTAGCAACCATCGCTACTACAACTCGTGTTGGCCGAGCACTTGATGGGATTCTTCATGAATATGAACAAGTGCATTGGTTACACACAAGTCCTAAAACGAGCGAGGCACCAACTGCTATTGCAAAAACGACAGCCAAGCGCGTTGTAAAAAAGAAAAAGGTAGACACCAAAAAGAAAGTATCGAATAAGAACGCTACTACTCGGAAGGAGTTACTAACTAACTCACGAAAGAGTGCCCCCGCCGTTAAAAACAAACGAGCATCCTGACTTGCCTTGGCGCAGGCGGCTGTTGAGTAATCTACAGCTTTTTTTCCTTGCATGTCGGTTTTTCGGGCTTTTGAGTTTTTCTATTCCGGTAATTGCTGATGGATCTACAATTACGGTGGATTCGACTGAAACTCAGCAGAAACGTGGCGAGCCAGACTCTTTTGGTAGTAATTTTAGTTCGCTAGAGCTTCGTTCAATGCTGAATGAGAAAGTGCTACAGGGTGATTGGCTTGTTGACCTAAAGGTTGTTTCTTCACCTCCTCGACTTATTCCAAAATGGCAAGCGAATGTCGAACGCCAATCACAGCTTGTACGCTTCGCGCTGAGCGAAGAACAATTTGGTCGCGCTTCAGTGGCAAACACAGATAAGGGTTATCGGCTATTGATGCATGAGCGCTATCAGTCGACTGCTGGCAGCACGCGTATTGCGGCGATTTGGGTAGAGCAAGATATTCAACGAACGCGATTTGCCGGTGCTGTCAGGTTTCAGCAATCAATTAATAAATTACAAAGCGTTTCTCCAAGCGTGAATGTATCTGTCACGGCATACAAACGCAAGAAGTTGGTTTTTAGTAGGGCATTCGAACAGTTAGCAGAGTGTGAAGAATGCGTAGGCCTCTCGGCCGCAATGCCTTTTCCCCTGGGAAGAGTGAGCCAGGGTGTCGCGGGTGTTTTGGCGGCGCGGCTCGAATACAAGCAGATGAGCCATTCAGGTGTACCGTTTAACCTGTCACTTGACTGGCGTACCAGAGACCTTATGCCACTGATGCCGGCTCATCACACGCACAGACCGATCGATCTACTGTCTCATACAAGTTGCATCAGACCGCAGTTGATAAAACGCAAAGCCTCATTGGAACAGAAGCGTGCATCGGCGCGCAGTATGCTGGAGAGGCAGTGGAACGCCCCATTGATTTCCGGTTGCGCGCCTGGTCATCTCCAGAAAAGCTCAGCAACCGGCTTCCTCTATCTATCCGCTTTTTTAGAATCTGCGACGGGCCGTTCTGTTGAAGAGCTGGTTTTTGAAGAATTGTCAGCTGTTTACAATATTCCCAGCTTATCGGCAGAGCGATATGGCTCTGAGAATATTCTAGGGCTTGGCTTACAGAGCAGTGCTCCGGATTTAGCGTTGCTACTTGCTAGAGTTCTTAACGGCAATATCATGTCCGCCAGATTCCGCGATCGACGTTTCTTGAACCAAGGCAGGGGCAATGGACGGTATAGTTTTGGTTGGCGGATGACGTCCAACCGCGTGGCTGAACTTTCTGACGATTTCGACGGGTATGCGGCCAGAGTCGTTGTGGATTATCGATCAGGTAACATCTTGGTTATGCTGCTAAGTGGCGGTGTAGAACCGGCGAGCTTGAACTCACTCCAAGCTGAACTATTGGCCTTATTGGCCTCATAGAAGGTGAGCATCGCAGACATGCGGCCATTGCTCCAAAAACTGTGAACCAGTTCACGCTTGCAGTGCCAATTTTCGGCAACTCTTTCGACAATCGATAAGCTAAAACCTAAGCTTAGGCGAAGCGCTCTTTAGTTAAGAGAATCACCTATCTGGTTTGTTATGAGAATGTTCGATCAATCGCCAGCTCTGGACTGCTTCCAGCGCTGTGTTCCAGAACATGTATTTAATCCGTGAACGCGATTGTACGTGAATCTCAATTCGAAGAGGGCGGCCATAATATTGAGCTTGGCGATCTCTCTTCCAACCGGCTAAAGCAAGACGCCCTGCTGTTTGAGCAGTTCGGCGAGTCTCTCGCCGTCGCTCACCACGATTATCATAGCTTGGATCTTTTCTCGGACGATGCCCTAATTGAACTGTTGACGCATTTCCCACGTCGTCGTTTGCAGTGTTTCACGATGGGTCAAGATCTGGCTAAGCCTGAGGAATGGCAAGCGGTTTGTGTCAGAGGTGTAAACGGAGCCGACCTGTTTGAGGCAGTGAAGAATGGCCGCCTATGGATCAACGTGACGAACATCGATCATCATGATGACCGGTACCGTCGCTTAGTCACGGACATGTATGCTCAAGTGGAAAGCCTGTGCCCAACCGTTGAAAACCCTGGACTGTATTACAATACTTTAGTGCTGGCGTCACCGGACACTCAGTTCTACTATCACGCAAATCCAGAGAACAACATGCTTTGGAATATGCGAGGAGAGCTTACGCTTAAGTCCTTGCCTGCTTTGGATTTTCGTTTTTTATCTCAGCAACTTTTGGAAGAAATATTTGCCAACGAAGCATCAGGAACTATCCCTTACTCACATGAGTTTGCGCAGTTTGCCGAGAGTGTTTCGGTAGGGGCAGATCAATGTGCGTGGTGGCCTCAAACCGCGCCAATACATATGCAATACCACTCGTTTTGCGTGTCACTAGTCACAAGCTACTTCTGCCCCATGAGACAGCGACGAGCAAATGTTCAGCTTGCGAACCGATATCTATTGCGTAGCTTGGGAATTGGTAACCGCAGTATCGCAGAGCATGGCGTGTCGTCGGAATTGAAGCAGCTCGTGTTTCGCACAATAAGAAGATGCTTTGCTACACGCAAGTCCTATGACTTTACTGATTCTTATCTGACGAACTTAAAAGTTAACCTCAGCGAACCGCAAGCTCTTGAAGAGTTGGACCATGTCCTTATACCTGAGTTCAGCAAGTACTCTGAAATGTTATACAGCTGATTGATTCGCTCTGACGCTGATGACTTTGCCTGTGCTAACTCAGAACCTCTAAGGCAACAACCCGGCCGTAACCATCTTGCTTTGTAGCACCGCCGGAGACAGCCAATCTATAAGGTCGTCCAGTTCAGCGCCTGAAGTTTCGGAATAGTTGTCTTTGATTCGCACAAGGTTCGAACCTGCCGGGGCTGGTACTCTGGCGGTGTCAAAATTGTTGTTTTCAAAAGCACTTCGGCCAGGGACTAAGTTGTGTTTTCCGTGAGAGGTAATGACCGCTGAGAGCTGTTCAGCAATGATGTTACCTGCCCGGTCCTGGACACGGAGATTACCGGTGCTGCACAGTTCAAAGCTCGCGCCGCTCGATGGCACTGTGCCACAGCCGGTTCCTGGCGTTGTATCAGCGAAGTCTGCACTGACCAGATACGAATAAGGTCGATTCCAAGCATCATCGATACCTACCCCTAATGTTCCAGAGGGCAGGTCTCCATAGGTGCGCGTGCAGACTAATATTGGCGCTAATAGGGTTTGGTTCTCCTGGCCATCACCCGTAGTATCGGGGCAGGGCAATCGTCCGTTTGCCATGGCGAAGCCCATAAGTGCCTCCTTGATAACAGCCATCTCTGCTTGTGTCTCTTTGCGTGCACTGTTTTCCAATTGTACTGACAGCGGCATTAGTAAACCACCAAGCGCAAGACCAAGCACAACCATAACTACGGCCATTTCAATTAGTGAAAAACCGGCTTGCTGCATGAGTGTAGGGTGCTGTTTCATCAGAAATATCTCAGTTAAAGTTACACGCTGTATTTGAACAGATTAGGTCGTTGAAAAACGCGGTCTCTGCACCGTCATTGAAGTCTTCATTGCCAGAGGGTATCGAGCCTTCATTCGGACCAGGGATGTTCCCGCCCTCAAGGTAGTTATTGATCTGCCCCTTCTCTGCGTAATTGGAACGGCTTTGCGCATTTATTCTCGGTCCTCCCAAGAGCGTAACGAACATTTTTGCGCTGCCGTTAATGGAAACATTTGTGGCGGGTGTGCTGGGCGTGTCACTGTGTTCGTCGGAAACCGCAAAGAATACTTGTTCCTTCCAGTTGTTCCACCAAGGCCACGCAAAGCAGCGTGTAGTTGGTGAACTCGATGGATCAATTTCCCATTGTGTGCCCGCCGTCAGAAAGTTGTCTGGTATGCGGCCAAATCGTTGACCCGCTTGCTCATTGAAAGTCGGTGAGGCGCCTGAATTTAAAGGGCTTGCCCAGGGGTAGCGCCTTGTGCCAGCAACGATATTAACATCACCAAAGGCCTTAAGACATGTTTGCACCTTCGTCATAACCCACTGATTCATTCGTGTATAAACCGGTGCAAAATGTTTCTTGTTGATCCACAGCACCTTGTCGTTAAAGCGAATACCGGTATCTGTTTTATTCAAAGGTCCGCTGACAATGACTGCTGGATCGTTGCTAGGCATGTTTTGTCCACCTGGCGTTCCTGCGGCAGCGCCGTCTTTACGACCGTAGGCATTGTGAACGTCACCTAGTTTATCCAGGTAATTAAGCGGTTGATTGATTCGATTTGCTCTGTTGACAGCGCCGCAGTGCGTCCGTGTGCTGTTGCTGTCTCTCAGCTGAGAGTAGCCACCTGTTGTAATCGGATCTCCTGCGTCGATCACCACAGCAATAGCTCTATTCCGGCCGGTGGTGTCGCCGAGGATGCGTCCATCCTCATCTTCAATCTGGAATGACCCATCTAGGTCTGAATTCAATATGCTGGGTGCGGCCGTGGAGTTGGGAGATTTGAATCCGGCCGATACGGCATACCACAAGCATTGGCTGGGCTTTGGCTGCGCTAAGCCCAGAGTCTTCCATGGTAAAAAGCCAATAGCATTATCTGCCGCGGCTCCACAGCCAGCTCCATCCTCAACACCGTCACCATCAAGATCGGGGCAGGGTAAATGGCCTGGAATAGCATCAGCTAAAGCCGAGTGGCGTTCTGGGAAGCTGATTGCATAGCCAATCAACGCTTCCTTCGCGTCGTTTAGGCTGAGCTTGTTCGAGCGAGACATAGTAACCAATTGATTCGTATCGCCTAATGAATTGATCAACAGCGTTGAAGCGGCCACCAAAATCAAAAGGGCTATAAACAATAAAACAACGCCTTGCTGCCTAGCAGGCAAGGATTCTCTTGGGCCAGAATAGCTAATTGCCTCTTTGTTGGTCATTAATCACTGTCCTCGGCAGCGGATATTAGAGGCTTGTCATCTTGCTGATCTTTACTCTCGGACTTGGTTTTACTTTCTTTCTGTTCAGGAATGGCAAAAGCTTCTAGCTGTTTGCCAGTTCTTAGGTCCAGTTTCTGGCCTGGCTTAAGGCTAATTTCTAAGTCTCGATCTAATAGCTCCAACTGCACGGATTGAGTGCTTGAGCTATCGCGCAGAATTAAGTCAGCGTCTTCATCAAGGTCGCTCATGATTCCATTAAGCCAAATGTTCGGCCTCAGTTGGTTGGTTCTCACTACACCGTTTAGTTGAAGTGACTTTCTATTAACCTGTATTTGCTCTTCATTCCCTTGAGAACGCCCAGACCTCTTCGAGTCCAGGGCCTGCCTATCTCCGGCGCTGGTAAACAAACGTTCAACGGCGAAGCTGTTGAAGCTCAAACTCATAGCGATAATCACTACTGAAATACGACTGGCCATAATTAGTCTTCCTAAACATCCGGTGTAGGCATGCCAACGTCCATGGCCATACCCCCATCTGAATTGTCGTTAAACACGAAGTTATAAATATTAAGATCACACTCAGCGGACATCATCGCCTCAAGACGCTGAAAAGAAGGCTTATCTCGAGTGCGCCGTAATTCACATGACTCAAAAGTAAACAGCCCCAGGTTTTCGTGAAGTAAGTAATCCTCTAAAGCAAGTAGGTCCCCTTCATGCAGCATAGTAAGATTGAGGTGCAGCGGGGTTTTGTATAAACCTAATTGCTCTGCTTGAATACTAACGGGCAATGGCATTTTATTGTTTGTATCAAGCTCGTATTTCGTTAGCGGTATTCTGAGCTGACGCGCAGCAAGTTCAATTTTTTCAACCCAGGCGAGCTTGTCCGACTGTACAAACATGCCTTTCTTTTCCAGCTCATTGAAGCGCCGTCCATACTCTTCATGTACGCGTCGCCGTTCAAAATCATCGTGTTCGCGGTGCTTTATCTCTTTAATTTCACTCATTACTTGCTGTTCTTCAGCTCGCTGCGCTTCAAGGTAGTTGTAGCTCTCATAACAGAAATAACCAGATGCAGCTGTCAATACGGTAAACACCGCGAGAGCCGAACGAAGGCGTTTCAGTTCAAAGGTAGGTAGTTTCATTTTTACTAACCAGTGTCAGTTCTATTTCGAATGTGGCCGAGCCCTGTTCAACTTTGTCCAACATGCCTGATATTTCGCCACGCACGCTGGCCTCTGCGGACACGTCCATTGGTAACTTAACTATGTTCATAGTCAGCACGCTTTCGTTAGCCTTTAGGCGGCGGCCGAATGACTCGATACGGCTTATAGCATTACGTAAGTCACCGACGTAATCGGATTTACTGCCCTTTAGCGCAACGTGGTATTTTTCTTGTTGGCGCGTTGCGGCCCCGGGCTCTGTATTCATATCCGGCATTGAACCATCGACTGGCGCCGCGATTGGCGCACTCGCCATGCTGTCATTGTCATCTGCATTTTGGCGTCGCCAGCTAATTTCGCTCAGCACGATGTCGGGAAACAAACGTAAGCTTGCGCTAATCTCACTCATCACGCGTTCGGGAGGCATCGTATTATGTTGTAACCACTCGACACTTTGCACTGACGCTTCCATTTGCTCTGGAGACTGCGGCAGAATTGGTGTGCTTTGTTCAAGTAACTCTATCTGATGGCGTTCTTCTACAAGTACCTCTTGTAGATCCATATTTCCCTCATGGATGGTGTAACCTTCTAGAATGTAAGAACCTCCGAGCAAGGCTACGAAGCACGCTATACAGGCACTGGCGATCGCAATTCCCCATCGGGCTTGATGATGACGATGATGGTAAAGAGACTCTTCTGTACCGTAATGCCTCGCGGTGCTGCGGCGACATAAGTCACCAGCCAGCACGTCATCGAAGTAAGTGTTGTCATCTACACAACGTAAATTGAGTAGTTCTGCAATTCTTTCGGGGCTCGCGTATTGAACTTCAAATTCGGCTGGTAGTTCTATTCTGCCAGTAACGCTAACGGTGCGAGCGCACTCTAAGACAAGCGTTGTTAACTTCGCATTTGGATCTAGAATTCTGTGGCTCGTCAAATATCGACGTGAGCCATCGACCTCGTCGGCCAATTCTTCTGTTATATTTCGCGACTCATCAAGATTGAAGGTTACTAAACGCGTTAGCGATAGCGAGCCGTCGGTAAAAAAGCATTGCCTGAAGGATATTTTGTCTTCACTGTGGTTGTCTACTTCTGCCAATACGAGAATATTTGAGTCGGGCAGAATATCGCGCAAGCATTGCTGCATAAGTAATGGAACAGAATATAATCCAGCTAATGCGAGTTCTAGCTCATAAATGTGCTCAAGCAATTCATTTAACAGAGCCGACTCATGCATGGTGTGAAAGAGTACGTGATCATCTTTTCGACCTTTTTTGTCGCGGCCAACTACTTTGTAATTAGCAAAGGTTTCTCCGCGAAACATTTGATCGAGCTTTCGGCCCAGTAAAGCCTTTCTATCGCGGCCACTCGTATGCGGTACTTTTTCTAATTGGAACTCTTCCTCCAATATGTTCGTTACCAGGTACAAAGGGGAGCGCAAATCCTTGGCCAAATAGGCCTTGAGCACAGGCCAATAATTTTCGTCCAAGTCCAGTTTCACATCCTGAATAATTCTTCCACGGGTAACGTGGTAAGCTTGGATGTGGTAGTTACTTAGCAGAAGAACTCGTTTGCTGAACATGTTTATCCTACCGTGCCTATCAAGTCGTACATTGGCCCAAGAACTGACAACATGATCCAGGCGATAATAGCGCCAATTACTATCGTCATCATCGGTTGCATCATCGCCTGCATTTTCCCAATCGCTTCGTCAACTTCGCGTTTGTAAAAATACGATACGTTCACCAATGACTGATCTAAGCGGCCGCTGGTTTCACCTACGCGTATCATTCTCACCACAAGTGGTGGGAAAATATTTGTTTCGTCGAGTGCAGTATGAATATTCTTGCCGGCCGTAATTTCGCTTCTGGCGGTTTCCAATGCCAATTCCATATGCTTGTTGTCAGTAATTCGTTTACAAACTTCCATGCATCGCAACACGGGTATGCCGGCACTGAACATTAATGCGAAATAGTTCGAAAATCTCGCTAGAATGATCTTGCTAAAAATCTCACCGATTATAGGTATTTTCAGTTTTATGCGATCAAAGTGAAAGCGGACTTTCGGACTGTTTGTAACCGAGGCCGTGAGAGCAAATACACAAGCAATAGGAACGCCCAGAATGAGATACCAGTAAGCTACAAAGAAGTCAGAGACGGCGATCAAGGCAATGGTATGAGCGGGCAACTCTTGGCCCATGGACATAATAAATGAGGTTAGCTGTGGCACAAGTTGAGTCATCATGTAGAACAGCAGACCTATAACAACCACTATCATAAAGGCAGGTTGGATCAGTGCTTTTTTAGTTTGCGCGATAAGTTCGTCTTGCCATTTCAAAGACTCGCTAAGGTCTGATAATACCTTGTGCATCTCACCACTTTCTTCGCCAGCCTCGACCAGGCTGACAAACGAGGTTGGGAATACAGCTGGGTACTCACCCAAGGCTTCAGAAAATTTCTTGCCGGATTCGATATGCTGAATGAGGCCAGAGTCAACTCTATGCAACGCTCCTTTCTCTAAGCTATCTCGCAAATCCTTCAGTGCGTCTACCAAAGGTACGCCGGCACCCTGCAGTTGTTCTAGATAGAAACAAAAGTTGATTATTTCCTGCCGATTGGGAATCGAGCCTTTGCCTGCGATTGCAGTCTTTTTACGTTTCTTAGAGCTGATCAAGTCCAATTTCTGCGAGCGTAGGCGGGTCTCGAGATCTATTTCGTGTTCCGCTTCCATCTCGTTATTGACGATTTTTCCCGTGGGGTCCATCGCTTTGTATTTGAAAACTGGCATAGCTTACTCGATTCGGCTTGTAAGATCGGTTTTTCGAGTAGCTTCATCTAGACTGGTGGCGCCTGCCAATACGTGGTCCACTGCGACTTCAGCGAGTGTTTTAAACCCTTTCGCTTTAGCGAGTGTTTCAAGTTCGTTAGAGCTGGCTTTTCGCGCAACCAATTCGTCAAGTTCGCGGTCCATTCGTAACACTTCTATTACCGCAACTCGGCCTTTGTAGCCTGTTTGCTCACATTTCTCGCAACCTGAAGCTTTGTACAAGGTCAGGCTTGGGCTGGGCTGAACTTCTAGTAGCTGGCATTCAACGTCACTGGGCGTATACGCCTCCCGACATGAACATAGGCGGCGCAAGAGACGTTGGCCGACAATGCCGATGACGTTGCCGCTAATAATGTCCGGAACAAGTCCGATATCGTAAAGCCTGGGAAATGAGCCAATGGCTGAGTTGGTATGCAAAGTAGACAGTACCTGATGCCCAGTCATAGCCGCGCGAAACGCCATTTCAGCGGTCTCATGATCTCGAATCTCACCAACCAAAATGACATCGGGATCCTGACGCATTAATGACTTGATACCTTTGGCAAAGTCCATTTTTCCTGACGATCCTATCGAACTCTGTCGAATGAGTGGAATTGGATATTCAACAGGGTCTTCCAGGGTCATGATGTTTACAGCTTCATCGTTCATTGCGTTCAGCATTGAATAAAGTGTTGTGGTTTTGCCACTGCCGGTTGGACCTGTTACCAGAATAATTCCTTCCGGTCGAGACATCATGAGATTGATCGTTCGATAGGTTTTCTCATCAAGTTTCATTGCTTCGAGAGGTACGATGCCTTTGTTCTTATCGAGAATACGAAGCACGAAGTTTTCGCCATGGATGGTGGGCTGAGATGCCACTCGAAAATCAATTTCACGGCTGCCGATGGACAAGCTTATGCGGCCGTCTTGAGGCAGCTGAGATTCGGCAATGTTCATGTTGGACATTACTTTTAGACGTACATTTATTGCCGGCCAATACTTGATATGAATACTTCGTATTTGACGCATAATGCCGTCGATACGATAGCGGATGCGAAGGAATCCATGCTCCGGTTCAAAATGAATGTCTGATGTGCCTTTCTTTACAGCATCGGAAAGTAGAGCATCGACCAGTCGAACCATGGGGTGACTGTATTGTTCGTCATCGCCGCGAAACTCTTTGAAGTCGACTTGGCCTGTTTCGATTTCTTGCAGGATCCCGTCAATTGACAGTCCGAATCCGTACAGTCTATCGATAGCAGATTCGATTTGGTTTTCGGACGCGAGCTTTGGCACAATATCGATATTTCTACCAATTTTAGCCTTGATCTTATCGAGTGCAATGACATCAAAGGTGTCGGCTATGGCGACAACCAGCGACTTTTTTTCGCCCTCTAATGATACAGGCAAGGCTTTCATTTGCCGGCACATAGCTTCGCTAAACAGTGCTAGTACGTCAGGGTCAATTACGATGTGTTCGAGGTCTATGCTTTCCTGGCCAAGTGATGAGCCTAGTACGTCACGTACGACTTCTTCAGTAACAAAGCCGAGCTTTACCATGACTTTGCCTAAGGCATCATTGGTTTGTTTCTGCTCCAGTAATGCGATCTTCAGCTGATCTTGGCTGATAAGCCCACTTTCGATGAGTTCATCACCAAGCCGTAAGCGCGGTTTTTCTTTAGCTGGTTCGGCCATGTTTACTTTCCTTGTGCCAAACGGCGTTTAATTGCATTTACATCTACCAGCGGATTTGACTTGGCAGCATGCTGCAGTGCAATGGTGTAGTACTCTCTGGCCATCGCGGACTTACCTAGCTGATCTAGTGCAATTGCTAGATTGAGAGAGTACGCCGCATTTGAAGAGCTATTAGTGTAAGCCTTGAAATACGCTGCTTGCGCCCGTGCCCACTGAGATTCGCTAGCTAATTGGTTGCCGAGCATATAGGCAATCTCAGCGTTGTTAGGGTTAGCATGTTGCAAGCTTTTGAGTACTGAAATTTTGTTTTCGGAATCGGCCCCGGTAGCATCGGGTCCCGGCGGTAGAGCGGCTATAGCGGCGAGCGCATAGGTGTTTGTTTTGTCTATTGTTAGGAGCTCTTGGAGACTATAACGAGCTTTCTCCAAATCGCCTCTAGTCATTGCGATACTACTCAGCCCGGCAAGCGCGTCTGCTCGGGTCAATTTATTTTCGCTTAGTCGTTGGTATAACACGGCTGCTTTGTCTAATTGACCGCTTTGCAAGGCAGTGTATGCCGAGTTCAACTCTTTAGAATTAGCAGGAGCAGGCGTGACACTAACGTGATTGCTTAAATCGGCTTCGCCAAAGTTCAACAGTACTTTGCGGGCTGGAATAAGACTTAAGGATACTTCCTCTAGCTCAACGATGCTGCCGACATTGTCGGACATTTGCTCAAGACCAGGGTCCAGGTTGCTAGTGTCCATCGCAGGCTTCGGCCCAAAGATAAATGCCTTGAATACAACGGCAATGGCTGCCAGCGCAACAAGGCCCAACATGCTCGAAATAATGACTTTTCTTTTGCGTTGAGCTTTCGCATAGGCCGCTATGAGTGGTGCGTCATGCAGAATTTCTTCAGCTAGCGATTCAGGTTCAACTTCTGCATCGATAGTAATCCCGCTGTTGTTGGTTTCTGCGGGGTTAATCGTTTGTTTCAGGGCGCCGTCGCCTTCAATAAAGTCGGCGTCACTGACTTCTTGCGATTCTGGCTCTTCGTCTACATCTAAAAAGCCGCGCTCGCTCTGAGTTGTTTCTTCTGCCGGGTTGTGGCTCGTCGGTGTCGCTTGTTCCAATTCAGAATCAATCGCAGTGATTTCAGCAGCGACTTCATCCAAGCTGTCTTCTACGCTCTTTTCATGAGCGTCAAGCATCGCACTTTCAGCCGCATCATCTACGGCGTTCTCTAAGTCTCGATCCGCAGGGTGATCGTTGACTAAGCGCTCAAGCTCGCTCTCATCAAGCGTTAAATCTGAGCCAACGTCCTGCTCAGCTGACTCATCAAATGATGTGTCTGCTTCCAGCTCCAAAACATCGCGGTCGAGATTTCGAGATTTCGGTGCGTCTGTGTTCTGGAATTCAGTACTTAACTGATCAGAGACGTCGGCCGCATTATCATCGTTAGCAGGTTCAGGGGATGCGCTGGTTTTATTCAGTGCGTCTAGTAGCAAGCTCATTGCAGATCCTTCTACTCATGGTCTTGGCTGCTGCGCGATATGGTTGTGTTCATCTCGACTACCTTGAAATGTAACGTTCATAGGTCAGCAGGTCTTTGCCGACACTCGCATCGCGGATAACGATTGGACGAATAAAAACAACTAATTCGGATTTGCTCGACGTGTCTTGTTTGTAGCTAAATAGGCCGCCAATGGCTGGCAAACGAGATAGCCCCGGAATCCCTTGTGATCTGGCTTCAACATTGTCTTGCATCAAGCCGCCAATGATTCCGATGTTGCCACTCTGAATCTTTAGCAGAGACTCCATTTCTCGTACCCTAACTTCAGGAATAAGGCTGGTGACCCCAGCGCTTGCCAAGTCTGGATTGGGGTCTTGAGCGAATCCTAGAATTCTTGAAATCGTGGGTCGTGCGTTTAAAGTGACCGTGTCGTTTGCGCTTATTTGAGGTGTTACACTCATTACTAAGCCGATGGGTACTGTGTGTATTTCCGTTTCAAATGTTCTGGTAACGGTGTTTTCATTTGTATCGGTATCAACATCCACAGTAAAGTAAACGCGGTTGTCGACAACCTTAAGCAGAGCCGTTTGGTTGTTTAATACCATTAATCGTGGGCTGGAAAGAACTTTGGCATTTCCGAATATATCTAAAGCGCGGACGGTTGCGGCTACATCTAAGGCGCCATCTACAAAATTGGTATAGTTAATTTCCAGTGTTGGTGGTTGACCGAGACTTCCCGCTAAAAATGTACTATTAACCCCTACGCCTTCGCCGTTTTCTGCAAACTGGCGCCAATCGACACCCGCCTGGTATTCGTCGTTAAGAGTTACCTCAACGATAGTCGCCTCGATTAGCACCTGGCGTAACACGTGTTCCATGGTTTGGTCCAGGAAGGCCTGTACCTCTAAGTGCTGCTGGTGAGTCGCTCTAACGGTTAGGCGGCCAGCCTCCGGGTTAGCGATGATGCTCGTGAGATCTGCGACATCGGATTCATCGCCGTCCTCAGAATCACCACCGCCCTCATCATTACCTCCGCCGATGCCGCTGTCACCGCCTCGTAAAACAGCTGTTACATTGTCGACCAGTCTTGCCCAGAAATCGTTGTTAGCGATATTCGTGATTTCAGTACTGGAGACGTTTCCGGCACCGCCACCGCCGCCTTGCTCGCCTGCGCCGCCGCCAGTAGTAGCAACTTCCGTGGCGATTGAGATTACAGACTCGCTGCTGCGACTCATATTCGGATAGTCGACGTCGTAAGATTTCAAGTACGGAGAGTCTGGCACTACGCGAACAAGGTCGTCGTGTGTGCTGTAACGAATACTGACTTGTTGGGACATTCGATCCAGAATTTGAGTCAGTGTCTGGTCGACGGCATTGATTGTAATGTTGCCAGTAACCTCTGGGTGAATATCGAAGTTTATTCCTGCATCACGAGCAATAGTGAACAGTACTTCGCTTACCGGCACTTTAACGACCACTACGGAAAACAGTTGTTGGCGTGTTGCCGTGGGTGCGGGAGGTGGCGGTAATACAGTAACGGGCTCAGGAATCAGCTCCAATGCCTGTTCGGCAGTACTGCTAAGGTGAGCCCCCTTGTTCTCTATTGTTTGGCTGACTGTACTGCAACCAGCTAATAAGAGCAGGGCACAAGCTGTTGTCCATTCCGTGAACTTCATGCTGAATCCATTCTAGTTAAACTACGTTAGTTGTTCAGCGATAAGTCTCCATCCATAGGTTCGACTTGCACTGAGTAACTTTGTCTACTTACTAAAGCCCTACGACCACAACTGTTTAAGGCTGGGTCGTGAGGGGTGAAGTGCAATTAGGCGCGCTTGCACAGCCAGTAAGTAGATTCCTGGTCGTAGTTAGTGTCAGTGCCGGCATTGTAGGGATGTACTCCCGCGCGGAAATCACCAGTCAAAGGTCTTCCATCGTCTAGTTGTCGATCGAGGATCTCTGCGTTTTCGCCGGTTATACCGCCCATGCAGATCTTCAGCGGGCCGCGTGGCCATCCGAATGCCTGGTAATAGCCAACACCTGTGAACCCGCCAAAAGCGTGGTTTGGTGACGCTGTTGCTGCAAGTCCTTCGGTTGCACCTGATACCAACCCAGACAAGCGCAGGTGATGCCAGAAGTGACCTTGTTCCCAACCCGCTTCGGTCCGGTTTTGATACCACCAGTAGTGAGTTACCTGTCCATTGCCATTACCCGCGGTGGCCGAAGGCCAGCGAATTGCAGCTTCTGGGTCATCTCCAGGAAGTGCTCCATAACGGTCACGGTAGCTGTAGATTGCCGCGGTAACACCATTGAACTCATTAACTGCGTTTTTAATTTTGGCGTTATTGATGATTTCTTGCCCTTTGAGTACACCTCCAAGCAACAAACCTATAATGACCAATACGATTGAAATCTCTACCAGGGTAAAACCTGATTGGCGATTTTTCTTCATTACAAACTCCTTTTTAAAACCGTTTAATCCGGCTGGGCAGGGTGCTCAGCACAGAAGATCGGCTCACGTTTCCCTGTGGCTTTGATCTTGAATTTCATATTCTCTTAAAGTATCGACTAAATTCCAGAAAAATTGAGGAGTGAGCCACTTATAAAAGGTTAGGGCGACAAACGGTGTCATTTCTGAACAGTAACCCACTGTTTACTGTGACCTAATCGTACTTTGCTAGAACAAGTCGAGCACTTTGCCGCGGATATCCAGAGTTTTGGAACTCTTCGGCGCCAAGCGGTGTGTGTCCTTTAGCGGTGTTCCGTGAAAACTCTGGGTCATCGTGTTAAGTAAGGTGTCGCTAACAAAGCGGCTACGTGTGCCAAACACATGCTTATCGCCATGTTTGTGTTGCTGGGTAACTAAAAACTTCAAAGGCACGGTGAGGTGCAGATTGTTTCGTGCGCGAGTCATTGCGACGTACATTAACCTTCGTTCTTCTTCAGTTTGCGCGGCGTCACCGGCAGCAAACTCATTAGGGAAGTTGCCATCAGTAACGTTCAAAATATAGACAGAGTCCCACTCTTGGCCTTTAGCGGAATGAACAGTAGATAGGATCAAATAGTCTTCGTCTATGGCTGCGTCACCGGCTAGGTCACCTGTCGCTGAAGGTGGGTCCAGAGTCAATTCGGTTACAAAGCGTTCTCGGTTCGGATACTTTGCCGAGATCGCTTCCAACTGCTCCAGATCAGCTTCACGTTGTTCTGGTGCGTCCAATAAGCGCTCCATGTGCGGCTGGTACCATCGCCGCACCGCGTGCAGTTGGCTATGCCAATTTTGCTCAACGTTTGAGCAGTCGCCCAGCGTTTGCAGCAAGGTGCACATTGCAGGCCAATCTTCGGCAGCAGCCGTCGGAGGACAAAAAGCGTTGAGTGATTGCCAGCTATAGCTGGCAACAGCGAGATTCTCAAAACAACGGGCAGCATTTGCCGGCCCCATTCCGGGCAACAGCTGCAACACACGATAGGCGGCTGGTTGGTTCTTTGGATTGTCGGCCCACTTCAACACCGCTAACATATCCTTTATATGCGTGGCTTCGAGAAATTTCAATCCTCCGTATTTTACGAAAGGAATATTGCGTCGCAGTAGTTCAATTTCCAGGCGATCACTGTGGTGAGAATTGCGAAACAGCACGGCTTGTTGATTAAGGGTTTGGCCGGCTTCTCTAGCTTTAAGTACCTGCTCCACAACGTAGTCGCTTTCTGCGTCAGTATCTTCTACGGTGATATAGTAGGGCTTTTGTTTGGACGGTCGATGAGAGCGCAGTGACTTTTTAAAACCACCAGATCCTTCGCTCATGAGCTGATTGGATGCGTCGAGAATGGGTTGAACGGACCTGTAATTGTGTTCCAGGCTGACCACGGAAGCAGGAGGGTCAAACGCGAGAGGGAATCGCAAGATATTATCTATTTCAGCGGCCCGAAACGAGTAAATCGACTGTGCATCATCACCTACGGCTGTGAGGCCTTTTCCACCGGGCTTTAGGGCTAGCAGTATTTGTGCTTGCAGAGCATTTGTATCTTGGTACTCATCGACTAAAACATGATCAAAGAAGTCGCCGATCTCGGCAGCTATTTCTTCATCTTGTACAAGATGGTACCAATAAAGAAGCAAATCATCGTAGTCCAGACATTGATGGCGCTGCTTCAGCTCTACATACCGTCTAAACAGTAGAGTGAGTTCTGGCTGCCATTCCTCACACCAGGGAAATGCTTCCTTTAAGCATGTTTGTAGTGGCTTTTGGGAGTTTACTCGCCGAGAGTAGATAGCCAGGCAAGCGGCCTTTTTTGGGAAGCGTCTCGCTTTACTGCTCAGTTTTAGCTCTTGGCGTGCCACGTCTAGCAGGTCGGCGGCATCTCCGCGGTCAAGCACAGAAAATGAAGGTTCAAGCCCGACAGTATGCGCATAGCGTCGTAGCAAGCGATTAGCGACGCTATGGAAAGTGCCGGCCCACTCGAAACGCGTGTTTACGCCCTTGAGCTTTGACTGTTTAACACTGTCGCGAACAATGCTTTCCGCTCTATGAGTCATTTCCTGTGCTGCCCGACGGGTGAAGGTCAGTAATAAAATTCGTTCACTGCGCGCACCTTCAAGGATCAAGTGCGCTACTCGATGCGCCAAGGTGGTGGTTTTGCCGGTTCCCGCTCCAGCAATGACGAGTAGCGGCCCCGTATCAGCCGTAACTGCGCGTGCTTGCGCTGTATTAAGACCTTGCAGGTGTGGGCTCGCATGTTCGGCAATGTTCATCAGTTTTTCCTAAAGACTACTGTACATAAAAACAGTTACTGTTCATATGAACAGTAGTCCATTGCCGGTGCTGCTGTCTACACGCTCAGCGATAAAGAATGCCTGTAAAAATGCTCATTCGTTTATTATTTACGCGGTGGTTGGGGTTAGCTATGCTCGCAGCCCGCATATAAGAAGGTAGGCACATGTTTTACGGATGGTGGATAGTCTCGGCAGTGTTTGTATCCCAGATGATGGCCACCGGGTTTTATATGTATACCTTTCCACTGTTGGTTGTGCCTTTGGAAACTGAGTTTGGCGCCAGTCGCACCGAGGTGATGACTGGCATGTCGGCTGTTGGTTTTGTAGGGATATTCTTACCCGTGCTTATAGGACCGTTGGTGGATAAATGGTCAGTTCGAGGTTTGATGATTATTGGTGCTGCGGTTATGGGCGCTGCGTTTTTGTTGCTCGCGGCGGCGCCTAGCATTTTGGTTTTTACTTTGGTTTTTGCAATTGCGATCTCTCTGAGCAATACATTGTTGGGGCCTATGACAGGCTCAACAGTGGTGGCGCGCTGGTTTACCGAGCGCCGTGGATTTGCGCTTGGCATGGCAGCTATTGGCACTTCTGTAGGCGGTTTCATCATGCCAATACTGATGTCAGAAGCGATCATAAATTTTGGTTGGCGTGATTCTTTACGAATGTTGGCCGCTTTTGTCTTGATTATTCAATTGCCGTTTGTAGCCTACTTCTTGAGAAATCATCCATCCGACCGCGGTACTACAGCCGACGGCAAACCGGTCCCTCTTGATTCGCAAGGTAAGCCAACTAACCCAGCAGCCGGCGCTGTTGGTTGGAAGGCTATTCTCGCTTTGCCCTCATTTTGGTTGCTCAGCGTGTCTTTGGGCTTATTATTCGCTAGCTATGGAGCCACAATGGCAAATTTGAATGCCTATGCGATCGGGCTAGACATAGCGGCGCAACCTGCTGCGCGCTTGATCTCGGTTATTGCTGTGTTTGGTTTAATAGGCAAGCTGATTTTTGGCCGACTAGCGGACCGAATTAGTTTGAAAAGTCTGTTGGCCGCAGCAATGCTGCTGGCAGCGGTAGGCTTTGGATTACTGTCTACTGAACCCGATTATTCAATAATGGTTTTAGCCACGGTGTTTATGGGCTTATCGGCTGGAGGTATGCTGCCAGTATGGGGTGCTATTGTACCGGCACTGTTTGGAATGGCTAATTATGGTCGAGCGATGGGATTCATGATGCCGGTTATAGCGGGGCTGGGAATTCCTAGCTTTATCCTAATTGCGCAAATCTATGACAGAACTGGCAGTTACGAGCTAGGCCTACAACTTTTTGTAGGCCTGCTACTTCTGGCGATTGTATTGCTTAGCCTTATCAAGTTTCCAAAGGCAGAACCTGCATAACGCTGACGCTTTATGCCAGCCCGTTTTGCTGCTTCGCCGCGCGCACTGTGTTATGCATCAAGCAAGCGATGGTCATCGGCCCAGCACCGCCTGGCACTGGAGTAATCGCCCCGGCTACTTCTGCTGCAGCGCTGTAGTCAACATCGCCTACTAGCTTATTCTTGCCGTCTACTTCAATACGATTAATGCCGACATCAATAACTGTGGCACCCGGCTTAATCCAATCGCCTTTGACAAATAAAGGACGCCCAACAGCGGCTACTAGAATGTCAGCTTCTCGACACACTTGATCAAGGTCTCTTGTGCGTGAATGAGCAATGGTAACGGTACAGTTGTTTTGTAATAACAGGTTGGCCATTGGCTTGCCGACAATATTGGAACGACCAACCACAACAGCGCGCAGGCCACTTAGGTCGCCCAGGTGATCTTTAAGCATCATTTCACAGCCAAGAGGCGTGCATGGCACAAGCTGATTTTCACCAATAGACAGTGCGCCCGCATTTTCTATGTGAAAACCGTCAACGTCTTTGCTGGAGGCTATCGCATTAATCACAGCTGAGTCATTAATCTGATCGGGTACCGGTAATTGCACGAGAATGCCGTTAACACTGGCATCGTTGTTAAGGTCGCTTATCAACTGGAGCAGTTCTTCTTGGGTGGTGGTGTCATCCAGACGGTGTTCGCGGGACTCAATGCCTAATTGCTCGCAGCGTTTAATCTTGTTGCGAACATAGACTTGGCTTGCTGGGTCTTCGCCAACAAGCACTACCGCAATGCAAGGTGTTAGGGCGTGGTCTGCCTGTAATTGCTTAACTTCATTTGCTAACTCGGCACACAGATTGTCTGCGAAGGCCTTACCATCAATTACTTTTGCCATTACGATTGTCCACGCGAGTAAAAGAGGGCATTGTCCAGACCCAAGGGGCAGAGTCAACTGTTTTTGAAGCTGTGACTCAGATGTGCTCTCATATGCCGCTCTGCAGACAGTTTAGGGCATATTACGGTTGCGCTGACGAAGTGAAAACAAGCTAAAATGGCGTGTGAATAAAGATACTAAATTAAGCGCTGAAATAAGCGCACTCGTAGCGCCCTATCAATCTGAGCAGGGCGGTTTGATGCCTGCTTTATGGGCCATCCAAAACCAGCTGGGCTATGTGCCGCCAGACCATGTGCCGGAGATTGCCGGGCAGATGAATTTGTCGATTGCGGAGGTTCATGGTGTATTAAGTTTCTATCATGATTTTAGATCGTCGGAGCCGGCGAAGCACACGATTAAAATGTGTCGGGCCGAAGCCTGTCAGTCAATGGGCTCCAGGGAGCTGCAGACGACTGCACAGAGTATTATTGGGTCAGACTTCGATGCGCCTGCCGGTGAAAGCGGGATTGAGCTGCGTTCTGTTTATTGCCTTGGTTTGTGCGCTAACGCGCCTGCCGCCATGGTCGATGACGAATTACATGCTGGCTTAGACGAAGCAAAGCTAAAGCAGTTGTTGACTGACATGGCGGCGCAGTCATGAACCGAGAACAGTCATGAACGGAGAGCAGGTATGAATGAGCCGGTGAAGGTTTATGTTCCGGCAGATGCCGTTGCGATTGCCTTGGGCGCTAATCGCCTAGCGGCTGACGCCGTCTCCATAGCGGCGAGTAAAGGCGCGAAGGCTGAATTGGTTCGCAATGGTTCACGTGGCCTGCTTTGGTTAGAACCATTAATGGAAGTTGAAAAGGACGGCAAGCGGTCTGCTTACGGGCCTGTAAGTTCGGGTCAACTTGAGTCAGTGCTTGAGCATGCACTTTCTGACGGTGCTAGTGAGCACTCGCTGTTTCTCGGTGACATAGAACAGCATCCCTTAATGGCTGCACAACAAAGGCTGACCTTCGCGCGTTGTGGCCTAATCGACCCTTTGTCTTTTGCTGACTATAAACGTACAGGCGGAATGAAGGGCATTGAGGCTGCGGTGCAACTGAGTGCAGAGAAAATAGTAGAGGCTGTAACGGCCTCTGGTCTGCGGGGTCGCGGCGGTGCTGCTTTTCCTACGGGTATCAAATGGAATACTGTACTGAACTCGCCTGCTAACGACGTACCAGGTATTAAGCAGAAGTACATAGTGTGCAATGCCGACGAAGGAGACAGTGGAACCTTCGCCGATAGAATGCTGATGGAAGGCGATCCGTTTTGCCTGATTGAAGGTATGGCTATTGCCGCGCTTGCTGTGGGGGCAGAGCAGGGATACATCTATTTGCGATCTGAATACCCTCATGCAGCGGCTGTGTTGACCTCTGCTTTGAAAACGGCGCGTGAAGAGCATTTGCTAGGTGAGAATGTCTGCGGCTCGGGTAAGCGATTTGATATTACATTACGAATGGGCGCGGGCGCCTACATTTGCGGTGAGGAAACTTCGTTGCTTGATAGCCTTGAAGGCAAGCGTGGAATGGTTCGCGCTAAGCCACCATTACCCGCTATTAGTGGTTTGTTTGGCCAACCCAGTGTCATCAATAACGTGTTATCACTTGCCGCTGTGCCGACCATTTTGGCCAATGGTGCCGATGCGTATCAGGCATACGGTTCTGGCCGCTCACGCGGAACGCTACCGATTCAACTTGCAGGAAATGTGAAGCAGGGTGGTTTGTTCGAAGTGGCATTTGGTTTGTCTTTGCGTGAAGTGGTGGAGCAATTTGGATTAGGCACAGCAAGTGGTCGCCCAGTAAGGGCAATTCAGGTTGGCGGCCCACTAGGTGCCTATATGCCCGAAGCACAATGGGATACACCATTGGACTACGAAGCCATGGCTGAAGTAGGTGCTATGCTTGGGCACGGTGGCATCGTTGTCTTTGACGATACTGCCGATATGCTAGATCAAGCCCAGTTTGCAATGGAGTTTTGCTCTGTCGAATCTTGCGGCAAGTGCACACCGTGCAGAATAGGTTCGGTCAGAGGTGTTGAAACACTGGAGAAGATCAAAGTTGGTGACAATAGAGACGCTAACTTAATATTACTTGAAGAGCTTTGCGACACCATGCGTGACGCATCTTTGTGTGCAATGGGGGGCTTAACCCCTAACCCGGTAAGAAGTGCCTTAGCGCACTTCCCGGAAGATTTTGCTGGGAGCAGCTCATGATTCAACATTTTGATCCCGTACTGGAAAGCAAAGCATCACGTAACTGGAATATAGACTATGGTACGCCAGCCTCAACCTCGACCGAAAAGGTCAGTTTGATAATAGATGGCATATCGGTTGTTGTTCCTGCTGGCACATCTGTTATGCGCGCGGCAAGCAGCGCTGGGGTTGAAGTTCCGAAGCTGTGTGCGACTGACTCGCTGCAGGCGTTTGGTTCCTGCCGGTTGTGTACTGTTGAGATTGAGGGAATGCGCGGCAAGCCGGCCTCCTGCACAACTCCCGTCAGCGAAGGCATGGTGGTGTGCACCCAAAGTGACGAATTACAGAAGCTTCGACGTAATGTGATGGAGCTCTACATCTCTGATCATCCGCTGGATTGTCTAACTTGTTCTGCAAATGGCGATTGCGAACTGCAAGATATGGCGGGTGTTGTTGGCTTACGCGACGTGCGTTATGGAATGGATGGCGCATCTCACCTTGACGCAGCGAAAGATGAAAGTAACCCGTATTTTAGCTTCGACCCTAGTAAGTGCATCGTCTGCTCGCGTTGCGTAAGAGCGTGTGACGAAGTGCAAGGCACGCTGGCATTGACAATCGGTGGGCGAGGGTTTGATTCCCATGTGTCCGCCGGTCAGGATTCAGACTTTATGGATTCAGAGTGCGTTTCCTGTGGTGCCTGTGTTCAGGCTTGCCCAACAGCAACGCTTATGGAAAAAGAAGTTATTTCTATTGGCCAGCCAAAGCGCTCGGTTGTAACTACCTGCGCTTACTGCGGAGTAGGTTGTTCGTTCAAAGCTGAATTGCGTGGAGAACAGTTAGTGCGCATGGTGCCTTATAAAGGCGGAGATGCCAATCAAGGCCACAGTTGCGTTAAGGGACGTTTTGCATTTTCTTATGCGACCCATCCGGATCGCATTACCAAGCCACTCATAAGAGATTCAATTGATGAAGATTGGCGCGCAGTAGAGTGGGAAGAAGCGATTGCTTTCGCCGCCAATAAGTTCAAAGGGCTGCAGGCTGAATACGGCTCAGACAGTGTTGGTGCAATCACGTCATCACGCTGCAGTAATGAAGAGACCTATCTAGTACAAAAATTAGTGAGAGCCGGTTTTGGTTCAAACAACGTAGATACCTGTGCTCGGGTATGCCACTCGCCAACCGGCTTTGGTTTGAAAACAACACTTGGCGAATCAGCGGGAACACAAACGTTTGATTCGGTTCAGAAAGCCGATGTGATTCTAGTGATGGGAGCGAACCCTACGCAGGCGCACCCTGTATTTGGTTCGCAGTTAAAGAAACGTTTGCGTAATGGTGCGAAACTTATTGTAGCTGACCCCCGTGCGATTGAACTTGTTCGCACGCCTCACATTGAAGCGGCTTACCACTTGCCCGTAAGGCCGGGCACCAATGTGGCTTTTATAAACGCCATGGCTCACGTAGTTGTGCGCGAAGGCTTGCTCGATGATGAGTTTATTAAAGAACGTTGCGATGAGCCTAAAATGCAGACCTGGCTTACGTTCATCAAAGAAGAACGCAATTCGCCAGAGCTTACCGAGAGCATTACCGGCGTGCCGGCCAATGATCTTATAGAAGCAGCAAAACTGTTTGCAAGCGCCGGTAACTCGGCTATTTACTACGGCCTTGGCGTAACCGAACACAGCCAGGGCTCAACTACTGTTATGGGGATTGCTAACCTAGCACTGGCGACCGGAAACATTGGACGCGAGGGTGTTGGTGTGAATCCGCTTCGTGGCCAAAACAACGTGCAAGGCTCCTGCGACATGGGTTCCTTTCCACACGAATTTCCTGGCTATCGCCATGTTTCCGACGACGCTACTCGCGAACTGTTTGAGAAAGCGTGGGGGGTTAGCCTGAATAATCAACCCGGTTTACGCATACCGAATATGTTTGATTCAGCAATCAATGGGAACTTTAAAGGCCTCTATTGCCAAGGCGAAGACATCGCCCAGTCGGACCCCAATACGCATCATGTAGAGAGCGCGTTGCGATCGCTCGAATGCTTAATAGTGCAGGATTTGTTTTTGAATGAGACGGCTAAGTACGCCCACGTGTTTTTACCGGGGTCGACGTTTCTTGAGAAAGATGGCACCTTCACCAATGCCGAGCGCCGTATAAACCGCGTGCGTAAAGTGATGTCGTCCAAGTCGGGCAAAGCAGATTGGGAAATTACGCTGGATCTGTCTAAAGCGATGGGTTACACAATGGAGTACAACCACCCTTCAGAGATCATGGATGAAATAGCCTCCCTAACGCCTACCTTTGCCGGTGTTAGCTACGACAAACTCGAGCAGATGGGTAGCATACAGTGGCCATGTAATGCAGAGCGGCCTGAAGGCACTCCTATCATGCATGAGCAAGATTTCCCGATAGGCAAAGGTCAATTAACCGTAACTGAATACGTTGCGACAGAAGAGCGGGCAAGCAAACGCTTTCCATTGTTGCTGACAACTGGAAGAATTCTGAGTCAGTACAACGTAGGCGCGCAAACACGTCGCACAGCCAACAGCGAATGGCATGCGGAAGATGTGTTGGAAATTCACCCCTTCGATGCTGAGGAACGTGGTATTGAGAGCGGCAATTGGGTGGGGCTGAGCAGCCGTGCAGGCGATACCGTGCTCAGAGCTGTTGTCACCGATACCATTCAGGCTGGCGTGGTTTACACCACGTTCCATCATCCGGTGACCGGTGCCAATGTGATAACAACTGACAACTCGGACTGGGCAACCAATTGCCCCGAATACAAAGTGACCGCTGTTCAGCTTCAAAAAGTGAGTTCGCCCAGTGCCTGGCAAACTCAATTTAAATCGTTCACCAAGAAGCAGCAGGGCCACCTGAAGGGAGCGGGGCAGATAGGGGCAGGGCAGCCATCGCCTTGAGGGACGGTTAATGCCGGCACTAGTGCTAGTACTAATTCCAGTAAGAGCGGAGAGCGCCACGCGTGGATGAGAGCACGTCCAGTCATGGCCTGAATGTTGGTCGTTGGGTCAACGGCGAGTATAGCCAACAACGTGATGCCGTTGCCTGTGAGCAGGCCATAGCACTCGTTTATAACGGTATATCGCATGCTGTCATGATGTCTACGCCAAGCGACCTTGGGGATTTAGCGATTGGCTTTAGTTTGAGTGAGGCCGTTGTCGATAAGCCTTCAGAGATCTATTCACAGTCTCTTGAACAGCATACCAACGGGATAGAAATACATATCGAAATCAGCGCTCAACGTTTTGCTCTTCTGAAAGAGAAGCGACGGAGGCAGGTTGGAATTTCAGGGTGCGGTTTATGTGGCGCGGAGTCTTTAGATGCCGCTGTTCGACCCATAGAGCGTTCAGCTGAGCAACGGCTTGAGTTTGATCTGATTGAATACAGGGCAATTGTTAAGAGCTTAACTCTTTTTGAGCAGCAGCAAAAATTACGCGCCGAAACCGGTGCTATTCATGCTGCAGCCTGGTGCAACGTAGCGGGTGATGTGTTGATGGTTCGTGAAGACATTGGTCGTCACAATGCCGTAGACAAGGTGCTGGGTGCGGCAATCTTGGCTAAGCACGACTTAAGCAGCGGCTATTTACTTTTGTCTAGTCGCATTAGCTTTGAAATAGTGCAAAAGGCTGCCACATTGGGTGTGAACATTATAGTTGCGGTGTCGGCGCCAACAAGCTTGGCAGTTAGTTGTGCTGATGCGGTGGGCATAAGCCTCGTGGGTCGAGCACGTGCAGATCGATTTATCGTTTATACCGAACGAGTTGGAGTGAGTTTCGAATGAGTAAAGATACGCCAGCGGGGCTGCATCAGTCACTAAAAATGGCCAATGATATTGCGCGCAATATGGGAGCGGGCCGCACCGAGGACGAAGCCTGTGAGGCGGTAGCATCGCACATTAAAAAGTTCTGGCCGCCAGTGATGATAAATACATTAGCCGAAGGGCTTGAGCAACTTGATGATCAATTGCTGCCCATTGCAAAGAAGGCCATTCAAAGCTTAACAAGCAATTCTTAAAGATCCTTGCTTATCTTTAGTGTGTAATTCTGAATGGGGTAGCTGGGCATCGTTACATGGTAAACGCTATTTTGATCGCTCCTTTCGATCGATCAGCCGCCGTATCAAATGCTTCTTGCGCGGCATCTAGTGGAAATCTGTGACTGATCAACGCTTGTTCGATAGCAGGGTTCTTCAAGAGCAAATTGGCCGCCTCGCTAAAAGACCTGTTTGGTTCGACACAACGGTAGCCTGTAGCGGTAATTAAACTTATTTCTTTCATCTGCAGACCCTGATCCAGTTTAGTCTCGCCCCAAGCTGTGCCTAACATGCATATCTGTGCGAGAGGTGCGCATCGGTTACTGGCCTGTTGAAGCGATTCTGTGCTGCCTACTGCGTCGATAACTAGTTTATAACTGCCAAGTGTTTTAGGAGCCATATGAGCTTTGGCGCCTAAGGTTTCCGCTGCTATTGCCTGATGTTCGTATCTGACCAGAATGTCGCACTGTAGACCGCGACTTACAGCGGTAGCAACAGCTGCGAGCCCAATGGGGCCTCCTCCAATAACTAGACAGCGCAGATCAATATCATTTGTGTTTACACGATCAAGTCCTCTCAGCGCGATTGCCAGTGGCTCTACCAGACAAGCACTGCTGACGTCGAGACCACTTGGAATCTCTACCAGGCACTGTTCGGGTACGATGGCATACTCAGCCATTCCTCCGTCCACCATCACGCCAATGTATTGGGTGCCTGAATTACAATGAGTTGGTTGTCCTTCCTCACAGAAAAGACAAGAACCGCAAGCGAATACTGGTTCTACGGCGACTGCACGACCGTTTGGGGTGTAGCCGGCAAATTCATGCCCTGGCGTTCGCCCCTCAAGAAAGCCCAGTTCCATTAAATGCAAATCGGAACCGCAAATAGAACTGGAGACCACTTTTACTCTTACGCCGTCTTCTAGCTTCGGTCCACTAGACATTGCAGACTCTAGGCGTGAGTCTATGCATTCAGCCTTTCCTTGATTAATGCGTATCGCTTTCATGCAGTTTCGCGCCGTTATCTGAGAGTGTTGGTGTGCGCCTTAGACTACAATAGAAAAGATCCAGAACACATAAACTTTAAACAATGCAGACAGATAAAGGCTCTATTAGCTTGATTGGAATGCCCGGCGCCGGCAAGAGCACCATCGGCGCGATGATAGCCGAACGAATTCAGCGACCATTTATAGATACTGATCTGGTTATAGAGGCCGAGCATGGCGGCAGCTTGCAGGCTGTTCTAGACAGCGGGGATTATCTGAAGTTTCGAGCCGATGAAGAGAGGGCAGTTTGTTCTCTGGATTGCGGTAATGCGGTTGTTTCAACCGGTGGTAGCGTGGTCTACAGTGACAATGCTATGAAACATTTGGCGGCCCAGTCTACGATAGTGTACCTACAGCTCGAACTGGATACCCTGTTGCATCGTTTGGGCGATGTTAGTCAGCGAGGCTTGTTGCGTAAACCTGGGCAATCAATCGAAGATTTGTTTGTGGAACGTAGTCCTTTGTATGTTAAATGGGCAGACATCGTGTTTGATTGCAACGATTTGTCCGCTGACAGTGTTGTTGAAGGGATTATACATGCCCTTATGTAAGCGACAGCTCGTCGGAAAGCAGAGCTGAGCAACTTGCTCTCGACCAAAGGTGTGCACGATTAAATCGCGCACCTCTGCATCTTAACTCATTGAAAAATAACAATATAAAGTTAGCTTAAATGCTGGCCTGTTTTAGTTTTTCTTGTAATGAGACGTTCATCACGTTTTACCCTCAGTTCATTTGACAGCTCGTCTCTTTACATCTAACCCGCTTGGATGAAAAATGCACAGCAACTGCACGCCAACAAATCTTGATGAACACTTAACGAGGTTAGCAATGACTACTCCAATCAAATTACAACGCCTGTTTCTTATTGCGGCGACGACTGTCGTCATGACAGCCTGTGGAACAACAACCCAAACGGTAGATGCTGGAATCGGCAAAAACGCTGACAGTGCCTATCTAGAAGGAGATTGGGCAACCGCAGAGTCGTATTATAGTCAGCTTACAGAAGCCGCTCCAGAGAACAGTGAGGCATGGCTGCGAATGGGTAATATGCGTCTGCGACAAAACAACGTTTTGGGTGCAGTAGACGCTTATCAAGCCGCTGCGGTCAAACAGGACTCGGATGCGAAATCGCATTACAACCTTGGAACCAGCTATATACTGCTGGCCAAAGAGGCTCTTTTAAAAGCAAGATCTACGTTGCCGGAGCGTGATGTTGGGCTGATGGTCATTGACGCAAAGATTGCGCAGTTAGATGCATTGATGAATGGGCAGGTTGCTGGGATCACTATGCCCGAGTCCGGAGTTTTCCGCTAAATCGCAGTTTTTTCTACGTACCATCACCTTTAGTGTGTCGTATCGAAAAGAGCAGGGTTGCATAGATCAGACCTGAATAGATCAACCCTGCTATTGCTCCCCATAGGTGGGCCTCCTCAATAACCTGGCCCCCTAACATTTCCTCATTAGAAGCTGTTCCTGATACCGTTTCGTAAACCAACTTCAGCGCTAAGCAAAGCAAAAGTAGCCAAGCAATATTCTGTTTTGCAATAAGCATGCGTACTGCGGCCACAGCAAACAATCCATGCAGAATTCCTGAAAGTCCGACATACCATGCAATTGATGTATAGAAAAAATACAGCGTAGTACAAATAGCAATGCCTATAAACGCGCTACCAAATAGGACATCTGTACGCCGCCAATGCTGCTCGAACAATTGAGATAAAAGCAGTGCAGCGCCAGCGTTTAGTAAAAAATGTATCCATCCCAGGTGCACAAGGTGGGCGCTAAGTAGGCGCCACCATTGACCATCAGACACAGCGGCATTCTCATAACGTAAGCTCTTTTGTGCAACATCGGGCATTAGCTGCACTAGTAGGCAAAGAGCCAGTAAAGCGGCCGTTGCACGCAATGCGGAATTGTTCGCTTTATGTTCGATTATGCTGTACCTCTCAAATTCATAGTAGTGTGCAAAAAAGCTGTGTTCTAAGGAAGCAGTAAAAAACCGCTTTTTTTACTAAAGGATTTTAATGTGGTGTCGATACCCTTAGGAAGGATTGGATTCATGTGGGAAGAGGCAAGGACGCTTCTGGATGCAATTCCCAGGTATCGGTTTTACCAACTGTACCGAAACTACAAGGGCTAAAAACCCGGTGCGCTTGGGGAGTTTTTCAAAAAGGATTTTGATAGCGACCCTGGCGCACAAATTTAAGCGCAGTCAACTGCGTAGGCCTTACTAAGAAAGGATGCACAGGTAGGCGTAATAAAGATTCAAGGACTGAATCGCAGTATACGCGTACTATGCTGAAAAGGATGTCAGCTATTGTGAGCCCGCCGGAATAAATATCCGGCGGGTTCTTTGTATGTGTAACCGTTATAATGATCTAGTCGCTATCCGTTACAAGCTCCTTCAAAGGACTAAACAAAAAGAGCCCATGAAAAAACTCATCTTGTTTTCAACCTCGGCATGTCATTTGTGCGAACAGGCTTACGCGGTAATCGAGTCGTACTCTGAACACCCTATTGAGTTGCGAGTCGTTGACATAGCTGACGATGATGCCTTAATTGAACAATACGGTGTGCGCATCCCCGTGGTCATGTTAGAAGATAGTGAGCATGACTTAGGCTGGCCGTTTGATTTGGCGCAGCTAGCGCGCTATTTAAATTAGCCGCTAGGGTTTAATGATCCATTCTTGAGTTTTGATAAACTCTACATTTTCCTCAAGTCTATAGCTATAAATTGCAGCAAACATCAGCACATTTTGTACGTAGTTTCTGGTTTCTTTGAAGGGAATAGTTTCCACCCACACATCAAAAGGTTGTGCTTGCTTACTCCGCTTAAGCCATTTGTTTGCTCTGGATTTTCCTGCATTATAGGCCGCAGACGAGAGGATTCTATTGCCGTTGTAGTTTCTTGATAGCTCACCTAAGTGAGCCGAGCCAATCAGCGAATTGTCTTTTTCATTGAGCAAATTCGTTGCACTCACTGGCAAAGCGTTGCGCTTCACGGTTGCTTTTGCCGTAGCAGGCATAAGTTGCATTAAGCCACGAGCTCCTGCATGTGAAATGGCATCAGGATTCATGGCGCTCTCTTGGCGAGCGATGGCATACGCCCACGACAACTCTATACCTGCCAACCTTGCGCCGCGGTGCATGTACTCACGGTAGCTCAAAGGAAAGCGCAAGCTTAGTTCGTCCCAGGATCGGGCCATAATGGTTGTTAATACGGCCTGGCTAGACCAACCCCAGTCTTGCGCAATGTGGGCTGCAGCAATCATATGCGTGTTTGGAAGGTCGAGTAAAGCGTATCGCCACTCACGCCTCGCACTGGTTAACTCTCCGGCCGCGTATAATTCCAGTGCTATATTTAGACCTGGAATTTGTGAAATCTGTGATTGAAAGTCGGGGCTGAAACTTACCGTGCGATCGTTAAAGTCGAAACTTCTTTGCAGTAAAAGAGCTGACAAAAAACCGTAATAATCGCGCTTTCTTGCAAGCTCAGCGAAGGCGTTATGGCGCCATACATCATCGAGTTTTGGGTCTTCTTGCATGCTGGCTTTGGCGTGCCAGTATTGCCAACGTGTGGTTTTTTGCAGTGACTCGGGCATCGTGTCGATGGCCGCCAGCACTGTTTCCCAATGCTCAAACAGCAGAGCTATTCGAGCAGCGTAGACCGCGACATCAGCGTCTACCCCATCCACCAATTGTTCTCGAACCCAGTCAAGACCAACTCGTTGGGGGTCGCTCAAGATGCGAAAGGCGATCGATTTTTGTGTCTCAGCGAGAGCCTCCAATGGGAAGGTAAATTGCGTTCCAAGTTCAGTAAGTCTGCGACTGGCGAACGGCCAATCACTTCTGGCAAGCCTGCGCAAAGCGTGCAATGCTATGTCTGCATCTGATGCTGATTTGGGACTGAGTTGGCCACGTTTTTTAACTAGCGAAGGGTTCTTATGATAACGCATGAATTTTTTTGCGGCTTTTTGATCTGCGCCGCTCATTAAACCTGTGAGGTAGTTTGCCAGGCTAATATTGCTTTTAGCCATGGCCAAACGGAAGCGTTCCCACTTATGATTTCGCTTTAAATAGCCCTTACTTACCCAGCTTTCGAATAAAGGGTCACATGCATTTGGTTGAGAAGAGCCAACTACCCAAAGCGATGGTACAGACGACCAAACCTCTGCGCTTTTACCTGTTTGGAGCTTAGCTCGCAGGTAGTAACAACGAAGTTGCGTATCGGCCAAGGTGTCATCGTAATATTCAATAAATGATGCCCAGCGTTTCTGCTTGCCCAGCTCCTTAAGCCAGCGTGCGCGAAGTCTCTGCGCGACCCCTAGACTTTTGTAGCGTTCAAGAAAAGCTTGCACGTTACGACTGTCAGTGCGGGCTAAATTTCGGCTTAGGTCGGAGTATTCAAGGTATGGGTAAAGTGCGTATCCCTTTAGTTGTTTCTTGATTCTGTTGAAGCCTTTTATGTCTCCGGCTCGCAGCAGCTTTTTGGCTCGTAAATAATCGCTGCGATTGTCATGCAGTTCAGTATCGCCAGTATTGGCCGGTGCGATATTTGAAAAGGAAATTAATAGCAGTAGCGGCAGCCAGCGCAAGGTAATTGTCATATTTTACTGAACCCTTACAGCGAGAACGTCGCAACTTGCGCCATGGAGGACGCCGTTAGCCGTTGAACCCAGCAGTAAAGCCAAGCCCCGTCGGCCGTGACTCCCGACAACAATGAGGTCTATACCTTGCTGCTCAGCGAAACGATGTATCTCAATTTCGGCTCGGCCCAGGGTAATGTGTTGATCGTCCTCAGCCACACCATAAGCTTTGGCAAGTGAGCCAAGCTGGTCGTTAGCCTGTTGTTGAATTTCGTCCTGCACTGAGGACAGGTCCATAGGTATGTCGCCGCCGTATGCAAAGCTTAAGGGTTCTATCACATGCATCATGCTTAATCGTGCGCCAAAAGATTTAGCCAGAGAGGCCGCCTTGTGCGCAACATGCTTGGCCTCTTCACTTAGGTCAATGCCGACGAGGATATGTTGATAGTCGCTCATGAGCTGGTGCTCCATTTCTAATTAAGGTGGTCAGAAACAACCGCCAATGATATGTGGGGCTGGTTGATGGTCGACCCGACGGGCCGATGTGAATTATTATGTCTTGGAATATAGCGCAGCCCTGTGCAGCTGGCAAAGGTCGTGTTCTGCCAACAATTTACTGAAGAAAAAACTTAATTTAAGAGGAAGCCCCATTGAATACAGTTCCCCCAGGACGCTATAGGCATTATAAGGGCCCGGAGTATGAGGTTCTAATCACCGCTAGACACTCGGAAACGGAGGAAGAACTCGTTGTGTATCAAGCGCTTTACGGCGAACGAGGGTATTGGGTGAGGCCTTTGGCGATGTTTGTTGAGACAGTAAATGTAGATGGCAAAGAGCGGCGTCGATTTGAGCAAATAACAACCAACAATCCGGTTAGGTAGGAAAAGTAAGCGTAAAACTTCTCTTAATTCGAAGAGTTGCACTACTCTAGGATGAAAAGTGTTTGTCGGTCTTACTTGACCCGCTCGACTTCTGCCCTTATATATGTCGCCCGTCTACGAAGCCATGCTTGGTGGACCCGAGAAGTTTTTAACAGCTGTAGGAACCCATGGGAAAGTCTTTAGTAATTGTCGAATCACCGGCCAAAGCTCGTACGATCAATAAATACCTTGGCAATGACTTCATTGTTAAGTCTAGTGTCGGACATATCCGAGATTTGCCAACTAGCGGGTCGGCAACATCGAAAACCGATCCTAAGGAGAGGGCTAAAGCCGCGGCTATAACTCGCAAGCTCTCGCCTAAGCTGAAGGAAAAACACAAGAAAAAGAAGGCTAAGGAGCAGTTGGTGCGCCGTATGGGCATCAATCCGGAAAAAAGCTGGCAGGCTGATTACCATATTTTGCCAGGTAAAGAGAAAGTTGTTACTGAGCTGCAAAAGCTCGCTGCTAACGCCGACACCGTCTACCTCGCGACTGACCTTGACAGAGAAGGGGAGGCTATTGCCTGGCATCTTCAAGAGGTGATTGGTGGGGAACCCACACGTTTCAAGCGGGTAATATTTAACGAAATAACCAAGAATGCGATTCAGGAGGCATTTGAAAGCCCGAGCACTCTCGACGTACAAAGAGTAAATGCGCAGCAGGCGCGGCGCTTTCTGGACAGAGTTGTGGGTTTTATGGTTTCTCCTTTGCTGTGGGCGAAAGTTGCCCGCGGTTTATCTGCCGGACGAGTACAGTCGGTCGCGGTTCGTTTAATTGTTGAGCGTGAGCGCGAGATTAGGGCGTTTGTGCCAGAAGAGTTTTGGGAAATGGACGCTGAGCTGCTCAGCTCTGCTAGAGACAAGCTGAAGCTGGCGGTTAAGAAACACAAGGGTGAGAACTTTCGACCGCGTAGCAAAGAGGAAATTGATGCCGTTCTAGCTGCGTTGGAGCCCGCGGATTACGTTGTCGCCAGCCGTGAGGACAAACCAACACAGAGCAGGCCAAGTGCACCCTATATAACGTCTACCTTGCAGCAAGCAGCAAGTACCCGATTGGGATTCTCGGTTAAGAAAACTATGACCATGGCGCAGCGCCTGTATGAGGCTGGCTATATTACATACATGAGAACAGACTCCACTAATTTGAGTGCGGATGCTGTTGCAAGCTGCAGAGATTACATTAGCTCAGAGTTTGGTAAAAAGTACTTACCCGAAAGTCCCAACAGCTACGGTAGTCGCAAGGGTGCCCAAGAGGCCCACGAAGCGATTCGGCCATCAGATGTGAGTATTCGTATAGGTCAGCTGCAAGGCGTTGACCGAGACGCAGAACGCTTGTACGAGTTGATCTGGCGCCAGTTCGTGGCCTGTCAGATGCCGCCAGCCAAGTTTCTTAGTAGTAAGTTAGTGGTTAATGCTGCGGACTATGAGTTGCGAGTCAATGGACGCGTTATTCAGTTTGACGGTTTCATGAAAGTGCAGCCGTCGCAGAGCAAGAAAGATGATGATGTAGTGATACCAGACCTCAAGCCTGGCGATGTACTCAGCTTGGAAGAATTGCTGCCTAGCCAACATTTCACCAAGCCTACTGCACGCTTCACTGAGGCGAGCTTAGTGAAAGAGTTGGAAAAGCAGGGCATTGGTCGGCCATCCACCTATGCGGCTATTATCTCCACAATTCAAGATAGAGGTTATGCGCGTGTAGAAAGTAGACGATTCTACGCCGAGAAAATGGGCGAAATTGTTACTGACCGTTTGGCCGAAAATTTTAAGGAGCTGATGGATTACAGTTTCACAGCCAATATGGAGAAAGCCCTCGACGATGTTGCCAACGGTGACCGCGATTGGAAAGGGTTGCTTGATGAATTTTATGCCGATTTTTTACTGCAATTAGACGCTGCAAATGATGCCGAAGAAGGTATGCGTGCTAATGATCCTGTAGAGATTGAGTTGTCTTGCGTTGACTGTGAACGCGCAATGCAAGTGCGTACCGCGAGTACAGGCGTGTTTCTAGGTTGCTCCGGATACGCCTTACCACCTAAAGAACGTTGCAAAAAGACGATTAACCTTGTTCATGGTGATGAGGTCGTAAGCGCAGAAGAAGATGATGATTCCGAGCAGGAGTCCATTTTATTAAGAAAGCGACACCGCTGCGTGGCGTGCGGTACAGCAATGGATAGCTACCTGGTAGATGAAACTACCAAGCTACATGTTTGTGGTAACAACCCCGACTGCAAGGGCTCTGAGATAGAAAAGGGCAGTTATAAAATCAAGGGTTATGATGGCCCGGTTCTTGAGTGCGATAAGTGCCAAGAGGATATGCAGCTAAAAACGGGTCGGTTTGGCAAGTACTTCGGTTGCACGAGTGATACCTGTAAAAACACGCGTAAACTGTTGCGCAGCGGTGAGGCCGCACCACCCAAAATGGATCCTGTGCAGATGCCAGAGCTAGAGTGCATTAAGGTAGAAGATCATTACGTGTTACGAGATGGCGCATCGGGGATCTTCCTTGCTGCTAGTCAATTTCCGAAAAACCGGGAGACACGTGCGCCTCTGTTATCGGAAATTCTACCGCATAAGGATGAGATAGATCCGAAATACACATTTCTGTTCAGTGGTCCAGTAGAGGACCCGGACGGAAACCCAGCTATGATTCGCTACAGTCGTAAAACCAAAGAGCAGTATTTGATGACTGAGGTTGATGGCAAAGCGACTGGTTGGCAGGCCTATTACTCCGGAAGCAAGTGGGACGAGAAACTTCCCGCGCCTAAGCGTAAAGCGGCAACAAAAAAGAAAACCACCGCAAAGAAAGCGACAAAGAAAAAGGCTACAAAGAAAAAGACTACCAAAAAGGTAGCGGTTAAGAAATCTGCTCCTGAGGCCTGATTAATGTCTGCGCGCGGGCTGTGTAACCAGGAAATTGCTGCAGCGCGTAAATTGATAGAAAACGCCAGTAGCGCGACGTTGCGTCGAGCGGGTGCCAATCAATTGCTGTTTGCCTACCGGTGCTTTTTGCTGGAGCTTGCAGAGCTTTATCGACTATCTGTCACCGTGGATTATCTCCATGGAGACGAATTGCTGACGGCATTGCGGGAAAAGTTAGGTTCAGACTCCACTATTGCTGAACTGGAAGCATTCGAAAAATCAGCATGGCGCAAACCGCTTGAGTTAGCTTCTAGTGCTCAGTTTGCGCTTCAGACCAGTGAGCAATCGATTAAGAAAGAGTTAAATGATAAAGTAATAAGAATCGTACAACTTGCTGATTCATATGAACCTTTGTCTACGGAAGTGCTAAACACCTCACTTCGCACTTTAACTAGCCTAGTACAACAAATGCGCGAACTTGGGCAAGAGTACTAAGTGCAGCGTACAGCTGATAGTTGTCTCATTATAATCTGCAAGCCATCTGCGTGGTTGGCTCATCCAACGTTGACTGTTACACTGACCACGTAAATTTGTAGCGTTCCAAAATTTGTGGAACAAAGAGTGAGAGTGCCTTCTTCGTTTTTAGAAATAGTTGAACTTCCCAACGGCGATATCGTGTTGTTACGCGCTGATGGTGAAGGCGACCCCTTGGTAAACATTCGATTTTCGGATGAATCAAAAAGTTACATGCCAGATTCAAGGTTGGAGATTGCTCGCGCAATGATTCAAGCCGGAATAGAAACTGCTGTGATGTTGAGTGAAAATGACGACTCAGCAGAAGATCTTAGGGCTGCATTCGTTGAAGACGATGATGAAATTAGTGAGCCTCGAATTCTTCACTAACAGCTGTCTGTCATCAAACTGCTAGTGCAAGGATTCCCTTTCTCGAAGCAACAGTAGGCGGCATCCATGGTGTTTAGCTGCCTGTTGAAGTATTTCTGTTTCTCTAAAAGAAAGCTCCCGGGCTGGACCAATGACCCAGGAACTATTAGAGGCCTGGAGGGCGAGATATAGCAGATGAAACACACTGCGCTGCTGGTCCTTGTACAAAAGCCGTAACTGGCTCACGTCCATGTCGTTGCGGCAGAACAGCTCCCGATGAGATGTCGGTGGGTTAACCCAGGTAATCCATTCGTTACTGTTGCGATTCATAAATTCTAGGGCTCCAAAAAGAAGCTCTAGTTGTTGGCTTCCGGAGTCACCAAGAAAAATTTCTGCGCTGTCGTTTCGCTGCTTATTATGTAAGGCGAAGGGCACTATGTTTGTACCTTGTTCATTAGACGCTGGTGTTGACCGCCCTGCGAATATAGTATTTTGCATTGCATTTCTCTTCTGGTAACTCTTCTATTATTCAATCCGCGCTAAATACTTACTGGTGGTCAGGCGAACATGTTTAACCGTAGTACTCTTATTGGATCATTAGCCTAGCGTCTAATAATTCCAACACTAAGACCTTCAATAGTGCACTCCTGTTCTCTTAGATCCACAACGATGGGCTGGTAGTCTTTATTCTCAGGTAACAGTTCAAGCTGATACTTACTACGTCCACGGTGTAATCGCTTCACGGTCACTTCGTCATCAACACGAGCGACAACTATGTCGCCATTCTTAACATCTTGCGTACTATGTACCGCTAGTAGGTCGTCTTCAAAAATGCCTATGTCGATCATGCTGTCACCACGCACGCGCAAGAAATAGTCCGCTTTTGGACTGAACAAGCTGGCAGGAACTTCACAGTGATCTTCTATATTCTCAACAGCCATAATGGGGGCACCGGCAGCAACCATTCCCACAATAGGTATACCCGCTTGCATGTCAGGAATGCGAATACCACGCGAGGCGCCGGGAATAACTTCAATGGCCCCTTTGCGCGCTAGCGCCTTAAGATGCTCTTCCGCCGCATTCGCAGATTTGAAGCCAAGCTCTTGTGCTATGTCAGCACGAGTGGGGGGATAGCCTGTTTCCTCTATGTGCTGCTTTACCAGATTAAGCACCTGTTGTTGTCGGGCGGTCAGTTTGATCATTGCTCTCTCCGGGCAGTGCTCTGCAGCTATAGTTTTAAGCTGGGTAACAAAGCTGTTCGTTTATACAGTTACTGTGATTATATACAGTTTGTTTTCCTGTGCAAGCGGCTACTCATTCTGCGCAAAGTGTATTAGTAACAAGTTGATTGCTTTTACTCGGCATTCAGTAGGGCTGATCTGTGCCTATACTCAATACTTGTTATGGAGCAGATTAATATCGTTGCTCACAAATCGTTCCACCCATTAGGCTTGCAAGAATGGACGAAAATAAAGTTATAGAAGCGTGGCGAGTACTGCGTATTCAGTCTGAACTGGTTCACGGAATCGAGATGCTTGCCAAGCTAGGCAGTGGCGTATCGGTCTATGGCAGCGCGAGACTGAGAGAAGGTAATCCGTATTACAAAGCGGCACATGATTTGGCTCATGAATTAGCAGCTAAAAATATCGCTGTAATTTCTGGAGGGGGCCCGGGAATAATGGAGGCCGCTAACCGAGGAGCTTTTGATCAACCCGGTGCGTCAGTTGGCTTGAATATTACATTGCCCGAAGAGCAAGATAATAATGATTATCAGAATGTATCGATTCAGTTTCGGTATTTCTTTGTTCGCAAGTTTATGTTCGTTAAGCATGCTCTGGGCTTTGTAATTTTCCCCGGCGGTTTTGGCACAATGGACGAGCTGTTTGAGGCGCTAACCTTGGTGCAGACAGAAAAAGTGGAGCCGTTTCCTGTCATATTGTTCGGCAGCAAATACTGGAATGGTCTGGTTGACTGGTTGCAATCTACGATGATGGAGGAGGGGTGTATAGGCCCTCAGGACATGAATTTATTTTCTGTGGTTGATGATGTTGAAGAGGCTGTAAAGATTTTACTTGATCATAAAGCACAGCTCACCAGCAATCCAAATAACTAAAACAAGGCCCTTATCGGGGCCGCTCTGACGCGAACTCTAGGGGCTGCCTGGGGCGCTGCTTCGCTCAGGGAGAGGTTCAATTCTTAACACGATACCCATAGCAGGGTGGTCAATGTAATGAGTTTCGCGGCTGCGCAAGCGTCTTTCCTGTTTTAGTAAAAATACAGACTCAAGCGGTGCATGAGGTCCGAAATTGCTGGTGCTGCGAAAAGGAAGCTCAGGCAGCAGGAAGGGCTCCTGCTCTAATTCAACCTCGATGCTGGGCGACAAGTCTTGCATTTTGCCATCCTGCATCTGGGTTTCGCCTATAGCCTTCATCTCAAGTTCATCGGCAAATTTGCTTAGCCACAAATTCATGCGTATATGTAGATAGCGCTCAACGCTCACTTGAATACTGCCTTCGAGTTCGCGATGCTTGCCGCTGCGTTCCCCGCCCCGAATGTATATGTAAGGTGCGTCATCTTTCCCCAAAAGCCCCTGTTCCCAACGGCGTGAAAACACAACACGCTGCCCTCGTGCGCGTTTTAGTTTTGCTTTTGGCGTCTGCAAATGTCCTTCAAAGGGCAGTTCAGTGAATAGTTCGGGTTGGCTGTTATGTCTGGACTCTGACGGAAAGCGTACCAAGTTATCGGGGTAGTTTAGTTCCGGAATTGCGGGCCAATTCTCGGCATAGCTTGGGTTTAAAAATTGCTCGAATACAATGAGTTCAATACTGAACCAACGCGGTTCAGTTTCATCCGCCGCGGTTGATGTTGTAGCTAGTAGCGTGACAATTAGTGCCAGTGGGTAAAAAGTACGTAGCGAATGGAGTTTCAAGAACTTACTTCCTCTATATGTGGCACAAATAGTATTAGGCCATGATCGTAGCTGACGGATATAGAAATCGATTAGGATAGTAGCATTCACACCGTTTCCTTGCTGTCTAATAATTCCATCAGTTGGTTAACGAATGTAAAGCGCTGATCGGCATCTTCGAGTGATTCGTTGAACTTTAGTGCGTTAGCGCCTTCCATTTTGTAGGTCAGGCTTTGCTTTTGCACGAGCCCAACAAGCACCATCGGATCTACCGAGGTTTGCTTGCTAAATTCCAGCCGACCGTATTTTGGTCCGCAATCTATTTTTTCAATACCTATGCTTATCGCCCGCAGGCGTAGGGCAGAAATCCGAAACAGGTTCTTGACACCGTCTGGTATCGGGCCGAAACGATCGATCATTTCTTCACGTAAGGAAATTATGTCGTCTTCACTTTCAACCGAAGAAATTCGCTTGTATAAAATCAAGCGGCTGTGAACATCTGGTAGATAAGCGTCGGGAATCAGTGCCGGAACTCGCAAGTTTATTTCGCCGCCGATGTTTGCTGGTGTTTCCAAATCGATTTGCTCGCCACTTTGCAGCGCTCGAACAGCTCGATCCAGCATCTCCATGTATAGGCTGAATCCAACGTTCTGAATCTGGCCGCTCTGTTCATCGCCCAGAAGCTCACCGGCGCCGCGAATCTCTAGATCGTGGGTGGCCAAGGTAAAGCCCGCACCAAGGTCGCCAGCTTGCTCTATTGCTTCGAGGCGCTTTTCTGCATCTTTCGTTAGCGCTTTAGGGTGCGGTGTAAACAAATAGGCGTAAGCCTGGTGGTGTGAGCGGCCAACTCGCCCACGTAACTGGTGCAACTGCGCCAGCCCAAACTTATCAGCTCGCTCTATAATAATTGTGTTGGCGCTAGGGACATCGATGCCTGTTTCAATAATTGTGGTGCAGATCAGCACGTTAAAGCGTCTATGGTAAAAGTCAGACATTATTCGTTCTAATTGCCGTTCAGGCATCTGGCCATGAGCGACCGCGCACCGGGCTTCGGGCACTAGTTCGCGAATCTGTTCAGCGGTCTTCTCAATATCCTTTACTTCGTTGTGCAGGAAGTAGACTTGTCCTCCGCGGAGTATTTCCCGCAGTATGGCCTCGCGGGCTACTGGCTTGTGGTACTCGCGAACGAATGTTTTAATCGATAAGCGTTTAGCAGGAGGGCTGGCAATAATAGATAAGTCACGAAGCCCCGACATGGCCATGTTCAGTGTTCTGGGAATAGGCGTGGCAGTGAGCGTGAGAATATCTACTTCGCTGCGCATAGCCTTTAAAGATTCTTTTTGTTTTACGCCAAAGCGGTGCTCTTCGTCGATAACAAGTAAGCCCAAAGACTTATAGCGTATTTCTTTTTGCAGAAGCTTGTGTGTGCCTATCACTATGTCTAGCTTTCCGTTTGCTAGAGCGGCAATAGTTTCGGACTGCTCTTTGTTGCTTTTGAAGCGTGACAATACGCCAATATTGATGGGCCAATCCGCAAAGCGATCATTGAACGTTTCATAATGCTGCTGCGCCAACAACGTTGTTGGTACAAGCACAGCGATTTGTTTGCCGCTTTGTGCGGCTACAAACGCAGCTCTTAGTGCTACTTCTGTTTTGCCAAAACCTACGTCGCCACAAACCAGCCTGTCCATTGGGTTGTTGGAATACATGTCACTTAGCACAGCATCGATAGCGCTTTGTTGGTCTGGTGTTTCCTCAAAGGCAAAGCTGTCGGCAAAGCGTCGGTAGTCTTCTCCTGGGTTTTTAAAAACGAACCCAGGCCGCGCTGCACGCTTGGCATTTATCAGTAATAATTCAGCGGCAACGTCAGATACCTGTTGAGCGGCTTTCTTTCTTGCTCGGGCCCATTGCTCCGTACCTAGCCGGTGGAGAGGGGCAGAATCCTCATCTGCTCCGAGGTAGCGGTTGATGAAATGCAAAGATGCAACTGGTACGTACAACTTCGATTCGTCCGCGTATTCCAAGTGCAGAAACTCGGCCGCCTGGCCATCAATTTCCAGAATCACCAGCCCGCGGTATCGACCCACTCCATGCTCGATATGCACCACGGGTGCATTTAGATGCAGTTCGGTTAGATTCTTGATTAACAAGTCAGGGTTGACGATGGAATCGTTTTCCTGCTTGGCGCGTTGCCGAACCTGGTTGCCAGCCAGCTGGTCTTCGCAAATTATGCCAAGGTTGTCATAATCAAGCCTGCAACCAGCCAACAAGGGTGCGACGGATAAGCTGAAGCGCGCGTCGTCGCTAAGAAAGTCCTGCCAGCTAGTGAGTGTTTTGGTTTCAATGCCAATACTGTTCAGCTGGCCTTCCATGGTGTTTAGCCTGCCTGCCGATTCGGCGCAAAACAAAATTCGACCGTTAGGGTTTGAGTCATGGTACTGATGCATGGTTTCAGACAATCGATGCAGAGGCTCGGTTGCTCGACGATCAATCTCCAGGTCTTGCCATGCAGCGGCGGTATTAGCGGCGACATCACCTTCGGGCTTGCTAAGTACTACTTGTTTGAAGCCTTTAAATGCGGAAAACAGTTCCTCCACGCGCAAGAACACTTGTTCCGGTGGCAGCAATGGACGCGTTCTGTCAATTCCATATTCCTCGAATCGTTTAACGACCTCTTCAAGAAAGTTCTCTGCAGCGCTGTGTATTTCAGGTTCGGTGATCAGTAAAACGTCCGAGTTTAAATGGTCTAGCAGGCTGTAACGTCGATCGAAAAACAAAGGCAAGTAATATTCGATTCCTGCACTGGCCAAGCCTGCACTGATGTCCTGGTAAACGGTGCAGGCAGAGTGGTCTACTGAAAACGATTCGTGCCATCGTCGTCGAAACCTCGCGATGCCTTCCGCGTCGAGCGGAAATTCTTTTGCAGGTAATAAGGAAATGTTCTCAAGCTTTTCGGTTGTGCGCTGGCTTTCAGTGTCAAAAAAGCGCAGCGATTCTACTTCGTCGTCAAATAGTTCTATCCGAACAGGAGCGTCACTGCCCATGGGGAACAAGTCTATAATGGAACCGCGCACAGCGAACTCGCCGTGTTCAAAGACGCTTTCGACACAGTTGTATCCGCTCTCTGTGAGCGACCGCCGAAATCGCTCTACTTCCAGTGACTGGCCTTGCGCTAAAACCAGACTGTTCTTTGTAATGTATTCCGGTGCTGTTGTGGTTTGCATCATTGCAGATATGGGCACAACGAGAATAGCGTGCTGTGACTCTGTATTGTTGTGCAGTCGGTGCAAGGTTTGCAGGCGATCAGAAATTATGTCCTGATGGGGCGAGAAGCTGTCGTATGGAAGTGTTTCCCAGTCTGGCAGGTGAAGTACCTCAATAGCTTCGCTAGCGCAAAAGAACTGCAACTCGTCTTCTAGTTGCAGACTGGCGCCACTGTCTGCGCACACCACAAGCGTTAAACCTTTGTGCTTAAGTGCTGCTGCAGAAATAGCCAGCGCGCGCGAGGCCGCGGGAAGCGGTGGCCATTCGCTGCGTTCACGCTCAGAGCGTGGCAAATGTGGTTCAAAAATACTCTGGCTAGTCTGTGGCATGAAATACTTCGTGACTGAATGGCGAAAAAAACGGCATGTTACCCGATTAGCCGATTGCGGGGCAGCGTCTATACTCAGAAAAGAGCAAGCACGCTCCAGCTAGCTTACAACTTCTGGCTCTAGAGAAGGAATCACGGTTGTAATTGGACATTCTTGCAAAGATAATATGCGCCTGCTGGGTCTCACCCCGCGGGCGCTTCGGATTTAACGGGTAAATACAGGTTTTTCATGACTACGGAACAAAGAAGAGAACGTCCAGACGATTATTTTGCCGACTGGAAAGAGCGGGAAGCGTTAGCAGAAGGGATGATTCCTTTGGTCGGGGAATTGTATCGTCGGAAAAATGTGAAAACATTCATTTACGGACGTTCGTTGGTAGGCCAATCCGTAATGAACATTATGAAAGCACATCGCTTTGTTCGTCAGGTTGAGCAAAACGAACTGTCAGAGTTCGAAACCTATCCTTTGCTTCAAGCTCTTAGCGAGTTAGACCCTGGTCCTGCACACATAGACATCGGCTTATTGGCTGTTGAGTTCATGAATGAAGGCAATGGGAAGTCTGCTAGAGAATTTCTCGAGTTAAAGCTGCCTGAAATTCTGTCTAATACCAAGCTGCCTTTGAACGAGCCTCAGGATGTCGTTTTATTCGGATTCGGCCGTATTGGCCGACTGATGGCCCGGTTATTGGTGGAAAAAGTCGGTGCTGGAGATGCTTTGCGATTGCGAGCAATTGTTGTTCGAAAGGGTGGAGAGAACGACCTTATCAAGAGGGCAAGCTTGCTGCGTCGTGATTCGGTTCATGGCCCATTCGATGGCACCATTCGTGTGGATGAGGAGCGTCAGTCTTTTGTTGCCAATGGCAACGAAATTAAAGTGATTTACGCCAGTGCGCCTGATGAAATTGATTACACAGCCTATGGTATTGATAACGCTATAGTTGTAGATAACACAGGAAAATGGCGTGACGACGAAGCGCTCGGGTTGCACCTCAAGAGTAAAGGCGTAAAGAGCGTTATTCTCACGGCACCGGCAAAGGGCAATGTTCCCAACATCGTATATGGCATTAACAACGATATTCTTACTGCAAACGACCGCATTGTATCGGCAGCTTCGTGCACAACCAATGCAATCACTCCACCACTGAAAGCATTGAACGATAAATTCACTGTATTGAATGGGCATGTAGAGACTGTTCATGCCTATACGAATGATCAAAACTTGATCGACAATTACCACAAAGGTGATCGGCGGGGTCGCAGCGCGCCATTGAATATGGTGCTAACCGAAACGGGTGCGGTTAAAGCCGTCGCGAAAGTGTTGCCGGTAATGGCAGGTAAATTAACCGGTAACGCCATTCGAGTACCAACACCCAATGTGTCTATGGCGATTTTGAATTTGACCCTTGAAAAAGAAACCAGTGTTGAAGAAGTTAACGAATTTATGCGTGATGTAGCGCTGCATTCGGATCTAAGTCGACAAATTGACTACACCGCTTCACCAGAGGTCGTCTCAACTGATTTTGTTGGGTCTCGTAAAGCTTGCATTTTTGATGCGAAGGCGACGATTGTGAATGGCAATCATGTTGTATTGTACTTCTGGTATGACAATGAATTTGGCTATACCTGCCAAGTACATCGGCTGGTAGAGCAAATGGCGGCTATTAAATACGTCACATACCCTGCCTGAATAGGGGAGGTAAGGAGTGCGTCGCCGGATTTTTTCGGTGGCGTTCGTTTAAGTACTTGTTGTTTGGTGGCTGCGTTTCGACAAGGCCAATAAATAACGCTTTAAAAGCAGATGCTTAGGTAGCCTTTCGAAGTAATGCCTATTATACTGCGCGCACCAAAAACCAGGCCTCGCTTGACGGTTCTCGTCGGCAAATAGAAGGTTCGTTAAATACCGCTATGTGTATTGATCGAACCAAGGCAGGTCTGGAAGACCACGTGTTAGGAGCACAGCGCATTCGATGATCACTATCAATAAAGGTTTGGACATTCCAATCAGTGGGGCGCCAGAAAACCAAGTTGAAGAGGCAGCGCGGGCCAGATCGGTCGCGTTGCTTGGTTATGACTATGTCGGCATGAGGCCGACAATGTTAGTCAAAGAAGGTGAGAGAGTTCGAACCGGCCAAGTACTTTTCACCGACAAGAAAACCGAAGGTGTTAAATACACCGCGCCAGCCACAGGCACGGTCGCAAGCATTAATCGAGGTGCGAAGCGGGTATTCGAGTCATTGATTATTGATGTTGAAGACGATGAGCCTCTCGAATTTAGCCAGTACAGCGTAGAAGGTCTCAACAAGCTAACCCCTGAAGAAGCGCGGGATAACCTTGTTGAGTCTGGTCTTTGGACTGCTCTGCGGACGCGCCCTTTTAGTAAGGTTCCTGCGCCAGCTACTAAGGCTAGCTCCATATTTGTCACTGCAATTGACACAAACCCATTGGCAGGAAATCCAGCTGTGGTGATTGCTGCAGAGCAAAAATCATTCAGTAATGGTCTCACAGTGCTTAGCAAGCTAGGCAGCGGGCCAGTTCACGTTATCACCGCCGATAATAATGGAGTGGTTGATGCCAATATAGTAGGTGTTAATTATTCTTCGTTCGCCGGCCCGCATCCTGCAGGTTTGGTAGGTACCCATATTCATCATCTTGACCCGGTTCATTCAGCTAAGACAGTGTGGACGATTGGGTATCAAGACGTTATTGCTATTGGCAAACTGTTCACTGAGGGACGCTTGTCAACAGAGCGCGTTGTGGCCTTGGCAGGTCCAATGGTGAACAAGCCTCGCCTGCTACGCACTCGTATAGGTGTAAATCTGGACCAACTAACCGCTGGTGAATTGGCTCCTGGCGAGCTGCGGCTAATTTCTGGCTCGGTTTTGGCCGGTCGTATCGGCAGCGGCGCAATGAACTATCTTGGTCGCTACCATAATCAAGTGTGTGTTTTGAAAGAAGGGCATGAGCGCGAGTTTATGGGCTGGGCTTCTCCAGGGGTCAATAGGCACTCCGCTAAGCCAATTTACCTTTCGCATTGGTTCGGCAAGGGTAAGACCTTTGCTATGAATACCAACACCAATGGCAGTGAGAGGGCGATAGTCCCAATCGGCGCTTATGAGAGTGTTATGCCCCTCGATGTGTTGGCTACTCCCCTGTTAAAAGCATTGGTAGTAGGCGATCTCGAAATGGCTCAGAGTCTAGGCGCACTTGAGTTGGACGAAGAGGACCTTGGTCTGTGCAGCTATGTGTGCCCAGGTAAGTACGAATTTGGGCGAGTGTTGCGCGACAACCTTACTCGCATTGAGAAGGAAGGTTAGATGAAAGCTATTCAAAACTTCTTCCAGAAGATCGAACCTAATTTTACAAAGGGCGGCAAGCTTGAGTCGCTTTTCCCTTTATATGAAATGTTCGATACATTTTTCTTCCAGCCCTCTACAGTCACTGGGTCCGCTGCTCATGTAAGAGATGGTTTAGATCTTAAGAGGGTAATGATTACCGTATGGCTGGCGACGTTCCCGGCTATGTTTTACGGCATGTATAACCTGGGTTTTCAGGCCAATACGGCAATGGCAGCGATGGGCATTACCGAAGTTAACGATTGGCACGGTGCCTTGATTAGCTTGTTAGCCGGCTACGATCCTAATAGCTTGTGGGATTGCTTCTGGCATGGCGCATGTTACTTTCTACCCATTTATATAACCACTTTTGTTGTGGGTATTGCCTGGGAGCTGTTGTTTGCTGTAAAGCGTAATCACGAAATCAATGAGGGCTTTTTTGTTACCTCGGTACTGTTTGCATTGATAGTTCCGCCAAGCATCCCATTATGGCAGGTTGCTCTTGGAATTAGCTTTGGTGTGGTGATTGGCAAAGAAGTATTTGGCGGGACTGGCAAGAACTTCCTAAACCCGGCGCTTACAGGTCGTGCGTTCTTGTTCTTCTCTTACCCTGCGCAAATGTCGGGTGATACAGTTTGGACTGCAGTTGACGGGTTTTCGGGCGCAACTCCCTTGAGCCAGCTCGCTTCTGGCGGAGTCTCTGCTTTGCAGCAGCCCTCAGGCGCTGCGTTAACCTGGTTTGATGCGTTGTTTGGCAACATTCAAGGCTCAATTGGAGAAATTTCCGGTATTGCCATCCTAATCGGAGCGGCGTATCTCCTCCTTACTCGCATAGCCTCATGGCGCATTATGGCTGGCGTTGTCATCGGTATGGTTGCAACCTCGTTAATGTTCAATGCCATTGGATCAGAAACTAACTCTATGTTTGCCGTACCTTGGTACTGGCACATGGTGGTAGGCGGCTTCTTGTTTGGCACGGTGTTTATGGCAACAGATCCAGTGTCTGCGGCAATGACTGAAACCGGCAAATGGATATTTGGTGGCCTAATTGGCGTGATGGTAGTGCTAATTAGGGTGGTGAACCCAGCATTCCCTGAAGGAATGATGTTGGCGATACTGTTCTCCAACTTATGTGCGCCATTGATTGATAATTATGTCGTGCAGGCCAATATTAAGAGGAGGTTAGCGCGCAGTGTCTAACAAAGATTCGGTCAAACAAACGCTAATAGTTGCGTTACTCGTCTGCATAGTTTGCTCTGTTGTGGTGTCCAGTGCGGCTGTCGCGTTTAAATCACTGCAAACAGAAAATAAGCTGCTCGACAGAAACAAAAACATATTGGCTGCAGCAGGCCTTTATAAAGAGGATGAGCACAGCGAAGCAGATGTACCCAAGCTTTTTGGAGAGTTCACAGTTAAATTGGCTGATTTGGATACGAATGTATTTCTCACCGATCAGCAAGCCACGGATTTAGGCTTTGACGTGTCGCTGTACGATCAGCGCAAGGCTTCCAAAGACCCTGCGCTGTCAGCTGCACTGGCTAGAGGCACAGACATAGCCAGCATCGGTAGAAGAGAGCGCTATTCGAGTATCTATTTGATTGAAAACGAGCAAGGTATTGAGCGCATAGTTCTGCCCATTCGTGGTTACGGATTGTGGGGCACTCTGTATGGTTTTATGGCTTTAGAAGGCGATATGAATACCGTATCTGGTTTGGGCTACTACGAGCACAAAGAAACACCGGGCTTAGGCGCAAAGGTTGACGACCCTAGCTGGAAAGCGTCATGGATAGGCAAAGAAATTTATGCAGCTGACGGCTCTGTGGCTACAGAAGTACTCAAGGGCGCTGTAAATCAGGATAGTGATACCGCTATCCATCAGATCGACGGTTTGTCTGGCGCCACGCTCACCAGCCGAGGCGTGCATAACATGATGCAGTATTGGCTGGGTCCTGAAGGCTATGGTCCCTTGCTGGCAAGCCTAAGGTAGATGAATGTGATGGATCACGGTTTACAAATACTTGAAACGACGAGGGCATAGATGTCGAACTCAAAAGATGTGTTGATATCGCCGATATTCAACAATAACCCGATAGCGCTGCAGATACTGGGGATTTGCTCAGCCTTAGCGGTAACCACGAGTTTAAATACAACCTTGGTAATGTGTATTGCACTCACCGCAGTTGTTGCATTCTCTAATTTGTTCATATCGCTTATTCGAAACCACATACCCTCTAGTATTCGTATTATCGTGCAGATGACGATTATCGCGTCACTGGTGATTGTTGTGGATCAGGTGCTTCAGGCCTACGCTTATGCTTTGAGTAAGTCGTTGTCAGTTTTCGTTGGCTTGATCATCACAAACTGTATTGTGATGGGGAGAGCTGAAGCATTTGCCATGAAGAACCCGCCGATGCCCAGCTTCATAGATGGCATAGGAAATGGCTTGGGTTATAGCGTGGTTCTGTTGTTTGTTGGCGTAGTCCGCGAACTTCTTGGAAGCGGATCATTGTTTGGCTTTACCGTCTTTGAGTTAGTTGAGAACGGCGGTTGGTATCAAGCCAACGGGCTTATGCTGCTTTCTCCTAGTGCGTTCTTTATTATCGGTTTGTTTATCTGGTTGCTGCGCAGCTACCAGCCAGAGCAGGTAGAAGAAGCCGATTTCGAAATTAAGCCTCAGTCTACTGCAGGAGCGCATCATGCTTGAGCAATCGTTAAGTTTATTTGTTCGGGCTGTCTTTGTTGAAAACATGGCTCTGGCCTTCTTTCTGGGCATGTGCACATTTATTGCTGTCTCAAAGAAAATTGAAACGGCCGTTGGCTTGGGTGTTGCTGTCGTGGTTGTGCTGACCATTACAGTGCCGGTAAACAATCTGATTTTTAATTTGTTGCTGGCTGAAGGCGCACTTACCTGGGCGGGCATGCCTGGTGTAGATTTGAGCTTTCTTGGGTTTCTGAGCTACATCGGTGTAATCGCCGCTATGGTTCAAATTCTGGAAATGATTCTAGACAAGTACTTTCCAGCGCTCTATAACGCGCTAGGCGTATTCTTGCCGTTGATTACCGTGAACTGCGCAATATTGGGCGCCTCTTTATTGATGGTGGAACGCGACTATACTTTCGGGGAGAGTGTGGTTTACGGCTTTGGATCAGGTGTTGGCTGGGCTTTGGCAATTGCATTGCTTGCAGGCATTCGTGAGAAACTTAAATACAGTGATGTGCCAGATGGGCTGGAAGGTCTAGGTATTACATTTATTACTGTGGGTTTGATGTCATTGGGCTTTATGTCTTTTGGCGGAATTTCTCTATAAATTGTGGTAAATAGAAGCGTGCTTAATAGAATTAAGGTGGTGTGTTAGTAATGATTGATACTGGAACCATTGTTACCGGCGTCGGCATGTTCACTGTAGTAGTGATGAGCCTCGTAGCTCTTATCCTTGTCGCTCGTTCGCGCTTTGTTAGTACTGGCAATGTAACGATACAAATTAATGATGATCCGGAACGGGCCATTACGGTCCCTGCGGGCGGCAAGCTTTTAAATACTCTGGCTGACAAAGGAATATTTCTGTCATCTGCTTGTGGTGGCGGTGGTACATGTGCTCAGTGCAAGTGTCAGGTGCTTGATGGCGGTGGTTCAATATTGCCCACTGAAGAGGGGCACTTCACTCGCGGCGAGCGCAATGAAGCTTGGCGCTTGAGTTGTCAGGTGGCTGTTAAACAGGATATGAAGATTCAAGTTGATCCTGAATTCTTTGGTGTTAAGAGTTGGGAAACGACAGTTGTTTCTAACGACAACATGGCCACTTTCATTAAGGAACTTGTGTTGGCCATTCCGGCTGGTGAAAGCGTTGATTTTCGAGCTGGCGGATATGTGCAGCTGGAAGCTCCAGCCCACACAGTGAACTATAAAGATTTTGATATTCCAGAAGAATATCGCGGTGACTGGGACAGGTTCAAAGTTTTCGACAATGTCTCTACCGTGAAAGAGCCGATAATTCGTGCCTACTCTATGGCGAATTACCCTGAAGAAAAAGGCATCATAAAGTTTAATATTCGAGTTGCCTCGCCTCCTCCAGGAAGCGTAGGAATACCCCCAGGACAGATGTCGTCATGGGCGTTCAATTTGAAACCTGGTGACAAGGTCAATGTATTCGGTCCGTTTGGTGAGTTTTTTGCCAAAGATACCGATGCTGAAATGGTATTCATCGGTGGCGGAGCAGGTATGGCACCGCTACGATCGCACATTTTTGACCAGCTTAAGCGATTGAACTCGAAGCGAAAAATATCCTATTGGTATGGAGCTCGTAGCTTACGGGAAATGTTCTATGTTGAAGATTTCGACACCTTGGCTGCAGAGTGTGACAACTTTGATTGGCATGTGGCGTTGTCGGATCCCATGCCTGACGATGACTGGAATGGACTTACCGGGTTTATCCACCAGGTAGTTCTAGACAATTACCTTAAGAGCCATCCTGCTCCAGAAGACTGTGAGTATTACTTGTGCGGCCCTCCAATGATGAACAAGGCTGTGTTGACCATGCTGGATGAGTTGGGCGTAGAGAAAGAGAATATTCTTCTCGATGAATTTGGTTAGGCTCAAACTTTTGTTGGTAATTAAAGAGAAGCCGGGGTTACACGCCCTGGCTTTTTTGTTTCTTGCTTTTGCTAGTCTGACTGCTTGTGATGCCAATCGCACGCATCAGCTCTATTCCGGCGAAATTATGGGCACCAGTTGGTCCGTACAGATATCGGAAGAAGCACGCAGTGGCGAGCAACGAAGCGTTGCAGAGGATATTTCTGCGCTGCTAAAAAAAGTTGACCAACAGATGTCTACCTACAAGCAAGACTCTTCGCTGTCTTTGTTGAACCGCAGTTTGCCAGGCAGCTTGGTTCAAGTTCCAGCCGAGCTTTTTGAGGTGTTACTGCTTGCAAAAACAATTCACGAGCAAAGCGAAGGCGCTTTCGACGCTAGTATAGGCCCTTTGGTAGACTTGTGGGGCTTTGGCAGCGCACTAAAGCCTAAAGACTCGGTGCCCAGTCCTAGTGATGTAGCCGCTGCGCTGAGCAAGCTTGGCCAGGATGCGATAGAGTTTGATCCAGCGGCGCTCACTGTGCGGAGAAATCGGGATGTTGAGCTTGACCTCTCTGCGATAGCAAAAGGCTATGCAGTGGATAGAGTTGTTCGTCACCTGTACAAGATTGGCTACCGCAATTTTTTGGTGGAAGTAGGTGGAGAGTTGCGAGCTTCAGGCACCAATAAGCGTGATGAGATGTGGACAATTGGCATTGAAACGCCTGTTGTTCAGCGGGGTGTGCCATTCCATGCGGCGCAGTTGCATAATAAATCCATTGCAACGTCAGGCGATTATCGAAATTTTTACGAGCTGGAAGGTGTTCGCTATTCGCATACCTTGGACCCTCGTACCGGTCGTCCTGTCACCCACCGCTTGGCCTCGGTAACCGTTGTGCACGACTCCGCTGCAGCAGCAGACGCCTGGGCGACTGCGCTCAATGTGCTTGGACATGAGGAAGGGCTAAAACTGGCCGACAAGCAGGTACTGGCGGCCTATTTCATACTGCGTACCAAAGACGGTTTTGAGGCGAAGGAAAGCCGCGCATTTACAGCGTATAATGAATCTCTAAACGTGGAGTAAGATGCTATGACGACCATGCTGTTGAGTTTTCTGTTTTTTATAGTGGTAGTTGCTGCTATGGCTGTTGGAGTGCTAGCGGGGCGTGAGCCTATTTCCGGATCCTGTGGCGGTATTGCGGCCTTGGGGCTGGACACCGAGTGTGAAATTTGTGGCGGCGACCCGAATAAGTGCGATGTGGAAGTGGCGAAAACGAAGGTCAAAGATGATGCCGATTTCTATGACGCCAGCTAATTCAAGGCTTCTATTTCTACTTCTCGGCTAAGTTCCGCATCTTCATTCGGCCGATGTTTAACCACCGAGTGTATGACGTGCTCATACTCGAAAAATACCATGAACCCAGCGTATTCCCAGCGTGAGATGGGTGGCTCACCTCTAGCATTGTATCGTTGAACGGGAACGCCAAACTGTAGTTCCACCTGAGCCTTACTCTGACCTCTAGTAGGTTTGCTCAGATGTTGAAGCTCCTTGTCTTGTTGACCAATTGGTATTTTAATTAGATCTGCGGCACAAACACTTGCCTGTAAACCAATAAGCAGCGAGATCACTGCTGGCTTAAAGTGCGTTGAGATGGTGCTCATATTCCTATCCCCTCATTCTGCTATTTCTGTAGCTAGCTACCGTTCCGAAGCATCCCAGCGCGTAACCGCCGTGCTAGAGTGCAGGTCACACTTAAGAATTTCGCTGCTCACGTCTCTGCTTGGCTTGCTGGCGAAAAATGTGCTTCGCCAGTAGATCGCGCTGTTCTTCGTCCTTCCAGCCAAAATCAGCTGTTATCTCTACCCCTGATTCTAAGGTTTTGCACTCTCTGACTTCAGCAAAGCAGTGGAACAGCAGTGGTTCGCTTTGCAACATTATTCTCACAGCAAGCCATTGGCCTTTGGTAAATGCTTCTTCGCTACAGAAAGAAATAGCTACTTCACTTAATGTTACAGCCTGCGCATTCTGTTCCTCACCATGGGCTAACTTAATAAAAGTCCGGGCCAGCGCGTCGATTTTCTGATTTTGAATTCTAAGATAATTAGCCAGTTCAGCATCGCGCTCGGCAAGGCTGTGCAGTAAGCCAGCACTTTCAGATTCTATGCGCTGCAGCTCGCTGGTAAGTTGAAATTCAGTGGCGCCGGCAAAAGAGTCTGAGGCATCGTGGTTTAAGCGCCCGTGTTTAACTTTACGGCAATCAACCCAGGCCTGATCTTGTATTCGAAAGTAATCTCGCTGCTCATCCATTAGTGATTTCCTCGTGGCACGGCTCCATTCGTCATAGGTCTAAGTTTACGCCCGATCAGTCTTTGGTTTCAGCGTGAATATGGCACTTTAAAGATGTCAATAAAGAGCAAGACGTCACGCTGTGGTTAAATAGCACCATGTTCAGACCCCCCGCAATTTTTATAGGTTCACGTTACACCCGCGATAGGCAGCGGAACCAGTTTGTGTCTTTCATTTCCATGCTTTCGTTAGTGGGAATGATTCTTGGCGTAGCTGTTTTGATAGTCGTTATCTCGGTAATGAATGGGTTTGAGGCGGAAATACGTAATCGCACACTGAGTGCTGTTCCACATTTGGAGATCAGCAATCGAAGTGGCATAGATAATTATGAGGGTCTATACGAACGCTTAATTAGTCGCACTGAGGTTATAGGTGGCGCGCCATTTGTTGGGGGCAAAGGCATGATCAGCGTGCCGGGTCTTGTTCGCGGCGTACGAATTAATGGCATCGTACCTGAGAAGGAAGCCAGTGTTTCTGCATTGGGCCAGCGTATGTTGGGCGGACAGCTGCTTGACTTGCGCGCTGGTGAGTTTGGTGTCGTTATCGGAGTAGTGACCGCTCAACATCTTGGGTTACATATAGGCGACAAGCTTTCCTTAACATTGCCAGCGTTGGCTGTTACTCCCATGGGTGTTTTTCCTCGGGTAAAACGATTTACCGTGGTCGGGGTGTTTGAACTGGGTGCAGAAGTGGACTCAAGTACTGTTTTTATCCATATGAGTGACGCCGCAAAGCTATTTCGTAGCAAAGGTGATGCCTTAGGCATACGGCTAAAAGTAAACGATTTGTTTTCCGCGCCGGCTGTGCGACAAAGTCTTGAGTCGGAAATGGACAGCCACTATCAGATAATAGATTGGAGCCAGACGCAGGGCGGCGTGTTTCAAGCTATTCAGATGGAAAAACGTGTGATGGGTATTCTGCTTATGATCGTTGTGATCGTGGCCGTTTTTAATATTGTTTCCATAGTCGTGATGATGGTGTCTGACAAACGTGCTGCAATCGCTGTGCTTCGAACAATGGGGATGAGCGCGCGTTCTGTAGTCGCTATTTTCGTTACACAAGGTACTCTTATCGGCTTGATTGGAGTATTAGTTGGTACCCTGTTAGGGGTTGGTGTAGCGTTGAATATTAGCGCGATAGTGGCTGGCGTTGAGCAACTTGTGGGGCTTCAGGTTTTTGACCCCAGCGTGTTTCAAATTGTCTATATGCCATCGCTGGTTCGAAGCCAGGATGTGATTTTGATCAGCGGCGCGTCATTTGCGCTGACCGTACTAGCCACTCTTTACCCGGCATGGAAAGCCGCCAGTATTGAAGCGGCAGAGGTTTTAAGATATGAGTGATGCTCCAAGTGTGCTTCAGTGCCGTGGCTTGATAAAGTCCTATCGCCAAGGTGACGAAGAGTTGGTTGTACTTCGTGAGGTGAACATGGATCTGAAGGAAGGGGAGCGGATCGCAATTGTTGGCGCTTCAGGCTCTGGTAAAACCACACTGCTTAATATGCTGGGAGGCCTAGACCTACCCTCTAAGGGTTCGGTATTGGTTAATGGCCAGGATATTACGTCGTTAAATGAAAATCAGCGTGGCTTGATGCGTAATCAGTTTCTTGGTTTTGTTTACCAGGCTCATCACTTGCTTGGTGAGTTTACCGCGCTAGAAAATGTTGCGATGCCCCTGTTGATGCGTAAGCTTCCAATTAAAAAAGTGAAGCGCGAGGCGCAAGAGGTTCTTGAAGCTGTTGGATTAGCCACTCGTCTTTCTCACAAACCGGCTGAGCTCTCTGGCGGCGAGCGGCAGCGTGTTGCCATTGCGCGGGCGTTGGTTACTAAGCCGGCGTGCGTGTTAATGGATGAGCCTACCGGAAATCTTGATGAGCACACCGCTCAGAAAGTGCAAGACTTGATGCTGTCGCTAAATGAAGTATCGCGATCCAGCTTCGTTACCGTTACACACGATCGTAAATTAGCCGACACTATGGACAGAACGCTCAATCTGGTTGACGGTCAGCTCAACAGTTTATGATCGCTTCACTGCCACTGTTCGTTGGGCTGCGATACTCTTCAGCAAAGCGGGGAGGGATGCTCGTGGCATTCCTTTCGCGGATTTCGGTTGCAGGCTTAGTGTTGGGCGTCACCTTATTGATTACGGTATTGTCCGTGATGAATGGCTTCGAAAAGGAGCTACAAAATAGAATCTTGAGTCTTGTGCCTCATGCCATGATAACCAACGGTTATCCCATAGAAGAATGGCAGACCTTGAGTGCTGTTATCGAACAAAACCATGACGTCATCAATACAGCGCCTTTCATTTCAATAAATGCCTTGCTGAGCGCGGGGAAAAACGTAGAAGTGGTGCAAGTACATAGTGTTAAACCTGAACTTGAATTATCGCTAACGGGCATAGACAAGTTCGTAACGGCGGGCGATTTTTTAAGTTTAAGGGATGTTCCAAACTCAATTGTGCTAGGCAAGTTTGTTGCGAAAAACCTGCAACTTGAAATCGGCGATAAGCTTAGGATGGTGGTACCTGATCCAAGATCGGTATCGTCAGCGCCTAAGTTCGCAACGTATACGGTTGGTGCGATTTTCCATTCAGGGACAGGCATTGATCAGGAGTTGGCGATTATATCACTTGGTGCCGGACAAAAAATGTTGGGCATGGGCGATGCTGTTCAAGGCGTGCGCGTGCAAACCAGCAATATATTTGAAACGCGGCGCATCAGTAGAGAATTAGTGGATCAGTTGCCGCCGGGTTACTACGCGCGTGACTGGCGTCAACTTTACGGTAATTTGTTCGAGGCTATTCAGATGTCCAGGCGACTGGTAACGCTGATGATATTTATGGTGATAACCGTTGCATTGTTCAATGTGGTTTCATCGCTGGTTATGGTCGTGACCGATAAGCGAGCCGACATAGCAATACTGAAAACAATGGGAGCAGGTACCGGCGATGTGCTGAAAATATTCCTGGTGCATGGCGTTGTCATAGCGTTAATTGGCACGGGGCTGGGGGTTGTGTTGGGCTGTGCTTTAAGTTTATGGCTGCCTGAGCTGGTGGGTACTCTTGAGGGCTGGTTTGGGTTCCAGTTCTTACAAACATCGGTTTATCCGGTTGATTACATTCCTTCTGATTTGCGCATGACCGATGTTGCTGTTATTGCCTGCAGCGCGATTGCGATGAGCATTATTGCTACTGTGTATCCTGCATTACGCGCTAGCCGAATTGAGCCAGCTACGGCGTTAAGACGCTAACCGTACAATGAGGCAGAGCTCTCCGTGACGCTTAGGACGTTTTTACCTGCCTAGCGACGCGCAGACGTTTTCTTTCTTCCCAGCGGCTAATTACCTGCCAACGCCACAGCCGCCATATAAACGCGTGAGCTATTAAGCCACTCAAAACGCCACACACTAGGCAACCGAGAAGAAGAGGCTGCCAAATGTGTTCGAGTTGCGAAGTAAAGATTTCTAGCGATGGCTGAAAAGATAACACTTGTTCTGGGGTTTGAAGTAGCCACGCTCCCACTTTATAGGCTGCATAGAACATTGGTGCAAAGGTTAGGGGGTTAGTGATCCAAACAAGGCTGGCTGCGATGGGTAAATTAGCATGAAACCAAAGAGCGCAGGCAGCGGCAACGAACATTTGCAAAGGGATTGGAAGGAATGCAACGATAAGACCAATAAGAAAGGCTCGCGCCACAGATTGGCGGTTCATATGCCAAATATTGGGATCTTCAATACTCTTGCCCAGCCAGCGTAAAGATCTGTATTGCTTCAGCGTTTCGGCCCTCGGCGAATACTGCTTAAAAAATTTCTTCGGCATCTAAAAATCGGCTGCAAACAGAATCAATGTGTGATGGAGAGCTTCATGTTCAAGTCTAGCACAGCGCGCTTTCTTTCAATGTGTGGTAGAGGTATTATTTATTAACTAAGAACACCAAGGATGGTGACTATGTTTTCATGGATGATGGCAATGCTGCTAGGCATTGTTTCAGCTTCTTTTCTTCCGATTTCCTTATCGAACCTTGATCGATTTTTTTGGCTAGTCACTGTGCTGCCAATTTTGATAACGGCATTGTTATACAATTTTTTGCAGCGATGTCCGCTGCGAGTGCCGAGCGTGATGTACAGCCTGGGAGTACTTGTTGGCGTTTTCTATGCTTACGGTATTAGTCAGTCCGTATTACTTGCCGAGCATGAGGGTGAGTTAATTGAGCTAGAAGGTGTTGTGACGGCATTGCCTCGCACGGAACGACGCTACGGCAAAGCGCTTCAACGTTTTGAGCTAGACGTTACAAGCACGAGGTGGCCCTTATCCAAACGGCCAATGCGTCGAGTGAAACTGTCTTGGTCAACCGACCTAAGACCGAGAGCGGGCGAACACTGGCGGTTACGAGCGAAATTAAAACGTCCACGGGGCTTTGCCAACCCTGGAGGGAGCGACTATCAATTGCATCTTCTACTAAATCGCATTGATGCCACAGGCTACGTAAAGTGGGGAGAACAGGTTGATGCCGACCGTGTAATGCCGTCAAGTTGGCAAACACAACATGCCCTGCTTAACGGAAGATTAAGCATGTTGCGTGAAAGTTTGGGAGAAAAGCTGGCGCAGCAGACGATTGGTCTTAAAAATGCGCGCTTTATTCGAGCGCTAGCAATCGGCGACGGCGCGGCTCTGAATTCTGCTGATTGGACGCTATTGAATGAAACGGGCACAACCCATTTGTTTGTTATTTCAGGGCTACACGTGGGTATGTTGGCCACGCTTGTTTATGCTTTGGTTTTGCAGGTCGCAAAGTTGCTCGCACCTTTGCGACCTGCAACTACGGCCCAGCGCTGGGCTGCGTATGCAAGTGTTTGCGCCGCCTTAGCCTACGCGGCGTTAGCAGGCTTTAGTTTACCTACGCAGCGCGCCGTTTTTATGTTTGCGATGTTTATGTTGGCACGCTCGAACGGGTTTCGTCTGCCTTTAGCTGGCGTTCTAAGCGCAGCCGCACTTGTGATAGCGATTGGCGCGCCTCTTTCTGTGCGTAGTTCTGGTTTCTGGCTGTCGTTTATCGCCGTTGGAGCCCTTCTTTTTGTCCACGCCCATCGGCTTGGGGCTGTAAGCAATCGCTTATGGTTAGCGGCTAGGGTACAAATAGCTTGTACGGTGGCACTGACGCCTATGCTTTTGTTGTTTTTTCAATCTTCTAGCCTAGTCATGCCGGCGGTAAACCTTCTGGTGGTTCCGCTTGTTGCCGTATGTATTGTGCCCGCAACGCTTTGTGTGTTGGCGATAGTCGCACTGGGTGTTAGCGCGCCAGAGCTGTTTCTGCAGGTGCTCGATTGGCTAATCAGTTTTACCTGGGACGTACTCGAGTATTTCGCATCCAGTGTAAAAAACAATTCCTCGCTAGTGTACTCGCCAGGTACGCTCGGTTTTCTGGGTTTAGCGCTGGCCAGTGGACTGTTTCTTGCCCCTCCTGCATTGCGTCGTCACGCGCTGTTCGTGCTGCCTTTGTGCTATTTGCCTGCTGTCTCTACTGCGATGTCCGGCGCACAGCAAGCCAATGGCTGCGACAAGGCAGCGTTTGCCATATTGGACGTTGGGCAAGGCTTGTCGGCGGTATTCTCTGCTTACGGTCGAACGATGGTGTACGATGTTGGTGCAAAGTATTCAGATTCCTTTGATCTGGGCAGCGCTGTCGTTGCTCCATATCTGCGATCCAAAGGCCGCTATGAGGTTGACCTACTGGTATTGAGCCACGAAGATAATGATCATGCGGGAGGCCTGAAGGGTTTGCAGCGGCTTATGCCCGTTAAGGAAATAGTCGCGAGCTTTGAGGTCGCTCAGTATTCTGCAGTCTCTCCTCAACCTTTGTTGCACACACTTGCTCAACCGTTAACCGAGCATAGGCTTTGTAAAGCCGGTGCATCCTGGCATTGGGACGACATCAGATTTGAGTTTCTAGCACCAACAGCAGAAGGACTACGAGATTTTTCTAAAAGCAATAATCGTTCTTGTGTGCTTAAAATATCGGCTCCGGGCTTTAGCGTACTTCTTCCTGGCGACATAGAAGCTGACGCAGAAAAAGCTCTAATCAATAGAATAGGCGAGAGTGACAAGCTTTCTGCCGATATAGTCGTAATGCCCCATCATGGAAGTAAGAGTTCTTCTGGCGATGCGTTTGTAACAGCGACGAACGCTCAGTTCGCGATAGCGTCAGCGGCTTATAAAGGTCGCTTCGGCCACCCACACGCAGAGGTGTTAGGTCGATTTCTGGAGCTAGGTACTAGCGTGCTAAACACGGCGCAGATGGGAGCGATAGAGTTCGATTTGCCTATTTGTTCAACAACTGCGCGAATGAAACCTAAGGGCTTTAGGCAACATTGGGGTAATTATTGGCTAGGCTGGTGAATCGCGTTTTGACGCTGCTATGCTAGAGTAATAATAGTTATTGGAACTGATTTTGGGGGTTAAGTGTTTGAACTTGTGAAGCAGGGTGGCTGGTTGATGCTGCCGATTATTTTTTGTTCGGTTATTGCCTTAGCAATAACCATAGAGCGACTACTTGCTCTTAACCCGAACAAAATAGCGCCAAAAAACTTATTGGCGGAAGTTTGGACGTGGATAAAAAATAGTCAGATAGATTCGGAGAAGTTAAAGACTCTAAAGCAAACGTCTCCGCTTGGTCAAATATTGGCCGCCGGCATTAGCAATTCACGTAACGGCCGTGAGGTGATGAAAGAGAGTATCGAGGAAGCGGCAGGGCAAGTTGTGCACGAGATGCAACATTACCTGAGCACGCTTGGTACCATTGCCGCCGTTACCCCGCTGCTTGGTTTGTTGGGTACGGTAATTGGCATGATCAAAGTGTTCAGCGAAATAATGGTACAGGGCACCGGTAATGCCAGCGTGTTGGCCGGCGGTATTTCAGAAGCGCTTATAACGACCGCTTCAGGACTGGCCGTTGCCATTCCAGCATTGATTATGCATCGCTTCTTTGAGCGCAGAATTCAGTCAATCGTTGTTACGCTCGAGCGCGAAGCGGTTAAGTTGGTTGACGCGCTGCATGCTGATAGACGTGTTAAATCACGTGAACCCGAATAGAGAGTCGCTATGAACTTTAGAGGCTATAGCGACACGGCAGTTGATGTAAACCTAACGCCACTGATTGATGTGGTGTTTCTGTTGCTCATCTTCTTTATGGTTTCCACCAGCTTTACTAAGGAAACCCACTTAAAAATCGATTTGCCAGAAGCCGTTGCCGAGCAAGCGCAAACTATCGAAAACACAGTTGAGCTAGTGATTAACAGTGATGGTAAGTATGCATTAAATGGCCAAGAGCTTGTCGATACTAAACCTGCAACCTTGAAGCGGGCCTTGGGTGATTTAACCGGCACTGATCGACAGGTACCATTTATGATTACAGCCGATGCTAACACCCCACATCAGTATGTTGTTACAGCGATGGACGTGGCAGGGCAGATGGGCTTTGTGCATCTTAAAATAGCGACTCAAAGGCCAAGTAACTAAGCTTAATTCTATTTGATTGGCTCTGTTTGTTTGAGACAAAAAAACCGCTGCAGCGTTTGACGCTAGAGCGGTTTTTTTATGACTTTGTTAAGTCATTCGGAACAGCGATTAACCTCCGAAGTTATAGCGCGCAGTTAAACCAACACTACGTTCTCTCTGCAATTGAACTCGGGTGTAAGAGCCAAATTCAGTGCCTGAGGCAGCGATGTCATCGGAGTCCGCACCTTCCTGGAGCAGCACAGTATCATCATCTGTCACATTCTTAGCCCAAAGCATGACATCCCACTTACCATCTGCAGACCTAACACCCGTATACAGATTAAGTATGGTTGTCGCATCGAACTCGCTAACTACCATGCCTGTGCCGGCGGAGCCTGTTTGGTTTTGTCGATCGCCCTTGTGCTTGAGCAAGCCGCGCAAATACCATTCCGAGCTACCCATCGGGACTGTAAACTCACTGTTTAATGACAGTGACACTTCAGGCTCACCGCTAATGGCCGTGCCGCCAATCTCGCATGCGCCTATCGCCTCGCCAGCCTCGCGAGCATTGCAAGGTGCTGTCGCGCCATCATCAAATTCCGCATTGTTGTAGCTGAACGTACCGCCCATGCTCCAATTTTCGGAGATTAGGAATTTACCATCGAACTCCACACCAAAGACCGTTGCGTCGCCATTGAAGACCAAGCCGCCCGCTATGTCTGAAAGATCTTCAGCAGGATCATCGAAGCCATCAATCTGTAGACCCGTGACTCGTCCCAGGTAGCCGTCAAATTGTTGGTAAAACGCAGAACCATTAAGAGAGGCGCGGCCACCGAGCAATCGGCTCTTGAAACCAACTTCAAACATTGTGCTGTCTTCTGTGTCGTAGCCCAGCAGACCGGTACGCGCAATGTCTGCGATGTTCGGCCCAGGAGAGATAGAGATGCCGTCGGCGCGGTTTGCCGTACTAACCGACACATAACCCGAAAGATCATCACTAAACTCGTAGTTTAGGGCGACCATGCCTGTCACGTTGCTTGAAGAGCCTCGTTGGTCCGCAGGCAATACGCCGTCCAGTGGAAAGTTTGCCGCAAATGCATTCTCTATAATGGCTTGTATTGGAACAAAGGCAGGTGGCAGAGACAATATGCCACCAAAGTTTACCTCTGCCTGGCGGAACGAGTTACGCTTCTGCCATCTTGCGCCAACGTCCAAGGTCCATGCATCACCGATGTGGAATTTATGGAAAGTGAACACCGCTAAGTTTTCAGTATTCACCGGAATTGCACCGGTGGTAAGGAAGTTGATTCCAGCGTTCACCGATGCTGCATTGAATTGCGTTGTCGTGTCTTGATCAAGGTAAAACAGGCCTACCATGTATTCCCAGTTTTGAGTATCAATAGAGGACATGCGCAGCTCTACTGATGTGCCATCAAGAACGGTGTGGGACGTTTGTGTTCTATCTAATGGCGATAAGTAACCAATGCGATCATTTTGAGTTCGAGAGAACTTATCACTGGTTTGGTGACCCGCAACCATTGTGAACTCATGACCTAGTGCTTGCAGGTTCAAGTCCAGAGTTGTGAAGTTGTAGCGCAGTTTAGCGAAGTCGTTAACCGGGCTGATTGACGTTCTGTCAGTCCCGTTGAGCGTTGGGAAGCCACGGCCGCTTAGATCTGTGCCATCGAGATTCTTTGGGTCGTTGGTGAAACGCTCATAGTACTGATGCATTAAGGAGGCAGTAAATGTGTCGCTGGGTTGAAACAGTAGGGATATACGGCCAGCTTGACCTTCATCATCACTGTCTATTCCTGTAACGGCATTGGTCACGTTACCACCGTTATGCTCGTCGTATACGCCTGCAATCCGTATTCCAAGCACGCCGTCAATAATGGGCCCGCCTATGGCCAGTTGCGTATTCAGACCATCGTTGTCGCCCACCGTCGCCATCACGCTGCCGTTGAAGCTTTCAAGGCTGGGCCGTTTGGTTTTCATTACTATGGCGCCGCCAGGAGACGTTCTGCCCTGTAATACGCCCTGTGGGCCGCGCAATACCTCTATGCGTTCCATGTCGAAGATTTGGCTGAAAGCTGTATCGGGCCGAGTTAATACATCGTTGAAATAAAGGTCAACGCCCGGTTCCGAGCCAGACTCTGGGTCATTAGAAATGCCGCGCAAGCTAACTGTCGACGTTCTTGCATTTAGAGTGGTTAGAGAAAGACCAGCCGTAAGATCTTCGAGATCGCGAAAGTCACGCGCGCCAAAATCGTCTATCGCTTGCCCAGCAATAACGTTGACGGTCGCGGCGATATCCCGGACGCTCTGCTCACGCTTCTGCGCCGTAACGACTATCTCCTCAAGAATTAGGTCTTGAGCGATCGCTGGCGCTCCAATCACAAGGCCCAGCGCGGTGGCGATGGCATTTCTCATCAGTATGTTCGACTTCTTCATTTATTATTCCTCTAATTCGGATCTAGGTGCAGCTTGTTGGAGATGAATCATCTTATTATTCAAGCGCTTGCAGCAAGTTCTTGCGTAACCACAATACTGCACCGCACGCAGTCTATTTAATCCCTTGATGGGTTACAAGCCAGATGGCGACGAACAGCATGGCGTTTGCGTAACAATTGGGGCGAGCGACCTATTATCGACATAGCTTACAGCTTTGCAGAGTGGCAATAGTTACCGCGCGCCTTGCAATAAGAAGCTTGCGTGATATGTTGCGCCGAGAAAGATCGATACGGTCGATTTGTGCACTACAGAGAAAGAAGACGAGCGATTGGGCAAGACCATACAACATTCAGGTGATGCAGATTGGACGCTTTATAAACGTCTGCTCTCGTACGTCCCTAATTGGGGGCATTTTGCCATCAGCGTGCTTGGTTTCGTGCTGTACGCGGCGGCGGCCGCTTTGCTCGCGGATTTGCTGCAGCTTATTATTGATACGGCTGGCGGAAAAATTGGATCAGGTTTAGCCACCGATTTCTTAAACAGCCGCTACGACAGTCGTGATGCCTTTTTGGCTGATGCGCGATTCGTTATACCGTTGGTGATGGTTGCTGTGATTACGGTTAGAGGTATTGGTTTCCTGCTAGGCAACTATTACATTAACTCTGTTGCCCGGCATCTTATTCACACCACACGGTGCGCCGTGTTCGATCATCTCCTCGCGGTGCCTTCAGCGTATTTTGATGGTCAACAGAGTGGTCACCTTTTATCGCGTATCACCTTCAATGTTGAGCAAGTTGCCAGTGCGGTAACCGATGCCCTGAAAATGACAATGCGAGAAGGCTTTACCGTGCTAGCGTTGTTGTCATACATGCTTTATTTGAACTGGAAATTAACTCTGATTTTCTTTGCTGTCGCACCGCTGATAGGCCTTATTGCGAGCAGTGTAAGCAAACTCTTTCGCCGCTACAGCCAGCGCATTCAAAACTCAGTTGGCGATGTAACCCACGTAGCAAACGAAACCATTCGTGCTTACCGCGAAGTGCGCGTTTATGGCGGCGCAGACTATGAGCAGCAACGCTTTCACCAGGCGAGCGAATACAACCTTCGTCAAAGCCTGAAATTGGCTTTCACTGGCTCCATAGGCCCGCCGATTATTCAGCTGTTGGTAGGTATTGCCATGGGCTTGCTGGTCTATCTGGTTCTGCCACCGTCTGATTTCGGTGAGTTAAGCTCAGGCCAGCTGGTCGCTTTCTTAACCGCTGCAGGCATGCTCGCGAGACCGATTCGGGCTTTGAGCGAGGTGTTAAGCATTGTCCAAAAAGGTCTGGCTGCCGCTGACGACATATTCGCTTATCTTGATGCAGGTGTTGAGCCTGATCAGGGTGTTCACAGTGCTGCTACCGTCACCGGCGCCATCGAGTGCAAGGGGCTTGGTTTTTCCTATGAGGGCGCTGAGGAGCCAGTGCTAAGTGATATTAGCTTTACCGTGAAACCTGGCCAGACCGTGGCATTGGTGGGCGGCTCTGGCGCGGGCAAGTCTACGTTGGTCAATCTTTTGTGTCGTTTCTACGAACACAGTGCCGGTGAGCTTCTGCTGGATGGTATAGACGTCGGAAATTATCAATTGGCAAACCTTCGAACGCATTATGCCTTTGTGTCGCAGAACATTAGCCTGTTTAACGATACTGTGTTTAATAATATCGCCTATGGGGAGCTGGCAGGCAGTTCAAAGGCGCGAGTAGAAGCTGCCGCTCAAGCGGCCAATGCAACAGAGTTTATTGAGGCCTTGCCACAAGGCTATGACACCGTAGTTGGCGAAAATGGTATGCGTATGTCTGGCGGTCAGCGACAGCGTATCGCAATAGCAAGGGCTTTGCTAAAGGATGCCCCGGTTCTTATTCTCGACGAAGCTACATCGGCGCTGGACAACGAATCAGAAATGCACATTCAGAACGAACTAGGGCGGCTTATGGAAGGGCGCACAACCATTGTTATAGCTCATCGCTTATCAACCATAGAGCAAGCGGATCTTATTCTAGTGATGGAGAACGGCAAGATTGTGGAACAGGGAACTCATAATTCTCTGCTTGCTGCCGATGCCAGGTACGCGCAGCTCCATCAACGGGATTTCAGTGTTAACTGAATAATGAACAAGAGCATAAAAGACAGCATCGAAGATCGGTTGAACAAAGCATGGTATGGCACTAGTGGAAGCGCGCTAAGCACCGCGCTCAACCCTTTGAGTGTTGTTTACCGCAATGCGCTAAGATTAAGTAAGCCCAGAAACAGAGATATCTATCGTTCACCGCTGCCGATTATTGTTATAGGCAACATAGTTGTCGGTGGGGCGGGAAAAACTCCGCTAGTTCTCGCTTTGTGCGAACACTTACGTCAACAGGGCTGGCGTCCGGCTGTACTCAGTCGCGGCTATAGGGCTCAGGTTGATAGATTTCCGCATATGGTGTCGGACAGAGACGACGCGATCACTGTAGGTGATGAACCCAAGCTATTGCACAGCCGACTTGGACTGCCTGTTTGCATAGATCCGGAAAGATCGCGTGGCGCCCGTTACCTTTTTGCGCACAAGCTTTGTGACGTGATTGTTCTTGATGATGGTCTTCAACACCTTAAGTTAGCGCGTGATATAGAAATTGCCGTGGTTGACGGCCAGCGACTTCTTGGCAATGGCTTATGCCTGCCTGCCGGGCCATTGCGCGAGCCAAAAAGTCGCTTAAGCGAGGTTGATTACGTCGTAATGAATGGCGTGCCTAGTAGCGTAGAACTAAAATACGATGCCGTAATGACCTTAAAGGCTGACGAAGTAGAGAACATTGTTACCGGTGAGCGTTTAAACGTAGCCCTATTTAAGGAGCGCTTAGATAACGCGGGATTACTAGCGGTGTGTGGTATCGGAAATCCACGGCGTTTTTTTCAAACTCTGCTGGACAATGATTTACACCATACGTCACGACCGTTCGCTGATCATCATCAATACGAGGCTGCTGACCTGCGAGTAGAGCAGGGGCAGCAGCTTATAATGACTGAGAAAGACGCCGTAAAGTGTCGCTCTATTGCAGATGAGCACCATTGGTTTCTTCGCATAAGTGCGGCGCTGCCTGCCGTTTTTTACCAGGCGGTAACGCAACAATTGAAACAAGCTTCTATAGATCTAGCCAAGGCCTACAACAACTGATGAGCTTCACTGTAATAATTCCCGCGCGCTATGCGTCTAGTCGCCTTCCTGGCAAGCCCCTGTGTGATATTGCAGGCAAAGCGATGATTCAACGTGTCTTTGAGGCTGCGTCGGCCAGCAAAGCCGATCGCGTTTTTGTTGCGACCGACGATGATCGAGTGCATGACGCTGTGCTGTCTTTTGGCGGGGCCAGTATCATGACATCGAAGAGACACAGCTCAGGTACTGACCGGTTGCAGGAAGCTGCCGAGTTGTTACAGCTTGAAGCGAGCGATATTGTAGTTAATGTACAGGGCGACGAGCCCTTAATTCCTGCAGCGGTAATAAACCAGGTTGCCGAAAACTTGGCAGGCAACGATTGGGCGTCTTTAGCCACCCTGGCCGAGCCCATTGATTCAGAAGAAGAGCTGCATAACCCCAATGTCGTAAAAGTGTTGGCCGATGAGCATGGTCGTGCCTTGTATTTTAGCCGTGCGCCCATTCCTTACGTGCGCGATCGCAGCGAAACACAGTTACCGGTGTCTAATCGTCACGTAGGTTTGTACGCTTACAGAGTGTCTTTCTTGAATCAATTTATCCGTTGGCCGGAGCATTCGATGGAACGTGCAGAAAAATTGGAGCAATTGCGAGCCCTTGCAAATGGCGCCGCAATTCATTTGGCGCAAAGCGTCTGCGATATTCCTGTCGGCGTAGATACTGAGGAAGATTTGTTAGCGATCAGGCAACTGTTAGCTGGGCGAAGCTAAGGAGGGTTGCATTGAGCGTTAAGGTTTTGTTTGTATGCATGGGTAATATTTGTCGTTCGCCGACGGCAGATGGCATTTTGCGAAAAATGGTGGCGGATGCCGGGCTTGCAAAAGACATTGTGGTGGACTCGGCGGGCACGAGCGCTGGACACATCAACGCGCCACCTGACAAGCGTGCTATGGCGGTAGCTAAGTCGAATGGATATAATCTAAAGTCTCTGCGTGCTCGCCGCCTGGAGGCGCAGGACTTTGATACTTTCGACTACATTTTAGCTATGGACGAGGATAACCTGCGACATATACAGGAAATGCAGCCAGCTGATTATTTGGGTACTTCTGCTTTATTGCTTGATTATGCAAAGGACGACCGTTACCGAGAGGTGCCAGACCCATATTACGGCGGAACCAAGGGCTTTGAGCTTGTGTTTAAACTGGTAGAAGCGGCTGCAGCGGCTCTTCTCGAACATATTCGCAACCATGACTTGCAGACCTAGTAGAGCATACTTGTGCCCGATTTCCTTTGCGGCCGGGTCAGAGTTGAGTGTGTTGCCTAGCTTTTCAATAACATGAATCTATCTGCACTTAATACTCTCGCAATAGAGTGCGATGCTCTGCATTTTCGTGAGGTTACAACAGAGCAGGAACTCTGCGCGGCGTTGAAATATTTTGCAGAAATTGATCACAAGCCGGTTGTGCTCGGAGAGGGCAGCAATATTGTTTTTCACAGCGCGGAAGTGCCAGCATGCCTTAAAATAGCGTTAGCAGGGGTGACGATAGTTTCTGAAGACAGGCATAGTATCGTTTTAGATGTGGGTGCTGGAGAAAACTGGAACTCGCTAGTAAACCACAGCGTTGCGGCTGGTTATTTTGGGCTTGAAAACTTGGCGCTCATTCCTGGCACGGTAGGCGCCGCGCCAGTGCAGAATATTGGGGCTTACGGTGTGGAGCTAAGCGAGTTCGTTCAGCATGTTGTCTTTCGAGTGTTGGAGTCTGCTGAACGCGTTACTTATGATCGGGCTCAGTGCTTGTTTGCTTACAGGGACAGCGTGTTTAAAACTACTCTGCGCGACGCCACAGTCATTGAATCAGTGCGTTTCAAGTTGTGGAAGAAGCCAAGAGTGAACGCAGAATACGCTGCGCTTGCAGAAGCGCTTGAGCACATTGTAAAACCGACTCCGTTAGAAGTGAAGGACGCTGTTGTTCGCATACGTGAGGCGAAGCTACCGAATCCAAAAGTGTTGCCGAATGCCGGCAGTTTTTTCAAGAACCCCATCGTGAGTGCCGAGCAGTTAAAAGACTTGCGCGTGCGGCACAGTGGTATTGTTTTTTATCCAACAACTGACCCATCTCAGTTCAAATTGGCGGCTGCGTGGTTGATTGATAAAGCCGGGTGGCGGGGTCGCAACGAAGGCGTTCTAGGCATGCATAGCGAGCAGGCTTTAGTGCTGGTAAATCGTGGTGGCGCGTCTGGAAAGCAGCTTCTGAAGTTTGCTGAGAAAGTGCAGCTCTCGGTATTTGATATGTTTACAGTTCAACTACACTTTGAGCCCAGAATCTACTAGTAACCACGGAGTAGCAGTGGTAGTCTGAAAAGAGGCAGCTCGACAAGAAGGTTGCCACCATACAATAAGTTTTTCATAAGAATAATCGCACAGGGAAGGCGCCGTAATGGATACTTGGTTGAACACTATAAGTGTTGCCTAGTGCCATTGAGAACCAGGTAGTTAGAGATGGAGAGAACCAAATGATCACCGTTTTAGTGGCTGATGATCATGATCTAGTACGAATGGGCATAGTGAGAATGCTCTCCGATGCGCCAAATGTAGAAGTAGTTGCGCAGGCCGCTACTGGAGAAGAAGCTGTTAAGTTGTGCCGGCAGCTACAACCAGATATCGTTTTAATGGACGTGCGTATGCCGGGAATAGGCGGCTTGGCGGCAACGAGAAAAATTGTAGCTCACGACTCATCTATCAAAGTGATTGCCTTAACGGCCTATACGGACGACCCTTTTCCAGCAAAACTCATTCAGGCAGGCGCCAAAGGTTTTATTACCAAGGGCTCTACTCCCGATCAGATGTTGGACGCGGTACGCAAAGTTGAAAGCGGGCAGCGTTACATAAGCCCTGAAGTTGCCCAAGATATGGCGTTGAAGCCCTTTACATCGGGCAAGGACGAATCTCCTTTCAATCAACTGTCAGAACGAGAGCTACAGATTGCAATGATGATTATATCTTGCGACAAGGTGCCGGACATTGCCGAGAAGCTCAGCATCTCCACCAAAACTGTTAACAGCTATCGCTACCGCTTGTTTGAAAAGCTTGAGATCAAAGGCGACGTTGAGTTAGCTCTGCTGGCCGTGCGCCACGGTTTGATCGAAGAAGGGTTGGATAGATAGGCGAATTGTCTATTTATCCCAGACGTAGCCTAGTTAGCCCAGACACCCCGAAGACCTATGCTGCACATATCTATACAAGACCTGCGCAGGAACTATGAGTAAGCTATGCAGGAAGAATTTGATTCTGCCACTTTTTTAAAAGCACTCACCCGCCGCCCTGGCGTTTACCTGATGCTCGACACGGATGGTGACGTGCTGTATGTCGGCAAAGCCAAGAACCTGAGGAACCGGGTCTCCAGTTATTTTCGCAGTCGCGGCCTTAACTCTAAAACTGTGGCTCTGGTTAATAAGATTGCCAGCGTTCAGGTCACCATAACCAATAGCGAAGCGGAAGCTCTGATTCTCGAGCAGAACCTAATTAAAGCTCATCGCCCGCAGTACAATATTTTGCTCCGTGACGATAAGTCCTACCCCTACATTCTAATGACGGATCACAAACACCCGCGCCTTGGTTTCCACCGTGGCGCGAAGAGTCGCAAAGGCGAGTATTTTGGTCCTTTTCCAAATGCGGGCTCGGTGCGTGAGAGTTTGCATCTATTACAGAAAATATTTCGCGTAAGGCAATGCCAAGACAGTGTCTATAGAAATCGTTCTCGTCCTTGCTTGCAATATCAGATACACCGCTGTTCCGGACCGTGTGTCGGCATGGTCGACGACAAAGAATATGAGGAGAGTGTGCGGTTCACGCGGATGTTTCTTGCCGGGCAGGACAGGCTGCTACTCAAAGAACTGGCCGATTCTATGGAAGCAGCCTCGGCTGAGCTGGAGTTCGAACGCGCCGCCACAATAAGAGATCAGCTGTCCGATTTGCGACGCATGCAAGACTCACAATTCATTGAGGGCAAGCGCGGCGACATTGATATTCTGTCGGCAGTGCAGTCATCCGGCATCGCTTGCGTTCATGTTTTGTTTGTTCGAGGTGGTCGTATTCTAGGGAGCCGCAGCTACTTCCCGGCGCCACGCCTCGAAGAGGGCAGTGCCGAGGTGCTTTTCTCGTTCATAAGTCAGTATTATGTCGGAGGGCTTGCAAAGGAGACGCCCAGAGAAATAGTCATTGATCAGGCCATAGAAGACGAGGATGTGCTTGAAGCGGCGTTAACGGAAGTAGCCGGTCGTAAGATCACCGTAAGCGCTAAAGCACGTTCAAGTCGAGCCGAGTGGATCAAGTTAGCGACGGTCGCGGCCCAGCAAAATCTAGAGGCCCGGCTAGCTAATCGACAAAGTATTGCCAGTCGATTCGAAAACCTGCAGGAAGCCTTGCAGCTAACGGAGCTGCCGCAGCGCATAGAGTGTTTTGATATAAGTCACAGCTCGGGTGAGGCCACCGTAGCATCCTGCGTGGTGTTTGATTTGTCCGGTGCGCGCAAAACTGACTATAGGCGCTTCAATATTGAAGGCGTGCAAGCGGGAGATGACTATGCTGCAATGGCTCAGGCATTGCGACGCCGTTTTTTAAGGCTAAAGAAAGGCGAAGGCCGCAAGCCAGATGTTTTGCTAATTGATGGGGGTAAAGGCCAGCTTTCAGAAGCCGAACAGGTGCTGCATGAGCTTGGCATTGAGGATATACGGGTGCTCGCTGTGGCGAAGGGACCAACCCGTAAGGCCGGTATGGAGCAAATCATTGAGGGAGGTAGTCGAGAAGAACTGGTTTTGGCGTCAGATGCGCCTGCATTGCATTTGATACAGCAGGTGCGTGATGAATCGCATCGCTTCGCTATTACCGGTCACCGAGCGCGGCGTTCGAAGAAAAGGAATACCTCGGTACTTGAGTCTATAGACGGCGTTGGAGCCAAGCGTCGCCAGGCTCTCTTACGTCATTTTGGCGGTTTGCAGGAAATTCAGCGAGCCAGTTCCCAAGAGTTGGGCAAAGTGCCCGGTATTAGTGAAAAAACAGCTAACGACATTTATAACAGCCTGCACAGCGACTAAACTAGGCTTAGCCAGCTCTGACCCTATCCAGGCACCAACAGGGCATAGGCCTAAACGAGTAAGACAAAAAGCAATGAACATACCCAACGCACTGACTATGCTTCGAATAGCGTTAATACCGCTGTTAGTGCTGGTGTTTTATTGGCCTTTTAAATGGCACTATCTCGTGGCCACATCAATTTTTGTGCTTGCCGCGATTACCGACTGGCTGGATGGCTATCTTGCCCGTAAACTGGATCAAAGCACGCCATTTGGCGCTTTTCTGGACCCAGTGGCCGATAAGTTGATGGTGGCCGTTGCCTTGGTTCTGTTGGTGGAGTTGCATGCTAGTCCATGGTTTGCGGTGCCAGCGTGTATCATTATATGTCGGGAGATTCTGGTCTCGGCGCTGCGCGAGTGGATGGCAGACCTTGGTAAGCGTACCAGCGTTGCGGTGTCCTACGTCGGCAAGATTAAGACAGCTTTTCAGATGATTTCTATCTCCATCCTCTTGGCGGTCGGTGAAAACCTACTCTTAGAGCTGGCTTATCTAGGATATTTTTTATTGTACGCAGCGGCTCTTTTGACCCTCTGGTCGATGTTTATTTACCTAAAAGCGGCCGCACCTGATCTACGTTTGCAAAAATAGATTGTTCAAGCGAGATATCACCCGCTATTGTTTCTTGACAGACGCGATTCAGACAATAGAATAAGCGCCTCGATTTCATGCCATCACATTGAAGGTTTCGAAATCGTAGATATCGCGGGAATAGCTCAGTTGGTAGAGCGCAACCTTGCCAAGGTTGAGGTCGCCGGTTCGAACCCGGTTTCCCGCTCCAATATATGCTTGCTACAGAGTTCGCTCTTGCAAGACCCACGCAGAAGAATGCGCGGGAAGATGAAACCTCGGTACAACCGAGGTTTCGCGTTATTGATAAGGACGTTTTGTTTTTAGGCGCGGTGGCAGAGTGGTTATGCAGCGGACTGCAACTCCGTTAACGCCGGTTCGATTCCGACCCGCGCCTCCATTAACATGTATTGTTCGGCACAGCCCTGAACATCAGCCATTGTTTTTACCGCCCGGATGGCGTTGTGGTTGAAGTATGAGGCAGGCAAGTCATTCATCTGTACGCCCGGATGGCGAAATTGGTAGACGCAAGGGACTTAAAATCCCTCGGTGGCAACACCGTCCCGGTTCAAGTCCGGGTCCGGGCACCATCTTATTTTTATGACAATGTCAGGGCGGCGTTGTGGTAGACGCAAGGGACTTAAAATCCCTCGGTGGCAACACCGGCATTCTATTATTTTGTAAGCTTCTCCAGGCGTTGTTGTAGGTGCTGGCTAGCTAAGCCGCCAGTGGCTATTCTGGCGCCGCCCACTATTATTAGTACATGCTGTGCAATAAGAGTGAACCTGCTGAAAAAGCTGCGCAGAGCGCCTGTTTCGCCTCAGTTACGATGATTCAAGCAATGCGCATTAACTCTACCTATAGCACCATTTATTTTGTTCAATGTAATGTCTCAGCTCTCATCTAAAATTCTCATTGCGGCTCTCCTGCTGGCAACGCTGCCCAACGCAGGGCTTGCTGATGAGTTGAGTGGGCAATCGAAGTCGTCAGGGGTAGAACACACTGAGTTCTCAGCCGCTTTCTTTAGTAAGTTTGCACCACGTACGGCCAAGGAAATGATCGATTTAGTCCCGGGTTTCTTTGCTCGAGAGCTCGACAATGTTCGCGGACTGGGACAAGCCAGCAGTAACGTTCTAATTAATGGCGCGCGAGTGTCTGGTAAGCGAGACAGTGCGCTGACTGTGTTAGGCCGTGTTCCAGCGTCCTCTGTTCGAATGATCGTTATTCGGGATGGCGCCAGCCTGGGGATTCCTGGCTTAAATGGAGATGTTGCCGACGTTATTATCGACGAACAAGCATTTACCGGGACGTGGTTATGGCGAACACACCAACGCGCTCGTATCGACCCAGTATGGTACCGCTTCGATTTGTCATTGAGTGGCAAGCACAATTCTCTAACCTGGAAGGCTAATCTCAACAATAGGCAAGACCGCTATGGGCACTGGGGGCTAGAGCGAGTTACTGACAGCGTTGGCGTAATAACAGAGGAGCGCAACGAATTTGCGACCTATAACTCAGATAAGCCCGGCGGGTCCGTTTTGTTGAGTTGGCACCCGCCCACTGGCAATATCGGCAACCTATCGTTGTCTTACGAACGTCAACGCAAAGACGATGATGAAAATTCGTTTCGGCGACTGCTCTCGACTGAGCCGCCGCGCAATCGTTTTCTGGACATTGACCTACCTAAAAGGGTTGGCGAACTTAGCGCTGATTATGAGTTTGATGCAGGGCAGGGACGATTGAAACTAATAGCCTATCAACGCATAGAAAATGAATCGTTGTCTGATGTAACCGTGGTACGCAGTCTTCTGGACGCAGAGCTGAATAAGCAGCAGTTTCTTCGTGATTCAGACATTGGTGAAACGATTTTGAGGGGCGAATACAGTTGGTTGACGAAAGAATTGGCGAGTTGGCAGTTAACCTTAGAGGGGGTTTACAATTTCGTTGATGCTGAGTCTCGCTTGTTGCAAAGTGAAAATGGCAGCCCATTGCTTGAGTCAACTTTGAACAATGGCAGCTCAAAGGTTGAAGAGTACCGATTTGAGTCGATGTTGACCTACGGTCGGACAATCAGTGCTGTCAATTTTCAGCTGTCTTTGGGTGGAGAATTTTCTCAGATTCAGCAATCGGGCCTTTTGGGGCTTAGTCGGGAATTCACCAGGCCAAAGGGGTTTCTCAGTGCCAGCAAGGCGTTCGGCTCCGAGACCACTGTCAGTGCGAAACTTTCCAGGGAAGTGGGGCAGCTCGACTTCTTTGACTTTATCTCGTCAGTGAATCTTGATGAGCAGAACTCAGCGGCTGGTAATCCGCAGCTCGTTCCTCCGCAAACATGGCAGCTTGAACTCAAGCTAGAGCAAGGGTTTGGTGCTCATGGGAACCTGTCTTGGCGTTTTTGGGGTGAAAGCATAGACGATATAGTAGAGTACATTCCTACGGCTAATGGCGAAGAGGCCGTTGGTAATTTAGACAAAGCGACACGCTATGGCACTCAATGGGTGTCGACCAGCTATCTTGATGCGCTCGGTTGGTCTGGTGCCCAAGTCACCATTGATCTAAGCCTGCAACGCAGTGTGCTGGATGACCCACTAACGAATCAACAGCGACGAATTAACGGTGACACCATAAGTTATCTCTTTGTGGAATTGCGTCATGATATAGAGGCTACTGAGTGGGCTTGGGGTTTGAATCATAGAATTCTAAATAAATCTGATACCTATAGGCGCAAGCAAATCCTTCATGTGGCGCAAACTCGCGGAGAATTGCGTTTGTTCATTGAACACAAAAATGTCTTCGGTCTAAAGGCTACCTTTCTGGCTAGAAATCTTATCGCCGACACAGATCAATTAACCCGTTCGGTCTTTACCGGCTCCAGAGAGGGCGAGTTAGAATTTGTTGAGGATCGTGATCGTGCATACGGCACTGTATTTGAATTTCAGATAGAAGGCAGCTTTTAGCGAGTTGAATATACAGTTTACTGCCGATCGAGCGATTCGGGTGTCGGTATCTTCATGGAAACCTAAACCCGCCTAGTTTATCCTTCGCCCTAAGCTATTTAGTTGCACCCATCATTTAGCATGCGGCCGCACATTTAAACCAGATCTACCATTTAACCACTGGAAGTTTTAACAATGACTCCTGAAGAACGACAAGCGTTTGAGGAGGAGCTACGGACCTTTGTTGGCACTCCGTTGCACCCCGAACCGAAGCGCTCCTACGACACCGTTAATGAAGCTATGATTCGTCATTGGACCGAAGTGATGGGTGACCAGAACCCCGCTTATACAGACCGCGAATGGGCCGCTAACAGCAGCCGAGGGCAAGTCGTTGCACCGCCGGCAATGATGTATGCCTGGAATCAGGAAGGCTACGCAGTGGCCTCTACAGGGCGCCCCGGCGACGGTCTTTCAAACTTGGTCGCATTTTTTGATAAGCACGGCTTTAGTGGGTCGCTGGGTACCAATGTTGACCAGGAATATTTTGCTGAAGCGAAGCTCGGAGATGCGCTATTTGAAGACGCGATCATCGAAGAAATCTCAGAACAGAAAGCGACAGGGCGGGGTGTGGGCTACTTTTTGCAGACCTTAGCCAAGTTTACGAATCAAGATGGTGAGCTGATAGGCACGCAGCGTTTCCGGGTGTTCAAGTTCATTCCTCCAGAGGCGCCTGAGAAAGCTGCGACTAGCGGTTCAGAAGAGTTGGAGATTCCGACTAGGGCGCAATCGCCGCGTGGCCAAGATAATGGCTGGTGGTGGGATGCTTGTGATGAGGGCAGGGTTCTTATTCAGCGTTGCAGCGGTTGTCAAACATTGAGACACCCACCGCGACCGATGTGCGGTGAATGCCAGTCTACAGAATGGGACTCGATTGAGTCGAGCTTAGACGGTGAAGTGTTCAGCTTTGTGGAAATGCATCATCCGAAGTTTCCAGGTTATAAATACCCGCTCGTTGTTGCCGTAATTGATCTGCAAGAGGGCACACGCATCATTTCAAACGTGGTGGGCATTGATGCCGATGACGTCAAAATAGGCATGAAAGTGAAAGGCAAGGTAGAACAGGTGGATGCAAAAACCATGTTGCCGCAGTTTTATCCGGTTGAAGGCTAAGTAGGTGACCAGATTATGAGTTTTGAAACAATGAATTTCGCTGCCGTTAAGGTCGGCGACAAGCTACCTCAGCTTGATATCGATATAACCAGTTCGCTTATTAGTTGCGGCGCTTTGGCGACGCGTGACTTTGAGCCTTGTCATCATGTGCCAAAGGTGGCTCAAGATATGGGGCTACCCGACGTTTTTATGAATATTTTAACTAGCCAGGCATTAATGGCTCGCTATGTCACTGATTGGTCTGGGCCGGAAGCCGTCATGAAAGCGCTGAAGGTAAAATTAGGAGCGCCTAACGTACCCGGGATGATTATGAGTGTTAGTGGTGAAATTACAGAACTGGACGCCGAGAATAATGTGGTTAAGGTGAATGTTGTGGGCGAAAACAACGTTTGGGGCATGCATATGGAGGGTTCCGTGAGTGTGGCGCTTCCTTAGGAGCAGCGATAAGCACAGTCATACAGCGGAATCAGCAAGAGGTTATTGAATGAGTATTTGTGATAAATCGGCCATTGTAGGTCTGGCTAACACTGAGTTTTCAAAGAATTCGGGGCGTTCTGAGCTTCAGCTGGCGGCCGAGGCAGTGCGAGATGCGCTCGATGATGCGGGGCTGAAGCCGTCAGATGTCGATGGTATGACGACCTTCACCCTGGACAATACAGACGAAATTGAATTAGCGAGAGCGGTCGGCATTGGCGACCTTACTTTTTACTCTCGAGTTCCGCATGGCGGTGGCGCGGCTACAGGCCTTATCCACCAGGCCGTTATGGCGGTTGCCAGCGGTATGGCTGAATGCGTTGTTTGCTATCGATCGTTGAATGGACGATCCGGCCATCGTTATAGTTCTGGCGTTTCTGGCCCATTGCTCACAGCGGACGCTATTCATTGGGGGTGGTATACGCCCTATGGCTTGATGACGCCGGCTAGTTGGGTGGCGATGTATTCGCAGCGCTATATGCATCTAACCGAAGATTGTCAGGACGCAATGTTTGAGATTGCCCACCTTCAGCGCGAATTTGCATCTAAGAATCCAGCGGCGTTGTTTTACGAGCAGCCGTTTGACCGTGAAACGTACGACACGGCCCGTAAAATCGTGTCTCCACTGAAGCTGCTTGATTGTTGTCTTGAAAGCGACGGCGGCAGTGCAGTGATTGTTACAACGGCCGAGCGAGCTAAGGATCTGAAACAAACTCCTGTCGCTATAAAAGGAGTGGGACAAGCAGCCGCGGCTAATATGGAGTCTATGACCAGTTTTTATCGCCCCGAGATTGCAGCCATCCCGTCGATGGATATTGCGGCAAAAGAAGCTTACAAACAAAGTGGGCTTACCCCGGATGATATAGACGCTGCGATCATTTACGACGCCTTTACGCCTATCGTGTTGTGGCAACTTGAAAGCTGGGGTTTTTGTGAGCCATACAAAGCCCCCCAGTTTGTGCTCGATGGAGAGCTGCGAGCAGACGGCCGCTTGCCGACCAACACTCATGGAGGACAGCTCAGCGAAGCTTACATTCATGGGGTAAACGGAATCGTTGAAGCTGCCAAACTGGTTCGCGGATCGTCTGTTAATCAGCCTAAGAAGAACATTAATAACGTGCTCGTTACTTCCGGTGTGGGTGTTCCTACTGGTGGTGCGCTATTAGGCAAGCTGTAAAGCACATTAACTATTTGTTGCAACATATTGTTTTATAAGGTTTACGAATGACTAGTCGATTCGAGGGTAAGGTCGCAATTGTTACCGGTGGTAGCTTGGGCATAGGCCGAGCAGTGGTCCGGCAGCTTGTTAATGAAGGTGCGCATGTGATTGCTTGTGCTCGTAGAAAGCCAAAACTTGATGAGCTAGTAGACGAGTTAAAGGGCGCTGCTGGAGGGATAACAGCCGTTGCCTTGGATGTTAATGACCTCGAGGGCTTTGCCAGTCTTATTCAAGAAACACACGAGAAACATGGCCGGCTTGATGTGCTGGTTAACAATGCACCCTCGGTTGTCGGCGGCATGGTTGTTGACCAGACCATAGAAAATTGGCGGGCGAATTTCACTGCGTCGGTTGATAGTGTATTTGTTGGTTGTAAGGAAGCAATGAAGCTTATGATAGCTCAGGGTTCGGGCTCAATTATCAATGTCAGTTCTGTTAGCAGCCTACGAGCGGGCATTGCTGCTAGTGCTTATTCAGGCTCGAAAGCAGCTGTGAACCAGTTTACCAGCTGTGCCGCTATGGAGGCTGCTCCCCACAACGTAAGGTTAAATGTAGTCGCACCAGGATCCGTCGTAACGCCAGGCCAACAGGCTGCGTTTCGTAAAAGCGAAGAAATGAGCAATTTGGTGGCCGGTTCAATACCCATGCAGCGTCATGCTCAGGCCGAAGAAATATCAGAAGCTATCTGTTTTCTGGCCTCCGACCAAGCGTCATTTATAACGGGTGTTATCTTGCCGGTTGATGGTGGTAAAACGCCGCAGATGTACATTCCTTCCTTCGACATTACGGCACTCCATAACGTAGACGCCGCTGATAAATAAGCTGAATGCGCCATAGACGCGCATCTTTCCCTCAGGAATTTGGTTTTTCGAGGGGATTTTGTTTTCTTTTATCTTTCGGGATTCAACGCTTCCAATGCAGAGCGTATACGTGCTGGTATCGCTGTACTCTTGTTGCTCGCTTGCTCTACAAACACATGCGTGAACGTACCATGAGCTGACGCTTCGGTGCGGCCTTGTTCGAAAATCGCTAAGCCATATTCCACCGAGCTGTTCCCCAACTTGTTCACACGAAAGCCTCCTTCCAGAGCCATAGGGTAGGCGAGCGGCGAGAGATACTGGCAAGATGAGGCGACAACGAAGCCGACAGTACTGGCGTTGTGTATATCCAGCCCGCCTTCTTCAATCAGAAACTTATTGGCGATGCTATCAAAGTAGCTGTAATAGACCACGTTGTTGATGTGGCCATAGATATCGTTATCCATCCAGCGGGTGGAGATATCAGTAAACCAGTTATATTCAGTACGTCGCGAGAGTGGGTCTTTCATAGGCGGTAATTAACGGTCAATAGGCTTGTTGGTATATCCCCAAAGCATCGGCATGGGTCATAGGTCGAGGGTTATTGATGAGAAGTCGTTCCTGTAGCATGGCTTCGCCAGCCAGCATATCGAGATCGCTTTCAGCAATATTCATTTCCCGCAGACTTGTCTGCAAGCCAAGCTCAGCGGCTAAGGCGTGAAAATGCTGCGCTAACTGCTCGGTCACTGCACGCGCGTTGCCTGCTAACGGAGCATCTCCTAGGATAATCGGGGCAAGCTGATGGTAAAGCTCGGCAGCGCCTTTGGCATTGAATCGCAATACATGCGGCAACACCAGCGAGTTACTGAGTCCGTGGGCAATATGGTAATTACCGCCCAACGGGTAGGCTAGGGCATGAACAGCGGCAACTGGAGCGTTGGCAAAGGCCTGGCCAGCGAGCATTGCACCAAGCAGCATCGCCTCTCGGGCGCGCATGTCACTACCATCTTTGACCGCGAGCTGGATGCTGCCACACATCAGCTCTAATGCCTGCCTGGCGAGCATGTCTGATAAAGGGTTCTTGAGTCGAACACTGGTGTAGGCTTCTATGGCATGCACCATCGCATCTATGCCGGTCGCTGCTGTTATGTGAGGCGGCAAGCCCTTCGTTAAAACGGGGTCGAGAATGACTTTGTCGGCTAACAGGGTTCGGCTAACAACGCCGGCTTTAGTGGTTCCACCGGTGGTAACAATCGCCACCATAGTAACTTCGGAGCCGGTACCGGCCGTAGTGGGAATTTGAATCAGTGGCGCACGCTTACCGCGTACCTGATCAACACCGTACATCTCGCTTAGAGTCTGATCGCCTATGATGAGTGCCGCTACAAGTTTAGCCGTGTCTAATGAGCTGCCGCCGCCTAGCCCAATCACACCATCGCAGCCTGCCATTCGCGCTTCGGCTGCCGCCGCTGTCACTATATGTTCAGGCGGATCGGCTATTACGTCACTGTAGATACTAATCTTAACCTTTTGATTTTCAAGGCTTTCAAGGGCTTGGTCTAGTAGGCCCAAACTCTTAATATCGGGGTCGCAAACAATAAGGGCGTGCTTCATCCCCAGAGCGCTAGCTAACTCCCCAGTACGTTTGGAGCTGCCGGCCCCTATGCAAATGTCGGGTGTGGTACTGAACTGATACTGTGTCATTGTCCTTCTTTGATCACTTGCGTGATCCCTTCTGTGAACGATTGTTTCCAGGCGCAGAGTATACCTGTAAGCGACCCACTTGTATGATGGCAGGCTGATTTGAAGACAGAACAAAAGGACTGGCATTATGGCGACAATCTATCTGATAAGACACGGGCAGGCTTCATTTGGGGCGGCCAACTATGATGAGCTTTCAGGACTTGGTTGTCGGCAGGCTGAAGTATTGGGCCACTATTTGCGTGATTGCAACATTCAGTTTGATGCAGTCTACAGCGGCAATTTAGAGCGCCAAAAGAAGACCGCAGCGCTGGCGATCGCTTCTCAGCCCACCGTCCCAGTTCATCATATTGATGCCAGGTTCAATGAAATCCGTAACGATGAGCAAATAGAGCAGCTGTTGCCGGTGATTATTGAACAACAGCCAGCAATCAAAGAAATAGTGGAATCGGGGTTGGGCGTCAGCAAGAACTTTCAGAAGATTGTTGAAGCTTCTTTTAACCACTGGGTGTCGCCAGAGTGCAGCAACGAGGCAATTCAAAGTTGGGCTGACTACTCCAGCGGTGTCCGCCAAGCGATGGCGAACGTTATGCAGATCCATGGTTCGGGCAAAACCATAGGTATATTTGCATCTGGTGGCACGATAGCCACCGTTGTTGCCCAAGTTCTCGGTCTAGGAGGTGCACAAACCTATCAGTTCTATGAGCCAGTGATTAATTGTTCTGTTACTCAGATATTTTACAGTGGAGCTGGCAGTCGAACCTCGCTTTCGTATTTCAATGACCACTCTTTTCTGGATGTTCTTGGACATCAACTTGGCGAAAAGTTGATTACTTATCGATAGCGACACTGCACTTCTGCAGCTGCTCTGCCCGATATCCGGTAGTGTTGGTAGTCGATATTTTTGATAGTGCACCTGTAAATGATGATTTTATAGGCGTTACTGGATAAACGGCATTGTTGATAAGGGTTGGCGCTGCTTATTATAAGCAAAACCTGAGTTCACAAACAAAGTTTGATACTTAGGTTATAAGCAGCAAACCCAGTTCACAGTTGGATCGTTATGTCACACAGCATCGCTAATAGAACAGACACTACAGAGCAGATCGCCGAACAGGGCGCTGCACTGCTGCAACGCAAGAGTGGTCAGCAGCGCGCCTCCGCTGCCCAATTTTACGCGGCCATGTTTATGCTTTTGTTGGCTTGTGGCTTGGCTTTTGGTGCAATCGCGGACCAGTCAGTGAATAGGGGTGTTGAGAAAAGCGTGGAAGAGACGAAGCCTGCATTGGTAAAAAGCTCTCGCTTTTGTATTTTCGGTGTCGATGATTTGAAATTGCGCCCCTCGGCAGCCCGCGGTGTTGATGAGAAGCGTAGCCCGGCGTATTTAGAGAACGGTGATTGCTGGATGGATAAGCCAGGCCAGATGGCCTGATTTTACATACTAAACAAGAACCCCCCTATCTATCTGTCTTCGATATAGCGGTCTCCAGAGTCAGACCTAAGCCGACAGTTCTGTTTTCCGATAATCTTGTAATCCATTCAATCACTCCGAGCTGGTAGCATTTGTTGCTCAGTTTCTTCGGAGAGGTCCATGTCCAACCATACTAAAGTAGCCTTCGTTAGCGGAGCGAGTAGAGGTATAGGTGCAGAAACAGCCGTTGCGCTAGCAAGAAACGGCTACGATGTAGCGATCAGCGCCCGTACTCTAAGTGAAGGTGAAAGTCAGGACTACGTTGCGGGCAATATGCCTCTGGCGGGCAGCTTGGAAGCAACCGCGCATGCGATTAGTAGCTATGGGCGAGAAGCGCTGTGTTTAAAAGCCGACATTCTGCAAGCAAATGCTGTTCAGGCAGCGGCTGACCAAGCCCTAAGTCATTTTGGCCGAATAGATCTTCTTTTTAACAATGCAATTTATCAAGGTCCTGGCAACCTTACGCCAGTGCTTGCAACCACGAGGGCGCATCTTGAGGCCATGTACCAAGGTAATGTTTTCACCCCTTTAGCATTGGTTCAGAACTTTCTTCCGGGTATGTTAAAAAGGGGGGTGGGAACAATAATCAATATGTTGTCATACACTGCTCTACACAATCCGCCAGCGCCAGCGGACAAAGGAGGGTGGGGATTCGTGTACCCGTCATCAAAGGCGGCCTTGGGTAGAATGGCTGGCGCCCTGCGAGTGGAGCATCCAGATAGCGGTTTACGCTTTTTTAACATAGAGCCTGGAACGGTTATTACAGAGGTCATGCGTTCAGCGGGCATTGATGAAGCAGCTTTGGCGCAATACAAAACGTGCACACCGCAAAGCATTGCGGCTGTAGTAGCTTGGTTGGCTGATAACGAAGCTGATCCGAGTTGGCTGCCAGCTGAGATACTAAAGGGGCCGTCCATAGCTAAAGAGCTAGGCTTGCTAAAAGCTGAATCGCTATTGCAGTAGAAGACTGAATGCCATAGCTTGCGATTGCGGCAATTAGCGGTCGCCGCCGAGACAATGCATGTGGTTTTAGGCATAGCTTACCAAAGACAGAGAGGCAGCTTATTTGTGCACTAATCGAGTATAATACTCTGCTTAGTCGCTGGCTTTAGGCAAAAAGAGCTAAGCGCGGTTAACACACCTCAATCAACAAGCAGGAGATAGTGATGGCAAAGCAGAAGGCGACGAATGTTACTTGGCATGAGGGTGATATCACCAGAGACCATCGCAATAAGCTACTTGGCCAGAAAGGCGCAACAATTTGGTTCACAGGCTTGTCGGGCAGTGGCAAAAGTACAGTGGCTGTCGCGCTGGAGGGAGTTCTGCACGAAGCTGGGCGTCTTAGTTATCGATTGGACGGTGATAACGTTCGACTAGGGATCAATAAGAATCTTGGATTTACTGCCGAAGATCGCACCGAAAATATTCGACGCATCGGCGAAATTGCTAAGCTTTTTGTTGATACAGGAGTGATTGCGTTATCCAGTTTTGTCAGTCCTTATCGCGCCGATCGTGACCAGGTTCGTGCTTTGCATGAAGCATCTGGCATGGAGTTTATCGAGGTGTTTGTTGACGTGCCTTTAGACGTTGCTGAAAGTCGTGACCCAAAGGGTCTATACAAGAAAGCCCGTGCAGGTGAAATAAAAAACTTTACAGGGATTGACGACCCTTATGAGGCACCCGACAACGCAGAGATTGTGATAAATAGCGCGACCATGTCGCTGGAAGAAGAAGTAGATGTTTTACTGGCTGAGTTGCGCAAGAGGGGAATAATTTCCGAGTAGGCATTTTGTTGCGCTTGTTGGGTATATAAAAGAGGGCGCAATGAGCGCCCTTTTATATAGATAGAATATCTTTTTAAACGTAACTCACTGCACCACCGTCAATCCGGATGTTCTGTCCGTTTATGAAATCGGCCCTCGGGCTGCATAGAAATGCCACAAGATCAGCTACTTCTTCACGCTCCGCAATGCGACCACAGGGGTTAGGGTAGTCTTTGGCGACTACATTGCTCACGATTGTATCCCAATCCTCTCCCCAGCCATGTTTGGCAGCTCGTTTTCGAAAGCCTTGTTCAACTTGCTCTGTGCGGATTAAACCCGGTGCCACTGTGTTTACTGTAATGCCGGTGCTACTTAACTCCTTCGCCAAGCTCACGCCCATAGTTGCAAGCGCACCTTTTGCGGCGTAGTAAGCTGGCATAATGTTGTTTGGCTGGTGTGAACCAATTGTTCCTAGGTTTATTATCCTTCCCCAGCCGGAATCTTTCATTTCCTGAACAAAAGCTTGCACCATTCGGGCGGCCGAAAGCACATTTACCTGGTACATTTCTAGCCACTTTTCGGTACTACTATTTGACCATGAGTGCATGTCAGCTGTGCCATAGTTATTGATTAAGATGTCAACGCTGAGGCCCAAGTTTCTCACTGCAGTAACAAGTTCTGCGCAACCTTCTTCGCTTGCAACATCCCCTTTAACCGCCAAGGTTTTGTTCGGCGCTTCGGTATTGCCATGATAGATAACGGTGGCACCTTCCGCGGCGAGCGTATCTGCAATAATTTCACCCGTACGGCGATCACTGCCTGTAACCAGTGCGACTTTGTTTGCTAATAGTAAATTCACAGTTGCCGAAAACCTCGTGCTAAATGAAGTGGTGGAATCATTCTTTTAAATCAAGCCGCATTGTAGCCGAGCCATGATGAGAATGCAGGTCGATCAACCGCACAATAATCTATGAATGCCATCAGTCAAAACATGTCGAGTTGCGTACTCGTAAGTTCCGCGAAGCTATCCCCTAAAAAGTGAAGTATGCCATCGGCTGCCGGTGCAAGTTGCCGGTCTAGATAATGCTGGTAGTCGATTGCTGATCTTTGTTGTTCAACTGGTTCTGGGCCGTTTAATGTTATAACGTATTCAATATAAGAGCCGGGCTTGTCCAGTTTGCGTGCAGCTTGCACGTGCGGGGGAACATTCTTTGTATAGTCCTCCAGCTTTCGACGCAGTCGTTTGCGATACACTAGCTTGTCATCCAGCTCTCCGGCCAAGAGTTGTTCAGCAGCGCTGTTTACCAGTGTCTTGTGGTCCTCATCGTGAAACACCAGCCAGTACAGTTCGCGCTGAAATTCACGTGCTAGCGGCGTCCAGTCTGTGCGCGCCGCCTCAAGCCCTTTGAATTGAATTTCGACGCTATTATCCGCGTTGCGAATTAGACCAGCATAGCGCTTTTTACTGCCGGTACTCTCACCGCGAATGGTTGGCATCAGAAATTTCAGAAAATGCGTTTCGAACTCAACTTCTAAATAGCTTTGTAGTTTTTGGGTACTTTTCAACGTCTCTCGCCAATAAGTATTAAGCGATGCCGCTAGCGTCGTGCCGGCGTCATTCGCCTGTTTTTCGCTGCTATTCTCAGGCAACAAAACAAATAGCGAATCGGTATCGCCATAGATAACTTTAAAGCCCTGTTGCTCGATAAGCTGCAAACTTTTAGTGATTATTTCATGCCCTCTTAGCGTAATACTGGAGGCGAGCTTGGGGTCGTAGAAACGGCAGGCTGGTGTGCCCAGTACACCGTAGAAGGAATTCATAATGATCTTAATAGCCTGCGATAGCGCTGCATTGTTTGACGCTTTTGCTTTGTCCCGCTGGTTCCAGAGCTCGCCAACGAGGTCGGGAAGTATGGAGTTTTCGCGAGAAAATTCAGCGCCAAGAAAACCCTGTACATTCTCTGTAGTCGTTCTATCAACACTTTTGCCATCATCCTTTTCCAGACTATGCTTGCTCAAGTCGGCTATGTGCAGGCCCAATGGATCGATTAAAAATGTACGGATTATACTTGGATACAGCGATTTAAAATCCAGCACTAAAACATCGCGATACAAGCCAGGTTGCGAGTCGAGCACATAACCACCGGGGCTGCCAAGCCCTGTGCCTCGATCCGGCTTGATGTCGGGCGCGACAAAACCTTGGCGATGCAGGCGCGGCAAGTAAACGTTATCGAAAGTTGCAACTGAGCCGCCCATACGATCGATGTCTAGCCCCGTCATTTGTGCTCGCTGTATGGCGAAGTTAAATAAATCGGCGTGTTCGAAAATTTCTTGCACGAGGAAACAATCTTCAATGTTGTACGCCGCTAGTTGCTCTTTATCTTCTCGAAACTGGCGATTGATTTCATGAACTTTTTCAGCTCCGCTTTGCTTGATTATCTTGCCCTTGCCAAGCATTTTACTGGCGACATTCTCAAGCGAGAAACTTTCAAACGACCAAAATCCTGCTCGCAAAAGATCGATTCCGTCCAGAGTAGCCCGCCCGGGTATACGCGCTCTCGCCGGCGCCTGAATGCCTCGGTCAGTTTTGTCTCGCGGCATTACGTATGCAATTTTATCCGCCCGGCCCAAAGCGTAGGGAATGTTGAGTTGGCGACACTTGTTCTGCAAAAAATACAAATCAAAGCCCACAACGTTCCAGCCGATGATCAAGTCTGGGTCGAGTTTTCGCCACCATAAAAAGAAAGCTCTTAGAAGCGTACGTTCATTTGAAAAATAGCGCACAGAGTATTTTTCGTGTTGGCTGTCGGTGTTGTCTGTGCTGTGGGCTCCTTGGTTATTATCGCCCTGCATAAACACAACCGATTCTTTGGTGTGTGCCACTGCAATCGAATAAAGTGTGTCGCCAAAGCCATCAGTTTCAATATCAAGAGATGCAGCCGTTAGCACTGGTTGGTAATTCGTATTGGCTAACTTCGGATTGCGGCTTAGTAAGTAACCATTCTTTTGCTCTAGTTCGCCAGAAAGCCTAAATGAAGCACTAACAAACCGTTCCATCAGGTACCGATTTACTAAGCGAATATCTGATTCGAATAAATCATTGTTCGTGTTAGAGAACTCGGTTAGCGAACGCTGTGATTTAGAGTAAAGCCCGTCTATTGTTTGCCCTTGCAGGCTGCGCAGTGCCAGTGGCACTCGGCGAATGCCGCTTTCGACCGCAGTAGGTAACTCCTTTTCTCGCTCACAAAAACATAAGGCCTCTTGGCCGGTAATCAGAATCTGCAGTGGGCCGCTATCCGTACTTGCCCAGTAGCTTAGCTCAACGCCTGCGTCGGTATCGCGCCAATGGCGGCTCAGCAGGAAGCCTGATAATATCGATGTTTCAATTGGTGGGGGAGAGGACATATGAGAGGAAGAATATCATGAGCATGTCAGATCTGGAGCAAATTCGTGATGCGGTCTATCGCTATGCGCGTGGCTGTGATCGTTTAGATCAAACCCTATTAGCGAGCTGTTTGCACCCACAGTTAGAAATGGTCGTACCAAACTTGCCTCCTATGGGTGGCCCAGATCAAGCTGCAACAACCGTCGGCATTTTGACCGATATGTTCGAACTTACCCAACATCGTATTTCTCAGTGTCACTATGCGGTGGATGGTGACCTTGCTGAAGGGGAGTGTTACTGCGTGGCAGCGCATTTGCTAAAGGAACGACGCGACGGCAAAGGCGTAGTTGACGAATGGTCGATCCGATATCAGGACAAACTTGAGCGCCATGATGGCAAGTGGTTGTTCATGCGCCGCGAGCTAATTATTGACTGGAAAGAAGAGCGTTTGGTCTCTCTGTAAGAGACCACAAATGAGCGTAGATATTCTCAGAACGATGAGAGCATACTCTCATCGTCTGCAAACAATAACTCGTCGCCCGCGCAAGCCGATTGAGCAGACGCAATGCTTGCCGGCAAGAATTGCCCAGCAAAAAACCGAGCTATGGTGATTTTCGTTCTCAAGTAGTCGCGGTCACTGTCACCGCTGGCAATTCTCGCGGCAGCGCTTTTCGCCCCTCTTGCAAGCAACCAGGCGCCGACTGTTTCTGACAGCAAACGCTGAAACATTACGCTGCCTGCTGCAACATCTCGACTCTTTCCTTCTGAATGGCTCGCTAAAAAGTACTCAGCCGTACTGCGACAAGCCGCTGTGGCTAAACCAAGCTGTTGGCCGGTCTCTTGCAGTTCTCCTTCCAGACCTTCGGAAAACTGCTCGATATCGTTGAGCAACATCTGCCAATGCTGACCGCCATTCATCTTAAGTTTTCGATTTGCTAAGTCCCAGGCTTGAATGCCGTTGGTGCCTTCATAGATAGGCGCAATACGTGCATCGCGGTAGAGTTGTGCCGCACCGGTTTCTTCGATAAAACCCATGCCACCAAAAATCTGCACTACTTCTGAAGCGCATTCTACTCCAATGTCCGAAGAGTAGGCTTTCGCCAAAGGCGTGATCAAATCACTCAGGCCTTTCCAGTAGAGTTGCTCTTCGCTTTGCTCAGGTAAGGCATGAGCCATATCCATAGCCTTTGCCAAGAGGTAACAAATGGCGCGGGAAGCGGCAGTTTTTGCGCGTACTTCTAACAACATTCTGCGAACGTCGGCGTGATTTACAATGGTTTCTTCTGTTCCAGTTTTACTTCCGACAGGAACGCCTTGCACGCGCTCTCGTGAGTAGCTGACCGCCATTTGATAGGCGCGTTCGGCGATGCCAACACCATGTAAGCCGACGTGCAGACGTGCAGTGTTCATCATCGTGAACATGCATGCGAGCCCTTTGTTTTCCTCTCCAATCAGCCAGCCGGTTGCGCCGCCATTATCGCCATAACTCATCGCGCAAGCAGCCGATCCTCGAAGGCCTAGCTTATGTTCTATACCCGTTACACGAAGATCATTACGTTCGCCGATGGAGCCATCAGCGCTGGGAGAACCATCAGTATTTGGAATGAATTTGGGTACCAGGAACAACGATATCCCGCGCGAGCCGGAGGGCGCTCCCTCTAGGCGAGCTAATACAAGATGTACGATATTCTCGGAAAAGTTGGTATCACCACAGGTGATGTAGATTTTGTTGCCACTTATTTTGTAGGTGCCATCATCGTTCGCTACCGCCTTGGTTCTGAGTGCCCCAACATCCGAACCGGCGTGAGGTTCGGTCAAGTTCATTGTGCCGGTCCATTCACCGCTAGCCATTTTTGGAAAGTACATGGCACGCATTTCTTCAGTGCCATGCGCTTTTATAGCCTCCATTGCGCCTAAGGTTAGGCCCGGTGCCTGCACGAAACTCATGCTTCCTGAGGTCATCATTTCGTGAAAGGGTACATAACCTAGCTGGCCAAATCCCTGACCGCCGTATTCGCTTGGAAAAGCCAAGCCTGCCCAACCACCGGCTGAGTAATCCTTCCAAGCATCGACTAGACTTTGCGGAAATTCCACAACACCGTCACCACTGTCATTGCAGAACTTGGCTCCTTCATTGTCTGCCTCAAGATTGAAGGGTGCTACCTTGTTGTCTATAAGCTTGCCACCTTCACTAAACACGGCCTCAAGGGTTTCCGGGGTGAATTCTTCCAAGCCTGCAGTTCCGCAATAATCCTCCATGCCAAGGATATCTGTCAGGGTGAACATCATGTCTTTTACGGGAGCGGTGTACTGAGTCATATGAGTCATAGCGCGAACGGTTTCTAGTTGGGCCTGTAAATATATCACGTCCTCTGCAGGGTTTCTCCGGCAGAGGGCGTGGATATTGCTTAGTAGGTATTGCGTAACCTGTCCCTGCTCAGGGCTAGGGCGATAACTTTATTATGCCGACGCTACAACGGCACGTATTTCTTCGGCAATTTGATCGCGGCTATAACCCAGCAATGCTGTTTCCGCCGCATCTGGCTCATAGCTCACTAAAGCGCCAGCGCCGGCGAACATAATTACATTAGGCAAAATAGGATGGTCATCTTCTTTTACCTCAAGCACAGTTGAGGCGCCAGCGGCTCTGGCCCAAGACTCTAAGTATTCCTTCCAAGTCATATTTACGTCACCTACCAAGTATGCCTTAGCTGATTCACCGCGCTCTAATGCACCTTTGACGGCCTGCGCTACGGAACGGGCACTAATATGGTTGGTTCCACCTTGTGGGGCAAATAAGGGTAGGTCGGGGAGATGACCGCTAACGTAGGCAACGAGCCCAGCTATGTGAGGAATGTCTAAGCCAGGCAGATGCCCAAGAATGAAGGGCGCGTTCACGCTGCATACATTAAACTCATCGCAGCTGAGTGCTCGAACCGCTTCATCGGTAACATGACGCGAGTGAACATAGGGACTTTTATCAATTTGCTCGGGCGCAATTTGGGGATAAAAACTGCCTATGTACACTGCTCGTCGCATACCGGATGCCTTGGCAGCCTCAAAAAAGCGGGGAACAGCATGGTCATTCACACGTTGGAAGAATTCATCGGGCGTCACTGATCCATCCATAGGCATCTGGCGTATATCCTGTGCCGCCGCAAATACTAAAGCATCGAAGCCCTCCAGCCGGCCATCGGTCACATCATCTTCAATGTAATTTCCGGCTATGAATGGGATATTCTGAAGATCTGTCGCTGTTGGGGCGCTGCGAGCCATAATGCTTACATCATGACCTTGTTGCCGAAGATGAATAGCTGCATGACCACCAACTAGCCCAGTACCACCAACAATCAATACTCTCATTATTTTGCTCCACAGAATGTGCGGCTAATTCTATCGTTATCAGGTCGATTTCGCCCTCTTTTACAGTGAGCAATTAAGAAAACGTAACTCGATCCTATACCGTTTCTTAATCATGCATACCATTCGGAAATGCAAACGCCAAAACGGGTTTCAAAAGGTATAATTCGGCTCTTTTAACGACACTTGCTCCAGGAGCTACTAAATGCCACTTGTTCTTAACGAAGAACAACGAATGCTGCGTGACAGCACCCGTGATTTTCTTCGTGATAATGCCAATACCCAACATTTCCGTGCATTGCGTGACAGCGACACAAGGCAGGCCTGTGATCCTGAGACGTGGGCTCGCATGGCAGAACTGGGCTTATCGGCCATTACCGCGCCGGAGCAATATGGCGGCCTGGCATTTGGCTATCTCGCCTTAGGATCTGTTTTTGAAGAATGCGGTCAGTTGTTGACGGCAACACCAATGCTTTCTAGCGTTGTGCTAAGCGGCTCTTTGATTGAGTTAGCGGGGAACGAAGAGCAAAAAGAAGCCTTGCTACCCTCAATTACGGCTGGCGAGTCAATAATCGCTTCAGCAATAGATGAAGGTCCCCATCATTCACCCTTGGCGACAGCGCTTATTGCTCGGCAAGAGGGCGACCAGTATATTCTCAACGGCTGCAAAGCATTTGTGATTGATGGTATGTCTGCGGACAAAGTGATTGTGTTAGCTCGTACATCTGGCGAGGCTGGTGAGCAGCATGGTTTGTCGCTCTTTGTACTCGACTCAGTAGTTGAGGGCCTGCAGCGCAACAGAAGTAAGCTGGTTGATAGCCGAGATTATGCGGATATAGAGCTAAGTGACGTAGCTGTTTCCAACAGTGCTTTGCTGGGGAATAGAGATGATGCCTTTCCTGCGTTAGATGCGGCACTGGATCGTGCTCGTGCCTGCCTGGCCGCAGAAATGCTGGGCGGCGCACAGCATCTTTTTGATCGTACCGTTGCGTATCTAAAGGAGCGAGAACAGTTTGGCGCAAAAATAGGTTCCTTTCAGGCGCTGCAGCACCGTGCTGCCAAAATGTATGTTGAGCTAGAGCTAACTCGTAGCGCCGTGGTAGACGCTTTGTCAGCAATTGACGAAGAACGCAATACGTCCGCTGCGTGCGTCAGCACCGCTAAATGCCGTGCCAACGATACCTTTCAATTGATTGCAAACGAAGCTGTGCAAATGCATGGGGGCATTGGTGTAACCGATGAACTTGATGTGGGTTTGTATTTCAAACGCTGCCGCGTTTCGCTGCAACTGCTAGGCAACAGCGGTTTTCATAAAAACCGTTTCGCATTACTGAACAATTTCTAACCGAAGAAAAACCTTTTCGTTAGAATGCATAGAGATTAAGTAGAAATATGTCTGAAATAGATTACGACGCCTTTCGTGAAGAAACGCGTACTTGGTTAGAAGCCAACTGCCCAGCATCCATGCGTACCCCTGCGGCTACTGATCGAAGTGACAATGTTATGGGTGGTAGCAAGTTTGTCTTCAAGTCAGAAGATCAAAAGCTATGGCTGGATCGCATGGCTGAACGCGGGTGGACCGTGCCTGAGTGGCCCAGCAAATATGGCGGAGGAGGTCTGGATTCAAAACAAGCCAAAATCTTGAAGAAAGAAATGCAACGCTTGAATTGCCGCGACCCCTTGATAGGTCATGGTATTTGGATGCTGGGGCCCGCTTTACTGGAATTTGGCAGCGAGGAGCAGAAACAGCAGCATATCCCCAATATCGTGAATGGATCTATTCGCTGGTGCCAGGGGTACAGTGAACCGGGGTCAGGATCCGATCTTGCGAGTCTGCGATGCAAGGCCGAGGACCAAGGAGATCACTACCTAGTAAACGGGCAAAAATGTTGGACCAGTGACGGTGATAAAGCCGACTGGATGTTTTGCTTGGTGCGTACAGACGACACAGGTGCTAAGCAGCAGGGTATAAGTTTTGTGTTGTTTCCTATGGACACTCCAGGAGTGGCGGTTCGACCAGTACCTTTGCTAACGGGCGAATCGCATTTCTGCGATTCGTTTCTAGAGAATGTTGTTGTGCCCAAAGCCAATCTAGTGGGCGAGGAGGGCCAGGGGTGGACAATCGCCAAGGCTTTGCTTGTGCACGAGCGCAAAATGATGAGCTCTATGGACGACACCATGCCCGCTCCGCCCAAATCGCTTCTTGAATACGCAATAGAGTATGTTGGGGTCGACGATAATGGTCGCTTACAAGACGCGGACCTTCGAGCCCGAGTGGTAGATCAAATGATGAATAAAGCGGCTCTGGATTTAACCCAGGCTCGCGCTTTTGAAGAGGGAATGGCTGGGGTATTGGATATGCGAATGACGTCTATCTTCAAACTGGCAGGCACGGAAAACCTAAAGGAAAAAACGGAATTGTTAGTGGACGTGCTTGGCCTTTCTGGCACTAGGTGGGATGCAGACGCATACTATGACGAGACGCAACGCGCAGCTGACTGGATGAATGCCAGAGGCTATACCATTGCCGGCGGTAGCTCTGAGGTTCAGCTAAATCTGATAGCGAAACGCTCGCTAGAGTTGCCTCAAGAGTAGGCGCACAATGGTCTAACACTCTCGACTATGACAACAGACTTCGCAAAGGGATTGAGTAATGTTTGACAAGCTGATAAAGAATTGCAATTTAGTAGATGGTACTGGAGCTAAAGCAAGGCCGGCAGATCTTGCAATACAAGACGGTCTGATTGCCGAGATATTCGATGGGCAAGCGCCAAGCAATGTAACCGCCAGCAAGACAATTGACGCACAAGGTGAGCTGACCACTCCTGGTTTTGTGGATGTGCATACGCATTACGACGGCCAGGCCACGTGGGATAATTTGTTGGCTCCCTCAGCCTACCACGGAGTAACGACCGCCATTATGGGCAACTGCGGTGTTGGCTTTGCACCGGTTCGGCCTGATTCGCACCAGTTTCTTGTTGATTTGATGGAAGGTGTTGAGGATATTCCCGGTTCAGCTTTAGCCGACGGCATAAAATGGTCCTGGGAAACTTTTCCCGAATATCTTGATGCATTGGACCGCGATAACCGCGCTATTAATATCGCAGCGCAGATTCCACACGGTGCTTTGCGAGCCTATGTGTTTGGTGATGACGCGGATGTAAATGCGCCGGCAACGGCTAAACAAATAGCGACAATGGCTGATTTGGCGGGCGAAGCGGTTGAGGCCGGGGCATTGTCTTTCTCTACCAATAGAATACCAATGCACACATCCGTCACAGGCGAACCAGTACCAGGTACTTTTGCAGAAGCCGGAGAATTAGTCGAAATACTTCACGCGGTAAAACGAGCCGGAAGTGGTTTGGTGCAAGTGGTGCCAGCCGGCTTAATGGGTGAGGACCCAGATGCGCCGCTACGAGAATTGGAATTGTATCGTCAACTCAGTTTGGAAACAGGTTGCGCAATTGCGTTTCTAACGGGCCAGAATCACGTTAACCCCGAAATGTACCATCTTGTTTTAGAGGAAACCGAAAAGGCGAATGCTCAAGGCGCACGGCTCTGTCCCTCTATTTCCCCCGGTGGCGGGGGTTTGTTAATGAGCTGGGACACTTTCAATCCATTTGCTGATCGACCAAGTTATATCGAAGTGGCGCACTTGCCCCTTATTGAGCGAATAAAGGAGTTGTGTACGCCAGCACGCAGGGCCAAAATTATTGCTGAGCCAACGACCGCTCCCATGTTGTTGAACGCTCGTATGATATTAATGTCTAGCCTGGACTGCACTTTTGCCTGGGGCAATGTGCCGGTGTTTGAACCAGAGCCAAGTGCTTCTCTCGCACATCGGATGGAACGTACCGGCGAGAATGCTGATACCGCCATTTACGACAGCCTCTGTGAAGCAACGTTGGACTCAGACCCGGAAAATGGTAACCCTGGTTTTCTGAAAGTGTTCATGTCTGGCTATAAAGGTGGAGACTTTCGAGCCACTGAACAGTTATTGCAGAACAGCAGTACAGTTATAGGATCATCAGATGGAGGAGCGCATGTTAATGTTATTTGTGATGCCAGCTACCCCAGCTTTATGCTCCAGCACTGGGTACGCGATCGCGATCGCGGTATGAAGCTGCCCCTTGAGCTGGTCGTGAAAATGATGACCCAGGACCCGTCTACTCTCTATGGCTTAAGTGATCGCGGTACGATCGAAAAGGGTAAGCGTGCTGATCTGAACGTTATAGATTTGCCCAAGCTATGTATGAAGGCGCCTCGGGTTATTAACGACTTACCTTCTGGTGCTCCTCGATTAATGCAGCGAGCGAGCGGTTACAAGATGACGATGGTCGGCGGGCAAGCCACTTTTATAGATGATACTGATACTGGCGCACGTCCAGGCACTTTATTCAGGTTAAACAGAGAGGCAAAAACAAGAACATGAGCTTAATTGCTTACGCTGGACCGTTCTTTGCGCTGTTTATTTTTCTGGAACTTTGGTGGGACCGCAGACAGGGTACTGGATATTATCGTCTGAATGACAGTGTCAGTAGCCTGAGCCTGGGGATTTTAAGTACCGGGTCCAAATTGGTTATTTTCGACCTGGGCGCCTTAGTGCTTCTAACCATTGGCGACCGCTACGGACTGCTCACGATATCGGTGGCCGACCCATTGGCCTGGGTCGTTACCTTTATAGCGTACGATTTCCTTTACTACTGGTTCCATCGCCTAAGTCATGAGCGACAGTTGTTCTGGGGAGCACACGTAGCTCACCATCAGAGCGAAGAGTTCAACCTGACCACCGCACTGCGACAAACCAGTATGTCGTTCTTCTACTCCTGGCTGTTCTTTATTCCTTGTTTTCTAATGGGTGTACCCGGCGAGATGTTTTTTACTGTTGCGTCAGTTAATTTGCTGTATCAGTTCTGGGTGCACACGCGCCACATAGATAGGCTGGGTTGGTTTGATCACGTGTTCGTTAGCCCGTCGAACCACCGCGTACACCATGCGCGTAATGTTACTTATCTTGATCGCAATTATGGTGGTGTTTTTATCTTGTGGGATAAATGGTTCGGTACCTTTGAAGATGAGCGCAAAGAACTGCCTGTTGAGTTCGGCATTCGCAAACCACTGCACAGTTGGAATCCGCTACGCGCGAACCTGCATATTTTTCAGGGCATGTTGCAGGACATGTTCGCCACAAAAGGAGTGGCACGCAAACTGAGTGTATTGACGGCTAGAACCGGGTGGCGGCCTGATGACTTACCAGCGATAGACCTGCCTGAAACACCGGCTAAGTATGACCCCCAATGCACTGGTTTTGCTAAACAGTATTCTTTAGCGGCGCTTGCAGCAATGTATGTGTGGGGCAGTTATTATATTTTCGCCTTTTTAACAGCGACCTGGATGGACCGGTTTGCAGGTTTAGTCTTCATCGTTTTAGTGTTGTTGGATGCGAGCTGTGTTCTTGAAGCGGGAGAGCGCAAAGAGCCAGCTTTTACAGCATGGGCTCGGCGCCTGGGGATATTGATATTGATCGCTTATCTTGCCTATCTGGCTCCTCCTAATTCTGTCTTGATTGTTGGCAGCTATGTTCTGCTGGCCGCTGTATTTGCCTTGGCTTGGTGCTTTCTCGGAAGGGGCGGCCAGAACATACTGGCGCCTACTTAAGCAGCAAACCACAATTCAACCTGTAAATTCACTAGTGCAGAAGCGGTTGCTCAAAGTATCCTCGATACATTATGCTCAACCTTATTAACACACCATTCCAATGAGTATTCACAATGCCTGAAACACGCAATGACCTAAGCGCCGAAGAGAAGTACATTATTCTCGATAAAGGGACAGAGCGACCCTTCACCGGTAAGTACGATGACTTCTTTGCTGATGGCCATTACATCTGTAAGCAATGCGATGCGCCACTGTACAAGTCGGAACATAAATTTCCTTCGCACTGCGGTTGGCCAAGTTTTGACGACGAAATTCCCGGCGCTATAAAACGTGATGCCGATGCTGATGGTCGTCGGGTCGAGATACTATGCGCGGCCTGTGATGGCCACTTGGGTCATGTGTTTGAAGGCGAGCGTCTGACCGACAATAACATCCGTCACTGCGTTAATTCCGTTTCGATGAATTTCGTAGCCAAGACCGAAAGCTAGTTTGGGCCTTCAACTACTTTTCGCGGCTTACTTTTTAAGGCTGCGTTTCCACACTTCGGCGGCAAGAGTGAGCGTCTGAATCGGATCGCCCTGTGATTTTTCGCCTGAGAATTCACGATATAAGGTCGCTACATTAATCGCAATTCGCTCGGGGTCTAGCCAGTCCGCGAATTCATTTAGAGGGATGTCGTGCACGGCTTCTGCTAGTGCCATGCCGCCGTCAAAACGAATTCTTGCTTGCTGTTCAATGTGCTGGAGGTAGCTTGCTACCGCTTGAACACCTTTTTTGTCGGTGATTGGTCCATGACCTGGGACAATATGTTCAGCGTCCATCTGCAAAATTCTATCGCAAGCCGCAATCCAGTTGCTAACTGGTCCGGCCCAAATAATCGGTGTGCCGTCGATAAACAAAATGTCGCCTGTAAACACCGTCCTGTCATCTGGCACCCAAGCGAGAACGTCTCCGCCTGTATGCGCAGGCCCCACTTCGATCAGTTGCACTGTTTTATCACCCACCTTGAGGGTTTTTTCGCCGTCGAAAGTTTGAGTTGGTGGAGTATGAGTGATTTGTTCAAAGTCGAATGCGCCAAAACAGTGAATTAAGTATTCACCCAGGTCCCCAAGTCCCGAAGCAGCTCGCATTAGCTCAGCCATCATTTCTGGCGTCAAATCATCCATCTCACGCGCTGCTGTAGAAGAAGCGATAATTTCGGCGTTACTCACTAAATGATTGCCATGGCAGTGATCACCATTAGCGTGCGTGTTTACCAACCAATTAATGCACTCAGCCTTAGGCCCGGCAATATCGGTCATGGTGCTAAGCATTTCAGCCGTAAGCTTCTCGTCAAATAAAGTATCCACTAATAGAGATTGATCCCCATCAACAACGAGGCCGGCGTTGCTCCAGCCCCAGGAACCATCAGGTTGCAAATAGGCATAAATGCCGTTGCCCAAATCCTGCAGGCCTTTTTTAAATGTTGTGGCCATAGCCTTATCTTCCCTAACGCAAAAACGCTATATTTCCAGATTTTGAATCAGGCCAAGCAGCTGTTCAGCGCTGGGTCTGGTTTTAAAATCGGCTGGTGCGTGCGAGAAAACCACGTGGCCTCTCATATCCACGATGAACGCTGAAGCTACTGCGATAGAAGCGTGCTGTTCGCCGCTCCACTTTTGTAGGTCTATGCCGTATTCCTGGTATTGAGCTTGTGTTTTAGAGTCTAATTCAAGAACTACATTGAATGCCTTGTGTGCTTTTAAACCAGGGTCGCTCAACACAGGGAAGGGAATGTCGTACTTGGCCTGGACCATTGCAGATTTGTCGGGTGTATCAACACTGATCAATACTGGTTGAATGCCCGCCGCTTCAAATTTTGAGTAGCTCTCAGTTAGCTCTCTAACTTGGCCATTGCAATACGGACACCACCCGCCGCGATAAAACACGATGAGTGCTGGTTGCTCTGCCCAGGCGCTGCTTACAGCAAAGTCCTTACCTTGCATGTCCTTAATCGTAATGTCGACTGGATGTTCGCCAACGCTCATGCCCTTGCCATTTTCATTCACACCAAGGCCATCTAGCGCAGCTATATCAAACTTCTTTGGTTCTGCGACGGCCACTGAAACCGACACTTCACTTTCTTTCTCCGCGCAGCCTTGCAGCGCGAAGCTAATGGCCAGCAGGGCCGCGAAAAGAATAGGGTAGTTATTGCTGCGCATATTTTTCACCATTTGGTCGATTGCCTGCGATGATAGATAATTGGTTATGTCAGTACAATCATTGTTGATCAGTATCAAGATGATTTCCATTCCGATACTAACGGCGCTTGGCTTAAGCAAACTGAAATTCCGTCAGAGTATGGCACTTTCGTTTTGCTTACAGAGCGAGCTGAAAGAGATCTCAAGGCGTTATTGATGAGACGCCGCTGGATACTTCGAAGGACTATTTTAGCTTGCGCGTAATTCCGGACTCGTCGCTCTATCTGACGAAGCGCTTCGCTAGTAAGCGATTCGACTTATACGGCTGCAATTTACAAGGTTTGGAAAAACAGAAAGAGCGTTGCCTTCGAAGCATATCTGAGGCCTGAGGATCGTGTGAAGGTGTGGTAAGAGACCCGCAGGGCCTTAAGTCACAAGATCTTTTGACACCAGCACGCGTACACCGAGAGCCATCGGCGCAATTAGCCAAGGTAAATTAAACAATAGATAGTAAAAAGTATTGGGTGGAGGATGCGGCCCAAGAAAGGTCTGCACGAAATAGAAAAACATATTGGTTATTGCTGCACCGGCATAGAACAGACCGAGAGGTCGCAACCAGGCCCGCTGTTTGATTAACCCGAACATCACAAACAGTAGAGCTGGCGATTGGAAAAGCCCGTCAAACAAAGTGGCGGCGATTAGATTGGGTGGCGGGTCTAAATGAGCAGGCTCCTCGGCTACCGCCCAACTATGCAGCGCCTGCAATGGAGGCCAAGGACTGTCGGCGGACACAGGGACACCCAAACCTTCCGGCAAACTGAATAGTAAGCCGTAGCATACCGATATAGAAAAGAACGCAATCAACGCTAAGTCTAAGGGGCGTTTTGTGATTGGAATCATGAGCGTATTCCTCTTTGAACAAATCAGGACTGACGTTAGAGCACCGCAAGGGAGTTAATAATACACATCCAATGCACTTTCTATCTACTTTCTGTGCTCTAGGCTCGTCGCTTCCGCATAACTATTTCTTGCACTGCACTTGCTACTAATTCACCACTTTGAGCGAAGACGCGGGCATGACACAAGCCACGTCCACCGTACGTGATATCACTATTCAATTCAAACAACACCCATTCGTCCATTCGTACAGGGCGGTGAAACCATAGGGCGTGACTCAAGGTAACGCTTTGCACTCCTGGAACAAAAGGGTTCTCGCCATGAATGTTGAATGCAGGGCTGCTAATTGGGTTGTCAGATGCATAGGCGAGCATTTGAGTATGAATAGTCGCTTCATTCGGTAGCGGGCCATTGGCCTTTACCCAGACTAAATCGTATGGTGGCTTCACCTCCGGAGATTCAAGTTCAGCTGGTTCAACAAAGCGTACATCAATTGGCCAAGCGTAGGAGTGTTTTATACCTTGCTTTTCAAAGTGCGCGTTTACGCGAATTTCATCATTTATGAGTGTGTTGGGATCTGGAGCTGCGGGCATATCAGTGGAATGCTCGAACCCTTGTTCTTCGGTATGCAGCGAGAATGTCGCGTTAAAAATAGGTTTATCATTTTGCTTCAATAGTACTGATCGGGTAGCGAATGATCTTCCTGTACGCAGAATATCAACGCTGTATTCTACAGTGGCGTCAGGGAAACATGGCCTATAGAAGTTGGATTGCATCGAATGCACGACAAAGCGTGAGTCCACTGTTTGCTGCACGGCGCTCAGAGCTTGCGCCATTAGCTGCCCGCCATACACCCGCTCTCCAGTGCTGTCGGCTGCTAGGCCTGCAAAAATGGCCTGGGATTCCGACTCGAAGGTGCGCTCAAGTGTGAATGATTCTAGAATGTCGGGGAGAAGCATAGGTGTTACTGCGAAAGTTAAGAGGTGAGCCGCGGCTTGGCTGTAGGTTAGCAAGAATTTTACATTGAAAGCCGCGGCATAAATTGAAATTACGAAACTCTAAGGAGAATAAAAAAATGGGTGAACGTCTAGAAAACAAAGTTGCGCTTATCACTGGAGGTGGATCCGGTATTGGTGCCGCCACGGCATTACGTTTTGCGCAAGAGGGTGCATTGGTGTGTATCTCTGGTCGACGTGAGCAACCTCTCAATGAGGTAGCGACGCTAATCGCAGATTCGGGCGGTCGCGTTCAGACATACGTATCGGATGCTGGTGATGAATTTGCTTTTGCTGAATTGATCCAGTCTGTTGTCGCAGATTGTGGTCGGCTTGATATTCTAGTGAACAATGCGGCATCAATAGCCGGAGGTAGCTTAATCAGCGACACGCCTACCGATGAGTGGCGCGGGACTTTCAGTGTGACCTTGGACGGTCTGTTTTATGGCACACGCGCCGCAATGAAACTAATGTCAGCGCAGGGTGGCGGTGCAATCGTTAATTTGTCATCAGTGTGTGGTCTACTTGGCACTCCATACACAGGGGCCTATGCGGCTGCCAAGGCAGGAGTGATCGGTCTTTCGCGCACTGCTGCTATAGAAGGTGCGTCAAGTAATGTGAGAGTAAATGTTGTGATACCGGGGGTTGTCATGACGCCGGCTACTCAGGTGGCCATTCCTGATGAAGCTAGCCTAGCCTTTACAGCCGCTACTGTGCCCATAAAACGCATCGCGGAGGCGTCAGAGATTGCCAACGCTATTCTTTTTCTAGCGTCGGATGAAGCTTCTTACATTACCGGCACAGAACTTGTGGTTGACGGCGGTAAAAGTGCTGAACTCAACACGGGGGCTGCCAGCATGGACGGTCACGAAATGTGAAGCCGCCTAATTCTGTTAAAGCAGCACCTAGCTAGAAGGCTAGCCAGAAGCCGGCCTGCGCTTCGTCATGATTTATGTCAAACACCTGTAAGTAGGTACCGTTAGACGTTACGTTTAATTCTACAAATCCTTCTTGTGATAATGCGAATCGAGAATTTTCAGAATCGCCTACACCGCTCAGTTTGCTAGTGTTCCCTGCACCGCTAACTATTGTGTATTCAGGGCCATGACTGTGCGGTCGCCTGAATACTTGCAAGCTGTGATCGTGGCCAGCGGCGTGAATAACGTTCTGGTATGGAGCTATGGTGCTATCCAATGCTTGAATAATCCGCTGGTAGTTGGGGTGGTAGGTGTCCTCGGCGGCAACATCTGTGAATAGATCAAGCCCGTTAATAATTAGCCAATAGGCAAAGTGTGTCATGTAGCCGGCGTGCTGACCCATTGTTTCAAGTGGGTGATGTTGATTTACGACAATCAGGTTTTCCGGGTAAGTACTGCGAATACTGTCAAACGCGGCGGTCATTGTTTTCATGGCATCGCTTAGTTCTTCGTCATTAGTCGTCAGTAATGCTGAAGAGTCAACAAACACCAGGCTAACACCGGGTAAGTTAATCGCGTCGACTGCGCCCAAAATGTTTGAGGGTAGGGGCCTGAACTCGGCTGACACATCTTTCTCATTGGCGTACTTGCTCACGTGTTCGCGTATGTCATCCAATGCGCCAGCGTACCAATCGTGGTTGCCCGGCACAAAGTAGAAGCGCGCCTGACTTACATCTGCCATTTTCAGCTGCGCATCAAGATGAGAGATATCTTCTAACTGGCCCTCTTTCCATTCATCTTGATCTTCCTCTTTGTTCGGATATCCCTTGTAGTAGATGTTGTCGCCGAGAGCGACCACGGCTGTTTTGTCAGGCGAAATCGAGGCTCTCGCCGCTATTTTTGCCAGGCTTGCCTGCCAGGGCTCGAGGCTTGACGAGCCTGCGTCACCATACAGAATTACGCGCTGGAGAAGATCTTCCTCAGAGGGCGCGCCGCCAGTTTTCTCGTTGACCAAATTCAAGTAAGGGCTGTCATGAGACGGCGCAAACTGGGGATTGATCACTAGCAGAATAGCGATTATGGCAATTAGGATAAGTAAGCCTAAGCCGAAGCGCTTCAGAGCTCTGAGCATAAATAATTTCTCGCATTTTTTGTAGACCGGGCTATTTTATGCCAGATTACGGGTTCATGCTCAGCGGCATTGAAAATTTTGCACGCAGAACTATTAGCAAAGCGTTAATAACTAGGGCGGGCCTTCGATCTCAGTTAAAATACTGAGACCTTAGTTTTCAAGAATGAGTAGCAGATGACCAGATTGGCAGGAAAAACCGCAATTGTAACGGGTGGTTCACGAGGAATGGGCGAAGCGACGGTTCGCGCCTTTGTGGATAATGGCGCAAAAGTAGTGATTGCAGACGTTCTGGTAGAAGAGGGCGAAGCGCTGGCGGCCGAGCTTGGCGACGGAGTTGTGTTTAAGAAGCTGGATGTTCGCGATTCAGAGAATTGGAAAGCAGTAGTAGACGCAGCTAATGATCTCGGAAAGTTACAGGTTCTAGTAAATAATGCGGCGATTATGGAAGCCGACAACATCATGGACATGACAGAAGAGAAGTTCATGCGAATTGTTAGCATCAACCAGCTCGGGCCTTTTCTTGGAATGCAGGCCGTTTTTCCTAGCATGAAGGACAGTGGCGGTGGTTCGATTATTAATATTTCCTCTATCGACGGTTTGCAGGCTAAGAATGGCTTGATTGCTTACGCTGGCAGTAAATGGGCCGTAAGAGGTATGACCAAGGTAGCCGCTATAGAAATGGGCAAGTACAACGTTCGAGTGAACTCGGTGCATCCTGGCGGCGTTTATACCCATATGCATGGCAAAGACTTTATGACCGTAGAGCAAGCCAACGAAACCTATAAAGATCAAGCATTGCCACGCGTTGGCCTGCCTCATGAGGTAGCCAACGTCACCTTGTTTCTCGCCACCGATGAGGCGAGTTTTAGCACGGGGGCCGAATTTAAAGCAGAAGGTGGTTGGTCCGCAGGTTTGCGTCAGGCCGGCTTGCCGGAACTATAGTGAGGAATCAGTAGATGGCTACCTTAGCGTTGAGCCCAGATGAGCTAAGCGCCGCTTTATCGCAGCTGAATAACAGCTGCGATAAAGCGTGGGTTGTTGACCAATCGGGTAAGTTAGCTAAATCCTTTCGCTTCAAAAACTTCAATCAAGCGTGGGCTTTTATGACTGCAGTCGCTTTGTATACGGAAAAGAAAGACCACCACCCCGAATGGTTCAACGTCTACAACAGAGTGGATATTCAGCTAACAACACATGATGCCAATGGCATTAGCCATAAAGATTTTGAGCTGGCGGACTTTATTGAAAGCTGTGTTTGAAAGTTAGTGTATGCGCTAGCGCTAGAAACCGGCTCGGTATATCTCATCAGACACCCACATAACCGAACGCAGTCTATCAACAAAACGGTCTTCGTCTTCTCCCGGATTGCCAGCGTCTATGCCTTGTGCCATACCGGTGAAGAAAGTGTCCATATCAGCGATGTGTAATTCGGACACGCTGCTGACATTGTGAACCCCAAAACTTATTGAGCTTGCCAAGAGCTGACTGTTTAACGGTTCAACATGGAATTGCGCATAGCCCTCAATGCCGCGCATTCCTATGCCGAACTTCGCATGCTGTTGCTCATAGTATTCCAGATATTGTTTGCTGCTGAAATCGGCTCTGCGCCGCATGCAGTACTGAAAGCGGATGGGCGTTGGCTTTGATTGTACGAACACTTTATTCTCGCCTGTCAGCGATGCGCTGAGATCAAGATGAACGTACTCGTCCAGATCCGCTTCATTAAAAAGGCCTTTCAGAATTGCGTCTATGTCAGCCGGCGAGTTTAGTATCTCTAGACTTGCGTCGAACGCTGCTGCCAGGGGCTGCATGTTTCCGGTACCACGCATTTTGTCGTCACTGTGCGCTCTAAGAACAGTGACTTTTGCTAGCGTTATTTCTTCGGCTAACTGATTGGCGATACTCGTCAGTGCATCACATAGGTTATCAATACTATCGTTTCGAGCAGCGAGATGTAGCTGAGTCTTGCGCACGCACATAGCTCGCGACATGTTAATCAAGGGTCCCGAACATCCAGTCAAACAGGGGGGTTATCGAGCTGTAGTTACCGTGATGCATGTCAATATGGTGGATATGATGTTTGTCGGTTAGATAATCTAGGGTCTTAAACGGGAATTTATCCAGGTTGAATTTTGTGTGGTTGATTGTGTTTATCTGTGTCCAGATAACGTAGGCAATTCCCGCCACGACGGCGTGAATGTCACCCATGATCGCGCTGGCAATAAACAGCGAAATCATAAATATTGAAAGTCCAATCACAGTTTCAACAGGATGAACGAAAAGCGAGTCAGACCAACTTGGGTCACGTGCCTGATGGTGCAAAGCGTGTGCCTTTCGCATTGGCATCCAGCTGCCATGAAACCAAAATCGATGTGCGAAATAATAGATAAAATCGTAAACCAGTAATAGAACGACAATATCGAGCAGATATCGCCATGCAGGCATAGTTGCTAGAGTTAAGGTTAATGGCGCGGCCACAAATATAAGAAATAGATGCGCGGCACTACCAACCTTGGTGTTTGCCTTTGCGATGGGTCTCCATTTAGGATTAGCCATCTTTGGCTTATCTTCTTCGTCATTCCAATCACGCATGCGTCGCACGTCGCTATTTCGAAACGCTAGCCATTTGCCAATCTTGGTTAACGCTATTGCAACAATTAGCCAAATGATCGACGCAGCCCAGTTGTAATTTTCTGCAAACCAACTGGCAATTGATTCAAAGCTCATAATGGGTCCGTAGGGGGTTCGTCATGGGTTAGCATTGCGGCATCAGGATCAAGAAACTTGTTTGACCGTGAGCGCGACAGCTACCCGCGTATGTTATAGGCCATTCTAAGCAAACTTTGCTGTCGGAGGAAGACAGCTAAACCAATGGCAACTTTAGCTGGATGGACAAGCCCGGTGTCCGATCGTATGCTGCAGAAAATCGGTTAAAATCTGTTGGGAATACAGTAGGGTTAATGGCGAAGATGAGCACGGCGGGTAGAGCAGATAATGAGTGAGAAATCTCTCTCGGATAAGCCTTTGGCTGCAGCAGATGTACAAGAGTGGCATGCCAAATGTGATGTGCTAATTCTTGGCGGCGGCGGCGCTGGAATAAGTGCTGCAATCGAGGCTGCCGATGCGGGTGCCAAGGTGATTGTACTAGAGGCCGCCAGCGATGCCGGCGGGTCTACTGCAATGGCCGGCGGGTTGATTTATATGGGTGGTGGAACGCCTACCCAGAAAGCCTGCGGTTTTGACGATGATATAGAAGAAATGCACAAGTATTTGCTGGAGGCCTCTGGGCCTAATGCAGATAAGGCTAAGGTGCGTTTGTATTGCGACCATAGTCTGGAGCACTATGATTGGCTAATCTCTCAAGGAATTGAATTTAAGGCTGAATATTACGCTGGCAAGCATACCAATACGCCAAACTATGCGGGCTTGATGATATCAGGCAATGAAGAAGCCTGGCCTTATTCTGCGGCATCGAAAGCAGCGCCGCGCGGCCACAAGCCTTTAATCAAGGGCGACCATGGCGGTATACCGCTTATGGAAAATTTGATTCGCAGTGCGAAGGACAAAGGCGTTGATATTGTGTGCGATGCACGAGCGCTTACCGCTATCTCAGAACAGGGCCGAGTAGTTGGTTTGGTCGTGCGAATTAATGGCACAGAGTGTTGCTTCAAGGCGCGCTGTGGTGTGGTTCTATGCGGCGGTGGCTTCATAATGAACGAGCCTATGGTAGCTAAATACGCGCCGCGCTTGGCGCTGGGCAATTACCCGAACGGAAACGCTAACGACACGGGCGCCGGAATACGTATAGGAATGGGCGCCGGTGGTGCGGCGATCAATATGCATGAAGGGTTTATATGCACGCCGTATTACCCACCGAAACAATTCCTTAACTCGATTATTGTTGATGGCAACGGCCAACGCTTTATTAACGAAGACGTATATCACGGCCGATTGGGCAGTGCGATACTCGATCGTCACGAACAGCGTTACTATCTGATAATTGATAGCCGCTATTTTGATGTGCTGGAACGGCCGCCTCAAGGAGGTTATCCGGTCGCTGGTACCGGTGAGACAGTTGAAGAGTTGGAGCAAGAGCTCAAAATCCCTCAGGGTGCCTTAGCTAATACGCTGAGCTTTTACAATCGCTATGCCGAGCACGGCGAAGATCCAGCGTTCCACAAAGCAGAAAAATACGTGCATGCTCTAGATGAACCACCTTACGCCGCATTTGAATTGTCCTTAGGTGCTGGAGGTTATTTTGCAGTAATGACCTTTGGCGGGCTGGACACTTTGCCAACTGGTGAAGTATTGAGTGTCGAAGGAAATACAATATCGGGGCTGTACGCCGCCGGGCGTAATTCCGCAGGTTTACCGCGCTGTGCTGCAGGCTACGCCAGTGGAATGAGTATTGGAGACGCCACATTTTTTGGCCGCCAAGCAGGACGGTCAGCGGCGCATAATGAGATAAGGGTGTAAATAGTGAGTGACTTGAACATACGTAAAGTCGGCGGTCTGGTCGGCGCTCGAATAGAAGGAGTAGATTTTTCCCAAGCGCTTAGTGATCAAACTATTGAGCAAATTGCGCACGCTTTGTTTCAGCATCAAGTTGTATCAATGCAGGCTAGCGAGCTTAGCACTGAGCAGCATGCTCAGTTAGCGAGACGGTTTGGCGAGCTTGAGCACAATGCAACCGATCAGTTTGGTGTTGATGAAGAATACCCATTTTTGACGGTAATAGATTCCGAGAAGGGAGATCGAGCAGATTCGTGGCACTGCGACGAAACGTTCTTACAGCACCCACCTTTAGTTAATTTGTTGCATTGTAAGCAACTACCAGCACACGGCGGCGATACCGCTTTTATTAGTACGGCGGCGGCATTTGATGGCCTGTCTGATAAAATGAAAGTGCTGCTGGATGGCCTGACGGCAGTGCATGATTATGGTCATCTGTACGAGCTAGGCTGGCAAAGCGGTATTCCCTTAGCTGAAATGATGGGGGATGCTCTTGTCAAAGGGCTGCTTTATTCTCATCCGGTAGTTCGCGAGCACCGAGAGACGGGCCGCAAATGGCTGACTGTTAATTCCACTTATACGCGTCATATTGAGGGATTGAATCCGATTGAAGCGGACGCGATTTTGCGTATGTTGTTAGCGCACATCCAAAAACCGGAGTATGCCTACCGCCACCGTTGGCAGGAAGGTGAGCTTGTGCTTTGGGATCAACAGTGTGTTCAACACTACGCTGTTCAGGACTTTGAGGGTCGACGAATAATGCAAAGGATCTCAGCATTGGCGACCACAGAAACCTATACTGGTGTGAAAGCTGGCTAGTTACCATGGTCTTAAACTGCTTTATATTTCGATCCTAATATTTTGATATGTATAGATTAATTTGAGAGCTACAAGCTCACCGATGGCCTTATAACTACTTGATTACGCGCCGCTTCTATCAACGCTGTGCGAGCTAGTTGTCTCTGCAGTCATCTGCATCATCATCTCATGTGTTATACATGTGTTATCTCAGGAGCGAAATCGAAACTGGGTAGAAGTGCTTTTAGTGCTGTTGCCCCGGACGGTTGCAATCATCTTTACACATCGTTTTTGTTGCTGTCGACGAGTGCCTCGGTCTGCATTGGCGTATGCTTTATTCCCGCTATCTTCGCTGTGTTCATGCTCATCATTTCTACCGCCCAAGGACGTTGAGCGAGAAAGCCTTCTGGTAACAGCGCCCGATTGTGTGCTCCCACTACCCAGATTGGCCCTGAGCCTAAGCGAGCCAGGGTTTCTCTTGCGACATCATCACATTCCATGGCCATAGAATGTGATGGTTCGCTATCAGTGTCGTCGAGTTCTTCGAATTTCATGTTCTGGTGGCTGGGGGTATTAGTTGCCCCCAGAACGCTACACATTACGTCAATTCCCAGAGGTTTTAGATCGTGCCAGAGTCCTTCTGCAAGTATTTGCAGGTACGCCTTGGTCGCTGGGTAAATGCTCATATAGGCCGCACCTGCGAGTCCAGCCATAGATCCGAGAAACACAATGCCGCCGCGTTTACGCTGCTTCATACCCTGAGAAAAATGGTGGGATAAATGCACTGGCATCTCGCAGTTCATTCGAATCATGAAGTCTAAGGATTCTCTGGGCCATTCTGTGAAACGGTCGTAGTGAATATTGGAGCCTAGGTTATAGATAAACAACCCAACCTCCCTGTTGCGGCTTACTTCAATAACTGAATCAACAGCATGGTCAGCCGTGAGGTCGACAGCAAGGACTTCAACCATTACTCCATGTTCGTTTTCTATAGATTTTTTAAGGCGTTGTAAGGGAACATCGCGCCGCGCTAACAGTATTAAATTGATCCCTTGCGCCCCTAACAAACGGGCGAATGACTCTCCGGTTCCCTCTGAGCCTCCGGCAATGACAGCCCAAGGCCCGTAGCGCTCGCGAAAATCGCGGTCTAAGCTATTGTTGTTCACCAATGAGTTTTCTGGCAATGTATCTTCTTGCTGCATTGAAGAAGAGTAACATCGGTGCAAGTAGCCCGCATTAACAAAGTATTAAGGCATCTATGCACTCCCTACGTTCTTACCTCTCTCTTTTGTTTCTATTAACTATACCTGCCGGGTTGTTGCATGCCGAAGAGCAGTTACCAGCGTGGGAGCTTGGTGTGGGAATAGCGGCACTCAGCCAACCACATTATCTTGGTGCCAACGATAGCCGAGTGTATGTACTGCCCATACCCTATTTCAAATACAGAGGCAAAATTCTCCGAGCTGATAGGAACGGACTGCGTGCCAGACTATTTGAGTCAGAACGTTTTAGTTTGGGTATAAGTGGAGGCGGGTCCTTCCCTGTAGATAGCGAAGACAACGAGCTTCGCACCGGTATGCCGGACCTGGACGTGCTTGCGGAGCTAGGGCCCAATCTTAAAATGGATATTGTCGACTCAGCTGCACTGCATCTTCAGTTTGAATTACCCGTTCGGGCCGCGTTTGCTTTTGGTGATGACGCAGGTAACTATGAGGGGTGGACAAGCAACCCTAGATTGAGCGCTCATATGCCGGTAGGTGATTGGAATCTTAAGAGCTCCTTTGGACTGATTTTCTCTGACCAGAAGTATCATCAATACAGCTATGGAGTGGATGCACCGTTTAGCACAGCCAGTCGTGCTGAATATAGAGCAAGTGCCGGTTACACGGGCTTGAACTGGGGTTTTAGTCTGAATCGATACTTTAAAAACATGCACACGAACCTATTTTTTCGTTACTTCAATATGCAAGGTGCTGAGAATGAAGATAGCCCGCTTTTTGCGCGCGAACATAATATTTCCGCTGGCATAACGGTCTCTTGGATCTTGAAGCGCTCGAAAAGAATGGTCACTGCTGAGCAGGATGACCGCGAATAGATACAATTATCGATCTTCGTTACGTTCCTTCCAGAATTCGTCCAAACGAAGATCTTTTCCTCATAATAGTCATAGAAAACCACAAGGAGCGAACATGCCTCTCAGTCCTTTAGATGATTTATTAGCCCATCAAACCCCTGAAACATTTGACCACGTATACACGGGCGATCGAAACTTCTACGACCGCTATTATTTTAATATTCACGGCTGCGATGACGAACTGTTTATCGTCACTGGCATGGGCCAGTATCCCAACCTAGATGTTATTGATGCCTTCGTAACGGTCTCCTATCGCGACACGCATTACTGCGTTCGTGCCTCACGTGAACTAGGCATAGATCGACTGGATACCAGTGTTGGACCGTTCAAAATTGAAGTGTTGGAAGGCTTACGCAAATTAAAACTCAGTTGCGCACCCAATGAGCATGGTGTGGACTTTGATTTGGTGTTTGATGGTTTCGTTCCAGCCTTGGAAGAACCGGTTACTTATAGGCGTTCAGGCAACCGTCTTATGGAGCATACCCAACGATTCGCACAAGTCGGGAATTATACGGGTCATATCAATGTAGACGGCAAGCGATTCGATGTTACGCCTGACCGATGGATGGGAGCCAGAGACCATTCCTGGGGCATTCGTCCTAATGTTGGCGAAATGGAGCCAGTTGGTGTTAACGCGAAATACCGCGATTACGAAACCTTCGGTCACTACCACAACTGGATTCCAGCCCAATTCGATGACTACATGATTAAGGTGTATTTTGATGAAGACGGGCAAGGCAATCGGATGCAAGAAGAGGCGGTTAAAGTTCCCCGGTTCGGAATTGATGAACCCGTGATTCACCTGGGCAGTCCCAAAGCCAATTTCACATACAAGTCGGGCACACGGGAAATTGCAAAAACGGTTATCACCTTTGCGCACTCGGACTTAGTGCTTACCGGCACGCCGCTACGAACCAATTATCTTCTGGGTGGTTCAGGCTATTCGCCGGGCACTCCGCACTCCTTGGGTGTGTATCAAGGTGCGCTTAAAGTAGAAGGGCAGCAGTGGGATATGACGGATCCCGAGCAATTTGCCCAGATTCAGGGCTTGAATGAGATGTTGTGCCGTTGGCAGTTGTCGAACGGCGACATCGGCTATGGCATGCATGAAAACTGCGTGTTCGGTATATACACGCCAATGGGCTTTGATAGCTGGGAAGCTGTAGCGCCATAGCGCTTTGTTGCAGTGTTAGTGTTTCAGTTCAGTGTTTTTGCTGTGAGGTAGACCGATGGCGTTACAATCGAATCGAGTTATTTTGGTGACTGGCGCGAGTCGAGGAGTGGGTAAAGGCGTCGCGCTGGCTTTAGCGCAGAATGGTACGACGATATACATCAGCGGCCGTTCTGAGTCAGAAGGGCAAACCTCCACATTACCTGGCACAATCGATTTAACGGCAAGTGAGATTGAGCAGCGCGGCGCCACTGCGGTTGCGGTTGTCTGTGATCACTTTGACGACGCACAGATTGAAGCTTTGATTGCAAAAATCGTGAGCGAGCAAGGCAGGCTGGATATACTTGTGAACAACGTGTTTCAGGTGCCGGATGACATTCTCGAATGGAAGCCCTTTTGGCAACGCCCTATTAATGACCATTGGGGCAAAATGATCGACTTGGGCTTAAGAGCTCACTATGTTGCCAGTTGTTATGCTGCACCTCAGATGGTCGAGCAAGGCGGAGGCATGATAGTGAACATTTCCTCGCCCGGCGCCAAAGCTTATCTGCATTCTGTTATTTACGGTATAGGTAAAGCCGGCACGGACAAAATGATGCACGACATGGGTAAAGAGCTGCGAGAACATAATGTGGCTGCGCTGGCGATTTGGCCTGGCATTGTGAAGACCGAACGCTTGCAGCCTGCGATAGACGCCGATGCGCTTCCTGAAGAGTATGAGCCTTTGAAGCCTGGCATGGAGTCGCCAGAATTCCCAGGCCGTATTATTGATGCCATAGCTTCATGCGATGACTATATGCGCTTTAGCGGACGCTCGTGGTGGAATGCTGAATTGGGTCTGGAGTTAGGGGTCAAAGATGTGGATGGTACACAACCAATGTCATTCGCGCCGTTTATGGGCGAGCCAGGGGTGCCTCCTGAGACGATGATAAAATGAACATAGTCCTCAATTCAGCTCACCTCGCGTCAAAAGATGAAAGAATCTAGATGTTTTTTGTAAATTGTCGCCAGGCGAGCTTCGTGTATTTGGCGCAACATCTTGCGTTACATCTACTAAGAAAAATAGTTAGAAGGTAATACCTATGCTAGAAATTGATCTTAGCGGAAAGGTCGTTCTGATTACCGGGGGCAGTCGTGGACTTGGTAAAGCTATGTCGCTGGGGCTGGCTGATGCTGGCGCAGATATTATTGTTGCCAGCCGTAAGCTAGAAAACTGTCAGCAGGTCTGCGCTGAGGTGGAAGCGAAGGGGCGGCAAGCTCTAGCCGTCTCGGTCCACACAGGGGAGATTGACAGTCTCGATTCTTTGATAGAACAGGCTTATCAACGCTTCGGCAAGATCGACATTCTCATTAACAATGCAGCAATTAACCCTGCAATGGGGGAACTGAGCGCCTTGTCACCCGACTTGTTCGATAAAATGACAAACGTGAACGTTAAAGGGCCTTGGTATCTGGCGTCGCGTCTAGCGCCCAAAATGGCTGAAGCGGGTGGCGGTGTCATCATTAATTTTATTTCGGTTGCCGCACTTCGTCCGCCAGCTTATCAAGGGTTTTATGCCAGTAATAAAGCAGCCTTGGAAGCCTTAACCAAAGTAATGGCGGCTGAGTGGGCTAGCAAAAATATTCGCGTTAACGCCATAGCCCCTGGTAGTTATCATTCGGATCTTTTTGATGTTACCGCGGCGGCAATACCAGGCTTTGAAGACGGCGCTAAAAATGCGTCGTTGCAAAAGCGGGTAGCCGATAGCGAGGAAATACTCGGGCCAGTACTTTATCTTGTCAGTGATATGGGCTGCTTTACCACCGGAGCTACTATTGTTGCAGATGGCGGCTATTTAGCAACATGAGCTGGCACCATAGTGTCTGACCTTACTCGTGGTAGACCCGACTGAATACTGCTTTCAAATAATCGGTTTCTGGAATCGCGGGGTGAACAGGATGGTCAGCACCTTGTCCTCCCTGATAAACCAGTTGAGCGTTTCTGTTTAACTTTCGGCTGCAGCCGCGCACTATGTCAGTGAGTGTTTCTTGCGGCAGGTGCATGGAGCAAGACGCAGATACCAGCAATCCATCACGGCCCAGTAATCGCATGCCAAGTTCATTGATATGGTGATAAGCAGCTTCACCTGATTTTTGATCTTTGCGTCGCTTAATAAAGGCGGGAGGGTCGAGCACCACAATATCAAAGCGATGTTTCGCTTCTACCAAATTTTTGAGCACCTGTATGGCCTTGCCTTGAACCATAGTGACCTTATCTTGAACGCCATTTAGCTCTGCATTTTCCTGCGCCCAGTCTAATGCCTGGGCTGAAGAGTCTACGCATATTACGTCACTGGCGCCGGCTTTTGCAGCTTGTATACCCCAGCCGCCAAGATACGAGAAAACATCCAACACCCGTTTGTCTTTGCACAAATTTTGCAGCACTGCACGATTGTCACGATGGTCATAAAACCATCCTGTCTTTTGCCCTTCCTTGATAGGCGCAGAAAACCGAGTGTCGTTCTCAATCAACTCTACTCGATCGGGTACTGCACCGTAGGCATCTTGTTCGCTAGGCAAGCCCTCTAACTCTCGGCCGGAATGGTCGTTCTTAAACAGGATGCCTCGCGGTTTGAGACACTTATCCAATGCGTCCAGCAATTCTTGCTTTAGTGCGTCCATTCCGGCTGTAGATGTTTGTACAACGAGAATATCGTCAAAGCGGTCAACTACCAGTCCAGGTAGTAGGTCCGAGTCGCCATAGATCAGTCTGTAATAAGGGGCGGGGTAAAAGCGCTCTCGCAAACTAAGAGCTTGCTTGATTCTATGCACCAACAACGATTTATCCAACAACTGATCTGGCTGGCGACTTACAAGCCGCGCGCAAATCAAGCCATTAGGATTAACTGTCGCAATGCCTATAAACTTGCCCTTATCGCACAGTACTGTAGCTTGTTGCCCTGCCTGCAGCAGCTTAAGCGGTGTGGCTTTCACATTTACTTCGTTTGAGTAAATCCAGAGATGACCTTTTCGCAAGCGCCGATCGGCGCCCTTGTTTAGCTGCAGTCGAGGGATAAGCTCAAATTGAGGTTCACCATCATCATTGCTGTTATCGCCACTGCCATCGTAAGTCACTTTAGCTATTTTCCCAGAATCCAAAACCACGCATCATATATCGAAAGGGCATCATAAGGCCCATTTTTATTTCGAACTCGACGGTCGGTATTTGATTTGCTTGAAATCGAAACGCTAGCGCACAAAGTCCATTGGATAATGGCTGAGCAGTTCAGGCCCATTTTCAGTGACTAAGTATTGTTGTTCCAGCTTAATTCCTTCTCCTCCTGCACGTGGTCCAACGTAGGCTTCGCTGGTTAACACCATCCCCGACTCAAGCTCGCCGTCGAAACCGGCGGACTCCCAATTATGCGGAAACGGAATCTCTGGGTATTCATCGCATTGCCCAGCGCCATGATAAAGCATGCCGTAGTGACGATAGTCTTCTACTGCAGGGAACCAGGCTAGATCGCTGAGTTCTTTGAATGACCTACCAGCTGTCAGTAATTCGGCGTTAAGCTCTACCTGTTGCCGTGCCATGTCATAAGTAGCTTGTTGCGAAGGAGAGGGCGACACGCTGCCGGCCACCCAGCTTCGCGAAATGTCGACCAGCATACCGTAGGCGCCGATCAAGTCCGTATCGTAAGCCACTACGTCGCCTTCTTGAATCACTCTACTGCTAGCTTCTTGCATCCAGGGATTGGTTCTTGGTCCAGAACATAGTAATTGTGTTTCTATCCATTCGCCCGCACGCTTGATATTACCTGCGTGGAGTATTGACCATAACTCTCGTTCAGTCATACCTGGCTGGAAGGCGCGCCACATATCGTCCATAGACGCCTCACAGGCGTGAACAGCGCACTTCATAGCATTGACTTCATCAGGCGATTTTATTGCTCTGGCATACTCCATCATCTCTTGGCCACTCTCAATTCTCACGCCAAAGCCCTCTAATGCTTTATAACCGAGGTAGCAGCACTGATCGATGGCTATACGAGGTTTGCGGCCAGCGTGCCGTTCAATAACGCTATAGACATCGGCAGCCCACGCGTCAGTTTTTTCTGCATAGCGGGTACCTGCCAGAAAAAATATGGTGTTTACAGCAGGACGCACGTCTTTGATCAGAGGGTTATGTGCGGAGAGAAACTCGCACTCAACGTAGTCCCAAAGTACAACCGAGCCGTCGGCTCCAACCCAAACATAACGAGAGTTGTTATGCATTACCCACAATTGCATGTTGGTTGAATCGGTGACGTAGCGAATGTTCATTGGGTCGAAGAGTAGTGCGCCGTCGTAGCCCATTTTGTTTAGCTGATCTACGACTCGCTGTAGCCGGTATTCACGCATTTGTGGCAAGTTGGGCAGAGTAAGTCCAGCGGCCTGCCATTCTTTTTCGAGAGCTTCTCCAGGCCCCAGATTTAGATGGTGAAGCTCTGATCCAGCGGCGCTAACTTCAGCTTTAGATCTTTGTATGCTTTTTGTTATTTTGCTCTCTGCCTTTCTTCTCGGCATAACAATGAAATCCGGTTAAATTTGCAAGGGCTTAGAGCACTTAAGTTTACAGTCGCACATCTTGCCGCTCACCGTTCATGGCCGTCTTTAGATGGGTTTCTTAGCAACAAAGTTTGCCCTCATACGCTGCTGCATGCAATGTTTGCCTCGCTTTATTAATGCGCGAATATCGGGTTCTACTGCTATCATAGAGCACTGCTCCTTGTTGGTATTTGGATAGCCTTATGGAACTCACCCAACCATTCGTCAAGCTTCCATTGCAGTTTGATGTTGAACGCTTGCAGCATGAACTCGCGAGCCTAGATGATACTCAGTGGATGGCTCATCCTTCGGGTCTTGTCGGCAATTCTGCTATCCCTCTAATTGCCCGAGACGGCAAGGACAACAACGAATTCTCTGGCCATATGCAAGCCACTAGACATTTGCAGCGGTGTGAGTACTTGCAACAGGTGTTGGCTAGCTTCGGCGAGGTGCTGGGCCGCTCACGTCTGATGAAGTTGGCCGCCGGCAGTGAAGTAAGTCGCCATGTCGACTTCAATTATCATTGGTACACACGAGTACGCATTCACATCCCGATTGTTACCTTTCCCGAAGTGCTGTTTTATTGTGGTGATGAGCAAGTGCATATGCAAGCTGGAGAGTGTTGGATTTTCGATTCCTGGAGACATCACAATGTCATCAATAGCAGTGACTTCGATCGTACTCATTTGGTGTTAGACACCGCTGGTTCTTCCAGGTTTTGGGGCATGGTTAGACAGGCTCAAGAAGAGGGCAGCGACATTCGACAGCCTCAAACGTTACCGTATAAGCCAGGAGCGAAAGTCGACATTAGTACAGAGCGTTTCAATTCCGCGCCAGTAATGGCGCCAGGAGAAATGGACGCTTTAGCACAAGGTTTGATCGCAGATTTTGAGGCCAACCCGGCGAACGACAAAAGAATTGTTCTTCATTACAAAACTCTATTATTGGATTTATGTAAGGATTGGAGAGAGGTATGGCTTTTACATGGCTACCATAAATCTGGCTGGCCGCTGTATCAATCGGTATTAGAGACAGCCAAATCAAAAATGCATCCGGAAATGCGCGCACTCGTGACTAATAGCAATAAGCTTGGCGTAAATCCGATCATTATGCAGCGAATACTGAGAGCGGCCCTGAATAAAGAGTTGAGCGATGATTTTTTGAATCAGGGTGATTGATGCCGCTTCAACTTACTCGCTTTTGTAGTTATAGCTGTAGTTGAACATTTTGAAATCGTCCTGATAGAACTCGCTGACCATCTCGCGTAACTCATCATCATAATAGGCAGTGTAGGCGCCATGCTCTGAACTGTTTTTAGTTGGCAAGGCTGAGAAGGGCAGCTTCAGTAATTCGGATAGCTCCACCAGCGATTTGTCAATACTCTCGTACCTGGCGACATAGTCGAGTGCTATATCGCCGTTGTGATCAATAAGTTGCTGGTATTGTGGCCTAACCAGAATTCGCTGACGAAATTGGTCGCGACTTAGGGCAGCTTTCATCCAACTCAAGGCCTGGCCTGCAAACTGTTCATTGTTTCTGTTAAGAAAAAAACAAACCGATATAAATCGATCGTAAGGGTTTCTCACAAAACCAAATTTGACATAATTCTGCCAGGCCGCCGCGTCCAAATGGGGTTTGATTTCCTGCACACTGATATGACCGTGAATAAGCTTGGCTAGCGCCGGAATCGGCAGAGCCTGCTTGCCATAAAGAGCTTGCTGCTCCCAGTCGCTAGAGCCCATATGCATTCTAAGCAATTCTCGCACCGAATGCGTCGCGGTTTTCGGAACCGCGAAAAAAATAAACTTGTGCTGATGAGAAATAATCAAGATTCTATTCTTATCAAGGCGCGCATGTGGGTCGCTTAATCAATGGAGTAACTCTGCAGAATATCCGAGCCCAAGGCCTGTTTTAATGGCTCCAAAAAGGGTTCGAAATTACGCCATTGATCTAAACCGCTGGTATAGATAGGTTGGCGAACTTGTTCAGAACTAGGCGTTCGAACATTCCTTTCAGTCTTATGGTAATCCAAACATGCTTGTTCGAAAGGGAGACCACAATAATCGAGGATCCGTCGAACTTCTGTTTCAAGATTAGCAACTACATCCTCATGATTTACTCGCAATACAAAACCGGGCAATTCCTCGTCCCAATGTTGCATCAGCTTAACGTACTGACGATAGTAATTACCGATTTCTTCCAGGCCGTAAGAAAACTCCTGGCCTTCGCCAAACAATTGTTTGAATCCACTGAAGCAACAGGCCATTGGGTTTCGCCGAGCGTCTATTACTTTGGCATTTGGGAGAATCAATTTTATAAGTCCCACATGAAAAAAGTTATTGGGCATTTTATCTGTAAAGTAAGTTCCACTTTCCCTGTATGCTGCAGTGTCATTTATGAACTGTTGGCCAAAGCGACGGAAGTAATCGCTGTCTAGCTCGGTCAGAATTTTCGGATAGTTCGGCATACTCCCGGGGCTTTCATCTCGACCACGTAAGCGTTTTGCCAGGTTCAGGATGTTGTGTAGCTCCATGGTGCCATCCACCAAGGAGTGTGAGGAGAGAATCTGTTCAATCAGGGTAGAGCCCGCGCGAGGAAGGCCTACGATGAATATTGGCGATTCATCGTCAAATCCACAGTCTTTTCTTTGCTCAAATAGTGATTTCGTACAGGTCTCAATTTGAGAGTCTATTCGCCGCTGCAGTTGCACTGCATTATGTTTCACGCTTGAGAGCTTTAGTGCATTACCCCTTTCATAAAACTGAAATGATTGCTCAAAGTTACTGCTGTCCTCCATTGCTTTACCTAATGCGAAACAGAGCTGGGTTTTATCGTCAGGACTTGTGCTTTCTTTTTGTTCCTCACCCGTCATCTGCGCGATTTCTGCGTCGCTGAACTTATAGGTCTTTGTGTTGGCTAAACTCCAATAGGCGTCGCCATAATCGGCTCTGATGGTGTAGGCTTTCTGATAGTGCTCTACAGCACGCGCAAAATCGCCATCAGACTTGTAGACATGGGCAAGCGACACTTGATAAAAATGGTTGTCTGGTGTTTCCCTGATGAGCTCTTGGTAACAACTGATAGCTTTGTTGTTTTCACCAACACCGGTGCAAGCAGAGGCATACAGTGCCAATACAAGAGCTCGATCTTCTGGATGTTTTTCTAGCAATGCGGTTGCGTACTGATACGCCTTGCTGAACTTCTGAACTCTAAGAAGAATATTTATGAACTGAATTTGGGCGTTCAAATGATCAGGTTCTAACTCTATGCAAGTCTCTAGCAGAAACTCTGCATCATCTAGTACTTTCTGCCTTGTTGCGATCTCGGCTAATAGGCGCATGCCCTCTACATTAAGCTTGTCTGAGCGAAGATAGTATTTGCACAGTCTTTCAGCGTCGTTAAGTTTGCCTTCAGAAATATAGCTGATAACAGTTAGTAGCTCAGTTGGCAGTTTCTCAAGAAAGGACACTTGTTCTTGGGCTTTTTCAGTTTGTGAGTTGTTTCCAACCTTCTTGTATAACCCGGTTAAAGACTTCCAGCTCGCAAGCAATGACGGATCAAGGGCCACTGCACGTTCAAATGCTGTGCCTGCCTGGGCAACATCTCTCAGAGTTAAGTAGTTGAATCCGCGTTCTTGAAAGGCGCGGCCATAGTCGGGTTTGTCTTGGAGTACTTGTTCAAGTAGTTCAAGACTGGAGTTCGATTTTTTCTGTAAACGCATCGAAACGGCTCGCACATAGGCGGCGTCAATATTTTGAGGGTCCTCAGCCAGCAGTTCACTGGTTATCGCGTCCGACTCACTAAACTGTTTCTTACCGAGTAACTCTCTTGCGAGAGCTAATTTGTCTTCTTGTGAGGAGGGCGTTTGGTGTTCAGTCATAGTTGGAGATCGCAACATCGAGTAGGAGTGGTAATAAGGTATAAGCTAAAGCAAAAAAGACGAGCCCGAAGCTCGCCTTTCTTGTATTTACTTACCAGAGTCTGGCATGTTGACTAGAGAGCGGAACCTGTCCTCTCCCTAGTATCCTACAACTCAGTTTTTATTCAAAGTCGTATGAAACACGTAAGCCAACTGTGCGTGGTCGCTGATTAGTTACCTCAGGCGTGAACTTACCAGCAGTTTGTACAAAGGTAGCTTCCTCGTCACCAACATTGTCTACGAACAATTCAGCTGTCCAGGAATCTTTGTTGACACCGGCGGAGAGGTTAATTGTAGTAGACGCAGGGTTCACGTAACGCGAGTTGGATGGTAAGCCACCCGTTGAAAGGTCAACAGTACCAAAATTGCCACCTTCGTTCTGGATTTCCAGTCCTGAGCTTCGACCTGTTGCTAACAGCAACGTATCTTCAAGGAATGCAGCACTTCCTACGATCCCCGCAGCACTGTCGCCCTTATAGTTAACACCAACAGAAACATAGCCGTCACCGCCAAGCGCGGTTAGTGGAAAGTCGTATCGAGCGCGTATGTTGCCAGAGAAGTCAGAACTTAGTGGCAGCTCGCTACCAACCGGAACCGCTACGCCATCAAGCTGTGGGTTTAAGCGAGTCAACTCAGTATCCAGAATGCTAAAAGCACCGGTGATGGTCAGGTTTTCAGTGGCAGCCCACTGGAAGTCAGCATCAAGACCAGTGATCTCTGCGTCGCCAATGTTCTCCATGAATACCAAGAACGCTACGTTTGATGGGTCGAAGCGTGACACCTGCAGGTTATCAATTTCTGAGAAGAACAGGGTCGCGTTCAAGCGAAGAGCGCCTTCAAGAAATTCACCTTTCATGCCAAATTCAAAGTTGGTCAATGTGTCAGTCAGTGCCACTGTAGGTACTCTGTAACCGAGATAAACACCAGTCTGGTTGGCGGCTAGTCTGCCAGCATTACGGTTCTGAGTGGCAGGTCGGTAGCCTTCAGAATATGTACCAAACAACATGATGTCGTCGGTTACACGCCAGTCGATAGTGGCCTTTACGATGATGTCATCTTCTTCAGTAGAGCCATCAGTTTCGATGTTACTGATGTCCAGTCCGCCACTAGTGATTGCATCAGCAATCGCCTGGTTAGAGCCTGGGAATGCGCCACCGCCACCACGGAAGAAATCACGTCCGCCGTTCGGGGACGTTGCCGCCAGTATTGGAGCTAGATCGCCAGTCGCGTTTGCTTGACCTAACAATTCCAGTCGCTGTGTTACGTCGTTGCTGAAACCAGTTCCATCGCAACGGCCGTCAGCTGTTATGTCAGAGTTGCCGAAACCGCCCGCGCCGTATCGACAGCCAAACGAGAAGTTCGAAGCGCCTTCCAATTCTGATGTCAGCTTGTAATAGCGGCCACTTACGCGTGCACTTACTGTGTCAGTGAAATCGAATGCAAACTCACCAAAAATTGCAAATTCATCTTCTGTTCGAGTGAAATCGTTGAAGAAGACGGTAGCGGGACTTCTTGGGCCTACTGATACCGTGCCCGAAGTATTGGGAATGGTAGTGTTGCCCAATAAAAAGCCGTCGCCACGATTATCGTTGTAATAGCTGTTGGTTTGCTCTTCAAAAGCTGCGTTAGTTGATAGATATTGGAATTCACCAATGTGCGTGGTTTCAACATCGTTGTAGTAAAGGCCACCAATTGCTCTCCAACGGTTATCAGGATCTGTTGAAATTCTGAATTCGTGCGTGGTTCTCTCATTAGTTGTTGTTTCAGCATACTGCTTAGTCGGGTCGAAACAGTTGTTAACGTCTGTCGCATCGTAAACGTTACCGCTACACAGGTAATAAGTTATGTAACCACCACCATTGTTGTAGTGGGTGTAATCGATGTTATTGCTTACGTCTCTGTCGAGGAATCCCCCGGTATAAACGATGTCAAGGTTTGCTACACGACCATTTAAAGTCCACGTCGTTAGGCCAAACTCATCTTTGTTTGTTTCAGGAATGAACTTCGCTGCGTTCGAATCGCCACCCAAGCTTGGATCAGACAGGAAGCTGCCATCAACATCAAGGGTTTGTTCAGTGTGTTGGACCAAGATATCCCAATCATCATTGATATCGTACTTAAGGCCTAAACGAACACCGCGATAAGACGCATCATTCCAATCGTCAGACGCTATGGTGTCGTTTCTAGCGGTCGCCACTGAGTCAGCGCCGGTGAGCGCGGGGCCGAAGCCAAGACTGTTGCGGTCAACAACTGCGCCACTAGGTGTAAAGGTTGATGGAACGTTGTCTATCCAGCCGCCTTGGTTGTCACTGTATATAGTTGCTCTCACAGCCAACTTATCGGACAGAGGGATGTTAACAAAGACATCGGCTGCAGCGCTTTCGCCGCCGCCTGAAGTACTAGAGAACTTGGAGTTAAAACCTGCATCAAATCCTTCAACCGAAGGCTTGTTTGTAATTAGGCGAACAGTACCCGACTGCGAGCTGGCGCCAAACAAGGTGCCTTGTGGTCCAGCCAACACTTCTATTCTTTCTAAATCAGCAGCGTATATATCAAGGTTACGTGCGCCGAAGGAAACAGGCATTTCGTCTAAGTAGAGTGCAACACCCGGCGCTGATCCCTGAGCGGGACCAACCGTTACCGACGATTGCTCTGTGGCTGTACCACGAATGTAAATTTCTTTCTTGCCTGGTCCGTTACCTGCATTCACCACGTTGGGTAAGTAAGCTACGTAGCGATCGAAGGTCTCTACGCGAAGCTCTTTCAAGCTTTCGCCGCCCAGTGCTTGAATTGAAATAGGTACGTCTTGCATGCTTTCTGCACGCTTTGTAGCCGTTACAATAATTTCTTCGAGCATCTGCGCCTGGGCTGTGCCGGCAGATATACTTACTGCCAAGGCAGAAGCCACTGCCGCGCTAAGTTTGCTTCGTTCAAACATAGGGTATTCCTCGTTAATTTATATAATTAGTTAGATATCGAGACATGCAAATCGCACATGGCGCTTTATCAAGTTCGCGAATTGTTCGCGACCTGCTTGCTATCTCAGCTAACTTTTCTTGCATTGGGAGCCAAAGGTAACAATGATCTAGAATTTATGAGTATTAGGTTTCTAGGTCGCGTGCATGGTAAAGACTTATCAAGGATATTCAAAGGGTAAAAAAGTAAGCCATTGTAAAACCGTCGCATACGGGGACTTTGGTGTCGCATTCGGCGGCCTTGCCGACCGTTATCGACTTACTAAAGGGGTCAGGGCCTTTAAATTGGGGGTATGTGAGCTTGTTTGTTGTATTTGTGTGCTTATTTACTTCGTATTCGTGATTGTAAATCATGATTCGATCGCACTCATTGCTTGTGACATAGACTTAGGTCTACCATCACCACTGAATTTACAATGCATGCGGCATGCGGCTAACAGTGTTGTGCCAGTCAATAGTCACTCAATTAAAGTAGCAAGCGTACACCATGACAAGTACAAGCGATCTGCTTCAAAATATACGTAAGCGAGTTCAGGTATTCGGTTTGGATATGTTGGCCGTTGTACGAGCAGAAGGAAGCGAGTTGGCAGGGTTAGGCCTACGCGAACCAGCGTCGATCATTTTAGTAGGGTCTTTTGGGTCAACATTTTGGCCTGGTTTCAGCTGTTCAAATGAATGCCTTGACGGCAAGCAGCACAGTTTAGATCGATGGAGCAAAAGAGTAGGGGAGTCTATTGCCGAACAACACGGTTGCTCAGTGCTCTTTCCGTCCGAGGGGCCGCCATATTGGCCGTTTTTGAGCTGGGCTGAGCGGGCAGGCTTATCAGCGACATCTCAACTAGGGGTGCATATTCATAAAGAATACGGTCTTTGGCATGCTTACCGATTTGCCTTGGTTGCGAGCAACGTTGAATATGGTTTGTCAGACACTACCCGCCCTCGTGCTATATCCCGTTGCGATACATGTTATTCACAACCTTGCTTGCGCGCTTGCCCTGTTGAGGCATTTTCGCCAGGACACTACGATGTTGATAAGTGTGCTTCATATCTGAAGAGTAAACCTGACGCAGAGTGTAATAAGCGGGGTTGCCTCGCTAGGCGTGCCTGTCCAGTGGCTCAGGAGTATCAGTATCACCCAGAGCATGCGGCTTTCCATATGCAAGCCTTTGTTAGGGCGCATACTAATTCATGATTTCAGTCGCAGAGCGCGAGCGGCTAATACCAAGCAAATTGCTATAACTGAGGCTTTATATCGAAATAATTCATTTGCTAAAAGAAAATAAGTGATTTGACCACGGGGTAAACACTCACTATATTTCGTTTTTTGGTCGCTGGGCGACCTTAGTAGTAGCCTGTGCGTGGCTGTTTTATTGCCGCTGACAGTGATTTGCCAGCGTTTTGGAATTGTGCCCTATGAGCGAAAGACGTAGTCGAAGAAAAGCGGGTGGACGAAGCGGTAAACAAGCTTCGCGGCAGGGCAATCAAACCAATTACTTGCCCTACATCGATCGCAATATACCTTACTACGAAATGCTCGATGAGTCGGGATTGGCCTTAATTGAACATAATGCTGATACCTTATTAGAAGAAATAGGTATCGATTTTCGCGACGACCAGGAAGCGCTCGATATTCTTAAAGCCGGTGGCGCCGACGTTCAGGGTGAACGTGTTCGTTTTCCACGTGGCCTTTGTCGCAGCATAATTCAAGCGTCTGCACCCTCTGAATACACCCAGCACGCTCGTAACCCCGCCAAAAGTACAATCATTGGTGGCCGCCGCACAGTTATGGTGCCGGCCTACGGTTCTCCCTTTGTGAGAGATCTCGATAAAGGTCGACGCTACGCATCGATTGAAGATTTCCGTAACTTCGTAAAATTGGCTTACTTAAGCGATGGCCTGCAGCATTCAGGCGGCACAGTGTGCGAGCCGGTCGATCTTCCAGTGAACAAACGTCACTTTGATATGGTGTATAGCCATATAAAATACAGCGACAAGCCATTTATGGGTTCGGTGACCGCGCCAGAGCGAGCCCAGGACACAGTTGATATGGCTAAGATTGTGTTCGGCGATGAGTTCGTTGAAAACAACACAGTCTGCACCAGCCTTATAAACGCCAATTCACCGATGACGTTTGACGATACGATGTTAGGTGCGCTTAAGGTGTATGCGCGCAATATGCAGGCTACTGTAATATCGCCGTTTATTCTTGCCGGCGCAATGTCGCCGGTGACAGTTGCCGGAACATCCACTCAAATATTGGCAGAGGCAATGGCTGGTATGGCCTTTGCTCAAATGGTTCGCCCGGGTGCCCCCGTTGTATTTGGTACATTTGCAAGCGCGGTGTCCATGCAGTCCGGAGCGCCCACCTTTGGTGTGCCTGAGCCCAGCATGATTCTTTACATTGCCGCTGCACTAGCGCGTCGCCTAGGTGTACCATTTAGGAGCGGTGGTGGTTTGTGCGCCTCGAAGTTGCCCGATGCGCAAGCTGCCTATGAAGCGGCTAACACTTTACAGACAGCGGCTCTCGCTGGCGTTAATTTTATGCTGCATACGGCCGGCTGGCTTGAAGGCGGCTTGGTCATGAGCTATGAAAAATTCATGATGGATGCTGATCAGGCTAACATGCTTGGTGTATTGCTTCGAGGTCCGGATATGTCTGAGAATGGCCAGGCGATGAGTGCATTCCGTGAGATTGAACCGGGCAATCATTTCCTCGGCACCGAACACACGCAAGCAAATTTCGAGACTGCTTTCTATCGTTCGACTTTAGCCGACAATAACAGTTTTGAACAATGGGAAGAAGACGGGGCGCTTGATTGCGCGCAGTTGGCGAATAAACGCTGGAAAGCGGCGTTGTCGGACTACCAAGCGCCGGCACTAGACCCCGCTATAGATGAAGCTTTGATTGCATTTATCGACCAACGAAAGTCAGCGTTTCCAGATAAAGAATACTAGATACTTACTACTAGAATATCGGCTGAGCTGCTTAAGCTCAATCATAAGAAGAGGATCAATCCATGTCAGAACAAGATGGCCACGACGAAGAAGAACTCAATCTTGAAGAATTATCGGATGACGAGTTAGTCGAACAAATGCATGACGACCTTTATGATGGCATGCGAGATGAAATCATGGAAGGTACCAACATCTTGCTAGCAAGAGGCTGGGGCCCGGAAAAGGTGCTGGCAGATGCGCTAGTTGAAGGTATGCGAATTGTTGGTATCGATTTTCGCGATGGAATATTGTTTGTGCCTGAAGTGTTGCTTTCGGCAAACGCGATGAAAGGCGGAATGGGTATTCTACGGCCGTTACTTGCTGAAACTGGCGCAAAGCCAATCGGCAAAATGGTCATCGGTACTGTCAAAGGTGATATTCATGATATCGGTAAGAACCTGGTTACCATGATGATGGAGGGCAACGGCTTTGAGGTTGTTGATCTTGGAATCAATAATGATGTTGATTCCTACCTCGATGCTCTCGAAGAACACAAGCCTGATGTGTTAGGCATGTCTGCATTGTTAACCACGACGATGCCATATATGAAGGTAGTGATTGACACCTTGAAAGAGAAGGGCATGCGCGACGACTTTATTGTATTAGTTGGCGGCGCGCCGTTGAACGAAGAGTTCGGCGAAGCCGTCGGCGCAGATGCCTATTGCCGAGATGCTGCAACGGCAGCCAGCGTGGGTTTGGCTATGGTGAAGACGAAGCAGTCCGCGTGACGCGGATGTTGCTCGTCTGACTCGCCATAGGCTACTCCGAAAGATCTTGACCATGGCCGATCCAGCTCAGAAGCCTCAAGACACTCTTATTATCGCCTGCGGCGCGATAGCTAAAGAAATAGAGCAAATAAAAAAATCGAATGGCTGGTCGCATCTAAAACTGCAGTGCCTGCCAGCGGAGTTGCATAACCGCCCAGAATGGATTCCTGATCGATTGCGTGAAGCGATAAGTAAATATCGTGATGAATACGATCAAATCTTTGTCGGTTATGCAGACTGTGGAACAGGTGGTGAAATCGACAAAATAATAGCTGAGTATGGCCTGGAGAGATTGCCTGGTCCGCACTGCTATTCTTTTTTTTCTGGGCAACAAGACTTTCTGGAATTGGCTGATCAAGAGCCGGGTACGTTGTACCTGACTGATTTCTTAACCCGTCATTTTGATCGGCTAATGATTCGTGGCTTGAAGATTGATAAGCATCCTGAATTGGAAGAGATGTACTTCGCGAACTATCGACGCCTTGTTTATCTCGCGCAAACCGATGATCAGGACTTACAGAAGCAGGCGCAAGCAGCAGCTGACAGATTAAAGCTTGAGTATGTATACCAGCGCACCGGTTACGGTGAGCTACAAACCAGTCTTGAATCGTTAATAGCGAAAGGCTAACAGCACACATTATAGAGTAGGGCGTAACTATGGCTCGATCCGGGGCTCAGAAAATTACAGTATTTTGGCGGGATATTCCTACCCAAATAAATATAAAACGCGGGCGCACTAAAGGAAAGGCGCTGTTCGCGGCACGGTTTCATGAGGCAGTGGACCGCGCTGCAATGCGCGCTGGCATGGGTGATACCGATTCTTATGTACAACAGTGGCGTCAAGAGATGACCCCCATAGAGTGTGACGGCGACCTTGATGCTTGTGCACAGGAAGAAATGGCGAAGGTTGAGGCCGAGTTTCCAGATTCCGTTTTGGATGAAATGGTCAAGAATGGCGGCGTTGCGGTGGCAACCGGGAGGGACGATGTACCGAGCTAGAAAATGGTCTGCTCGACACTCGAAGCTTATGCACGCGGTCTACGAAGGCGTGGAGTCTTTGTTGGTCCGTTTGTACCCTTTATTCGAAAAGATTGGCATGCAACGCGTAGATCGCATTCTAATTGCGATTGAAAAACCCGTTAAAAGTCTGTTGTTCGACTCACAGTCTTGCGGCCAATGCACCTTAGGGTCCACTGGAATGTCCTGCCCAATGAATTGCCCAAAGACAATTCGTAATGGTCCCTGCGGCGGCGTACGTAGCAATGGCAAGTGCGAAGTGACGCCAGAGATGGATTGTGTATGGGTTGTTGCCTGGGAGGGTACACAAAACCTGCCTGTAAACGACCAAGCCATTCAAATCATACAGCCGCCGTTGGACTCTCGTCTTAAAGGCAAGTCCGCCTGGCTACGTGCAGTTGAACAACGAATAAATGCGTTATAGCGATTAATTCTATTACTTAGTCCTTTTACCACGAACTCGATAAGTATGAACAAAGTACCAAGCTCTCCGATCTATGATGATGAGCCACCTCCAGGCTATGCCCTGCCAATTCTTCCGGGGCATGTATCGCCAGGTCGTCTAGAACGTGTCTTGCGGGCAGGACATTTCGCAGTAACAACAGAAATTGCTCCACCTGACTCGGCCGATCCGGCTGAAGTATACGAACGAGCTGAAATTTTTGATGGTTATGTAGACGCCATGAATGCCACCGATGGGTCTGGCGCGCATTGCCATATGTCGAGTGTGGGTATGTGTTCACTGCTAACTCGTAAGGGTTATGCAATGGTTCTTCAAATATCAGGTCGCGATAGAAACCGAATAGCCATCCAGGGTGATGTTTTGGGCGCCGCAGCAATGGGTGTGACCAATGTGTTGTGCCTGAGTGGTGATGGCGTTCAATGTGGCGATCACCCGGATGCCAAACCCGTGTTCGATCTTGACTGCATGTCGTCGCTGTCAATGATAAGAACGATGCGCGATGAGAGCCGCTTTCTTAGCGGTCGCAAGCTGACTCACCCTCCGCATATGTTTCTTGGTGGTGCTGCGAATCCATTTGCCCCTCCATTTGATTACAGACCTTTTCGTTTAGCGAAAAAAATAGAGGCGGGTGCCCAGTTTATTCAAACTCAATACTGTTTTGATGTTGAAATGTTCAAAACGTATATGAACAAAGTCCGTGACATGGGCCTGCATGAAAAGGTGTTTATTCTTGTTGGAGTGGGGCCTTTAGCCTCAGCACGAACAGCCGAATGGATACGTTCCAATGTAGCCGGCGTGCATATTCCTGACGCTGTGATTAAACGCTTAAAAGGAGCCGAAGACCAAGCTAAAGAGGGTGTTCAGCTATGCGTCGATATCATCAACGAAGTAAAGGAAATAGAGGGTGTGCACGGTGTGCATATCATGGCGTACCGCCAAGAGCATAATGTGCCTGAAATAGTAGAGCGATCCGGAGTTCTGGCGGGACGTACTCCGTGGCATCCACGGTTATATGAACCTACGGATCTTTCCGTTGCATAGCGCGGTTTAATGCAGATGTTCTAGAAAATTATCGACATCTATCAGATTAATCTTAAAAACACCCAGCAGGAAATTTTATGACAACCACTATAATCACATCGCCTTCGAAAGAAGTCAGAATTGGCTTTGACGAACGTTTCACAATAATTGGCGAACGTATCAATCCTACTGGCCGAAAAATATTAGCAGAAGAAATGAAGGTCGGTGACTACAGTCGTGTGGAAGCAGATGCACTTGCGCAAGTTGAAGCTGGTGCTCAAATGCTAGATATCAATGCCGGTATTCCACTTGCGGACGAGCCTCGAATTCTTGCCGAGGTGATACAACTGGTTCAGTCAATCACCGACGTTCCACTGTGTATAGACTCTTCTATCATCGAGGCATTAGAAAGCGGGCTTTCTGTGTATCAGGGACGAGCACTAGTAAATTCAGTGACGGGTGAAGACGAGAGTTTGGATCGTGTACTACCGTTGGTGGCGAAATACGAAGCTTCGGTGGTTGCAATTTCAAATGACGAGACTGGAATTTCCCAAGACCCCAATGTTCGCTACGACGTGGCAAAGAAAATTGTAGAACGTGCTGCCGATTATGGTATTTCGCGTGACCGAGTTGTCGTTGACCCGTTGGTTATGCCCATCGGTGCTATTAACACATCGGGCGTGCAAGTCATGGACCTAGTCCGTCGTTTGCACAACGAACTAAAGGTTAACACTACCTGTGGGGCGTCGAACGTAAGCTTCGGGCTGCCTAATCGTAATGGCATTAATAGTGCGTTTCTCACAATGGCGATCTCTTCAGGTATGACCTCTGCAATTACCAGCCCACTGCATGCTGAGGTTATGCAAGCCGTTCTTGGAGCTGACGTAATGATGGGACGGGATCCGGACTGTTCAAAGTGGATTAAAAAATATCGTGAGCCATTGACCGAAGATCAAAGCGGCGCACGTGGTGGCCGTTCAAGCAGAAGACGCAGCCGCGGTTAGTCGTCTCTTTATTCCAATAATGGAAGATATGGTCATTGAAGAAGTAGTCACTGAAGAAGTCTATGAATAGCTCAGAGCACACAGCCAAAGTAGTTTTCATGCCATCAGGCCGGCGTGGCAACTTCGCGTTGGGAACACCCGTTTTGCAAGCGGCACAGAATCTTGGTGTTGATATTGACTCAATTTGCGGAGGCCGTGGTTTGTGCGGTCGCTGTCAGATTGAATGTTCCGAAGGGCAGTTCCAAAAACACGGTCTTACCTCCAGCCTCGATCATCTTAATGATTTTACCGATACCGAACGGAGCTTTGAAGAGCGGCGGTCGAAGCTGCGAAAAGGACGCAGGCTCAGTTGCCAATCGTTGATACAGGGTGATTTAGTCGTTGATGTGCCGCCAGACAGTCAGGTACATAAGCAAATTGTTCGAAAAGACGCTGACCTTCGAGATATCGTTTTAGACGCGGCCGTTTGTTTGCACTACGTTGAAGTTGCTGAAGCCGATATGCACGAGCCTAAAGGTGATTTTCAGCGCCTTAAAGAAGCGCTCGAGCGCGAGTGGCAGCTTACTGGGCTGAGCTGCGACTTTGCTTTACTCAAAACCTTGCAGCCGACGCTTCGTGAAGGAAAGTGGTCGGTTACTACTGCGGTGTATCGACAGACTCAAATAATCGCCTTATGGCCAGGTTTGCGTGAGCGTGCCTTCGGACTGGCTGTCGATGTAGGGTCTACTACGGTAGCGGCACACTTGTGTAATTTGTTAACGGGCGAAGTTGTTCACTCTGGCAGCATGATGAACCCCCAGATTCGTTTCGGCGAAGACCTCATGAGCCGCGTCTCGTATGTAATGATGCATCCAGAAGGCGCCGAGGCTATGACAAATGTTGTGCGCGAAGGTTTGAACGCGCTTATCGGTCAGATAACCGAGGAGAGCGATACGGCGCGCAATGAGATACTGGAGCTAACACTGGTCGGCAATCCGGTCATGCATCATATACTGCTAGGTATAAGCCCGTTGGAGTTGGGCGGCGCGCCCTTTGCGCTAGCGACTGATGATGCCCTGGATATTCACGCCAGTGAGTTGGACTTAGAGATTCATCCAGGTGGTCGGGCCTACGTCTTGCCATGTATCGCTGGCCATGTAGGTGCTGATGCTGCTGCAATGGTGCTTTCTGAAGAGCCGCAGTTGCTCGATGAAATCACTTTGTTGGTTGACGTTGGTACCAATGCCGAAATTGTTTTGGGTAACAAAGATAGATTGTTAGCCTGTTCCAGCCCTACTGGTCCTGCTTTTGAAGGAGCACAGATCAGCTCGGGACAGAGAGCTGCCCCAGGCGCTATAGAACGTGTTCGTATTGATCCTGTTAGTAAGGAACCGCGATTTAGTATCATAGGATCTGAGCTTTGGTCTAATGAAGAGGGTTTTGCAAAACATGCTGAGAAGCTCGGTGTTAATGGAATATGTGGGTCTGGCATTATCGAGGTAGTTGCCGAGATGTATCTTGCTGGAATAATTTCTGAAGACGGTGTTATTGATGGTGACCTTGCTGGTAAAGAAGAGCACCAGTCGGCTCGAGTAATTCCCAATGATCGGACCTGGTCTTACGTTTTGTACGACGATGGTAGTGGCGAAGACGACCGTGTAATTTCGGTGACACAAAATGATGTGCGTCAAATTCAGCTCGCGAAGGCGGCTTTATACGCCGGTGTAAAACTCTTAATGGAAAAGTTAGAGATTACTCAAATTGATCGTATTCGTTTAGCCGGTGCCTTTGGTAGCCATATTGACGTCAAGCATGCGATGGTTCTGGGATTGATTCCTGATTGCCCCTTGGAAAAAGTTGCCTCCGCAGGCAACGCTGCAGGCACTGGTGCGCGAATTGCGCTGTTAAATAAGCAAGCGCGACGCACGATAGAAGACCTAGTTGATCGCATAGAGAAAATTGAAACGGCCGTAGAGCCTAAGTTCCAGGAACACTTTGTTGGCGCTATGGCGTTTCCACATAAAACAGACGATTTTCCAAACCTCTTTTCAGTTGTAAATAGGCCCGTTGCAAAAGCCACACCCGTGAGCGCAGAGAGAGAGGGTGGTAGGCGACGTAGAAGACGACGAGACTAAGACGTGTTCAATATCGGAATTGATACCGGTGGAACTTACACCGACGCGGTTATTGTTGATACTGAAAAACAATGTCTGTTGGCGAGTGCAAAGTCAGTAACAACCACCGGTGACCTAGGCATTGGCGTTATTTCATCATTAGCGAAGGTGCTAGACGAGGCGGTTGGCCAAGTATCCTCAGCCGATATATCCTTGGTATCCCTTTCAACCACGCTGGCAACCAATGCTCTGGTGGAAGGTAAGGGATCTGCCATCGGCGTTGTGTTGATCGGATTTGATAACGACATGGTGGCGCGTACCAAGATTGCCGAAGCCATTCCTACTGCGCATGTTTTGCGCGTAGACGGAGGCCATCTTTATGATGGTAACCAGGCTGGGCCACTCGATGAAGCCTCGTTGCGTGAGCAGCTGGAGCACCACTCCACACTCGTTGACGCATATGCCGTTGCGTCTATGTATTCAGTACGAAATGGCGCTCACGAGCGTCGCGCTCAGGAAGTAATTCTTGAAGTTACCGGTCTACCGGTGACGGCGTCCTGCGATTTGTCCGAGTCACTAAATGGTCCACGACGTGCATTAACGGCTGCTTTTAATGCTCGAATAATCGCACTTATTGTCGGTTTAATTAAGTCTGTAGAGCAGGCTATGTTTAACAAAGGTATCAGCGCGCCGTTGATGATCGTTAAAGGCGATGGGTCGATAGCAAGCGCTGATGCTATAGCAGCGGCACCTATTGAAACCATTCTTTCGGGCCCGGCAGCAAGCGTTATTGGCGCCAACTTTATTTCTGGACTTAAAGATTTTGTGGTGTCTGATATTGGCGGCACAACGACTGATGTAGCGGTTGTCAAAAATGGTTGGCCAACCTTGAATGAAGATGGCGCTACCATTGGTGAGCATCAAACCATGGTGCGCGCAATAGATATGCAAACCATTGGTCTTGGCGGCGATAGCGCTATTGAGATTGATTATAAAGAAGACGTTATATTAAAGCCAAATCGAGTAGTTCCCGCCTCGCTAATAGGTTCGCGATGGCCTTCGGTTAAAATTGCACTGGAACGTTCTATGCGCGCAGGAATGGGGCTAGGAATGGCCACCATGTTTCTGTTTCGTCCAGAAGGCTTTGATCGAGATGCAACCCCGCGCGATCTTAGTGAAGCTGACCTCGCATTTTTGGCAGAGATTGGAGAAGAGCCGATCGCATGGTCGGACATAGTGGACTCTGTTTCCGATCGCCATCGAGTCAAACGACTTGTGAACCGAGGCATATTAATGCTGGCTGGTTTCACTCCCAGCGACGCGGCTCATGTGCTTGGCTATCAAGATCAGTGGTCCAAAGAAATCGCCGAAATAGTGTGCTTGATGATTGGGCGCTCACATGGAAAAATTTCTTTTGACGAATCTAAAAAACAAGCCGAAACAACTGTCTTCGCTCAGGAAGTTTTTGATGCAACGGTCAGTAAAAGTGCGCACGTAATAATAGAAACACTCTCGGGTAGGAAGTTCGCCAGCGATGATCCATTCGTCAGCTGTATAGCTGAGGGGCGCTCCCAATTAGCTGATTTAGGCGTGAGTTTAATTCCAGGCATTCCTTTGGTGGCCGTTGGCGGCCCCGCACCGGTTTTTTATCCAGAGGTAGGTAGGCGGCTGGGTGTTGAAACACTAATTCCTAAAGGCAGTGAGGTGGCAAATGCAATCGGCGCAGCCACCAGTTTAATTCGTATAAATGCACAGGTCAGTATCACCGCACTTGAAAAAGGGGGGTACAACGTGCGCGGAGCCACCGCCCTGACTGAGGTTGAAGGGCCAAGCGAAGCGCTAGCCTTAGCGCATGCTATGGCCGAAGAGGACGCGCGACTGAAAGCAACAGCGAATGGTGGCGAAGCTTATGATATGACAGTAGATGAAGAGCGCATTGACATCCCGGACATGGAAGGGGATACGGGCTTGATTTCGGCTACCGTTACGGCTCGTTGTCTTGGAAAGCCTCAATGAATAAAGAAAATGGGATGTTTCTCTCAACTATAGCGAACTTAGACTTTGTACCGTGTACATTCAACGATTTGTGTCGCCATTGGAACAGCTGCCTGCAGGTTTCGAAAATATACTCGCTGCGCTCTATAGGCGTTGCACATAAGCACTTACAAATTTACAAGCACACTAAATTAACTACACAAGAATAACCACGTTTACCTACTATAAGAGATTTTAAAATGGCTAAGAGTGATATAGAAATAGCGCGCGAAGCAACGATGGCGCCGATAACTGATATTGGCAGCAAGCTGGGTATTCCAGCTGACTCCTTGAAGCTGTATGGCAATGACAAGGCGAAGCTCAGCGTCGAATTCATGTCTACATTGGCAGACAAGCCAGATGGCAAGTTGATCCTTGTTACCGCTATTTCCCCGACGCCAGCTGGCGAAGGCAAGACGACCACAACTGTTGGGCTTGGCGACGGTCTTAACAGAATCGGCAAAAAAGCGATGATGTGTTTACGCGAGCCAAGTCTCGGACCCTGCTTTGGTATGAAGGGCGGAGCAGCTGGCGGCGGTTATGCGCAAGTCGTTCCCATGGAAGACATTAACCTGCATTTCACCGGTGATTTTCATGCGATTGGAGCCGCACATAACTTGTTGTCGGCCTTGATCGACAACCATATCCACTGGGAAAACAAAGCCGGTTTGGATCCACGACGCGTTACGTGGAAGCGTGTAATGGACATGAACGATCGTGTGTTGCGCGATGTAACGCTTGGCTTAGGCGGGCCGGGTAACGGCACGCCGCGCCAGAGTGGTTTCGACATCACCGTAGCCTCTGAGATTATGGCCATATTTTGCCTGGCGACCAGTCTGGATGATTTGAGCCGGCGTATTGGTAATATCGTTGTAGGCTACACTCGCGATCAAAAGCCGGTTCTTGCAAAGGAAGTTGACGCTGAAGGTGCAATGACTGTGCTATTGCAAGACGCCTTTCAGCCAAACCTTGTGCAAACTCTGGAAAACAATCCCGCACTTGTTCATGGTGGCCCATTCGCCAACATCGCACACGGTTGTAACTCTGTGATCGCAACCAAAACGGCATTAAAGCTAGCCGACTACGTGGTGACTGAAGCCGGTTTTGGTGCCGATTTAGGCGCAGAGAAATTCTTTAACATCAAATGTCGTAAAGCAGGTTTGAAGCCCGATGCAGTTGTTCTAGTTGCAACAGCTAGAGCGCTTAAAATGCACGGCGGTGTTGCTAAAACCGAGCTTGCAGGCGAGAACATCGAAGCTCTTAAGGCTGGTTGTGAAAACCTCGGTCGGCATATTCGCAACCTTTCACAGTTTGGCGTGCCAGTAACCGTAGCAATTAACCGTTTTGTTGCAGACACCGAAGGCGAACTAGATGCTATTCGCGAATACTGTGCTCAATTTGAAGTGAAGGCCTTCGATTGCAACCATTGGGGTGAGGGCGGCGCAGGTACTGAAGCACTAGCACATCATGTCGCTGAGGTCGCAGATTCTGGCCAAGCCCAATTCCACCCACTATACGATGACGACATGTCTCTGTGGAATAAAGCGAGACATATCGCCAGAATGTTGTACGGTGCCGACGATATTATTGGTGACAAAAAAGTGCGTGACCAGTTTGCGAAATTAGAAGCCGATGGTTATGGTCATTTTCCAGTTTGTATGGCCAAAACACAGTACAGTTTTTCAACTGATCCGGCTTTAATGGGTGCTCCTACTGGTCATGATGTACCGGTACGGGAGGTTCGCTTATCCGCTGGTGCTGAGTTTATCGTTGTTGTTTGCGGTGATATTATGACCATGCCTGGATTGCCAAGAGTGCCTTCTGCAAATAACATTCACTTGAATGAAGCCGGTGATATTGAAGGCTTGTTCTAGGCAGCCTTTTTGGGTTCGCTTGTTAAGATGGCGGGCGGCTGCCTTATAAATGCAGCTGTCGCGTCAGGAGAAGAGGCATGTACAGCGGTAGTTGCGCCTGTGGTGCGGTTCAGTTTGAGTTAGACGGCGAACCAGACAATGTGTCGAATTGTTTTTGCCGTAAGTGCCAGAAACAGCATGGCGCGGCGTACGCCACCTACGCCAGGTTTAAGCTAAGCAGCATTCGTTATGTTAAGGGCGAATCGGTCCTAAAGAGTTATGCGTCTTCCAGCTTTGCCATGCGTCGATTCTGCAGTGAATGCGGATCCAATGTAGAATGGAACGGTACGGTCGACAATCCAACAATGTCATCAATAGCATTAGCCTGTATTGATCCACCTTTTTCCTTCGGGCCTATTGATTCAATTTGCACGGATGAAAAAGCTGATTGGTCTTCCATTCCTTGAGGTTTGTGGGGTAGAGCAATGCAGGTTATTAAAATTTACTGGCGTGATATTCCCTCTCAGATAATCGTAAAGAAAGGACGGCTTCGAGCAAAACACTTGCTGCCGACGCATTTTCAAAAAGCGGTTAGCCGAGCCGCTATGCGTGCTGGCAAGGGCAGTAGCAATTTGTATATCGACGACTGGCGGAGGGAAACGTTCTCTTTGAAGAGCGAGCTTGACCCAAACGAACTCGCGGAAGCGCAGGGTAAGGAATTTGCCGCGTCAGTTACTGATGAACAGCTGGAGAGCCTGGTTAAGAATAAGGGTCTCTGGCCGAGTCAGTAGCGACTGAGGTGCATAGTCAAACCAACCAATGCGCCAATTGCTGTAATCTCGCCTTCAATTCATTTTCATTTATCTCACGACAATAGCCGGCAAGCTTACTTGGCAACTCACCCAGCTCACCAGCTCTGCATACCAAAGAAAGCTGCCGAGGCGCTGTATCAACCTCTGGTTTAAGAACATATAGGTCTTTAACGAGATCGGGATAACGCAATAAGCAAAGGCCAGTACTTAGCGCCCACGCTTTACCCTCTTTAACGGTGCGCAGTAGGGATTGTGTGCTGTCGAATTCGTACACCCTGTTGGGAGTAATACCCATCTGGCGAATTATTCTAGAGGTGAGACTTCCTAAGCGCGAATCACGGCTGTAGCCCGCAAAAGGCAGTTCGTTCGCTAGCTTAGCAACGGTAATCGCTGAACGCTCAGCGAAGGAGTTTGAAACGACCATTACAAAAGGATCGTGCAGAATATTGTGATGTTCGAACTCGTGGTGGTCATCCAAAGGGTCCGTGGTTATTAATAGATCGATTTCACGTTCCGCTAGAGCCGTTGACAGAGGCCCGGTAAAGCCCGAGCGAAGCGAAAAGCTCGTAACCAGGGGCTCAATTCTGGAAAGAAGTTGCTGGCCAGCCGCATCGCCGAAGGAGTCGATCATGCCCAAGCGTAGGTGCGCCAACTTATTATTAGCGCTGAGTTGAATTTCATTGAGCATACGCTCCATGTCGGATTCAATTTTTTCCGCATAGCTTTTTAGAATTCGACCGCCGGCTGTTAGCGTAATCGGTCTAGAACTGCGAATCACCATTTCGACGCCGGTTTGTTCTTCTAATTGTTTCAGCGTTTGTGAAACTGCGGATTGTGTTATGCCGAGTTTGTCGGCCGCTTGGGTTAGGCTCCCGGAATGAGCAACCACCGAAAAAACGCGCAGGGCGCGAAGGTCTATGCCCGTATCATTGCTCACTGCATATAACTCGACAATTACTTAACGCTACGAAATACCAGATTGATGCTGACAGGACACCCATTGAGCACTTAGTAGTGGGCACGCACAGTGCTCTAACTCCAAGGGAAAGGAGAATTTGAAACTGGGTGAAGTTTGCCTTTTGCATAGCGTGAAAAGCGAAATGGCTCAAGCAAGGTGGAAGAGGTGCCCAGTATATCCTCAGCAACCAATTTGCCAACCCCTAGCATTTTATAGCCGTGGTTCGAATCCGCGACAACGTAGCAATTTTCATGAAACACATCAAACACCGGAAAGCTGTCTGGCGTAAATGCACCAATGCCTCCAGAAGGCTCTTTCTTGAACTTCTTAATCGTTCCAGAAAATCGCTTTTGACAGTGTGCTAAGGCTGACACCCACATACGTTCGAAATCATGGCCAACGATGAACTCAGCTGACAGTGGGCCATAAGGGTCTACAGCTACGTCGTCAGCGTCTTTCTGCACGATAAAAGGAGCTGCGCCACCTTGTACACCGCCAAAATGAAAGTCTGGCTTGTAGTAAATACCCCACAGTTCATCAGTTATTAGAGAGCCATCGTCATCGCAATACAAAGGAGCGTCTGTGTCGATGTGCAGTACCGGGGGCATCTTACCGTCATTTGTTTTTTGAAGCTTAGGGTCCACGCCTAAAGTGCCTTCTTGCAAAGACCAATAGATCCACATCGGTACGTCATCGGTCAGCTCTCCCGTGTCGGGGTTTTTAATGGATATTGTCTTAGGTAAGTCGAGCATCTCCCAGAATTGACGCGCCCATGGACCGGCGCCAATCACCACGTAGTCGCAGGCAATGGTTCCGGCGTTGGTGAGTACTGCACTTACAGCCTTACCGTTGTTACGCTCAAAGCCAGTTACTTCAATGTTATTTACTATTCGAACACCTAGAGCTGCTAACTTCCCTGCCAAACCCTGCATGGCCAGCGTATTGTTTGCATAACCGCCAGGTTGTTCGTGCAGTACGGAGGTAATGCCCTGGGCCTGCCAGTCACTGAAAAACCCCTGCATATAGCGTGTGCAATCGTTCTTACCCTCAATGAATGTTGAAGAGTAGTCGATAGCCTGTTGTTGCTCATAGATTGATGCGATGTTTTCGTGCATGCTTTCACAACTGATCTGCATATAACCGACGGGGTGATAGCTGTAGTTTTCAGGATCGCTTTCCCAGACTTTAACGCTGTGTGCCATCAGTTCTCGCATGGCGGGTTGAAAATAGTTATTTCGGATAACACCGCAGGCAATGCCGGTGGCTCCAGCACATATATCATCACCCTTATCGATAACAATAATGTCAGCGCCTGAGCCTTTGTTCTTGGCTTTCAATTCAAGCGCCAGGTGATAGGCCGTACTTAAACCGTGTATGCCTGCACCAACAATGACGTAGTTGGACTGCGTGGGTAATGTGCTGGTGTTCACTATTGCGTTACCTTTTTAACTGTTGAGTGCTTCTATTGCGTTATAGCCAATTTCTCGGCCATCGAATTCCTGCATTGCGTCAAGAAGGCTGGTCCAAAGAAACTCAGTTGACGTAATATCGCTGAGAATAAAAAACGTCGTTGTCATACCCTTACTACGTTCTGGATTCCCCTGGTCATGACGGATAACAATTGCATTTACTCGCGCCAGTGAGGTTTGGGCGACTGTACCATTCGAAAACTTGCCTTCACGCATGTCAACTGCGCAGGCCTTGGACAGGACTTGTGCCGCAAGGCTGCCTGTTAGCGCAAACCAGCAATGGCTGTCTGACCGAGGTAAATCGTAAACTGATGCAGGGTTTTGCTCACCGTACGCAATTTCCATCGCCTTAACAGGGGTTCTTGAATCGACGCTGGAGCTATCCCAGCTCATCACGCAATATTCCTCCTTGGATAGGCGCGCAATAAAGCTACCGTTTCCGCTGGCTATACTTTGGTTTGGCTTGCTAGGCAAGTTCAAATCAAATTGTTGTAGCCAGTCTGTAGATTCCTTGCCTTTAAAACCAATACGAGGAAAGATCGTTAAATCACAAAGACCCAAGGACTTTGCTTGATCGACTTCATTTGCCGGTTGACCATAATGTGCAACACAAGCTGATCCGAACACTTCGGTGAAGCTTGCCTGTAGACGTTTGTGATTACTCAGCAGCGGACTTCGCCTTTTGCAGCTGGGTGAGGTAGAAGCATTATTTGTCATAGCGGTGTATCCATGCTCATAGTCTTGGTTGCTGTTCAAGGTGCAATTAAAGTTCCTGGCGCAGTGTTGCGGGATCATAGAAGGGCAACTCAACAACAGTCGCTGTTACTCTGGCACCACCATCACACTTAATACAAATCTCACTGCCTGGCGCAGCGCTCTCTGTAGGTACATACGCCAAGCCAATGGTTTTGCCTAGCGTTGGTGATACCGCAGATGAAGTAACCCGACCGACCATCTGTTCGCCATCAAGCACTAAGTGACTTTCTTTTGGAACGGGTACCGACTGAGTGATCTCGAACCCTACTAAGGTGCGTTTCAATTCTCGCTGGGTTAATTCCTCGATGGTTCGACCACCCACAAAGAATGGTTTTTTTCGCGAAATGGCCCAACTCATTTGCACCTCCATCGGATTTGACATGGCGTCAGTGTCTTGACCAATAATGATGTGCCCTTTTTCTAGGCGCAGTACTCGTTGTGCTTCTATTCCAAAGGGCTGCAAGTTGTACTCTTTGCCTGCTTCAATGAGAGCCTCCCATAATGCTGCTCCGTACATTTGTGGCACGTGTATTTCAAAGCCTAGCTCGCCAACAAATCCTACTCGTAGCAATCTGGCGGGAATGCCGGCAACGTCCCCTTCGCGAACGCCCATGTAGGGGAAACTGGTCGAGTCTAGGGCAACATTCCCACAAACTTTTTCAAGCACTTCACGTGAGCGCGGACCTGCTAGGTTAACGCCACACCAGGCACTGGTGGTGTTCGCGACGTCGATGTCCAGGCACCATTGTGCATTCCACTTCAGCATTTGCCGTGCAACGTTGTCGGCGCCACCGGTGGTTGCCGTAACATAAAAGTGATCGGACGCCAGTCGGCAAGCAACACCATCATCTATCACTACACCTGCTTCATTGCACAGCAGCGCATAGCGAGATCGGCCTACTTCTTGTTTGAGGAAGGCGAAGGTATAGAACCGGTTTAAGAATTCTGCGGCATCGGGGCCTCGTACTTCGATACCACCCAATGTGGAAACATCTACCAAGCCAACATTATTTCTAACCGCTAACACTTCACGGCGTATGCATTCATCCCTTTCACTTTCAGCGCCATAAAACGCGGGTCTATACCAGTTTCCTGCCTGTAACATTGTGGCGCCAGCCTTTGTATGCTGATGTTGCATATTGCTGTGGCGAGCAGGAAAAAAGCTGCGCCCGGCATTGTGGCCTAAAAACTCAGGTCCAAATGGTGGTCTTGCTGTGGTCACGCCGGTTTCAGCCACAGTTCGCCCTGTCGCTTTGGCTACCAGTCTGGCGGTTGCCAATGCCGAATGCCGACCCTGCGAGGGCCCCATGCCGCAGGTAGAAAAGCGCTTGATTAGCTGAATATGCTCGTAGCCTTCAAGAGTTGCATTGAGGATGTCGGCGATTTGTAGATCTTCGTCGAAGTCAACAAACTCTTTTCCTTTAGGGTGGGGGAATATCGGCCAAGGAAAGTTAGGGCTGCGACCTTTAAGAGCTTGGTGGTTGGCAAGCTCTGATGAACCTAGCTTGCTAGTCGTGTGCGTTGCAAGCGCCGCTTTGTGGCGCGCGTCTTCCAACACATGCTCTAAACTCCACGCCGCATTAACGGAACCGGCTAGATGCATATGCTCTGGCTGGTTCTTTAAGGTAAACAAAGCACTTTCGTCGTCGTAACTCAGTTGCCCACCAGCCTGGCAGATAAGCTGGTAGGTGGGTACATAACCGACTGACATACAAAGTAAGTCGCAAGGTATGGTTTCCCCTTTGTCTGCGCACTCACCTTCAGCCAATATTTTCCGCACATTAACCTTAGACAAGTGTGGTTCTAAAGCGGTTCGCTTGGCTTCATACACACAGCAGCCGCCCAGCACTTTTATGTTGAGTTCATTGACTGCTTTTGTTAGCTCAGTACTTTCGATTTTTTGGCGAAGGTCGATGATTGCACTTACATCTACGCCTGCGTCAATAAGATCGAGAGCGCAACCATAGCCTTCGTCGTTTCCAGTTAGAACGACCGCAGTGTGGCCTGGTTTCACGCCGTACATTCGCATCAAACGCTGAGCCGCGCTGCTCAACATTACGCCAGGCAGATCGTTGTTATGGAATACAGCCTGTTGCTCCATGCTGCCCGTCGCCATAATCACTTCTTTCGCTCTGATTTTTAATAGGCGACTCCCATTTACAACCCCGAGCCAATTGTCGGCAAACCAACCATTACAGGTGGCATTCTCTAGCACCGAGAGATTTTCTAGCAGGTCGATTTTGCTGCGCAATTTGACAGAAAGTGGAGCTGCCGGGCAGTCAACTGCGAAACGTGCGTAGTTTAGGCTGCCTCCTAGCCGTTTATTCTCATCGACCAATAATGTGCTGGCACCTGCTTGTGCCGCTGAGATGGCTGCTTGCATGCCCGCAGGTCCGCCGCCAACAACGACGACATCATAAAACTGGTACTGTTTGTCGAAGTCATCAAGGACTAGATCTTCATTGATTTTGCCCAAACCAGTAATACGGCGAAAGAAGGGGGCCCATTTTTCCCACATGCCGGCAGGCTTATAGAATGCTTTGTAGTAAAACCCAACCGGTAAGAATCGCCCGCACAAACCCAAGAAAGCTTGAATATCGTGATCGAGTGAACCCAGGTAGTTTTGCCCGCGAACCTTTATACCCTCTGATATCTCTCGTCTATCCGCTAGGCAGTTTCCTTCGCCGTTGAGTTGTACAAGAGTGTTGCCGTCTTGCCCAGCCATCGTAAGCGCGCCGCGCGGACGGTGGTATTTAAATGATCGACTCAGTAACCAACGGCCGTTAGCCGCCGCCGCACTGGCGATAGAGTCCCCGCGATATCCCTTTATTGGGCTTCCTTCAAACTGAAAGGTAACTGATTGATCTCGATCAATAGCGTTGCCGAAGGGTGGTGGTAACCGTTTATTCATTGGGCCTTGCTTGCTCATTGAGGGCCTCCAGCTGATTGAGAGCCATCAGCTGGTCGAGAGCCGTCAGCTGATCGAGGACCGCTTGCTTCGCTTTCATCCTTCTTACTGAATTCCTGCCTAGTAGAGAAAATTTCCGATGGCGCAAAGGTTCGAATAATTTCATCCGTGATTGTGTTGCGCTGCGCGAAAAACCAGTAAGAGGTCGCTGTATGACACCACCACTCGGTAACCTCGGCTGCTTCATTGGCATGAAAAAACACGTGCTCTGCCCACTCATTAGAGTTGCTGGCACTGGGGTCAGGCATGGGATGATATTCCCCACCATAGGTAAATTCAGTTATGTTGCGTGGCCCATTGAGAGGGCATTCTAAAATTTTCATTTTCTAGTGGCTCGCTGCCGTTGCACCAGCTTCGTTAATCTGTTCAAAACGATAGAAACGATCAAGTTCAAAAGGCTTAATTAGATCGGGTGTTTTGCCGGTGGCTATGAGCTGTGCCATTGTTTGGCCGCTGATGGGTGTCGCTTTAAAGCCCCACGTTCCCCAGCCCGCATCAAGGTAGTAGTTATTGACTGGGCTTAGGCCCATAATTGGACTGTAATCTGGTGTCATGTCAGTGACACCTGCCCATTGGCGCATAACCTTGGCCTGGCTCAAAAAAGGAAACAATTCCAGAACAGCCGAAGAGAGTGACTCTTTCATGTCTAGCGTGGCTCGCGTGTTATACAAAGGGTAAGGGTCTGATCCTCCTCCAATAACGAATTCACCGCGAGATGTCTGATGCACGTAAACGTGCACTTGTGGCGAGCTAACATGGGGACCAAGTATAGGTTTGTAAGGTTGCGTCACCATCGCCTGAAGCGGATAGGAGTGTATAGGCAGTTGAATGCCTGCCATTTTCCCTACTATTGAACTCGCTCCCGCAACGGCTTGAACAACACAACCGCATTCAATGCGACCGCGGTTAGTATTCACTGCCTTCACTGTACCGGACTCAATGTCAAAGCCCTGCACCTCGGTCAATTGGTGTAGCTCTACACCCAGTTCGCATGCACGTTTAGCGTAACCCCAGGCGACTGCGTCATGGCGGGCTGTTGCACCATCAGCATGCCAAAGGCCTCCGAGGATGGGGTAGCGGGAATCGTCATCCATTCGTAAATTCGGCACTAACTCAGCTATTGTTTTGCGGTCAATTAACTCCGATTGCACGCCAAGATGCTGGTTAACTTCGGCGCGCCAACGGAAACTGCGAATACTTGCATCGCTATGAGCCAGTGTTAGTTGTCCTCGATTTTCGTACATTATGTTGTAGTCGAGCTCGTTACTCAGGTTCTCATAAAGCTTTACCGAATCGCGATAAAAAGAAACACCTTCTTCCGTTAAATAGTTCGAGCGAATAACCGCTGTATTACGTGCAGTGTTGCCACCGCCCAGGTAACTCTTGTCGAGTAATGCAATATTGGTAATGCCATGGTACTTGGCAAGGTTATAGGCGATGGCACAGCCATGCCCACCAGCACCAACAATCACAACGTCGTAGTGTTTCTTAAGGTCTTTGCTGGGTGTGAAGTCATGCGTGCGCTTTAGATTCTTTAGGAACCCATACTTCATTAAACCAAATGGCATCTTTTAAGTGCTCCGCCCAATTCCCTTGTCAGCAGCAGAGAATGGATCAGGTGCCTAGCATGGTCAATGCCTGCAACGACGTATTAACAAGACTAATGAGACTCTAAACCTTACCTAATGAAAGTTAGTGTAACGAGCGAGTTACTAAGCCTAATTGCTTATGTGGGCTGTTGCACTCTCGAGAAGCCATTGACGAAAAGCTTCGGCACCTGGCTTTAATGGCCGATTGCCTAGCGGCGATATCATGTAAAAGTTAGCCGCTGTCGCTAAGGTATCGGTAACAGGTTGCACCAATAGTCCGCTGTTTAAGTAAGAGTCTACAAGATTGCTCCAGGCGAGTGCCACACCCTGGCCATTAAGAGCCGCTTGAATAATCAGCGGGTAGCTTGTCATATTTATTGATGAGCCCCGCTTGGATTTAGCGGGCAGATTACAGGCGGTAAGCCACTCCCTCCAATCCATCCATTCTTTTGTATCAATTTCCAGGTTTAACATTCGTGCTTCACAGAGTTTGTCATGATCACTACAGTCTGGAAACTTCTCCAGATATTCAGGACTGCATACCGGAAAAACTTGCTCACTAAACAGGGCTATCGAATCCGCGTCATCCGGTGGTACGCGAGAATAAAACAAACCTATATCGTATTCACTGTTTCGAATTTGACTGCGAGATTCAGCAGTAATAATGCGAATGTTGATGTTGGGGTTTTGGTTTTGGAAATCCCCGTAGCGAGGAATTAGCCAAAAAGAAGCCATAGCACTGGTAGTGGCAACCGTAATGTGGTCCTCACGATCAGAGTCCAGCACGTTAAGCGTTGCTTCGCTGAGACCGCCAAGCGCCATTTCGACCTCTTTGTAATAGGAGCGCCCGATGGTCGTTAGTTGTATTTGGCGTTGTTCACGTGAAAACAATTCTTGTTTTAAATAGTCTTCCAATAAGCGAATTTGCCTACTTATAGCGCCCTGGGTAACGTTTAGCTCAAGACCTGCGGCTGTGAAGCTCCCACTTCTAGCCGTTGCTTCAAAAGCTACCAAGCTGTTAAGAGGGGGTAGTGGATTGATCGGCATAGCGCGTCCTGTCGTGTATTCGATAGTAATAGGCGTAAATCAATAAAAACAGGCTTTTCTCTATCAGTAATACTCATGATAGAAGGTATATTTGCCTTAACTTCAGTATAATACATGAGTATATGTAATGAGATGGCGGCGTATTTATCGTTTGTGTGCGGCCACCCTAACTGTCTAATATTACGCCTTTCTAGGCGTAGTTATTGTTCAGAGAGCGAATTTATAGTGAACCAGAATTTGATACCTTTGGCAGATCTGGAACGGGTGCAAAAACCAGGTCCGGTTGGTTCTGGTCTACCAAATGCGGCCTACTCCAGTTCAGAGTTATTCGAGTTTGAGCGCGACCATGTACTTGGTGTTACATGGGCAGGTCTTGCTTTTTACAGCGATGTTCCAGTAAACGGTTCTTTATCGCCAATAGACTTTATGGGTTTGCCGTTGTTGGTTACTCGTAACCTGCAAGGTGAAGTCAATGTGTTTCACAATGTCTGCAGCCACCGCGGTATGCCGCTGGTGGCAGAGGCGCAGACAATCGATGGCTTAATCAGTTGCAGATACCACTGCTGGTCTTACGATTTGAATGGGCAGTTGAAGGGGGCACCACACGTCGGTGGCGTAGGGAAACACACGCACCAAGAATTCGATCGCAGTTTGCACGGTCTTAAAATAGTACGCTCTCACGTTTGGATGGGATTGGTATACATCAATCTCTCTGGTGACGCAGACGGTTTCGACACTTTTATCGCTCCCCTGTTGGCTCGGTGGGAAGCGTTTACCGGTGTTGGCCAACTTGAACAGGTCACGCTCGCCGCAACTGGCAGTCAAATTAAGATGGAAGTTGCTGCCAACTGGAAACTTCCAGTTGAGAACTACTGCGAGTCTTACCATTTGCCTTGGGTACATCCAGGCTTAAATTCCTATTCTCCCCTCGATCAGCACTACAATATTATCGCCGCCGATGGTATGTCGGGGCAGGGTAGCTTGAACTACAACTTGGCTGGCGTTGCAGGTACTAAGTTGCCTCAATTCCATCAGTGGCCAAGCGATAAAATATCGCACTCTGAGTATCTCTCACTCTATCCGAATGTGCTGCTTGGTGTACAAGCCGACCATGTTTTTACAGTTTTGTTACAGCCTTTGGCTAATGACAGAACGCTTGAGCGGATAGAAATATATTACGTCGGCGAAGAGGCCTTAACTGATAAATACCAAGAGTGTCGCGAGTCAGTGTTGCGCAGCTGGAATGAAGTATTCTCCGAAGACATCTTTGCAGTCGAAGGCATGCAAGAAGGGCGACGTTCGCCAGCTTTTACTGGCGGCGTATTCACGCCCGTATTAGATCAACCAACGCGGCACTTTCATTCTTGGGTAGCAAATCTCTATTCCGCTGCCAGTTAAACCAAATTATCTATCAATCTCAAAAAGCGCACTTATATAGGAAATACAATGTCTGAACAGTTACACAAAAACTACATCGGCGGCCAATGGCTGGAAGGTAAGGACGTTAATCAGAACATTAACCCTTCAGATACCTCTGATGTTGTAGGTCTTTATGCCAGAGGCAGTGCGGCTGATTGCCAGAGCGCGATTGAAGCTGCAAAACAAGCGTTCGCTAGCTGGCAATTCAGTGGTTTAGAGCAACGCAAAGCGATTCTGGATTTTATTGGAGCCGAGCTAATTGAGCGTTCGAAAGAGATTGGTGCAGTATTGTCTCGCGAGGAAGGAAAGCCTTTAGCCGAAGGTGCCGGTGAAGTTTATCGAGCCGGTCAGTTCTTTCAGTATTACGGAGCTGAAGTACTACGACAAATGGGTGAAACCGCTGCTTCAGTGCGCCCTGGCATTGATGTTGAAGTGCATCGCGAACCACTCGGTGTTATTGCAGTGGTTACACCATGGAATTTTCCGGTAGCCGTTGCCGCATGGAAAATAGCGCCTGCTCTAGCCTTTGGTAACAGCATTGTTCTTAAGCCTGCCGATTTAACACCCGCTAGTGCCTGGATACTGGCTGACATTATCAGTCGTAGTGGTTTGCCTGAGGGTGTTTTCAACTTAGTCATGGGCAGCGGTCGAGAGGTTGGTGATCATTTATGTAGCTCCCCTGATGTACAGGCGATCTCGTTTACTGGATCGGTACCTGTAGGTCGGCAGATTGCCGCAAATGCAATCAAAAACATGGCGCGTGTGCAGTTGGAAATGGGAAGCAAAAATGCGCTCGTGGTTCTGGACGACGCTGACATTGATGTGGCGGTTGCTTGTGCTGTTAATGGCGCGTTTTTTGGCACCGGGCAAAAGTGCACTGCGTCATCTCGTTTAATTGTGCAGTCGGGAATCCATGACGAGTTTGTAGCAAAGATGAAAGAGGCCATGAGTGCGCTAGTGGTTGGTCATGCGCAAAAAGAAGGCACTCAGATTGGTCCGGTTGTCGACTCTAAGCAATTTGAGCAGAACCGTCGATATATGGAAATAGCACTGGAAGGCGGTGCGACCTTGGCACAGGGCGGAGAAGTGCTAGAGCTAGACACCGAGGGTTACTTTATGACGCCCGCTTTGTTCACTGATACTACCAACGACATGGTTGTTAACCGTGAAGAAATATTTGGCCCCATTGCTTGTGTGATCAAGATCGATAGCTATGAGGACGCACTCGCAACCTGCAATGACAGCGAGTTTGGCTTAACCGCTGGAATAATCACGACCTCACTGAAGCACTCCGCTCACTTTAAGCGTCATGCACAGAGTGGCTGCGTAATGGTCAATCTACCAACGGCAGGTACTGACTACCATGTGCCTTTTGGTGGACGTAAATCGTCCAGCTACGGCCCAAGAGAGCAAGGTCAGTACGCTAAAGAGTTTTACACTATTGTAAAAACAAATTACTCCAAACCTTACTAGATAGCTTAGTGCTAGGGCGTGCACGCTGGGTTTGTAGGAAATAAATAAGAATAGTATTTTGAGGTTGCAACATGGCGGTGAATAAACCAATTGTTATTGACGCTCTACAGTACGTGAACTGGAACAGAGCGCTGTTTGAAGAACTGCATGCCAGTTCGATGGACGCAGTGCATGTAACTATCGCTTACTGGGAAAACACTGAAGAGGTTCGCAGTAATGTGGCGTTATGGCGGGAGCACTTTCGTGACAATGCCGATCTTATTATGCCAATCCTTAGCGGCTCCGATCTTCGTGCAGCGCAGAAGAGCAACCGGGTAGGAATCATTTTCGGTTTTCAGAATTGCTCGCCCATTGAAGATGCTTTGGCGAAAGTCCAAACCATGCATGACCTGGGCGCGCGAGTCATGCAGCTGAGCTATAACAATCAGAGCCTTTTGGCCACGGGTTGTTATGAAGAGGGTGATTCAGGTATTACCCGTTTTGGTCGCGAAGTTATCCGCGAGATGAACAAGGTTGGGATGCTGATTGACATGTCGCACAGCGCTGAGCATTCAACTTTGCAAGCGATAGAGTTTTCAGAGCGTCCAATCGCGATTACGCACGCTAACCCTAGCTTTTTTCATCCGGCACTGCGCAACAAATCAAATGCAGTATTGGAGGCGCTAAGTGCTAGCGGAGGAATGCTTGGTTGCAGTCTTTATCCGTTTCATTTGAAGAATGGCACTGATTGCACGCTTCAAGAATTCAGTGAAATGATTGCTCGCACTGTTGATTTGATGGGAATCGATTGCGTAGGAATTGGCTCCGATCTCTGTCTTAACTGGGGTTACGAAGTGCTGGAATGGATGCGCAGTGGTCGATGGGCTGCGCAAGCAGATTTTGGAGAAGGGTCAGCGAGCAATGCTGATTGGCCTGCTCAACCTGATTGGTTCGCGCGCTTCGCTGATATAGACAACATCGCCAGTGGTTTGTTAGAGGTGGGCTTCAACCAAGAGGAAACCAATAAGCTGATGGGTGAAAATTGGTTTCAGTTTTTTGATCAATCATTTTCGGCAACTTAGTCGCACCAACATTGTGTGCATACGTCAATAACGACTCCGGCTGGTAACATTAACAGAGCTTGCTATCGTGAAAAATAAATTAGCGTTGCGACCAGAAAATACAGTCATGCAAATAGAGAGACTGGGTAGTTTTCATCAAACCAGACTGAGCTTTATGCGCTGCCTACTGCGTCGTGTTTTTAGCGAAGCTTGGCAAATTAATATTGCAACCCTTGAGCTAGATAATGAGGGTTACGGCCACGTGGTTTACGAAGTTAAAACTGAGTCCAACCTTTATAGCTTCGTAGTCTTTTCGCATTATCTGGATCCCAGCGAACGAAGTGACCGCGTTATTGCGGAGCGATGGGATTTAACCATGGCTCTCTGCGAAGGAAGGATCTCGGAAGAAAGGCTGTCGTATTTGGCCGCCAATGTGCCCTTGCAAGAGATGGGGCGAATGGATTCAAAGGTCATAGTGTTGTCACGTGCTAACCGTAGTGAAAGAAACTTTGACTATGTTGTTGATTGTTTAGCGGTCGGTAAGCAACCAGATACTCAGAAACTCTGTGATGTTGGCTATCTATACAGAACGACAGCTGTTTACGGCAGTGGTAAGTTTGGTATGGCAGACTGGACTAAGGTTCATGACTACTACTGCGACTTTAATCGTCCTTTCGCGGCCGAGATGTTCGCCTGTTTCATGCTGCGGGAATTCAGTAGCTTCCAGGTAGCGTACATTGCCAGAATGCGCAGCGCTGCGACAGCGGTAGACTTTGATCCTGACATTCGGCGCTTTGTTGGAATTGGTAATTCCACGGGGCTGGGCATGGCGCCGTACCTTATAAACCATCCTCTTCTCATCAGCCATTGGGTTGAAATGAGAGAGAGTGCTTTAGCCACGGTTGTTTGCCAGGGTGAAAGAACCTGTGAGGCTGAGGAAAAGCTAAGCGGTCTGATTCAAAAGGTGTCGCAACACCTGAGAGAAACACAAGTAAGTGAAGAGCTACAACAGCGCAACAATGCCATCGTATTGATTGAGCTTGGTAAGCTAGATAAGTGGTTGAAGATGAACGCCTTAAGCTCAGCTAGTTGGCATGACCTGCAAGCCTACTCAGGCCGCGAGCTTTATGTGGAAACACAAGAGCTGCTCAATGCCTTGTTGCTAGAGTTATATCCCACTTTGGTGGACAATTTCGAGAACTCTTTCTGTCTCGATGAACAGTATCGTTTAGAGCCAAGCATGCTGCTCAGTGATCTGCAGCAGATAATTAGTCGAAAGTACGCTTGGGCAATGGCGTTCGATTTCGATTGCTCCAGCTCAGACCACGTGTTCTGGTATCGCTCTGAAGAAAAAATGGAGCCTAGACTGGGAGAGCGAAATATTGATCTTGGCGAAGAAAAACAAATGATTATGGGTGTTGCCCGAACCGTGCAACAGTGTTCTGCGTCGCTAGAGAAATTCATGCAAAAGGCTGACTTACGACTCTCGGCTACTGTTGCTGATTTTCTTTTATCGCATGGCGAACATCGAGACGTAGTGCGGCGTATGCAGACCATGGCCCATTGTTTCTACGGTGAGATACAGGCGAACTTGCTCGACGAAAACGTCAAGCCAATGCATTTGTTGCGCTGCAAACTCTCGTTTTTTGGGGTTAGTAAATTCGATCCGCGTTCCCGGCTTTGGGTGCGCAACACCATGTTTCAAGGTGCGCCTGCGCTAGATTCCGTCGGTGCGGTATATATGGACGATTGGTGTTTCCCCGTTGCTCCTCGCATCGTGGCATAACGAGATATTTGGAGGTTCATATGCGTGTTTCAGCTAACGAATTGAGCTCTTTGGTTAAGAGATCTATGGAGGGCTTGGGTTATAACAAAGGCCAGTGGGAAGACGCAGCTCGTGTTGTTGTTTGGCTAGAGCAACGTGGCCTTGCGGGCTTGACTATTTTGAATGAGAGTTTGTCACGGTTGAATAAAACGCCATCGGATTTACCTGTTCTGAAATACCGAGAGCAATTCGATGGTTCGATGGATATTATTGACTGCAATTTATTTGGTCGCTCATTGCTTGTCTGGTCGCCGCCAATATGTGACTACGCTCTGAGTCAGGTACATACCGCAGCTCTTGCGCTAGAACTGGTAGGTGTCGACCATCCCGCATGTCTGCTCGAGGCACTAAGTTCATCTGCAGAATATGGTATTGGTGCTGCCGTGCTGTGGGACGAGTTGAGCGGACAAAATCATGTTGGTCGTTGTTGTGTATTTGCGGCGGCCGATGTCGGAGACACGCTCGGTGAAGAAAGCGCAATTGTGTATCGCAGATATCTAACGACACAACCCAGCACGCAAAGACAAAGCGCTACTGCCACGATATTACTGGATCGTGATGCGTCTCGTTTGATTGCGAACGTAGAGAGCTGCGTGGAGAGATTACAATTCGATGCTGTGATTTCCGAGGTAACACATTGTCAGCTCCAAGCATCACAAAGAGCAAGTTTAGTCGACGGAATAGAGCTTGATAATCAATTGTTCTCCTCACTTAATGATCTGGCTAAAAACGTTTTGGTTGTAGCAAGTGAGCGCTCTAGAATGGGCGCAGGATAAGGCTCGGTTAAGCTGGCATTCAGCGACTAGAACTGTTCTTTTAGCGACAAACCTGAGAAAATACATGTCCTGGAATATTGTTAGGCGACAGCCTTTCCTCCACACTTCGCCTCAGCGCGCGCAGGCTCCCAAAGGCGTCTACGTTTAGCGCTTAAATTAGCAGTTTACCGGATATTAGTATGTTCCAAAATAAGAAGATTGTTGCATCGCGACGTGTGCGGCCTACCCATTTTTCAGAGCGGGTGGAGGCCGCAGGTGTTCAAACCTATACCTGTTACAACCACATGCTATTGCCGACCGAGTTCGAATCGGTGGAGGCCGATTATTGGCATCTCTGTGAGCATGTTCAGGTGTGGGATGTTTCTGTTGAGAGACAGGTGCAGTTACTGGGTCCGGACGCTGCCCGATTAGCTCAGCTAATGACGCCTAGAGACCTTAGCAAAGCCCAACCATTACAGGGTAAATACGCACCAATGTGTGACTCCCAAGGGCGCATTTTGAATGACCCTGTGGTGATTAAACTGACTGACGGAAAATGGTGGATCTCACTGGCAGATAGCGACATAAAGCTCTGGGCAAAAGGCTTAGCTGAAGGTTTTGGACTGGATGTCCAAGTGTCTGAGCCAGATGTATCGCCTCTGGGAGTGCAAGGACCCAAGGCGGAAATACTCATGCAGCGTGTTTTCGGTAATGAAGTCAGTGATATCCGTTTTTTCTGGGGCAAAATGCTGCCCTTTAAAGGGCATGAGATGTACGTAGCGCGTTCAGGTTGGAGCAAGCAGGGTGGCTTTGAGATTTATGTCGATAACGCCGAACTGGCCGTGCCTTTATGGGACGCTTTGTTTGAGGCTGGTGCTGACCTAGAGGTACGTGCAGGCTGCCCTAACCAGATTGAAAGAATGGAGAGCGGTTTACTGTCTTATGGCAGCGATATGGATGAGTACGACACGGTGTTTGAGTGTGGTCTCGATTCCTTTCTTAACCTGGAAGCCGATATTGAAAGCCTCAGTTTACCCGCGCTGAGAGAGCTGAAGACGCAACAATCTCGCAAACTGTTTGGCGTGCTGTTTCCACAAAAGATGCCTTTCACCATGTCGTATGAGATGTTGGAGCAAGGGGCACCTTATGAGATGCGATCGCACGCTTGGTCGCCGCGTTACAACAAACACATGACGCATATCATGCTTCCTCTCAGCTTTGCCAGGGAAAATGAGTATTTGCTTGTTGATGGCGTACGCGGGAAAATTACGGGTATACCGTTCACTAAGGAACAGCTGGAAAGTCATGAGTAATTCTACTTTTTTAAAACCCGAGACAGTCGCCCTGCATTCAGGCTACGTGCCAGAGAGCGATCATGGCTCCAGAGCCGTGCCTATTTACCAAACAACGTCCTATGTCTTTGAGAGTGTTAGTGATGGAGCGGCACTTTTTAATGTAGAGCAAGGCGGGCACATTTACAGTCGTATATCTAATCCGACGGTTGCGGTACTCGAGCAGAGAGTTGCGGCGCTAGAAGGGGGCAGCGGCGCCATTTGCACGGCTTCTGGTATGGCCGCGCTATTCACCACATTTATCACCTTATGTTCGGCGGGTGATCATATTGTGTCATCGGCTCAAATCTATGGGTCTACGGCTACTCTGCTGCGTCACACCTTGAAGCGATTAGGCATCGAGACTACCTTCGTAAGCATTAATGATGAGCAGGCCTTAGCGTCAGCGATGCAGCCCAATACAAAAATGGTATTTTGCGAGTCGATTGGCAATCCCGGACTTGAAGTCGCTAACATACCGGAAATAGCTCGCATAGCGAACGCTCAAGGTGTTCCTGTGGTTGTTGATGCAACGTTTGCCACGCCAGCTTTGCATCGCAGCATTGAGCATGGAGCGAACGTCGCAGTGCACTCCATGACCAAGTGGATGGGTGGCCATGGCGCAGCTATTGGTGGTGTTATTGTGGATGGCGGCAATTTCGATTGGGGCCGCAGTGGACGTTTCCCAGAGCTAACCGAGCCCTATGAGCCTTTTCACGGCATACGGTTTTGGGAAGAGTTTGGCCCCAATGCCCTGGTTTCAAAAATTCGCGCGGAATCAATGCGTGATCTGGGTGCCTGTCTTGCGCCCCATAATGCATTCCTGATTTTGCAGGGTATAGAAACCTTACATCTGCGTATGGAAAAGCATGTTAGCAATGCCAAGAGTTTGGTGAGCTGGCTTGAAGCGCATGAGGACGTGGAATGGGTTAACCACCCCGACTTAGACAGCAATCCTAGCCAGTCAGTAGCCACACAATTGTTTCCTGATGGCGCTGGGTCCATGTTGTGCTTTGGTGTTGCGGGAGGGCGTGCCGGAGGTGCAGCATTTATCAATGCTCTACAGCTTGCGTCAAACCTGGCGAACGTCGGTGATTCGCGAACTTTAGTGTTGCACCCGGGAAGTACCACTCACTCGCGTTTATCTCCGGAAGCGATGTTGGCGGCAGGCATCAGTGAAGACATGATTCGCGTGTCAGTCGGCCTGGAAAACATTAAGGACATATGCGCTGATTTTGGCAAGGGCTTGAAAGCGGCTCGCAAGATGGCCAAAGCTCAGGAGACCGGCGCATGAAAGTTCAATTAGAGGGTGTTGAGTGCCACGTTGCCACTGGCGGTAAGGAATTCGACCCATCACTTCCCACAGTGTTGTTTTTACATGGTAGTGGTCTCGACCACCGAGGTTGGGCCTTACAAACGCGATGGTTTGCTTTTCATGGGTTCTCGGTTTTAGCGCCGGATTTTCCAGGTCATAGCTTGTCTGATGGCGAAGCCTTTGCCGATATAGAAAGCAGTGCGTCCTGGCTAAACGAATTGTTGGAAGCTACTGGAGTGAGAAGCGCTCATGTCGTTGGGCATTCGCAGGGGTTTCTTAGCGCCATAGAGTTGGCAAGTCAGTTCCCAGAGCGGATAAAGTCTCTTACCGGGATTGGCACTGGGGCGGCGATACCGGTCAATCAGATGTTGCTTGATACTGCTAAAGCCTCTTCGGCCAAAGCTGCAGAATTTATGCTGCAATGGGGCTTTGGTTCCGGCATTCACCAAGGCGTTTCGCCTACACCAGGTATGCAGCCAATTGCGATCGGCTACAGAATTATGTCAGCCAATCCATTGGCCACTGACTTGAATGCCTGCGCAAACTATTCAAATGGCTTGAATGCAGCTGCTAACATAAAAGCGCCAAGCTGTATGGTTTTAGCTGGTCAAGATAAGATGACGCCACTGCGTTCTGGCAAGGAGCTTGCCGCCGCGCTCAATTCTCAGCAAACGCATGTACTCGCCGAGTATGGCCATATGTTACCAATGGAAGCGCCTAAACAGGTGTTGCATACCATTCGTGATTTTATTGTCAGTGTGGAGGGCAATTAGCTTTGCATCGCTGCACGTGGCATACCACTGCAGCCCCGCAGAATTTACAGTGTTTCAAACGCACAGTCGTTGAAGTAGGAAAGAATTATGTCATTTAAGAAAGTTGCCGTTATTGGCGCTGGAACAATGGGCTCCGGCATTGCTGGCCAGGTTGCCAATGCTGGAATTGATGTTTGGCTACTGGATTTACCGGTGGAGGGCGACGAGCCTAATGCTCGAGCGCAAAGAGGACTGGAGCGAATTCAAAACCCTGCGGCGCCTGGCTTAATGAGCAAAGAAGCGGAGCAGTTTATTCATCTTGGAAATACGCGCGATAATTTTTCGGAGCTTGCAGATTGTGATTGGGTAGTCGAGGCCGTTGTAGAACAGCTAGATGTTAAGCGAACGCTATACAAGCAGCTGGACGAGGTGTGCAATAGCACCGCAATCGTTTCTTCAAATACATCAACAATCCCTATTCGATTGTTGATTGAAGAGATGCCCGAAAGCTTCCAGCAGCGCTTTGCTATAACTCACTTCTTTAACCCCGTCCGTGCAATGCCACTCCTAGAGTTAGTACGTGGTGAGAATACCTCGAACGCGGTGATGGATGTTCTGCAGGAGTTCTGTGACAAACAGCTTGGCAAAGGCGTTATTCCCTGTGTGGATACGCCAGGGTTCTTGGGCAACAGAGTGGGTTGTTTTGCCATTCAGTGTGCCCTGCAGGCTGCACTTGAAATGGGGCTTAGTGCGCAAGAAGCCGATGCTGTGTTCGGCCGCCCAATGGGTATTCCAAAAACCGGGGTTTTTGGTCTATACGATCTGATTGGTATAGATTTGATGTCAGACGTGGCCAAGAGTTTGGTCGCGACCCTACCATCTGAAGATGCCTTTCACAGTGAGTCTGAGCCAGTACCACTGATGCTCGAGATGATAGAGAAAGGGCATACGGGCCAGAAACAAGGCCAGGGTTTTTATCGCCGTGGAGACAATGGTACCGAAGTGGTCAACTTTAAGACCGGTGAATACGAAGCTGTGCCTCATCGCTTAAACGTCGCTCTGGCTGATGCAGCAGAGCGCAATGGTGTAAAGGTTTTATTAGACGATGACGGCAAGTACGGCCGTTTTGCCTGGCGTGTATTGTCACGAGTACTGACTTACTCAGCTTCATTGATTCCGGAAGTAGGAGACACTCCACAAGGCGTGGATGATGCTATGAAACTTGGCTACAACTGGATTCGTGGCCCATTCGAGCTTCTTGATGACATTGGTGTTGACTACTTTATTGCTCGCCTGGAGGCTGATGATATAGCCGTGCCTGAATTTTTAAGGTCCGCTGCCGGCTCCAGCTTTTACCGGGTTGATAACAACGAGCTACAGATGCGCACGGTTCAGAAAAGTTGGGAGGCGCTAAGAAGACCTGAAGGTGTTATGCGATTCAATGAAAAACGTCAAACTTTAACGGCCGAAAATACTTGTGAGGTTGCCAGTTGGTTCGTCCTGGACGGAGTCGCTATTGTAGAGTTCCACAGTAAGGCCAATGCCCTGGATGGTGACTCCATGGCAATACTCGCTGACGCGATGGCGGGTGTTCGCAGCAAAGGTTTGCGTGGTTTAGTGGTACACAATGATGCCCAGCATTTTTCTTGTGGCGTGAATCTAGGGGCTGTACGTGGTTTCTTTGAAGCCGAAGACATGGACGGCCTTGATGGTTTTTTGAATCACTTCCAACAAACTGTACTGGCAATGGCGCAGGCTGAATTTCCTGTTGTCTGCGCACCAGTTGGTATGTCACTTGGTGGTGGTTTTGAAGTGGTTCTGCATGCCAAGCAAGTAATTTGTCATGCCAACTCAAATATGGGTTTGGTTGAGTCGGGTGTTGGCCTGGTTCCCGGCGGTGGCGGTTGTAAAGAAACGCTTTATCGTTGGGCTGAACTTCTGAAGTGTGATGACGACATAAGTGAGGCGAGCTGGAAGGCATTCATGAATTTAGGCTACGGTCGCACCTGTTCTTCGCCCATTTTGGCACGTCAGCAGGCTATGTTGCGTCCTAATGACAGCTATTTGAATAACCGAGATAGATTGTTGCCCACAGCGATAGCGGCCATTAATGGCATGAATCAAAACGGCTTGAATCAGGACGCTACTAACAGTATGGCCGGGCAGGCTGCTCTTGTTCGACCATCGCTGGCTATGCCTGGAGTACCAATGTTCGAGAAAATGGTCGCTTGGTTGGAAGAAGCTAAAACAGCGGGCAAACTCACGCCGCATAACGTTGTGACCGCGACTGAAATCGCTAGGATTATGAGCGGTGGCGAAATTGAAGCTGGCTCAATGTGGTCCGAGCAAGACTTGTTTGATGCTGAAAGAAGCTCATTTCTTCGGCTGGTATCAAGCCAGGCTACTCGTGATCGCATATGCAGTATGTTAGACGTAGGCAAGGCTGTTCAGAACTAGTGTTATTGGAGGTATTGGGTATGTGCCTGCTGCCTTCTGATATGCCGCCTCACGTCGACTTATAGACCTATAGAAATGAAAGATTACGATAACTTCTCCAAAAAGGCTGCTAACCATGTAGCTCTTACGCCCATTTCTTTCTTGCACCGCGCGGCGGATTTGTTTCCTGAACATAGTTCCTTGCTCTATGAGTCGCGCAGTTTTAACTGGGCGCAAACCCGCGAACGCTGCATTCGCGTCGCTTCAAGTCTTGCCGCTAAAGGAGTGCAGCGAAACACTACAGTATCGGTATTCGCCTTTAATACACCTGAAATGTTCGAGAGCCATTTTTCAGTGGCAATGACCGGTGGTGTTCTGAACGCAATAAATACACGGCTTGATGCCGCCACTGTGGCCTATATTATTGATCATGCAGAATCACATGTGTTTATCGTCGATAGGCAGCTATGGCCTGTTTTAGAAAAAGCCTTGCTGAGTTGTAAAACTAATCCTGAAGTAATCATCATTAATGATGCTGATGCGCCAGCAGAGGATCAGCCAGAGTTGCCTGAAGGCTGCGAGTTCGACAGTTATGAAAACCTGGTAGAGAATGGCGACCCCAACTATAGCTGGCACACACCGAGTGATGAATGGGATGCCTTTACTTTGAACTATACGTCGGGCACTACGGGCCAACCTAAAGGTGTTGTTTATCATCATCGAGGTGCCTATCTAATGGCTATGGGTACGGCGACAACGTGGCAGTTACCACAGCATCCGAAATACCTCTACACGGTACCCATGTTTCATTGTAATGGATGGGGACATGCATGGACCATGACGCTTATGGCCGCTACCGTTGTGTGCACGAGAGCGTTTACGCCAAAGACTTTCTTTCCCTTGATTGATGGGCATCGGATTACCCATTTTGGCGGCGCGCCCATTGTGCTCAACATGTTAGCTAATGCTGAGGTCGAGATTAAGCAGGCCTATATTGATGTCTCTGCATCTCGCTCTGTAAAGGTGATGACCGCGGGAGCGCCACCGCCTGCAGCCGTGCTTGAGAGTATGGATCAGTTTGGCTTTGAGGTAATGCATGTTTATGGCCTTACTGAAAGCTATGGACACATTTGTGGATCAATACCCCAGCTAAACTGGGTCGGCAAATCGGTTAGCGAATTAGCTGATTTGAAGTCAAGGCAAGGTGCACGTTTCAGTATGACTGACGCTATTGACGTGCTAGACGTTGAAACTGGGAGTTCAGTTGCACATGACGGCGTATCGATGGGTGAACTGGTGATCCGCAGCAATACCATGATGAAAGGTTATTTAAAGGACTCTGCAGCGACTGAAGAGGCATTAGCGGGAGGCTGGTTTCGCAGTGGAGATCTGGCAGTAATCTTTCCCGACGGCTATATTCAATTAAAGGATCGAGCGAAAGATATTATTATCTCAGGTGGTGAGAACATATCATCGGTTGAGGTAGAAAATGCGCTTTACAAGCACCCCGTTGTGGCCGAAGCCGCAGTGGTTGCCATGCCCGATGAAAAGTGGGGAGAGGTGCCCTGTGCATTTGTTGAGCTTAAATCAGGTCAATACTTTCCGGAGCAAGAGTTGATCGATTTTTGCGCTAACAATATGGCTCGATTCAAACGGCCGAAGAAAGTGGTTTTTGGAGAACTGCCTAAAACGGCGACAGGTAAAATTCAAAAGAATGTGCTTCGCGAGACGGCGAGCCGGTACAAGGACGAATGATGGCAGGACCGAACTTCCGTAATCTGTTTAACCGCTTTGGCGGCGCAGGGTTTGAAAAATGGCGTGGTCGGATGGCCGTCAGCCCAGAGCAGCCGGCAATAGATTTATGTCATCGTTTACTAAGACTGCGTGGCGAAGCTTCGGCCATCGTAATCGCCGATGAAATAATATCGCGATTTACTGCGTTGGACGCAGCAGGGCAGTTGGAATTTTTTAACCAATTACTCGAACAATTCCAACCTGAAGCTGAAGCTTTAAAAATAGCGGCTGAACATTATTTGGCAGAGCCTGGAGCCGAGTCTGCTGCGGCTATTGCGGTGGCATCGGAAGCGCCATGGAAAGCCTTGTTTCGCTTACTTAGTACCTCCCCGGCTGGAGTACCCGCGTTAATCGAAATGCGGGAACAGCTGTTGCCACTTTTGCGTGAATATCCTGAACTGACAACGCTCGACTCCGATTTAGTCAATGTATTCCGATCCTGGTTTAATCGTGGTTTTTTGGAGCTGCGTGAGATCGATTGGCATACTCCGGCGCATATTCTGGAAAAACTAATTGCTTATGAAGCGGTTCACGAGATTCGGGGCTGGGATGATCTGCGCAGACGTTTAGCCGACGATCGTCGTTGTTTTGCTTTCTTTCATCCGGCCTTAGTCGATGAGCCACTGGTTTTTGTTCAGGTTGCACTAACCGCCACTATGCCTGCACAAATTGGCAATATTTTAGACGAAGAAGTGAGTACAGGATTTGTACCACCAAAAACAGCTGTATTCTATTCGATAAGTAACTGCCAAGAGGGCCTCCGTGGTGTGTCTTTCGGTAACTTTCTTATCAAGCAGGTTCTATTAGAGCTTAAGCGAGAATTTCCAAGTATAGATTTATCGGTGACATTGTCTCCTGTCCCGAATTTTCGACGTTGGGTGCAGTCAGTGTTGGCGGATGAAGAACGTCAGGCTGAACTCGGTATTGCGGATTCAGAGCTTGAAGAATTGCTGGCTTTAGATGAGTTGATTCAGACCGACAAAGATAAACAGCATCGAGAACAAATAACTGAGAACTTGAATCAGTTAGAGTCAACATTGATGCGGCTGTGTGGTTTTTTCTTAGCCCGCGAAAAACGAATGGGTCTTCCACATGATGCGGTTGCAAGGTTTCATTTGAGCAATGGCGCGCGGCTGGAACAGATTAACTGGGCAGGAGATTTGTCGTATCGCCGACTGCGTCAATCGTTTGGAATTCTTGTTAACTACGCGTATAACGCCGACAAGCTAGAAGAAAACCACGAAGCATTGGTTAACGACGGAACCATCGCCATCAGTCCTGCCGTTAAGAAACTAGCGAACGCAAAGCCTACGAAACGCGCTGCGTAAATGCTAAATAGTTAGCATTTAGCAGCGTGTTTACTGCGTACTAAATGCGATTATTTTAACGCTGACAAATGTTCCTTGGTGAATGCCTTTAGTTCGCTAGAACGGTTTTCTTTGACCATGTTGGGCCACTCGGGGTTAGCTAGCATTGCTCTACCCACCGCCACTAGATCGAATTCATCGTTTTTAGTGCGTTCAATCAAGTTATCTAAGCTTGCGGGCTCGCCTGCTCGGAAGGCCGTTTCACCGGGTAGAGGAATAAAGTCCGCATCAAGACCAACACTGCCTACTGTTATGCTGGGCTTTCCCGTGAGCTTTTTGGTCCAGCCAGCAAGGTTAAGGTCACTGCCTTCAAATTCCGGCTCCCAGAAACGTCGTGTTGAACAATGAAATATATCTACTCCTGCGTCGACCAATGGCCTTAAAAACTCTGCCAGTTCATCGGGTGTTTTGGCTAGCTTCGCATCAAAGTCTTGCGACTTCCACTGCGACCAACGAAGTAAAATTGGAAAGTCAGGGCCTACAGCTTCGCGAGCTGCTTTAATGATTTCAATAGCAAAGCGAGATCGCTTAGCCATGGATCCGCCATACTCATCCGTGCGCTGATTGGTCCCTTCCCAGAAAAACTGATCAATTAGATAACCATGAGCGCCGTGCAATTCCACTGCATCAAAACCTAGTTGCTTTGCGTTCGCCGCGCCACGAGCAAAAGACTGCACCACGTCATCTATATCTTGTATGCTCATTGCATGACGATTTACTTTCCCGGGTACATTCATTCCTGATGGGGTATAGCCCGGAACATCACCTTCTGGCATAACGCCGGCTTTGCGCATACCACCACAGTGCCAAAGTTGTGGCGCTATCTTTCCGCCTTCTGCATGCACCGCTTCTAAAACGCGGGCCCAAGCTGCGAGCCTTTCCTCACCATGAAAGTAGGGCACATCAGGATAACCACTTGCTGCAATATGATCGATGCAGGTCCCTTCAGTGAGGATCAAGCCTGCGCCACCTGCTGCGCGGCGTCGGTAATACTCAACGACGTTATCAGTGGGGATATTATTGGGCGAAAAATTTCGCGTCATAGGTGCCATCACAATACGGTTTGAAAGCTCCAGGTTGCCCAATTTTACGGCGTTGAACAAAATGCTACTGTGACTCATAAATTTCCTTGCTGCACTATTCATATTAAGGTCAGAAAGCTTAATGTTAGCTGTATCAAAAAGCCATTAATTACTGTTGGGCAGTCGGTGTTAAGGTCGTGGTGGCGATTGCCGCTCTAGGTAACCTTTGAATAAGTATCCTTAGATGTGCGTGGCAAACCCCGTCGCCTTTACCAAGTACTCATCAACGCGCTCTGCAACCAGTTCAGGGGCGGCGATTTTCATGCCGCCCTGCGCGCCTTTTAGTAAGCGCGCATAAACACCCTCAACAATACAAGCCTGCTTCCACCATGAGAAAGCCTGATACCAAGCATAGCTTTGCTCAACATCAATGCCTGAGCGGGATTGGTAGAGATCAATCACATGCTGTCGTGATGGAAAATTGCTATTGAGTGTCGGCGGGTCCATTAACCAATATGTTGTTTCGCCGGGCTCTGCCCAATAATTCAATGACCAGATAAAATCGGCTACTGGGTCGCCTATAGTGCACAGCTCCCAATCGAGCACGGCGGCAATTTCAAAATCGCTGTTTAGAATTGTATTATCGAAACGGTAGTCACCATGCGCCAGGCCTGGTTTATTGTTGGCATTAGGGATGGATGCTTCTAGTGCATAATGAAGCTCATCAAACGCTGGTACTGATCTAGCGTCAGCCGCATCAACTTGTTTCTTCCAGCGCCGCAGCTGGCGTTCTAAATAGGCGTCATGTTTTGCTAGGTCCGCAAGACCTATTGTTTCCAGATCAATGGTATGAAAGGCAATTTGTGCGTCTACTAAGGATTCAGTGGCGCGCAAGCATTGCGCTGCCGTTAAGCCTTTGCTCGATTGCGTGTCGCGAATGACTAGGCCATCGACCATTTCCATGCAATAAAAATCTACATCGCATACTGAACGGTCTTCGCAATACGCCAGCATCGCTGGCACCGGAACATCTGAGCACAACAGCGCAGTCATGATTTTGAATTCACGCTGCATGTCGTGTGCTGTGGCAAGTCGCGCGCGTAGTGGTGGACGTCGCACTACAAATCGTTTTTCATTGAAGTCCGACACTATATAGGTGAGGTTGGACCCGCCAGCTTGCACTAGCTTGAATGAAAACGGAGCAGTATGATGCGGCAGAGCGTCTGCAAGCCACGGACAAATTGTTTGCGGCCAGCTGTCAGCGTTTAGCGGTGTTGTCTCACTCATGAATTGTTTCGGGTTCGGAGTTAAAAACTACGAAACCACCGCTCCTGGATAACGCTTATCAAGCACGGCCTTTACGCCATCCTTCCATGCGACTTTACAGGGGCCAGCAAGCGATTTGCGCTTAGCGGGGTCTACTACCTTCATTCCCCAGGTCGCCATGTCACCGGTTTCTATCTTCATGCTTAGCCCGGTTAGCCCTTCGATATAGGTGATCATTTCTTCAATTGTGACCACTTCATCGCCACCGAGATTCACTGTAGTGGCCGGTACCTCGGCTTTGAGGACTAGGCTTTGTACCTGCTCGGCAATGTCATCTTCATGAATAGGGCAGCAGTAGCTGTCGCCATCGCGCCGGCGTGTATACGCCATGCCGTGCTTCATCATTTCATACAGGGCCATAGGAGCGCCGCCATGGCCATGAATACCGTAGGCTACATCGAGTCTTGCGATAATTGTTGGCAGGTTTAGTTCTCTGGCCAGATAGCGCACTACGCCTTCCGCCGCTAATTTGCTCATCGCATAGTGCGGCGCATAGACAGAGAATCCGCCCAGTACCGCATCCTCAGTGATGAGCTCTGCAGGGTCCTTGGTTTCCCTGTATACGGAATCAGACGACATATGAAAGAATGCTTTTGCATCTTTGTAGCGACGCATAAGAAAACCAGTGCCTTCAGCATTCTGGCGAATTGCTTCATCCTGTGACTTTGGAAAAGTGTTGCAGCCACAATGAATGACATAGTCAACGTCTGGCAGCTTGCTCATGTCCTCGTCATCCATATTGAGGTACACGGTCTTAATGCCTTGGTCTTCAAGTGCCTTTTTTGCTTTTTCATCGCTGAACCGCGCTGCAGCCCAAACTTCGTTATTGGCATGCAGCTGTTCGGTTAAGGTTCGTGCAACCTGACCTGTAGCGCCGGTCACTAGAATTCGTTGATTTTTTAGCATGGAGCCCTCTTCAGTAGCTATTTAATTCCTGTCGCCTAGTCTATCAGCTAGATACGCTTTCAAGCGCCTGTGTGAACAGCAAGACGCATTAGGCTGTTGTAATCTTCCTCCGTGATCAAGGGCGCAGCGGCTCAAATCGAGTATTATTGTTGCTCTGTAGTGAGGCTGGCTCTATATGTATTTCGACTTCGAATACTACTTCATCGTCCTTCGCCACGTGTGGCAATTAAAAGGTCACCCCAAGCGCGGTAAGTTGCTGCTGCGGCTATTGGTGCTCGTTCCTCTCGAAAGCCTATTTCATTTCTTTTTCATGGCGTTGGACTACGTATTCTTCCCCAAGCTGTGGTCCCAGAAAATTGAAAACCCGGTGTTTATTGTTGGCCATCAACGCAGCGGCACCACGCTTATGCATCGCTTGCTTACGGATGATGGTGAGCGCTTTAGCTATTTTCTTTATTGGGAAATGTTCTTCCCTTCGTTGGTGCAAAAGAAAATTGTTAAGGCCATAGGTTGGCTGGATCAGAAGTTTTTCAAAGAATGGATGAAAGGTAAGCTTGTTGAATGGGATGACAAAACATTCGGCCCGTATCGACATATGCACTATATGAGCTTGTGGACGGCGGAAGAGGATGCTTTTGTGCTAAAGCCAGCATTCGTAAGTCAGCAATGGGCTTTGGACTTGCCCATTATGCATATTCTTGATCAGTTTCATGTTGACCAGATGCCTAAAAAGCAAAAAGGTTGGATGAAGTTTTACCGTGCTGCAATCAAGCGCCAATTGGTGCTGAACGGAGGCAACAAAATTCACCTGTCCAAGAACCCCGTTATGTGCGGCTGGGTAGAAACACTGATTGAGTATTTTCCTGGTGCGCGCATTGTGGTGCTGATGCGTGACCCTGCTCAATGTATTCCTAGCGGCATGCGTCTTGTTGAAGCGAGCTGGCAAGGCAATGGGTGGAGCAAAGAAGACTATGCAGAGTCGCAAGCGATGTTGCTCGAAACCTGTTTTGAAAGTTTTACCAATCCGCGTGATGTTTTGGCGAAATACCCCGATACTCCGCAAATTGTAGTCGATTACCGCGAGCTCACGTTAGATCCACGTGGCACAACGCAAAAAGTATATGACGCCCTGGGTTTGGATTTATCACCTGAGTTTGATCAGTACCTAGTAGCAAAAAGCGAGCGCGAAAAACAACATAAATCGACGTTCGAATACAGCATCGATGACTTTGATGTCTCTTTTGAGCAGATCGAATCTGAGTTGGCCGACTTTTATGATATTTACGACTGGCCGCGCAACAGCGAGCTGCAAGCCGCGACTGATGCCACTCAGTGAAGAGTAGGGCGCTGTAAGCTATACGAAAAGATAATTGGGTTGTTACAAAACAAGAAAATATACAAGGAAATATTATGGGCGCGTTAGACGGTAAGATAGCATTTATAACGGGGTCGAGCCGCGGCATAGGTAAGGCTACCGCCACTCGCTTCGCAGCTGAAGGGGCCAGTGTTGTATTAAGCGCCTCAAGAATGGGTGCGCATGGCGAATTGCCGGGAACATTGCAGGAGGCCGTTGATGAGATTAACGCAACAGGAGGGAAGGCGGCGGCCGTTGTTTGCGATTTATTGAACGTCGAGGCCCGAACCGATCTTATCGCACGTGCCAGCGAGCCCTTTGGGCAAATAGACATTCTGATAAACAACGCTGCGGCTGGCGTTATGAAGCTACCCAGTCAAATAACGACTGCAGAGCGCAACATGATGTTTGACCTTAACGTTAATGTGCCGGTTGAACTCAGTCAGCAAGCGCTTCCCTCGATGAAGGAGAAGGGCCAGGGTTGGATCTTGAATATTAGTAGCCGAACGGCGGAGCTCATTGAACTGCCTTACCCCGATATGCCTATCGCCGCCTGGGTGGTAGGAGCCTATGGCGCGTCAAAAGCTGCGCTCAATCGCTACTCACAAATAATGGCTCACGAGCTAATTGAGCATGGTATTTACGTGAATGCGATGTCTCCTAATTACATATGTCTTACAAACGTAGGGCCAGAAGTGGAAGCAATTGCAAAACGCCGCCCTGACATGATCGAGCCGATTGAGATGATGGCGGAGGCTGCACTTGCACTGTGTTCAGGCTCGCAAGTGGCGCACTTTTGTTACAGCCGCGATATCGTTTTCACAACAGGCAATAAAGTAATGAGCCTGGACGGTAAAACGCTACTTGGCGATGCTCGTATGCCCGGCACGCTTAGCTCATAGTCAATAAGGTTTACATATGCCTGAGAACACCAGCATGATTGCAATGAAAGACATAGACTTGGCCTATTTCGATACAGCTAAAACCCGCTTTGAGACAGTCGTCGAGTTGGAGTGCACACCGTCACAGTTGTTCGATATATTTGAAGATGCGGAAAGCTGGCCTGTTTGGGTGAATTCGATTCAAAGGGTGGAGTGGACTTCTCCCCAGCCTTACAACATTGGAACAACTCGAACTGTTTATATGAGCGGGAATATGATTGGCTATGAGGAATTTATTGCTTGGGATCGTGGCACGAGAATGGCTTTCAAGTTTGTAGGATCAAATAAGAACAACATAGAAGTGTTTGGCGAAGACTACATTGTTGAGGATCTAGGCAATGAACGTTGTAAATTGACCTGGATTGTCGTTATGGAACCAAAAGGAATGGGTAAGTTTTTCATGGGCTTAGGCAAGCCCGTTATGGCGAAGGTGTTCTCTAGCATCATGCAAAAGAGTTTGCCGAAGTACATTGCCGATAACCCAGCCTAGCCATTATTCACTCTTAACTAGAAAATAAGGCTTGTGTTTTCTCTAATCAGTGTACTACTATACTAGTACACTGATTAGGAGCGATTACCTGCTATGCCACATCCTTCTATTAATATTAAGGGGCTGGGTTTTTCTTACCCGGGCCGAACCATATTTAGCAACCTTGCTATGAGCTTAGAGCCGGGCAATATATACGGGCTTCTTGGCCTGAATGGCGCTGGCAAATCAACTCTATTACACCTCATGTCAGGTTTACTGCTGCCCAATAGTGGCTCAATCGACTCTTTGGGCTTTGAACCAGGTGAGCGTGATCCTGGCTATTTACAAGATATTTTTGTATTGCCTGAAGAATTGCACCTGCCTCGCGTTAAGGTGAGTCAATACCTAAAGAGCTTGGCGCGGTTCTATCCGAAATTTAGCCAAAGTCAGTTTGATCGCTGCATGCAGGCATTTGAGCTTCCTGCTGATGCGGTGTTAACCGAGCTATCGCATGGGCAGAAAAAGAAGTTTTATTTGAGTTTTGGACTGGCATGTAAAAGCTCGATCCTGATCATGGATGAGCCAACAAATGGTCTCGACGTCCCTTCTAAAGGTCTGTTCCGGCGCCTTGTAGCCGAGCACGCAACGGAAGACCGAGTATTCATTATTTCTACCCACCAGCTTAAAGACGTTGAGGCACTGATCGACCCGCTGTTGATACTGCATAACGGCCGTATCTTGCTCAAGGCAGGTATCACCGAGCTGAGCACCATATTGCACATGGAGCTGGAGTCTGCACAGCCAATGGAAGCTGAAGATCTGTTGTATACCGAAGCCGTCGTTGGAGGCCACTGGGCGGTGAGGAAAGGCGGAGACGAACATGGAAGGCTAGACATGGAAGTCTTGTTCAATGCTGTTATTGCCCAACCGGAATCGTTTCAGAGCTTGTTTCAACGCAGTGAGGAGGGCGCCGCATGAATAACCGCAATCACAGTTCATTCTCTATTGAGCGAGTTGTAGGGTTGTTGGCAAACGAAGTAAGCCTTAGGTTTCGTTCTGCGCTACTTGTGTCCGCCGTAATAGTTTCGTTGATGATGCTCAGCCATTTGATGCAAGAGCTATACAACGATGGTGGTGGCGATTCCAGTGTTGTCGCCGAATGGCTAGGAAGAATATTATTGATATGGGGCGTTATTGAAGCCTGTAGCGTGTTTGATGATATGCACGACAGAAACAGGATGGCTTCCTTCCTGCTATTGCCAGCTTCCGCACTTGAAAAAACAACGGCTAAGTTCTTACTGGTAAGCTTCGTGTTTGCGGCTTTCATTCTTGCTCTTGGATCTGTAGCGTCAATTCTGTGCGCGATTGTTTCGTTTCTTTCCGTAGGAAAACTCATCACTCCTCCGGCATTATTTGATGCCGATAGCGCTGCAACCTTTCAGACTTTTCTTGTAGCGCAAAGTATATTTTTTCTCGGTTCCGCGTGGTTTAGAAAGAGCCAGATGACCAAAACGGCTCTCTCTGTCTTAATTCTTGTTCTTTCAATTTTTGCGCTGCTGATATTTCTTGTTTGGGTATTCATGCCAGACGCCGTGTTCAACAATCCGGATACGAGTATAGATTTTGACGAATTCTTGTCTGATTACGGTGATTTTTACTTAGGGATCTTGGAAATTCTATCGACTGTTGCATTTATTGCAGTGCCGGTGATTTGCTTCGCGATTGCATGGATGCGAGTTCGCGAAGTGCAATTGAGTGATGGAGTGTAAGCGTGGACTTCAATGCGCCTAAGGGCATATTTTTGCAAATAGCGGATCAAATTTGCGAGCGAATTCTCGGTGGCGAATGGCAGGCAGGAGAGCGCATACCTTCTATTCGAGAACTGGCTGCTGAAATTGGCGTTAACCCGAACACGGTTACCAAAACCTATCAGGTATTGGTTGATCAAGGCTGCATTCGAAATCAGCGCGGTATGGGGTTCTTTGTCTGCGAGGATGCATCAATACGAATACTGGAGGAGCTCCGCCGCGAGTTTCTCGAGACAGAAATACCAAAAATTCGACAAACTATCCAACAGCTTGGTTTGAGCGCGTCGGATATAAAACAATTACTCGACTAGGATGGCAACAATGAAGAACAGTCAAATTAGCGTGGTTACCATTGCAGTTGTTGTGCTACTTGCAATACTGGCAACGTTCGCCGGCACTAGAGTTGCCTTATCATCTTACGTCGTTGAAGACGAGCCGCAAAGCAGGCCGCTAGGAGGCAAAGCGGTAGATCTAGAGCAGCTCAGTCATTTCGATAAAATAGAGATAAATGGAAACGCCGATCTACAGATTCTAAGAGGAGATCAGTGGTCGGTCACTGTATCGATTGATGAAGAGCAAAGGGATATGCTGCGAGCGTATGTGGAAGACAATCGCCTTGTTCTTGCCACGCACAATGGAAGCACAAAAAGAGGCTGGAACTGGCTGTCGGATGACGCTACTCATTTCAGTGCCAAGGTAACTATGCCCGCGATTGAGCAAGTTGATGCACGCGGTAAAATGAAGATTTCATTAGCAGGGTTTGAGGCTGAGTATCTCGACGTAAATATATCTGGCGCGGTGTCCTTTGAAGGCAACAACAGTCAGTTCCAGCAACTTTCGTTGGTAGCGAAGGGTATGGGCAACTTTGATTTCGGCGATGTGGAGGTCAACACAGCGACAGTCAAAAGTGCGGGAGCCACGAACGTAAGCTTGAACATGACTGGCGGAGCATTAACTGGAAAAGTGTCAGGAATGAGCAATGTGAGCTACAGTGGCACAGTATCCGAAGAGTCGCTTGAAATTTCCGGAATGGCAGAAATTACAAAAAATGAGGACTAGTCACTGTGTTAGTGGCGGTGCAGCTAGCTGTTTTCAAGCTCCGTAGCGATAGCATGCATGCCGCCCATCTCCATGGCCTCAAGGAGACCCGCACTGTCTTTCTTCATCATCAAATTGGTCGAAACAGTGTAAACCGTCTGTTGAATTTTCCACTCGCCATTTTCTTTAAGATATTTGTCGGCGTAGTAACCTCCCATAAATTGCACGACACCTTTATCCGAGTCGAGTAACTGGAATAGGATGCGCCAACGACCGGAGGCGTGAGTGTCGTCCGTTATCTTTACTTCAGGAGCAATACCATAATGCTGGTCAAGATGAGTGGGGCTTGTGGTCATAGATGCAAACATATCTGTGAAGTCTTCCACCTTGGTGTATTGCCCAATAAAACCTGCATCAATTAGCAAATCTTTGGCTGTAAAGCATGCCCGTACTCCGGCGACATCGCGAGCGTCACAGGCGTAAAAATAGCGAAGCTTGAGTTGCTTTATCGCTTCAATATCTTCCAGCCGGGTGATGCGCTGTTCTAGATTTAGTGTTCGGTTCATTTTTACGACCCTCTGTTAACTCAAACCGATAACTTCAATAGGTCTACGCCCGTGCCACTATCAACCGCGATACATTGCCCGTTGATAAACGTGGCGCTGTCGCCAGCCAGAAATTCTATGGCTTTGGCTATGTCGGTGGCACTGCAAGCTACCAGTGTCCCTTGTTTGTTGTCTGCCGTGAGTGAGGCTCCAAGTCGCTCGGTGCCTTCGGTATTGGCCACAGCTCCGGGTTCTATTGCATTAACTCGAATTCCCTTATTACGCCACTCTACGGCACAAGTTCGCGTGAGTGAATTGATGCCAGCTTTAGCGGCTGCGGCATGAGCTTGATATGGAATACCTGATCCTTCAAACGGAGCGGATATGTTGATGATGTTACCGCCGTGTTGTTTAAACCAAGCGCTGTAGCAAGCTTTGGTGACATTGAATGTGCCGTTCAAATCTATGTCTATAACGGTTTTGAAGCCGTTATAAGATAAGTCCTCAACCAATGCTGCGAAATTTCCCGCTGCGTTATTGATTAACAAATCAAGTTTGCCAAATCGCTGCAATACTGCCTCAACGGTGGCCTCAACAGCTGCCGGGTCACGAACATCACAAGCGCTAGCTAAAATGTCTATGCCAAGCTTGCTTAGTTCTTGCTGAGTGGCGTCTAGCACAGCTTGCTTGCGACTACAGATTGCTATTTTTGCGCCACGGCTTCCCAGGTAATGCGCAACCCCCTTACCGATGCCGGTTCCGCCACCCGTTATGAGAACAACTTTCCCTTGCATCAGTCTTTCTGCTCGCGACCGCGCTCAATCACTTTCTCTCGCCGTGCGGCGATCATATGCGCCGAGGCCTGTTTGGCAGACTCAATTGCGGTTTTCTCTTCATACTCCATGGCCTCATTGAAATGCATGCTGAAACCATCATCAATAAGCGCTTTATACTGCTCTAGAACATGAGGCACGCAAGCGCTCATATCTTTCGCCATTGTTAGCGCAAATTCGACCAGCTCATCGGCAGGCACAACATGATTAACCAGGCCCCATTCGTAGGCTTTGTCAGCGAATAAAGGATTACCCGTAAACGACAATTCCTTTGCACGAGAGATACCAATCAGCCTGGGAAGTCTTTGGCTTAGTCCCCAGCCCGCGAGTATTCCGACACGTGCGTGAGTGTCCGCGAAGCGAGCGTGCTCAGAGGCGATGATCACATCGCAAGCCAATGCGAGCTCAAAACCACCCGTTACGGCATGGCCGTTTACAGCGGCGATAACCGGCCCCTTAAAGCGTTCGATAACACGGGCCATGTCGTTAGTCACTTTATCGGCCGCTGTCTCGTTGCTGTTTTCGTTGGCTGAACCGTTGTCAGTGTCGGGGCTGGCTTCGCTGAGCTCTTTTAGATCAAAACCAGCACTAAACGCCTTGCCATTGCCAGTGATCACGACAACCCGAATACTCGGGTCATCAATGCAGTTTTCAAAGGCGGCGATAAAATCCCTTCTTAATGCCTTCGAAATAGCATTCATAGCCTCAGGTCGATTCAATGTAATAAGCGCAGTCGCATCGCGCTTTTCTAGTAAAACTGTAGTCATATTAAGTACCTGCTGAGTAAAGCCTAGTGTCTGGCAATTATCGCTGTATGTCTATCAGCGCGCTGCCCATCTGAGGTTAAACTAAAGTTTCGGTAAGCCACGCTGTCTGAGCTAGCAAAAGAGTTATTCTATCGCCGTTTCGGTACCAGTTGACCCGTCATAGGCATCAGTTGCCGAGCCGCGTAATGTTGTTTTTTATTCGCTGAAGGAAAAAGCCAGTATGTTCGAAGTTTATGCAGCAACACCTGAGGACATGGGGCCGGGAGAGATAGGTGCTCATGCAGCTCGCGCTGAGGCGATGGGCTTCGATGGCTTACAAGTTCCGGATGCACTTCACGATGGTTTGTTGCTCTCGGCAATGGCTCTGGCGAACACGAGCCGCTTAAAAGTGTGCACAGGTGTGCTCTTAGCTTTCCCGAGAAGCCCAATGACGACAGCGATTGCTGCCTGGGATTTACAAAAGATGTCTAGGGGCCGCTTTGAGTTAGGTTTGGGTACTCAGGTTAAAGGGAATATTATCAAGCGCTACAGCGCTCGCTGGGATTCACCAGTGCCGCAGCTTCGCGAATATATGCAAGCACTTCGCGCCATCTTCCACAGCTTTCAGACGGCTGCGCCCTTGAACTTTGTAGGCGAACATTACCAACTTACGAAGCTACAGCCGTTTTTTAATCCCGGCCCAATAGAGCACCCGCACATTCCGTTAATAGCGGGTGCGGTAGGACCCGCAATGACTCGCATGGTTGGGCGAATTGCTGACGGCATGGTTACCCACCCAACAAACACACCGCCGCGCTATATTCGCGAGGTGTGTTTACCTCGTTTGGAAGCGGGTTTTGAGAAGGCAGCGAATGAAGGCGAGGCAGACAGTATTGAGAGGCCAAAGAACTTTAAGCTAATTCTTGCACCGCTTAACGCGACAGGAAAGAACGACGAAATAGTTGCTGCGGAGTGGGAACGACTGCGCCAAATGCTGGGCTTTCTTTATTCAACGCCTGCTTACTGGCCCAGCTTGGAGTTGTTCGGCTGGCAAGATAAAGGCGAGCAGCTGCTCGACATGACACGTAAGGGCGAATGGGCACGAATGCCCGACATTGTGACAGATGAGATGTTAGCTGAGTTCGTTCCTAGAGGAACCTACTCTACGATCGCTAAAGAGTTAAAAATGCGGTACTCGGATCTTGGCTCGCGAATTACCTTTCCTATGCCTGTCAACGCAGCAGACGACTCCCTGGCTGCCGAAGCAATCAGGGAATTGCAGTCATAGGCCTATCGTTGAATTAAACGGTTCTGCAGCCAGGCCGGCTTTGGTGTTTGCACATTAAGAGCCTTATTGGCGTGCAGTCTGGCTTTAGCAGCTTTCTCTGGGGTACTCAGGTTGCTTGCTACAGCACTTGTTGCAGGACATGCCCCGGTTTCCCGGAACTCAAGAGCCGCCGCTAAACGGGCCTCATTGCTATCGCCAAGAACAGCATTAAAGTCATCCTCGACTTCACAGCCAGGAAATCTCACGCTGCCAGGTTGCGTCGCATTAAAGGGCGAAAAACCATCGGGGTAGTCGCCAAAACCCGCATTGTTCTCGCCCCTGAATTGAATCGAGAAATAGGTCGTGCCGCAGTTATCTGTGGGGTAGAAGCCGTAGGGTTTACCACAGGTGGTCGCGCCGATTTGAATCACTTGTACGCCAATGCCATCCAAACTATTGATGATGGATTCGCTTGCTGAGCAGGTTGAGCTGCCGGTGAGTACGTAAACACGAGAGAGGTTTAAAGAGGGAAGCGATTCGTCATTGGTTGATACGTTATAGAACGGCAATGCTTGTATGGTATCGCCTGTCACTGGGTCTGTATCGGGGTGTTGGTCGTTAAACGTTAAGGTCTCGAAGGCTTGGCCACTTGTTGCCGCATTACCGGCAATCATATAAGCAAGCTGGCTTGCAATAAACAGGAAGCCGCCGCCGTTGTAACGCACGTCAAGCACAAGGTCGTCGATATTAGCCGCGCGCAATTGATTTACTGCAGCTATCAGTTGGTCCTCGGCAGGGCGAATATGGTCATTGAAGGTAAGGTATCCTACCGTGCCGCTAGCGGTCGCTATGGTACCTACGTTTTGAACGGGTGTAGTTGTAATCTCAGCTGATGTAAGTGATACGGTGCGGGTAGTCGTAGAGCCCAAATCCTGAATCTCAAAAGTATGAGTTTCGCCAACGGAGGCAGGAAATAGACCGTTGTTTAAAGTATCTACATCGTTGCCATTAATCGCGTCCTCACCGTCAATGGTTAGGATTCGCGCGCCGCGTGCTACTCCTTCGGCCGCTGCCGGAGTACCTGGCTCAGTGTAAGCAATAGCAATTTCTCGCGGCGGGCTCGAGGCTAGCAGAGCGACTTGCGTACCGTAGCCGGAAACAACGCCTGACTCTGAGGATTCGAGCCATTCTTGCGTAGGAACGGTAAAGTGAAAGCGGTCACGATCATTGCCGCTGGCGGTAACGGCTGTTGTTTTCATCAGTTCAAAATAGTCGCTGGTGGCGAATTCGGCAGGATTTTGGTCTGTGATTTCGTCATACCAAAGGTAGAGCTCGTTGCTCCAGGAGCGTAGCCAGTTATTTTCATCCGTAACTGTACCCGAACCGTAAGCTTGGTTAGTTTGAGTGTTGACCTGATCAGCGGCTGGATTGGCGCATTGATTAAAGAAGACGCTAGACGCTTGAAAAACGCCAGGTTCAAAATCGTTTGAAATTGGCGTTGTAGGCATTGTGGGCGAGGCAGCGCTATCACCGCTGCCGCCACCACAAGATGAAAGTAGGGTTGTCGCTAAAAAAATAGCAGCGACTTTGCCGATAAAAGACCCTGTGAGAGTGTGGTTGGGAGTGTGGTTGGATAGTGGGGCTGAAAGCTTGCTTTTATTAACCACCGAGAGGTCCTCAAATACGTATCGGATCATTGTAGTGTAGATCGTGGCAACGGGAAACGTTAGTGGGCCAAGCTGGAGTGACCTATTGCGCCAACTGCGTCACACTAACTACAGGCCCTATAAAATGCCAGAATGCCCCAATGTTGCTGAATATTGTCTGAATAAAGCAGGTTTCCCTGAGCGACTTACCGCGTATAATCGTTGTTACATAACAACACTTGAGTCTGACCAATAGGGTGCCATGAGCAGTACAGCAGAACATTCAATCACCAATGACAAGTTCCTTACAATGAGTTGTAACTTGTTGGCTAAGTCATTTTTCGACAGCACGCGCACAGAGTCGAAAGGCTATTACCGCGCTATTAACGATGGTAAACGTCTGGCACTGTCCAGAGTCGTGATGGACGACGAATCAACGATTGATGTGGTGCTGACTTTGAATTGCTCAGAATACTGCGGGCGCATAAGTTTTTCGCATTTTCGGGAACAACTACGGCTACTCCTGCAGCGTTTTTCAGACGCATTGCAAAAAGGCGAGGAGTTGCCGGTTTTGCAGGAAGAAGGCGGAGTTGCCTCAGTGTTTAAGATGCCCGTTTTGCACCAAGCGAATGATCAAGTAAACGCCTTGGTGCTCGGCTGGGCTACCCCTGTACCTGGGCAACTAGAGTTGAGGCTTATGTATCTTGACCCAGAGCAATTCAAGACCGATTCTGCAGCGTCAGCCTGAGACTTGCAAAAATCGAGTAAGCCGGTCGTTACAATAAACGGCCACCTCAGTTATTAAGCTACGAAACGATCAAACAAGGAGCACACTGATGAGAACAAAAGCGGCCGTCGCGTTCGAGGCTGGCAAGCCACTAGAAATAGTTGATGCTGAACTTCAAGGTCCTAGAGCGGGCGAGGTTCTTGTGGAAATAAAGGCTACCGGCGTTTGCCACACGGATGCTTTTACCTTATCGGGCGATGACCCTGAAGGTATTTTCCCCGCCATTCTTGGCCATGAGGGCGCAGGAATAGTTCAAGAAGTGGGTGAAGGCGTTACCTCTGTTAAGCCCGGTGACCACGTAATTCCGCTTTATACGCCCGAATGCAGAGAGTGTGATTTCTGCCTGCATCCAAAAACCAATCTTTGTCAGTCCATTCGTACTACTCAAGGCGCTGGTTTAATGCCCGACGGCAGCAGCCGTTTTACAGTAGATGGTAAGGAAGTTTTCCATTACATGGGGTGCTCTACTTTTTCTAATTTCACGGTGTTGCCTGAAATAGCGGTTGCCAAAGTTCGTGAGGATGCTCCGTTCGACAAAATTTGTTACATAGGTTGTGGTGTAACAACAGGTATTGGTGCGGTTGCTTTCACTATGAAGGTTGAGCTGGGTAGCACGGTGGCTGTGTTTGGTTTAGGTGGCATTGGACTGAACGTAATTCAGGGCGCAAAAATGGTAGGCGCACGCCGTATTATTGGCGTAGATATAAATCCTTCAAAAGTTGAATTAGCGAAAAAATTCGGCATGACCGATTTCGTTAACCCTAAGGAGCACGCTGACGTTGTAAGTACTTTAATTGACATGACCAATGGCGGTGTCGATTACAGTTTCGAATGTATTGGCAACGTAAACACAATGCGCCAGGCTTTAGAGTGCTGCCATAAAGGTTGGGGCGAAAGCTGCATTGTTGGTGTGGCCGGAGCAGGGCAGGAAATAGCGACGCGACCATTTCAGTTGGTAACGGGCCGGTCTTGGAAAGGCACCGCTTTCGGTGGTGCTAGAGGCCGAACAGACGTTCCAAAAATTGTTGACTGGTACATGGAAGGGAAAATCAATATTGACGATCTCATTACGCACACTATGCCACTCAACGATATCAATAAGGCATTCGACCTTATGCATTCGGGCGAAAGTATTCGCTCTGTAGTGACGTTCGACTAATGGAGCAATTGTCGAGTGTAAAAATATTTGGCGGCGAACAGCGGCGTTATCGTCACCGCTCTGAAGCCTTAGCGTGTGACATGGAATTGGCGGTGTACTTGCCGCCGCAAGCGCTGGCGGGCCCCGTGCCCGTTCTGTATTGGCTTTCTGGTTTGACGTGTACTGACGAAAATTTTGTAACCAAAGCCGGCGCACAACGATACGCAGCCCAATACGGGATAGCAATTGTCGCGCCCGATACGAGCCCGCGCGGCGAAGGTATTCCTGATGATGCCGAGCAAGCCTACGATTTTGGTTTGGGCGCAGGATTTTATGTTAATGCGACTGAGCAACCATGGGCGTCTAACTACAAAATGTACGACTATGTTGTTCAGGAATTACCCTCGCTACTTAATAGCAGCTTGCCCCTGGATACAACGCGGACATCAATTTCCGGACATTCAATGGGTGGTCACGGCGCGCTTACCATAGCTCTAAAAAACCCTAAGAAATATCAATCGGTTTCAGCTTTCTCGCCTATTTGTGCACCTATGCAATGTCCCTGGGGCGAAAAAGCATTAAGTAATTATTGTGGTGATGATCGCATTGCCTGGGAACAATACGATACGGTCGAACTTGTGGCTCAAGCGACTGAACGCTTGCCAGTATTAGTTGATCAGGGTGATGCCGATAATTTTCTTGCTGAGCAGTTAAAAACCGAATTGCTGATTAATGCATCGCATAGCAACGATTATCCTATGCGCATAAGAATGCAGCCAGGGTACGATCATAGCTACTATTTTATAGCGAGTTTTATCGGTGAACACCTGCAGTTTCACGCGCAGCACTTAGGCGTGGCCGATGTGCCGCTGTAGCTAGAGTGTTAGGCGCGCTTATGTTGACTTTGACGCGCATTGGGGTGCAACGCTACAAGTTCGTACCTCACACTGCGTAAGGTACGAACTAGAGTGCAGCCTTTACAATCATTACCCAAAGGGCGACTGAAGACACCGCATAAACGCTGAAACGAACCATTACTTTGTTAAAGGTGCATTGCACAATACTGTGTAGGGCGCGAAAAACGAAAAATATATAAGCGGCGTATAGATAGGTTGTGTCAACTTGCTGAGTGGCATAAAGGTAAAGGCATATCGCGTAGAATAGAACCGGCAGCTCAAAAAGGTTTTTGAGATTATTGGCCGGATTGTTCACAGCCTCAGGAATGATGCTGGCCAGCTTGTCGGGTGTGCTTATCGTTTGGGGGTCTATGTTCTCAGCGCTTAGAAATGCAAGCCGTTTAATGTACATGAATATCCAGACAGCAAAGGTTAACAACAACATGCCCAGAAATGGTGTAAAAATGGCTGTTTGTTCCACAGTACTGCTACCTCTCTATTTTATTATTCGGACCGGATACTATCAGTTCCTCCGTCCCTTTCACAACGCAATGTCTGGATTTACTCGGTTGATAGTCGAAAAAGCTCGCTGCAAGCTAGGCCCTTGCTTAATAATCAAACTATTCCTAATCTCACCATTCTGCTTCGGAGACTGGACTGGGGAGGCAGGTATTGAGCTACGTTACTTCACTAGCAATGCTGCCTTCAGTGAGCAGTTTGACGGCTTTAATGCATCCGCTTACTTCCTGCCTGAATATTATGTCGACTGGAACGAACGCAAAGATGCACTGGTGTTCGAGCCGTTTCTTCGCGTAGATCAACACGATCCAGAACGAAATCATGCAGACCTGCGCGAATTCCATTGGAGGCATACTGGCAATGAGTGGGAGCTCAAGTTGGGTGTTTCCACACTCTTTTGGGGAGTTACAGAGTCACTGCATTTGGTCGATGTGATCAACCAAACCGATGGCGTGGAGAACCTTGATGGTGAAGACAAACTGGGCCAACCGATGGCAATGCTTCGCTGGATAAAGCAGTGGGGCACGCTAGATGTGCTGGTGATGCCAGGTTTCCGTGAGCGCAAATACCCTAGTGCTAAGGGGCGGTTTTCAGGTTTTCTGGTAGACACTGCTCAGCCACTTTACGAATCTTCTGCGCGAGATTTACATACTGACTTGGCTCTGCGATGGTCTAAGGTACTTGGTAATTTTGATATCGGCCTGTCCTATTTTAGGGGGACAAGCCGTGAGCCGAGGTTTCTGATCTCCGCTGAAAGCCTATCTGATCGCGGCCCAATGCTAAGGCCGTTTTACGATCAGATTGATCAGTTAGGAATCGATGTGCAGGCAACTCTGGGCGCCTGGCTTTGGAAGCTTGAAGCAATACACCGCAGCGGTCAGGGGCAGAGCTACTCAGCCAGCACCGCAGGCTTTGAATACTCTTTGTATTCGGTGTTCGGCACTGATGCTGATATTGGTTTACTGCTTGAATACTCCTATGACCAGCGTGCTCAAGATAATCAATCCCTGTCTCTGCGGCTGAATCAGCCCTTATCCCAAGTAGGGCCTGACAACGACGTTTTTGTTGGTGGTAGATTCGGCTTCAATGATATGCAGGGATCCGAGCTGCTTGCAGGGTGTGCATTGGACATGGACAGCTCTGCCAGGTTCTGCATTATTGAAGGAAACAGAAGACTGAACGATCAGTGGGTAGTGGGTTTAGAGGCCAGAGTGTTCTCTGCGATCGACTCAGACCACCTCTTTGCCCCGGTTCGTGATGATGACTTGATTCAGCTCGACTTTACCTATCACTTTTGAGCTTAATCGACCCAGGTGACTCCTTACTGTTAAGAAGTCACCAGCGAGTCACAATGATCGTTGATTCGCTGGACCTGCTAGTTATGCGCCGTCAAACCAGTCTTTAAAGCCCATGTGCTGGTGTGGACCAATATGTAGCTGTTCTAACACTCCAACTCCTACTTTGTTGCCACAGCTTGCTCGCACAACTTGCTGGATATGAATGTTCTCCAGTGCGAGAGGGTCTACGTCATCAATTTTCCAGCTTTCCCCGCCAATGGCCAATTCACCTTGCCATTTTCCGTGGCCCCATTCAGGATGCTGATAACCAATACCTTTCATACGGAAGAGTAGCAAAGGCTCAAGTGTGATTTCCATGCTTTCTCCAGATCTGTCATGCATGGTGACGCTTGCACTCTTTGCTTGGCGCGTACCTGGGTGGCACGCAATGTTATGGTTAACGATACCCTGCCAAGTGCTGGCGCTGGGATCAACGGTTCCAGGAATATCTTCGTGATTTGCATAGGTAGGAAGTATTCCTTGGTCAGTGTGCCACTGAAAACCACTATCGTCTTCGAACATGCCAGCCAAGGTGCATTGATCTTCCCAGTGAATTGGCGCCCACATAAAATGAACCGCTTGAAATTCGTCTAACGGCGCGCCACCTGTATAAGCGTCGCCGACAGGTCGTATTCCCCAGGATCTGTCTTTCAAACCGTACGTGTTGCGCTGGTCGACCTTCAGCTCTTTACCGTCGTAGCGTATAACTCCGTGCCAGTAGCCAAACTGGTCAAGCCTTGTTGCTTCCATCACGATATGGCGTGCATTGCGTAAGCTCTGGTGTCCCTCTTCGATACAGGCCGTTCGCGGCGTAAAGGTGAGATCGCATTCAATGCCTGTATCATTAGGTCCAATGACCAGCCTGTGGCGACCCATGGGTTCAAGAATGTTCATCTCATAAGGGCCGATCTGCAAGCAGCTCGGTTCATCCGGCGCGCGCCTAGAGCCATGAAAAGCGTGCTGCACCCCATCTATTACCAAGCTAAAACCGCAATCCAGAATGCCAAGGTTTGGGTAACGACACAGGCCAACACCAAAATAGAACTCGCCGTCTTTAGCATGGCCGTTATACCAGTAGCGATCATAGGCGTAGCGGTCACTGGTGTCTCTTTGTGCTACTGGGCTAGAAGTTTGATGTATAGGAAAGTCGTCGAATTTGCTTAGCATCACGGCTCCATTCGTCTGTTAGTGGTAGGTTTTATCGATAGTCTTTTCGGCTGCATTGCAGAGATTCCCTGCGCTACTCCTCTAAGAGGGATGAGCTGATTTCTTGCGCTTCTACATCGCTTTCGCAAAAAGGAAACTGAATCCATTCTTTATTGCTGTACGCTTCAGTCTGGTCACTGAAATGATCAGATTCGGGGTCGTTGGATAGTGAAGGCACCAAAATCCCTTCAGCTAAAGGACACTCAGTGTCATCCCAACTCACTGCCTGAATGTAGGTGTTGCCCCCATTAATGCTTCGGTAGCCACCATCGCTTAAGCCGCCTTTGATAACGCCGAATACGCCCATGTCATCAAGGCCGCCATGAATAGGAATGCGCACACCATTTCGTTCTGCAAATTGAACTTCTCCAAACGGAGCGCCGGGGTCAACATTCGCAGTTTCCAAATTTTCGATGGCTTTACTCAAAGCCTCAGCGATACGTTGGTAATTGGTGCCCTCAGCTAAGGCAAAGCCAGAAGGCGTGGCGATTGGGTCTGCGGGATTGAAATCAATCGTCCAAAGATCTTGCTGTTCAATTTCTAATGCGCTGGCCGGATCGAAGTCGCGTTTTAGCTCACGCCAGAATTCGGTAAACACCTGGGCTCCGTCACTGTCTATATTGGTGCGGCGGTCCCACGCGGCCAAGAGGGTGCAGGCTTGATTTGCTCGTACTACTACCCCGGCATCTAAGCTTGGATCTGCAATTGGACATTCAGCGAGCACGTCATCCAAAGCGACTTCTGCGCCAAGTACTCTATTTGAGTACATTAACTCTTTCATGTTGGCTAGCGTGAAACCCGGTGCTGCACCAAGGCCATCGCTGGCGTTCATGCGTTCTGCAACCATTTGGTGGGTGATGCGCGTGCGAAGGAATTGCTGCTCATTTTCACCACCTAGAGCCCCCATAATAATAGGAAAACCGGTCAAAGGGCTGTCTGCATTGCTGACCCAGTAACTGTTGTTGCTGTTGGCTACATACTCCGTACTAAACAATTTCGGCAGAGCGTCATAACCGAATACGTTTCGACCTTCAGGCGTGTCGGCATCGTTGCCCCACTCGCATGCACTTCGACTGCCATCCAGCGCAATGATCAGGCTACCTGTTGCAGCCGTTAGAAGCGGTGCAACAGGCCCCGATACACAGTCATCCAATTTGGCTTGGTCTACATGAGGAATGCTAGAGATATCGCCATAGAAGGCGTCGCCATTTCGATCGGCCGCAATGGTATGAACCCAGGGAAATGCAATACCTTTAAGAGCATCGCTGAATTCACTGATATTGGTAGCTTGACCAGCTTCTATCCATTGGCCAATGCCCATAGTATTGTCGAGATTGGCGTCCCGCACACTAAAAGCTGTGCCTGAGAATCCAATCGGCCAACCGCCAATAAGAGGACTCTGGCTGGCGAGATCAACCATTAATCCGTAATGCGAACTGTAAAATGTTTTACTGACTGTGCTTAGACTTCCGTCACCTTGCAACACCTGAATGTCGACAGTTTCGGATGTTATGTCACGCATTTCTCCGTCGTATGAGTATTGCAGAGGATTATCGGGATTAAGCTGCAGCTCATAAAGGGTAAGGCGATTGGCGAAGCTGACTGTATGTGTCCACGCCACATCTTTATTGAAGCCGATAGATACCACTGGTATGCCGTGCAGGGTTGCGCCCATTGCGTCGTACACGCCAGGAATGGTCAGGTGAATCATATAAAACTGACCAGTGCCTTGCCATGGTTGGTGTGGGTTGCCCAATAATATGCCCGCACCCGTTTGAGAGAAATCTCGGCCGACGGCTATTGCATTACTGCCGCTTGCCGAAGGGTCGTGCATTTTTGAAAACATCGCAGGTAAGCGAGCAGGCGCATTGGCCAGAGCCTTCTTGCTGGCGGTTGAGCTAGCTAAAGACGGCGGGGCTTCCACGTCGGTAATGATGCGGCGTATTGTGCCATTGTCGGTACTGCCTTGTAGGGTTAGCTTTTTCAGGTATTGCATTAAATCGATAACGGTTATTTCGCGTGCCCAGTCCGCATCTCTACAACCCTCGTCGCCAGTAGCGAGATTAGCCGCACCGGTGTCTCTAAAGTAGCGGTTATAACCGGCTACATAACCTTCCACCAAGTCCTTTACCTCCTGAGGCTGAGGGTCGTACCACTCGCTACGCAGAGTTGCTTCGTCGCCATTCAACAGCGTATAGAGTAAGTCAGATTGTTGGTTGCCGGCATCTCCCAAAAAGCGACTTGACTCGCCGCGTGCGAACAAAATCTCTCGCATAAGCAGGCAGTAATTGTCTTCTGCGTAGGCATTCCCAACGCCATAACCAAGACTGCCCCAGTCGTCTGCAACGATGTGAGGTATTCCGTATTCTGTACGGCTAAGCTGGGCACTGAATTGTGGCTCAGGGGCGGGCGGGGCGGGGACAACTTCGGTAAAGGTGTTGATGTCGTTTGAATTGCTGCATGAAGATAGCGTTATCGCTAAGCTGAGTGAGCAAAATAAGGTTACGAAAAATCTGATTGCCACGAGGTTTCCCAATGATCGTTTTGTTTCATGTTAACACTATTGTCAGCTGGAATTGAGGCGTGAACGGGCAATATGCTGTAGCTTAGCAGTTCGTAATTTTGGCGCTGAGGGCCGCAATGAAAAACTACTTACTGGGCTGTTATCTAGTGATGCTTACGGCTTTAGCCTTTGATACGCAGGCACTAACTAATGAATTGACCGTCGCAGCGGGGAGCGCGATTGCGGCGGAGGCATCAGATGAGTTAGTAACATCAAAGAGCATGGAACGGAGTTATTCTATAACCGAACAGCGACAACCCTGTCGCGAGTACACGGAACTGAAACGCCCTTATTTTGGCGACACTCATGTACACACTGGATTGTCCCAAGACGCTAGCACTCAGGGTACGCGAATGCGTCCGGTTGATGCTTATCGTTTTGCGAAAGGTGAAAAGGTTGAGCTTCAGCCGTATGGGGAAGATGGCAGAGGTGCTCGCGCTCAGCAGATTTCGCGGCCACTGGACTTTAGCGCCATTACTGACCATGCAGAATTATATGGTGAGGTAAGGATATGCAATACGCCTGAGTTAGAGGGCTACAATAGCTGGGTATGTAAGGTGTATCAGAACTTTCCAAGGGTGGCTTTCTACTTGATGAATGCACGCATGAGCTTCGTTGACGGTCGTTGGGCGTTTTGCGGAGAGGGTGGACAACATTGTGAGCAGCAGGCCGCCGTTGTTTGGGAAGAAACTCAGCAAGCAGCGGAACAGGCTTACGACCGCAGCGATGCTTGTGAATTCACTAGTTTTAATGCTTATGAATGGACAGGGCTGAATGGGCCGACGGGCAAGGGCAATATGCATCGCAATGTTATTTTCAGAAATGAAAATGTACCGCCTTCGCCGATTAGTGCGATGGATGGTCGCCAAACAGATCACTTGTGGGGCGCTTTGGAAGAGCAGTGCCTGGATGCAGACACTAATTGTGATGTACTAGTAATTCCGCATAACTCAAATATGAGCGGAGGCAATATGCTGAGCACTCTGGATTATGCAGGTGATCCTATTGATGAGAAACTGGCCAGTCAGCGCGCCCGCCTTGAGCCTCTTATAGAGGTGATGCAACACAAAGGCAGCTCAGAATGTTTCTTTGGGTCCTACGGCGATGTGGCGGCCGACGAACTCTGCGCATTTGAGTTTTTGTCTGAATCAAATATCAGCAACCCCAGAGCTGGCGCCCCTGGCCCCGGTAACGGTTACATACGTGAAGCCTTGCGTGATGGTTTACGGGTAGAAGACCGGGTTGGTGTTAACCCGTTCAAATTTGGTTTTGTTGCCAGCACTGATACGCATCTGGCCATTCCTGGAGCGGTAGAAGAGGATCTGTTTCAGGGTGGAGGCGGCGCTGGAAAACCGGCCAGAGACGCTGTACCGCCAGGTTTGCCCGATAACCCTGAGTACAATCCTGGTGGCTTAGCGGTAATCTGGGCCGAAGAAAACACAAGAGACGCTTTGTTCAACGCGATGCGCAACAAAGAGACCTATGGCACCAGCGGTACCCGAATAGAGCTTAGATTTTTCGGCGGTTGGGACTACTCTGATTCACTTTGCGATAGCACTGATTTAGTGGCAGAAGGCTACAAAGGTGGTGTGCCAATGGGTGGTGATCTTCCAGAGCGAACTGTGACGACATCGAACAGCAGTGGTCCCCGGTTTGCAATTGCCGCTAAGCGAGATAGCGAGTACGGTGAGCCCTTGCAAAGAGTGCAAGTTATTAAAGGTTGGCTTGCAGAGGACGGTAGTTCTCAGGAGAAGGTATTTGAGGTGGCAGGGTCAGTTGACAATGGAGCGACAGTGAACCTGGAAACCTGTGAGACCAGTGGCAATGGTCGCGCTAATTTGTGCACTGTCTGGCAAGACCCGGAGTTTGACCCGAAGCAGAGTAGTTATTACTACACTCGTGCCCTGGAGAACCCTTCTTGCCGCTGGAGTCAACGTATATGCAATGCTAATCAAGTGGATTGCTCAGTGCCTGAAACGATGGGCGAGGGCCTGGAAGCCTGTTGTAAGAGTACTCATCGGCCGAGCATTCAGGAGCGTGCGTGGTCGTCGCCAATCTGGTATCGTGCCCAGCCCTTGCAGTAACATTCACTCAATGGCTAGCCGACTGTCCTAGGTTATGTACTGCTAAACAATTCACTAGAAAGAGTTAAGAAGTAGAATTTTGCTAGTTCGTTTTTTCAAGAAACCTTCACTGCACTTTGTGCTGCTCGGCATACTGCTATTTGCTGCTGACCGCTGGTACAACCAAGCCGAAGACATTCGTGTAGTGGCTTATCCCGATAATCTCGAAATCGCTGAACTGAGCAAGCAGTGGCTTATGACCACTGGCCGTAAACCAGGCCAAGCTGATCTGCAGCGCATGGTGCGCTACGAGTTGGATCAAAGAATTCTGCTACAAGAAGCGTTGCGCTTAAATGTTCACTACTACGATACGGTTGTTCGTCAACGACTGCTGCGCGATATGCGTTTTATGGGTGACAGCGAGGGGCAAACTGATGAGCAACTTCTAGAGCAAGCTTATGCTATGGAATTGCACGTTAATGATACGGTGGTAAAACGTCGCATGATGCAGGCGATGGAATCTTTATTTCGTTCTCCTGGCGAACGTGTGCAGCCCAATGCTGAGCAACTTGCAGCAATTTATGCTGAACGCATCGAAGAGTTTACGTTACCGGAGACTCGAAAAGTCAGTCACGTGTTTGTTAGCCGCGACCGTCACGCAGAACAGACTGAACAGCGAGCTCGTCGCTTGTTTAACAGCTTCAGCAAAGATAACGTAGACCTGTTAACAGGTAGAACGTCAACCGATCCTTTTTTATCGGGTCTGGATTTCTCCCATCTTTCACAGAGGCAATTGTCCCGACATTTCGGAGACCTATTTTCCGCAAAAGTATTTCAGTGTGAATACCCCGGCTGGTGCGGACCAATTGAATCGCCCTATGGTTGGCATTTGGTTTGGACTCACGAAACGCAAGACGCTCGACCACAATCACAGGCCGCTGTAGATAAAAAGCTGCGCTATTACTTTAAGCGCGAAGAGGGAGACAAAGCACTAGAGGCTAAGATGAATTCGCTGCGCGACTTATACGAAGTTCAAGGCGACACCAGAGAATCTGCCACAATTGATGAAGGCGATGAGCTGAACGAGGGGGCTGAATCATGATTAGATCTCTTCAGTTTGCTCTATTATTGTGTCTGGTGTCGATGACCACCCAGGTCTCCGCTCATAAAATGGCACCCTCTTTATTGCTATTAGATGAAGTGAGTGAAGGTCACTTCTCTGTCCACTGGAAGACTCCGCTGGTGCAATCTTCACCGGTTCGTATAGACCTAAGTATGCCAGGCAATTGCGTCGATACCAGTGAGAGGCAGCCACAACCGGACCCAGTAGGCGCGGTATTTGAGTGGACAGTTAACTGCGGTGTGGAAGGCTTGGTTGGCCAAACGATTGGTATGTCGGGCCTCCGTGAGAATCAGAGTGCGGCGGTGCTTAAGCTCAGCCTGCTTGACGGCCGAAACTATCAGCACGTAATGAATGCTTCACAACCGGAGTACAAGGTACCCGAGCGTGTAAAACGTAGTGACGTGATGATCGACTATCTAGTGCTAGGTGCTGAGCATATTTTGGCCGGTGTCGATCACTTGTTTTTCGTTTGGGCATTAATCTTGCTACTTGCAAGACGCAAACTATTAATTGCTATCACAGCGTTTACGCTTGGACACAGTATTACCTTGGCGCTTGCTGCGTTAGAGGTGATTACTGTGCCGCAAACTATTACTGAGCTGTTCATCGCCTTCTCTATATTTGTTCTAGCGGTGGAGATAGCGTCCAAAAAGGGTGAACAAAGCTTTACCCGTCGCCATGCTTTTTGGGTGTGCGTGGCGTTCGGCTTGTTACACGGCTTAGGCTTCGCCGGAGCACTGAAAGAGATAGGCCTGCCGCAGGAAGAGGTTATTGTTGCGCTGCTTATGTTTAACGTTGGTGTTGAGGTAGGGCAGATACTATTTGTAGCGGTGGTATTGCTTATCGCGGCGCTGTTGGCTAAATTCGCAACGGCTGCACTGCCTCAGCCGCTACAACCCGCGAAACTTGTCTGGATACCGGTTTACATAATCGGTAGCGGTGCTGCGTTCTGGTGCATAGAACGCAGCATTGGCCTACTCATTTAGCCGCTAAATAGCTAACCTTATTGTTCGCCAGGCAAGCCCGGATAGTTCTTCATTGTAATCAGCGGGTGAAATGCCAGATTGAGGCCCTCTTCAATTGTTCGCTTGTTGGCCAGCACAGCACGTCTACGGATGAATTTTGGTGTGGATTTAAGGCTAAGTGATTGAGTCACTTCGACACCGCCGGCCCCCTGGAATACCGAGCTTACATTCATATCGAATACGTTAACCCAAAGGCTAACGGCCTCTACCGCTTGGCCCCAGTTAAAATCGCGTGGTACGCCGCTGCCGGGCCCACTAGTGTGCAGTTTACGTGTTACCCCATCAAATCGAACGACGCGATTAATGCTGCTGCCATAGCTGACCTCACGCTCTATTAGGTCGGTGAAGACCACGGCATCTACGGTTCCGCGCTCTTTTAAGGCTGCAAATACGTATTGCAGCACCCCGGCAAAGGCTTTCTCATTTAACTTGCCAGTTGTAGTGTTGTAGGGCTGACCATAGCGCCGGACTGCATTTGTCCATTCGTCTTCAAACAGGGCTGAGGCAACCATCTTGAATCCAGCGCCCTTCAGGTATTCACGAACGAAGCCATCGACCCTGTCTTCATAAGGGCGCAGGTATTTCCGCGAGGGCTTTCCAAAGTTGACGGAGGCTATGAGAACCCGAGGCAGAGTTTCAGCGCTAACTGAGGGGTCGGGCATGCTATAAGGGAAGGTGGTTAATGCCACGTTGTCTGTGGGCGCCACGCTGCAGGCGAACAGCGCAAGTGTGGTTAGAGTAATGATAATTGACTTAAGCACGAAATATTCCTGATTGAATGTATTGGTGTATTCTACCGTCCAGTCTTGCGGCCTGCATACCTCAATATTGCGTTGAGTGATCTATCAGGGTTGCCCATAACTCCAGAGGAGACAGTGTTTGAGCATAGGAGAAGCGTCTCTGGGTATGAAAAAACGCGGAGACGGCCCCGCAGTGGTGCTGCTACATGGCATGTTCGGCCATGCCGATACTTTGGGGAGCATTGCGAGACACCTTGCTGCAGACTGGACCGTCTACTCGCTGGATCTACCTGGCCATGGTGCTTCTCCAGCTATCGGCGAACTCACATTGAGTCACATGGCCTCGGCGGTTGCAAACACGCTAGCAGAGCACGATATAGCAAGAGCGCATTTTATTGGTCATTCATTAGGTGGCAAGGTGGTTATGCAGTTCGCTGCTTTATATCCGCAGCAGGTTCGATCCGCTTGCGTGTTGGACATTGCACCAGTCGATTATGAGCATGGCCACAAAGCGATTTTTGCCGCTATCAATGCGCTGCAACTCGAGCATCACATAACCCGACAACAGATTGATGGGCAACTCGCAAAGTTTATTAGTGAGTTAGCCGTACGCCAGTTTCTTTTAACCAATCTTCGTCGAGATGAAAACAAAGATTATTTCTGGAAAATTGATTTTGCCGCGCTGGAGCACAATTATCACTACCTTGCTGAAGCACCGAAGCTGGCAAGCCTATACCAGGGTCCGGTCTTGGTGATTCGTGGAGCTGAATCACAATACGTGCTGGCAGAATATGAACCCGCCTTTCGCGAACGTTTCAGTGACTGCCAATTTAAAAGTGTTGAGGGAGTAGGTCATTGGCTGCATGCTGAAAAACCTGACCTCGTAAACTCATTGATTGATCGCTTTTTGGAAGGTCTCACGTAAAATAACACCCCATATTCTTACATCCATTTGAGTCACCTACCGATCATATGAAAATCTACAATGCTTCCAGTCCCCTGCAGGCATCCTGCAAGGGTGATTTTTCTTTGCAAAACCTTAGCTCATCGTTCCCGGATGCTACCGACAAGAAGCGCCAGGAGAAGGGCCTAAAGAAGGAAACCAAGAAGCTGGACTTACTCCAGCAGAAGCTTTACGCGCAAGATAGTCACTCCATTCTGTGCGTCTTTCAGGCCATAGATGCAGCGGGTAAAGATTCTACGATACGCAGCGTTTTCGGCCGGCTGAACCCCGCAGGCTTTCAAGTTCATTCATTCAAAGCGCCTTCGAAGGAAGAATTAGATCATGATTTCTTGTGGCGCACAGCAAGTCGACTTCCTGAGCGTGGGCGCATCGGTATCTTTAACCGTAGCTACTATGAAGAAACTCTTGTTGTAAAAGTGCATCCTGAGTACTTGTCTTCGCAACGCTTGGACGCAGAGGTTAACGACGATTTCTGGCAGCAACGTTATAAGTCGATACGCACGCATGAGGAACACCTGGTTGCCAATGGCACAGTTGTACTTAAGTTTTGGTTAAATGTTTCCAAAGCTGAACAAAAACAGCGCTTTTTATCGCGCCTCGAACGGCCCGAGAAACACTGGAAGTTCTCAGCTAATGATTTGGTTGAGCGTGGCTATTGGGAAGACTACATGGCGGCCTATGAGGATTGTATTCGCCACACCTCAACCGAATACGCTCCCTGGTACGTTATTCCTGCGGATGACAAGCCGGCAATGCGCCATGAAGTGGCGCGAATAGTACGGCGAACTTTGGAAAAAATGGACCCCCAGTTTCCTCAGCTTGATGCTGACGATATCGAAAACCTGAGCTCCTACGCCAACCAGTTGAACAGCGAAAAATAGTAAAAAAAAGCCAGCCGCTAATTACAGACACACATTATTTATCTAAGAGAGAGTACTTTGACCAAGCCACGTATACCACGCAACAAAGAAAACGACTATACAGATGCAGCAGCTAAACAGCGTCGTGATTTTATTCAGGAACAAACCGGTGTGGAGCTAAAACACGTCGGGCAATTTTCAACCTCAGCCGAAGATGTTTCGGGCAACTGCGAAAACTTCGCAGGCATGACACAAATGCCTTTGGGTTTAGCAGGCCCGGTATTGATTAATGGCGAGCACGCACAAGGCGAGTTCTACATACCCTTGGCAACGACTGAAGGCACCTTGATAGCTAGCTATAGCCGCGGTATGCGAGCAATTACGGCTAGTGGCGGCATAACCACTACTGTTTTTGACGATGTTATGCAGCGCTCACCCGCCTTCAAGTTTGAGTCGGCGCGCGATATAAAACTGTTTTCACAATGGTTTGATGACAATTATGAAGCGATAAAAGCGCAAGCGGAATCAACAACATCAGTTGGAAAGTTAGAATTTGTTCAGCGCTGGCCTATGAATAAAATATTGTATATGCGCTGGAACTATTCCACTGGCGATGCTGCTGGGCAGAACATGGTATCAAAAGCCACGGATTTTGCGGCGCATTGGATACTAAAGCACTACCCCGGAAAAATAGTCCAGTATCTCTTTAGCGGAGGCATAGACACTGATAAGAAGCATTCGCATATGAATTTCATGCACAGTCGTGGCAAGCGAGTGATTGCCGAGTTGGTATTGAAAAAGGATGTAATGGAATCGCTGTTTAGAACCAATGCTTACGCCATTCAACGTTTGCGCAACATCACAATGCAGGGCTCGACACTTGCTGGCTCGGCTTACAATGGCGGGCATTCCGCGAATGGCATAGCGTCTTTTTTTGTGGCGACAGGTCAGGATGAAGCCAATGTTGTTGAGTCGCATACTGGCCACACATACTCCGAAGTTCTTGAGAATGGCGATTTGTATTGGTCTTGGACCTTACCAAGCTTGATCGTTGCTACTTTTGGCGGTGGTACTGGGCTGCCGAGCCAAAGAGAGTGCTTGGCGATGATGGATTGCGTTGGCAAAGGTAAGGCGCGAAAGCTTGCCGAGATTACAGCTGCAGTCGTCGCTGCTGGTGATGTTTCTATTGCCTCGGCTATTGCGGCTGACGAGTTCGTGAACTCACACGAGACCTATGGTCGTAACAAGTAAGGTTCCACCCATGGGGAAACAAGGCACAAGCACTAGCTTATGCCTTGTTCTTGTCATCTCAAATCAGGTAGCTTGTAACCCTGTTCTTCGAGGTTCGCCCGGATCATTTTCTTATCTATTTTACCGGTAGATGTTAAGGGAATAGACTCAACCGCGATGATCTCATCCGGCAATTGCCACTTGGCAAAATTAGTCAAGCAATGCGCCATTACTTCGTCAACGTTTAGTTCTGCGCCCTCACTGAGAATAACCATAGCGACTGGTCGTTCGTCCCATTTTGGATGCGGCTGGGCAACGACTGCGGCTTGAACGATGGCTGGTAAGGCCACAATATGATTTTCAAGGTCAAGCGACGATATCCATTCACCGCCGGTTTTAATCAGATCTTTAGATCGATCTGAAATCATAAGGTAACCGCCCGGGTCAATCTTCGCAACGTCACCGGTAATAAGCCAGTCGCCGTGAAACTTGTCGGGCTGTGGGTCTTTATAATATTCAGAAACAATCCATGGGCCACGAATCAACACTTCGCCGACAGAAACACCATCGTGAGGCACGGGGTTCCACTCGTCGTCAAAAATCTCGATTTCAAGCCCAGGCATGGTGAGGCCGGCTTTAGCAATGTTCTCAAATTGCTCATCTTCCGTAAGCGTTAGATGTGAACGTTTGGCGATTTTCTTTGACAAGGTTGCCAATGGATTGGTTTCCGTCATTCCCCAGCCCTGTATCATTTCCACTTTATAAGCGTCCCAATACCAGCGCATTAGTGAAACAGGTGGCGCAGAACCGCCACAGGTTAATCTCTGTAGATGACTTAAATCGTAGCGATCAGGCTCAGCTTCAAGCAGACCTCTTATACCTTGCCAAATCGTGGGAACGCCGGCCGATATTGTCGCCTGCTCGTCGGCCATAGCTTTGACCAGGGCGTCGGGAGTCATAAATCGGTGGGGTAAAATCTGTTTGCAGCCGACCATTGATGCCGCAAACGGTAGCCCCCAGCCCATGGCATGAAACATGGGGACGATTTCGCAGACTGAGTCCAACGCGCTCAACGCCATTGCGTCGGCGAGGCACTCAGTAATTGTGTGCAAATAGGTGGAGCGGTGCGTGTACATTGCCCCTTTTGGCTTGCCGGTTGTACCACTCGTATAGCAAAGCGCCATCGGCGAGTTTTCATCAATTTGTGGCCATTCAAACTTTTCTGCCTGGCCGTCAATAAAATCTTCGTAGTCTACGCAGTTTTCGAAACTGCTTTCCCCGCCCTCGCCGTGACGGCAAATCACGATTAACTCAACACAGGGGATTTTATCAAGCACTGGTTCTAACAGCGCCAGTAAGTCCTCATCGACAAAAATAACCCGATCATTCGCATGGTTAATGATGTATTCAAGATCCGCTGGGCCAAGCCGTATATTAAGAGTGTGCAGAACGGCGCCCATACTGGGTATTGCCTGGTAGAGTTCGAGGTGACGGTAGTTGTTCCACATGAAGCTTGCAACCCGGTCGCCGATTTCGATGCCGTGCTTATCTAGCGCGTGGGCCAGTTGATTAGCACGGTTCCAGGTTTGTGCCAGAGTTTGACGATGCGAGCCCTCGGCTTGCAAGGTGACTACTTCGACCTCAGGGTCGAGTTGCGCGCCTCTGCCAAGAATGCGAGATAACAGGAGTGGTGTTGTTTGCATTGTCATATTGGTGCCTCGAACATCATTATTTTTGCGGCGTTAGTTCGCCAACTACATAAGATAACTAAGAATTATGAACGACTCAAGAGCTCAGATATTGCATGGCTTTGAGTGCTGGAGAGAAGTTGAACAGCACTGGCAAAAGAGGCCAAACTGCGCCTCTATTGCCAGGTATAGCTATCGTTAATTGCTAACTGGCCGCTTATTTAGGTTGCATTCTGATTCCGCCATCCATACGGATACATTCGCCGTTGATGTAGTCATTCTCGATGATAGATCCAGCCAGGTGGGCTATTTCGTCAGAGCGACCAAGTCGTTTGGGGAACAACACCTGTGACGCCAAGGGCTTCAGAAACTCGCCTATTTCCGGTGTCATTTCTTCGAAGCCTCCCATCATCAAAGGTGTAGCGATTAAGCCGGGTACGATGGTGTTGCAGCGAATACCCAAAACGGCGAGATCTCGAGCGATAGGCAGAGTCATACCAACAACACCCCCTTTGGACGCGCTGTAGGCAGCTTGTCCTATCTGACCTTCATAGGCCGCCACAGATGCGGTGTTGATGATTACGCCACGGGCGCCATCTTCGTTATAAGGATCGGTTTTAGACATTTGCTCAGCAGCGAGGCGCGTTACATTGAAAGTACCCACCAGATTGACCTGTAATACGCGGTTGAACTCGTCCAGAGGGAAGGGGCCTTTTTTGCCGTACGTACGGGCAGCGTTACCAATGCCCGCAAAGTTACAGCAGATATGCAGTGTGCCAAAAGCCTCCATCACGCCGTTTATGGCGGATTGAACTGACTCTTCGCTGCTTACGTTAACATTGTAAAAGTTTACTTGGCTGCCCAGCTCTTCCGCCAGCGCTTTGCCTTTCTCGTCGTTCATATCAAAAATGGCGACATTTGCGCCTTTACTCGCCAATAACATAACGGTGGCTCGGCCTAAGCCAGATGCGCCGCCAGTGACGATTGCTGTTTTACCTGAAATATCCATAGTGGGTCCTTATCAACGATTGTGTAGTTAGGGCAGGGCGCGTCTCACGACGATCGCCCTTACTTTGTTTGGTTGGCGTTGTTTACTTTCCTTTCCAGTTTGGAGCACGTTTTTCCGCAAAAGCTGCAGCGCCTTCAATTGCGTCTTCGCTACTGAACACAGGCATGGCAATGGCGTTTTGCTTATCAAACATTTCTGCGCCAGACCATTCGGCTGATTCAGTCACGATTTTTTTGCTCAATCTAACAGCGAGAGGGCCGTTGGCATTGATTTTGGCGGCCAGCTCTTTGGCTGCCGCAAGTGCAGTTCCTTCTGGTACTACGTGATTCACCAAGCCGATTTCTGCTGCACGCTGCGCTGAGAAGAAGTCACCGGTCAGAGCAAGTTCCATAGCTATTCGTTGTGGTATTTGGCGGGGCAATCTCACCAAGCCGCCAGCTGCGGCAACCAGTCCGCGCTTAACTTCAGGTATACCGAACTTCGCGTTCTCCGCCATGATCAGCATGTCGCAACAAAGGGCTAGTTCGCATCCGCCAGCGAGCGCGTAGCCTTCAATGGCGCCAATCAACGGCTTGCTTGGTAATGACTCTGTTAAGCCACCAAAACCACGTCCTTCAACGCTGGGAAGGTCGCCAGTAAGAAAGCCCTTTAGGTCCATGCCTGAGCAAAATGTGCCTTCAGCACCGGTTAGAATAGCGACACGAATATCGTCGTCACCGTCCAGTTGATCCATGGCTGCCGCAAGACCGCGAGCTGCGTCGCCGTTAATTGCGTTTCTGGCCTTGGGTCGATTTAGGGTAATGGTCATAATGCCGTCTGTGACATCAACGAGCACTGCATCGCTCATAGTAGAATTCCTGTTTAGGATGAAAGTTTATCGCGCGCGAAGTCTACTAAATTCCGGTTCCAATTCCTATTAGCGTCGGTTAACGTCTGTCTATTAGATCGCGGCGCCTGTTTGTGTAGGGCAGCTTTTTTTGAGCAAATGTCAAACAAGTTATAGTGATCATCAATATTAAGTATATAAACTAAGTAGCTGATATGTAAGAGATATGAATAAAGAAGCTAATAATTATTGCAGCTTATTGAGTCCGGATCTAGAAATGGCTGGAACAGCTGACCCGGTTGATGTTTGGTTGATGCTTGAATACCCGATGAGTTGGAAAGCAAAAGTGTTGGCCGATAACGAGCTAGCAGACGCTACGAAAGAGTGGTTGGATAGAAACATTACTGAGCTTCAAAGTTTAGGTTTAAAGGTAAGGCCCCAGTTTATTCGCCAACCAGAATATGACCTTGGCACCACTAAATTGATTGTTGCTACGAAATCTTCCTGCTGGTCTATCGAAGGTGTGGGCTACGACTACCTGCATGAACTCACTTTGGCGAGCAGTTTGGAGCAACCACCAGCGGGTAGCGAAGTTGTTAGCGAACCCTTGTATTTTGTGTGTATGAACGGCCAGCGCGATATCTGCTGCGCGCGCTTTGGTCGCCCTGTGTATCAAGAGCTGCGTGTGCAGTTTGGCGATCGAGTGTGGCAGGTGAGCCACCTGGGAGGGCACCGCTTTGCTCCAAACGTGTTAACCCTGCCTGCCGGTGATGTCTATGGCCGCTTAACGAGGGACGACCTGAGTGAATTCTACACAGCAATAGAGCAAGATGAACTTTACTTCGACGGTTTGAGAGGCGTTGCCTGGCACGACAAAAACGTTCAGGCTGCACAGGTGTTTGCAGCTCAGCAGGGATTGAAATTTGTACGTAAAGAAAAGCTGGAGAGCGGGGTTACAGAAGTGATCTTCACTGATGTGAGCAGCAAAGAGCTTAGTGTGAAAGTAAAACAAGCCGACGAACCCATTATGGCGCTGGCCAGCTGTAAGGATGACCGGCCGAAGCCGGTGCATCCCTATGTCAGGGCCTAAGCGAGCTAAATTCGCTCGATAATAACGGCTGGAGCCATGCCGCCAGCGGCACACATAGTCACCAATCCGCGTTTCAGGTCACGGCGTTCCAGTTCATCCAATACAGTGCCGATCAGGATAGAACCTGTCGCACCAATTGGGTGGCCTAGAGCCATTGCCCCGCCATTTACGTTCACTTTATCCCGGTCTAGATTCAAGTCTCTGATGAACTTCTCGGCAACGACTGAGAATGCTTCATTGATTTCGAACAAATCTATGTCAGCTATGGTGAGGCCAGCTTTTGCCAGTACTTTTTGAGCAGCTGGTACCGGCGCGTTAAGCATCAAAGTAGGGCAGTCGCCCATATTGGCAGTCGCAATTATGCGAGCCCGAGGCTTGAGTCCGTTTGCTTTAGCGTAAGTAGGAGACGCCAACAACAGTGCCGCTGCGCCGTCCACTACGCCCGATGAATTGCCAGCATGGTGCATAAACTGAATGTCCAGGTCTGGATACTTTTGCAGTATTAGACCGCGATAAGTTGTTCCTTTGTCGTCCAGCTCATAATCAGCCATAGCTTCAAAAGAAGCCTTCAAGCCAGCTAATCCTTCAGCCGTTGTTTGTGGCCGTGGAAACTCTTCTTTGTCTAGCGCAAGTGTTCCGTCCTGATGAAACACAGGTACTAGGCTTTTATCAAAGTGACCGTTTTGAATTGCATGGGCTGCTCTTTGCTGGCTTACCAGGGCAAGCGCATCAACGTCTTCACGGGTAATGCCCTGCATGGTTGCTATCGCGTCAGCACAAACTCCTTGGTTTGATTGCGGGTGGCTCGCACGGAGACGTTCATTGCCATTGTCCATAAATGGAGATTGATCGCCCATAAGCTTGCCGTAGATAGACATCATTTCAGTGCCGCCAGCAATTACCATATCTTCCATGCCGGACATTATTGACGCTGCCGCCATGTTAACCGTGGTAATGCCTGAGCCACAGAACCTGTCCAGCGTTACAGCACTTGAGCGAATGTCGTAGCCTGCGTCCAGAGCCGCCATTCGGCCTAGGTCACCACCTTGTTGTCCGCGTTGTGTACTGGTGCCCCAGATAATGTCGTCTACTTCTGCCGTGTTGAGATTGTTACGCTCGGCAATGGCTTTTAAAACGGTGGCGCCAAGTTGCTGCGGATGTATGTCGGCAAGCGCGCCTTTACCAATTTTCCCTATGCCTCTCGGCGTGCGGCAGGCATCAATTATCCATGCTTCGCTCATTGCAGATCTCCTAAAATGTTGATTAATCAAATTCGGCCCCGATTCTACCTTAGAAAACCGTGTCCTTGGCTAAATTCCGCTTAACGGGAGCCAATGGCGTTAACAAAGTTCCCTGGCCTTTATCCAGGCTTCGCAAGCTTAGCTTGAGGCTATCGTGCTAAGGATGCTGAGAACCTTGTAACTGATTCGCGCTGTCGCGCCGGTGCTAGCGTTACTTAACTAACGTAGCGATGGTACGTATGATGAACAACCCGGAAAAAAGTGTAGTTCCGACCATCGACGCAATTAGTAAAAAAGGCCCTCTGGACTCGCCTACGGCAACTTCAGGTATATTCGGAATTAAGCCCTTAGCTATATCGAGCGGTGGAGGCATCAGAATGAAAAAATTTAGGATAAAGCAGGCGGCCATAATCGCAACGATGACAGCGAGTGCTCGTTCGAAAAACTCAGTGCGACCATTCCAGAAAATAAAATACACCAGCGAGACAAAGAGGATCGCAAAGTATATAGGGGCTATACCGCCGTCGATGAATGTTCTGGACCACTCATAGCTCATGTCAGCGACAATGCCCATCACTCCCATGACACTGCCGCTAACTCCGGCCGTAAGCGCAACTATGAAAAATAAGCCTATGGCCGGATGTATATGCTTACGAAATGCTTGTAACGCTGTTTCGCCCGTTATAAGAGTGTAACGACCGTACAGCACAATCATAAAGTAGGTTGCTAAACAGGAAATCAATACGGTCCACAGTAATGACATGCCATAAGTAGCGCCGGCCTTTGCCATGGTCGTGACACTGCCTGTGCCTATGTTAAAACCCAGTAAAAAAATACCTGGTAGGAACATCGCAATAAAGGCGGAAACGCGCCCCGGAGATTTGTCGATCATAAGGTGTCCTTATTTTTATAATGGTGCTTATTTTCAGGGATCTTTGAATTGTTTTTGTTAGCCAATGATAGCGGTTAAGCGTGATGGGTTCCTAGCTAAATCCCCTGATTTTGAGTGCTCTTTGTCGAAGATCGTGGTTTGATTAGGAAATCATTTTCTTAACACTTGACCCATGAATGCGTAGAATGCGCGCCATGAATGAACATGACGCTACTATCTTGTATCACGTGGATAATCACGTGGCGACTATCACGCTGAATTGCGCTGAAAGGCACAATTCTCTGGGGTGCATTGAGCTTGAAAAATTAACGCAGCACTTTGCTGATGTTAAATCTGACGAGCAGATTAGAGTATTGGTGTTGACTGGGGCAGGAGAGCGCACCTTTTGCGCCGGTGCCGCACTTGACCAATTATCTAGCGGAAAAATCAGTCCAGAAATGTTCTCGGACATGACTAGCGAGCTTGCCGGTTTGCGTGTACCTACCGTGTGCGCTCTAAATGGTAGTGTTTACGGCGGTGGCTGTGAGGTAGCGCTTAGTTGCGATTTTCGACTAGGAAACGAGTCTATGCGCGCCTTTATTCCTGCCGCAAAATTTGGTCTGTGTTTTCCGCCCTCTGGAATTGAACGCTTAGTTATGACCCTCGGTCTGGGAAATGCTCAGAAGTTTCTTCTCACTGCAAACGAATTTAATGCAAAAGAGCTGCTTGCGATGGGGTTTCTGACCGACTGTTATAAGGTGACGGCAGTTCGCGACGAAACAAATAGCTTAGCGAATATACTTGCTAGCCGAGCTCCGTTAGCTGTTCAGGCAATGAAAAATATCAGCTTGCGAGCGGCGAATCGATTAATAGACGACGCGCAGGTGAACGCCTGGGTAACTCTTTGCAATGAATCCAGCGACTTGGAAGAGGGTTTTCTCTCATTGAGAGAAAAACGCGCCGCCAAATTTACTGGCCACTGACACACACTCTAGAGTTTTTATTCTATGACCGACTTTGTTGAACTAATTTCTGCAGACAGCGGTACAGTGCTAGAAGATGACAATCTCTGTGCGCAATGCCCTAAATCTTTGTGCTGTCGCTACGTTACTATTCCAATCGACACGCCCAGAAGCATGCGCGATTTCGATAACTTGTTATGGAAGGTTAGCCACCGAGGCGTTCGAATATACCGAGATGTGGATGGCTGGGGTGCTCAGACTATGAATAGCTGCGATCATTTACTGCCGGGTGGCGGTTGTGGAATCTATGAAACGAGGCCAATAGTATGCCGGGAGCATTCAAACGCTGATTGTGAGTTACGTCAGGAGGAAGACGAGTCCGTATTGGAATTCTCCAATTATCGCGAGTTAGACGAATACTGTCGGGCAAAATACAAGAGCTGGGATAATCGTTTCAAGTTGGAAGGTTTAGCTTGAGCAAGTGATAAGCTCCTCGCGCGCCTGCATCGCAATTTGCCAAGACGTGCTGAGGAAGAGCCCTGCCATGAGTATTGCGACTAAAAGGTCCGGCCAATGCCAGCCGGTGTAAGCAACCAGCACCGCTGTTAACATAACAGCGATATTGCTAGCGGCGTCGTTACGAGTGCACAACCACACTGATCGAACATTAGAGTCGCCGTCACGGTAATGCAATAGAAGAAACAAGCAAGTAAGGTTAGCCAGCAAGGCGACGAATGCGGTTGTTAGCATGGGAGTGGCGGAAGGTGCGTGACCAACAAACCAGAAATACAAAGAGCTTCCAAGAACCCAAACAGCTATTAACGCCAAACTAGCGGCCTTAATCAACGAGGCTCTAGCCCGACTTACAACGCTGTGCCCAATCACAAGCAATGATAACGAGTAAGTCGCGCTGTCTGAAAGAAAGTCGAGCGCGTCAGCCAATAGGGCTTGTGAGTTTGCCAGCCAGGACATTGTTATTTCAGCCACGAACATAGCAGCGTTAATCGCAATCACTACCCATAAAACACGCTTGTAACGCACATTGTTACCGTCGAAGTTAACATTTTCGCAGCATTCTTTGCTCATAAGAGCCCCCTAAGGTATTGATTTCTATCATTGCTATGCAGTCTAATACCTCTAGTTACTAGAGGTTCAAGTAAATGTCGAAATTTAGTCATGGCAAAGAAGAAAGCGCGCTTAGTATTGGCCAGTTATCGCTTCAGTCGGGATGCAAAGTACCAACGATTCGATTTTATGAACAGAAGGGATTGCTACCTGCACCGCAAAGAACTGAAGGTGGTCAGCGTCGTTACAGTTCTGAAGACCTTTTACGTTTGCGGTTTATTTGTCATGCGCGAGAGCTTGGCTTTGACTTGGCGAAGATAGAACAGTTGTTAGCCCTTTCACATAGGAAAGCAGCTTCGCAAACCGGTAAAGCGGCCCGCTTGAGAAGGAAGCTTCGAACCGATGGGGAGCTTCGGGTCAATAGTGAAGCTCCTAGTGAGCCACACGCTGACGAGTTAGTTCTAGCTCACCTCGACGAAGTGAAAGGCAAGATAATTAGGCTTCAATCCTTGCAGTCTGAGTTGGAGCGAATGCTGGAGCGATGCGACCCTTCCCAACCCTCATGCTTGGTGATTGAAGCACTGTCTGATCATGCCTTGTGCTCCGAGAACCATCGTTGATTGTGTGCGCGTTCTTTAAAGCTATGCGTTCGTTTTCGGTTATCTATTACGCTCTTTTGTTTTTGGCCTGCTGCAACTCAGTATTCGCTGTGTCAGCAAGCGATTTACCAGATGTCGCCATTGACGAGAATGGGCTTGAACAAGTTGTTGTTACGGCTCGCAAGCGAGCGGAGAATTCGCTAGAAGTACCGCTATCAATCACGGTGTTGAGCAACGCTGATTTACACAACCGGGGAATTAGCAACCTGGAAGATTTGTCGGCTTATGTTCCTGGACTTGATCTAGGTCGTACAAACACCGGTAGTGCGGCGAGAATTTACATTCGCGGCATTGGCCAGCGTGACCCGCGTAGCTTTGTAGACCCAGCGGTAGGCCTATATGTTGATGGGGTGTATTTATCGCGGGCTGACGGAGCTTTGCTCGACATTCTAGATCTAGACAGCATAGAAGTTTTGCGAGGACCGCAAGGCGCTTTATTTGGAAAGAATACAATTGGTGGTGCTATACGGCTTACCACTAGATTGCCACCGCAAAGCAGTGAGAGTGAGCTGAGGCTTCGCCTGGGTGAGTTGAATCGATTCAATGTGAGTTACACAAGAGGTGGATCTCTGAGCCAAAACTTAACAGGCAGCCTTGCTCTAAACTCGGTGCGTCGCGATGGCTACTTGAGTAATCCGGAAACGGGGCTGGACTTTAGTAACGAGCGCCGCCAGGGGCTGCGAGCTCAATTACTTTGGGAGCCCAATGATAGTTTGAGTATTAGGGGGATTGCAGATGCTGGTCGGCAGCGAGAGCGTGGTGCGGGAGCGCATTGCGTGCTCGCCAGCCCAGGCACAGGTACCTTGGGTGCAAGCCCTGTGGGCGGGGTGCTTAATTTTGATGCCGCTTGCCGCCAGGCATCGCGATTACGCGTAGGTGATGACCAAACCTTGGTCACCGAAGGACGCTATGATCTTGATAGCAGAGCTTTAACACTGCTTACATCCTGGATGGCGCCAAGTTGGAAGCTGTTAGGCACAACGGCTGTCCGTCATCAAAGACTGGCTACTGAGTCTGACCAAGACGGTTCCTCTGCCGACATAATTACTTTGCAGAGCCATACGCCCGATCGAAGAACCCAGTGGTCGCAAGAGTTAACCTTAACGGGCATCGCGGCGGATAATCGTTTCGCATGGACGGCCGGGGCCTACGTTTTTAATGAGTCTACACGGGGTGATCAGCAAGACGCCATTATTGGCCCCCAAGGCATAGTCATTCTCGATCGAGGTGTCACCAACGACACATATCTACTGGGAACAAATCGAACGCGTTCCGAGATAGCCGTGAGGTCATACGCGGTTTATGGACAGATAGATTGGGATTTTAGACCTGCCTGGCAATTGGGTGTTGGGCTGCGTAATAGCTGGGAAAATCGTCAGCTGTCAGCCAGCGACGCGAACTTGAACCCCGATGCGGTGACGGGCAACGGTGGCTCTGTACCTGCCCAAAGCGGGCGACCGAGAACTCCTAATGGGGGTATAGTTGTTCTTCCGGCCGGAGCAACATTGGACGCCGACAGTATCGCTTTTGATCCCTTGCTAAGCGCTTGTGGTTTAGAGCAGGCCCGCTGTGAAGGGCAACAAAGATGGCGTCGGCTTACGCCTTCGTTAACCTTAAGCAAACGATTTAGTCAGCAGGAAAATCAATCAGGTCTTGGACTGTGGTTTTTGAAATACAGCCGCGGTTTCAAAGCGGGAGCCATTAACGTATTGAGCAATAGACTAAGCATAGCCGACCCTGAAGTTGTGGATAATTATGAAATGGGGTTTAAGTGGCAAAGTGCTGACCATCGAAAGTCCATAACGGGGTCAGCCTTCATCGCCGACTACAAGGCTATACAAGTTCCCATTGCTGTGCCGCCTGCGGCAGGCTTTGATGCACCGGCGCTGCCGGCAGGTATTGCCGATACAGGTTTGGTTAACGCTGCACAAGCAAAAATTAAAGGCGGCGAAATCGAGATGCGTTTTTTAAGTAGTTGGGGTCTCGCCGGCCACTTAGCAATCGCCTATCTCGATGCAGGCTTCAGAGAGTTTTCTGATGATTTCGGTGTCGGTGATAGAAGTGATGAGTCCTTTAGCGGAATTCCGCAATGGACGGTTCAACTAGGTATTCGATGGCTGATGCCAATAGCCGATTTGGGATACTTACAACCGCGTCTGGATTATTTCTGGCAAGATGAAGTCAGTCACCATTTTGGGCATAGCAGTTTCGAGTGCGGTTGTTTTGTCCAGCCGGCATTTTCAAAGTTAAATGCCAGACTTAGCTGGATACTACCAGGCGATCGGGCAGATTTGTCTTTGTATGCCAACAATTTTCTTGATAAACGAACTTACTATGGTGCTTCGCCGTTAGTGGACATTATCGGTGGCGGGCCGATTTTCCCCGACGCTCCGCGAACTGTTGGTGTCGAGTTTAGCTACCGTTGGTGACTCTGCTGACGAGCTGCCCACTGGCAGAGCTGTGTGAGATTTCGAGTTTTTCACCTTGCCGTGTTCATTAAGCCGCTTAGCTTCTTGCGTCGCTGCCCGCAAGCCGTTTGCTCTAATTTTGTCTAGAACCTTGTCGTAATGCGGCGCATCGACCTGCATCGTATGGCGCACTGAGTTTACGTAGCGATTGCGCATTGCGACGGCTTCTTGTTGCACACTCTCAAGCATGTCGTTAAGAGAAGGCAGTTTGATTTTTCTGAGCAGCACGTCACCAATAAGCTTCGCTTGTTTCTCAGCCAAAGGCATAATTGCGCCAAGTGGCTGCATAAGCCCTATAAAAAACAGATTTTGCACATCTGGTTTTACCATGTGCTGCCATAAAGGCAGCTCATTGGAAGGCGCTGAAATAAAGTTCTCTGCAAAGAATGGGAAGCTAACCTGATAGCCTGTGGCGTAAATGATTACGTCTGCTTCTACTTCGCTGCCGTCAGTAAACTTAACTCTGTCACCATGCAACTCAGCAATAGTTGCTTTAGCAAGAACCTCTCCCTGATCCAATTTATCGTAGATGTGCTGACTTATAGTAGGGTGTGATTGCAAGGCTCGATGATTAGGTTTTGGTAAGCCGTGAGCCATTGGCGTGCCATGTGTGATGCGCAGGACAAGCTCTGTAATTGCGGAAAGAATTCTCCATGGTGGGAAAAAATTGGATTTGCCGCCTAAGGGCTGACCGAACAAGAAACGGGGCAATACCCAGGCACTATTTCGAATGCTTAGATATACCGTATTTTCCAGGCTGGCTTGGCTCAACTCACAGGCAATGTCCATTGCCGAATTGCCCATGCCTACAATAACAATATTCTTTCCTGAAAAATCCACTGGGTCAAACGGGCTTAGGTAAGAATGCGAATGCATCACCAAACCGTTAAATGAACCCGGAATAGCAGGCTCTGGCCAGCGCGGGTCCCAGTGATGGCCGTTGGCTACGATAAGCTGCTCGTAGTTTTTAGTCTCTCCGTTGTCACATTTAACATTCCAGCTGCCATCCGGGTTCTGCTCGCAGTGTTCTACCCGAGTATTGAACGTCACATGCTTACTAAGATCAAAGGTTGAAAAGTACTCATTGAAGTACTCTTTTATCTCGTGGTGGGATGGATAAACTGGGTACTCCGCCGACATTGGTAAGTCGGCATATTCCATAGCTTCTCTCGACGTGTTTATCCGTAGGGACTCGTAGGCAGCCGACATGCCGTTACTGTTATTGATGGCCCAGTTACCGCCGATTTCGTCACCAGCCTCAAAACAGTCAAAACTGATGTCTCGGTCGACGAGGGCTTTGACCATTGGCATACCCGATGATCCGCAACCTATTACACAAACCTTTTTGTCTTGCTGTTGTTCCATGCTCATTGTTGGGCAAAAATCCTTAGTTGCAATTGAAGAGCTGCGATACGAGGTTTGGCACCGGACTTGTCTTTAAACCGATGCAGTACGCGCTTCATTAGTTGAAGCCTTAGTGTGACAAAATCGACAGTTCTTGGCTAGAAAGACTGCAGCTTGCCGTGCGCCAAAGAGCCTTATTCCACAAAAATGCCGTTCTTGAAGCCTTCAACGTGATCGGCAGCACATACTCGGGACACCAAGCAACTGCGGCAAGTTGTAAGCCTGTATATTTGGATTGGCTTCAACAGTGCACCGCTTTAACGAGAGCATGTATGGTTTCAACGGTTCCAAAAGATTTACCTGGCAGCTGCTTGCTGGCGTCTGTGCCGGCAGCGACTTTTCGCAAAGCTATGGATACCGGCATAAATTGGTTCTCCGAATACAATGTGGCAGCCTGGTTGGGCTTTCGTTATGAGCCGCAGGCTACACTTGCACTGTTTTTAAGATATGAAGACGAAGAGGGTGTTCATGACGTAACCGTCGACACATGCAGTTCACCCGATGGTTTACAAATGATGTTGTCAGGGCGCGTCCAAATTCGTACAAGCGGCGATATTCGATCAATGACAGTACATTGCGACGGTGTGCAGCCCGGTTTCAATGTTCGCGTGGACGAGTTATTTGTTCAGAGAGTGGAAGAAACAGCCGCACTATTGCGTCGCGCACGATTCGCCGCCAACTACTAAATGCTGTTTATCGAGCTAAAAGCTCTAACACTGGGCCAGCCACGCGTGTATGAGGCCACCAAGAAAGGAGTTTTATGCCTAATTGCATGGCATCGGCAGCTGTTCTTTTACTGTTTGGAAAATGGTTGCCTGGGCCTCGGCATTTGGATGGATACCGTCTGCTTGCATGAATTCAAATTTGTCGCCAATGCCTTCCAGCAAAAACGGAAGATACGCGCTGTCAGTCTTTTGCGCTACCTGAGCAAACACATCATGAAATCTGCGCGTGTATACAGGCCCATAATTTGGCGGGATTCGCATTCCCAGCACATAGCTATTAGCGCCAGCCTCACTAGCAATATCAACGATAGCCATGAGGTTCTGCTCAAGCCGCTCAAGTGGGTAGCCTCGCAGGCCGTCATTACCACCTAGCTCTAGTATGAGTAGGCCGGGTTTATGTTCATCAAGCAGCTGTTCTACTCGCCTAAGACCACCGGCTGATGTTTCGCCACTGACACTGGCGTTCACAAAATCTACATCGCCTTGCGACAATTCTTTAGCTAACATAGCGGCCCAACTCTCTGACCGGGCAAGCCCATAGCCTGCGCCAATCGAATCACCGAGTAAAAGTACCTTGCTGTTGCATTCCTCAGCATGGCTATAATGTGGGGCCAGCAATGCGATGTTAAACAACAGCGCGATAATTGCCCAGCCAGAAAAACGCCGGAATCGTTTAATCAAGAGGGGTCTCCCATTAAGTAGGGAGGCTCGGAAGTTCATGGACATAGTATCTCTTATGATCACAAGTGCACATCTTACGAAATCAGTTGACACACATGAAGGCGTTTTGCACATATTGCAAGACGTCAATTTTACTATAGAGAGCGGCGAATCAGTAGCAATCGTTGGCGCGTCTGGCTCAGGAAAAACAACACTCCTAAGCATGTTGGCGGGTTTGGACTTGCCAAGTAGCGGAACGGTTGAGCTTAACGGAACCGAGATCACTTGCCTTACTGAAGACCAGCGCGCGGGGGTCCGTGCCGAAAATGTAGGGTTTGTCTTTCAGTCTTTCCAGCTTTTACCCAGCCTTACGGCCCTCGAAAATGTCATGCTGCCCGCCGAGCTTAAGGGCGCTACCGACCCGAACAAAACGGCATTGCAGTTTTTGGAGCGCGTTGGTTTAGCAGATAGAACAAGCCACTATCCACGGCAGCTTTCCGGTGGAGAGCAACAGCGCGTTGCAATTGCCAGAGCATTTGCATCAGATGCCCCAATTCTATTTGCCGACGAGCCAACTGGAAACCTTGATACGCGCACAGGCGCCACGATAATTGAGCTTCTGTTTGAATTGAATAAAGAGCAGGATCGAACCCTGGTATTGGTTACACACGAGCAACGCCTTGCCGATCGCTGTGGTCGCGTACTTGAACTAAGTGCAGGTCAGCTTGTGAGCGACACTAAGTCATGAGTAAAGTTATGCTGGGCCTAAAGTTGCTTTTGAGGGACTGGCGAGGTGGCGAATTAGGCTTGTTGCTGGCGGCACTTGTCGTCGCCGTGACTATTGTTGTCTCTATAGCCTTATTCGTTGAGCGCATTCAAGGAGCAATTCTGGCAGAAAGTAGTCAGTTTTTAGCGGCGGATCGAGTGCTCCGTAGCAGTTCCCCCATCCCAGAAGAATGGTTAACGCTAGCCCATGACAGAAAACTAGAATCGGCTCAGGTATTGAATTTCCCTACGATGGCTTATGTAGGGGAGGCGCTTGAGCTTGCGGCGGTGAAAGCGACCTCTGAGGATTACCCTTTACTGGGTTCGTTGGAAATCAAAACCACACGCGCAGGTGCTGGCTCTATAGTAAAACACGGGCCCGCCAAGGGAGAAGTGTGGGTTGCTCCGCGTCTGCTGGGTTTGCTTGGCATTGACGTCGGTGAAGACCTCTTTATTGGTGAAGCATCACTTCGAGTGTCTGCACTTATCGTGCGTGAGCCTGACGCAGGTTTTAGTTTGTTTTCCTACGGTCCAAGAGTATTAATGAATCTCAGCGATATTGAGAACTCTGGTGTGGTTCAGCCGGGCAGCCGTGTCCAATACAATTTGTTGCTTACAGGTACTGAAGCGGCACTCAGTGAATGGCAAGAGGAGATTAGCGATCAGTTAACGGCCGATCAAAGTGTTTTAGGTGTTCGTGATGGTCAACCCCAGTTAGCTCGCTCAATTGATCGAGCTGAAAGATTTCTGTTGTTAGCAGGATCCATGGGTGTTGTTTTGGCTGGTGTAGCTATAGCTATCGCGAGTCGAAGATACACTGAGAGACATTATGATTATGTCGGCATTCTTAAAAGCTTGGGTGCGAGCTCTAAAACAGTATTAGGGATGTATCTCGGTCATTTGTCGCTGCTGTGTTTGACCGGTGTGGTGCTCGGCAGCACTATAGGCTGGGGCTTGCACCTGTTGGCTATTGAAAGTATTCGAGAATTGTTATTGGTTGAGTTGCCAACCCCGGGTTTAAGCGCCTTTGGCCTCGGTGCGTTGACTGCATTTATCAGTTTTTTCGCCTTTGCATGCCCTGCGCTATTACATCTTCAGAAAGTAGCGCCAATGCGAGTTTTGCGAAAAGATCTTGGCACACCTGATTTCAATAGCCGGATTGTTCTGTGGTTGGGAATTGCAGGCTTGCTGGTGCTGATTTATATGTACTCCGGTAGCATGCAAATAACACTCGCACTAAGTGCTGGCGTTGGTAGTATTGCAGCCGTTGTTCTTCTCGGCACCTGGCTCATGCTTCGAGCGGCCCCGCAGCCAGGCAGCCGCGCATCGAAGGCTATGGGGCTTGCTATAGCGGGGATCCGAAGGCGAGCGAGCCATAGCGCCCTTCAGGTATTTGTGTTTACGGTGGTGTTATTGCTTGTGCTTGTATTGCTATTGGCAAGAAATTCTTTGCTAGCAGAGTGGCGCACCCAAATTCCCGAGAATACTCCGAATCACTTTCTGCTGAATATTAGCCCTGCAGAGGTTCCAAAATTAGAAGCGCTGCTAAACGATAATAACTACCAGCACGCCGGTGTATATCCCATGGTTCGGGCGCGTTTCTCAGCACACAACGGCCTGCCTCCAGAACGTCGCTCACGAATGGGTGACGCATCTGAGGAAGTAGCTAATAACTCTCAAACTCCATCAGAAAGTGCCGATTCGGCGAGAGCTGAGGAGGGTGGACGGCAGTTAGCTCTTACCTGGGCTGAAGCCTTTCCGGAAGATAACGAATTAGTTGAAGGCAGGTGGTGGCACGAAAACGAGCCGGGTTTGCTGTCCTTGGAGTCGGAGTTTGCGGAACGGTATGGGATTCAGCTGGGCGATACAATTACTTTCACAATGATAAGCAGCAGTGTGGAGCTTACTGTCAGTAGCATTCGCAAACTTGATTGGGAGCAAATGCGACCCAATTTTTTCGCAATCGCTTCGCCTGGCTCGCTAGACAAATTTGATGCAATTTACATGACTAGCTTCTTTTTGCCTGAAGGTGATAAAGCTTTTCTGAACGAGCTGCTGCGAACCTTGCCCACCGTAAGTGTGCTCGAAATGGATCGAATCATCGAACAGGTAAGTCGGATTATTGAGCAAGTAAGTTCTGCCGTGGAGTTGGTGCTGGGCTTAATCGTTTTGTCAGCCGCTATTGTTTTGTTCGCGAGCATTCAAACCAGTATGGACGAGCGTTTTCGCGAAAATGCAGTGTTAAAAACCTTAGGCGCCAGGTTCAGCTTATTAAGAGCAACTATGTTTTACGAGTTTGCGATACTAGGTTTATTGGCCGGTAGCATGGCATCCGTAGCCGCAGAGTTAGTTATCGCGCTTATTCAAACACAGCTGATGCAGCTTGAGTATTCAGTGCATTATTGGGTGTTTTTGGTGGGGCCGCTAGCTGGAGCATTGCTAGTTGCCATATTGGGAGTGACGATTAGCTATAAGAGCCTGAGTTCACCGCCTGCCACGGTACTGCGAGAATTGAGCTAAAAGAATGCAGTTAGGAGTAAGCACGGCTCAGGCTCCTGTCAATCAAGGGCTGCTGCCTTAACGCTTGGTTTGAGTGCGGACTTAGCGACCCAGAACCAGGTTTGTGCTGGTAGGAACTTCGAAATGCACAGAAGTGTAGGCAATGTCGTAAACGCCCACCGCAAGGCCTGCAATAGCGCATGTCGCCAAGCAGCCTATCGTCAGCAGTGGCAGTGCGCGTTCCAGATGAAACTTACTTTGTTGTTTGCTCTTCGGCATTATCGTTTGCCAACCTCTGCTGTGCGTTTTTATTAGTTCACGAGGAAGTTTGCATAATCCGTGCCAATGTACTACTCGCTATGCTTATTCAATAAAAACAAGCAGATAGCAAGTCTATAGCGAATCTATATTAGACCTTCAGTGTTACTGGATTGCGCAGCTATTGAGCGGACGTTACGTGACGTTACGTTTCTGTAGAGATGTGTGAGGCATAAATAAAATTTGCGTAGAGCATAACCGTACGCATTGCCCAGTCGGCTCGTGGCGTAGCAAAAAGATCAAAAGCGTGTTGAGCGCCTGGTAGATCAAGGTGAGCGACATGACTTTGGCTTTTTACACGCAGCAGCTCTACAAACTTGCGAGCTTCCTGCAGGGATACAAGCGAGTCCAAAGAGCCATGAATGACAAAGAAAGGCGGTGCCTCCGGCCGTATCCTGTGCATCGGTGAGGCATTCCTGTAAAGGTCTTCATTGCCTTTTAAAGGTTTGCCAATGACACTCTTTTCCAAGGTTTGGAGCAGTCCTGAATTAATGTGTAAATCGTAGGCGTTGCTGAGGTCGTAGACCCCGTAAAATGGAACGCAGGCATTCACTGACGTGTCGGCGGTTTCAAAACCAGGCTGAAAATCGGGCTCATTGGCAGTGAGTGCCAGTAGAGAACAAAGATGTCCGCCCGCCGATCCTCCGGTAGCGACAATAAAGCCAGGGTCGCCGCCATAGTCCTGAATGTGCTCTTTGATCCAAACTAGAGCGCGTTTGCAATCGATGATATGAGCGGGCCAAACATATCTTGGGCTCAATCTGTAATCAACGCTAACGCACACCCACCCCTGAGCAGCGAGGTGATTCATCAGCGGTAGAGCCTGTGTGCTCTTGTCACCCATTTTCTCGGTCCATCCACCGCCGTGAATCTGGTAAAGCACCGGTGCATTGCTGGGCATGTCTTCACGGTGGTAGACATCAACCTTAACGTCAAAGCCGTCCTCGGTGGCAACAACAACATCGTATTTGACAGTGACATTAGGTAAACGCGGCTTGAAAGGGCGGATGTATCGTTTTAAGGAAAATTTATCGGGAATACCCTGCCTGTATTTTTCAGGGATTTTATTAATGAAGTCCGCGCCAAGCGTTTCGGCGAGGGAAGATTCGCAATGATTACGAAACTCTAGAGCACGGCCGTAGCGTACAGCGAGTGCCAGCCAGCTGCCGATCGCGAGCAGTAAACCAACCACACCCACCACACCAGTAACAGCTCCGCCGAGCACAAACAGGGCAGTACCAAGCACCTGCAAAATAATAACCCAAGGTGCCAGGTCGCCATACCACCAGCCGCTCAGAAAGCTCGCCGCGGCCGGCGCGGCGGAACCAAAGTTTGGCCGATATACGTTCCACGTGAACAAGCACGCAAGTAGCGCTAAGCCTAGAAAAGCATTGGCGTTCGACATACTGTTGTGCTCGCTAGAAAGGAAGCGTCAGTGCATTACGGCAGTAGATGCTGAACAGCGTCACGTTCTTCTGTTAGCTCTTCTTCTGTAGCGTCCATTCTACCTTGGCTGAATTCATTCACATCCAAACCTTGGACAATGGCCCAGTCGCCATTTTTGCAGGTTACCGGGAATGAATAAATTAGCCCTTCTTTTACGCCGTAGCTGCCGTCGCTGTATACGCCCATGCTCACCCAATCACCGTCCGCAGAACCAAGAGCCCAATCGCGCACGTGACAAATCGCCGCGTTAGCAGCCGACGCCGCGCTAGACGCACCGCGCGCATCGATAATAGCTGCTCCACGCTTCTGTACGGTAGGAATGAAGTCGCCTTCGTACCACTCTTGATTAACAAGGCTCATAGCGTCCTTGCCTTCTACCGATGTTTGGTGAATGTCTGGATACTGCGTTGATGAGTGGTTACCCCAGATAGTCATCTGCTTGATATCACGTATGGTTGTGCCTGTTTTTTGAGCCAGTTGTGTAAGTGCTCGATTGTGGTCAAGTCGCGTCATTGCCGTGAATTGTCGTGGGTTGATATCTGGTGCATTTCGCTGAGCGATTAGTGCATTGGTGTTTGCTGGGTTGCCAACAACAAGAACTTTGATGTCTCGACTAGCGACCGCATTCATAGCCTTACCTTGGGCCGAGAAAATTGCGGCATTCGCTTCGAGCAAATCCTTGCGTTCCATGCCTGGGCCACGGGGTCTGGCACCAACAAGTAGGGCGTAATCAGTGTCTTTAAAGGCTTCCTCGGCCTGATCGGTTCCGATCATTCCATGCAGCAGCGGGAACGCACAATCGTCAAGCTCCATCATTACGCCTTTAAGCGCATTTAAGGCTGGCGTAATTTCCAGCAATTGGAGAATCACCGGCTGGTCTTTGCCCAGCATGTCTCCAGCCGCGATTCTGAACAGTAGTCCATAGCTGATTTGTCCTGCTGCGCCTGTGACAGTGACTCTTACGGGTTGTTTCATTGAAGGATCCTTTTGTACGCCGAGTGGTTATAGTGGGTGCGAATTTTATTCGCAGCAGGCCTGAAAAGCCAGCTCGCATACGATAGAATCGCGTCCGGTTTAGGCGCGTCGCGCTGGAAGTGGGTAGGTTGTAGGTATGAGTACAGAAGATAATCGCAAAGATCGCACAGAGTTCAACAAGCTTCAGAAGCGTTTGCGGCGTCTAGTAGGGCAAGCGATCAAAGACTACAACATGATCGAACACGGCGATCGAATAATGGTTTGTCTCTCTGGAGGTAAAGATTCATACGCCATGCTACAGGTGCTGCAAGGTTTGCAGATTAATGCGCCTATTAGTTTCGATCTGGTTGCCGTTAATATGGATCAGAAGCAGCCTGGCTTCCCTGAGCATGTTTTACCTGCTTATCTAGATGGAAAAAACATTGAATATCATGTCCTTGAGCGTGATACCTACAGTGTAGTAAAAAGTGTCATACCAGAAGGAAAAACGACTTGCGGCCTGTGTTCCCGGCTGCGACGTGGCAGCCTATACGGTTTTGCCGAAGAGATTGGCGCTAACAAGATCGCGCTAGGCCATCACCGTGACGATATAATTGAAACTCTGTTTTTGAATATGTTTTATGGTGGCAAGCTAAAAGCCATGCCGCCGAAGCTGAAAAGTGACGACGGTCGTAATGTGGTAATCAGGCCTCTGTCGTATTGCAAAGAGAAAGATTTGCAGGCATTTTCCGATTATCTTCAATTTCCAATAATTCCCTGCAATCTTTGTGGCTCGCAAGATAATTTACAGCGTCAGGTCATTAAGGACATGTTGCAAACGTGGGAGAAGGATAATCCAGGCCGGCTGGAGACTATTTTCACTAGCATCAAGAATGTGTCGCCTTCGCAATTGGCGGACCGTGAGTTGTTTGATTTTGAAACCCTGCGTATAGATCGTACTTTGGAGTTGATTCGATCTGTTAGTCTCTAGCAGCCTATTGAACCCTGATCAGTCGGCAAACTTCTCCAAGGTTTCGACGAATGCCGCCGCGGCATTGGATAAATGTCGATTACGATGGTAAATGTAGCCCAGGTCGCGTTCAATCAGCGCGTCACTCACGGCCAGCTTCTTTAGCTCATCGCCCAGCATCGATTCGGGTATGATTGCCCAGCCGAGTCCAATGCCGGCCATGCTTTTTATTGTTTCCATGTAATTGGTTGCCATACCTATCTGCAGCTTGAGTTGGCGTTGGGCAAACAAGCTGGCGATGATCATGCCTGTGTAGGTATTTCTATTGGGCAGAATCGCAGAGTGGTCGCTTAGATCACTTAACTCAAGTTGGTTGCTTCGAGCTAAAGGGTGATCGGAGGTGGCTGCAAAGCAAAGCGGATCGTGCCAAATCTTTTTACCAGTAATCTGGTTCTCCGTTTGCGGGCCTAAAGTGATAACCGCGAGTTCAATTTCGCCTTTTGCCACAGCGCCATAGGCTAGCTCTGAATCAGTAAACTCCACGTCCAGTGCCACGCCAGGGTATTGCCGAGAGTACGATTTTAGAACAGGCGGCAAGCGATGCAGACCTATGTGATGGCTAATTGCCAGAGACAGAGTACCTGCCACCGCTGTGCTGTTTTGGAGTATTTCCTCGCGGGCCATATCGATGCGCAGCAGAATCTCTTTTGCCCGCGGTAACAAGCTGTTGCCATGCTCTGTGAGCGATACGGCACGACCGCTGCGGTCAAATAACTGCAAGCCAAGATCCTCTTCAAGCAGCTGAATCCGTTTGCTTACGGCCGGTTGGGTTAGGTGCAGCTCTTCTCCCGCAGCGGAAAATGATGCATGGCGAGCCACGCAAAGAAAGGCTTTTAAATTTTGTGTGTCCATGAGTTAAGTATATCTAAAAAAACCACCCAAATAGAAATAAGTTATTAAGTTAATAAATAATATGAATTTGTTTTATTAGATGTTGCGCCGTAGAATTGGAAGCTGAAACATTTCATTTCTTTGAGGCGGTGTCATGGCGAAGACCTTGTACGACAAATTATGGGACGCTCATGTAGTTGAGCAGCGAAACGATGGTACGGCGCTCATCTATATTGATCGCCACCTTATTCACGAAGTGACATCACCGCAGGCCTTTGAAGGTTTGAGGCTAGCCGGAAGACAGCCTTGGCGGTTAGACAGCAACTTGTCGATGCCTGACCACAATGTTTCAACCGATACGGCTGAGCGGGCTCAAGGTATGGAAGGTATAGTTGATCCGACGTCGCGTATTCAAGTCGAGACTTTGGCCGTTAACGTCGAGGCTTACTCCATTCCTGGTTTTAGCATGGATGATCCGCGTCAAGGTATCGTACACGTCGTTGGTCCTGAGCAAGGTGCAACCTTGCCCGGTATGACGGTTGTATGTGGAGATTCGCACACTAGTACGCATGGTGCGCTGGGTGCTTTAGCGCATGGCATTGGTACTTCTGAAGTAGAGCATGTTTTGGCTACGCAGTGCCTTGTGCAGCAAAAAATGAAGAACATGCGTGTTCGAGTCGATGGCGAGCTGGCCAACGGCGTGACTGCTAAAGATGTAGTACTTGCGATTATTGGCAAGATAGGGACCGCTGGCGGAAACGGATGTGCGATTGAGTTTGCGGGCTCTACCATCGAAAGTCTTTCGATTGAGGGCCGCATGACGGTGTGCAATATGGCAATTGAAGCCGGCGCCAGGGCTGGCATCATCGCGGTGGATGAAAAGACTATTGAGTACGTTAAAGGTCGACCAATGTCTCCAAATGTCGAGCACTGGGACGCAGCCGTTAAAGCCTGGCGCAACCTGGTAAGTGACGATGACGCCCAATTTGATGTGGAAGTAGTATTGGACGGACGTGCAATAAAGCCACAAGTAACTTGGGGTAACTCGCCTGAAATGGTGCTTGCTATTGACGGCAACGTGCCAGACCCAGCCAGCATTGATGATGCCAATGAACGTGAAGGCGTGGAACGCGCACTCAGTTATATGGGGTTACAAGCTGGGCAGCCTATTACTGACATTGCACTCGACAGGGTGTTTATTGGCTCTTGCACTAACTCTCGAATTGAAGACATTCGAAGTGCAGCCGAGGTAGTTAAAGGTAAGAAAGTGTCACCTTCAATCAAACAAGCAATGGTGGTTGCGGGTTCCGGATTGGTGAAGAAACAAGCTGAAGATGAAGGGCTAGATGCGGTGTTCACCGAAGCCGGTTTCGAATGGCGTGAGCCTGGTTGCTCAATGTGCTTAGCGATGAATGCCGATAAATTAGGCGTCGGCGAGCATTGTGCGTCAACGTCTAATCGTAACTTCGAAGGGCGTCAGGGCTTTGGCGGCCGAACACATCTGGTAAGCCCAATGATGGCCGCGGCAGCAGCTATACACGGGCATTTTGTTAATGTGCAGGATCTATAAGAAAGAGTTTCGATGAGTGCGCCTCATAATGAATGCGTCGTGAGTCGCAATTAAACTTTTTTAAAGACTGTATTTAAAGCCCTTTTCGAATGGCTTTGTTTAGGAGCTAAGTAATGGAAATTTTTGATCAACACACTGGGTTAGCAGCACCTTTGGATCGTGCAAATGTGGACACTGACCTAATCATTCCCAAGCAGTTTCTGAAATCTATTAAGCGCACAGGTTTTGGTCCGAATTTGTTTGATTCACTGAGGTATCTGGATGAAGGCTATATCGGCCTGGATTGCTCTGCGCGGCCATTGAACCCTGATTTCGTGTTGAATAAACCACGCTATAAAGGAGCAAGTATCCTGCTGGCGCGTGAAAATTTTGGCTGTGGTTCCAGTCGAGAGCATGCTCCATGGGCGCTGCTGGACTATGGTTTGCGCTGTGTTATTGCTCCTAGCTTCGCTGATATTTTTTATAACAATAGTTTCAAGAATGGCTTTCTTCCTATTGCTCTCGAGGCTAGTAACGTTGATCTCTTGTTCACCTACGTGGAGCAAAATGAAGGCGCTGAAATATCGGTGAACTTGGCGGAACAAACTGTAGCCTCCGTCAACAGCGAGCATATCTTCCGCTTTGATATTGATGAGTTTCGTAAGTCCTGTCTGCTGCAAGGGCTTGATGAGATAGGGATCAGCCTGCAAAGCGATGAATCTATTCGGAACTTTGAACGACGCCAGCAGGGCGAGTCACCGTGGTTGTACCAGTAGGTTTTTATGTGCGAGGTTTCTTCTTCGATACCAAGCTTACTACTTTATATTTCTTAGCAGATTTTATATTAAGGCGATAGCATGACAAAGAATATTCTAGTTTTTCCTGGCGACTACTCGGGCCCGGAAGCAATGGACGCGACCGTAAAGGTACTCGACGCAGCCATCGAAAAGTTCAAGCTAGACGTTAAATACCACAATGGCTTGCTTGGTGGTGCGGCCATTGATGCCCACGGGCATCCGTATCCAGACGTCACCAGGCACCAGGCGAGGGCGGCGGATGCAATTCTTCTCAGCGCGGTGGGTGGTCCCAAGTGGGATCATGTAGAGACGGCTGTGCGCCCAGAGAGGGGGCTGCTGGGAATTCGGGCGGATCTGGAATTGTTTGCTAATCTAAGACCGGCAATTTTGTCGCCTCAGTTGGCGGGCGTGTCCTCTTTAAAACCCGAGCTGGTCTCCGGCTTGGATTTACTGATTGTTCGAGAGCTGACTGGCGGCATATATTTTGGCGAGCCGAGAGGAATAAGAACTAACGCCAAAGAAGAGCGCGAGGGTTTTAATACCTACGTTTATTCAGAATCTGAAATTCGCAGAATTGGACGGGTTGCTTTTGAAGCCGCTCGTAAGCGAAGCGGCAGGCTTTGCTCAGTAGACAAATCAAATGTTCTTGAAGTAACCGTTCTGTGGCGCGATGTAATGAACGAGCTGCATGCTGAGTACCCGGATGTAGAGCTCAGCCACATCTACGTTGATAATGCGGCGATGCAATTGATTCGCGCGCCAAAGCAATTTGACGTAATGGTTACTGGAAACATGTTCGGTGACATTTTGTCAGACGCGGCGGCCATGCTGACTGGATCGATTGGAATGCTGCCATCTGCGTCGCTTGATGTAAACAATAAGGGTATGTACGAACCTGTACATGGCAGCGCACCGGATATCGCTGGCCAAAATCTGGTCAATCCGATCGCGACTATTATGTCGCTAGCGATGTTACTGCGTTACTCCTTAGCTGAAGTTGTGGCTGCTGATGCCATAGAGGCTGCCGTCAGTGCGGCTTTGGATCTCGGCTTACGTACGGCCGATATTGCTGAGGGCTCTGCTTCTACTGTTGGTACACGTGAAATGGGCGATGCTATTGTTGCCGCACTAAGACAAGCTGTTTCATAGCTATATCTGCAGAAAATCAAACAGTTTTTATTCAGGAAATAATTCGATGAGTGAGCAATACAGCAAGACAGTAGATGTAGTGATTGTTGGGGCGACCGGCGCTGTTGGTGAAGCAATGCTGGAAATTCTTGAGGAGCGAGACTTTCCTGTTGGAGAGCTTTACTTGGTGGCAAGCTCGCGCTCTGCGGGTAAGCGCTTGATGTACAAAGGTAAATCTATTTTAGTGCAAGACTTAGCGGAGTTCGACTTCAGCCAAGCTCAAATCGGCTTGTTTTCAGCTGGAGGTTCCTTGTCGGAAGAGTACGCACCAAAAGCTGCCGCGGCAGGTTGTGTTGTTATTGACAACACCTCCCATTTTCGAAATGACGATGATATTCCGTTGGTTGTTCCTGAAGTGAACCCTGACGCTATTGCGGAATACAAGCAACGCGGAATCATTGCAAATCCAAATTGCTCCACAATCCAGATGCTGGTTGCGTTGCAGCCTATTAGGGAGGAGGTTGGCATATCACGAATCAACGTTGCCACTTATCAAGCCGTGAGCGGTACAGGTAAAGAAGCTATTGAAGAGTTAGCAACTCAAACTGCGGCACTGCTTAATGGTAGAGAGGTTAAAACCGATGTGTACCCTAAACAGATTGCCTTCAATGCATTGCCTCACATAGATGTTTTTATGGATAACGGCTACACACGCGAAGAAATGAAAATGGTCTGGGAAACTCGCAAGATTTTTGCAGATCCTGACATACAGGTAAACCCAACATGTGTTCGTATCCCTGTTTTCTTTGGTCACTCTGAAGCCGTTCACATTGAAACCAAAAGTAAAATAACAGCACAAAAAGTGAACGCCCTGCTCAAGAAAGCGCCTGGGGTAAAAGTAGTCGATGGCCAAAAAGATGGGGCGTATCCAACGGCGGTAACTGAAGGTGCGGGCAAGGACCCTGTTTTTGTGGGGCGGATTCGTGAAGACATATCTTGCGCAAACGGAATCAACCTTTGGGTTGTGTCTGACAATGTACGAAAAGGTGCAGCACTAAACAGTATTCAGATAGCCGAAATCTTGCTAAAACATTTTTTGTAATCAATACTTGCTTGATGCAGGTATTGAAAATAGCAAATGGGAAAAGCGTTTAAAAAACGTTCTATATCAAGCGTTTCGTTTCGTTTGTGATGAAATGTTGTTCAAACAGTTTCTTTAAGCTGTCCTTTGCATTCACTGCAGCTCCTGATGACTAAAAATTGATCAGGTAAGAATACTAAAGCCATAAGGCCAACGAAAGGACAGAAGCATGTTACGTTCTGCCGTCCGAACTATCGGACTGACTGGGGCACTGTTTAGCAGCGGTGTATTCGCGCTCGGATTGGGCGATATGAAATTGTACTCGGCGGTGAATGAACCGCTTCGAGCTGAAATCAAACTTCTTAAAGTAGGTGATTTAAGCACGACCCAGGTATTGGTAAAACTTGCATCCTTGCAAGACTTTGAGCGCGCTAATGTAGACAGGGAGTTTTTTCTCACTGGCATGCGCTATGAAGTAGTGTTAGACGGCCGTGGTGGCGGTTTAGTGAGAGTGAGCACTGACGACCCAGTAAGAGAGCCTTATCTGAATTTCCTCCTGGAAGCTAAGTGGCCTAGCGGTCGGCTGGTTAGAGAATACACACTGTTGCTGGACCTTCCGGCTTTCACCTCAACCTCCAGCCAATCGTCTACCGCTCTTCAGGCTCCTCAGTCAGAACCTGCCCCTGCCCCTATAGTCAATAACTATGAATTAGAGGAATCGGAGTCAACACCGGTGCAGAGCGCGCCAGCGCCACAACAGAGAGCAGTGGCTCCTGCGCCAGCTCCCTCAACTAGGTCAATTGTTCGTGACGAACCGCAGAAAACCGCTGAGCCAAGCTACGGCAGTGACGAATATAAAACACAGAAGTCAGACACGCTTTGGCAAATTGCAAAGCGGGTGCAACCGTCCAATCAAGTGACGGTTAATCAAACACTGATTGCCTTACAAAACGATAATCCTGACGCGTTTATTAATGGCAATATTAACCGCTTGAAAGTTGGTCAAGTATTGCGGATTCCTGATGAAAGTCGTGTCCGGGATATTGCTAATAATCAAGCTCGATTAGAAGTTGCGCGCCAGATGCAAGAATGGCGCACCGCCGACGATGATGTGCGTCAATTTGACGCCCGTGCCCAAGCTTCAGGATCCGCTCCGACTGCCAGTAATGACACGCGTGGAACTCTCAGTCTAAGTTCTGCAGGCGGTGCTGGTATTAACGGCGATCCGGATGGTAATGCCGACCCTGAATCAATAGGCCTTAACGCTCGGTTGACAGATGTAATGGCCGAATTGAGCAGTGCCACTGCTCAGAATGACAATCTTAGTTCGCAGGTACAGGAGCTTCTAGGCGAGATGGAGGAGCTTAAGAATAAACTGGAGCTTCGCAACTCTCAGTTGGCTCAGCTGCAAGCTCAAGGCGCTGTTGACAGTGAGAACATAGATTTTGAAACGGCTCCAGATGCATCCGTTTCTCCGGAAGTTCAGGAATTGGACTTCGAGCAGAGTGGTCAGTTGGCGGCAGCCGACGACAGCAATCTGCAAGGCGGTTCCGATGAAACTCTTGATGAAGAGCCTGCAGCTGAAAAGCCAAAGCCAGCACCCGTTGCTAAAAAAGAGAGCTTTTTCGACAAACTATTCAGCCCGATTGGTCTTGGCGCTATTGGTGGTTTGCTGGCTCTGTTGGCGGGCTTGTTTTTATGGCGACGACGTAAAAATGCTGAAGATGAATTTGACTTCGACTATGAACGAAATGATGAAGAAGCTCAATTGGATAGCGGCGCGACCGCTCCACGTCACGTAACCGGTACTGAAACCGGTTTTGCTTCCACGCCCATTATGGATGAAGATACGTCGCCTGTCGCGGCGCCAGAGCAAGCGGTAGAAAGCTCTTCCATTGAAGCAGAGATGGGCGACCCCATCGCTGAGGCAGACATTTACGTTGCCTATGGACGTTATCCTCAAGCGGTTGAATTGCTGAATAGAGCTATTGAGCAAGAGCCGGAGCGCAGTGATCTTGTCGCTAAGCTGGTAGAAGTACATTCAGCATCGGGCGATCGGGAAGCGGCCGCAGCACAGCTTTCCAAGCTTGAGATGATGGGCATGGGAGCTGCGGTTGGCGCAGGCCTGGCAGCGAGCTCTGATTTAAGCAGTGCTAACGATGATGAACCAGCGCCGGATGTTATGGAAGAGTTTCGCGATACTCTTCCTGATGACCAGGATATGGATTTCAGTTCTGAATTCAGCGATGAAGGTACTTCGGTTGACCAATCGCTAATAGATTCCATTCTTGGCACAGACGAAAATGAAGACGGCGCTGATGATGAAGATAACGTCGTCGCGTTTGATGAGCCATCTGAGCTGTTGGACGACGTCAGTTCAGCTGACATCGCATCAGACGATGAAGTTTTCAGTCTAGACACCGTCACATCAAACGATGACGATGGCCTGGATTTCAGTGAGGAATTCGATCTTGAATTGGACTTGGATGACGGCAGTGACGAGGAGTCGACAGAAGATCAGACGTCAAATGAATTAAACCCGTCCGATCTTAGAGAAGCTTTAGCAGATGGAAATAACATTCTTGATGCAAACTTTGCATCGCACGACTCAGTGCAAGGTCTTGATCTTGATCTTGAGTTAGACGATCAGGATGATTTTCAACCATCATCCGGGATTGAACAAGGCTTAGCTGCTGTGGACAGCAGTTTTGCTGACGCTGATGCCGATAACGAGAGCTATGCCTTAGACGAGCTAGACGCGCTAGACGATATCCAATTAGATCTCGACAGTGAAGGCGAAATTGATATTGAGGCAGAGTTAAACAGCCTGGATGAAGGCATGGATGACTCTTCTCTAGAGGTGATATCAAGTGCTGAATTGTCAGACTTGGAGTTGGAAATGGAGCAAACTGCTTTAGATGGTGACGATGATGAACAGCGCGCTGCCGATATAGCAATTCTGGAGGCTGATGAAACAGCCACTAAGCTTGATCTTGCTCGCGCCTATGTTGACATGGGTGACACTGATGGTGCCAGGGATATTCTAGATGAGGTTATTCAAGAGGGCTCTGCACTTGATAAGCAACAAGCGAAGGAATTGCTAGATCGCATTGCCTGAAAATCAAAGGCCTGAAAATCAAAGGCCTGAGAACACGCGACCGGAAAGCGAGCCGCTGGCTGATGGGCTGCAACGCGTAATCGCGGCGGTTGAGTACAACGGCCAGCGCTATTTTGGCTGGCAACGCCAGCCTCATCCGAATACTCCAGGCGTCCAGAATTTTGTGGAACAGGCTCTTTCTGCTGTCGCCGATGAACCTATACTATCAGTTTGCGCGGGTCGCACCGACTCTGGGGTGCATGCTACGCGTCAAATTATACACTTTGATTCCAGCGCACAAAGACTGCCTCGTCAGTGGCGATTAGGTGCTAATGCTAATTTACCATCAGATATACGATTGAGATGGGTGATAGAGGGCAGTGCTGAGTTTCATGCCAGATTCTCTGCAACGGCGCGTCGCTATATCTATATTATCGACAACCGTTCGGTAAAACCTGGCTTGTATAGCGGAATGCACAGCTGGTGCCGAGAACCCCTTGACGCCGACGTCATGCACACAGAAGCGCAATCGCTCATTGGCGAACATGATTTCAGCTCTTTTAGAGCGGCCGGTTGCCAATCAAAATCGCCGGTGCGCAGAGTGTTGTCTGTAGATGTGCATCGTTCCAGACATCTAGTGGTCGTCGACATCATGGCAAATGCGTTTCTTCAACATATGGTTAGAAACATTGCGGGCGTACTGATGGCTGTAGGTAGTGGCAAGCAGGCACTTGGTTGGACTGAACAAGTGTTGCGAATTCGTGACCGCACCAAGGGTGGTGTGACCGCGTTGCCTGATGGCTTGTATTTTGTTGGGGTGCAATACCCGGACTCCTTTGAGCTACCGGAATTGGTGTCGCTGCCTTCTTTTTAAATAGTGACGGTAGTCAGCGCTCGTTGGCGGTTGTGCTTCTTAAAGCACTATGTAGTCTGATATAATCCAGCTTTGTTCACGAGCTTTACTGTGAATCCTTCTACTAGCGATTTCTCATCAATACCCGTTGAGCCAAATGCTGGAGCGCGTCAGAGAACGCGCGTCAAGATTTGCGGCATAACAAGCGTTGTTGATGCCCATGCTGCAGTCGCGGCTGGAGCAGATGCTCTGGGCTTTGTGTTTTATGAACCCAGTCCGCGGGCTGTAAGCGCGTCTGATGTAAACGTTATTGTGGCTCAAATGCCGCCATTTGTTACAGTTGTAGGCCTATTTGTAAACCCGAGTAAAGAGTATGTCTCTAGTGTTTTGGGCTCGGTCCGCCTAGACGTACTTCAATTTCATGGCGATGAAGCCCCTGATTTTGCACGCCAGTTTGGTTTACCTTATTACAGCGTGCTGCGAGTAGGGGAGATGAACTCGGTTGAGCGATCCAAAATGGATCAGCATGTTGAAGCAAGCGGTTTCTTGTTTGACACCTTCGATCAGTCGCAAGCCGGAGGGACAGGTAAAACCTTTGATTGGTCTCAGTTTGACTCGGGGGCCCGAGGCGCCATCTTGGCGGGTGGATTGACGCCAGAGAATGTTGCGACTGCCATTACCACCGTTCGCCCTTACGCTGTAGATGTTAGCAGCGGTGTAGAGTTGTCGCCTGGCAAGAAGGATGCCGCCAAAATGAATGCTTTTATAAACGAGTGCCAACGGGCAGATCTATTGCCTCTACAGCCCTCTATCGATGGATAATTGAAATGAATGATTTTAGTAATGTTCCAGACCCTTCAGGTCATTATGGCCCCTATGGTGGCCGTTTTGTTTCAGAAACATTAATACATGCGTTAGATGAGCTAAGCGAAAGCTATGAGCGGCTTAAGCACGACCCTGAGTTTCAACGTCAGTTTGACGATGACTTGGCGAATTATGTTGGACGGCCTTCGCCTTTGTACTTTGCGGAGCGATGGAGTCGCGAGTTGGGTGGCGCCAAAGTGTATTTAAAGCGAGAAGATTTAAACCACACGGGTGCGCATAAGGTTAACAACACTATAGGACAGGCTTTGCTGGCCAAGTACAGTGGTAAAACTCGAATTATTGCAGAAACCGGCGCAGGTCAACACGGGGTTGCAAGCGCAACTGTTGCTGCTCGCCTGGGTTTGGAGTGTGTCGTCTATATGGGCGCTGAGGATGTGAAGCGTCAGGCCTTGAATGTTTACCGCATGAAGTTGCTTGGCGCTGAGGTTGTGCCAGTTACCTCCGGCTCGCAAACGCTTAAAGATTCTATGAACGAGGCGATGCGCGACTGGGTAAGTAATGTCGATGATACATTTTACATTATTGGGACTGTAGCCGGGCCACATCCATACCCGATGTTGGTGCGTGATTTTCAGTGTGTTATCGGTCGCGAAGCGAGAGAGCAATGTTTGACGCAAGCTGGCAAATTACCGGACACTTTGATTGCTTGCGTGGGCGGTGGCTCCAATGCAATAGGGTTGTTCCATCCTTTCTTGAATGACACCGATGTAGCAATGATTGGTGTTGAAGCCGGAGGTGATGGCCTTGAAACTGGACGGCATGCCGCACCGCTTAATTGCGGCATACCTGGTGTTTTGCATGGTAACCGCACCTACCTTATGGAAGACGAAAACGGCCAAATCATAGAAACTCATTCGGTGTCGGCTGGGCTTGATTATCCTGGAGTTGGCCCAGAACACTCTTGGTTGAAAGACTTGGGCCGGGTTGATTATGTCGCCGTTAACGATGATGAGGCCCTTGCCGCCTTTCGCGAGTTAACGTTGGTGGAGGGGATTATGCCAGCTCTTGAGTCTAGTCATGCGGTGGCTCATGCGAAAAAAGTCGTACCAGAGATGGACAAGGACGACGTCGTTATTATAAACCTGTCAGGTCGTGGGGATAAGGACATACTGACGGTTGCGGCCATAGACAACATCACCTTGTAATCGTCCATCTGAGAAGGACAGGCAGGGAAAGGGTGGATAGCAATGGAAGAAGAGTTGATAGGAGCACAAAGAATTGAGTCGAATAAGTGATCGTTTAAACGAGTTGCAGGCTAGTGGCCGCAAGGCTTTGATACCTTACTTGGTAGCTGGCGACCCAGACAAGAATATAACGGTTGCCGCGATGCACGCCTTTGTTGACGCCGGTGCGGACATTATAGAATTAGGCGTGCCATTTTCAGACCCTATGGCGGAGGGGCCTGTCATTCAGCGAGCCCATGAACGAGCACTGGAGAAAAATACCAGTCTTGGCGACGCGTTGCAGATGGTTAAGGAGTTTAGAAGTTCGAACCAGCGCACGGCCGTGTTGCTTATGGGCTATGCCAATCCAATAGAAAGAATGGGGTATCAGGCGTTTTGTGATAAGGCGGTAGACGCTGGATTGGACGGTGTACTAACAGTGGATTTACCCCCTGAGGAAGCCGAGGAATTTAATAGTCTTTTGCGTGCGCATGGACTGGATACGATTTATTTGTTGTCGCCAACTACTTCTGACGAGAGATCGAGAAGGATCGCGGCTATGGCAACTGGCTTTCTTTACTATGTGTCGCTAAAAGGCGTAACTGGAGCAGGAACTCTGGACCTGGACGCAGTGAGTCAAAAAATAGCCGAAATAAAGGGTTTTGCCAAATTGCCTGTATGTGTAGGCTTTGGAATCAAGGATGCGATATCAGCCAGTCGCTTGGCGACTGTTGCCGATGGTGTTGTGGTTGGTAGCGCACTAGTTGAGCTGTTAGGTCATGGGGACGCTGGCTTGATCCACGCGGAGCATCTTATAAAAGAAATGCGTGGGGCAATAGATAAGCAATAGCTGTGGGCATGGCCTGTTGTATTTGTACTGATAGGGTGCCACATGATAGGAACTAGTACTTTAAGAGATTAGTATTATGAGTTGGATGGACAAAATTCTGCCCAGTGGTATTCGAAATCCGGGCTCTAAACGCCGCGCAAATGTACCTGAAGGCGTTTGGCGTAAATGTGTCAAATGTGAGGCGATGTTGTATGGCCCCGAGTTGGAAAAAAGCCTGGATGTATGCCCAAAATGTGATCACCACATGCGTATTGGAGCCCGGTCTAGGCTTGATGTGTTTCTTGATGAAGAGGATCGCGAAGAGCTAGCGACTGACGTTGAAACTGTTGACCGGCTAAAGTTTAAGGATCTAAAGCGCTACAAGGACCGCCTCAGCAGCGCGCAGAAGGCTACCGGAGAAAAAGACGCTTTGGTTGTAATGCAAGGCAGTCTCAAAGGAATGCCGATAATAGTTGCCGTATTTGAGTTTAGTTTCCATGGTGGCTCCATGGGCTATGCAGTGGGTGAAAAGTTCACCCGCGCCGCCAATGCGGCGCTAGAGAATCGCATACCGTTGGTGTGTTTTTCTGCTACAGGTGGGGCCAGGATGCAGGAGGCGCTTATATCTCTTATGCAAATGGCAAAAGTCAGTGCGGTATTAGAGCGTATGGCGCGAAACGGAATTCCCTATGTATCCGTGATGACAGACCCGGTTTATGGTGGTGTGTCTGCCAGCCTCGCGATGCTGGGCGATATTAATATTGCAGAACCCAACGCCAGGGCGGGATTTGCTGGTCCAAATATTATTGAGCAAACAATCCGACAAAAACTGCCTGAGGGGTTTCAACGCAGCGAATTCTTGCTTGAAAAAGGCGCCATAGACATGATTGTGCATAGGCATAAAATGCGTGACACAATAGCGCGACTTTTGGCAAACCTGACCAATTTTAAATTGCTGGAAACTACTGACGAGGTAGACCATGAGCGTGCGGAAGAGCCGGTTGAGCACACGATTGATGCAGATATCGAGCATCAGGCGGACGAGGAAGTGAGCACTGAAGAAAATTTGGAACCAGTTGCAAGCCAGAAACAAAAAACGGAAGAAAGTTAGGACCAGTCTGGGCGCCTGAAACGATTTGACCACCGTGCAAAAGTCTCTGCCTGAATGGCTCGATTGGATGGAACAGATTCACCCTAGCGAGATTGAGTTAGGGCTTGATAGGGTCTATGACGTTGCTCTCAGATTGGGTCTCGCTCCTTTAGATGCTGGCGGTGCGCGCGACGCTTTCTCAGAACCCAGCCTTAGAGTAGCCACGAATATTATTGTTGTCGCAGGCACGAATGGCAAAGGTTCTACGATCGCAACCTTGCAACATCTCTGCGAGCACGCTGGCTTAAGCACTTGTGTCTATACTTCTCCACATTTCGAGCATTATTCGGAGCGTTTCGAATTTGATGGCAACCCCGTCAGCGATACTGAACTCTGCTCTGTGCTAGCGCAGATCGAGTTTGCCAGAGGCAGCACAGCGCTGACATTTTTCGAATTCTCTACACTCGCCGCTCTGCTACTTTGTCGCCAGCGTAAACCAGATGTGGCCATTCTTGAAGTCGGATTGGGTGGCAGATTGGATGCCATTAACATAGTGCCGGCTGATATCGCCGTTATAACGCAGATAGACTTGGACCATCAGGACTGGTTGGGAGACACGCGCGAGTTAATCGGTGCAGAGAAAGCGGGCATTCTGCGCCCGGGAATCAAGTTTGTCTGTGCCGACCTTAGCCCCCCTAGTAGCATTAGGGAGCTTGCTAGAACATTGCAGGCCGATAGCTATTTCCTCAGCGAAGACTTCGAAATATCACGGCGTACCGACCGCCTTGAATGGCACTCTAAAAAGTCTGCAGCCTTCGTTTTTCACGACCCTGGTTTACATCCGAGCAGTATTGCTGCTGCGCTGCAAGTTTTGGAATTACTCACTCAAGAGAGTGTCACAAAAGAGGCCACGTCCAAGTTTAATGTGCTTGCTCTTCCTGGTCGACAACAAGCCCTGAGCCATGCTGGTGTTTCAGTGTTGCTCGATGTTGCCCATAACCCCGCGGCGACTATACACCTTCGAAACTGCATGCAGCGTTCGCAAATGGGGCAAGCTATAGACAGTACTGCGGATGGCGCCAAAGAAATAAGAGCCAATCGAACGTTGGCTGTGTTCGCTGTTATGGCTGACAAGGACTGGCAAACAATGGTGAGCCTCATTAGTGATGTAATTGATGGCTGGTTTCTGGCAGAATTGCCCGGCAACCAGAGAGCGGAAGCAAATAAGGCTATTGAGGCCTATCTAAAGATCGATTCTCCTGCCGTGTCGACTGCTAGCTGTTCATCTGTAGACACTGCAATTAAGTCTGCCTTGTCTGAAGCGCAGCCCGGGGACAATTTAGTTGTCTTCGGCTCGTTTTTTACTGTTGCGGCGGCGTTAAAGTATTTTAAGCTGGTAGGAAGTCTAGATGGATGAAGGGTTGAAAATCCGCCTTGTCGGAGCCGTAGTATTGTTGGCGATTCTCGCTATAGCCTGGCCCTTTTTGTTTGATTCTGCTGAGGAGATTCAACTTAGCAAGGAATCGCAAATCCCCAAGCCACCAGCTGTTCAGGAATGGCAGGCTGAGCAACGCGAGAAACCAGATGATAACAAGATCGGATGGCCAAATACGGCCGATAAGCCGGTTAACGGTAACTTTGAGGGCGAAAAGCAAGATGTCGCGCCAGAGGCTAAAATTCCGTCCGTAGACGTTGATCAGACGTCTCCTGTACTCAGAGATGCTTGGTCGGTAAAAGTTGCGACTTTGAGTGATGTCGCTAACGGAAACAAGCTTGTTGAGAAGCTGATAAAGGATGGATTTCGCGCATACGGCCGACAGGGTAGTGGGGACGAGGGTCCCGTAATGCGGGTGTATGTTGGTCCGAAGTTCGATAAGCGTCGCGCCGACAGCATTAAGCTGAAGATTGATAAGCAGTACTCGGTTAAATCGCTAGTCGTTAAATACACACCGGAAGAAACATGAACTGGGCTGATTGGGCGATTGTTGCGATTATCGGACTTTCCTCTTTGGTGGGTCTGACTCGAGGTTTGATTCGGGAGGCAATGGCACTGGCTGTCTGGGTAGCTGCGCTGCTCGTGGCCTGGATGTTTAGTGGGGTATTGGCTGACCGATTGGTTGACACAATAGCAACGCCGTCGCTTCGTCAGATGGTGGCGTTTGGCGCTTTATGGATATTTACCATGGTTATAGGTTCTATGATCAGTCGCTTACTTGCTCAATTGGTGTCGGCCGCAGGTTTAAAAGGGCTGGATAGAGTACTAGGCGCAAGCTTTGGCGTGTTGCGCGGTGTTATCATATCACTCGTTGTACTTATGGCGCTTCCTGCAATCTCAGTGGACGAAGACCCTTGGTGGAAAGAGTCTATCTTGATACCACACGTGCTGAGCCTGGAAGAGACTGGGCGCGACCTATTTGGCCGTGGAATGAGCTTTGTACAAAGTGGCAGCTAGCCGTATTGCGAACTGTAGCTATAGCTACTCAAACTAATTTAAGTAAGGGCATAAACTAAATGTGTGGTATTGCTGGACTGATTGGAACGTCTGAAGTTAATCAATCCTTGTATGACGCTCTAACACTTCTTCAGCATCGTGGGCAAGATGCTGCAGGAATTGTAACCAGCGACAACGGACGTTTGCATCAGCGAAAGGGCAACGGCTTGGTGCGAGACGTATTTAGAACACGTCATATGAAGAACCTCAGCGGCAAAATGGGCATAGCGCATTGTCGCTACCCGACTGCGGGAAGTTCAAGTTCGGAATTGGCACAGCCATTTTTCGTTAACTCTCCTTACGGCATCAGCTTGGCTCACAATGGCAACCTAACCAATGCCAGTGTGTTACGAGAAGAACTTTGTAAAAATGATCTGCGCCACTTGAATACAGATTCTGATTCAGAAGTGTTGCTGAACGTGTTTGCTCAGGAGTTATGCACTGAAGGACGCGTATCGCCTACGCCAGAGGACATTTTCGATGCTATATCCGATGTGCACAGACGCTGTAGAGGTGCCTATGCTGTTATAGCGATGATAGGCGACCACGGTATAGTCGGGTTTCGTGATCCCAATGGTATTCGACCCTTGGTATACGGCAGCCGCGAGACCGAGACGGGTACAGAATATTTGTTTGCGTCCGAGAGCGTTGCGCTCAATGTACTTGGCTTTGAAGTGATTGCCGACGTGGCACCCGGAGAGGCGGTTTACATTACATCTACTGGCACGGTGCATCACAAGCAATGTTCAGCCAAAACTCAATTGCGACCGTGTATCTTCGAACACGTTTATTTTGCCCGTCCTGATTCTATTATTGATGGTATTTCGGTGTACAAGGCGCGATTGCGTCAAGGCGAGAAACTTGCGGCGAAAATCCTGAAGCTACGACCGGATCACGATATAGATGTCGTCATTCCTATTCCAGATACTAGCAGAGTGGCGGCTCAAGTTTTAGCCTATGACTTAGGTGTTAAATTCCGTGAAGGCTTAATGAAGAATCGATACATAGGCCGAACCTTTATCATGCCAGGCCAGCAAGAACGGAAAAAGTCTGTGCGTCAGAAGCTAAATGCGATTGAGCTGGAGTTTAAGGGCAAGAACGTATTGCTGGTGGACGATTCGATTGTGCGCGGCACCACGAGTAAACAAATTATTGAAATGGCTCGCGAAGCGGGAGCCAATAAAGTGTATTTTGCATCAGCGGCGCCGGCTGTGATTTATCCAAACGTGTATGGCATTGATATGCCGTCGGTACATGAGTTAATTGCCTACAACCGTACTGAGCAGGAGGTGTGTGAGTTAATGGGCGCTGATTGGTTAGTGTACCAGGACCTTGAAGATCTTATCGAGAGTTCAAGAGAAGGTAATCCTGATGTCACTGATTTTGATTGCTCTGTTTTTACCGGTGAATATTTGACTGGCGACGTAGATGCTGCGTATCTTTCGCGCTTGGAGCTAGAGCGCGCAGACGAGGCTAAGCAGACTATCGATGACCAACAGAACGCCGGCGAAGAACATGTTATCGGTTTGCATAATGAAGTGTCATAAGGCATGAATGTTTTTGATGAAGATGATTATCCCTTAAGGGACGCTGCCTTTGAAACGCTGGCTATTCGAGCCGGCCATCCACACACTGGCGAGGCAGAACACAGCGAGCCAATTTTCACTACCTCTAGCTATGTATTTAGTTCGGCCGCTGAGGCGGCAGCCCGTTTTAGCGGAAAGGCTGAAGGTAACGTTTACTCACGTTACACGAATCCAACGGTTCGCAACTTTGAGCAGCGTATTGCTGCGATGGAAGGCGCTCAAGAAGCTGTCGCGACCGCTTCAGGAATGGCCGCTATTTTAGCGACTATGATGGCCTTGCTGAGTCAGGGCGATCATATTATCTGTTCCAATGCAGTGTTTGGTTCCACCACAGTGCTGTTCAACAAATATTTGAAGAAATTTGGCGTTGACGTAGATTTCGTTCAAGCAACCAATATGGATGCTTGGCAGAAAGCGATTAGTCCTAGAACACGGATGTTGTTTTTAGAAACTCCATCGAATCCGCTGAATGAAATTGCCGATATTGGCAAGTTGTCCACCTTGGCGCGGATCAATAACGCCTTGTTTGTAGTAGACAACACGTTCTGCACGCCAGCCCTGCAGCAACCGCTGTCCTTAGGCGCCGATATTGTGATTCACTCTGCGACAAAATTCATTGACGGTCAGGGACGAAGCCTGGGTGGAGTTGTGCTTGGCTCACAGGAGTTAATGGAGCCCTTATTGGGGTTTGTTCGCTCCGGGGGACCGTCTATGTCACCCTTTAATGCGTGGGTGTTTCTAAAAGGGCTGGAAACACTGCGGGTAAGAATGGACGCGCATTGTCGCAACGCACAGGCACTTGCTGAATGGCTAGCGCAACACCCTGGTGTTGCCAAAACACATTATGCTGGCCTGACTGACCATCCTAATCACGCTTTGGCGGCCGCCCAACAAACTGGGTTTGGCGGGGTTCTCTCCTTTGAGTTGGTGTGTGACGAAGGTGATGAGCAAGCCTCGGCCTGGCGTTTTATTGACAACACTCGAATGTTGTCTCATACCGCTAATTTAGGCGATGTAAAGTCGACAATTGTCCACCCGGCAACAACGACTCATGGTCGTCTTACCGATGAAGAACGAAAGTCCGCTGGGATTTCTTCGCAGCTAGTTCGTGTCGCCGTTGGTCTGGAAAACCTGGTTGATATTCAAACAGATCTAGATCGCGGCTTCGCTGCGGTCTAAAAAAAGAGCAGTGGGCTATTTAGCTTACTGATGAGTCTTTGACGTCAAAGCTTGGCCGAGCTTCTCCCCACTATTTGCTACACTTCAGTAAGATAAACTTTACTAGAGTGGACAGCAGTAATTATGGGGATGGATACACGCATTAATGAGGCTGTTGAAGAGATCGGCACGGTTCTGCTAGGCAAGGAGCAACAGATTCGATTAGCGTTGTGTTGCCTCTTCTCCAAGGGGCATCTGTTGATTGAAGATTTGCCCGGCATGGGTAAAACAACTTTGTCTCACGCGCTCGCGTTCGTCTTTCGACTTGATTACAAGCGGGTTCAGTTCACCAGTGACCTTCTTCCCGCAGACGTGCTCGGCTACTCAATTTATGACAAAACCAGCTCTCAGTTTAAGTTTCATCCTGGCCCTGTGTTTACCCAGGTGCTTTTGGCAGATGAAATTAATAGAACAACGCCAAAAAGCCAAAGTGCCTTACTTGAAGCGATGGCCGAGGGGCAGGTAACTATTGAAGGAGAGACCCGGACGCTAGAGTCGCCATTTTTCGTAATAGCGACTCAAAACCCAGTCACTCAGTCCGGAACGTACCCGCTTCCCGAGTCGCAGCTTGATCGTTTTCTTATGCGCATAGAGCTAGGCTATCCAGACCCGGCAGCCGAGCGCCGTTTGTACATGGGGGTCGACAGCCAGCAGCAGTTAGCCAAATTGAGTCAAAAGCTGAGTTCCAACGATCTTGACGAGATTTATGCCGCGGCGGCAGCGATTAAAACATCTGACGCACTTCTGGATTACTTGCAACGTCTGGTTGAGTACTCTCGAACCGCTGAAGAATTTGCATACGGTTTGTCACCCCGCGGCGCCTTGGCGCTGTTGCGTGCAGCGCGAACCTGGGCTCTTATGGAGGGGCGTAGTCATGTTGTACCCGAGGACTTGCAGGCCGTACTTCCCGCAGTATGCGGTCATAGGTTTAGAGCCGCCGCCCATTTCCAGGGCGACAGTGATGCCTTGGTCCATCAGTTGCTGCATCAAGTGCCGGTTATCGTGTAGCATTTGGGCCTATCGTGTTATTTAAGCAAGCGTTGCAGCAACGTTTCAGCGACTGGTTAGACCGACGTATTCCAATGTCGGGAGAGATCACGCTAAATCAGCGTCGCATTTTTATTTTTCCTTCACGAGCTGGCGGCGCTTTTCTAGCGTTGGTATTGGGCTTACTACTGGGAGGGGTTAATTACGAAAACAATATGCTGTTTAGCTTTGCTTTTCTAATGCTGGGCGTTTTTCTAGTAACCATTCTTCACACCTACAGTAATTTGTCGGGTTTAACGATTAGAAGTGCTGCGGCCAGGCCCACATTTGCAGGCGATTTTGCAGATTTTGAATTGGTGCTGTCGCGAACGGGGAGTAGGCGTTACGAGGGCTTGCAATTAAGCTGGAAGGGCGCTGATCCGGTATCGGCTAATTTGGTTAAAAGCTCGCAAAAGCGGGTATCTATTTATGTTCCCGCAGAAAAGCGTGGCGTTCTTAAAGTGGGGCGCTTACTCGTTGAAACCCATTACCCACTTGGACTCCTGCGCGCCTGGACTTGGCTGGATTTCAATGCCAAGTGTCTCGTATACCCCAAACCTGAACCCAGTAGAGCTGACTTAGTGTCTGTTGCTGAGGCACGCCCCGATGGAAATTATCTCCAACAGCACGGCAGTGATGACTTCGCAGGCTTTAAGGATTACGTTCCCGGAGATTCGCTAAAGCAAGTGGCTTGGCGAAATGTGGCGAAAGGCTTACCGCTGATGTCTAAACAATACCAGTCGCAAGCCGACCACCAAATATGGATAGACTGGCATCAGTATGAAAACAAGACGGACGAAGAGCGTTTATCGCGCATGTGTTATCTCGTCTTGTACGCAGATCAGCAGTCTTTAGAATATGGTGTGCGCTTACCCGGCTTTGAGTTAAAACCGTCATTGGGTAGCATGCATAAGCTGCAAACCCTACAAGCATTGGCTCTATTTCAACACGAGGCGGTGCAGTGATGTGCAATAAGTTGAGCTAAGCGTGGCAATCGAATTTAAAATCCCACGAAATTGTCTGGCAGCGCTTTTATTGGCGCAGGTCGCAGTTCTTGCGCCACACCTATTTCGGCTACCGGTTTGGGTGTCTATTGTTGGCGTGGTGTGCGCGCTTTGGCGCTTACTTCTCTACACCGGCAGGGGTTTCTATCCAAGCGCTGTTTTAAAAACCTTACTGGTTATCATCAGTGTCGGCGCGATCTTGCGAGACTATGGGAACTTGTTTTCGCTTGAGCCCATTATTGCATTGCTGATTACCACGTTTTCATTAAAGCTAATTGAAATGAAGTCACGCCGTGACGTTTTCGTTGTCATCTTTCTGGCTTACTTTGTTGCAGCAACGCATTTCCTGTTCGAGCAATCTATCGTTGATGCGGCCTATATTCTGCTAGCGTCGACTCTTGTTACTGGTGCGCTGCTGGCTTTGCATGAAACCGAGGACAGGCCGAAACCGAGTCATGCTTTCCTGACCGCGGCTAAATTAATAGCGCAGGCCATACCTCTTACTATTATTATGTTTATCGTGTTTCCTCGAATTGATCCCTTGTGGTCAGTGCCTGGAGCTGAGAGCTCTGCGAAGACAGGCCCCTCGGACACGATGTCACCGGGCGATATTTCAGATTTGGCTGGTTCTTCCGATCTGGCTTTCAGAGTGAGCTTCGATGGAGACACTCCGGCTGCCGATAAGCTTTATTGGCGCGGCTTGGTATTTTCACATTTTGACGGGCGTCGCTGGCGGCCAGAATCAAAAAAAGCAGCCCAGATGAGTTGGACCGATTATATGAAATCGGTCAAGGTTGATCGAACCCAGCTAAAAAACCCAATCAGTTACATCGTAACAATGGAAGCCACCAAGCAACCCTGGCTGTTTGCTATGGCTTTGGCAAAATCGGAAACACAAACGGTACTTCAAGGAGCAAGCTTCACCTTGCGCAGCTTGTATGCTTTAGATAATCGCTTTCAGTACAGCGTTACCAGTTGGCAGGACTATGAGCTTGAGACTCAGCTGGACGAAGAACGCAGGGCTGTTGAAACTCAACTACCTAAGGGTTACAACCCAAACGCGCTGCGTTTTTCCCGAGAACAAAGAAGAGCGGCGAGCTCTGACCATGAATACGTTGAGGCCATTCTCAGTCACTTTAATAAAGAACCTTTTGTTTACACAATAAAACCTCCCAAATTGGGTAGGCACTCTGTAGACGAGTTCTTATTTGGCACGCGTCGGGGTTTTTGCGAGCATTATGCGTCAAGCTTTGTATTCCTTATGCGAGCAGCAGGGATACCAGCTAGAGTTGTGGTTGGCTACCAGGGTGGGGAAGTTAATCCGTTTGAGAACTATTTGTTGGTACATGAATTTGATGCTCATGCATGGGCCGAAGTTTGGTACCCGGAGCAAGGCTGGACGCGTGTAGATCCAACCGCGGCAGTGGCTCCAGAGCGCGTTGAATCGAGCATAAATGATGTGCTCTCAGATGAACTCGCTGGACGCTCTGCCATATCGTTCATCAATCTGCGTGAACTACCTATGATGCGTTGGGCGCGCTTGCGGTGGGATTCAGTTAACTACTCATGGACAAAATGGGTATTGAATTACGACACCGAGTTGCAGATGGAAGTGCTTCAGGACTGGCTTGGTGAGGTGACGGCCTGGAAAGTTACTCTGTTGGTATTGTCGTCTGGCGGAGCAGTGATGTTATTGGTGGCATTGGGTTTGCTGCGTCAGAAAGTAAAGCACCGCCTACACCCGATAGACCGCACCTATCTGCGCCACGCCCATGTCATGGCAAAACTTGGGTTGGAGCGGCAACAAGGGGAGGGAGCTGGCAGTTTTGCGCAACGTATCGCCACCAGCTATCCGGGCTTAGCCGATTCGGCAGCCCGCATTGCACATCTTTACTCGAGTATTCGTTATAACGCTAACGCGGGTTCTGGCGATGCAGGATCCGTGGATACTGAAACACTGCGCAAACTGCGGGCTGAAGTTTCGCACTTTCTGCGTGAGGTATCGACTATGCAGAGAACTTCTACTGACGCATAATACGCGCCATGACAAATGCGGCGACACTTTCTCCATTTAAAAAAATAGCGACTCCATGTATAGGGGTTTGTTCCACCGTTATTGGCGACACTGTTTGCCGAGGCTGTAAGCGTTATAGTCACGAGATTATTCATTGGAATTCATACAATGAAGAGCAAAAACGTTTAATAGACCAACGACTAGAATGTTTTTTGAATCAGGTGATTGCGTCTTACTTTTCGGTGACTGATTCGGAACTTATGCGTGAAAAGATAAGCCAATACAAAATTCGGGTAGCAGTTCACCGAGGTGATTCCAGTGCTGCCTATGAGCTGATTCGCGCAGGTGGTGACCAGGTTTCGCCGCTTGAAAACTTTGGTTTAAAAGCTGCACCAGACTATGTGGGTTGGACGGCAACTCGGCTAAAAGAGGCCATTGACAAGGATTACTTTGATTTATCTAGCGCTCACTACGATCGATACTTTCAACGATGAGCTTACCTGAAACGGCTGAACAGCTGTTGTTGTTAGCTACCCCCCAACAATGGCTAGATCAAGCGCTTGATAACCAGACATTGCTTTTGATTGATCATGCAAATTGCGAAAAGAAAGCGGCTTCTACGGCGCTAAGTTTGATGTATCGTTACGTTCAATTTCCTGACCTTTTGCATAAGATGTCGCGTTTAGCGCGAGAAGAGCTGCGCCACTTTGAGCAGGTACTTGCTATTATTCAGGATCGCAGCATTGAGTATATTCAACTCAGTGCGTCCCGCTACGCGGGAGAGTTGCATAAATTATGCGACAAGAATGAGCCGCAACGGTTGACTGATACTCTGCTAATTGGATCGCTCATTGAAGCTCGTTCTTACGAGCGCTTTAAAGCATTGGCGCCGCTGCTAGATGATGAGCTGCGTCTCTTCTACGGCTCTTTACTAAAGTCTGAAAAACGCCACTTCCAAGACTATATTTTGCTAGCGAAGGAATGCAGTGGTCTTAGTGAGAAAGAAGTGCTTGATCGTCTAAGGCCATTGGCCGAAAAAGAAGCCTCATTGATCTGTGACCCTGACACAACGTTCCGCTTCCACAGCGGCCTGCCTGTGCTCAGCTAATCTCGCGCTCTATTAGCTCGTAACCTTCTTCACTTATGGCCAGAAACCAGAGCTTAGCGCCCCAGTCGCCAAGCACTATGCGTGTGCCGTGCATGTTATCTTTATGAACAGCAGGGCGGTGTGTGTGACCGTGAATCAGTCTTTGAACGCCTGCCAGTCGCAATTGCGTGGCCACCTCTGAGAGGGTTACGTCCATTATATCTTCGGCTTTATTGCTCATTGCCTCGCGGCTTTGTGATCGAAGTTGACTTGCAATGGCACGCCGCTCGGCCAGTGGTTTAGACAAAAGTTCGGCCTGCACTAACGGATTACGCATCTTTTTGCGAAACTCGATGTATTCAGTATCGCTGGTACAGAGGCTGTCGCCATGCATCAGCAGAGTCTCAGTACCGTAGAGTTCAACAACAGTTGGGTCTGAAAGAAGTGTCGCACCGGCGCGGGAACAGAACGTATCCCCTAGAAGAAAGTCTCGATTACCGTGCATTAGGTACACGGCACAACCAGTATCTACCAGCTCTCGAAGCGCATCGCTGACGACAGAATTCAACGCCTGGTCGTCATCGTCGCCGATCCAGGCCTCGAATAAATCACCCAGAATGTAGAGAGCATCGCAACCACGAGCTTCTAGGCTTAAAAATTCAAGCAATGCTTGGGTGATATGTGGGGCCGACTCATCAAGGTGCAAGTCAGAGATAAATAACGTTTTACACGCCATTTGAGTGGCCCCTTCTATCTTATTTAAGTGCTATTCAGGCACAGTTACTTCGGTGCTAATGGAGAGCCTATTCGCTCGCCGCCACCACTTTCTCAATAAAAACTGCCTCCACGGGCACATCCTGATGGCCGCCTTGGCTACCTGTTTTTGTGGCTTTGATCTTGGCGACAACGTCCATGCCGCTGGTAACCCTGCCAAACACCGCGTAGCCCCAGCCTTGGGCGTTTTCGCCAGTATGGTTCAAGAAGCCGTTGTTGGCGACATTAATGAAAAACTGCGAAGACGCCGAATGGGGGTCCTGTGTTCTGGCCATTGCCAATGTGCCTTCTTCATTTTTCAGACCATTGTTGGCCTCGTTTTGGATAGACGCGTTACCGTCTTTTTGCTCCATTGATTCTGTGAAGGCGCCGCCTTGTATCATGAAACCATCGATTACTCGGTGGAAAATGGTGCCATCATAAAAACCGGAATTAGCGTATTCGGCAAAATTGGCTGCGCTGATGGGAGCGTTCTCGAAATCCAATTCAATTTCGATGTCGCCGTAATTAGTTTTTAAAGTAAACATACAGTATGTCCTGCCAATAGCCTTACGTGGGTGTGTGAACCCGCTATAATACGGCGTTTGACAACAGGAGACCAGCCGCGGTGACCAGTGCGCGGTACATTAGCAATCTTATTGGAACTAGTTCCTATGGGATGTCTTCCCCCGTCTATATGTGATAACCAAACCAATAGCACTTTCTTTTAGAGTACCGTTCAACATGGCATCGACCAGCAGCCACTTCATAAACACAATCATTGACCAAGATTTAAAATCGGGCAAGCACACACAATTGCTAACCCGTTTTCCACCAGAGCCAAATGGCTACATACATGTGGGTCACGCGAAATCCATTTGCCTAAATTTTGGTATTGCCGAGCAGTATGGCGAGCAGGTAACTGCTAGGTGCAATCTTAGGTTTGACGACACAAACCCCGAAAAGGAAGATATCGATTACGTCGATTCAATAAAAGCTGACATAGAGTGGTTGGGATTCGCTTGGGATGGAGACGTTCGGTATGCATCCAGTTACTTTGATCAGCTGTACGATTTTGCTCTTCAGCTGATAGAGAGCGGCTCGGCATATGTTGATAGCTTAAGCGGCGAGGAGGCCAGAGAATATCGGGGGACATTAACTGAGCCTGGCCGAAACAGCCCTCATCGTGAAAGAAGCATAGAAGAGAATCGTGATCTTTTTCAGCGCATGCGCGCAGGCGAATTTGCTGAAGGTGCTCATGTGTTGCGGGCTAAAATTGATATGGCCGCGCCTAATATGAATATGCGGGATCCGATTATTTACCGAATTCGGTTTGCCAAGCATCATCAAACGGGCGACAAATGGTGCATCTATCCAATGTATGACTTCACCCACTGTTTGTCTGACGCTTTGGAAGGTGTGACACATTCGTTGTGCACTCTGGAGTTTGAAGATCACAGGCCGTTATACAATTGGTTCATTGACCAGCTGATAACTGGCGTAAAGCCACAGCAATACGAGTTTGCCAGGCTTAACCTGAACTACACGATAACCAGCAAGCGAAAACTTCGTAGATTAGTCGATGAAGGGTTGGTTGACGGTTGGGACGACCCTCGATTGCCAACGATTGCCGCAATGCGTCGAAGAGGGTATACCCCTGCCTCTATACGTAACTTCTGTGAAGCGGCTGGTATTGCGCGAAGTAATAGTGTGGTCGACATGGCGATGCTGGAATATGAGATTCGCAATGATCTGGACAAGTCTGCGTCGCGTGCGATGTGCGTGCTTGATCCCGTTAAACTAGTGCTGAGCAATTTTGACGCTGATCATGTGCACACTCTAGATCTTCCCAATCATCCGAAAGACGAGAGCCTGGGCCGTCGTGAAGTGCCTCTTACACGAGAGCTATTTATCGATCGTGCTGATTTTGCTATGGACCCTCCAGGTAAGTGGAAAAGGCTTGCGCCCGAACATCCGGTGCGTTTACGCGGTGCTTATGTTGTTAATTTCGAAAAAACTGTAGAAGATGAAAAAGGCAAGCTTATTGAAATACACTGCAAGTATGACCCCGACACCTTAGGTAAAAACCCCGAAGGATATAAAGCAAAGGGTGTTATCCACTGGGTTTCGGCTCCAGAGAGTGTAGAGGCCGAAGTTCGACTGTACGATCGCCTGTTTGAGGTCGAAAACCCTGAAAGTGGCTCTGATGATAGCAACTCGGATTTTACTGACTTGGTTAACCCAAACAGTTTGGCTGTGTGCACAAAGGCACGCGCTGAGCGCAGTCTTGCTGGCGCCGAGCCCGAAAGTCGATTTCAGTTCGAGCGAGAGGGTTACTTCTGCGTAGATCGCTACGATTCAACGCCAGAGAGAATGGTGTTCAATCGTGTTGTTGGATTACGCGATAGCTGGGCCAAGAGTCAGAAGGGGGTTTAGATGTTACAGGTATTCAATACTCTCACTCGGCGTAAGGAAGAGTTTGTTCCGCTAAATGGCAACAAGGTAAACATGTACGTGTGTGGAATTACTGTTTACGACTATTGCCATCTAGGGCATGCGCGTATGTTGGTGGCCTTTGATGTGATTGCTAGGTGGCTGAGGCAGCGTGATTATGAGTTGACTTATGCTCGAAACATTACTGATATCGACGACAAGATATTGCGACGGGCGGCAGAGAGCGGAGTTCCTTTTCGAGAGCTGACCGCAAAGTTCATAGACGTGATGCACGAAGACGAAGCCCGTTTATCCATTACCCCCCCTGATATAGAGCCGCGCGCAACGGAATACATTGATGAAATGAGAGTGCTCATTAAGAGCCTCATTGACAACGGCAGTGCCTACGCGGCAGAGAATGGAGATGTTTATTTTTCGGTTAAGTCGTTCGCCGGCTATGGCAAACTATCAGGTAAAAAACCGGATGAACTGCTTGATGGTGCACGCATTGAGATCGGTGAACTGAAGCGCGACCCACGAGACTTTGCTCTTTGGAAGGGCGCAAATCCTGACGAACCTGCTGACGCGCACTTCGATGCAGAATGGGGTAGAGGCAGACCTGGCTGGCACATTGAGTGCTCAGCGATGGCTACCGCTAACCTTGGAGACAGTTTTGATATTCATGGCGGCGGGCAAGATCTTGTGTTTCCTCACCATGAGAATGAAATAGCGCAAGCGGAAGCGGCCACCCATCAGCATTTTGCCAAGTATTGGTTGCATAATAATGCAGTACGCGTAGACCATGAAAAGATGTCGAAATCGCTCGGTAACTTCTTCACCATCAAAGAAATTCTTGATAAATACGATGCTGAAGTGGTGCGTTACTTTCTTGTGTCCAGCCATTATCGAACGCCTATCAACTACTCCGAGGATAACCTTAAGAACGCACAAGCTGCATTGCAGAGGTTCTATTTAGCGCTAGCGGATGTTAACGCCACTACAGGGAATGCTAACTGCCCAACTGGTGTCGAAGCCTGGAATAAGTTTCAAGTGGCTATGGACGATGATTTTGGCACCCCGGAGGCGTTGGCGGTTATTTTCGACGTAGCTAGGCGGCTTAATGTTGCGAAGCAGGACGGTGATGCTGACACCGCCAGCGACTTGGCGGCTGTTGTTATTCGTTTGGGTGCAACTTTAGGTTTGTTGCAGCGAGAACCGAATGAATTGCTGCAGGGGGCTTCAACAAGTGCTGAGGACACAGCAGGCATAGAAAGCAGAGTGCGAGCAAGAGATGAGGCTAAGGCCGCCAAAGATTACCAAGAAGCCGATCGAATCCGAGCTGAACTCGAGTCTGAAGGCGTGATTTTGGAAGACAGTAGAGAAGGGACGCGCTGGAGAAAGAAATAGCGTTAATAAGTTGCATGAGAAAGACCATTGACGAGTGAAACTCGCATGCGTATCATGCCGTCCTCTCGTCTGAGAGTGCTTGGAAAATACCGTTCGGGGTATAGCGCAGTCTGGTAGCGCGCCTGCTTTGGGAGCAGGATGTCGGGAGTTCGAATCTCTCTACCCCGACCAATTTTTCGACTCTTGCCACGCGCCCGTAGCTCAACTGGATAGAGCACCGGCCTTCTAAGCCGGGGGTTGCAGGTTCGAGTCCTGCCGGGCGCGCCAATCGCGTGCTTCTTAGGATGTTTGTAATTGGGTGGGCACGCAATTTGCGATTCCTGAATACAGACGGCAGTGGCTAGTCACTACAGATGGTGCCATGGTGGCGTTAGCTCAGTTGGTAGAGCTCCGGATTGTGATTCCGGCGGTCGTGGGTTCGAGCCCCATACGCCACCCCATTTTTATTCTGCTTTTTTTGATCCAGCTTAAGTTCATTGACAAAAGTCTGCATAACTCTGCGCGTTACCTTCCCTGTTTGAGTCAAAAGTTTGGGTAAAGACCCGGTTAGCTCCTGTGCAAGGCGGGCACAGCATTACGCGAGCTTAGTACTAGGCCGTGTCAGTTAAACAAGCGTATTAATTAGGAACGTGCCAGCAGCTAACAGCACTGGAAAAACGACTAAAATCAGAAGCCAGCTCTTTCGATCCACGTTTTTCTTTCCTTAAACAGCATTTTTATCAGTATGTGCTAAGTGTAACAGTTAGGGGCGAATGGGGATCCAGTAAAAAGACGCAGATCTGTGTCAGTGATATCGCACAACGCGCAGTGGAAAGCGCTGAGCTAGTTCTGGCGGCGCTCAGAAAGTGGGCTTGATTGTGAGGAGCTAACTGGTTAATGTTTTAACTAAGATGTAGCGACAAATTAGAGGGGTATAGGTCTCGGTGACCAAACGACAACAACAATTTACAAGGATGCTAGAGCTGCAGCATCGCATGAATAGCAAAGTTCATCCCCAATGGTTCGAGCAGGGCTTTGCTTACTATCGCGCGCTATGGATTGAATGTGGCGAATTGATGGAACATCACGGTTATAAATGGTGGAAGAAGCAGGCGCCCGATTTAGAGCAAGTGCAACTAGAGATAGTCGATATTTGGCACTTTGGTTTGAGCATGCTCATCAATGGCCGAGCGTTGGAAGATATTGCCGCGAATATGGAACAGACGCTTACCTCATTTCAAAATGAAGAAAGTTTGGGCATTCTCGAGGCTACGGAAGCGCTGGCTACTGATACCTTGGTTAGCAGAGAGTTTTCAGTTTCACACTTTTGGGTTTTGCTAAATGCGGCCAATATGTCGGCTGATGATTTGTATCTGGCCTACGTGGGTAAAAACGTACTCAATTTCTTCCGGCAAGACCACGGCTATAAAGACGGCAGTTATTTGAAGCTCTGGGCGGGTCGAGAGGATAATGAGCATTTAGTTGAGATAAGTCGGGACTTAAACCCGGCTGCCGATGATTTTGAACAGCAATTGTATCAGTGCTTGAAAGAGCGCTATCAATCCATACTTAATTGAGGCCAGAAATGAGCGATCTTCCAGTATCCAATATGATCATGGAAACTTTTCCAGTTGGTCCATTACAGTGCAATTGCGCAATAATCGGTGACAAAGCCTCTAAACGAGCGCTAGTGATAGATCCTGGTGGCGACGCGCAGCGGATATTGGCCGTTCTGGAAAAGCATGAACTCCGCTTGGTAACCATCATTCATACCCATGCTCATTTGGACCATATTCTAGCCGCCGGGGAGTTGAAAGCCGCGACTGGAGCCAGTATACATCTGCATAAAGGCGACAAGATGTGGTGGGATATGGCTGAGGAGCAATGCAAACGGTTTGGAGTGCCATACGAACCGCTACCAGACCCTGACTTTTGGATGGAGGATGACGAAGAGCTCAGCTGTTGTGGCGGCGTTGCGCTGCACACGCCAGGGCATACTGAAGGTTCTATGAGCTTCTGGTTTGAGCGCGACAAGTTGTTGGTCGCCGGTGATACTCTTTTTAAGCAGTCTATTGGTCGAACCGACCTGCCTGGCGGTGATTTTAAGGTAATCGAAAAGTCCATACGAGAACGTATTTATACTTTAGACCCCGAGGCGAGCGTGATCACCGGCCATGGCCCTAGTACGAGCATCGGCGAAGAAATGAGAGCCAACCCTTTTGTTCAGGCTGATTGAGAAACTGTTTATACACAGCCCCACAATGAGATTTCTTTATTAAGGGCTTACGGCTTATAGTTTTTTCATTGCTTAACAAAATGCCCGTATGTTATTGAATAGTAAGGCATATATAACTTATCTATGCTCTGGCTTTAGCGGCGCTGAAACGCTAAATGTCATGTCCAGCTTGATTCCTGGCTAATTTATCCCCAGAAGTATCCACCGTTTCTGTGGACAATTTGATTACACATGCGGTTATGTGTTGCTATTGTCTGGATTGAAGCGGTAAATTGCGGGCAATTAGGCCTCATTCAGGATATTGAAGTGGCATCAGACCGTTTAATCTCAACCACGGCACTCGCGAAAACTTTGCAAATGTCTTCACGACGTTTGTTTAAGCTATTGAGGGATTATGAATGGATAGTGAGGGCTGAGGAAAGCTGGCAGTTATTGGCAAAAGGTGAAGAGCAGGGCGGTGAATACCGCGATAGCGAATCTTACGGCCGGTATATTGTTTGGCCAAGCATTCTCTGCGACCACCCTTTACTCCAAGCGGCGGCGGACGCCAGCCAAATTACAGCAAGTGGTATTGGAGACCATTTCAGCCGGTCAGCTCGCCTAACCAATAGAGTACTTCGGGAGCTAGGTTGGATAAGGCGCACTGAGCAAGGTTGGTTGCTTACTGAGGAAGGTGAGTCATTAGGCGCTACACAACTTCAAACAGAGCAAGGTCGTCACTACGCTAGTTGGCCGCACGCGGTTCTAAGCGAACCCGCACTTGTTGCCAGTTTTAACGCCATCAACCTGTTGCGTAACCATCAGCCTGATAGAGAGCCTGATTTATTTGAGGAAGAACACCTCACGCAATTGTCGGGTGAAACGTGTTACTCCTCCTTGGATGGGCATGTCTTACGCACCGTTGCAGAGGCAGAGCTTTGTCAGTGGTTGTATCTTCTTGACCTGACGCACGCCTATAGGCGACCACTGGCGGGGCACGAAGAATATGCCTGCGACTTTTACTTGCCTAAATATGGGCTCTTTATTGATATTTGGTACAACAGCGATCCGCCCGGAAAGTTGTCACAGCGGCTTGCGAAACAAGAATGGTGTCGAGAGCAACGGATTACCCTTATTGAGCTCACGGAAGAGGACATTAGCCAATTAGACGAAATGCTGCCGCCTAAGCTCGAAGAGCTAGGAATTCATGTTTACTGACTTATCGCCGTTGCAATATCACACCTGTTTCAATGTGTTCGGTGAAGGGAAACTGGTCAAACAATGCTGAGCGCACAAGTTTATGGGTGCTTGTTAACGACTGGAGGTTTTCGCGCAGTGAGTCGGGATTACAAGACACATAGATAATTTTGTCAAAGCTTTGAATGAACTTCAGAGCTGTATCGTCAAGCCCTGCGCGGGGTGGATCAACTAACACCGTGCCGAAGGCGTAAGAATGGAGGTCAATGTGCGCGAAACGGCGAAACTCGCGCACAGCTGACAACGCCGAAGATACATCTTCCGCCGACATTCTCACTAACTCAAGGTTTTCAACTGCGTTTTGTTCGGCATTGAAGAGCGCCGCGCGAATGCCAAATTTATCCACTTCGGTCGCCAACACTTTTCGAAAGTTACTGGCCAGCGCTATGCTGAAATTGCCATTTCCACAGTACAACTCCAGCAAATCATGATTACTATTCACTGTGTGCTGCTGGGCCCAGCCTAGCATTTGTTCATTTATAGTCGCGTTGGGTTGAGTGAAGCTGTTTTCGTATTGCTTATAGTAAAGTTCTCGATCCGCGACGTGAAAGCGCTCTTTAACACTGTCTTTACTACAAACGATTTTCTGCTTTCGACTGCGTCCAATGACAGATACATTTAACAGCGTTTCTAACTCACGTGCTTGAGATTCCCACTCATGCTCGAGTTTCCTGTGATACAACAAACTGAGCAGGCATTCTCCTGTCTGGGTGGTGAGGAAGTCAACCTGGAAAAGGCGGTTGCGCAGCTCGTTATTTTGGCGCAGTACTTTTAGCAAAATAGGCATATGGCGCTGCATAGTACTTGAGCCAGGTAGATAGCGATCTATGATGAACGGTGACTTTGGCTCTCCTTTAGGAAACATCACGTAATTGAGATCATCATCATTATGCCAAACGCGAAACTCAGCCCGCATTCTGTAACCGGTCCCTGGCGATTGGTGCACCGAGTCGATACCCGCAGTGAAAGGTTTAAGTATCTCGCTCAGTCTTTCGACTTTGCTCGATAATTGGTCTTGGTATTCTTCCGCGGTAGGTTGGAACGTTGCCTGGCTAGGATGCATAAGTAAGAGAAATAGTAAAAATGTGGGTGGGCAGCGGCGAGAATGGCTGGGTGCACTATTATATCTATTGACGTAAAGAAATAGACAGATAGCGAGACTATTGTATGAAAGTTTTAGTCACTGGTGGAGCCGGCTACATTGGCAGCCACACATGTGTGGAGTTACTGCAAGCAGGGCACTCTGTTGTTGTGGTTGATAACCTATCTAACAGCAGTGAAGAAGCTGTTAAGCGAGTAGAGCGCATCAGTAAACAGACTATCCCATTCTATAAAGTGGACATACGAGACTACGATGGTCTGAATGCAGTGCTTCAACAGCATAAGGTGGATTCGGTCATTCACTTTGCAGGTCTGAAGGCGGTCGGTGAATCAGTTGAGAAGTCGCTGATGTACTACCAGAATAATATCCAGGGCACGTTAACGTTGTGTGATGTATTGGACGCAAATAACATCCGTAATATCGTGTTTAGCTCTTCAGCAACGGTTTACGGAGATCCCGCGACGGTCCCTATAAAGGAAGACTTCCCTTTGTCGGCAACCAATCCCTATGGCCGTTCAAAACTTATGGTTGAAGAAATATTGCGAGACTTGAATGTGTCTGATGCAAGCTGGAACATTGCACTATTGCGCTATTTCAACCCGGTTGGTGCGCACCATAGTGGAACCATCGGCGAAGACCCTGCTGATATACCTAATAATCTTATGCCGTTTGTCAGCCAGGTGGCAGTAGGAAAACTCGATTGCCTTTCAGTCTTTGGTGATGATTATCCTACAAAGGACGGAACCGGTGTGCGTGACTACATTCATGTGGTTGATTTGGCTTTGGGACATTTGAAAGCGCTTGAACGACTTCAGGCCAACCCTGGCGTTGTTACATACAATCTTGGCACAGGAAATGGGTACTCAGTGTTGGATATGATTAAGGCTTTTGAAGCTGAGACGGGCAAAACCATAAAGTACAAAATAAGCGATAGGCGCCCCGGAGATATAGCGACTTGTTATGCCGATGCTTCGTTAGCAAAGCAGGAGCTCGACTGGGAGGCTACTCGTTCAGTTAATGATATGGTGCGCGATACTTGGAAATGGCAAAGCGAAAACCCCAGTGGTTATAAGTAAAGCGCAGTATCCAACAAACTGATAAGTGTTTAACGGTATGAGCACTGTATACGAATGTATTTAGCCAACGCCCAGTAAGCATGTTGTTTGTCCACAAAGGGGCCTTTTGCTGCTCCTTCTCTCGTTTTGAAGAACCAATGTGTATCTTTCTTAAACACACGCTCTTGGTCGTTTGAGCGAGGTTTTATCGCGGCGCGTTGCGATGTGGACTTAGAGGCGATAGCGTCGGTCATAAATCAGTAACCATTCCAGTTGATGTAGTTGTTAAGCCAGGTATATTTTGGCTGTCACGGTACATCCTGTGCCGCTCGGCTCACTGTTCCTCAGTAAGCCTGTTTTGCTCATCCATAAAGTGAGTATAGGCCCGGAATGATCAATAAATGTACATATGGTTAAAATATAGACAGGAGTCACGAAAAAACTGCGTACACAGCCACAAACTGTTCCGGGAGCGTTTATTTTGCGATACGAGCTAATGTGTCGGTGTTTAATCTAGCTCAACCGAAGCTCGGATTGACCAAATATAACAAGCTTTCTTGTGGCATTCCTTTTCTGTGAGCTCCGGATGAAGGCTATGCAAGGCCGCCGCTATAGTACCCGTGATAGCCAGTTGTGCTTGCTTTGTGTGAGTGGTAGCCCCTAGATCGGCCTGCCAAACGGCTCTCAATAGCTCTGCGGAGCGTTGAACGCTTAATTTTTGTATGTCTGCACGCTCGCAAACCCTGGAAATCGTTGTTTCAGACGCATCATGCGAGGATAAGCGATAAAGTGTGCTATCGGCATGCGGTCTAAGTTCAAATTCGCCGCCGTCCCCTTTAAGAATCACCAAGTTTGCTTGTCCTAGTAAATGGGCCGCTCCTTGGTGTATCGGTGCATAAGAGGGGTGAAATACACTTTGTACGCTGGCCTGTGCGGCGAAAGGGTTTAACAAGCGGCAGAGGCTGTGGACGGGGGTTCGAACGCCAAGCAGCGGGCGTAACTCTATGAGTGCTTGCAGTTGCTCATTGATAAGCTGCAGAGGAATGAATGCAAAATTTGAAACCTGCAAATGTTGTTCAACGTCACTCGCTTGCTGTGCGACAGCAATGTCTAGCTCACGCAGTACATCCTCGGAGTAGACACGGCCTTCTGTATGACCTCGGCTGCCATGCATTACGATTCTATAGCCGCTGTTAGCCAGGGCGAGTGCGGCTAACAGATACCAAGGTGGCTGACTCCGTTTGCCTGCATAGCTAGGCCAGTCCAGGTCCAGATTGACCTCAGGAAGCGCAAAGGTTGACCGAACAGCTAAGGTAAACCCCGCCAACTCTTCAGACGTTTCCTCTTTAACACGCAACAACATAAGAAAGGCACCAAGCTGCTCAGGCCTTACGTCACCTCGCATGATCATTTGCATCGCTTGTTGAGCCTCACCGAGGGTTAAAGAGCGCTGGCTTGTCTTGCCTTTTCCAATTGTTCTTATAAAGGGTGCGAATGGGTGTTCTGAATTCGTCATGTCAATTCAAGTTGCTCATTTTTCGCTGCCTCTTAATAATGTTAACCATGATTTTCACAGTTCTCACCATGTTCTAGAGGTGGGGAATTGGACGCAAAGGTCAACAAAGTCAACATAAGCTATTTGGCGTACTTGATGCTTCTGTTGAGCTTGTAGTTCACTTTCTTCATCGACGAGATATACACACTGACTTTGTTGACCTGATAAAAGGAATGCCAGCGAGGTATGCGTTTGAAGACCTGCGCCAACTAATACGAGTGCGCATTCTGGGCCGAGAACCCTAACGCACTGCTGCAAGTCGGGTTTGCTTACTGCTCTACTGATTATGTGCAAGCATCGATTCATATTAGAAACTTAGGATTGAGCTCGCTTTACAGTGAATATCCGAGAGTTGGTCGATATCAATGATGTCCAAGTCTACAACTTCATCCATTTTCAACGAACAGCCGGGTTCTATGTAGGCGGCTATGCGGTCAACGCCATAATCTCGTAGCTGATGGAGGGTCTCATTTAAGTTGCCAACGGCTTTCGCCTCGCATTGCTCACTAGTCATTTCCAGCAAAACAAAAGGTGAGAGGTTCATTACTGCAAAGCTGAGTGCTACATCCACGGCTGCTTGAGAAACACCATCAGCGCCTACACGACAAAACACTATGGGTGGCGTTAGCGGCATTCTAAGGTTCTCTAGTGAAAGCTGACCAAACGGTCTGAAACCGTTTGAGCATCTGCCAACTGTACTATCCCACCTAGGCTAAAGGGCATTTCTTGCGAATTGCTGGCTTCTACGGCCTTTCTGGCGACATCATAGCGTTTTACAGAAGCGGGGCAGAGGCAAAGGTCTTTCACACCTTCTGCTTTAAGTTCTGCCCATCCATTGCACTCTACGCCTGGCTCTGCGCATAGAACACCGGCTTGATAAAAGAACACGCGGTAAATGTTATGGCCTTGCATAAGGGCGGCGCGTGCAAACCGCAGAGCGCTGCTCTCACTGCCTGTTACGGGTGCAGCGGACACAAACAAAGAAAGCTCCAATCTACACCATATTCATCAGCAACATGACAAACAGCACTACCCCGACAATAGGAAGAGCTGCAGCCGTCCAGTCGCCCTCACGGGGTTCAGGGCTGTTCTTCAGCCAGTGCTTAACGTTGGGGTAAAGTACGATTAGAAAAGTAACCAGTAAAAGAGCTGTGCCTATTTCCATGCCGCTCATAATATTCTCTCTTTTGACCGCGTTGTAATATGCAAGAGCTTAAAGCAAAAACGGCGCCTGTATAGGCGCCGTTGTCACTGCTGAATGCTCAGACGATCAGTCGTCGCTAGAAAAGCCCAGCAGAGCCAGCAGGTTGATGAAGATGTTGAATATCGTCATATAGAGACCAATGGTCGCCATAATATAGTTGCGTTCACCACCATTAACTATTCTGCTTGTGTCAAACAAGATGAAGCCCGACATTATCAGAATAACAAAGGCCGAAAGCATTAAGCTCATTGCCGGTATCTGAAGAAACAAGTTAACCAGTGATAAGCCTATGGCTACCATAAAGCCAACCATGAGCATGCCGCCCATAAAGCTGAAGTCTCGCTTACTTGTAAGTGCATAAGCTGACAGCGCCAGAAAAATCACTCCAGTACCACCTAGAGAAGTCGCAATTAACTGGCCGCCATTCTGCAGCGCCATGTAATGGTTTAACAAGGGGCCAATGCCGAAACCCAACAAGCCGGTAATAACAAACACCATCGCAATACCTTTTGAAGAGTTTGCAACTTTAGGCATTACAAAAAACATCAGGGCCATTGCTATACCTATGCACACCAAATAAGTAAAAGATGGCATGTTTAGGGCGCTGGATATAGTAGCCATAATTCCAGAGCTGACTAGTGTCATTGCTAATAGGGCATAGGTGTTTCGCAGCACCTTATTAACTTCAATGGCAGACGTGCCAAACTGAGCGTTGCCCAGTACGTCATTTTCTCTGTTCATGCTTGACTCTCCTTGAGTAAACTTAAATGCATTGCTTCTAATAATAATGGCGAGCCAGCTAAATACAATGCTTTTGGTCACCAAAAGTGCGGTTATTTGCTAGAACTTTGAGCTAAAGACGGTGTCGTGGCGTTTAGATCCATAACATACAGGCTTCCTTTAATTTGGAAGTCGAAATAGTCGAAATAGTCGAAATAGATGAAAGGCGGTAAAGTCGAGAAAAGTGGCGGAGGAGGAGAGAGTCGAACTCTCGGAAGACTTTCGCCTTCGCTGGTTTTCAAGACCAGTGCATTCGACCACTCTGCCACCCCTCCGCAAACCAGGCGCAATTATATCCGTATTGTTGCGCCTGACAAGTGTTCAGAAAAATTTACGCGTAACAATATTAGCTAGCGACATTTTCTGGACTTACTTTCTTCCTTGGGTCATTTGAAGCTCGCATCTGCAGCACATCATCCTCGCTCAACTCAGCTGCCTCTAGTGCTGGCGCTTGTAAGTCGACCAGTTCAATTTGCTTCGTACTGATAGAGAATTCAGCCTGTACATTTGGCTTGTCTCTAGGGTCATTGGTTGCACGGCCGATAGCCGAATAGTCAACGCTTGGCGCTGAAGGTGCATCAGGTTCAGGCTTTGCTATTTTGGCTACAGGCGCTGGAGCGCTTTGCTTAGCGTGCCTAGGCGCCTCAACAGCCGCCGTCGGAACCGCTTCAGCAGCTTCGCTACTTTGCGTTTCAGCTGCGTTAACTTCTTCCACTTTAGCGGCAGGTGCTTCTGAGCTGTCTTCAGTTGATTGATGTGCTTCCTCAGTGAGTTCGGCATCAGAGTCGTTTACAACCACCGATACTGCAGCAGCAGTCGCTACCGCAGCTACGCTTGCTGCCGTGCTTCCTGAATGCCCAGTATTGGCTTGCTCAACCAAAGAGTCTGCCACAGCATCCTGATCAATTGCTTTTTCAGAAATAGCTTCTGGGGTAGCTTCTGTTTTGACCGGCGCTTCGCGGCGATTCTGACGCTTCTTAGGGCTGGCAGCGCGCGGCTTACTATCAGAGGGTCGACGTTTCGGCCGATCAGAATTCCCATTCTCATTTCCATTCGCTTCAGCACGATTACCGTCAACCTCAGCTTCTGGTCTCGCTCGTTCGCTACGTGGCTTTCGTTTACGGCCGTCTTTACTTCGGCTAGCGTTTTTGTCTCTAGGTTCCTGTGTACGTTGATTAGAACGTTCTGCCTGGTCACCTTCAGCATCTTTGCGTGGCCTGTTGCGATTATTGTTCGGCCTAGTCGAATCCTTTTCACTAGCCTCATTGGTTTGGCTATGTTGATCTTTATTTCGGTTATTCCGCTGATTACCACGGTTCCTATTCTGGCCGCCTCTATTGCTGCGTTGACGATTATTGCGTCGTGCCGGTTTGTTTTCTTCCTCCGCGGGAGCGACTTCTGCTTCCGTCGTTCCGAATAGCGATTTCCAAAGCCGCGTAACAATCCCTTCAGTTGCAGGAGCAGCAGTTGGCGCCGCTTCAGACGCAACGCGCATAGGCGCAGGCTCCTGTGGCGCTACGCTTACGCGTTGTACGGCCGGTTGTTCCTGCTTAGCTATTGGCGTGCTCGCTTTGCTCGCTTCCTCAAGTACTGATGTATCTGTTTCGATTTTGTAGCTTGGCATCGCGGCTTGATTAGCGGCTTCATCGTCTCGTAGCCGCGTCACTTCAAAATGTGGAGTTTCGAGATTCAGGTTTGGTATCACCACCACGCGCAAGTCATTACGCTTCTCGATGTCGCGTATAGCTTCTCGTTTTTCATTCAATAAATAAGTGGCCACTTCAACAGGCACTATGGCTCGAATTTCAGCGCTGCGTTCTTTCAGAGCTTCTTCTTCAATCACTCTTAGTGCTGTTAAGGAGGTTGATTTGGTATCAAGAATATGACCTTGACCTTGGCATCGCGGGCAAACAATAGAGCTTGTTTCTCCCAATGAAGGACGAAGCCGCTGGCGAGACATTTCCAGCAAGCCGAATCGCGATATACGGCCTACTTGAACACGGGCGCGATCCACTTCAAGTGCGTCACGCATTCTATTTTCAACAGACCTTTGATTTCGGCTTTCATTCATATCAATGAAATCAATGACTATTAAGCCGCCCATATCGCGAAGCCTTAATTGCCGTGCAATTTCATCGGCCGCTTCAAGGTTAGTGCGAGTAGCCGTATCTTCAATATTCTTGCCTTTAGTCGCTCGTGCAGAGTTGATATCGATAGACACCATCGCTTCTGTTGGGTCGATGACAATCGAACCACCAGAAGGAAGGGTTACTTCTCTGTTGTAGGCTGATTGAATTTGGCTTTCGATTTGGTAGCGATTGAACAACGGCACACTGTCTTTATAAAGCTTAAGCTTGGAGGCATTGTGCGGCATTATTTGGCTAACAAATTCGGCCGCTTGTTCGTAGGCGTCTTCGGAATCAATAACGATTTCACCGATATCAGATCGCAGATAGTCGCGAATGGCACGTACTATCACATTGCCTTCAGGATATATCAGGAAGGGAGCTGGGCGCTGCTCTGAGTGCTCTTGAATGGCTTCCCAAACGGCACAAAGGTAATCTTGGTCCCACTTGAGTTCTTCCTGGCTTCGACCAACGCCTGCAGTGCGCACGATCACGCCCATACCACGAGGTGTATCCAGTGAGTCTAGAACTGCCTTAAGCTCAGAGCGCTCTTCGCCCTCTACACGACGCGATATGCCTCCTGCGCGGGGGTTGTTTGGCATCAATACCATGTACCGACCCGCAAGGCTGATGAAGGTTGTGAGTGCGGCCCCTTTGTTGCCACGCTCTTCCTTATCTACCTGAACGATCACCTGAGTGCCTTCCTTTACAACGTCTTTGATCGAAAAACGACCGTTAACATCTGAAGGATTACGGTAAAAGTACTCTTTAGAGATTTCTTTCAATGGCAGAAAACCATGGCGTTCGGCGCCAAAGTCAACAAATGCAGCTTCGAGACTTGGTTCTACCCTCGTGATTTTGCCTTTGTAAATGCTGGATTTCTTTTGGACTCGTGTGCGGTTTTCTATGTCTAGATCGAACAAAGTTTGCCCGTCTACCATTGCTACTCTCAGCTCTTCGGGCTGGGTAGCGTTTATTAACATGCGTTTCATGAATTACTTCCTGTTATGGCGTTAAAGCCGGCACGGGGGCAAGGAAGCATGCGGAAAAGATTAGACTGTTGTCAGAAGGGGCAATGAATGGTCCTTGCGCCTATTCCAAACAAGAGGGTCTGGTCTGACATCGATGTAGCCCCGCGCTCTGCGCAAAACTATACTTTAAAATCATCTGGTTACGTAGCATTGTTAATGTGCTTTCTTGCAACCATTTTTTGGCCTGAAGCGTGAAAACCTAGTGCCTGTTTTTCTCGTATGGCTATTAGGTATTTCTACTGGCTGCTTCTAGACAAATGTATTTTCAGTCTTTCAGTGAATCTCGTCACATGCCGCCATCAACACCCATCTCTGCCATTTTGCGCAGTCCGCGGCGAACAATTTCAGCTGCGGAGCGCCTATGCAGACAATGCTGGCGGTTATTTTTGCTGTGCGTTTTTTGTTCGGCCAATCTCGTATCTAATCGTTTTTAGCCGCACAGCTCGAGCATTGCTCGCTTCTTTCGATTCAGCAGGCGATAATGTGTCAAGCCCGCTGATCTTGTATGCACTATAGCAGCTCTAGATGAATGGCTCAATTGGCCACGGCGAATAGCCACTCTCCGCGGTATTTTTTCGTGTATAACTCTGGTTAGTACTCTTGTCTGATAATTCACCAATGCATTCTGTTCGTTATGTGGAAATAAGCGATGACCGAGCTGGTCAGCGTTTGGATAATTTCCTTTTCGTTGAGCTGAAGAACATTCCTCGATCGCGCATTTATAGAATGGTGCGAGGTGGTGAAGTCAGAATTAACAAGAAGCGCGCAAAGCAAACCTATCGGCTGGCGGCAGGCGACATGGTTAGAATTCCACCGGTGCGAGTCCAGGATAGCTCATCAAGCCCGCCTAAGTTGAGCCTTTCATTGCAAAAAATGTTGAAGCGCTCCATTTTGCACGAATGCGAAAACCTGCTAGTGATTGATAAGCCCAGTGGCTTGGCTGTTCACGGTGGCAGTGGTATACACACTGGGTTGATAGAGGCGCTGAGGCTGCTCAGGCCTGATGATAGGCGGCTAGAGTTAGTGCACAGACTCGATCGAGACACTTCTGGCTGTATCTTGATCGCTCGTAATAGGCGAACCCTTCTCGACTTGCATCAGCAGTTACAAGCAAAGAGCCTGCGCAAAACATACCATGCATTAGTAATCGGCGGTTGGCCTGCGGCGTTGAGCCGTATTGATGCGCCACTGTTGAAGAATGAGCTAAATTCCGGTGAAAGGGTCGTTCGCGTGAGCAAAGAGGGGCAGCGTGCGAGCACCCTGTTTAAAGTGAAGGAACGCTTTGACAGTTTAACCTTGGTTGAAGCAAGCCCTGTTACTGGAAGAACCCATCAGATTCGTGTTCATGCGTTGCACGCCGGCCATGCAATCGCCGGAGATGAAAAATATGCGAGCCAGGAAGTAAATCGTCAGCTCAGCGGTCAGGGTTTAAAGCGGCTGTTTTTGCACGCCAGTCGCCTGCAATTTCGTATCGGCGAGCAGGTGATGGACATCCGGTGTCCACTAAGTAGTGATCTTGAGTTGTTTCTAGAAAAACTTCGTAAGTAGTTAATTATGTTATTTATATTTGATTGGGATGGGACAATTCTAGATTCGGCGGCAAAAATTGTACAGTGCATGAAGCTTGCCATGGAAGACGCAGGTCTAGAAGTGTTGGACGCTGCGCGGATCCAGCAAATCATCGGTTTAGGTATGCAGGAAGCTACGGATGAGCTCTTTCCTGCTGCAAGCCCAGAGCAAAAGACAGACTTGCAGCAACAATACGCCAAGCACTTTATCGCCGCGGACCAAACTCCCTGCAGCTTTTTTCCGGGCTGTCTGGATGTGTTGACGGGCTTACGCGAGAATAATCATCTTACGGCTGTGGCAACCGGTAAGAGTCGCAGAGGGCTTAATCGCGTTTTGGCCAGCACCGGCATTGAGCATCTTTTTGATGCGACACGTTGCGCCGATGAAACCGCATCAAAACCGGATCCCCGAATGTTGCATGAACTGCTTGAAGAGCTTAGGGTTCCCGCGGCTGATGCTTTAATGATTGGAGACACCAGCTTTGATCTTGCAATGGCGCGCAAAGCAGGCGTGATGCCGGTTGGGGTTGGACATGGAGTGCATTCTACCGAGCAATTGGTGGCGGCAGGTGCAGAATACATTGCCGCGTCCTATGATGATCTTTCTATTTGGCTGGAGGGTCGCTACGGCCTTCACACAGGCGGCCGTTAGGCAAAAGGCAGATTGCCGATGTAAGCTAAGGTTATACGAATTAGGTGCAGCGCAAATCAAGCTGCACCGCAAATGAATTGTGAGATTGTGTTATGGACTATGAGGACGGGAAGGCCGTAAAAGTGCTGGAAAATGTTGTGCAGCGCTCTTTGGACGAGCAGCGCAAAGCCCGCCGCTGGGGTATCTTTTTTAAGCTTCTCACGTTTGCTTACCTCGCCGTGATACTGCTACTTCTTGTTCGCGGTGCAGATGGAAGCTTAGGCCTTAATGAGAGCGTAGAAGAGCACGTTGGACTTATCGAGGTAAAGGGTGTGATCGCCGCTGAGGAGATGGCGAATGCTAATGCAGTCGCCGGAGCTCTGCGCAGAGCGTTTGAGAATGAGCTCTGCACTGCGATCATTTTAACCATAAACAGCCCGGGCGGCAGTCCGGTTCAATCGGGTCAGATTTTCGACGAGATCAAACGCCTGCGTGGTGAGCACCCCGACAAGAAAGTTTATGCGGCAATATCTGAACTGGGCGCGTCTGGCGCATATTACATAGCGGCTGCTGCGGATGAAATATATGCGGATAAGGCGAGCTTGGTTGGATCTATAGGCGTTGTAGGATCGGGGTTTGGCTTCGTCGAAGGTATGGAAAAGCTTGGCATAGAGCGACGTCAGTATACGGCCGGCGCCCACAAAGGCTTCTTGGATCCCTTCTTGCCGCAGAACGAACAGGAAACAGAGTTTTGGCAGAGCGTTTTGGAGGTTACTCACAATCAATTCATCGCCGTGGTGAAAGAAGGGCGTGGAGAGCGTTTAGTTGATGACCCTGATTTGTTCTCGGGGCTTATTTGGTCTGGGGAGCAGGCGTTGGGGTTAGGCTTGATCGATGGCATCGGCAGTGCGGGTTATGTGGCTAGAGAGATTATTGGCACGGAGGTCTTCGTTGACTATACGATGAAGCCCGACCCTATTGAACAGGCCCTCAGCCGCCTGGGTGTCAGCATCGGTAAAGGGGTTGTGCGCTCAGGCCTGGAGTTGCAGATGCCCAAGCTGCGCTAATCTCGACTTTTTGGCCGCTTTAGCAGATTTTGTGCCTATTGAATCAATGATTTACTGGTTTGTGTAATTCTGCGAAGTATTTAATTTTGACAGTTACCACGTCGATCCCTATGATGTCGCGCCTATGACCGAGACCCGTGCCGAAAAACAGTCAGTTCGGGCCTTGCCTAGAGCTTTGCCGCTGACCTCAATGATTGCCCAAGAAGCGATTCTGGATGGCAAGGTTGATGTCATTGAGTTGACGCGGTTGGCCGGAGCATTGGCTAATACAGATGGCAGTGTCAGTGTTCATCTCGAGTTCAGTAAAGACGATGAGAAAAGGCGCTGCGTGAAAGGCGAGCTCACTGCGCAGGTGAATGTTTTTTGTCAGCGCTGTTTATCACCAATGCCGCTTGAAGTGACACAAGCGTTTTCTCTGGCGGTGGTGGTCGACGAAGAAGCTGGCAAGCAATTACCGGATACCCTTGACCCGGTATTTGTAGTAGACGATGAATTGGATGTTTTTGATCTTACTGAAGAGGAAGTGTTGCTGGCACTGCCCATCGTAAGCAAACACCCACATGAATGTGGAATGAGAGAGTATTTTGTGTCGGAGCAGTCGGAAGACGAGCCTCGACAGAAACCCTTTGAGAATCTGGCAGGCATGCTGGATAAGAAATAGTATTTTCGGAGTACAACTATGGCCGTTCAGAAAAGTAAAGTAACACGCTCTCGCCGTGGGCAACGTCGTTCACACGACAGTTTGTCAACTGCCACCCTGAGTGTTGATCAAACCAGTGGTGAAACGCATCGTCGTCATAACATAACTGCAGATGGTTTTTACCGAGGCAAAAAAGTTCTGAACCTTGGTAATGACGACTAAGTTTGTAGTTTAGTTTAAAGCTTAGTTCAAAGATTCTGGGCGTAGATATCTTCTGCGCCAACTTTTCATGCAGATAGCTATTGATGTGATGGGCGGAGATTTTGGCCCGTCGGTCATTGTGCGTGCAGCCATTGAGCTGCTCAGCGAGCGCAACGACCTTGCCCTACAACTGTATGGCGATGTATCCCGCATAGAACCTCTCATAGATGCCGACTATCGGGATAGGATAGAGGTTACGACTGCGTCCTCTTTAAACCCTCATGAGTGCGACGGTAAAGCTGTACTTTTGCACGGGCGCGGTAGCTCGCTGTTTAAAGCTATTGATGCCGTTGCGAAAGGCCGGGCTGATGTATGCGTTAGTGCCGGAAGCTCTGCTGCCTTAATGGTGGTTGGCCTGCGCTTGTTAGGCACACTGCCGGGGCTTAAGCGGCCCGCAATATGCAAGGCCTTTCCAACAGCAAATGGACATACCTATTTGCTTGACCTGGGGGCCAATGCGGAATGTGATGCTCAGGCCCTGACGCAATTTGCACTCATGGGCTCTGCGCTGGCGGCCGAGCGGGATGGGCGAAAAAAGCCCACAGTTCGCCTGCTTAGCAATGGCAGCGAGCCAACTAAGGGCACAAGGGTCATTCGAGAGGCCGCGAAGATGTTGACGGTGGAGTCTCAAATAAATTACCAGGGGTTTATCGAACCCGACGAGCTTTTTACAACAACCAGTGACATTATTGTCTGTGACGGTTTTAGTGGTAATGTTGCGTTGAAATCCTGTGAAGGAACAGCAAGTATGTTACTTGCTCAATTCAGACAATTGTTTGCCGACCACAGCAGTGATGTTAGCAAAGGCCTGGACGACTTAGATCGGCGTTTTTCGCCCGCTAGGCATAATGGCGCATTTTTTCTAGGCGTCAATGGCATAGTCGTTAAGAGCCACGGCGATGCGGGTCCTGCTGCTATATTGAACTGCTTGCAAGAAGCTGAAAGATTAGGCAGGTCTAACTGGCTAGCCTCCGTACAAGGTGTTTTGACTTAAAGAATTAGGGAGTTAATTGATGCAAGCTAAACAACTTGCTTTTGTTTTTCCAGGACAGGGCTCTCAGAGCCTTGGTATGTTAGGTGGTATCGCCGAAACGGATGGCATCATAAAAACAACTTTTGAAGAGGCTTCTGAATCTATCGGTCTTGACCTTTGGGCGCTAGCGCAAGAAGGACCGCAGGAACAGCAAAATCTAACGGAAAACACTCAGCCCTTGATTCTAACTGCTAGCGTTGCTCTGTGGCGGGTTTGGACGGCACGCAGTGCGGCTCGACCCGCAATGATGGCCGGTCATAGCTTAGGCGAATTTTCTGCACTGGTTTGTGCTGGTGCATTGCTTTTTACCGACGCTGTTCAGCTGGTAAGGCAACGAGGGCGTTTTATGCAAACTGCGGTTCCTGTTGGAGCCGGTGCAATGGCCGCCATTATTGGTCTCGATGATGATTCGATTAATGCCGCGTGCGAGTCAGCATGTGAGGGTGAGGTTGTCTCGGCTGTAAATTATAATTCACCGGGCCAGGTCGTTATCGCAGGTCATGCGAAGGCTGTTGAGCGAGCTCAAGCTTTATGCAAAGAAGCTGGAGCAAAACGAGCGTTGCCTTTACCCGTAAGCGCGCCATTCCACACTAGCCTGATGCAGCCGGCAGGAGCTCAATTGGCTGAGTTGTTAGTCGATATCGAAATAGTGGAGCCTGAAATTTCGGTGGTCCACAATGTTGGCGCGTCAACAACCAATGCGCCAGATCAGATCAAAGCGCTTCTTGTGCAACAAATAAGCAGCCCTGTTCCTTGGGTTCAATGCGTACTTGCAATGCAGGCCCGCGGCGCAGAGTACATTGTTGAGTGTGGTCCAGGAAAAGTGCTTTCAGGCTTGAATCGACGCATAGATAAGTCCATTTCAAGTGCGAATCTCCAGCAAAGTGAAGATTTTGACAAATTGATTGCTGAGCTTGGCTAGATATCTTGGTTGCTTCAAACGAGCCTAAAAAAGAGTTTTGTAAAGCATAATAAAGGCGCCAACAATCAGGCGCGTGTCGATGAACGCGCACAAATATGAGTACAGACGATATGAACACAGACAAAAAAATAGCCGTGGTAACAGGCGCAAGTAGAGGCATTGGAAAAGCAATTGCAGAGCAATTAGGTCAGCACTTCTTTGTAATTGGTACAGCGACCAGTGAAGAGGGCGCAGCTCGCATTACTGAGAATCTCAAGGGGGCAGGGGCTGACGGAATCGGATTGCCATTGAATGTAAACGATAATGATTCGCTGCTCGCCTTTATTTCCTCCGTTGCTGAGCATGGTGCTCCATTTGTTCTGGTAAACAATGCGGGTGTTACCCGCGATAACATTTTGCTCAGGATGAAGCAGGAGGAGTGGGATCAGGTTATTGATACTAATCTTACAGCCGTGTTTAAGCTTGCAAAAGCATTCTTAAAAGGCATGACCAAAGCGCGAGCTGGTCGAATTATAAACATTAGTTCAGTTGTTGGCTCCATGGGGAACGCAGGTCAAGCAAACTATGCTGCAACTAAGGCGGCCGTTGGCGGATTTGGGCGATCGCTTGCAAGAGAAGTTGGCTCTAGAAACATTACAGTCAATACCGTTGCCCCGGGATTCATCGACACTGATATGACAAAGGAGCTACCCGAAGCACAAAAGGAAGCCTTGCTAAAACAGATTCCGTTAGGCCGATTAGGAGCCGCTGAAGAGGTGGCGGCGGTGGTTGTTTTTCTAGCAACAGCTGGTGGAGCATACATTAGCGGCGAAACCATACATGTAAATGGCGGCATGTACATGTCGTAAGTCATTGAATAATAATGTTTTATGAGGTATTATAGAATCAAATTATTTGCAGCTCTTTCAAGTCTGGGAAATTGTTGTAAAATGCCGACTTCAGCGGAAGCCGGCTGGTAGCGCAATCTAACTACCATCAACGTAAACACTGGACACTAAACAGCATACTGAGCAACAGGAGTCTTAACAGACATGAGCAGCATAGAAGAACGAGTAAAGAAGATTGTTAGTGAACAATTAGGGGTGAAGGACGATGAGATTCAGAATTCGGCCTCGTTTGTTGAGGATCTTGGCGCGGACTCGCTCGATACCGTAGAGCTAGTAATGGCTTTGGAAGAAGAATTCGAAACTGAGATTCCTGATGAAGAAGCAGAGGCCATCACTACAGTTCAGCTTGCTATAGATTACATCACCAAAAATACGTAAGTTAAGAGCCTTTATCGAGAGCCGCTGGCCATTTTGGTGCAGCGGCTCTTGTGTTTCAGGACGATGAGGTAGCCCTGTGAGTCGTAAACGAGTAGTAGTAACCGGAATGGGTATGGTGTCGCCACTAGCGAATAGTGTTGAGGCAACATGGCAGCGAATAATTGCTGGGGAGAGCGGTGTAGCACCTATCGAAACCTTCGATGTTTCTGCCTATACCACTCAGTTTGGCGCAGGGGTCAAGGACTTTAGTATCGAGGGTTATCTCGAACCCAAAGACGCTAGGAAAATGGATCTGTTCATACAGTACGGTATGGTCGCAGGAATTCAGGCAATGCAAGATTCCGGATTGGAAGTCAATTCAGAAAACGCACATCGAATTGGTGCTGCCATCGGTTCCGGCATTGGCGGTATATCTTCCATTGAAAAAAACCATGGCATTGTTGAGAAGTCAGGGCCTAGAAAAATATCTCCATTTTTTGTACCCGGCTCTATTTCGAACATGATCGCCGGTAATTTATCAATACGATTTGGCTTTACCGGCGCAAACCTTGCCATTGTTACAGCATGTACTACAGGCACCCACAACATTGGAATAGGCGCCAGGCTTATACAATGGGGTGAGGCTGATGTCATGTTGGTTGGCGGCTCAGAAATGGCGACCAGTCCGGTGGGATTAGGTGGTTTTGCCGCCGCTCGCGCGTTGTCCACTCGTAACGAAGACCCTCAAGCAGCGAGCCGGCCCTGGGATAGAGACCGTGACGGTTTTGTGCTCGGTGACGGTGCCGGTGTTATGCTAATAGAAGAATATGAGCATGCCAAACGTCGCGGAGCGAAGATATACGCGGAGGTTATAGGTTTTGGCATGAGTGGTGATGCGCATCATATGACGTCGCCACCTCCGAATGGCGCCGGTGCTGCGGCATCTATGCGCAATGCTTTGACCGATGCGGGTGTGAACCCTGACGAAGTTGGTTATATAAACGCGCACGGAACATCTACACCCGCGGGCGATTTGGCCGAGTGCCAAGCAGTGAAGTCCGTTTTGGGATCTGCGGCAGAAAGAGTAGCTGTTAGTTCAACCAAGTCGATGATCGGTCACCTTCTTGGGGCAGCTGGGTCTGTGGAAGCTATATTTTCTTGCCTTGCTCTACGTGATTCCATTCTGCCGCCAACGATCAATCTTGAAAATCCTGACGAAGACTGCGATCTGGATTTCGTGCCGAATACTGCACGAGACTGCAGCATTGAGGTGTCTGTTTCAAATTCCTTTGGCTTTGGTGGAACTAATGGCAGCCTCGTATTTCGCAAAGCGCCTTAATTAAGCCTGCTACAGCGTAGCTCGGCCGACTGCTGACCATGAGCCTACCCACCGCATATCAATACCCTTGGCTCGTTAACGGGTTGTGGCAGGATCATATATCGCTGGATGATCGCGCAGTCCATTATGGCGACGGCCTGTTTGAGACCATGCGGGTGGTTGACGGAAAAATCCCTTTGTTGCCGAGACATATTGATCGACTGGAAGAAGGTGCAGCCAGGCTGCTTTTCGCTACTGATCGGAGTCAAATTACCGACATGCTCAATGTCTATCTTCGCGAAGTTCCAGGTAAATCCAGTCTAACACTAAAGCTTATAGCTTCGAGAGGGTCGTCGCAGAGAGGCTATAGGCCAGCTGTGGGGCAGCCAGCGACGATAGCCATCAAGGCGTCTACGTATGTAAGTCGAGTCAGTGAAGCTCAGCGAGAGCAGGGTGTTTCCGCTCGCTTATGCAATACTAGGCTCGGCAGGAATAGTTTACTGGCCGGGCTAAAACACCTCAATCGGCTAGAGCAAGTGCTGGCGCAGGCTGAATGGAACGATCCGCACATTTTCGAAGGAATTATGCTCGATAGTGATGATTATCTCGTTGAAGGAACGATGAGTAATTTATTTTTCGTTTTGGCGGGAAAGTTGTACACACCGCAGTTGACTGACAGTGGCGTAAAGGGGGTCATGCGTGAAGAACTCGTTGAGTTCTTCACTCAATCGACTGGGTTAAGCCCCGTTGAAGGACGGTTTAAATTAGACACTCTGGCCGATGCGAAAGAAGTCTTTGTTTGCAACTCTTCTTTCGGAGCTGTGCCTTTGGTCTCTTGCGAAAAAGCTACATGGCGTCCAGGCGATTTTGTACGACGAGCCCAAGAGCATATAGATGTTCTTTATCAGCGCTCGGATGATTAATGAAAGTGTTCTGTTTATGAAAAAATTGTTTATCGTATGTATGAGTTTGCTAGTGATTGCCTCTTTGCTGGCAACGATAGCAGCTTTTTACGCCTGGAACTGGCTGAATGTGCCAATGAATAATAATGCGGGTGTGAGTGAGCATGTGGCGCTTCGAGTAGAGCGAGGCCAAACTCTTAGCCATGTAGCGCGCTTTTTGGAGGCTGAGAATGCCATAAAGCATCCGCGAGTGTGGCTGGCTTACGCCACGTATCACAAGCTTGCCGATAAGATACATGCCGGAAATTATTCGATAGACAGCAAGCTCACACCCATCGAATGTCTCACGCAATTAGTCGAAGGAGAGGTTGAGTACAAAAAGGCGACGGTAATTGAAGGTAGTCGCTATAGCGATTTACGAAAACAGTTTGCACAGAACTCAAATATAAAATCGACCGTGTCTGCCGCAAGCGACGTGGAATTAGCCAAGATGCTAGGCTTGCCGGAAGGTATGGAGCTCGAGGGTTGGTTTTACCCGGATACAATTGTATTTTCAGAAGGCACGTCTGACTTTGCTTTGCTTCAGCAAGGGAAGAAGAAAATGGAAGCAATCCTCAACGCAGAATGGGAGGATAGAGCGGAAAATTTGCCTTATGAAAGCCCTTATGAAGCCTTGATTATGGCGTCTATTGTGGAGAAAGAAACCGGGCGTGCAGAGGAGCGGCAAGAAATTGCGGGAGTTTTCGTTCGCAGGTTACATAAAGGGATGCGGTTGCAAACAGATCCTACCGTGATTTATGGATTGGGAGATTCATTCCAGGGAAATTTGCGGCATCGACACTTAAGAGCCGACACACCTTACAATACATACACCAGACATGGCCTACCTCCATCACCTATAGCGTTGCCTGGTCAGGATGCCATACACGCGGCTCTGAA
>JBGCFQ010000010.1:0-73782 GCA_045106985.1 Pseudomonadales bacterium | reverse complement strand
GCCGTTGGTCTAACCGCTTGTCTGCGGTAAAGTAAAAGCGCTTAGAAAGGATTATATGAGCGAAATCAGCGACTTATTATTTGTCGAGGGGTTTTAGTGCCAGTTTCGTTTGTGGCTGCGGGTAGCGCTGGGCGATGGCCTCGCTGCCGCGTATTATGCGTATTTGTTCGGTTGCTTCCAGCGTCGGTAATACCGTCTCAAGATACTCTAAAGTGGCGGGATAGGGGTGACCGATGCCGACCGCCACACCGCGTGACCTGGCCGCCCTAAGTAACTTTTGAAATTGAATATGAATGTCGTCAATGGTTGGCGAGTTGTCGAGAAAGATGTCACGGCTAAGGTGCTTGATATTGTGTAGCCCAGCCATGTTTGCCGCTACTGTTTTAGATGAGGTGCGGCTGTCTATAAAATACAGCTCGTGTTCAGACAACACAGACATCATCAGGCTCATCATGTCGTCGTTTTGGGTTAGCGCGCTGCCCATGTGGTTGTTTACGCCACGAGCATAGGGCACCGCCCCTAAATTAGAATTCAGCATCTGCACAAAATTCTGTTTGCTTTGCACTTCGTTTAAGCCACCAGGGCCTGTGTTGCGGCCATGAACGCTGCTCATTGGCACATGCACAATCACTTCTTTACCAAGCCTTTGCGCTTCAACAGCAATAGTTTTTGCGTGCGGAGTGTGTGGCAAAATGGCGCAGGTAACGTCACCACTCAATGCCACAGCGCGCATGCTGTCTTGGCGGTTATTGCCCAGGTCGTCAATAATGAGAACAATAGCGGGCGTAAGCTCGGCGTACGCAAAGCTGTTAACGAGCACTGTAAACAGCAGCGCTGCGCTCTGAAAAAAAGAAGAACGAAACATACTACCTTGTATCCTGTATAAATCCTTTTAGTATCACTCCTTAGCGGGAGTTGCGGCCGCCATATCCTTGGCAGCCTCAGTGTTCATTTTTGGTTTAAGCGTTGCTTTGGCCCTGTTCAATAGGCTCATGCTTTTTAGCATGTTCAGCGCTTCGTACAGCTGGTTGTCACGGCCGGCTAATGAAGTGTCATCCGCGCCGTTTTGTTCCTGCTTGTCTTCTGTAGCTTTCGCGTCATTGTCTTTTGAGTCTGCGCCTTTGCTATTGCCATTGTCTAGGCGTCGGTTAAGGTCTGCTTCGCGCATGGCAAGAATGTTTGGCTTTACGGTGGTTATTTTAGCGCGCTTAACTTCAATGTCTGGTTCAATGCCCTGTGCCTGAATAGATCGGCCATTGGGTGTAAAATATAAGGCGGTTGTTAGCTTCATGCCGTGCTCGTTCGACAGCGGCAGCACGCTTTGTACAGACCCCTTACCAAATGTTTTGGTGCCGACAATAACGGCGCGTTGGTGGTCTTGTAATGCGCCGGCCACAATCTCTGACGCCGAGGCCGAGCCACCGTTAACCAATACAACTAATGGCAAGCCGTCGGTTTGATCTTTGCTGCGTGATGAAAAACGGCTTTCTACAATGCTGCTGCGTCCTTCGGTGTACACAATTGTGCCATTGTCGATAAACAGGTCGGTAATTTCCACGGCAGCTTGCAAAACCCCACCTGGGTTGTTGCGCAGGTCTAGAATTAGTCCTTCAAGTTCAGGGTTTTCGTCGCGCATTTTCGCAATGGCCTTGCCAGCCCCGGCGCCAGTGTTAGCCTGAAACTGGGCAATACGCAGGTAGCCGTAGTTGTCTTCCAGCATACGGGTGCGCACAGACTTAACTTCAATTACCGCGCGGCTAAGTGTAAGCACAAACGGTGGCCCGCCTTCACGCACAATGGTTAAGTCAATATCTGTACCTGGCTTGCCGCGCATCAGGTTTACCGACTCTTGCAAGGTTAAGCCTTTTACAGCGTGGTTATCTAATTTGATGATCAGGTCGCCCGACATAACGCCGGCTTTCTGCGCAGGTGTGTCGTCGATGGGTGCAATGACTTTAACAAAGCCATTTTCCATGCCTACTTCCATACCCAGTCCGCCAAACTCGCCGCTGGTGCTTTCCTGTAGGTCGGCAAAGGAGTCACTGTCGAGATACGTGCTGTGCGGGTCTAGCCCTTCTAACATTCCTTTGATGGCGTTGCGTAGCAAGGTGCTGTCGTCAATTTCTTCAACATACTTGGCTCTAATTTGGCCAAACACACTGGTGAACATTTGCAGGTCTTCTAAGGGCAGTAATTCTGCAGCCGCGTTTTTTGCGTCTTCGGCTTGCTGCTCGGCGTCTATTGCCGCTTCTTGTGCATTGGCCTTCGGTATTACAGCCCCGGAAAGCCCTACCATGCCTACAACCGCACCCATAAAAGCCAGGTTGCTGCTGAACATAGCAGCGGCCACTGTGTGGTGAAATCGGTGCTTAAAAGCCTGCATTGAATAATCTCAGCTGTTTTAGTAAGTAAATACGATGATAACAAAGGCGTCCATCAGCGACACCAGTTTAACGGATTAACGGGCTTGCCCTTACTGCGAATTTCGAAGTACAGGCCTGGCTCGCTTTGGCCACCACTGTCGCCCACAGTAGCTATGACTTCGCCAGCGCTAACCAGTTCGCCAGTTTGTTTCAAAATGCTTGAATTATGAGCATAAAGACTCAGAAAGCGATCGCCATGGTCTATTAGCACCATCAAGCCCTGGCCAGCAAACCAGTCGGCGTATACAACGCGGCCGTCGTGAATGGCGCTAATGTCGTCGCCACTATTGGCCTCAATAACCACACCTTGCCAACGTACGCTGCTGCCGTTTTTTCGTTTGCCAAATTGCTTGCCGATTTTGCCAACAACGGGCCAGGTCATCTCACCCTTGCGCGTTGCAAAGGGCTCGCCGCTTTCATAGGGCAGCTGAATGTTTGCGACTTCGCGCTCAATTTCATCCAGCAAACCTTGTAAGCGGTCGCGCTCAAGCTCTTGATTAGCAAGTTTGTCGGCGGCTGTGCCTATTTGTTCGCTCAATGCGCCCAGGGCTGCTTGGCGTTCACCCTGTGCCAAGGTTAAGTGTTGGTGTTGCTCCGCCAAAACGGCCGCTTGTTGTTTTTGTGCCGCAACCGCTTTCTGCTGGGCCAGCTTGCTGTTTTCAAGGGCGCTTAGGGTTTGTAGATAGCTGTCTATCTTTTGCTGCCGTGCTTTGTTGATAAAATCGTAGTACTTCAGTAGGCGTTCAACTTCGGCGGGGTCTTGCTGGTTCAGTATTAATTTGATTCGGTTTTGGCGGCCGTGTTTGTAGGCGTCAACCAATGCCTGGCGAATTGCTTCTTGCTGGTCGTCGCGTTCTCGCTCAAGAATTTGTTGTTGTTGCTGGTAGTTCTGTAGCTGCGCTTCAAGCCGCGCAAGTTCGCTACGAGTGTTGCGAATTTTTACCAGGCTGTTGCTAATGTCTTGTTCGGCGGCTCGAAGCTCCTTTTTTAGTGCTTTTTGTTTGCCGGTGAAAGTGTCAATCGACTGCCTCAGAATCTTAATCGATTTCTGCAGCAGCGAAATTTTCTCGTCTGTTGCTTCAATGTCGTTTGCCATGGCCTGTGAAGGCATAAGGCCAAACAGCAATACCGCTGCTATTACGAGCGCTGCCAGGGTGTAGCGTTGTTGACCTTTATAGAGGCAGTTGCAAAAAGAGTACGGAGCGGAGATCATCCGCCCATTGTACTATTCTAAGGACAGTAAGGGGGTGCCAGTCATTTCTTTTGGTTGTTGCAAGCCCATTAGTTTTAACAAACTTGGCGCCACATCACACAAACGACCTTGTGGTTCAGTGAAGGTAAGCTGTGCGGCCCCTACATACACAAGTGGCACAAGTTCGCAGGTATGCGCTGTGTGTGCCTGCCCTGTGCTGTGGTCTGTCATTTGTTCGCAGTTGCCATGGTCGGCGGTAATAAGGCAGTGACCGTTTACGTCGCGCACAGCGGCGGTAACCCGGCCTATACACTCATCCAGTGCTTCAACTGCTTTTACAGCGGCATCAAAAACGCCGGTGTGACCCACCATGTCGCCATTAGCAAAATTACAAATGATGGTGTCGAACTCGCGGCTTTTTATGGCCGCTACCAGTTTGTCGGTTACTTCCGGTGCGCTCATCTCTGGTTGCAGATCATAGGTAGCCACATCCGGAGATTGAACTAACTCGCGTTGCTCACCGTTGTATAAATCTTCACGCCCGCCGCTGAAAAAAAACGTTACGTGGGCGTATTTTTCGGTCTCAGCAATGCGCAGCTGGGTTTTGCCCAAGTCGGCCAAGTATTGCGGGTAGGTGTTATGCAGTTTCTCTGGACCGTAAGCGCAGGGCGTGTCAAAACTGGCTGAATACTCTGTTGTTTGCACGTAAGCGGCCAGCTTGGGCGTTTTACCACGTTGAAAGCCGTCAAAGTCCGGCGTAATAAATGCCTGGGTAATTTCGCGGGCCCGGTCGGCGCGAAAATTCATAAAGATAACGGCGTCGCCATCCTCTATTGCGGTTGCTCCGTCAATCCATGTGGCCTTAACAAACTCGTCGTTTTCATCCCGGTCGTAGGCTTGCTGTAAAGCCTGTGCGCCATTGCTGGCTGTGTGCTCGGCCTGGCCTTGCGTGAGCATGTCGTAGGCGATTTGTACCCTGTCCCAACGATTGTCGCGGTCCATTGCGTAATAACGACCAATAATGGAGGCCAGCCTGCCGCTACCAAGGTCAGTAAAACATTGCTCTAGCTGCTGCAATGAGTCCATTGCGCTGCGTGGTGGTGTGTCGCGCCCATCCAAAAAGGCATGTACCTGAATGTTTTCAGCGCCACGATCGGCCGCCATTTTCACCATTGCGAAGATATGGTCTTGATGACTGTGTACGCCGCCAGGAGACAACAAACCGGTTATATGAACCGCTTTATTGGCCGCTACTGCTGCATCTATTGCCTCGCAGTAGGCCTGATTGGTGAAAAAGTCACCGTCTGAAATGCTTTTATCAATGCGAGAAATGGCCTGGTAAACAATGCGCCCAGCGCCGAGGCTCATGTGACCAACTTCTGAATTACCCATTTGACCGTCGGGTAAACCAACGTCTTGACCTGAAGCGGATATCAGCGTGTGTGGCTGGTTTTGCCATAAATCGTCCCATATGGGGGTGTTTGCGGCGATAATCGCGTTGTCTTGCGGGTCAGTTCTGTGCCCCCAGCCGTCTAGGATGATAAGTACGGTTGGCGTTTTTGTAGGGTTTTCCACTGTGTTTTCTGGAGTGGCCATTTGCGTGTAGGGTGTCCTTTTGGCTATCTTTGGTGCTTTCATCAGCGCTTTCACACACTAGGCTGGTGATTTTAAAGCTCTCTAGATTCAAAGCATAGAACATTGTCTGTATAATCAGCCGCCGATTGCCCCTTTGATACCGAGTGAACCCAATTAATGGTCGAATTTATGCAGTTTGTAAGCCAGGAATGGATACTGTTTGCAGTATTTCTGGCACTTGCCACCATGTTGGTGATGCACGAAACCCGCAGCGGTGGTGTTGCGCTTAGCCCTGCCCAGCTGACAAAGCTGGTTAATGACAGCGAGGGTGTGATTGTGGATGTGCGCGACAGCAAGGAATTTGCCGGTGGTCACATAGTGGATGCGATCAATATTCCACACGCCAAAATTGCGTCGCAAATTACCCAGTTAGACAAGCACAAAGACAAGCCTGTCATCGTTGTTTGCAAGTTTGGTCAGCATGCCGGTGGTGTGGGCAAAGCATTGAAAACGGCGGGCTTTGAACAGGTGTCAAAATTAAGCGGCGGCATGGCTGAGTGGCAGGCGGCGCAAATGCCGGTTGTTAAGTCCTGATGGCCGGCGCTGAAGGTCATGCGCCGGTGCGGATGTACAGTACCGAGTTCTGCCCCTACTGTGTGGCGGCGCGGCGATTGTTTAATCATTTGGACATAAGCTTTGACGACACGGACGTGAATTCGGCCGGCGGCCTACGACAACAAATGATGGCAGAGAGCGGCGGCAATACCGTACCGCAAATCTGGGTGGGCGACACTCATGTGGGTGGTTGCGACGAGCTTTACCAGTTACACGAAAGTGGCGGTTTGCAAGCGTTGTTGTTTCCCGCTAAGTAATTCAACAAATAAACAAACAAGTACCCCAATAACTACTTTTCCAGGAGTAAAAGCCACCATGGCTGATGAGCAACCAACAGAAGCAGCCGCACAAGAAGCCGCTGGCAACGAACAACAATTTGCACTTAAGCGAATATACGTTAAAGACCTGAGCTTTGAAGTGCCAAACGGTGCAGAGTCTTTCGCGGGCGCCAGTGACTGGCAACCAAAAATGAACCTGGACCTGAACACTGGCACCAAGCAGTTAGACGAGCAGCACTATGAAGTGGCCCTGCGCATTACCCTAACGGCTACGCATGAAGAAAAAACCGCCTACGTTGCTGAAGTACAGCAAGCGGGTGTGTTTATGTGTGCCAACTTTGGCGAGAACTTGCACCAATTGCTTGGTAGCGTTTGCCCAGGGATATTGTTCCCTTATGCGCGAGAAGCGATCGACAACATGGTCACCAGAGGTAGCTTTCCGGCGTTGATGTTAGCGCCTATCAATTTTGATGCGTTCTATCAGCAGGCTATGGAAAAAGCGCGTGCCGAAGGTGCTGCTGGCGGCGAAGAAGCCACACACTAAGCACCATCTTTGAAGCCCAGCTGACGCCAGGCTTCAAAGACACACACCGCTACACTGTTAGAAAGGTTGAGGCTGCGGCTGTCGGCTAGCATGGGGATGCGTAGCCGTTGCTCGGCCGGTAACGCGTCAAGCAGCGAGTTGGGTAAGCCGCGCGTTTCTGGTCCAAACAATAATACATCTTTCTCGTCATACTCCACGTCGCTGTACGAGCGAGAGCCCTTGGTTGTAATGGCAAACAAGCGTTTGCCAGCCATTGCTGCCTCGAACGTTGGCCAATCAGCATACCTTTCTACGCGGGCAAACTCGGCATAGTCAAGGCCGGCGCGGCGTAGGCGTTTGTCGTCCCAAGCAAAACCAAGCGGTTCTATTAAATGCAGCTGGCAGCCAGTATTCGCGCAAAGGCGAATAATGTTACCGGTGTTGGGCGGAATTTCAGGTTCATACAAGGCTATGTGTAGCATAATTAAGCGTGCGACTACGGCGTCGTTTGCTCCATTGCCAGTTCCTGAATTTTTCGCGTTAGCGTATTACGACCCCAGCCCAGCAATTCGGCTGCGTCGCGTTTGCGCCCTTGAGTGTGCTGCAACGCAGCCTCGATCATTACGCGTTCAAAGTCGGGTACCGCGGTGTCGAGAATTTGTTGCTTGCCATGCAGAAGCTGCTGGTCGGCCCAGCGTCTCAGTGGTAGGCACCATTCCTCGTTGTCTGCTGCTTTGCTTGTGGTGGCCAGGCGCAGCTCCGGGGGCAAGTCTGCAATAAGAATTTCGCGGCCGCTGGCCATAACTGTTAGCCAACGGCAGGTGTTCTCTAGCTGTCGTACATTGCCTTCCCAGTTAAGGCGGCACAAATATTCTTCAGTTTCTTGAACAAGGCTCTTGGCCTCTACCTTCAGTTCTTCGGCCGCTCGCTGAAAAAAATGACCCATTAATTTCGGAATGTCTTCGCGGCGTTCTCTTAACGCTGGTATATGCACGCGAATAACATTTAGTCGGTGATAAAGGTCTTCTCTAAATCCGCGGTCTGCTACTAATTGCTCCAGGTTTTGGTGCGTGGCCGCAATAATTCGAACATCAACGTTTACCGGTGTGTGGCCGCCTACCCGATAAAATTGGCCGTCGGCCAATACTCTCAATAGTCGGGTTTGAGTATCGGCTGGCATGTCGCCAATTTCATCAAGAAACAAAGTGCCACCATCGGCTTGCTCGAAGCGACCATTGCGCTGCGTAGTGGCACCGGTAAATGCGCCCTTTTCGTGGCCAAATAATTCTGATTCCATAAGGTCTTTTGGAATAGCCGCCATATTCAGCGCAATAAAAGGTTTTTGGTTGCGCGGACTGTGATTGTGCAAGGCCTGGGCTACCAATTCCTTGCCAGTGCCTGATTCACCATTAATAAGCACTGTCATGTTAGAGCGCGACAGTCGCCCAATTGCACGAAACACTTCCTGCATGGCGGGAGCTTCACCAATTATTTCCGTCTCTGTATTGTTAACGGTTGGTTTCACGTGAGAGCGTTTCTCGCGGGTAAAGCTTAAGGCGCGACGGGTTACGTTTACGGCGTCGTCTATATCAAAAGGTTTGGGCAAGTAATCGAATGCGCCGCCTTCATAGGATGCAACGGCGCTTTCCAGGTCTGAATGTGCTGTGGTAATGATCACCGGTAATTCAGGGTAAAGTTCGCCTATTTGCGCCAGCAGGCTTAGGCCATCTATGCCGGGCATACGAATGTCGCTGATAATCGCTGCCGGCTGACTTTTGGCTAAGTGCTCAATTACTTTGCTGCCATCCACAAAGCACTCGGTTTGTATGTTTTCCGATTGCAGTGCTTTCTCCAGCACCCAGCGAATGGACTTATCGTCGTCGATTATCCAAACCAGGTCTTCTGTTGAGGTGTCTGGGTTACTTGGCATTACTTGGCTCCAATGGAATCAGCAGGGAAAAAACGGTTTCACCAGGTTGGCTGGTGCACTCAATCAGCCCTTGATGCTGATGCAGAATAGATTGTGATATAGACAAACCTAAGCCTGTACCTTCTGGTCTGCCACTAATCATTGGGTAAAAAACAGCTTCCAATAAATCGGGATCAATACCTGGCCCATTGTCGGTGATGTCTACCCTAACGACTAACTTGTGTCGATGTTGAGCGATAGTAAACTGGCGGATAATACGTGTGCGCAGTCTAATTACGCTCTTGTGGTGTGGGCCAAGTGAGGCCAAGGCTTGCCTGCTGTTGCGCATAATGTTCAGTACGGCTTGAATCAACTGTTCTGAATCGCCAATAAGGTCAGGAATACTGGGGTCGTAGTCACGATCAATATGAATTCTTAGCCGCTTCTCTGCCTGGATCAACGTGCTGCAACGCTCGAGCACTTCATGAATATTGACCGGATATTTTTCGCTAAGCTGGTTGGGCCCCAACATTTTGTCGACTAGGTTTCGGAGTCGGTCAGCTTCTTCAATGATCACGGTTGTGTAATCTTGCAGATGTGCTTGTGGCAGTTCCTTAGCGAGTAACTGAGCCGCACCGCGCAGGCCACCAAGCGGGTTCTTAATCTCGTGCGCTAGTCCGCGAACCAAGGAACGTGATGTGGACTGGGATGAGACGAGCGTTTCTTCGCGGCTAATGCGTAGCATTCGATCCAGAACCTGCAGTTCCAAAAGTACCCTGTGCGCCTTGTTATTATCGCTGCTGCGATTGTTGTGCTTGCTGCTTCTAAGGCGGTCAAGATGGTGCAGTGGCGTTACGGCCAAATCAACAGTGATTTCCTTGCTGCCCAGTATCGCTAGTTTCCACGCGCGCCTAGTGAATGGACGACCGTCTTGTATTTGTTGCTCCAATTTGTCTAACTGCTCGGTGTCACCCCGCATCAAATTTGCCAAATGCTGACCCACCGCACGCGTATCACTGCAATCAAGCAGCTCTTCAGCGGCTTGATTCATATAGCTAATCTGCAGCTCGTCGTTGAGTACGAGTATTGCTGTAGTTAGGTTATCGAGCAGATGTAATGCGATAGAGTCAGATCGCATAAAGGTTCACTGTGGGTTACTTTGGGGCATATGAAAAGCTCTGCAAGATCCGATCCAGCTTTAGGAACGGCACCGTTTAAGACCAACCTTCGGGCAATAAGCTATTAAAATACAATAGGTTAAGGATATTCGCTTGGAAATAGCTCGTTTGCCGTTTAGGTCAGGATGTTGATTATGCACCATATCAGTGCGCAATCAAGAGATGCCTTTAATCTAGCGTTGGCTGCCAGGCAGTAATACGGAAGGGCGGAACACATGCACCGAACTGGTTTTGGAGCTTTTAATGACTTTGCCATCGGCGTCCATCACTTTAACCTGAAGCACGTGTGTGCCACGGTACACATTAGTGAGCTTGAATGACGTTCTGCCCGAAGGTTTGCCGTGCGCCGTACCGTCAATGAACAACTGCATAGCATGACCTTCAGCTAGAGCCGGTTTGATGCTGGTTTTAACGGTGAAATTGCCAGGCCCGTGTTCAATGCCGCTATCATCGGCGGGTGATACGATTTTAAGCGTCTTATACCTTACAGCGGTTTCTTCATCATCAACCGTGGGGGCAGGCGTGGGTGTGGAGACCGCCGGTACGCTGTTTGAAATTTTAACTTTAACTTCGGTAGAGTCTTCGGCGGCTTGATCGGTGTAGGTAACGTTGCCATCTTTGTCTACCGACTTATAGATTTCGGCAAGCACTGCGTTACTTAATAGCAGACAGAAGGAAACAGGTAGTGCCAAGTACTTCATGCTTATGTCATCGGTTTTGCGAGCTTAAGTTAGAAGTAAAACGGTAAACCGCTTGTTTTGCAAATTGCAGCTAAAAAAAACCCGCCTAAAAAGGCGGGTTTTAACAAGCAAGCAAAGTGCTTGCCGGGGTGCTATTAGCAGCTGTAGTACATGCCAAACTCTACTGGGTGAGTGGTCATGTTCAGCAACTCTACTTCTTGAGACTTAAGCGCTATATAACCATCAATCATGTCGTCGGTGAACACATTGCCTGCGGTCAAGAAAGAGCGGTCAGCGTCAAGAGCGGCTAAAGCTTGCTCTAGGCTGCTGGCTACTGTTGGGTACTCTGCAACTTGCTCTGGGGGCAGATCGTACAAGTCTTTGTCGGCTGCATCACCTGGGTTGATCTTGTTCTGTATGCCATCAAGGCCAGCCATCAACATAGCAGCGAACGCCAGATATGGGTTGGCTGTTGGGTCAGGGTAGCGCACTTCAATACGACGGCCCTTTGGATTGCTCTCGAAGGGAATACGAATTGATGCAGAACGGTTGCGTGCTGAGTAGGCCAGAATAACCGGGGCTTCGAAGCCAGGAACCAGGCGCTTGTATGAGTTAGTAGAAGCGTTAGAAAAAGCGTTAATTGCACGCGAGTGCTTGATAATTCCGCCGATGTAATACAAAGCCGTTTCTGACAATCCGCCATAGCCGTCACCTGTGAATATGTTTTCGCCGCCTTTAGCGATAGACATATGCACGTGCATGCCGCTGCCGTTGTCGCCAACGAGAGGCTTAGGCATAAAGGTAGCTGTTTTACCGTAAGCGTGTGCCACGTTGTGAACGCAGTACTTGAGTATTTGTACTTCGTCGGCCTTGCGAACCAAGGTGTTGAACCGAGTACCGATTTCGTTTTGACAGGCTGTGCCTACTTCGTGGTGATGCACTTCTATCTCAAGGCCCATTTGAGCCATTGCAGCACACATTGCGGCGCGCAGGTCATGAGCTGAATCGACTGGAGGCACAGGGAAGTAACCGCCTTTAATACCAGGCCGGTGACCAGTGTTACCTTCAGCAAATGTGTCTGCTGAAGACCATGCTGCTTCTTCAGAGCTCACTTTGTACATGGCGCCTGACATATCAGCAGACCACTTAACGTCGTCAAAAACGAAGAATTCAGGTTCTGGACCAAAGAAGGCGGTGTCGCCAATGCCAGTTGACTTCAGATACTCTTCTGCACGAGTTGCGAGAGATCGCGGGTCTCGATCGTAATCTTGCATGGTGGCCGGTTCAGCAACCGAGCAACGCAGGTTAACAGTGTTTTCGTCTGTAAAAGGGTCAAGTACAGAAGAGTCGTCGTCAGGAACCAGAACCATGTCAGATTCGTTAATACCCTTCCAGCCAGCGATAGACGAGCCGTCGAACATTTTGCCTTTTTCGAAGAAGCCAGCGTTGATTTCGGTAGCGGGGATTGAAACGTGCTGTTCCTTACCTATGGTGTCTGTGAAACGCAGGTCTACCCATGTTACGTCGTTGTCTTTTATCAGTTTCAGAGTTTTCTCTGACATATGCTGTCTCCGTTGTTGAGGGGCTGTCGCCGATGTTGCTTGTTACACATTGCTAACTGCGAGTGTTGCAAAGAATATGCCACGCCTATCGGGGGCGCAATAATTCCACAAACTGCTGAATATTCAAAGCTTAACTTTTATAATTAGCCCAGCAGTGGCTATTCCCCGAGTCAAAATAGCGCTCTATTATGGTGCGTTACGCGCTAAATCGGTGCGAATGATTGGTCGGTTGCGCAAAAAAATCACTTGCTACTCGCGTATAATGCGGCGCCAAACGCCTGCCGAGCCCGTCAGTAATGCAGTTCATTATTAAATACTCAACCGAGATAACTATTAAAAGCAGGCCCGTGCGCCGGCGAATAAGCCAGCAACTAGTGCGCAATATCCGGGATTTGTTACTGCCGATAGACCCTGGCTGCGTGGTGACTTACGGTTGGGACAAGGTGCAGCTGACGGTTAATCCTGATAATAGGCAGGATGCTATTTCGCTACTCGCTAATTGCTCTGGCATTGCCTACTTTCTGGAGGTGATGGAATACCCATTAAAAGACCTCGACGACGCTTTTGAGAAAACGGCTCAGGTTTACCTGTCGCAGATTGCGGGCAAGTCGTTTGCGGTGCGTTGCAAGCGCGTTGGCAATCACACGTTTTCCTCCAGCGATGTGGAGCGCCACGTGGGTGGCTTGATGATGAGCAATGCTGATGGCGCCCGCGTACAGCTTAAAAATCCCGAGGTGGTAGTACGACTGGAAATTCGCGGCAAACAGCTGTTTATTACCAAGCACCGCCTGCGAGGGGCTGGCGGATTTCCGGTGGGTAGTCTTGACCCGGTGATTTCCTTGGTGTCGGGCGGGTTTGACTCAACCGTGGCGAGCTATTTGGCAATGCGGCGCGGGCTAGCGGTTAACTTTCTGTTGTTTAGTCTGGGAGGCAATGAGCACAAAGTCGCAGTTCAGGAGATATCACTGTATTTGTGGATGAAATACGCGAGTACACAGCGAATCAGGTTCATTACCGTACCGTTTGAAGAGGTAGTGAATGATATACAGCGCAGTGTTTCCAGTGGCTACAGCGGCATAGTAATGAAGCGCCTGATGTTAAAGGCTGCCGAGCAGCTGAGCCGCTCTATTGGGGTGAAGGCGCTGGTGACGGGTGAAGCTGTGGCCCAGGTATCCAGTCAGACCTTGACCAATTTGTCGGTAATTGATGATGCCAGCGATATGTTGGTGCTGAGACCCTTGGCGTTCATGGATAAAATGGACATCATCGATGTGGCCAGAACGATAGGCACTGAAGAATTTTCAAAACATGTGCCCGAATACTGCGGTGCTGTGTCGATAAAGCCAAAAACCCGAGCGCGACTGCATCTGGTGCACGAGCAAGAGGAACGGCTGGACCCCGAGGTGCTGGAGGCCGCTGTCGCCAATGCCCAAATACAACTGATGCATGAGTTGGTTGAGCAGGATAGTTCAAGCAGTCAAACTGACGAGCTGGAAATAGTGCAAGAATTGCCCAGTACAGGGGTGGTTCTGGACATACGTCATCCTGACGAACAGGATGTGCGACCGTTGCAACTCACTGGCCGTGAAATTGTGTGTATTCCGTTCTTTGAGCTGAGCGCTACGTTCACTGAATTGCCGAGTGATGAGCGCTATTACTTGTACTGCGAACAAGGCCTAATGAGCCGTCTGCATGCCAGTTACTTATGTGAAGCAGGTCACAAAAATGTGGCGGTATACCGTCCGTCCCGTTAGTCAGTAAGTACTCGCTGTGTAACCTATTCTTTAAGAAGCTGTTGAGATTACGTGAGTTTGCGATTGTCGCACTCTCGTGGCCAATCATAGGGAACTGAACCAGTACACGATGCATCATTCGCTAAAAGCACGACTGCAATCGGTTGGCTTATCTTTAGATACTCTACCTGCCAACGAAGATGAATGGGCTTCCTTCATTAATGTCGTTAGCATGGATTATCGAGCGGCTGATAATGATCGTTACGTTATGGAGCGCTCCTTAGAAATAGCCGATGAAAAAATAGCTCGCGCGCCTAGAATTGCTGCGGCCAACGAAAGTAAGCATGTAGAGACGCCGTCAAACTCAGGCTTAAGCATTGATATAGAGGCCGCCCTGATTGATGCAGTTTTGTTAGTCAGCAACGAAGGCAAAGTGCTAGAGCACTTTAATACGGACGCGGTATTTGGGCGCCTCAGAAAGCCGTCCAGCAAAGTATTCAACCTATTTGAAATATTTCCTGATTCCATCGCCCGGCGCATAACTGAAAGTGTCGCGAATGCGATGCACGAACAGGAAGCGCGCACATTGCATTTTCGCTTGAAAAGCAATAGTGAAAAAAAGTATTTTGAAGCACGAATTTCGCCACATGATAATGGCGAATTTGCATCAGTGCTTGTTCGTAATACAACAGTAGACGAGTTTGTTCTGCGCCAAGACAGGTTGATTAAAAACTTGTTCGAAGCTTCTAGCGAAGGAATGTTGCTGCTGGATAAAAGTCAAAAACCATTATTTTTTAACAATGCGTTTGCAAAAATTGTTGACCAAGATAACGAAGAGCTAGAAGGTGGAATTGAGTTTTATAATGCCGAAGGCGAGCCGAAGACCGCTGAAATTTGGCAAAACGTTTACTTCGCGCACGGTTGGGCAGGCGAGGTTTATATCAAGCAAGACATGGAATCAATACCGGTATGGCTTAGCATTGATACCGTGCAGGATTCTGAAGGTGAAATCACACATTATCTTGCTTTGTTTAGAGATATTTCGCAATTAAAGCGGTCGCAAGAACACCTTGTTTATTATGCGACGCATGATCAGTTAACGGGTCTTCCGAATCGTGATTTGTTTCATACTCATTTGCAGGCCGCTATAGAGCGCGCGCAACGCAGCAGCAACGCAGGTGCACTGTTCTATTTTGACTTGGATAATTTCAAAGCGATAAACGACACCATGGGGCATGCCGCTGGTGATGCTTTACTGCTTGAGATTGCTGCGCGACTAAAGAATACCTTTAGAAAGTCTGAACTGATTTCACGCATTGGTGGCGACGAATTTACCTTGGTGGTTGAAAACCTTGGTTCGCATCAAGACGCCCAACTGGTTGCCGAGCGATTGTTGCAGGAATTCGAGAAGCCATTCGCACTGGAAGGTGACGAGTTTGAGATAACCGCCAGTATGGGTATTAGTTTATTTCCCGTAGACGGTGAAACCACCGAAGCGCTTATAAAGCAGGCCGACACAGCCATGTATTCGGCGAAAGATGCGGGTAAGAATACGTACTGTTTCTATACCTCGAATCTGACTCAAACCGCGGTTAAAAAATTCAATCTTGAAATTCAACTTCGCAAAGCAATAGAGCGTGACGAATTCCACCTTGCCTATCAACCCCAGTACGATATGCGCACCGGCAGAATATCCGGAGCGGAGGTTTTACTGCGCTGGGATAATGAGGTTCACGGATCTATCTCGCCCGCTGCGTTTATCCCTCTTGCTGAGCGCACCGGCCAAATTGAAGAAATAGGTCAATGGGTTCTAGAGAATGCCTGCCGCCAGCTAGCGATATGGAATACGGTCAGTCCGATCGATTGTCTGATTTCGGTTAATGTGTCGCGTCGCCAGCTGGTTAAGCCAGACTTTGTTGACCAGGTGCGTTCGGTAATGAGCAACTACGGTATTAGTGGTCATCAGTTGGAAATCGAAATTACTGAAAGTGCAATTGCCAGCTCAGAGCATATGGCGATTCAAAATCTGAAAGGCCTGCAGGAAATGGGCTGCGAAATTGCCATTGATGACTTTGGTACTGGTTACTCCTCACTCGGTAATCTGAAGAATTTCCCACTAAACCGGCTCAAGATCGACAAGTCATTCGTTAATGACCTGGGCATCTCACCCAACGCCGACTCGATTATTGCCGCAGTTATAGCTTTGGCGAAAAGCCTGCAGCTTGGTGTTATCGCCGAAGGGGTCGAAAACAAGGAACAAGTTGCACGTTTGCTGCAAAAGGGCTGCCCATATGCCCAGGGTTTCTACTTTAGCCGGCCGGTAGTAGCGTCAGAATTCCGAAAACTACTTGTAGATGAGCGATCTATCGTCGAGTGATTCCTGTATAATGCCGCGCCCTTTTCCAGCCGGTAATCATTTTGGACCAGTCAAAACTTAGAAATATCGCCATTATTGCGCACGTTGACCATGGTAAGACTACTTTGGTAGACAAACTGCTCGCGCAGTCAGGCACTCTGGACCGCAAAAACCTTGATACCGAGCGAATCATGGACTCCAACGATCAGGAGCGTGAGCGTGGTATTACCATTCTGGCAAAAAACACGGCCCTGAATTGGGGCGAGCATAGAATCAATATTGTTGACACCCCTGGGCACGCCGATTTCGGCGGCGAAGTGGAGCGTGTGCTGTCGATGGTTGATTGCGTGCTTTTATTGGTTGATGCCGTTGAAGGCCCGATGCCGCAAACACGGTTCGTGACACAAAAGGCGTTTGAGCGTGGTCTCAAGCCCATAGTTGTGGTGAATAAGGTTGACCGGCCTGGCGCGCGCCCGCACTGGGTTCTCGATCAGGTGTTCGATCTGTTTGATCGACTGGGTGCCACCGACGAGCAATTGGACTTTCCTGTTATATACGCCTCGGCACTGGAAGGTGTTGCCGGTATGGATGTTGATCACCTGCATGAGGATATGACGCCTCTGCTGGAACTTATAATAGAGCAGGTTTCGCCGCCAGACGTTATTGCCAATGGCCCTTTGCAAATGCAAATCAGTGCATTGGACTACAACAGCTACGTGGGTGTTATTGGGGTTGGGCGACTTAATCGAGGCGAAATTAAACGCAATGAGCAGGTTGTTGTTATCTCAGCTGATGGCACTAAGCGTAATGGCAAAGTGCAAAAGGTGATGACGTACAGCGGACTGGACCGGGTTGATACTGCACTGGCGTCGGCTGGAGACATCATTTGTGTCACCGGCATAGAAGGCCTAAACATATCAGACACTTTGTGTGCGCCGGACACGGTTGAGGCTCTTCCGCCATTAACCGTTGATGAGCCCACTGTTAGCATGACTTTTCAGGTTAATGACTCACCCTTTGCAGGTAAGGAAGGCAAATACGTAACCAGTCGCAACATCAAAGAGCGACTTGAGCGTGAAATTGTCCACAATGTGGCGCTACGTGTTGAGCAGGGTGACACGGCCGATAAATTTATTGTGTCGGGTCGTGGTGAGCTGCATCTGGGTGTGTTGATCGAAAGCATGCGTCGCGAAGGCTTTGAGTTGGGTGTGTCTCGTCCTGAGGTCATTCAGAAAGAAGTTGATGGCGTTATGCAAGAGCCATTTGAACACCTTCTGATCGATTGCGAGACCGAGCACCAGGGCGCAATTATGGAAGAAATTGGTTTGCGCCGTGCCGAGCTGAAAAACATGGAGCCGGATGGTAAGGGTCGTGTGCGACTGGAGTTTATTGTACCGGCACGAGGTCTGATCGGGTTTCGCTCGCAGTTTCTGACTATGACCTCGGGCAGTGGCATATTGACCCACGTGTTTGATCACTATGGGCAGCTGAAAGAAGGTCCTGTCGCGAAGCGGCAAAATGGCGTGCTAGTGTCGATGGTTGCCGGTAAAACGCTGGGCTATGCCCTGTTTACTTTGCAAGAACGCGGCCGGCTGTTTATTAGCCCGGGGCTTGCTGTGTATGAAGGCATAATTGTAGGCTTGCATAGTCGCGGTAACGATTTGGCCGTAAACCCGACTAAGGCGAAGCAGCTGAATAATATTCGTGCAGCAGGTACCGATGAAAACATCAATCTAACGCCGCCAGTTCAGTTTAGCTTGGAGCAGGCGATTGAATTTATTGAAGACGACGAGTTGGTTGAGGTAACACCGAAATCAATTCGGCTGAGAAAAAAATTCCTCAAGGAGCATGAGCGTAAACGCGCCAGTCGGGCATAGTGTTTTAAAGGGTGTTTAAAGGGTCTTTGAGAGGATACCTGCAAAGGTACTTAAGGCAGTGCCTGAGCTAGTGCGTGAAGTGGTGCTAAGTGCGCTACCACGGTATGATTTGCATTCTGAATAGGGCGGCACTAAAGATCGCCCGAATATTAATCAGTGGGTCAGTCGTATGTCGAGAACCGTGTTAATTTTGCTTGGTTTGCTGTTATTTTCACTACTGGTCTGGTGGGCAGAAACCCGGCATTCATCGCAAATTGAGGGCAATGTGGAGCTGCGTTCGCAGGCTGCATTGAATGAATCCGGATTTGACGCAGTAACTGCCAGTGCAGACGGGCGGGACGTCACCCTCACCGGGCAAACAGAAGACGCCACTCGCCGAATTACGGCTGAAGCATTGGTTGCCGACCTAAATGGCGTTCGTCTTGTCGTTAATGACATTAAAGTACAAGGCAGTGAAGCCTTGGAGGCGCAGCTGGGCAAGCCCGAGCCGGTTGTTAATGAACCTACTGTTGCTGTGGCTCCGGCGCCCACTCCTGAGCCAGAACCAGAGCCTGTCGTAGCGCCAGAACCCGCACCAATACAGGCGCCGGTGGCCGTTGCTGAGCCAACTCCAAAGCCGAAACCGGTTAGGCTTCCCACAGTGCAGTTGCCAGTTGTTGCAGAAGACGTTGCTGAAGAGGTCACTGAAGAGCTTGCCGAAGTATCAACTGAAGATGTAGTTGAAGAAGTGAAATTGCGCGAGCCCGAGCCCGCCCTTGCTGCTGACGTAGATTACAAATTATCGGTAGCCGCCCGGGCCGACGGTATTTTTCTAACTGGTACAGTTAATAGTACGGAAGAGAAACGACTGCTCGAAGATCAGGCGCGACTGGCCTTTCCTGATGTGCAAATTAATAATCGATTGCAAGTGGGTTCTAACGAGTTATCGATAGCGCAATCGTTGGCACCAAGAGGTTTGGGTATGTTAACTGAGTTGAGTAGCGGTACTCTTGATGTTGACGTACGCGGCTTGCGTGTTAATGGTCGGGCATCATCAGCAGAACGACGAGAGGTGTTGGAGCAAAAGCTTTCCGCTGCGCGTCGTGAAAACCCTTCCTTGCGCATAGTGAGCAACATAGTGGTTGCAGGTGCGCTGGACAATAATAGTTGTCAGGTCGAGCTTAATCGATTGATTGCGCGCGAAAAAATACTGTTTGAAAACGAAAAAGCAGCGGTAAACGATGAGAGTCATGACTTGCTTAATAGTCTGGCTGATGTGGCTCAACGCTGTAATGCGCGAATTGAAATAGGCGGCCATACGGACTCTTATGGCGACGACGCCTACAATCAATGGCTCAGCGAGCTGCGTGCCAATACCGTAAAGGAATATCTCATTGAGCAAGGCGTTTCGGCGCAGGGTCTTTCTTCAGTTGGCTATGGAGAAGCCCAACCGATCGCTGAGAATACTACTCGAACTCAGCGAGCAAAAAACCGACGGATTGAGTTCAGAGTGTTGGGAGACTAGAGAATGACTTATCTGATTGGACAGATATTCGTATGCCTTCTAATAGCACTAATATTAGGGCTAATTATTGGTTGGATGCTGCGAGCCAGTGCCGCGAAACAGCGCGAAGCATTTTTGGAAGAAGACCTTAGAGTTAGCCATGGGAGACTGGGCGAGACCGAAGGAGAGCTGCGCCGTTGCAAGGGCCGACTAGATGACGTTGAATCTGAGCGATCGGAAGTAAGTAAACGATGCGTAGGCCTAGAAAGAACAACCGCTGAACAGACCGATGAACTTGAATTATGCCGTGCTGAAATTATTGAGCTTAATAATAACTTCAACAGCAAAGACCAACGCGTGATGGTTCTTGAAAAAGAATCACGATATTGGCAAAAACAAATACCGTTGCTGCAATCAGAAATTAACAAAAGTGAAGCGGCGCTTTCTAAGCTGCAAAAAACACTAAGTACCAATGAAGGTGAGCTGCCAGAACTTCAATCTGCAGTGGACGCGAAAGTGAGTGAGCTTGCACAAACCACCAAAGAGTTAGAGTCTTTGAGGAAAGATTTCGCTGGCTTAAATGTTAAGGTGCAGGGCAGCGACAAGAAAATACGTTCAACGGAGTTGCTGCTAGCCAGCCAGATTTCAAAAACTGAATCAGCGTTGCAGTTGAACTCAAACCTTCAGGCAGAATTGGACGCGCTGAAGAGTAGAGCGCCCTCTGTGGCTGAGCCAGCGCCGGATGATAACTCGGCTACGGAGGCGGGCGCCGAGATGGCCGCTGAAGTGAGCAAAAAGCAAAAAGTAATTGATGAGCTGCGACGTGCGCTGGAAGAGTGCCAGGCGGCTCGGCAGCAGGCTGTACCTGAGCAAGCACCCTTGTTAGGTGTAGAGAGTGTAGAGAGTGTAGAGAGTGTAGAGGGTATAGTGGCCGACGATGGCAAGGCCACTGAAGAAAAATTATTTTCAACTCGGCCAGATCAAGTAGATGATTTAAAGAGAATTAAGGGCGTAGGTCCTAAGCTGGAAGGCATGCTTAACAACATGGGAATTTACCAGTTTGAACAAATTGCCAGCTTTACACTTAAAGATTTAGCGTGGGTGGATAACAATTTAAGCGCCTTTAAAGGCCGGGCGAAGCGCGATAATTGGGTAGCGCAAGCGTCTGATTTAACGAACGTTCTGTAGCACTCTTAAGTCCTGTATTTATGAAGCAGAAGGTAGCGGATCCAGATGAGCGAAACCAGCGAATTTGGCAAGTTATTGCAAGCATTCCGAAAGGCAGGGTAGCCACCTATGGGCAAATCGCCCATTTGGCTGAGCTAGGGAATGGCGCGCGGCAAGTCGGTCGTGCTCTTGGCAATTTACCTGGCGGCAGCAAGCTACCCTGGTTCAGGGTGATTAATTCGCAAGGTAAAATTTCTTTGCCCGAAGGGCCAGCCTACGATCGCCAAGTTGACCTGTTAGCCCGCGAAGGGGTAACGCTGGTAAATGGCCGCATTAATCTGAAAAACTATCGATGGCAGCCATAGCACTCTCTTCGCTTGTTTGGCTTTTCCAATAATTCTCACATTTGCCCTCAAGTACTGGCAGTCGTGCTTCAATGGCATCGATCATAAAGTCTTTGAAAATTCTAATCCGTGCCGTGGTGCGTAAATCTATGTGCGACAGCACCCACAGGCCAGGCCCCTTGGTTATTGGCATGCCTGGTACGCGCATTAAACGCGGTGAGATATCTCCCATAGCGCATGGCAATTCAGCCATACCAAGTCCATTTCTGGCCAGGTCGTAGATGCTGTTTAATGAGCCAACTCTATAGCGTAAACGCATATCGCTGAAATGTTGGGTCATCCAATCTGGCTTTGTTGTGCCGTCGCCGGACCAGGATATGCCGTACACCAAAGAGGGATTTTCCAGGTACTGTTCATACACTTCTGACGTACAGTAGAGACCCAGCGCGAAGTAACCAACGCGTGTACCTACCACATTGGGTGGTGGGGTATCCGTGCCGCGAAAAGCAATATCTGCATCATGACTGGCAAGGTCCAATATTTCGTTGCCTACAATAAGCTCTATGTCTATATCGGGGTAAAGGGCTGAAAACTCTTTTAAGCCGGGCGTAATGCTGCGCTGCAAAAATGCGTCTACGGTTGTTACTCTAATAAGACCACTTAACTCCTTGCGATCAGCGGTGACCATGCGACTAATTGCCTGAGCCGACTCACGCATCTGCGAAGCCTCGGGCAGAATTGATTCACCCAATGGACTTATTAGCCAGCCAGAATTGGATCTGTCAAAGAGCGGGGCTCCTAATTGTGTTTCCAGTGCGCTTATCCGTCGTGACACGGTGGTATGGTTTACGCCTAGCGCTTTGGCTGCGGCTGTCACCGAGCCTTCCTCAACAATGGCCAGGCAATAGCGTAAATCGTTCCAATCCAAAGTTCGCATAACTCTCCTCCCAACAACAATGGCGTATTTTGGCTTTCAGCACACACTGTTAAGTCTCGTGCATATATGCAGATCAGATATATAAAAATATCTATATACGCGAAATAATGCACATACTAATCTTTGTCGGTACCTGATGCAAACGCCACGCAGGCTTAGCTCTGGCAATAGAGGATATGATGATGAAGATACGAAACACAGTTGGACTATTGATACTGACCGCTCTGCCCTTAAGCGCCTCAGCGGCCTCCGAGCGCACAAATGAGGCTATTAGCCAGTGTATTGAGCACGCGGAAGAACAGTTTGAAGTGGCGTCTGGGAAGGCCCACTTTTGGCAAATGAGCCAAGCTGGGCGCTATATTCGAATTTGGCTGAAAATGCGTAATGGAGACGATGAGATGATCAAAGCGATGTGCAAAGTGAGCAAAAACCAAGGTGAGATCACCGATATGAAGCGTATTGGTTCCTAGCTCGTCTACTTGTGCCCATAGTAAGCTGCGGTAAACATCGCAGCTTACGCAGCTACTCTGGCTAAGATTTGGCTGCACCTTCCCAGCAACTGAAATCGCATTCCAAAATCGAAAACGAGCGAGGCCATGCGCCTCGTGTCGGGTATTCGATATTTAACTGTTTTACCGCGCCAAGTCTTTTAATATAGCCTGTGTAAGAACTAGCTGATGAATTCAGTCATCAATCGTTTAGGAGACTCACATGGCGGCAAATGACACAAAAAAACAAGAAATAGCGGCTAATATGCTGCAATCGATCATTGAAATGCAACCGCGTTTACGAGAACGTGCAGCCCAAACCATCGCTGATCGGCAGGTTCATCAAGATACTGTAGATGAATTACAAGAATTAGGGTTTTTTCTGGCCCTACAGCCAGAGCGCTGGGGTGGATTTGAGCTCGACCCCGATGACTTCTTCAAGATGTCAGCGGCTATGGCTGAAGGTTGCATGTCGTCTGCCTGGGCTTGTGGAATTATCGCTGTGCATAGCTTCCAGCTAGCGCTGATGCCGAACCAGGCTCAAGAGGACGTGTGGGGTGAGAGCGTGCACACTCGAGTTAGCTCTTCCTATGCACCTATGGGCAAAGTAGAAGTGGTTGATGGCGGCTTCAATTTCAGCGGTCGTTGGGGTTGGTCCAGTGGTTCCGGCCATTGCTCCTGGGTATTGCTGGGTGGAATTATTCCAGGGGAAGGTTATCGAACCTTCTTAGTTCCAAAAGGCGACTATGTGATTGAAGACACATGGAATGCGATGGGCTTACAAGGTACTGGCAGTAACGACATCGTGATAGAAAGCTGTTTTGTCCCTGAACATCGCACACACAAACAAATGGATGGCTTCCTGGTGAAGAGCAACCCAGGGCTGGCTGAAAACAAAGCCCCGTTGTATAGAGTGCCTTGGGCGCAAATATTCTCTCGCACAGTCTGCACACCTGCCATTGGTGCCTGCAAAGCTGCACTGGAGCTATACAAACAAGCCGTTATGGGCAGCGCCAGCGGCGACCCAACCAAGCTTGCTGGCGACTTGGCCACCCAAGAACGGGTAGCCAAAGCGCTAAACGGCATTGATGAAATGGAAGTAGTGCTTGAGCGCAACATGCAGCACATTATGCAGTGCGTTAATGCAGGGGAAGAGATCCCAATGCAGGACCGCATTAAATACCGCTATCAGGCCTCGCTGGTTATTGAGAAAAGCATTGCTATTGTCGACAGCTTGTTTGAAGTTGCTGGTGGTCGCTCTGTATTCCTTGGTAGCGAGATTCAGCAGCGATTCCTGGATATTCACACGGCGCGAGCGCATGTTGCGAATAACCCCGCGAGCTTCTCTAGAAACTACGGCAGCACGCAATTGGGTATGGATAACCAGGACTTCTTTATCTGAGGGCGTTTTATCTCTAGACATGGGCACCTGCCCATTTCTAGAGCGGGCCTCACGCAGTGCTTTGGGTCCATCCCTGCACCTGTCGTCGGTTTCCACTCTGGGAAGCGATTTTCTGGTTAGAGCCGGCTAACGCCTTAGCAGTAGCTACTGTATACTGGCCGCCGCCAATAATACGGGCGATCGCAGCCGCGATTTCGCGGTCCACGCAGTCCGTTTCTTCTGTAAATTATGCTCATACAACCCAGTAAGGCCCCGCAGCTTTTCTCTTACCCAAAATATTGGGCCGAGTGTTACGGCACAGCCCCATTTTTACCAATGTCGCGTAGTGAGATGGACCAGCTTGGCTGGGACAGCTGTGACATTATTATCGTTACGGGTGATGCCTATGTTGACCACCCCAGCTTTGGTATGGCGGTTATTGGGCGCTACCTGGAGTCGCAGGGGTTTAGGGTAGGAATTATTAGCCAGCCAGATTGGCGCAGCGCTGAGGCATTTACCGCGCTGGGCGAGCCGAATCTATTTTTTGGTGTGACGGCCGGTAATATGGATTCGATGATAAATCGCTATACCGCCGACCGCCGAATGCGCAGCGACGATGCGTACACAGCCGGTGGCGAAGGCGGAAGTAGGCCAGACCGCTCGGTGATCGTTTACAGCCAGCGCTGCAAAGAAGCCTATAAAAATACTCCCATTGTTATTGGTGGCATTGAAGCCAGCCTGCGCCGTATTGCCCAGTATGACTATTGGGATGATGAAGTGCGTCGTTCTGTGCTTATCGATTCAGGAGCTGATGTGCTGCTATACGGGAATGCTGAGCGAGCAATAGCTGAAGTGGCACATAAACTGTCTGCCGGTCGCACGATGGACGACCTTCGTAGCGTGCGCGGGATAGCATTGCAGTTAGACTCTGTGCCTGGAGGATGGGTAGAGGTAGATTCAACCCGTATAGATTGGCCCGGTAACATCGACAAAATACCCAACCCCTATCAAATGCTTGATAAGGAAGGCGCAAGTTGCGCCAGTGATGGGGATAAAGACGCAAGTGATAGCGGCAGTGATGGCGATACTGATGTAGTTCGTATTATTCCAATGCCGCTCAGTACCAAAGAGCTGAGTAAGCTCGATGCAAATACTGATGTTTATGTGCGCTTACCCTCTTTTGAAAAAGTTAAAGGCGATGCCGTGTTGTATGCGCATGCATCCAGAGTGTTGCATCAGGAAAGCAACCCTCACAATGCGCGAGTATTAGTTCAAAAACACGGCAGCAAGGAAATTTGGGTAACGCGCCCACCGATTCCATTAACGACCGAAGAAATGGATTCAGTGTTTGATCTACCGTATCAACGCATACCGCACCCGGTGTACGGCGATAATAATATTCCTGCGTACGACATGATTAAAACATCCGTTAATATCATGCGCGGCTGTTTCGGTGGTTGTACTTTCTGTTCGATCACCGAGCATGAAGGCCGAGTCATTCAAAGTCGTTCTGAAGAATCTATATTGCGCGAGATAGAGCAAATTCGCGATAAAGTGCCTGGCTTTACTGGTAGCATTTCTGATCTTGGTGGTCCAACCGCCAACATGTATGAGCTGAATTGCAAAGACGATGTCACTCAGGCTAATTGTCGCCGGCTAAGCTGCGTGTACCCTACTATTTGCAAAAGTCTGAAAACAGATCATGCTCCCACCACACAGCTTTATAGAAAAGCGCGCGCCATTCCTGGCATAAAACGAGTATTGATAGCCTCCGGATTACGCTATGACCTGGCGGTGCTTGACGAAGAGTATGTGGCAGAGCTGGTTACTCACCATGTGGGCGGCTACTTAAAAATTGCACCTGAACACAGCGAAGACCACACGCTGCAAAAAATGATGAAGCCTGGTATGGGTTCGTATCATGAGTTCAAGCGACTGTTTGAAAAATATTCGCGCAAAGCCGGTAAAGAACAGTACTTAATTCCTTACTTTATTGCAGCGCACCCGGGCAGCACAGACGACGACATGTTGAAGCTCGCCTTGTGGCTGAAAAAGAACAAGTTTCGAGTTGATCAAGTGCAAACGTTTTACCCATCACCCATGGCGCTTGCCACGGCGATGTACCATTCGGGTCGAAATCCATTAAAGAAATTGAATTACAAACGGGGTGAGAAAGTATTCGCTGCGCGCACTATTGAGCAACGCCGTCTACAGAAAGCATTTCTTCGCTACCACGATGACAAGAACTGGGGTTACCTGCGCGATTCCCTGATTAAAATGAAACGTCAGGATCTGATCGGCGATGGCGATGACCATTTGGTGCCAAGCGAGCAGTCGGCGCGCAGCGGCAGGGGCCGCCAGATGCGTGCAGGGCAAGGCAAAAAGATGAACGCGGCGCGCGGCAGCCAATGGAGCAGCCGACCTACGTCTGCTCAGGGGCCCAAGAAACGTAGATGAAAACGCATATAGAAGCGCAAGTAACAAGATAAATAGAAACGAGCATGAGCGCCAAGGACCAAATATTTGCGAAGCCGCTAGAAGACGTTTCGGGCTTTTCATTCGATGCCGCAGTAGCCTCTGTATTTCCCGACATGATTTCGCGTTCAGTGCCTGGTTACGCCAGCGTTGTTGCAATGAGTGGGTTTCTAGCACAACGTTTTGCTCAGCCAGAAACACGGCTATACGACTTGGGTTGTTCTTTGGGTGCAACGTCTTTATCAATGGCAAAGGCACTTAATGAATCGCAAAGTTCGTGCGAGATCATCGCGATCGACAATTCAGCGGACATGCTGGAGCAGGCCAAAACAATTCTTGAGCGTGAACGTGTACAGCAATCGGTTCGCTTACTGCACGCTGATATATGCGATGTTGAAGTGAGTAACGCTTCTTTAATAGCATTGAATTACACTTTGCAGTTTGTAAGGCCTGAGAAGCGCAGCACCTTGCTCGCCCACCTTGCAGGCGGTATGAACAGCGGTGGCGTTCTAATTCTTTCTGAAAAAATAGCCTTTGATGATAATCCTGTGAACGAATTGTTCAGCGACCTTCATCATGAATTTAAGCGGTCCAAAGGCTACAGCGATTTAGAAATTAGCCAGAAGCGTGCCGCGATAGAAAATGTGCTAATACCAGAAACACTTGAAGTGCACGTAGCAAGACTGCGTGACGCTGGTTTCCAGCGCGTAGAGCTGTGGTTTCAGTGTTTAAACTTTGCGTCGCTGCTGGCCTTTAAGTAATGCTGCAGCATGAACCGGCTCTGGACGATTTCTCGGGACTTAACTATCAACCGTTGATTGACGCCTTGCAGGGCACCGACTTGCAGCGATGGGTTGACGCCCTGCATAGCCAAATAACGGAAAACCTAAGTCTGACACGTTATGGCGACTTGCCGCGTTGGTTACAGGCGCTGCAAGAGTTGCCCGCTATTGATGTTGATGCTGTTGATTTGAATAGCGCCTTAGTGAGCGTTCTTGGAAGATACAGCGATCCTGACGCTTTACGCGAGCAGCTCAAACAATTCCACCCTTGGCGTAAAGGCCCTTTCTGCTTGGCAGGCGTTGAGATAGACACCGAGTGGCGTTCGGACCTGAAGTGGTCGCGAGTGGTAGATGCAATTGAACCTCTCGCTGGACGCACAGTTCTTGATGTTGGCTGCGGCAGCGGTTATCACTGTTGGCGTATGGGTGGAGAGAACGCTGCCTTAACAATTGGCATTGAGCCCACGCCTTTATTTGTTATGCAGTACTGGGTGCTACAACGTTACATTCAAAACCCAAGAGTATGGGTGGTGCCACAAAGGATAGAACAAGTACCGAATAATTTGCGGGCATTTGATACCGTGTTTTCTATGGGCATACTTTATCACCGACGCTCTCCTTTCGAACATTTACAAAGCCTTCGCGAGGCCTTGCGTTCTGGTGGCCAGCTTGTGCTGGAAACTTTAGTGATTGATGAGTCAGCAGGAGACTGCTTGGTGCCGGTTGGACGCTATGCAAAAATGGGCAACGTTTGGTTTATTCCTAGCGTTAGCAGTTTAACTGGGTGGCTAACAAAAATGAAATTTCGCGATGTGCAGTTGGTCGATGTGTCGGTGACCAGTTTGGAAGAGCAACGCTCTACTGAATGGATGACCTTTGAATCGCTGAGCGACTTTCTCGACCCTGTCGACAGGTCCAAAACAATAGAGGGCTACCCTGCACCGCGTAGGGCAGTGCTTACTGCTACAGCGCCCTAGCGGCGCTTTGTGAGCTCGTAGCGCTTGTATCAAATGGCGTATTCTCGCCGCCTTTAAACATTCCGACACGTTGCTGATCTGGCTCTTTGGATAACTGAGCACTAGAATCAATGCGAATTAAAGTCACCACGCTCAGTAGAGGAAATAACATGGCAGGATTAGACAGTTTTGACGGTAAAGTCGCGGTTGTAACCGGTGGCGCAGGCGGTATTGGTAAGGGCATTGTAAAAGCTTTGTTGGCAGACGGTGCGAAAGTAGTGATTGCCGACGTTGAGCAGAGTGCTTTAGACAGCGTGCTGGGCGAATTAAGCAATGATGCAGCCAGCGGCTTCGTGGTGGATGTGTCCAGCGCCGAGTCAGTTGAAGCACTGGCAGCACATGTATATGAAACGCACGGCGCATGCCATGCATTGTTTAACAACGCTGGTGTTGCCGCGCCGTCGGCCAATGTGTGGGAAACCACGCCCAATGACTGGCGCTGGGTGCACGGGGTGAATGTGATGGGCGTGATTCACGGTATTCAATCCTTTGTGCCGCGAATGATCGAATCAGGAGAAGCGGGTCATGTTATTAATACCTCTTCTGGCGACGGTGGCATTTCGCCGCTGCCGTATCAAAGTGTGTACGCATCAAGCAAAGCAGCTGTTTCAACCATTACCGAGTGCTTGGGCGCGCAATTAGAAACTGAGGGTACCGAGCTGCGCGCGTCTATCTTCTATCCCTCAGGGGGTATTTTGGATACTGGAATTTGGCGTCCTGAGCGCAATCGTCCAGAAGATCTGCAGCGCGAGAAGCCCTGGATACCTGCGCCTACAGTAGCTGAATTCAAGAAGGCGGCTGCCGATGCTGGAATGGAATTGCAATTCCAGGACCTGGATGATTTGGGCCGTTTCGCGGTTGATGGCGTTAAGGACCAACGGTTTATTATTATGATTGGTGTTGAAAGCGCTGAAGCACAATTGACAGACAGAGCCCAGCGCTATGGTCGTGCAGAGCTACCAATTGATTTGGCCAGCATTCCGCAGATGTAAAAAGTCATGCAAAAAAAAGCCGAACCCTCAGTGAGGGTTCGGACTGTATAAGTGAAAAATGCTCGTCGTCGGTAGATCAGAACAAGGTCGAGTAGCAGGCTATGCAATGGTGCTTCTACACGACGGCGATTTCACGATTTTGTCATAAGGCCCGACAAATTAGGGTGTTGTCTCTCAGCAGCGTTTCCTCTTAACAAAAAGAGCTACCGAAGCAGAGAGTTAAAGAGCTAAAATCGAGTACGTTTCTGAAACGACGATCCACAGTGCGTAAGCGAAAACGCTCACTGCGGCAACATCAACTAATAGGCTTAGTTGTTTCATGTCCTTATCAACCTCCATTGTTTGTGCAGTTTGAGCTGCAGCAACTGTTTTTGCCGCGCATTGCGCTCGAACTTTTGAACAACGGGAATTTTGCACCATTTTTCGGTGAAAATCTGCCATATCACACTGCCTTTTCTGTGAGATTTTTCGCACTTTACGCTATAAAGACTGAATATCGGCTGAACTGCATCAGCGAAGTACGATGGCGGCCGATAAGATTCGCATAAGCCAGCTTAGGACAGTCCACAGAAATGAAGAATAAGCGTAATTTCTATCGCATCTTACATGTGCAGCCCGATGCGCCGGTGGAGCTTATTCGCATGAGCTACCGCACGATTATGCAAAAGCTAAAAAAGCATCCTGATTTGGGCGGTGACGAGTGGGACGCCGCTGTAATCAATGAGGCTTACTCTGTTTTGTGCGACCCGAAAATGCGCGCCGTGTACGACGAACGGTTGCTGCGGGAGCGCACAATGGCGGACACCGCCGAGCAGTCTAAGTCGCAGCGAGCCGGCTTCGAAGAGTCGAGCTCTCCCGGTGCAGATGAGCAAAGCGATGCCAGTGAAAAGGCGGATCAAGGGGCGGATACAAGCAGGGATGAAAATACACACACCGAAGAACCCGCCAACAACGGCTCCGAACAACCATCACAAAGCGCCAATGACGGCGCGACCAATGCTGGTCCGGCATGTTTGTTTTGCGCGAAACCTTACGTGGGGAACATTAGTGAGCAAAGTGATTGCCTAGCCTGTGCCAGTCCATTGCAGTTACTTGATGCCACGGTGATGGAAAGTGAAGGCAAGCGTGGTATTCAGCGCCAACCGAATTACTGCCCACTTGAGGTTTATGCTTTCTGGCCTGGAGAAAAACAAGCCGCAGTGTTGGCGGACCTTTCGCTGAATGGATTGCAGTTTCGATTTCCGGTCGCTTTGCAGGCGGGGCACCTTGTTAAAATAGAATGTCAGTTGTTTAGCGCCGTGGCCAAAGTCGCGCATTGCGCGTCTGCTGATGCGGGTTTTCTGCTTGGTGCCCAATTCCTCAGCCTACGTTTTACGGCCCAGCAGGGAAGCTTTGTAAGCACTAGCGCATAGATAAATCACTGTGTGTGCCGAGTCGATAACGTAAAGCGATCCTGGAGTTGGTTCTTGATCAGCTGGGTGGTACCGTCACCACAATAAATCGAAAATTGAAACAAGCCTCGTCGGAGCGCACTTTGCGCAATGGCCGGCAAGGCCACAGAAGCCGTTATACTTTGGACAAGTAATAGCGCGTCTTATGCTATCGGCAGTTTTATTAAAGTCTCAGATGGACTTTCGTCATGAGCCAGAACGAAAATAGCCGTGAACCAAAAGGAAGAAAGCCATGAACGAACATGAAAAAATGAATTATGTAGAGTTTCCGTGCCGCAACATTGCGGCCACCAAGGCCTTCTTCACGCAGGCTTTTAATTGGGCTTTTGAGGATTATGGCCCGGACTACGCCGCGTTTTCGAATGAAGGTTTGGATGGCGGGTTCTACACGGATGACAAAGTGGCCACCGCAGCGACTGGCAGTGCGCTTATAGTGTTCTACAGTTCAGATATCGGCTCTACAGAAGAAAAGGTACGTGGCGCAGGGGGCGACATTGTCACCCCTCTGTTTGACTTCCCGGGCGGGCGGCGATTTCATTTTACCGAGCCAAGCGGTAATGAATTCGCGGTTTGGACCGATCCTACTCCTTAAGTGTACTTACTTGCTTTTGGAGAGAGCTAGGTAAAACAGCGGTGCAATTGAGCCAACAAACAAGGTGGCGACTAGATAGGGCCAGGGATTGCGGCCGTTCTTTTTTGCATCCACAACGACCCAACAGCACACCAGAACCAAGGAAATGGCTAAGTCTGCAAACACCTGCCAGCCAGCTGAGCTATTCACAAGCAATTCAAATATCCCAATGTAGCCAACATCTGCTATCGCGTAGGCGGTTAAAGCCAAGAACGGCACAAGTAAGATAAGGGCAATGGTTTTCATGGTCATCATAATCTCCGTTTTGTATAGAACTTAGGGTCAATTTGCGCTCATAGCTGAATTATTGCAATTACCTGGGGGGTTATTGAATGTGGGACACTAAAGCGCAAGAATGGGCCAGAACTGGGTAAAAGCCGGTAATAAAGGAGCGGTTATGAATGGGATAGCAGCAGGGCAGAATTTTCATTCCAACTGCCGAGAGTGGCGACAATATCGCAAGCTATCGCAACTGGAATTAGCGATGGAGGCAAATGTGTCGCAGCGGCATATCAGCTGGTTGGAAACGGGCCGCAGTAAGCCCAGCCGCGAAATGGTAGTACGCTTATCGGAAGCCTTGGATATTCCTCTCCGTGAACGCAACACGTTGTTACAGTCTGCTGGCTTCGCTGCGATGTATACAGAGCGGTCTTTGCAGGAACCGGATATGGCACCGGTTCTAGATGCGCTGAATCGCGTGTTGACTCATCATGACCCACTGCCGGCCATTGTGGTTGATCGGTTCTGGAACGTAGTGATGATGAATGAATCAGGTAGCTTGTTATTTTCTCTGGCGGGACCTTGTGAACAACTTAAACGCGATCTTGGTGAGGAGGCGGCTAATAACCTGGCCGCGCAAACTCTGCACCCAGATGGTTTTCGCCAGTACATCAAAAATTGGGAGCAAGTAGCGCCGGCATTTGTTCGACGATTAAAAAACGAAGCACAAGAATGCGGTAACGCAGAATATCTAATTCAACTAAACAAAATGCTTAAGTGCGCGGGGGAACTTCCAGACGGTGCATCGCTCGATGAGCAATTATTGCCAGTGCTTCCACTGGAGCTAAAAAGTGGCGACCTGCAATTAAGCCTTTTTTCAGTAATCTCTACTTTCGGTACGGCGCAAGATATAACCGCTGATGAGCTGCGAGTGGAAGCCTTCTATCCAGGGGATAGCGCTACCGAAGGATTCTTCAGAGAAGCGCTGCCTGCCAAGTAATGCCGAATTCAATACTCTAAAGGTCGCTAACGTTCACCTATAATCGACTCGTGTGTGACCAGCGGAGACTGCCCTCATGAGATTCTTGAGACTATGTTCTATTGTGTTGCTAGTGGCTGTTCAAGCGCAGGCGCAAGCGACCGAAAATCGAGTATTTAAAATAAAGATGGGCCCAGGCTGGGCTGAAATGAAAGCCGGCCAGGACGATGACAAATACTATTACAGTTATGGCAATCGGGACGATCGTGCGTTTGTGTTATTCCATGTAGGAAAAAGCAAAGATAAAAAGTACACGGAACAGCTCAGTGATGAGTTGATTGGCGAAGCCACCAAAGAAGTAACTGCACGTGGCGGCGCTATTCAAGAGTCGGCGCGATACAAGCGTAAAGGCTGTACTGTTGACTACCTGGCGTACTTTAAGCCCGAACGTGAAGGCACTAATGTGGATTTTTACATGTATTGTAGTGGCAAGCTGATTACGGCTAACTACGCTCTACAAGGCATGGACGTGGTAAATATTGCGCGCGCCAAAGATATCCATAAAAGCTTCAAACTGAAGTAGTTGTGAAAACTGGCCTGGTCTTATCAGGCGGTGGTGCGCGTGGCGCCTATCAGGTCGGAGTGCTTAAGGCGATTGGCGACCTCAGGCCCAAGAACGCGCACAACCCCTTCTCGGTAATCAGTGGCACTTCTTCCGGTGCAATAAATGCAGTGGCACTGGCCTCGTCTGCGAATAATTTTCGCCTAGCGGTTAAGAAGGTTGAGCGGCTATGGAACAGTCTGCATGTCGATATAATTTATAAATGTGGCCGTAAAGACGTAGCCTATAGCCTAGGTCGTTTAGTGGGTTCGTTGTTTAACGAAGGCATTGGTAAAACCCGGCCTGTCTCATTATTAGATAACGAGCCTCTCAGACAGCTTCTAAGCTCTAGGGTGAAGTTTGGAAATATTCAACGCCGCATAGATGCAGGCTACCTGGACGCAGTGGCAGTAACGGCCACAGGGTATACGTCAGGTGAATGTGTTACCTTCTTTCAAGGGTGTGAAGAGCTAGAGAAGTGGCGGCGTCTTAGGCATGTTGGCGTACCGGCTGAACTGAGCGTAGGTCATTTACTTGCTTCTTCAGCCATTCCTACCATCTTCCCGGCAGAGCTGCTTAGCCGTGAATACTTTGGTGATGGCGCTTTGCGTCAGCTGTCACCCCTGAACCCTGCGATTCGTTTGGGTGCCAATCGCCTATTGGTCATTGGCGTGAGCGGAAACGCCCGAGTGAAAATAAAACATCAACCAGAAACGCATTCGCCGTCGCTAGCGCAAATTGCCGGGCATATCTTCAAGAGCGCCTTCATCGACAGCATGGAGGCCGATCTTGAGCACATGATGCGGGTTAACAACCTACTCGGTATGGTGCAGCTGGAAAACCCTAATGCCGATACTGATGGATTAAAGACTATTGATTTACTGGCCATCAACCCATCGATCGAATTCGATGAGCTGGCCGCTAAACATGTACCCGATTTGCCACCCGCTATGCGAGGCCTAATGAAAGTTATGGGTGCGACTCGTAAAGGTGGCGGCGGCAGCCTCGCGAGCTACCTGCTGTTTGAAAGCGATTTTTGTAAAGAGCTGATCAACTGCGGCTATGAAGACACGATGGAGCTGGAAAGTGAGATTCGCTTATTTTTTGATGAGTAATTTTGGTGTATAGTGCACGCCTTCTGGTTTTCAGCACCCTTAGCTCAGCTCAATGTAAAGAGAAAGTACCTGGCTTCGAACCAGGAGGATGATTTACAGTATAATTTAGTTTTCAGCGCCCTTAGCTCAGCTCAAATAAAGAGAGAGTACCTGGCTTCGAACCAGGTGGATAACACGTTACAATATAATTTAGTTTTCAGCGCCCTTAGCTCAGCTCAAATAAAGAGGGAGTACCTGGCTTCGAACCAGGTGGATAACACGTTACAATATAGTTTCAATAGCTTTCAGCGCCCTTAGCTCAGCTGGATAGAGTACCTGGCTTCGAACCAGGTGGTCGGGAGTTCGAATCTCTCAGGGCGCGCCACATACAAAAAAGGCCCCATTCGGGGCCTTTTTTGTATGTGATTCGTTCTGCGATATGAAGAGAGGTCTCGTTCGACAAAATGCGCCAGCATTTGGGACGTGAGAGCGGCCCCTAGGGCGATCGAATCAATCTCTCTTCTGCAGGTGGCTCCTGTCTAGTTCACTGGCAAAATCTTCAGGGGCCTTTTTTCGTTTATAGCACTTTCTCCATTTTGATAATTACATTTTCAGAACCATTTGCTCCAATCTGAGTCTTGCGGCTTAGCTCCTTGTAACCACGGGCCAAGTAAAGCGGCTCACCTGGAATTGTTGAACCCAATTCGATGGTTTTAAAACCGGCTTCTCGCGCCGCGTTTTCACCTAACTCTAACAGCAGTGACCCTATGCCCCGTCTTATCCAATCAGGGTGTGTGTACATGGCCCGAATGCGTGCGGCGTCAACGTCCGGGTTGCTCAAGCTGTCGTCGCGCCCGACCGTGTGCTCGCCACCATAAAGCGTTTTGCGCTTACCCCATCCGCCGCAGGCAACCACCACGACTTTGTCTTGCGCTGTTTTTTCGCACTGTAGAGCGGTTTCAATAACAAAGTAGGTGCCATCTTCTATAAGAGTGTAATCAATGCCCATCGTCTCTTGTGCAGCCACAATTTCTGAAGCTGACAAAAACGGCTTCATATTCTCTGCAATTGAGGCGCGCATTAAATCAATAATGACGGGCACATCGAACTCTTTGGCAATGCGATGGGTAAACTGTTCCACTTTTATGAGTCTCCTACTTTCACCTTTCTGCTAATTCTACGTTTCAACCATGTCTACGTTTCACTTATGTCTACGTTTCACTTATGCAAAAAAAAGGGCGCACAATGCGCCCTTCTAATCACTTCCAGTGTTAACTCACTAGAAGTTGTATTGGTAACGCGCGTACCAATAAGCGCCACTTATACCAAAAGGAGAGTATTGGCTGTAAGTGTTACCTAGTACCAAGGCTGAGTTAGAGCCGAGGTTGTTAACGTCGGTCGCCTTCTGCCCGTTATTATCGAACACATTGTTTGCGCCAATCAAGATGCTGGATTGCTCATTAATGTCATAAGCTGCCTCTAGGTCAACTATGTACTCTGAATCGAAAACAGCATCAGAACCAAATACGTCGTTCTCAAAGCTGTCGAACCACTCGTCGTAGAAGCTAACGCGTGCTAACACTCGGAATGCACCGATGTTGTGGTTAGCTGACAGATTCCAGCGAGTGTCAGGCGTTGTTTCTTCGATCTGACGAAGACGCAAAGGTCCGATAGTATCAGGATTGAATCGTTCAACATCCGTTTTTGTATGATTGAAAGCCAAGTTCCAGTCAGTTGTACCACCTAACCATTCTGTGCTAGTTGAAACGATGATATCAACACCACTGGTATTGGTGTCGAAGTCGTTACTAAAGAAGCGAAATTGAGTAAGGTCTCCAGCTCCCGGCACTCCATCTGCTACTAGCTGTGCTATTTGCGCAGCTGATAAAACTACTTCAGACGACAAATTCAATCGATCTTCTACATCAATGTTGAAATAGTCGATGGTGACATCGAAATTGCCAACATTAAAGAACATGCCAAGCGCTATGCTGGTTGAATCTTCTGGCTCAAGTGGGCGACTGCCGTTAGCTAAAGCCACTGGGTTAGTCGCAGGTATAGTACCGTTGTTTACCAACACTCCGCCGGTTAGTTCAGTAGAGGTGTTAGACGCATTAGACTGCCCAGGCGTAGGCGCTTTGAAGCCAGTAGCGTAAGTAGCACGAACACCGAAGTTATCGGTGACATGGTAGTTAGCGCCTAACTTAAAGTTAGTGGTTGTACCAAAGTCTTCGAAGTCTTCAAAACGAACAGCAGCTTGAACCAACAAATCGTCAGTTGCGTCCCACTCTGCGTCTACATAAGCGGCGTAGTTTGATCGATCAAAAGAACCCGAAGTAACTTGCGGGAAGCCCGGGAAGCCGTTCGAAGAAGTGCTAAAGCCCTGGTCAGCCAATGGACCCGCAGTAAACGACTCAACCTGACCTGCTCCAATGGTGAACTCTTCAACACGATACTCAGCGCCAAAACCAAGGTTAACCGTTTCGCTTATTGCGTAGCTGAAGTCGGCGTTCAAGTTGGTATCGGTTTGCTCGTATGAGCCTGGGTCAAAATCGCGTGGCGTATTTGGCCCAAGGCTGGCGTTAACCGTATTGTTGATAAAGAAATCAGATTCGTGATTGCCGTAATAAGCGCTTATGTCCCATAAAAGGCCACTGTCGGTTTCACCACGAACACCCGCGAGGAAAGACATGTCGGTTACATCACCGCCGAAGCGTGGTGTGAAACCGCCGGGAATAGTTTCCTGAAACGAAAAACACTCTGGGTCGGCCACAACTTGAGCAAAGTTGGCATCGGGGGTAACACCGTCTGCTTCAAAACCTACGGTAGGACAGGTTGTTCCTGCGCCAGGTGTCAGATCGCCAATCAACAAAGTCTCGCCACCGTCGTTACTGTAAACAGCTCCACGGTTGGTTGGGTTACGATAGAAAAATCCGCCGTCAACTGATTTGCTGTTGTAGTTGGTATGGCCGTATATTTCAGTGCCTTCACCAAGATCAAAACCAAAGTTTGCCCACAGCTTAATGTTGTCATCCACAATTGGCAGACCCCAAATCATGGCGGGTGCTGGTACGCCTTGGTAGCCTGCATCAATCAGGCTTTGTGCGTCTGCGCGTTGTTCCGAACGACTAGTGTCATCAGAATTACCGTATTCCGCAGTAATGTTAATGAAGCCGCTATCACCTAAAGGAAGACCAACGTTACCCGCGATGGTAACTGACTCTCCGTCACCTTCAGAGAACTGACCGTATCGCACTTCTATAGTGCCGCCTTCGTTAGCATCTTTAAGGTTGAAGTTCATTACGCCGGCAATAGCGTCAGAACCGTATTGAGCCGCCGCGCCATCACGCAACACTTCAACTGTTTTTAAAGCGAGCGCTGGAATGGCTGCCGTATCAGGACCTTGCGAACCGTTTGAGATACCGTTGCCAAGCCAGGTTATAACCGACGCACGATGACGCCTTTTGCCATTGACCAATATCAAAGTGTGGTCAGGTGCTAGGCCGCGCAAGTTTGCTGGACGAACTAAAGTTGCCGCGTCGCTGATCGGCTGATCGTTAACGTTATATGATGGAACGGCATTTCTCAGCAGATTGTTTACATCTGTATCGCCTTGGTTACTGAAGTCTGAGCCGCCGAATACATCGACTGGTGCAGGAGAATCCGTTGCTGACCTAGGCTTGCCGCGTGTGCCAACGGTAACGGTTTCTTCAATAATTACTTCTTCCTGGGCGCTTATCGATGACGTATGTACGCCTATGGTAGCGGCTACTGCGCACGCTAAGCGCGTAGCAGGCCGAAATGGAAATTTAGACATGTGTATCCTCGTGCATAATATTGCGTAATTTATAAGCAAGAAATAGCCTGCTCTGTTTTAGTTCTAGAGCGTATTGTCAGTTTTTTTATCGCTCTTTATCAGCCGCAAAATGACACTTATTGTTCAATAAAGTTTTGTCCATATTCGCGCTTCGCGCATAGAATCATAAGGTGCATCATAAAACAAGCGTTAGCTCATCAGCGGTCGGTAAACCGATCCTTTTTTATCGGTTTTGCGTTCTTAGTGTTCCAAAAGCGACGGGAGTACGCCAGATAGGTTCTGAACTCAGCAGTAGATTGCTTGAATTTGAAATGTCGAGGTTTGCCGATATTGACTTCTCGCCCGCTAATGAGCGATTTAGCTTTGCTTGGCCCGAGTAATAAATCGATCCAGCTGATTGGCAAACTGCTGGCGGTCCGACTGATTCATTGCGTCAGGCCCACGTGAGTTAATGCCACTGGCACGTAATGATTCGTTAAAGTCGCGCATGTTTAAGCGCTGTTTGATGTTTTCTTGTGTGTGCATGCTGCCTCGTGGGCTAAGTGCATGGCCGCCTTTTGCCAGTACATCGGCAGCGAGTGGAATATCACTGGTGATTACCAAGTCTCCGGCTTCCAGCAATTCGACTATCTCATCGTCTGCTGCATCAAAGCCGCTGGCCACCTGCATGCTGCGAATAAACTTTGATGGAGGGGTGCGCACATACTGATTGGCGACTAAGATAGTTTCCACTTGGCGCTTATCTGCCGCTCGGAAGAGTATTTCCTTTATGACGACAGGACAGGCGTCTCCGTCTATCCATAACTTAAAGCTCATTGAATGTTACTTTCTTAATATCGGGCATCGGCACATCTTGCCCCTTGCTGTCCAACCAGCGCAAGGTCATAAAACCGAAGTTATGTTTTCGAGTATCTAACCAGTTTGGGTGGCCTGGGTCCTTATGCGCCACGATAAACTCAACCGATCCATCGGAGCTGTACTCTACCTCCTCCAAGGTTAGCGATATCGGTCGGTGCAGATAATCGTTCAATTCATGCCAGCGAGACTCAAGTGCCAAATTCCAATAGCGTGTCTGAGGCGGTTGCACCTTTACAACCAAGGCTTCGTCATCATTTAGTTGATAACTGCCCAACATGTATAAGTTGTCGGTGCCAGCGATGTCATCACCAAAATCCTCAGAGGTTGCTCGTATGAATGCGTTGGTCTGCTGCATAAGCTCGGGCAATATGTAGCGATGTAAAGTCGACAACTTCAGCACGGTGTAACTGGCACCTTCGATAAGTGCTGCAACCTCACTGTCGCCGGCTGGCGCATAGTCGGGTTGCTCACCGAAAACCTTTATATTTAATGAAGGAAGAATTTCTGTGCTGCGGTTTGCAATGTATTGGCGTACCAGTATGCCGGACGCATCTTTAGGAATTTGGATCCAGTCGCCGGATTGTTCGGGTTTTTCTTTCGACAGAATAAGAGTGAAGTTTCCTTCACTGTCTTTGGTGAGCATTTTGTCGCTAATGTAATCAACGTTGCGTCTTGGGTTAGCACCTTGGCCTGCATTAATAGTGAAACCGAGGTAGCGTACGGTACCGACATTGCCGGTGATAATGTAATCGTACTTACCGTTAATCCATGCGTGTTCGTACTCGGCGTCAGGATTGTCCCCGCCGAGTTTCCTTTTCAAGGTATCCATTCGTTGAAAGTGAGGAAGTGTGGCGTTGGCGTCGCCGGCGAGTTCACTGGCTTGTGCGGCCAGGCGCATTACCCAGCGCATTCCTTCTACCGCTTCTTGTTCAGAGCGCGCATCGCTCAATACCAGTTGGCGAGTATTGGCGATCATCTCTTCAAAGTTCACCAGCGCTTGGTGTGACTTTAGGGTTGTGTAATCGGCGTGCTCAGTGACCCCCATATTGCCTAGCATGGCGAACAAGACAGGACCGCGCGGTAGTTGAGAGCCTAGAGCAACACCCAGCAACAGCACGACAAGTGCTAGTAAAGTCTTCTTAATCATTGAGGTACCCGCGAACATTCGGTAAGCAGCGCTGATTATGCAGATTTTGAGTGCTGCAGCGAATTACAGTGCGGTACTAATTAGGTCAAGAACCTTAACCAGCCCCTTTCTTAAAACAGCGTTTGCGAACAGAAGCCCATTTATAGGCGTAAAAAACCTAGCCAACCGCATTCAGTATTGGCCTACTCGTTGCGGTAGTGCGAAACACATCGCGAACAACATCAGCCACCTTTTCGATCAAGCGGGTATCTCTGTAAGCTGACTGATACATATTCACCCACACATCGCCAAGCTCTGGCAGTGTCCCAGGTGGCAGAGCCACAAGGTTGGCTTCGGGACGAATACGTGGTGCAACGGCCAAGTCTGCGCTCACAATGGCCATTTGGGTATCGTCTGTATCTGATTCACTTACCATCGTCCAGTTTCGACCCGCTTGGTCCAAGGAACGAATAATGTCTGACTTTTGGGCGCAATTGTTGCAAATCGACAGAGGCAGTGGGTCTTGAAGATGCGCCTTGCCCTGTCGTGCGCCATACCAGATGTTTTCGGCAATCTGCAAGGTTTCGCTGCCTTTATAGGCTCGTTTTTCAGTGGTTAATATTAGGTCAAGTTCGCCGCTTTTAAATCGCTGTTTTAGCGATTTAGTGAGTGATGAGATCAGGTGGATTCGTACGCGCGGATAGAGCTCAGTGCTGCGTTTTAGAATTTGCGGTATATGCGGGTAAATAATATCGGCCGGTACGCCAATACTGACATCGCCCTCATAGTCATCGTTAGTTAGGCGCATCCAGGTTTCATCATTCAATGAAATGATGCGCCGAGCGTAGGTTAACAGTTGCTCGCCGAGTGGTGTCATGGCTACACCGCGGCCTTGGCGCAACAATAGTTTGGCGCCGAAGGTATCCTCAAGCCGTTTAATCTGCATGCTGACCGCCGACTGGGTCAAATTAACTTGTGCGGCCGCACTGGTAACTCCATTTGTATCAGCAATGGCGACAAAGCTTCGAAGAGCCGCTGTATCCAGGTTTCTTGCCATATCAATTCCCCTGATGAGACTGATGAAAACAATTCGTGTGTTCGGTAAGGCTTAGCGTTGAATAATACATCATCAATAAGAAACGAATAACCATTAATCATCAACGATATTGATAGGTGTAATCATGATTAGAAATAGCTCGGTTCTATCGGTCTTTGCGGTTCTCTTGTTCGCCTCGCTGACTGTCTTCGCTGTAGTTTGGTCGTCCATTAGTAATAGCAGTGAAAAGTGGCGTTCAGCGGAGCTTGCTACACAAAAGGTAGCGTCGCCGCGCTTGTGTGGTGCTGGACGCTATGATGTATGCGAGTGGCAAGTGCGAGAGCGAAGGTCGAATTACTGAGGCTGAGGTATACTGTATGTATGTTATACGCCATTTTAACGTTAGCACTTGTGCTGCTGGTTTACTTTCCTAGCTTATGGATTCGGCTTGTTATGCGGCGCCACGGCAAGACCATAGAAGGCATGCCCGGAACAGGGGCAGAGCTGGCTGAGCATCTGATTCAGCGTTTTGAACTAGGTGATGTTAGTGTAGAGCAGTCAACTGAAGGTGGTGATCATTATGATCCTATCGCCAATGCAGTGCGTCTTAGTCCTAGCAATTTCAATGGTAAATCGCTAACGGCTGTTGCAGTTGCCGCCCACGAAGTAGGCCACGCAATTCAGTTTCAACGTGAAGAAACCATTTCTCAATTGCGCACGCGCTACATCCCCTTGGCTATGATGCTAAAGAAGACCGGTATTCTTCTTATAGCGGTGATTCCTATCGCCAGTATTCTGCTAAAAAGCCCCAGCTTGGTGTATGTATTGCTCGGCCTTAGTGTTGGCCTACAACTACTGGGCGCATTGGCCTATTTAATTGTGCTGCCTGAAGAATGGGATGCCAGCTTTAACAAGGCATTGCCAATTCTCGCAGGGGGTGACTACGTGCCCGAACAGCATATGCCTGCCGTTCGCGCAGTATTAAAGGCTGCGGCGTTGACTTACTTTGCTGGTGCTCTGGCAGATGTTGTAAACATAGGCCGCTGGCTATTGGTGCTGCGACGCTAGATTCCCACGCTCCGTTTGCGAGCGAATGAAGAGAATTGGATATGCCGTTTACGCTTTAGTTCCGTATAGCGACTAAAGAGCGTATGGTAAATTTATTTGGGAACTTTTCGCTCAAATAGAGAGTCTATTCTCGCACAACTTAAAACATAAAAAGGATCGGTAATGCTCAATCGAAGTTTGCTCCTCACTCTGTTTATGGCTATCTCAGGGCCGCTTTTAGCCGCTGATAAAATCAATACAACCTTCTTTGGCAACAAAGCCATAGAAGGTTATGACCCGGTTGCCTACTTCCAGCAAGATAAGGCCGTAGAAGGCAAGAAAAACATAAAGCACGAGTGGATGGGGGCAAATTGGCACTTTAGCTCTGAAGCCAATCGAGACTTGTTTGCTGCGAACCCCGAAAAGTACGCACCTCAATATGGTGGTTACTGTGCGTATGCAGTGTCGCAGAACTCAACGGCGGGTATTGAGCCTGATCAGTTCACCATAATTAATGACAAGTTGTATTTGAACTACAACGCTAAGATTCAAAAGAAATGGACAGCAAAGCGCGATGAGTACATAAGTGCAGCTGATAAAAACTGGCCAAGCGTTATCGAGTAAATAGTCGCCTTCTAGTTTTTCATATTTTCGTTTTTTCGGGGGAAGCAATGAATAAGCACATATTAATGCCGGTCAACAGCTTAATTGATCGAACGTCAGTCTATGCGTTAGTTGCCAACGTTGACCTGGTGGTTGTTCGATACGACGACGAAGTGTCTGTCTTGTATGGTCGTTGCGCGCACCGCGGCGCGTTGATGTCAGACGGCTACGTTGATGGCAACAACTTGATATGTGGTGTTCACGGCTGGGACTATCGCTTTGATACTGGCGTTAGCGAGTACAACAACTCCGAGGTGCTGAACAAATTCACTGCCTGGGTAGAAGATGGTCAGGTGTGCGTAGACGCCGATGAAATCGCGGCCTGGGAGCTCAAGCATCCGCAAAGCCATGACCGAGAGGCTTATCAAGGGTTGTATCAAGATCATGTTGGCACCGAAGACGAGCCGCATGTGCACCTTATTAGTCAGCTTGCAGCAGAAGGACTCTCAACTTTGGGCCACCACGGTCCTATGGGTGCTATGGATGTTTCTCGTACGGAGTTGCCCGTTTGGGAAGACATTCAGCTGAATGTGGCGCAATTGCATCGCATGCCTTTGTTGGATGACGCGCGAGACTAATTGTTGATCAGGCTGCGCAAAGATTGAATCGCTTTTTTGAAGCAAGCATTGAGTTAATGCAAGTGATGGCTAGAGCCTGTGGGCACAATCACATAAGTCAGTTCAGCATAGATGACCTGACAACATTTAAAAAAGATATGGCCGAGCTTAGTGGTGTGGCGTTTGGCGGCGTTGCAAATAGGTAGACCGGCTTAGCGGGCGAACTATTTCTTTAAAAGAGGGGGGTATTGCTGTGGCAATGTTACTATGGGCCTATGTGGCAATAGGCGTGTTCTTTGCTTTGTATTTCTTGTTTGTAGGCTACAAAAAATTGGATGGCAGTGCTGAGAATGCAGGACTTGGTGTGCGACTGCTGTGGATGCCTGCTGCTTTCGCTTTATGGCCAGTGTTAATAGCGAAGCTTGCCGGTAGCAGAACAGAAGCCGGGAGCAGTACAGCATGAAGCAAACACATCGAAAAGTTCACGGCCTAGTTTGGCTGCTGCTGTTTCCCGCTTTGCTTTGGTTTGTATACCTAGCGCAAAGTAATGCTGAAGTTGAAATGCCCATAGTAGAAACGGCTCCTCACGCTAGCTCTGCGGGAGAATTGCCATGAGTCACGGTTACGTTGCTGTTCAATGGAGTCGCAAAAAGGCCATTTACGATGGCAGCGTGTGGCTGGGAGTAGTGCTTTATGTTGCCGTTTTCATGGGCATTAGCGCCGCGACGCATTCCGGGGTTGAGGCGCTGTCGCCAATGACTCTGCTGATTAGAGCGTTTGCGACCTGTGCGTTTTTGATGCTAACCATCATTTTATGTATAGGCCCTCTCGCTCGATTGGACACTCGATTTTTGCCACTATTGTACAACCGCCGCCATTTTGGCGTTTCGATGTTTATCGTCGCCTTAGCGCACGCGGTGCTGGCCATTATCTGGTACCACAGTTTTGGTGTTGAGAATCCTCTGGTTTCTGTGTTCACATCACCTGGAAGTTTTGAAGCCATTTCAGACTTTCCTTTTCAGCGTTTTGGTGTGTTCGCATTACTTATTCTTTTTGTTATGGCGGCTACAAGCCACGATTTCTGGAATGCCAATCTTGGAGCGCCTTTCTGGAAGGCGCTGCACATGGGCGTGTATCTCGCATACGCGCTGTTAGTAGTTCATGTTGCTAGTGGCGCTATGCTTCAAGCTCAAACCGGATTATTAGCCAGCATGGTTTACGGCTCTGTGTTGATGGTGGGCAGTTTGCATCTGTTGGCGATGTATAAAAGCCGCGCTGTTGATACGCAGGTGGATGGCAACGCTGAAGGTAAAAGTGAAAGTGCACAGTGGCTTGTTGTTGGAAGCTGGCGCGACATACCGGACAACCAGGCTATTACCGTCCAAGTTGGTAGTGACGAGCGCGTTGCTATATTTCGCTATGAGCAGAGTAAACTGGCTGCCGTGTCAAATGTGTGCCAACACCAAAACGGCCCACTCGGCGAAGGCCGTGTTATTGATGGCAGCATTACTTGTCCTTGGCATGGTTTTCAATACCGCCCGGAAGATGGCTGCTCTCCGGCACCTTTTACCGAGAAAATTGCTACTTACGAATTAAAGTTAGAGGGCGAGCAAGTGCTGCTTAACCCGTCACCGTTACCTGAGGGCTCAGCCCGACCAGTTACTCATATTGATGATTTGTTAGAGGTTAGCCAATGAGCGATCGTGGTAAGGAATTCTTCGTGGGTTATCTTCCGATGCCTGCTGGATTGAACCGTTTTTACAAAGCGCTGACCATCGCTTTACTGTTGATTGCTGCAGGCTTTGCATACTGGACTTCATCTTCACAACAGAGTGCAGGCGAGGGCCAGTGGCATCTCAGCGGTACTGAAACTGTGAACGGCTGGCTAAGTCTATCGCCCTACCCGGTGTTGCACACAACCGGGCCAAACCCGCGATCAATCATGTTAGTTATGCAGGGGAAGCAGGCAGCGACTGCGTTTGTTGAATCTCTGGAAGGTCAGCATGTTGAGCTCAGTGGTTTCTTGATTGAGCGAGGTGGCTGGTCTTTGATGGAAATGCGAGGCGCCGGCGATGTGCAGGCTAGCACAGCTCCCGCGGGTGTGAAGGCTCCGGTTAGTAAGCAACTAGAATCGATAGAGCTAAGTGGTGAAATCGTTGATTCCAAGTGCTTTATGGGGGTGATGAAGCCCGGCGCGGGCAAAGTACATCGTGCCTGTGCTGCTATGTGTATTGCCGGTGGAATACCGCCTGTACTTGTTGTCGAAAAAACCGACGGCAAGCGCTTTGGATACGTACTTGTTAATGAAAACGGCGAATCTGCCGCGGCACAGGTGCGAGAAAATATAGCCGTACCTGTTCGCGTAACAGGATCTCTTGAACAGCGCGGCGATTTAACGTATTTATATTTAGCGCCAGAGAGTGTGCAAGCACTGTAAGGTGCTTTCATTTAGTCTTAAGCTGGCTTGAGTCACATTCCAACATACAACAATTGAAAGTAATGGCCGGCTGACTTTATAGCGAACTGGGAACACACAATTATGCAAACCGGCATGTTAATCGTAATGGCCTGCGCAACAGTTTACGCCATGTTTGCAAAGCGTTTGGCAAGTACCATCGTCACGGCACCAATGATCTTTTTGGGCGTTGGTTATCTGCTAGCGCAAAGTGGTGTAATGCCTCAACAAGGTGCTGAAGAGCTGTTGCATATTGTCGCCGAAGTGGCATTGATAATTTTGTTGTTTGTAGATGCCAGCAAGACTGACTTCGTGGCCCTTCGAAAACAACATATATGGCCGCAGCGGATGCTGTTGATTGGCCTGCCACTGTCACTGTTGTTTGGAACAGCGGTTGCGTTCTTTGTGTTTCCAGATTGGTCGATTTTCGCAGTGGCGCTGGTGGCCGCGATTCTTGCGCCTACCGACGCGGCTTTAGGCCAGGCCGTTGTGAGCAATGAGCAGGTTCCAATAGAGGAGCGACGAGCGCTAACAGTTGAAAGCGGACTCAACGACGGGCTGGCGCTGCCAGTGGTATTGTTCTTTGCGTGTACTTTGGCAACCATGGAAGGTGAGCACCAAAGCAACTTTCTAATATTCACTGCACAGCAATTGATTCTCGGACCACTGATCGGTGGACTAGTAGGTTGGCTAGGCGCGAAAGCGATGCTTGCGGCAGCCGAGCGCGGCTTTACCGAACCCCTCTACGAGGGCATTGCCGCCATTGCTTTAGCGGCCAGCGCCTATCTTGCTGCAAACATGGTCGATGGAAATGGCTTTATCTCTGCTTTTGTAGCTGGTCTGGCCTTCGGTAATATTCTTCAAGACAGAGTGAAGTACGTTTATGAATTTGCAGAGAGCGAAGGACAGATACTGATTTGGGCGGCGTTTTTACTATTGGGTATGGCCTTGCTACCAGAAGCCTTACACGCACTTGATGGACCAATGTTGTTGATGATATTGCTTAGTCTCTTCGTTGTGCGGCCTTTAGCAATCTATGTGAGTCTGCTGGGCTCTTCTGCGCCACCTTTAACGCGTTTGTTTTTTGGATGGTTTGGCCCCCGTGGTTTAGCGACGGCATTGTTTGCCTTGCTTATCGTTGGCGATATCAATCATGCTTACGCAGAGCCCGTATTGGCGGTGGCAGTAAACGCCGTATGGATTAGTGCGCTCTTGCATGGCATTAGCGCAGCCCCTGGTGCCAACTGGTACGCTAGGCGGGTCACCAGGGACATTAGCAAAATAGTTACGAAGGAAGGTCGATTATGATGAACAAGCCTGCAATATTGGTCGCAATGATTCTGCTGCTGATAACTAATGTCTCCTATGCACAACAAGAAGACGGCACGCAGTGGCAGCTTAAGAAAGAATCGGATGGTATTGCGATATTCACGCGTATCGTTGAAGATTCGAAATTCAAAGCTGTACGCAGTGTGATGATGACTGACTTTAGGCTCGACAGCGTGATTGGACTGATTCGTGACAATTCAGCTTGCCCACGTTGGGCTGACTTATGCAAAGAATCACGAACACTGGAGCAAAAGAGCGAGACTGAGGCTATTGTCTATAATCTAAACGATATTCCTTGGCCAGTAAAAGACAGAGATGCGATTACTCATGTTGTATGGGATCGCGATGCGAGCACTGGTGCAGTAAGCATGACAGCTACGGCCATTGCTAGCGATTTAGTTCCGCCTACTAGTAAGGCCGTTAGGCTAAAAAACGCAGTAACTAAATGGATATTAACTCCCAAAAAAGATGGGCTGGAAATTGCTAGCGAAGGACATATTGACCCATCTGGGCCAACACCCGCTTGGATGACAAACTTATTGCTAATTGATTCGCCACTCAAAACGATGCAGAAATTGCGCGTTGAGATGGCAAATGATCGTTATGCGGATGTAGAGTTTGACTTTACTGCCGAGTAATTTCGGCTTCCACTGTGTCATGAAATAGCTTCACTGATATTTCATTAGCGCCCAGTAGTAATTCGCGATTGGCGCCGGATGTCATGCCCTTTTGTGCCCCTTCACAAACAAAAATATCTTCTGCCTGAAACACGCCTTGATCGATAAGCTGAAAAGACTTATCGAAATGGGCTCGAGCTTTTTCTGTAGTCGGTAACTGGTCGAGTAACATGGTATGTGAAAGAACTGTTTCGCTCGCAGATTTTGGAAACAGGGTCACCAGGCTGGTGTAGTCTGGGTGCATTATCACGATTGCATTTGGCAATAGAGTATAGGCAAAGGTACATAGAGTGCGCGGGTTCCATTCTTCTCTGGGCAAGTTACCCACTTCCAATACCTCGTTGCGGCCTACTGTGGAGCGCGTGTGAATTCCCACAGTATTTGATACGGCAAGATTATCAGGGAAGTAAGGTCCAACTGTGTTTTTGTGTAAGCGAACAACATGGTAGCCATCCAGGAAGGCATCGTGAACCAGCTTCCAGTTGCAGGCTAGTGTGCGAGTGTTATTGGTGTAGGCCACTGCGGTATTAACACCGAAGGCATCAAGGTCATCGCCCAGTTCTTGCAAGTGGTCGTCCAGGTTCATTTTACCTTGCGGTGTTAGCTGTAGCCATACAAGGCCATGACGCACTTCAGTTGGTAGCTCAATTAAGCCAAGCTCTGATTTTTGGAGGCCTTCAAAATCGCCCTCGCAGGGCACATTACGCAGCTCGCCGTCCAGGCCATAAGTCCATTGGTGATAGGGGCAGATAAGCGAACGTAAATTCTGAAAGCCCGTTTCCTGCACCAGGCGCATGCCGCGGTGACGACAAACATTCATATAGGTAGCCACACGGCCGCTCTTGGTACGCACGCTTATTAGCGGCAGGCCTAGCTTGTCATGTACAAGTGCCTGACCCTCATTAGCTAACTCTGACTCATGGCAGAGTAACAGTGGCCTGTTACTGAACAGTCCACGCCACTCACGATCAAAATGCTCCTCACTCGTATACGACTCCACGGGAATACGGTGCAGACAAGGCGCGGGAGGTGCCAGCTTGCCGCTGCTGCGATCTATCAGCTTGCCGACTAAATCGAGAATAGCTTCGTTCATTCGCTATGGCTTCCTAGTCAATGTCATTTAGGCCAACTCAAAATACCTTACTAATTTGCTGTTTAAGGCATTACATAAGCACTCAATCTTACCAAATAGAGCCAACTAAACCCTAATCTCCGGTCGGCACTTATGCGTGATTATCAAAGCTATGGCGGCGGCCAATACCAGGTAGGTAAGGTGGCTGATGTCATGTTGATAAAAATGCGCTACAAGCAATGAGCCCATAAAGGCAAAGAACGTTTGCACTGAGCCTAAAATGGACGATGCAAGACCGGCAACCGCTGGCAGCGGGCTGAGGGCAATGCTTGATATAACAGGAAACAGCAAACCAATACCGGCAAAGTAAATAGAGCTTGCCACCCAGAAAGCAGCAAGGCTGGAGATTTCCAGCGAATAAAGCAGAATGAAACCGAGTGCGGAGGTGCAGAACAAAATAATTGACAGGTTTACCAGTGGTAGGCTCCCATAACTGGCAACTAAACGATGACTGACGAGATTTCCGGCCACAAAGAACACTGTAGCCAGACTTAGTAAAAGGCCAGCTGTTGTAAAAGTAAGATCGTATACTTCAATACACAGTGTGCCAAAGGAACTGAGGATGGCCGCGAAACCGAAAAATGCGAATGCCATGATACCCATAGCCCAAACGCTTTGTTTGGAATTGAAGTAGATAAGCGCACATTCTTTTAGTGGCAGAAGACGCGCTCGTCTCACCCTTGCACTGCCAGTTTGTTTAAGCTTTAGTTCAGGGTGAGTTTCGGGAATGCATGCAAAACACAGTGCTAAAGTTGCCGCGCCTTGAATAAGATACAGCAGAAACAAATCGGTCCAGTGGGCGTAGCTAACAAACAAGCCGCCAACCACTGGAGCGACAATGGTGGTTGTACTGAGCGCCGCACCTAAAACAGCCAGCAAGCGGGCGAGCTCAACACCGCTACTGGAATCTCTGGCAATGGTTCTTGCTAGTACAGCCCCAGCAGACGCACCTAAGCCTTGTATAAATCGAAACAATAACAAGGTATCGAAGTCAGTCGCCACATAGCACAACAAGCTGGCTACACAGAATAGAACCAGGCCAATGTACAAGATTGGGCGTCGGCCGTATCTGTCTGCCATAACCCCACTTGGGATTTGACCAAGAGAATAACCACCAATAAAACAGCTTATCAACAGTTGCGCATGCGCTATGCTCACGTCGGAGCCGTTCGCTATTGCAGGAATAACGGCGATAACAGCATCGCTAGCACTAGCGCCCAATACCATGAGGCTTGCTAATGCTAGGATAGTTCGCGAGGACAGTGGCATGAGGGGGTCAAGTTCGGTTTATACTAGGTTAAGAGCCCCGTGAGAACAAACCGGGCGCGCAATGATAGCACTGTGGCCATCTCTTGAGTGGAGTGAACTATGAAGATACTAAATGTTCTTCGGCATGCGAAATCGAGCTGGGCGGATTCGGGTCAGTCAGACATAGACCGCGTGCTAAACCCTCGAGGTGAGAAAGACTGCATAACAATGGCTCCGGCCATTGAAGAAGCAGGCTGTAAATTTGACTATGTTGTGGTTAGTCCTGCTAGCCGCGCCCAACAAACCATAAGCGGTATCAATAGCGTGCTGCAATTCGGCGAGTGGTACACCGAAGCAGCAATGTATACTTTTGATTGGCGACAACTTAACGACTGCGTTGCTGCACTTGCCGATGGCTTTGATGATGCGCTATTAGTTGGTCATAACCCGGCAATTACAGAGTTTTGTAATCATTTGTCGGATGCAAGAATCGACAATGTACCGACCTGTAGCTTTGCTCGAATCGAGTTTTCAGTTGATTCCTGGCGTGATATAAAGGATGTTGAAGGCAAAATGACGGCCTTTATAACGCCCAAAAGCTTGGTGTAGGTTTTTAGATTCAAGGCCTTTAACTATGAGCTAAGGGCGCCTATTAAAAGAAAAGTTAGTTGAGGTTACTCGCCGAACGTGGTGTGTATACCGCATTCATTTTTTTGACTTAGGCCTTTGGTAATATCAAAGTGATGTTGGTTTTTGGGCAGTGAATGCCACTCCAAATAGGTTTCCACTTCTTCAATATCCCAGTCGATAATTGGGTGTAGCTTCACTATTTCCATCGCATTATATTCAATAACAGCTTTATTCGAACGTTCGCTGGTCTTAAAACCTGTGAGTCCGCTGAGCCACATCTCAGGCTGTATTTCGGTCATGGCGCGTTCTAGTGGATCGTGTTTTATTTTCTTCACGACTTCCTCAAAAACTGTTTGAGAAAAGTGTTCGTCTGAGTCATTCCACCAATCTGGATAGTCAGCGAGAATTTCTTCTTGTGTGTAACGCGAGGCGTAAATGCGAACATCAAAGTCTTGTTGTTGCAGATACTCAATCATGTCGTAGGTAGGTTTGCTGTAATGTTTGGTATCAACAAATATCAGCGGAATGTCTTTTCCTGAGGCGCGCCGAACCAAGTGCGGTAGCAGGGCAGAAAATTCCCCACCACTGGTAGTCATAATTGCCGGTCCCTCGCATACCTGAACGATTCGATTAATTCGCGTTAGAGCGGATTTCGAGTTCATGATTTCGTTTAGGTTGTAGCCGCGGGTACGGCGCAAAAAATCCATTGTAGGGCTTTGTCGCTGAAAAGGCAGGCAAGCTTAGGCCGACCAATGCCCCATGTAAACAAGAGACGGTCGGCTAATTAGACCGTAGTGCAATAAGCTTATTTCAAGAATCAGCGTCAAGAGTCTCTTTGCCATAAAGGATTGGGCATAAGGAGGTGCAAGGATGCGACTCCATAAATAAGCAGGGGGTCTATTTATGGATATAAAAAGTCCTAAACCGATGCGCCGTGCACGGCCAGATAGTGCGAGGCAAACTCGGGATTTTCTTCTAGAGACTGATTAAGCTCGTATAGACGCTCATAACGCGTTTCCTTGATCAGCCATTTGCCATCTTCCTTGACGTACTTATCCCAATAAATGGCGGTGCCGGTGGTGAATGCGTTGTACTTCATTACCCACATATTGTCGGCCAGGTACCATATACCTGTAGCTTCCGTCTCACTAAGCATCTGAATTTCAGGCGCATGGCCATTGTGGTGACCTACCGCCTCATTGCTAAAGCTTTGACCAATAGATTTCACGTACTCATCGCGACCAGACAATTTCCACTCGTAGCTGCCGCCCACAAAATGCACTAAAACGTCTTCATGAAACAGGCTGCTAAGCTCTTCCAGATTGGCTGTATCAATGCAGCGAAAGTAGGCGTGTTTGGTTTGTTTGATGGCTTCGATATCCATCAGGCGTTGTATGTCCTTTCTAAGTTCTTCAATACCGCCGTCTGATGCATGCAGAGGTATCCCTTCTTCAATACCCATGCCCTGCTTGCTTAGAACGCGCCTGTCTGGTTGATTGGCCATGTGATTTTCCTTGTGTCAGGTGAAGCCGTACTTAAAGTGTACCGCACGTCGTTTGCGAAGTAGACAGCGGTTGCAAGCACCTTTCGTCAATGTCATATTGAGAGGCATCAAATTGCATGGATTAGAACAATGGCCAATCCCTATACTATCGAAAACTGCATGCACACCAGCCCTGCAACCATTGGCTGCGACGCCTCAATTCAAGAAGCTATTGAGCTGATTCAGAAGCATAAAATAACTGGCCTTACTGTGATTGATGATCAGAGTTGTGTTGTTGGTGTGATTTCTGAATTGGATTGTTTACGCGCTGTATTGGGTACCGTCTACAACGACGGCAATGCAGCAATTGGGCGTGTTGAAGACTATATGACGCGTGAAGTAGAGTCTTGTAGCCCGCATGAGGACATTGTCGCTGTTGCTCAGTCCATGCTGGCGGCTAGACATCGCAGGCGGCCTGTTATCAAGGACGGCAAATTAGTCGGTCAACTAAGCTGTCGAAACATTCTCTGGGCTATTATGGAATACTCAGGCCCGCAGTCAGAGAAAAACTCTTAGCAGGCGTTACCTGCGGCGTAGCCTTCATGCATCGCTCCTTCAATGTAGCCCATACCGGTGCAATCTCCGGCTCGAAAAACAGTGATTCCCTCGGCCGATAGTGAATCAGCCAGGCCATAGTTTTCTCGCGGAGAATTGGCAAGAATGACATGGTTCGACAGAGCTGATTGCTTCTGTCCTTCTGCGTCAATAAATTCTACTGTGTCTTCTGTTATGTTTATGTTCTGAACTTTAACGTGCACATTAACGCCTAATTTGCGTATGTCGTGCATATTGCGCCACTTTCTTACTAACGCAAGACCTTTACCGCAGGCTTCACGTTCTTCAAGAATGGTCACCTTGCGACCTCTCTCGGCTAAAAACTCGGCCAGTTCTACCGCGACCAGGCCGCCCCCTATAAATACAATGTTTTTCCCCAGTGGCAGATACAATTTACTTGCCTTCGCAAGCAGAGACGGCTTGTTTGACATGCCGGAGCGGCTTGACAGGCCAACAGCCATACGCTGAAACAAGCCGAGCTTTTTGGTAACCGATCCTTTTTCGCCAAGAACCATTGCTCTGAAATCCTCGCCATCAAGCACGTGGTCGTGATTAACTCCGGGTAAGTCAGGCCGCCAATTTTCGCCGCCAATTGCGACAATGACAGCGTCGGGCGCAAGATCTGTAATACTTTTTAGGTCTAGATGGGTGGACGTTCTAACAGATACTTTCAGGTTTTTTATTTGTAGTTTCAGGTAGTCCACTAACTCGCCGTTTGGCGGGTAAGAAACCGCAGAAAACAAAGCCGAGCCACCGAGACGTTTGCTGCTTTCTACCAAGGTCACGTTATGCCCTCTTAAACTGGCTACTCTTGCGGCCTCCATTCCAGCAAGCCCGCCACCAATAACCAAAATATTTCGTACTTCCTTTGTAGGGTTTACTACGGTGACGAACTCTTCGCCACACTCTGTATTCACCGCACACTTAAGCCTGCGTTGGAAGAATATTTGGCTAACGCAGGTATAACAATATACGCAGGGCCGAATATCATTCTCGCGATTTTGAATAAGCTTGTTCGGTAGCTCCGGGTCGGCCAATAATTTTCGGCCCATTGTCACAAAATCGATTGCGCCATTATTGATTAAGCCATCCGCTTCCTTGGGAGCTATTCGGCCCATGCTAATAACGGGTAAACCGGAAACTTCCTTTATTTTCCGGGCATAGGGCACTATGGCCATGGGCTTATGCGGCAAGTAGCCTTCAGTGGGTCCTATCGCATTAGCGGCTCCTCCGTACGCCGTAACATGAATGGCATCGGCTCCGGCTTTTGCGACCATTTTCGAGGTTTCAAGCGCTTGCTCGTGACTTATCCCGTCGGGGTTAAGGTGCTCTATGCCCTCCATTCTTACCCAGATGGGAAACTCTTTGCCAGCTGCTTGTTTTGTGGCGGCTATCACTTGCATCAGCAGGCGCGCCCGGTTCTCTAAAGAACCACCGTATTGATCGGTGCGGGTATTCAATGATGGATTCAGGAATGCGTGAATCAAATAACCGTGTCCTGCATGAATTTCCATTGCGTCAAATCCGGCGGCCTTTGCACGCCGCGCGGCACCGGCAAAAAGCTCAATCACATGATCGATGTCTTCTTGGTCAGCAATTTTGAAACTTGCTTGTTTGCCGCCCATGGCGGCACCTAAATCCATCATTTCCTCAAGCATTAAGTCAGCGAGCATGTCTGGGTCTGATTTAGGTTCAACGTCGCTGGGTATCAGTTGCGGGCGGCCATCTTTTATGTCGTTGACCGCCACTCTACCTTGATGCGAGCACTGGGCGGCTACTTTTGCGCCGTGCTTATGAACTCGGTCGGTCAGTTGCTTTAGCTTCGGTATGAACTTGTCGTCGGAGAGACCAAACTGCCAGCGATTTGATGAGCCAACGGGATAGCCGACGGACACAGAGCCTAGTAAAAGAAGGCCTGCGCCACCGGCTGCGCGGGATTCATAAAATTGCATCGAGCGTTCACCGGCAAAGCCGTTATCGTCGGCAAGGTTGGTGCCCATTGGTGCGAGAAAGATCCGATTTCGAACCTCAAGGGTTCCAATCTTCCCGGGCGCTAGCAGGTTCTCGTATTTAGCCATAGCGGTTGCCTCAAGGCGTCAATGTAGACTGTGTGAGTGTCTGTCAGCTTATCACGGGCTTAAAGGTCGTTCCTAAAAGCTTGGCAAGATAGTGCTCAGCAAACGTAAGATTAGGTAACATGTTCAGTCGCACGTTTACTACAGGTATCCCTATGTTGGAATTCGGACTTTCTATCAGTTTTTGCGCACCGCAAGATTATCAAACGCTTGCAAAAGCAGCTGAAGATGCGGGGTTTACCTATGCGACATTGTCTGACCACTTGATCTACCCTAAAACTCTCTCAAAGCCCTATCCGTACACTGACGATGGTGTGCCTCGCTTCTCCCAGACCGATGATTTTCCAGACCCTTGGATTGCCGTAGCATCGATGGCGGCGGTTACATCGCGTTTAAAATTTTATACCAATGTGTATGTGTTGCCTGCTCGCAATCCGGTACATGTAGCGAAAATTTTAGCCACTGCTGCGGTGATGAGTGACTATCGATTAGCACTGGGTATTGGCATGGGATGGATGCCAGAAGAGTTCGCCGCCGGAGAACAACCTTTTGCTAGACGCGGGAAAAGGGCTGACGAAATGATAGAGGTGATGCGTAAGCTTTGGACTGGTGAGATGATTGAACATAAGGGGGAGTTCTATGACTTGCCTGGTGTCTCCATGCATCCTTACCCCGAACAACACATACCGATTTATGTCGGCGGCTTTTCTGAGCCTGCAATGCGGCGCGCAGCGCGCAATGACGGTTGGATAGCTGATCTGCATACCAAGCAAGAACTACTTGATCTTATGGCTAAAGCCAAGCGTTATAGGCAAGAGGCCGGAGGCAGTCTCGAAGACTTTAAGATGCTCAGTTTTGGACCAATGGATGCCTTTGGGGTTGACGATTACACCCTGTTGGCGGAAAACGGCCTGAGCACATTAACCACAATGCCATGGATGTTCAGTGCTGGACCCGAGGCAACATTAGAGCAAAAAGTAGATAGTATTAAACGCTTTGGTGACGAAACAATCTCTAGGTTTTGACCAAAAGTCGTTTTCAGGTTCGGAAGAACGAGTACGGGCACAAGAGCTAAACATGTCCTGCAAGCTTTGCTTACATTTTTTGCTCGCCTTTACCCTCTTTTAACCCCTTTTTCCGATATGCTGCGTTTAACTACAGGAAACCACTCAAAGGAGAGATCCATGCAGTTAAACACACGCACAAAAAAGCCGATGGCCCTATTGGCCAGTTCGCTTCTTTCGCTTGGCAGTGCCACATACAGCCAGGCAGATAGTGACGAAGTAAGAACATCGCTTGACGATCAGCAAGCGGTCGCCGTTACCATATACAATGAAAACCTGGCGTTGGTTAAAGACAAGCGCAGCGTGCAGTTACCCAAAGGTGAACTTGACCTGGCTTTTCGCGGGGTTAGTGCTCGAATGCGCCCGGAGACAGCTTTGTTGCGAAATACCTCTGGTAGTGGAAGTTTGAAACTGATTGAGCAGAATTTTGATTTTGATCTTCTGACCCCGCAAAAATTATTAGAGAAATACACGGGTCGCTCGGTGCGAATTGCCACTCTTAATCCAGCCACAGGTAAAGAAAAGATAGAAGATGCGATAGTGCTAAGCACTCAAAGTGGCGTGGTTCTTCGCATTGGTGACCGCATTGAGACGAATCCTGGTGGGCGCATAATTTACGACGATGTGCCAAGCAATTTGCGTGATGAACCAACCTTAGCGATTAAGCTAAACAATTCTCAGGCAGGTAAGAAAGATCTGGAGCTTAGTTATCTAACCGGCGGCCTTTCTTGGCAGGCCGACTATGTGGCTGAACTTAATAAGGATGACAGCTCCTTAGACTTAACGGGCTGGGTTACGCTGAATAATACCAGTGGCGCGAGTTATCGAAATGCAAAGATGCAATTGGTAGCGGGCGATGTAAATCAGGTTAGTCGTGCGCAACCAAGGGCAATGATGGCCCAGAAAAGAGACCGAATGGTGATGATGGAGTCAGACTCCAGTATGTCGGAAGAAAGTCTTTTCGAGTACCATCTGTACACGCTGGACCGGCCTACCACCATTAGTGACAAGCAGAAAAAGCAGGTCTCTCTACTGACAGCAAGTTCGGTGCCGGTTAAGAAAGAGCTGGTTTTACAGGGCAATAATTACTACTACCAATCGAGCTACGGCAATATTGGTCAGAAGATGAAGCTGGGTGTGTTTGTTCAGTTTGATAACGACAAGAAAGATGGACTGGGTATTCCGCTGCCGAAGGGGATTGTTAGAGTTTACAAGCGAGACTCAAAAGGCAATGCGCAGTTTGTTGGTGAAGACAATGTAGATCACACGCCTAACAAAGAGAATGTTCGTCTTAAGCTAGGTGATTCCTTTGATGTTACTGCCGACAAAAATCAAACCAATTTCAAAGTAGTGGAACGTGTTATGTCACACACAGAGTATGACTCTAGCTATTCGATAAAATTGAAGAATGCGAAGAAAGAGTCAGTCACTGTTATTGTGCGTGAGCCGGTTCCTGGTGATTGGAAAATTCTGAAAGAAAGCAGGCCGCATGTTAAGCGCGCTGCTGGAACAGCTGAATGGACAATCAAAGTGCCAGCCGAAAGTTCCACTACATTGACTTACTCAGTGCGTACTAAGTTTTAGCAGGAATAATGGTCAAAACAACCGAGCATAAAAAAAGCCCGCGCATGCGGGCTTTTTCTTAAGGCCTAGGCCTTAGCGACCTACTACATTACTACGGGTCGCATCGCTAGGTTGTACAAACATCTCAACCCGTCGATTCAGTTGACGGCCAGCGGCCGTATCGTTTGCAGCTCGAGGCTCAGATTCGCCTCGGCCACGGTAACTCAGCATGCTGCCTGGAACGCCGTTGCTGACCAAGTAGTCTTTCACGCTGTTTGCTCGCCGTTCAGAAAGTTGCAGGTTGTAACTTTCTGAACCGGTGGAATCCGTATGGCCAACAATTTCAGCACTTGAGCCATATTTTTGCATCACTTCGCCAACCTTTGATAGCGATGAGTGCGAGCGTGATTTAATAGATGCGCTGTCCACGTCGAAGGTCACTTCATTCTCAAAGGTGAGTTTCAGTAAATCGTCACGAACGCGCTCAATTTCAATCTCAGAGCGTCGCTGCTCAGCCGCTAGCTCATCGCGAAATTCTTGCTCCTGCTTGTCCATGTGGTGGCCAATGCCAGCACCGGCAGCGGCACCTAGAATAGCGCCAGTTATAACACCGCGATCTCGATTTCCATCGTTGTCTGTTTGACCGCCTATCAATGCGCCCGCAACAGCGCCAACGGCCGCTCCTATTGCTGTGTTATTGCGATCGACCGAGCCATCGGGCTGCGTGGCGCATCCGCCCAGCGCTAAACAGGATATCAAACCTACAGTTGCTTTCAATTTCATCATGGCCCTCTTCTTAAGTGATAGTTCGAATCAGTGTTAGCAAAGATAGTGTCTGGCAACTGAATCGAAGCTGAATGATCAGCATAGCTGCCAGCGCAATAGTCACCAATGTGGAAACGAGCATTGGTTAACGTTTTAATCTGCTGTTACATTTGCTCGAGTTTTAGACTGCATGTGTTGTTGGCATTGGCGTGCTTACTCGGCGACCGACGCCTTGCTCACCTGAGCTTTGAGTCCAGATGTGTCTGAGATGCGGGTGGTAATTACCGTTCGCTCACCGGGCTTTAAGGCTTTGCCTACCCGTAAGGTTTGCGTTCTGGATACTTGGTTTCCGTTCGCGTCAAAGTAAGCTGTAATGATTTGAATATCGCGCACGCTGACAGGTGCTTGATTGAGAACTTGGATCAGCACTTTATTGTCGTTACTAAGGCCTAGCTGAGTTTTAATGTACTTGGAAGGATTGCTGGGCAGCTCCAATCGTGTCATTGAGCTCAATGCTTGTTGGCCCACCGGTGAGTTTGAGCGTGCAGCGGAGGAAAAGTACTTAAGTGCTGTTTCGCGATCACCACCGGCCAGCGCAAGATCACCTAAGGCCTTTTGTGCGTTTGGTGTTGGCAGAATTGAATTACTTTTCTCAAAGGATGATTTAGCTCCTCTCTTGTCGCCTAACTCCTGCTTTGCATACCCTTTGTGTAAATGAAATGCAAAATACTCAGGGTACAAGTTGATCGCTTTGTCATACTGGGTAATGGCCGTTTTGAACTTCTTGTCACCCGCTGCAAGGTCACCTTTTAGCCCGTAAAACTTCGGTTCGCGTGGCTGCAGGCGAATGGCTTTTTCAACCTCGGCGTAGGCTGTTTTCAGGTCTTTTTCTTTGGCTGCTTTCAACGCTTTATCGTGCGCGGCGTAAGCGTCTGCATCTCGCAACAAAGTGCTGATGGCGCGCTTATAGCTTTCTTTTCCATATTCGAGATCGCTGCCACCGAGGCGCGCGGCTGTTTCACGGTTGCGTGCAACCCGCTCGGCCGACGGAGGGTGTGAGGCAAATAGGCCGTCCAGCCAATTGCTTTGACGGCCTTCGGATAAGCGCACAAAAGTTTGTTGCAAATCAACAGCCGCCTGAGGGTTGTAACCTGCGGCAACCATGTATTGCATACCATATAGGTCTGACTGTAATTCAGCGCTGCGCCCATACTTAGTGGTAACCAGTTGCGCACCAACCATGGCGCCACCCGCTATCAAATTGCCATAGCGATTGCTAGCGGAGGCTATTTGTGTGGCGAGTAAGCCACCCTGCAACAGCATGCCTCGTTCTTGAGACTTTGCTCCGTGGCGAGCCGCTGCGTGCACAATTTCATGACCTAGCACTGCGGCAAGCTCGGCTTCGCTATTAAGCTCGGTGAGTAAGCCGCGGTTTATTGCCATCTTTCCACCGGGCATAGCCCACGCGTTGGGCACAGAGCTGTTAAGCACTTCTATTTCGTACGGTAACTTACGATTTTGATCAACGTTCACTTTCTCGGAAGCTGCCGCAACACGAAGCATTACACCCTCGACGTAACGCGTAACATCACGGTCAACAACATAGTCACCACCTTGCACCTGTCTGGCTGGCAAATAGTTCTGTTTACCAATATTTATTTCCTGTGCTGTCGATATCCACTGCAACTCGCGCTCGCCCGTGACCGGGTTTACACCGCAAGCGCTTATGCACAACAGCAGAACGAAAAGAGATGCGGCGTGTCTGATTTGGCTCATGGCAAAGGCTCCTGCGGTGTGAAGCAAAGATGTTATTGAAAGGCCAGTTTACACTGCCCAGATTGGCTGATTATAAACCGAATGCAAGGGTCAAGAGGAAGTGCTTGATGGTTTAGCGTTTGTTTACGTTTTTAGTACCGAATCCCGAGAGGGTGCATATGTATGCGACAGCCTGACTTAGATGATACTACGTTGCGCTATTCGCGCTTAGGCGACCAGGAAGTAGTAGCTAAACATGGCGATAGACGAACCCATGATGGCGCCCATCACTGTGTCTGTCGGAAAGTGCACGCCGAGGCTGATTCTAGAAAGCGCGACCATTCCGGCCCAGAGGTAAGCGGGCAGCACAATTGGGCCGAAAATCAGATAGCACGTTGTGACAAAAACAAAGGCCCCAGAGGTGTGCCCGGATGGGAAGCTGAATTCGTCAGACGCGATGATAACGCTTCGAAAGTTGGGAATTGCAGCTGGGGGTCGTCTCCGTTTGAAGCTTTTCTTCATTAACAGGTAGCAGCAACGTTCCACAAGGTAGGCCCAGCCTAGCGCCATGCATAAGAAAGCGCCGGTTACCGGTTCCAACAGGAAATAGACAATGCCAAACAAGGGGTAAGGCCAGCCGTCAGCCGTGCTCGAGACCTTGCGTGCAAAGCGCATAATCTGGGCTCTATTGGTGCGCACCTGCCATCGCTGAAAGACATCTACGTCCCAATTGTGTATGTGCTGCAGCAAGTTTGGTATTGCAATGGCCATAATATGAATAGTAATTGGTCAATGTGACCGTCGTGTTACAGCGTAGTGAGCGTTTCCTACGTGTTGTCAGAACAGCGGTAGACCTAAGATCCTTTTTGCTTCTGTTAATATTAAGGTTAGCTTGCATTTTGATCAGATCAAAATTCGGGCAGCAATCAGTGTGAATGATTGACCAACGGGCACTCGAATACCGATAAGCGGTTCGTCGTGGATCAGAGCTCCAAAGAACCGTCTCACAAGCGCACTAGGCTGAACTCAGAGGGGACAGGCCGCAGCATATTCTATAAAGTGCGCGAATGACATCACTGACTAACAAAGATCAAATAAACGCCAGGCGCCGGCTAAAGCGGCATATTCGGGCAATAGCGACAGTGGATGAGCATGTTGCAGCGGGTGTTGAATTATGTGGTTTTCCCGAACCGCGGCTACGCGATCGAGGTTTTGCCACCTTCTTGTCGATTATTGTCAGCCAGCAAGTATCAACCGAGGCGGCTGCAAGTATATGGAACAAGGTATGTCTCGCGTTTCCGACCATGGAGCCGAAGACCATTGCGCACTGCAAACCTGAGAAACTGCGCGCCGCTGGGCTATCTGGACGCAAAGTAGAATACGCCCAAGGCCTGGCCGCTAGCATTCTGGAAGGAACTTTTTGTCCGGATCAGCTACCTGAGATGAGCGACGAAGACGCTATTGCACACATCGTGGCGCAGCGCGGTTTTGGCAATTGGAGCGCAGAAATTTATTTGATGTTCTCGTTGCAGCGCAAGGATATCTTCGCCGCTGACGACCTGGCCTTACTCATCGCTTTGCAACGCTTGAAAGGGCTTAGGGAACGACCAACAGGCAAAGAAGCGAGAGAAATAGTCGCCCACTGGGCGCCTCACCGAACCGCAGGCAGCTTGTTCTTGTGGCACTATTATCGAGGCGCGCCAACCTGAGCGGTGCAGGCTAGAGAAGAATGGCAGAGATAATTTCGTTCAAGAAAAAAGCGAGCCAGCTGCGGCAAAAAAAAGCCAAGGGTGGCACCTTGTGTGGAAATGGTCATCACGACTGGCAAACGGTCAAAGAACGGCAGTTCGACTCAAAGAAGGGCAAGCTGGTGACGCTTTTTCGCTGTTCGCGATGCGGGAAAGAAAAAGTGAAGGCACTGTAAGTGGCCGGGAACCGCCAGGTAAATCTACACTGGCCTCTAAAAACCAACCACGGCTAAAGATAAAGGCAATTTATGGCTCCACGTGATTATCTAGCGCGCAGTTCTATCGCGTTTGGGGACTTCGCCGTCTGGGTGCACGATCACCGTCTTTCGGTATTGATAAGCACCATGCTTACGACAGTGCTTGCGGCGTGGATAGCTGCGGGGGTTGGCGCAGATGCATCGTTGGATTCATTCTTTGATCCAGAAGATCCTACTTATAAGAATTACTACGATTTTCGCGCCGACTTCGGCTCTGATGAAATCGCTTACATTCTCTATACGGCTCCAACAGCAGAGCACGGCGTTTTCGATCTGAATGTTATGCGCAGTGTCGCCGAGTTAAGTCGTTCATTAGAGCGTGAAGTGCCCTTCGTGAAAGATGTGAGCAGCCTAAGTTCGTCTGAATTTATGCAGTCAGACGGTGACGATATTCTTGTTCGTGAAATTCTGCATGACTTTCCCGAAACTCAAGAAGAACTGTTGAAGCTTCGAAACATCATACTCAGCAAAGATATCTATATTAATAATATAGTGTCTGCCGACGGTCGCCACGCCGCCATCATACTTGAAATGTCCAGGTCTGCCACCGACCCGACCGACCAAATACGCTTTGATCCCGAAGGTGGGGACGGGCTGGAAAATCTTTATCCGCAGGCAAGCGGTGCGATTATTCGCGAGATACTTGAACGTCCGCAATACAGTGAGTTGAATTTCTACAACGTTGGCGACGTTGAACTAAACGCTATTTATAACACCATCGCCTTTACTGAACCGGTTAAGCAGCTCACATACAGTGTGCTTATTATCATGGTACTTGGCCTGGTACTGTTGCGTGGTGGACTGCTGGCCTTGCTGGGCCCTTTAGCTGTCGTATTGATCGCACTATTGATGACAGTGGCTGCGATGGCCCTGTTGGGCTGGGACGTTGACCTGATGTTTTCAATGATTCCCAATCTTTTGATTGCCATCGGTGTGGCTCAGTCGGTGCATCTATTGTCGGAGTTTCAATTGGCCCGAAGCCACGGCCTCGCACGACGCGATGCCCTGCGTGAAACGATGGAATTGGTAGGTAACCCCTGTTTGTTGGCCGCACTGTCGACCGCGGTTGGCTTTCTCGCAATGGCAGGGTCTGACTTAAAGGGCATTTCACACGTATCAATCTATGGCGCGATTGGCGTGGTGTTCACTTACATTCTAACAGTTACACTTTTGCTAAGCTTGCTCTCATTCGGCGGTGAAAAGGCAAGAAAGTGGAAGGTTGATCATCTGTGGCTGAGCCGCGGCCTGCATTGGGTCGCCGACATTAATGTAAACAGGCCTGCGCTCGTTTATGCGGCCTCAATTTTTCTTGTTTTTGCCGGCATCGCGGGTGTTGCACAGCTACGCGTAGATTTCAGTTTTCTTACTGATTTCAAGCCACATTTAAAAATTCGCCAAGACACTGAGTATGCAGAACAGAACATGGGTGGCATGTTAAGTCTGGTGTATGTGTTCGAAGCCGGTGAAGATGGCATGAAGTCGCCTGAAAACTTGCGAGTTGTTGAGCAATTTCAACGCTTTGCCGAGCAGCGCGAATTGGTGCACAAGTCGCTGTCAATTGTGGACACCTTGAAAGACCTGAACCGCACATTCCATGGTGACAACCCTGACTACTATCGCTTGCCTGACGACCAAGAGTTGATAGCGCAGTATCTATTGTTGTATGAATTGTCGGGTGGCGACCAGCTGGAAGAGTATCTAACCAGTGACTTTTCCCGAGCTGTTGTCGATCTTCGAGTGACCATGTCTGGATCAACAGAGATACGCTTACTCTTCGATGAGCTGCAGGCTTATTTGGACGAACATGTTGGACCGTTAGAAGCACGGCTGCGCGTTGAGCCCAGCGGCGTTGGTTTGTTGTGGGTTCGCTTGGCGGATTATATATCGTCGAGTTTTACGCAGGGCTATTTGCTGGTGTTCGTTATGATTTTCGTACTAATGTGCGTCATCTTCAGATCGCTGAAGGTCGGCTCGCTTGCAATGATTCCCAACCTCGGCCCGATATTTCTTACCATGGGTTACATGGGCTGGGCGGGTATTAATCTGGATTATATTCGTATGATGATCGCCACTATCGCGATCGGTATAGCGGTGGATGATACCGTTCATTTGGTTACGCGCATGCGCCAGGAGTTTTTCCGTTGTGGCAACTACGAGGAAGCGATGCGCGCGGCGCTTTCAGGTGTGGGTCAGGCACTGGTCATTACCACGATTATACTGGCGGTTACTTTCGCCACTCATTTCGGGTCAGAGTTAGCCGTAATGGCCAGTTTTGGTTCTCTGCTTATATCGGCGATACTGACGGCCTTGCTTGCAGACCTATTTTTGTTGCCAGTACTTATAGTCCGCTTCAAGGCCTTTGGCCCAGAGTTCGAGCTACTGGCTGAGAAGAGTTGATACACTGAAGGTTGCTTAATCCTGGTAAAGAACTGATTTTGCCAGGGTCGTAGAAATTGCTAAGGGAACACAGGCCTACCATTGGAAAAATCGTCTCGCCGCTGGGTACTTGTTATCGTGCTGATCACGCTTATTCTGGGTTTGCGTTCGTACTCCAAGCAAGCTATGCCACCACACCCTTTCTTTGATGGTGATCGGCCATTGGTGATCGCCCACCGTGGTGGCGCTGGCATAAGGCCAGAGAACACGCTGATAGCTTTTCGCCATGCCGCACGAATAGGCGCCGACGTGCTGGAGCTGGACGTTCGTTTAAGTAGCGATAATGTATTGATTGTATTGCACGATGAAACCGTCGACAGAACGACCGATGGCTCAGGTAAAGTTGACGCTATGACTTGGAACGAAATTCAACTGCTTGATGCGGCTTATCACTGGCTACCAGATGATGCTCCCGATGACGCGTTGCCTAGTTTTCGCGGTGAAGGTGTTGGTATTCCGAAATTGTCCGAGGTTTTACAGGAATTCGAAGAACAAAGATTCAATATTGAGATCAAAGCTCACAGTGCGGAAGCTGCAGAAGCGTTATGTCGGCAGATCATCGAGCATCAATTTAGTTCAAAGGTTCTCGTTGCCTCGGAAAAGGCGTCAACAATAATCCAGTTTCGCGAACATTGCCCTATGGTCGCAACAGGCACTTCGTTTTCCGAAACGCTGGGCTTTTTCTTAAATCAAAAGATTGGCTTACTGGGTTTCTACCAGCCTAGGGCCAAGGCACTTGAAGTACCCGTAGAGGCTTACGGAATTGAACTTGTGACTGCGAAGAGCACCGAGGCTGCAAATCGCCAGGGTCAGCATGTATTGCCGTGGACAATAAATGATCAAGATGAAATGAGACGTTTACTCGATATGGGCGTTAGTGGACTGATCACTGACTACCCTGACCGAATGTTGGCAGTTCTAGCGGATAAAAGAGCTCAATAAGCGTATTTTTTAGCGCTAATGCCAATAGCCATTGCAATAGCTTTGGCTTAAGGTGCAAGCATGTTTCTACAATATCCAGATATAAAACCCTACCACCGTCAACGCTTGAAGGTGTCGCCTCCACACGAATTGTATTTGGAGGAATCTGGTAACCCAAATGGCATACCGGTATTGTTTGTGCACGGTGGACCAGGCGCTGGTGTAACCGCTCAGCATCGTACTTTTTTTGATCCCGAGAAATACCGGATCATATTGTTCGATCAACGTGGCGCTGGACGCTCTACGCCGCACGCTGAGCTAATGAACAATGACACCATGTCTTTGCTGGATGACATGGAGGCCATTCGAAGCGAGTTAAATATTCAGCGCTGGGTACTGTTCGGTGGCAGTTGGGGTTCAACCCTGTCTTTGCTGTATGCGCAGAAGTATCCTGAGCAGGTTCTAGGCTTAATTCTGCGGGGCATATTTATGTGCCGCGAAAGCGAAATTAAATGGTTTTATCAGCACGGAGCCAGCTTGATCTTCCCGGATTATTGGGAAGACTTTATAGCCCCTATTCCTATCGAAGAACGTGATGACTTGCCAAAAGCTTACTATAAGCGTCTGGTAAGTAATAATGAGCTGATGAGAATGCAGGCCGCTAAAGCGTGGTCGTTGTGGGAAGGGCGCTGTTCAACGTTGAGGCCAAATGCGAGCTCGGTGGAATTTGTTTCCCAGCCTCACATAGCATTAGCGATGGCGCGAATAGAGGCCCACTTCTTTGCTCACCGAGGCTTTATCGAGCCCAATCAAATTTTACGTGACGGCGCTAAGCTCAATGGCATACCTGGAACTATTGTTCACGGTCGTTACGACATGGTGTGCCCATTGGATAACGCGATAGAGCTGAGCAGAGTCTGGCACGATGCAGCGTTGCACATTGTTCGCGATGCCGGTCACTCGGCGAATGAGCCGGGTACAGTTGACGCGTTAATAAGAGCGACGCGCGATATGGCCCAACGATTTTCGGATGACTATCGGGTGTGAAGGCATTGGTGCAGCGTGTTAGTGAAGCACGCGTTGAAGTTGATGGAGAGGTCGTTGGCCAGATTAGCCGCGGTTTACTCGTTCTGCTGGGCGTAGAGTCGAATGACGACCTGCCTAGAATGCGCAAGCTAATGGACAAATGTCTGAGTTACAGAATATTTTCTGATTCCGAAGGAAAAATGAATCTCAGTGTTAAAGACATTGAAGCTGAAGTGCTATTGGTGTCACAGTTCACGCTATGTGCGGACACGCGAAAGGGCTTGCGACCTAGCTTTAGTCGAGGCGCAACTCCTGTGATTGCTGAGCAATTGTATGATGCTGCTGCTACTCATGTGGCAAATTCTTTAGGCTCTGTGCAAACCGGCCGCTTCGCGGCTGATATGAAAGTCCATCTAGTTAATGATGGACCCGTTACCTTCATGTTGGATAGTTGAGATCGAGAGTTAAGGTCTAAGGTCGAGGTCGCGAGGTATTAATAGATTATGTCAGATGAAGACCTGTTTAAAGAGGAGCTGGATGGTGTAACACCAATTCAGCAGCAGCGAGTACAACGAGACAGCCAAGGTCGGACTCAGTCTCCCAGCTTGACCCAACAAGCTGCCAGAAAAGCCGCAATGGAGAATATAGGAGGAGATGGAAACCCGCTGGCAGACAATTTTATACCAGAGGTAGATCCTCACGCTATTCTTGAATACGGCCGACCGGGTGTGCAACACGGTGTATTAAAGAAAATGCGCTTAGGCAAATACGCAGTAGATGCGCGCCTCGATTTACATAAGCACACTGTGGAGCAGGCACGCACTGCTGTATACCAGTTTTCGCAGGACTGCTTACGGTACGATGTGCGTACTGCGTTGATAGTTCATGGTAAAGGCGAAAAAGCCATTATAAAGAGCTGCGTTAACTATTGGCTTCGCGACTTGCCCGACGTTCTCGCTTTCCATACCGCGCAGAAACAACATGGCGGCGCGGGCGCTGTTTATGTTTTGTTTCGAAAGAGCGATTCACAAAAACTAGCCAATAAAGAGAAGCATAGCAAGCGTTAGGCAATCGCTGATTGTTTTAGCAGTGCATCGACGCTGGGTTCACGCCCCATGAAATTCTTAAACAGCTGCATGGCATTTTGCGAGCCGCCTTTCTCCAATATTTCGCTCAAAAAACGTTGGCTGGTAGTTGCATCGAAGATGCCATTTTTTTCGAACTCCGAGAACGCGTCGGCAGACAGCACTTCAGCCCACTTATAGCTATAGTAACCAGCTGCGTAGCCGCCTGCGAATATGTGACTAAAGCCATGTTGAAAGCGATTCTCTCTCGGTGGAATAACGACCGAAACTTCTTCTCGAACCGCATCTAACAGATCTTGAATTTCTCGTGCAGAGCCCATACCTTGTTGTTGATGCATGGTGAAGTCGAACAAGGCGAATTCTATTTGGCGAAGCATTTGCATCCCGGCCTGAAAATTCTTAGCCGCCAGCAGCTTGGCCAACTGTTGTTGGGGCAGCGCTTCCTTGCTTTCAAAATGCGCAGAAATTTCGCTGATTACCTCAGCTTGCCAACACCAGTTTTCCAGAAATTGTGACGGCAGTTCCACTGCGTCCCAGGCAACGCCATTAATACCTGACACCTCGGCGTATTCAACCTTGGTTAACATGTGGTGAAGCCCGTGACCGAACTCATGAAACAAGGTGGTTACCTCATTGAACGTGAGTAAGGACGGTTGCTCTGCTACAGGCGCCATAAAATTGCAGGTAAGAAACGCGACTGGAATTTGTAGTTCGTTATTGGCGTCTCGTCGTCGTACACGACAATCAGCCATCCATGCGCCGCCGCGTTTATTTTCGCGAGCGTATAAATCAAGATAGAATCGCGCGATGGTGTCGCCATTGCGCTGGATGTCGAAGCTACGAACATCTTTATGCCAGGTACTCATTGTCTTGTTGGCGACAATATCTATGTTGAATAAACGACCTGCAACCTTAAACAATCCCTGTGTTACATGTTCGGCCGGGAAGTAGGGTCGCAACTCTTCCTGATCAATATCAAATTGCTGCTTACGCAGTTTTTCAGAATAGTAACTAATGTCCCATGGGTTCAATGAGTTGTTTCCATGAACCTCTAGAGCAAAGCCGACAAGGTCCGCCAAATCCTGCTCTGCAACCGGTCGCGTGCGACTCGCTAATTGCCGCAGGAAATCAATCACAGTTTCAGGTGTGTCGGCCATTTTTTTTGCGAGTGATAGGTCTGCATAGCTATCAAAGCCCAGAAGCTTGGCTAGCTCAGCGCGAAGCATAGTGATGCGACTCATTAGTTCGCTGTTGTCGAATTCCTTAGCGTTCGGCCCCTGATCGGACGCGCGCGTACTGTACGCGGTGTACATCTCCTTTCGAAGTTCGGGGTCGTCGGCGTAACTGACAACAGCGATGTAACACGGCGCATCCAGAGTGAGGCAATAACCTTCAAGCTCACGGCTTTTAGCTGCACTTGCCGCGGCTGCAATCGCGGCGTCGGGCATGCCTCGTAAATCGTTTACATTTTTTATGTGCTTAAACCAGGCCTGGGTTGCGTCGAGTACATTGTTTGAATATTGATTGCTTGCTTCGGATAACTGCTGTTTCAACTCTCCGTAACGTGTTTGCTTTTCGTCATCAAGATCGATGCCAGCAAGAGAAAAGTCGCGAAGATTATTCTCAATGACTTGCTGTTGTGCGTCTTCTAGTTGGTTAAACTGTTCGCTGTTGCGCAGGGTTTGGAAGGCCGCGAACAGTCGTTTGTTTTGTCCAAGCTGGGTACTGTAATTGGATAATAAAGGCAGGCACTTTTCGTAATTTTCGCGCAAAGCGTCAGTCTGCAATACACCATTTAAATGGCTGACGGGCGACCATGCCTGTTCAAGTTGGTCATTAAGTGATTCCAACTTTCCGCATAAAGAGTTCCAGCTTGGTGTGCCTAGTTGTTCGAGCAGCTGGTCTATGGCGTTAAGATTGCCTTCAATGATTGTTTCCATGGCCGGAAATATATGCGCGGCTTCAATCGTGTCAAAAGACGGTAGCTCGTGTTGCTGTAAAAGAGGATTGCTCATGGAATTGGGGCACCTTAATTCGAATGTTAAGTTTCGCTTGGCGTATTGGTGTCGGGCGTTGGCTCTCGATCTTTTTCGATCCAGCGGCCGAGTATTATGCCAACTTCAAACAGTAGCCACATTGGAAAAGCCAGCAAGGCCTGAGAAATGATGTCGGGTGGCGTAAGCAGCATTCCTACAACAAAGCAGCCTACAATAATGTAGCGTCGTTTTGCCGCGAGTGAATCTGCGGTCGTTAGCTCAGCCCAAATGAGTAACACCGTGGCAATGGGTATTTCAAATGCTACGCCGAACGCAAAGAACAGCTTCAGAATAAAATTGAGATAACTGTTTATGTCAGTCATTACTGTCATTTCACTTGGACCAATGCTGGTGAAAAATCCAAACACCAAGGGGAACACGACGAAGTAGGCAAACGCGATGCCAAGATAAAACAGGAGCACGCTAGACCCAAGTAGAGGGATGGCAAACCGTTTCTCGTGACGGTACATGCCGGGCGCTACAAAAGACCAAAGTTGGTAAAGCAGGTATGGCACAGCAAGAAATACAGCCAGTACCAAAGTTAACTTGAACGGTGTTAAGAAAGGCGACGCGACATCAGTGGCAATCATTGTTGCGCCCTCAGGTAAGAACTTGCGCAAAGGCTCGGAAACAAAGCCATAAATATCGTTAGCAAAGCTGTAGAGCGCAACAAAAATAAGCAGTACAGCGAACAGCGAGCGAAGTAATCTATCGCGCAGTTCCGTCAGATGCTCTACCAGTGGCAGTGCTTTGTCGTCGTCAGTCATAGCTAGGAGAAAATTATAAACAAACTAAGGATAGGCACTTAAGTTTTGGGTGGTAGTTCTTTAATGCTGCCGTCGATGCGTTCAACACTCTCTTTGGTTTCTTCAGCAATGCTGTTCAGTTCCTGCCTGGTTTTTTCCAGCTCTTGCATAACTGATTCATTGTGCAGTTGGCGGCGAATATCTTCAGCCCCAATCTCTCGTTCTATGTCTTGTTTAACCTGGCTAAAACTGCGGCGTAAGCGACCAATCCACAACATAATAGTGCGCACTGTGCTGGGCAGTTGCTCCGGGCCAATAACTAACAGCCCAACAACCGCAACAGCCATTAATTCGAGAAAGCCTATGTCAAACATCTATGAGCCAAACATCTATGAGCCAAACATCTATAAACCAAACATTCATGAGTGATTTCCAGACTGGTTGAAACCAACGATAGAAAAAAGGTTGGTCAAGAACAGTCTATTTGTTGTCTTCGACCTTTTCGGCTGTAGAGTCGATGAATTCGCCTTTGGCCTCTTGTCCTTCCTGCCCGGAAATTTTGTTTTCTTCGTCATCACCGATCGAGCTACGAAAGCCCTTGATTGCTTCACCAAGATCGCTGCCCATAGTGCGTAATCGCTTTGTGCCGAACAACATCACTACAATGGCCAGAACGATAAGCAATTGCCAAATACTAATACCACCTAGTCCCATAAATCCTCCAAACGTCGCGATTTAGCCGCGTCGATTTTTTTTCTCTTCAAGGCCAGACATGCCAAAACGGCTTTCAAGCTCGGCCAAAACCTGATTGATGTCTGCGCCCAATGAGGCCAGCATCACTAGAGTATGGAACAATAAGTCGGCGGACTCATGGATCAGCTTCTCATTATTGCCATATTGCTCGGCGTGTTTGGCTGCAAGAATCACTTCAATTGCCTCTTCGCCTACTTTTTCAAGAATTTTGTCCAGTCCCGCACTGCTTAATTTAGCCACATATGAGCTTTGCTCGTCAGCTGACTGAATTCTCTCTTCAATGAGGTCGGTGAGATGTTGTAAGACGTCGTCCATTGTTCCTTGTGCCAGTAGCAGCCAAGCTGCCTACCTATTTAGTTGTTCTTTTTCCGATTATAAATGTCGTCGGGGTTTTTCACGACAGGCTCAACCGTTTGCCAATCACCATCTTCCCAACGGCGATAAAAACAGCTTGTACGCCCCGTATGGCAAGCAATGCCGCCGTGTTGTTCAACCAACAATATAATGACATCCTCGTCACAGTCCAGCCTTATTTCCTTCACGTCTTGGTGGTGACCTGATTCTTCCCCTTTGTGCCAGAGGCATGCTCTGGAGCGTGACCAGTATACGGCGCGACCGGTGCTGATGGTTTTCTCCAATGCCTCGGCATTCATCCAGGCCATCATCAATATCTCACGACTCTGCGCATCTTGGGCAATGGCGGCTACCAGACCTTGTTCGTTCCAATTCACTCGATCAGTCGCTGCAGTCAGTGTGTTCATGTTCATCTCTTTTAATGTCCGGAAATAGATTCCTGTCTATTTCTGGGCTGTCACCCGGTTGTGTCATTGTCTAGATGCCCCTATGGGTCGGCCCCGCAAAGTGCTTTGGGTCCTGCATCTGCTGGATATGTGTTCGCTTAGCCTAGCAGCAGTGCGATGCCCATTGTGCCCAGCAACAGCGGTAAAGCGCTGAGATCATGTTCGGTCAGCATCAGGCTTTCAGGCGCAATTGCCATGGTGGCCGCCAGTGCAATTAGGGCTGCGGCGACTATCTTTTGCCGTCGTTCACGCCGTCGCCCCTGTTGCTGTAAGTCGGCCAAGTGCAATTGTTGTGCGGCCGCCGCCTCGCGTAAGCCTGACGCCTGTTTGAGATTATCAATCAACAGGTCTGGCAGTTGCGGCAATTGCAGTAAAAGTGAAGGGGCTTGCTTTTGCATACGTTGCAATACTTGTGCAGGGGCGTAGCGCTTTGCCATCCAATCTTCGAGGAATGGCTGGGCTGTCTGCCATAAATCCAGCTGCGGGTACAACTGTCGCCCAAGTCCTTCAACGGCCAGCAAGGTTTTTTGCAACAATACCAAATTAGGTTGAACGCTCATTTCAAAACGTCGCGCTACCGTAAACAGGTACAACAAAATTTGACCGAAAGAGATTTCAGACAGCGGTTTTTGAAAAATGGGTTCGCAGACACTGCGAATCGCAGACTCGAAATCAGTGGCACGTATGTGCTTGGGTACCCAGCCGCTTTCAACGTGCATCTCGGCCACTGTGCGATAGTCGCGTTGAAAAATAGCCAGCAGGTTGCGCGCTAGATAATAAAGGTCGGTTTCGTCCAGGCTGCCAATGATAGCGCAATCGATGCCGATGTACTTAGGTTTGTCGGGATTGCTAACGTCGACAAAAATATTACCCGGATGCATGTCGGCGTGAAAGAAGCTGTCTCTGAATACTTGAGAAAAGAATATTTCTACGCCGCGCTCAGCGAGTTCTTTCATATTGGTATTGTGTGCGTGCAGCTCATCAATATTGGTGATTGGAATGCCGTAAATACGCTCCATAACCAATACGTTTGGGCGCACAAAATCCCAGTAAACTTCAGGTACATAGAGTAGATCAGAATTTTCGAAGTTGCGGCGTAATTGGCTGGTATTGGCGGCTTCTAGCTGCATGTTCAGCTCGTCGCCTATTACATGCTGATATTCGGCCACAACGTCAACTGGGCGAAGTCTGTGCCCATCCGGTACAAAGCGTTCAACAAGTTTCGCAACCGAGTGCATCAAGCTGATGTCATCGGCAATGGTTGCTTCTATATCAGGGCGAACAATTTTAACCACAACTTCAACAGTGTTAGAGTTCAGCTCTTGTGGCGGATCTGGGGATGAAGGGTCATGTGCGAGCGGCTTATCTAAGCAAAGAACTGCCGTGTGTACTTGGGCGATGGAAGCAGACGCCATTGGTGCTTCATCAAAGTGTTCAAAAATATCACCAATGTTAGCGCCAAACGCTTGTTCAATGATTGCGACTGCCTTGGCACTGTCGAATGGAGCAACTTGGTCTTGCAGTAGGTTTAGTTCGGTGGCGATATCAGCTGGAATAAGATCTGGGCGGGTAGACAGCACTTGGCCAAATTTCACAAATACCGGGCCGAGGTCTTGCAAGGCCAAGCGCAACCTTTCGCCTCGCTCGCGATTACGCACAGGAAACAACTTGGCGGGCAGTAATGCGGCGCGCACCGTGAAGGGCATGCCTTCCAAGTTGGCCAATAGGTCGAGCCGATAGCGCGCAGCCACACTAGCAATGCGCATAGCTCGGCGCGTGCGAGCAAATAGCCTCATCTTGTGCTCCGCTCGGCAATGAGTTTGTTAACACGTTGCACTCTGGCTTCCAGTCGGTCTACGCGTTGGCCCAGACTGCTTATGTCGGCGTAAAAAGCGTCAAGCTCTGCGCGAGGCGGAAGCAAACTTGCCTCGGTGTGCAGGAACTCTTCGATTTGAGCGTGAACGTTTTCGTTTAGCTGTTTACCAAGGGCGAGAGAACTGCGAATAAAGCGGCCTAATTGATGGCCGCCTACGTCACCAAATATTCTGGCGAGAGGTTGCTCCCAGTCTACATTCAAGTCTGCAAGAGCACTTTGCAACGCGATAAAGTCCCCGCTTTCGCCACGCACTGTTAACTCG
>JBGCFQ010000001.1:0-53732 GCA_045106985.1 Pseudomonadales bacterium | reverse complement strand
GCGTCCAGTACTCGCATCATCTGACGATTCAGCTTTGGGCTCATGCAATTACGCTTTTCCGGTCGATTGAAACTCACCCAGGCAATGCCGTTTGCAACTGTGTAGGCAACGGTCTCTTCTTCTGTTCGCTCTGTAGTCATTATGGTCATTTATTCTCCTCAACAATTCAAATATTTGCCGGCACATTAAGGCGTTTGAGCGCTGGGCGTAGAGAAAATATAGCCACAGCCGCTACAGCCGCGCCAGCACCCATGACGATGGACACCAACATTTCACTCATACCAGCGACAAACAGAAAACCAGCAATTACCGGACCCAATGCGGCACCACCTCTGCCCAACCCGATCACCACGCCAGTACCGCTGGCGCGAAGGTCCGAAGGGAACGAAGCAGCCAAAAGAGCATAAAGGCCGACAACGCCTGCGTTAGTGCAGAAACCAGTCACAGCGGCCACGATGGAAAGCTCGGTTAGATTCTCATGCCCCAAGCCGAAAACCATCACCATTGCAAAAGATAAAATGAGCATAATGGTCAAAAGATTTATCAAGCGAATTCGAGTGGCCATAACTCCCATAGACAAAGCACCAAGCGCTCCTCCAACATTCGCCCAAACCAACACGGCACCGGCCGACGAGGCTTGGTAACCCATATCCACAACGATCTTGGGAATCCATTTAAGGATGTAATAAAACGTCATCATATGCATGAAATAAGCAACGATGAGCAACAAGGTGAGGCTCCGATACTTGGGAGAAAACAAAGCGTTGTAACTAGAGCCAGAATTCGAGTCGCTTACTTTAAGTTCTGGAAGCGACGTCAATGAGTCATGCCCCATGCGAATCAGCGTTTTATTAATTCGCGCCAAGGCATTTTTCGGCCTCCTCGACGCCAGATATTCGATAGACTCCGGCAATCCAAACCAGACCACGAGCAGAAAGAAGCCCGTGCATATCGCTCCGAATACAAAAACCGCGCGCCAGTCATATATCTCGAGCAACTGAGTTGATATTGAACCACCAATGATCGCCCCAATGGGAAACCCCGCGGCCATTAATATGACGGCGAGATTTCGATATTTGGCATTAGCGTACTCGGCAGTCATAGCATTAGTGGAAGCAAGCATGCCACCAATGCCTATTCCGGTTAGCAATCTGAAGAGAAGTAATACGCTAATGCTATTTGCCAAGGAAGCGCCGTACATTCCGGCCGCCATGAGTGCTAAACACAACAGAATGGTTGGGCGCCGACCGTATTTGTCGGCCATTCCTCCCAGTGAGATGGAGCCGAATGCCATGCCGACTAATTCCATTGCCAGAACAAACCCAAGCTCTGCGCGATTGATACCCCAATCTGCTGCAATTCCAGGCGACGCAAAACTAATGGCCAGTACGTCAAAACCATCTAATGCATTCAATAGAATACAAATTGCCACTGCCGCTATCTGCAACCCATTCATTGGCGAATGATCAAGAATGTGTTTCGGTGCAGCGACAGGTGCTTCGGTGTGATCCGGGTCGTTCTGTTCTTCTAATTCATTCATGACTGATAGGCGCACCATTTTTTGTTATCAGATCTTGCGGCAAGACCTTAAATCCAGACTAGGGCAGCGGCAGCCCCAGATGAATAGCCAAAAGTGACGAAATAACATGCACAAATTGCCACTGGGCATTTTTTGCATAGTCCATGTCCGCTAGCGCTTTACCAAAAAAGATTCTTCTTGCCTGAGTGACTCCGACGGCGATACATATCCAGATAAACGAAAAACCCCGTTACGCTAAGTACCAGCAGCACTAACCCTGCCAGCATTATCACTATTAGCCCTGTCATGCCGTAGTATTTTCCAGTGTGAAGCAGAATAAACAAAGTATGGAGCGATCGTTTTGGGCGTGCTTGCTCCGTAACATCGCCAGTTTGTAGATCGACCTCTAAACCAGGCCCAAATCTTAAGCGAGTGGAAAACTTGGCGATAGCTTTGTTCCCAATGAATGCGAATTCTATTTTCTCCGCCGGAAAATCAGGATTCTTTTGACGAGCAGCTACCAACGCTTCCTGTAAATAGCGTTTTAACTCCTGGTCAGTTGGCAGGCTGCTCACAGTGGGCACTTCTCGAGCTGGTTTGGCTTTCGCTATAATTTCTTCGCCTTGAAGATAGATGCCGGTCACCGTGACGGCCAATAAGAACACAATCAATGGGAAGCTTACCCAGCGATGGATTTTGCGCATCATAAGAACGATCCTAAATTGGACAGACGCTCGTTCTCTGATGATAGGTAAATCACCTAGGCGTCTCATTGTCTGCTAGGAATGAAGTAGAAGTGTTTAGCCGGCCGTAAACCACCAACCAGCTAAACAACTGCTTCTCAACATTGGCTTTTAGAAAGCGGTTCTTAAGCCAACTCGGAAGTAACGACCAATTAGGTCATGAAAACTATTCGCAGCGCCAATATCATCAAGAGCTGTGCCGCCATCAAAGGCAACGCGAGGAGGGTCTTCGTCAAACAGATTGTCGATGTTGCCAAAAACTTCCACATCCATATTGCCCAAGGTTAGCTTATATGCAGCGGTAAAGTCGAAGTAGTTCACCGAATCAACCTTGTTGTCGTCAACGTCTACACCAGAAACCCACTGTGCATCTATAACGCCCTCACCGATAAAGCGATGACGTAATGAAAGAGTGAGCCGATCATTACTGTATCGCGCAGAAGACAATGCTCTCCATTCCTGCGGTCCGGCGTCTAAGCCACCGGTAGTGCCGCCGAACTCGCCTAGCAGTTCATCCCGAACGCCACGGTCTTCTACATAATGATCTGTGGTGTAAGTCCAGAGCGTGCTGATATCAACGTTACCACCTGCGAACTGGAAGCTATAACTAGCTTCAAAATCGTAGGCGGTTAAAGCTTCAATCGTTAAGTTCACGGGTGAATTGAATAAGTTCGTCATTAACCCGGTAGTCGCATCCCTCGTAATCAATCCGCAGAATGATGCCTCGCCCGCGAAACAGCGGTCAACAACGTCCTGATCTACCACTGTACCGATGGAACCATCAACCTCAATATCGAAGTAATCAACAGAGAGGGTTAAACCTGGAATAAACTCAGGCTGATAGACGATGCCAATGGTTGTTGTGTCAGCTTCTTCAGGATCAAGCGAGGTGTTGCCTTGAATAGTACGAGTAACGAGGTAATTAGGGTTACCCGCAACAAATGGATCATCGAGGAAAATACTATTGGTCTGGCCACCACTGAAATACTCGTTCAGATTAGGCGCACGGATGTCACTAGAGGCCGTTCCACGAAGCGACACACCAGCTCCAATATTATAAGTGAGGCCTGCCTTCCAGGTAGTTACTGCACCGCTGGTGCTGTAGTCAGTGACGCGAACGGCCGCGTTCAAGTCCAAAGACTCTCCCATTGCAGACTCGTTGAATATTGGCACAACCACTTCGGCAAACGCCTCGGTAACATCGTAGTCACCGCCTGCATTTTTGTAGTTACCAACCCACCATCCGCTGTTCTGCGAAATGTCATCTGCAACACCTGAGAAGTCTTCTTTTCGATACTCGATGCCGAAAGCGGACGATACAGGCCCAGCAGGAAGGTCAAATAAGTCACCATTGACGCTAACCGCAACTACATCTTGTGTCAGCTCTATTTTCTGTCGAGCAGTGCCAACAACGTAATCGACTGCAGCAGCGCTAGGTGCGCCCAGGCCGAAAATGTTTGCAGCAACACATCCATTGGTTGGGTCTGTCAGCGTAGAACGGCAAACAATATTTCCAGCGCCATCATCAACAGCGTCTGTTGCAAGTGCATAATTTGCCCGGCTTGCGTTGCTTCTTACTTCGTTGATTATTTCGCTGTTACCACGCTGGTAATACGCTTCCATCGACCAGTTATCGTTGAACTCAACATCAACACCTAACACATAGCGCTCAACCGACCTCTCATTGTAAGGATTGGCTCTACCGAAGTCGATATTCGAGCGGCCTAGCGGAATTGAATCCATGCCAAAGGCATCCATTTGCGTCGCCAAATCGGCTGGCAAAAATGGATTATCTCGATTGATGCGCAGGGCTCCGGCAAACCGATAGTAGGGAACCGACAAGGATTCGCCGGTTGTATCGCTGTACATGAACTCACCATACACATTTACCTTATCGGTAATGTCATACGACCCTCGTATAAATGTGTTCACCTGCTCGTATCCCGCCAACAGCTGGGTTCGGCCAGAAAAATCGTTCAAGCTTCCATCTCCTGTCGTACTGGTACCTAATGGGCCCATTGGGAAACGCGTACCAAAGTCGAACGCCTGCAGCGATCCGTCAGGAGCGAATGTTCTGCCTGCCAGTGGACCGGCAGAAAGAAACGTGTGTCCTGCATCAGAACCAATAAAGTTACCAACTCCATCAAGAACAAGGCGGTCTGGCTCTCCTGGATTACCGGCATTAGGGTTCCGCACAAGCTTTGTAGATTTGAACCAGCTTCTGGAATCGGCGCGATCAACACTTTCGGAGTCTGTGTAATTCAAGCTACCGATAACATGTCCGCGTCCTTCAGCAAATTCAAACCCACCGGCTAAATCAACTTTAAATTCATCGGCGTCACTTTCGGCGGAGGTACCCGTCTGCACCGATGCCTTTACGCCTGTAAACTTTCTATCCAGCACCAGGTTTACAACACCTGCAACGGCGTCAGAGCCCCACGCTGCCGAAGCACCACCAGAAACCACTTCTGTACGCTTTAGCAACGTTGAAGGAAGCATATTTAAATCCACTTGACCAGTAGTAGCGGAAGCAACTACACGGCGACCATCAAGCAGAACCAATGTACGGTTGCTGCCCAAGCCTCGCAGATTTACAAAATTTGCGCCCTGCGCCCCGGCTCCTACGTCATTGCCGCTGGTTCGTGGTGATGTGGGCTGACCCATGGAAGGCAGTCGATTCAAAAGGTCAGCAATGTTCGGCTGAGCCGCATCCTCGACCATGGTCGAGTCGATCACAGTCGTGGGCGTTGGCGCTTCGTAGCCAGGACGAGCATCTACGCGAGATGCTGAAACGACAACTTCCTCCAACAGTTTATCGCTTGCATCTTGCCCAATAACGGGGCTCGGCAACAATGCGATAGTTGTGGCACCGAATAATGCCATCGTGAGATTTGTTCTTAACGCAAACCCTTTGAGTGGACCATTCATCAATTTATCCTCGGTTATTTGAGATGAATCAGAAAGACCTAGGCAAATCACAACTGACGAAACTGCGCGCATTGCCACCGTCCTTTCACATATTGCCAAATCTAACATGTTACATGTCAGAATACCAGACGAGTATATGATTTCTTCCAAGTTGGAATTGGTGATCAAAGCTCTAGGTGATAAAGCCACGATATTTGACAAGAACGTCAATAAGAATGGCGAAAAGTGACGAAATGCTATGCATAAAGTGCCATAGGGCACTTCGTGCATGGTTGATTACTTTCGCCGCAACTTACTAAGTGATAGCGTCACACTCTACGCAATGCAGAGAAGGCCGATTTCAGCTCTTTACTGCACATCACAAATTTCTTCTGGTGCTTCACTCTGAGCATGCTGAATTCGATATGCTCTTGGCGACAGACCGGTCCAGGATTTAAACGCGCGCGCAAACACGGCAGGGTCTGAGAAACCCACTTTCTCAGCGATAGCCGAAATGGTTAGCGAGTGCCTAGTTAAATAATTGGTGGCTCGGTCTCGACGGCAAAGATCTTTAATTTGTTGAAATGACGTGCCTTCTTCTTTTAGTTTCCGGTTTAGCGTTCTTTTCGTTAGGTGAAGGTACCTGGCCGCTTCATCAATAGTTGGAAGCCCATCTTTGATCTTTCTGTTGAGAAGCAACTGAATTTCACCACTTAAGCTGAAATCGGTTTTTGGTTGTAAGAACAAAAGTACTGGGCAAGCGCGCATAAAGGTTTTTAAGGTGGCGCGATTTTGAACGCACTCGTGATCAAGATATTGCTTATGGAAAGAAAAGCCCATGGCTGGCGCATTGAACACGTGCTTGCCAGGAAAAAGATAAGCGTACTCCGCTACATTTTTAGGGGCTGGGTAGGAAAAATAAATTTCGTCCAGTGGAATGTTTTCTTCTATCAACCAGGAACTGTAACGATGCCAACTCATCAGGTTTATTTCGGCGTGCAGGTACTGCTTATCCATTTCAGGATAGTGCATTTCGCAGGTAAATATCGCTCGGTCACCCTCGGTACGAAGTTGTATGGTAAAGGCCTTGGTGACCAATCCATAAAATTTCTTTATCTGCTCAAACGCCCCCGCCAGATTTGCTTCATGAATAGTAAGTTTACCCATCATGTAAAAACTACCGCGGGGAATGGGAGAACCCGACAATCCGCTGGCTTCATCCTGAAGAGTATCCCAGATTGCCTCAACAACCATCGCAAGCTTCTCGGCGTCTACCCGCTGCGTCGGCACATCGATGACGTCACGCCCAATACCAGCGGCTTTCAATAGGCTGTCAGCATCCAGGCCGCACTTCACCGCATGATGGTAGTAGCAACTAATATAGTAATTTGACGCTGTTTCTCTCATGCCTCTAACCACGCCGGAAACTTCGAACTGGCATGTAGTTGCAATAGCATATTAAAACCGTACTTGATCCAAACCACCGCCACCACTCAACACAATATGTGCATGCGACTGAGTTCGAGGAAGAATGTACTCCATATAGAACCGACTCGTTATGAGCTTGTCTTTTAGGTATTCTACATCGCCGTTATCGTCGGCTATTTTACGAGTGGCGATCAATACCGAACGCGCCATCTGCCAGCCGCCCGCCAAATACCCAGAAAGCATCATGAAATCAAAGGCTACTGGGTCCAATTTTTCTGTGTCGCTAGCATTGTGGTCGAGCATCCAGGCAAGCACCTCAGTCATTTGATCAACCGCGGAGGAAAACGCAACACCGATTGATGTTAGAGTGCTATCGGCGAGAACTAATTCGGCAGCTACAGCTCGCATTTCATCAAGCAATGCGGCATAGGCCTGGCCTCCGTCGCCAAATAACTTGCGGCCCAGCAAATCCTTAGCTTGCATGGCACTGGTTCCTTCATAAATGGTGATCACCCGTGCATCTCGCATAAACTGGGTTACCCCCGTCTCTTCTATATACCCCATGCCTCCATGTATTTGTACGGCCAATTGCACTAATTCTTGAGTGAATTCAGTGTTCCAGCCTTTGACAATAGGGGTTAATAACGCAACTCTGGCAGATTGCTCTGCACGCTCTTGCTCGCTGCTAGCATGGTCCGATAAATCCAGAGCGGCAGCAGCCACGTAGCCTAACGCTTTCATTGCATCTTTACCCGCTTTCATCAAGGCCAACATGCGCCGCACATCGGCGTGTTGAATAATGGCTACCTGATTTTTACCCTGCGACCTTATAGCACCTTGGACGCGCTCCTGGGCATAACGAACAGACATTTGGTACGCACGCTCAACCAATGCCGCGCCCTGCATTCCCACTTGAATGCGGGCGTGATTCATCAAGATAAACATCGCGCTCAGCCCTTCGTTGGGCTGGCCAATCAGATAGCCAATGGCACCACCGTCGTCGCCATAACTAACGGTACATGTGGGGCTAGCCCTCAAACCAAGTTTGTGTTCAAGCGCCACCACAGAAAAATCGTTTCTTGGTCCAAGTGAACCGTCCTCATTGGGCACATACTTGGGCACCAGAAAGAGACTTAGCCCTCTGGACCCCAAAGGCGCATCAACTAAGCGGGCCAGCACCAGATGGAGAACATTCTCCGACATATTATGATCGGCCCAACTGATAAATATTTTCTGACCGCTTATACGGTAATGACCTTCTTCCCGCACAGCTTTTGTTCTTAAACCCGACAAGTCCGACCCCGACTGGGACTCAGTTAGACTCATTGCAGTGGACCATTCACCACTGGCTATTTTCGGCAAATATTGGCGTTTGATCGCGTCGTCACCCTGTAACCGCAAAACTCTAGCCACACCTGAGGCAAGCAGAGGACACATGGAAAAAGCGACATTGGCCGACTGCATCATTTCCACCATTGCCAACTCTACAAGTTCCGGAAACCCGAAACCTCCCTCGCTTTCTGGAAAAGACAGTGCCGGCCAGCCGCTTTCTACGAGCTGTTGATACGCTTTGACAAATGGTTCAGGCGCGATCACATTTGAATCAACCAATTGCATGCCCTGCTGATCGCCCAATGAATTCAGCGGCGCCAACACTTCAGAAAAATATTTTGCCGCTTCTTCGGCAAGCGTTGACACTGTATCAGCTGTCGCATTTTCAAAAGCAGGCAGGGCGTTTACCCGCTCAAGACCAGCCAAGTCGTTAATCAGAAATAAAATGTCTTTGATTGGCGGGGTATAGATCGTCATTGAGTTAGTCAGCAGTTACCAAGAAATAGCGTTACGGGGGCTAGCAACACCACTGATTTCATTGTCCCGCACATTCATGTATCATGCAACTAACATGTTACATGTCAGAGAACAAGATAAAATTCTCTCCAGCTCCAGGAGTTTTCAATGCAGAACACCTACAGTTTCTTCGGCTTACTGATTCTGCTGACCGGCTTCACCACCGCCGCAATAGCTGAAGAATCCCCTACCCCACCGCGTCTGGCGCTGGCTTTTGAAGTTCTGGTCGAAGTTGCCGACCCTACCGTAATAGGGTCGCTGCCAAATGGAACTCGGCGCATCGTTGATATACTCGGAGGAACCTTTAAAGGACCGGGAATAAAGGGGCGTGTGCTAGCCGGCGGCGCTGACTGGCAAATAATTAGGGACGACGGGTTTACCGATATCGATGCTCGCTATACTTTGGAAACTGACAAAAAGCAGCTTATTTATGTGTCGAATATCGGCATTCGACACGCGCCTTCTGACATTATAAAGCGCCTCAACGCAGGTGAAAACGTCGATCAATCGCAAATCTATTTTCGAGCAGTTCCCAAGTTTGAAACCGCCGCGCCTGAACTACGGTGGTTGATGAAATCCATATTTGTAGCGACGGGAGAGCGATATCCGAATGGCGTCGTCATCCGATTCTGGCGCGTACTTTGAAAATTAGCTCGTGCAACATAAATAGTACTTAGCACGAACAGAGAGTGGAGAGAGAAATGAAAAAACGAGCATCCGTCTTGCCGGCATTCGTCGCCGGTTTATCAATGAACCTCGCGGGCTGCGCACAATCGACCTCTACGGTAGACCCCGCTGATGTCATCAATCCTGAGGTGGCCGCGATGCATGTTAAAAATGCAAAGGACATTGCTGGCAAGGACCTGGCATTGCCAGCAAAACTTTTGTGCATGCCCGGCCGGCAGACCATCGACTACATGATTGCCGATGGCAAGGCTAACCCACCAGAAGAACCCTACAAGGTATTCGATAATCTATACGTGATTGGTGGTCGCGCGGTGACTGCTTGGGCAATCACGACCAGTGAAGGAATCATTCTTATTGACTCCATGGGCAGTAGACAGGAAGCCAAGGATTACATTGTTGCGGGCTTGGAAAAAATGGGACTGGACCCGGCTGATATCAAGACCATTCTGGTGGCGCATGGGCATGGCGACCATTACGGCGGTGCGGTGTATCTGCGCGACACTTACGGCGCTCGAATTGCCATGTCGGACGTTGACTGGAAATTTCTCGAAGCCGCTCGTAGCAACCCCAAGCTTTCACTGAACCCAAAATGGGGCCCCGGACCAGAGCGGGATATAACACTTGAGGATGGTCAGAAGTTTACGCTTGGAGATACCACGATAGACATTGTTCTAACACCTGGCCACACAATGGGAACGATTTCATTCGTTATCCCGGTAACTGATGATGGCGTTCAGCACAGTGCCGCACTCTGGGGGGGGACAGGTCAGCCGCCCGCAGGACCCAGAAGCGTTTTATATGAAGAGTCACTTAAGCGGTTCGCCCAAATTACCGACGCAGCAGAGGTGGATACTGTGCTTAGTAACCATCCGTTGGTAGACGGTACTATTGATAAGCTAACGAGACTGCGAGCCGATCCTGAGGGACCTAATCCATTCATTGTTGGTGAAGCGACTTACAAGCGTTACCTGTCAATTTTAAATGAGTGTTTGCTGGCCGCCAGAGCTAGACCACCGAGCATGAAAAGGTAAGGCCATAAGCCACTGTTACGTCAACGGCGCGGGATGAATAAACGACCACGGTGAGGTATCGCTGCCACGTGGGACAGATACTTCAATCACGACTGGCTCATTCATATCCAGCGCCTTGCCAAGCACGGTTCGCAGTTCATCCACAGTGTTCGCTTTAAATCCCGCCACACCAAATGACTGCGCCAGTTGCACGAAATCGGGGTTGTCCAGATCGGCGCCCAACAAACGATTGTCGTACACATCTTGCTGATCGCGGCGCACATTGCCGTAGGATGAGTTGTTGAACACAATGGCTACCACTGCAATGCCGAACTGTCGGGCGGTTGCCAGCTCTTGAACACCAAACAGGAAACCGCCATCACCAGATACTGAGACAACAGCCTTATCTGGGTTAGCAACCTTCACTCCTAGGGCCGTATTAAATCCAAAGCCTAGATTGTCCTGATAGCCACAGGTCACGTACTGTCGTGAGTCGTAGACTGGGAAGCACATTCGCGCCGAAAAACCGACTTGCGACACTTCTTCTACAAAAAAGCCGTCGCGCGGAAGAAGCTCACGAATAACAGCCAAATAACTTTGCTGTGGCTGTACCGTTGTAAACGCCTCCGCCGCGTCTGCCTTCAGCTTTGCAACTTCCGCTTCACGGGAGCGGCGGACAGGCTCGCTTTCCAGAGCATCTATCAGTGCGGCTATGCCTTCGGCCGAATCCGTTACCAAGCCGCAATCGGGCTTGAGGCGAACCATCTCTGTTGGGTCAATATCGATACGAAGGACTTTCAACCCATCCGGCATCCAGCGCCAACGGAAGTACTGAAGCTCCAGCCGCGAGCCAATACCAATAAGCAAGTCGCAGCCTTGCCAATAATTCCAGGCCGCAGGCGGCAGCATGGCAAGCGTATCATCATCCGGCAGTACGCCCTTACCCGAACGGTGCGCGGTAACAGGCGCCTGCAACAGATGGGCAAGCTTGGCAACCTCAGCTTCGGCACCAATGGCACCAGAACCTACCATAATCAGTGGGTTCTTGGCCGAACGGATCAGTTCCGCTGCGGCTTCAACTGCCTTCGGGTCAGGTCGCGGCGGCTCATCCTTTGGGGAAGCTTTCGGCGCGTCAACCTCGGCCGCCATCCCGAACACATCCCAAGGCGCCTCGATACCCACTGGCCGCTGACGTCCGGAACGCATTTGCCGGAATGCCTCACTAACTATGCCGGCGGCCTCAGTAGGATGGTTAATTCGCTCGGCCCATTTAGTAAGACCCTTCAAAGTACCGAGATGATCTGGCAATTCATGTAGCTGACCACGCCCCTGGCCTATCAGGTGCGACATGATATTGCCGGTAATGCATAGCACTGGAGCATTCGCGCCGTAGGCTGTACACAGAGCGGCTCCGGAGTTGAGTAAGCCCGGGCCAGGTACTACTGTATACGCACCAACCTTGCCGGTTGACTTAGCATACCCATAGGCCATGTAGCCCGCTCCCTGCTCATGGCGGGTGTGTATGAAACGAATGCTCTTCGACGCTTGCGCGAGTGCGTCATTGAAATCGTACATATGCGCACCGGGGATACCAAAAACGGTGTCCACACCATTTGCGACAAGAGATTGGGTGATTACCTCACCTGTAGTCATATAGGCCATTGTTGCTTCCTGGGTAGTTTTGCTTGCAGATGAAAGTAGTGGCTAAGCCACTCATTCATCGAAAGGAATTAGTTTTCCTGGATTAAAGATGCCAGTGGGGTCAATCGCATGCTTTATCGAGCGCATGAGGCTTAACTGGGCTGGGTCCTTGAGGTTTTTCATGACATCCAGCTTACTCTGCCCAATGCCGTGTTCGGCACTAAAGGAGCCACCGAGCGCACGAAGTAAAGTAAACGCTTCTTTCTTAGCCTCTTCAAGCGGTAAGGCTTTCCATCTATCCGAATCGGAACACGCGAGCGCATAGTGCAAATTGCCATCGCCCAAATGACCTATCGTGAGTAACTCAAATCCAAGGGCCGTTGCTTTTGGGTCCATTATTTCTAGAAAAGTAGATACGTGCTCAAGCGGTAATGAAATATCAAAATGATAGGTAGAGCCATAGGCCAACAGCGCTTCTAAAACGGACTCCCTAAGGCGCCAAAAATCAGCCCTTTGCTGCTCGGACTGTGCAATAACGCCATCCTCAACTAGTCCGGCCTCTATCAATGTATCAAGGCTATCAAGAAGTTCCTTCGCGAGATGTGAAGAGCCAGTCTCGTCGGTTTCGGCATCCGACAAACGACTAGAGCTAATTTCCAGCAGCACACCAGTAGGTACATTACCGTTCAATGGTGCTCGAATTGTAGGGAAAGCCTTACAAACGGCATTCACTACCGGTTGCGGTATGTACTCAAACGCTTCTACTGAATTTCCGCTCCGGTCCTGCAAAATGTTCAAGGTTTTAATCGCAGCGTCAACGGAGGCCACCGACAAAAAAGCAGTCTCGCGAGTTAAAGGCGTAGGGAAAAGTTTGAAGACTGCAGCCGTAATTATTGCTAGCGTACCCTCAGAGCCAATGAGCAGGTCTTTGATATCGTAGCCGGTGTTGTCTTTACGCAATCCGTTGAGCCCATTAACTATCGAACCATCAGCCATCACGGCTTCAATGCCCAAACAGAGCTCACGAGTGTTGCCGTAACGCAGCACATTGGACCCACCCGCATTGGTGGCAAGATTGCCGCCAATAGTGCAGCTACCTTTTGCCCCGAACATTAACGGAAAAAGCAGTCCTTTTTGAGCTACGTGATTCTGTAAGGTTTCAAGCACCACGCCCGCCTCAGCTACCACTGTACGACCCGCGTCGTCCAGAGAGCGGATGGAATTCATACGAGTCAGGGAGACGACAATCGTTGGCGATGAGCCCACCGGTATGCCACCGCCGGCGAGACCTGTTTGGCCCCCTTGCGGAACAATCACAATCCCATTTTCCCTGCAGTAGATTACAAGCTCAGACACCTCTTTAGTACTGCCGGGCCGCACCACTGCCAGCGCTTCACCACTATATTCTCCGGTCCAGTCAATGAGGTACTTTGAAGTGTCGGCTGCTTCCGTGTATACATGACTCGCACCCACGATATCGCGAAGGCGATCTACTGCGCTTGCCTCTGTTAGGTTGGTGTGGCTCAAATACTGCTCCTCAGTGAGTGCCTGCGGTTATTGGCGTGCCATTTTAAGGTATGATGAGAACTGACATGTTACGTGTTCATTTACCACTACAACTAACATGTTACATGTCAGATAAAATGTCAAGCTTCATTAAATCAATATAGCGAGTCAGATGACCAAAAAACTGTCACGAATAGAACCTCGGGCCTCCCTGATAGAAGTCACAACCGACCGTATACGGGATGCGATTATTTCCGGAGACCTGGCGCTAGGCACAAAATTGTCGGAACAACGACTTGCCGACATGCTGGGCGTAAGCCGATCGCCGGTGAGTAATGCCCTAACCGCGCTACAATCTGAAGGTCTTGTCAACATATGGCCAAAACGCGGCTCCTTCGTATTTACGCCCAATCTCGAGGAGATTGACGATATATGTGAGCATCGATGTGTGCTGGAGATTGCTTCGGTTCGTCGCGCTATTGCCCAAAACCAGGACGCGCTCGTACAAGGTCTTTCCAAAGCGATAGAGAAAATGCAGGCTGCCACAAAGAAAGACGATGCTTTCGGATACACCAAGGCCGATATTGAATTTCACAACACAATAATAGGTTGCGGCGGCAACCACTCAATTGCTGCGGCTTACAAGCGCACCATCAGCCCCCTAATGGCACTGCGCACCCACCTGTTCACAATTCTGAATGCGACGTTGGATAACTCAATGGGCGAACATCAGGACTTGCTTGAAGCCTGTCGGAATGGAAAGCTCAAACAGGCGGAGAAAATAATTGAGGAGCACACTGGCCATCTTGTGGCGGCTTATCGCACATCCTTAAACTCGGATGAGTAGTCGCCGACTACTGTCTAGGCAGTGACCGATTACCTAAGGAGAAAACATATGGCCTATCTAGTAAACGTTTCGTTTCTTTGCAGTTTACTTATGTTTTTCCCAGCTTGCGCACAAACAAACAGAGCTGGAATCAACGACGATTACAAAGCGCCCAACATGAAACCTGAAGACTTAGTTGCTCGCTTTGAGTCTGAGGGAAGAGAAGTATTTGATCTTCGAACCGATATTGTTAAATCATTGGCGCTAGAACCAGGTGACACTGTAGCCGATGTCGGCGCTGGAACCGGGCTTTTCGTTTCTTTACTAGCCAACACGGTGGGGGATGAAGGCAAAGTTTACGCTGTGGATATCATTCCCAAATTTATTGCTCATATTGATCGGCGAATTGATAAAGAGGGATTAAAACAGGTTGAAACCATTATTAGCACTGAACGCTCCGTGGAACTTGTAGAACAATCTGTAGACGTAATTTTCACCAGCGATACTTACCACCATTTTGTGTATTACAAAGACATGCTGGCATCTATACACCGTGCACTAAAAATCGATGGGGAGTTCATCTTGGTAGAGTTTGATATCTCAAAGGAAGGCATACCAGACTTCATGATCAATCATGTGGGTGCGACCCCTGATGAAATCACGCAGCAAATTATAGAGAATGATTTTGTGCTTGTTGAGGACTTTACGCTGCCGAATATGAAGCACACCTTTATGCGACGCTTTCGAAAAAAATAGCGTAACTTTTCGCTACGTCTTTGAATAGCTCGCGTAGTGGCCTGCCTATTTACTACGCGGAAGTCAGTCGCATATAGAGATAGGTAACAGCCAACAATGATAAAACAACTATGCCCACCATACTCCAAACCTGCATCAGTCGGCTTGGCCGATGCTCTGGTGGAACAGCATTCGATACAATCACAATGTGGTTTAAGAGAGCGGTAATGGGTCCAACGATAAACGCTGTTATGGTGACCATATCAATAAAACTCTGAAAGTTGCCCATTAACCACAATAGTGTCGTTGTAGCACCAATAACGAGTGCTGCAATACACAAATAGAGCAATGGCGATCTGTCCACTACGACTGCGTTTTCCGAGTTGTTAGAATTGAATGCCATGACCCCGGTCGCCAACAGTCTGGGGAAACCGTCCAGGATAGTAATCAACGTTGTAAACATAACAAATACAGCGGCCACACCAACAACCGTGCCCGCCCAGTCACCAAGGTTTGTGGTGTAAAGCGCAATAACCTGCCCGGCAAACTCTGCCGAGTTGGCTGCGGGCGCTTCACCGCTTGTGTGCATTACGCCTGCACCCATCAGCAAGAAACAAATTGCTAGTCCTGCCGAACCCAGATAGCCAATATTGAAATCCGTCATTGCATGCTTCATTGACGGCTTAACACCACTCGCTTTTTGCTTTGCCACAGACCAAAGTGATTGAAGCAGCGAAAGGTCTAGTGCGGAGGGCATGAAGCCCATTAAGGCTATCACAAAGCCGAAAGTCTGCACATCTGAGAACGGGAACACTATTTGCGCGAAATCCCATTCTATGCGCGGCAGCGAAACAACTGTCGCAATAACGGTGGCGATAGTGAGGATCAGCACAAACACCTTCGTCAAGCGATCTAACAACTTGAAACCGCCGATGCCGAGCACAAACACACCCAGAACGATAAGCACTATGGCAGCGTAGCGAGCCTCAGCTTCAATCCCGCTTACTGCCAGTAGGATTGCCGCTGTCACCAGTCCAGTCGCGGCCAGAACAATCGCCATAACGCCGACTTCACTCAATAGATAAAGTCCTACAACCCAGCGTCCAAGGTCGCGATAGCCTTCAATTAAAGATCGCCCGGTTGCCGCCGCGTATTGAGGACCGAAACGAAACGCTGGGTACTTCAGAATATTGGCCACAATTACTATGCCAAGCAATCCAAGCCCGAACATTGCGCCCGCACGCGTTGACTGCACCAAATGGGACGTCCCTATCGCCGCGCCAGCGAACAGAATACCTGGACCAAATGATGCCCAGAAGGCGCTGCGAGGCTTTGTGTTTGTCATTATGATTCCAGCCCACTTTCACTTATTTTTATTAGGTGTTAATTCGCCAGCCTGCACTGGGGGATGGTACTACGGTATTTGACGAGCCCATAATGCAGAATAGCGAAAAGAGACGAAATACTGTGCATTACGCGCCAACAATTGAATCAGGCATCGCAACATCCGACAAAAATCGCTGATTGAGCGAACCTCTTTATGGGTTGAATAATCCACCGTACTGAGAAGCCATCAGCCTACTGCTCCTTTGCACTAAGTTCCTGAAGTATTTTCCTTGCATGAACCCCACCCTGGTCGATATTCAGCGACATCAGGGGCCGATCAGTATTTAACAGATGATTGCGTTGCTGCGACTCGAGCATTTCCAGATCTTCCGTAAATATCTTCTACTGTGATTCACGAATTGATGCCGTTAACGCTTGATCATCAACGTTAAAGTTTCGGACCATGCCCCAGAAGTACCAACAGCTGTTCGCTGTTGCAGGCGTGATAAGGTCAACCACAATACCCGATGCTCGCTGTTGCGCGATGCATCAATACCGCCATGTCCGGCGTGGGCAACCCCAACATCAATCATGACACTGCCCGGCGGTGATTAACGGCATATTTGCCAGCGATCCACCGGCACATCAGGGTTGAGATTGTTGCCTTTGAGCGCATCCTGCCAAAACGGTGGCGCCGGTATATTTTCCATCTTTCGACTAACGGTTATACCGTGCCCCTCGCGAGTTGTATCCGGTGCGGACTCTTCAATTTCGGGCTGCCCGATACTGCTGGCATGAACATAGGTGTCGTGAGTATGGTCCATCAGCTTATCGATTAGTAAGCGGTAATCGCAGGCGATATTAAACATGCCCCCGCCAAAGGCCCAGTCAGGGCTTCGCGCCCAGTGCAAATCTGGAATGAGCTCTGGTTTAGCAAGTGCCGCATCACCCGGCCAAACCCAAACATAGCCATGGCGTTCAATCGTCGGGTAACTGCGTATACCCTTACGAAACTTTTCAACGGACTGACCCGTCATGGCCGCGCATTTGCCGTCAGCGTTCATCCTCATGCCGTGATAACCGCAAACAATCAGACCGTCCTGCACAGCGCACAGCGGCTTCAATTCAATCTCGTCGGGAGTGCACGCTACATAACAGGTATTTTTAGGGCCTTCTATCTGATTGCTTATTCTTGTTTTTCTTCGGCTAGCCTTCTAACTCAACCTCAAATTGCTCAGTATCAATTTCATTTTGTGTGGGCTGAGGGTAGCGCGGCCCGCTCACAGTATTTTGATTTACAAGGCACTCTACACGATCGAGAGTGTCCTGAGGCACGTTCAACTGAGACGCTGCGATATTTTCCTGTAAGTGAGAAACCGATCGCGTACCCGGAATTGGAATAATGTACGGGCGTTTGCGCAGCAACCAGTGCAAAGCAAGTTGACCCGGTGTGCATTCGAGCTCGGCTGCTATGGCCTTGAACTCACCCAGCCATTGCACGTTATTCGAGAAATGCGGTTCATTAAAGCGCGGCATGCCGCGACGAATATCCCCATCTGCAAAGCCGTCAGCCACTTCCAGGTTGCCGGCTAGAAAACCGCGAGCAAGAGGACAATAGGCTACTAACGCCACGTCCAACTCTTCGCAGGCTTCCAGCAAAGCAATTTCCGGGTTGCGTACCCACAAGGAGTATTCGTTTTGCAGTGCAGCAACAGGATGCACTGCGTGCGCCTTGCGTAGAGTATTGGACGACACTTCACTTAAACCTACAGCGCCGATTTTGCCTTGCTCAACCATTTGCGCCAACGCACCCATGCTGTCTTCAATGGGTACAGATTTGTCCCAGCGATGCAGGTAATAGAGATCGATATGGTCGGTTTGTAATCGCGTTAAAGACTCTTCTATGGTTTTTAACAATGTCTCTGGTCGCCCATCAATAACACGCTTTCCATCCACGCCACCCATACCGCACTTGCTAGCGAGATGGATTCGATCGCGCAAACCCTTGAAGGCCTTACCCAGCAGGGTTTCGTTGCGGCCAAAACCGTACAGGCTTGCCGTGTCGAAATGCGTGACGCCCATATCAAGTGCCGCATGCAGCAGTTCTATGCCCTGCTCTTCCGATGGTGCGGTGTTATAGGCATGGCTCAGAACCATGCCCCCAAGGCCGATTTCCGCCACGTCAAACTGACCGATTCTGCGTGTTTTCATATGTTTAACGAGCCTTAATGACGGTTAAAAGAATGCTTAAGCGAGCTGTTGCTCAAGGTCGTGCAAAACCCTGTAGCACGACAGTACTTGTGCCACGCTTGAATTGGGTTCACGCCCTGCTTGAATAGCCGCAAAGAACTCCCTATCTTGCAGCTCAATGCCATTCATTGACACCGCAACCTTAGATACATCAATGCCTTCTTCCTTGCCGTCGAATAAATCATCGTAGCGCGCAATATAGGTACCGTTATCACATATGTAGCGGAAGAACGTACCCAGTGGCCCATCGTTATTAAACGACAGCGACAATGTACAAATTGCTCCATTAGCCGCCTTAAGCTGAATCGACATATCCAATGCAATACCCAGCTCGGGATGAATCGGCCCCTGGATAGCATTGGCCTGAACGACTTCTGACCCACATTGATACTGGAATAAATCAACCGTATGCGCAGCGTGGTGCCATAGCAAATGGTCGGTCCATGATCGGGCTTCACCTACAGCATTAATATTTTTACGGCGGAAGAAATACGTTTGAACATCCATTTGCTGAATATTCAGCTCACCACTGCGAAGTCGTTTGTTTACCCATTGGTGCGAAGGGTTAAAACGACGTGTATGGCCAACCATGCAAGTTAAACCCGTTTCTTCTTGCTTTTTCAGTACGGCTTCTGAATCGGCCCAGGTATCGGCAAGCGGAATTTCTACCTGCACATGTTTGCCTGCGTTCATACATTGAATGGCTTGGTCGGCATGCATTTGAGTTGGCGTGCAAAGAATAACCGAGCCCACCTCGGGCAGTGCTAATGCGTCTGCGAGGTCTGTAAAAGCATGCTCTACTCCGTAGGCATCCGCTGTTTCCCGAGTGGGTTCAAGACGGCGGCCTACAAGTGCCGCCACTTCCACGCCATCGATGTTCTTTATTCCATCAAGGTGTTTTTTGCCAAAGGCGCCTGCGCCTGCAATCACTGTTTTCATGATTCGTTCCTTATGTGTTGTCCAAAACCAGGTGCCCTACCGCTGTGTTCGAGGCGGGCACGTGATAAAAACGATGTTTAAGTTCTACTTTAGGGTTTAACGCGCCACGCATAATCAGCCACATAACCAGTTCTATGCCTTCTGAGCCAGCCTCTCGAACATAATCAATATGCGGCATGGCAGCCAGGCTTTCAGGGCTTTCAACAATGCGGTCTAGAAAATCAGCGTCGAACTCGGAGTTGATTAAGCCCGCGCGTGGCCCCTGCAACTGATGACTCATGCCGCCAGTGCCCCAGATTTGAACATTTAGATCTTCGTCAAAAGAGTCTACTGCGCGGCGAATGGCTTTGCCAATATCGAAGCAACGTTGGCCCGAAGGCGGCGGATAAAGCACTACATTTACTGCAAAAGGAATCACCTTGCAGGGCCAGGCTTCAGGCTGGCCGAACATGAGAGATAGAGGAACAGTCAAACCGTGATCTACATCCATCTTGTTGACAATCGTTAGATCAAAATCATCTTGAATGACCGACTGACTAATATGCGCGGCAAGCTCCGGGTGACCATTCACGTCAGCTACCGGTCGTGGCCCCCAACCTTCATCAGCCGGCTTATAGTGCTCACCGCAACCTATGGCAAAGGTTGGAACAAAGTCCATGCTGAACGCAGTAGCGTGGTCATTAAACACCAAAATCACTACATCAGGAGGGTTATCCTTAATCCATTGCTTTGAGGCTTCGTAACCCGCAAATACAGGCTTCCAATAATCTTCCTCGGTTTTACCAAGGTCTATTGCCGCACCAATAGCCGGCACGTGAGAGGTCGCCACTCCAGCGGTAATTTTAGCCATTGTCACTTTCTCCAATGTAGCGATTGCCATCCGGGCTGCGCCCACCATCAATCATCATTTGTACGTAGTCATCAACCGGCATACCTGTCATCGTTGACACGGCTTGCTGAAAACTTAAGCCGTCGGTGGAAAACACTTTTGCCATAAAATAAATATTGCCGCCCAATGCAATCAGGCGGTTGTAATCACGATCAAGTAAACCTTGTTTCTGCTCTTCAGTCATAGGCCATGCGTCTATGTAGGTACGTTCGTCGGCCTTAAATTTCTGTCTGTTTTCTTCTGTCATCAATGACATGCAAAATTGATTCAAGTGATACCCTTTGCGGGCCATGTCCTGATCAAAAATCGTTGTGCCGGGAACATCCTGGTACGGTTTTTCAAGCGCCATTAGCTTAGCTCCTGTGTTTGTGTTTCTTCGGGCCAATAGAGTCGCATGGGATTATCAACCAGTAGTTTTTTTTGTAAGGCTTCGCTGCAGGCAATACGTGGAATAAAGTCAACCAGCTGACCTTCGTCTGGCGTGTGCGATTTCATATTGGGGTGGGGCCAGTCGGTGCCCCACAATACCCGATCTGAAAAACTCTCAACAACTTTTTTAGCGAATGGCACGACGTCATCGTAATGCGCACTGGGCTGCAGGCTCAATCTTTCTGGGCAACTTACCTTGCACCAAAAATTATCATGTTCGCTCATCAACTTTAAAAACAGCTCGAACTCTTCGCCGCCAATCGGTTTGCTAACATCTGGTCTACCCATGTGGTCTACTACAACCGTACAAGGCAAGGCTGTAAAAAAATCGTATAGCTCTGGCAGTTCAGCTGCCTCGAAATAAATAACGATGTGCCAACCAAGATCGGCTATTCGTGCCGAAATTTCTTCAAGCGAATCAAACGGCAACTTATCGACCAAGCGTTTAACGAAGTTAAACCGCACACCACGCACGCCAGCGGTGTGCAAGCTCTGTAATTCGTCGTCACTTATGTCGCGACGAACCGTTGCTACGCCACGGGCGAGACCATTGGCATCATGCAATGCATCTACCAATGCACGGTTGTCTGCACCATGGCATGTTGCCTGAACAATTACGTTGCGACTAAAACCCAGATGGTCACGCAAAGCCCACAGTTTTTCTTTGGGCCCATCACAGGGTGTGTACTTTCGTTCTGCCGCGTAGGGGAAGACATCGCCTGGACCAAACACATGGCAGTGTGCATCTACCGCGCCAGGTGGGGCCTTGAAAATCGGCTTACTCGGATTAGGGTGATACACACGCCAACCAAAATCCATTTCGAAATCACCGGACTCAGACATGGCTTATTTACCCCTGGCCTTCAATGCGGCATCCAACCGAGGATACACCCGCCTGGCGTTGCCTTCATAGACTTTATAGTGGTCTTCGCTATTCAAGTTAAGCGCATCAACATAGCGTTTGGTGTCATCGAAATACTGACCTGTTTGGGGGTCAATTCCGCGCACAGCGCCCACCATCTCCGAGCCGAACAGAATATTGTCGATATCAATCACATTAAACAGCAAGTCAATTCCGGGTTGATGGTATACGCAGGTGTCGAAGAACACATTTTTCATTACGTGGTCGTCTAACAATGGTCGCTTAAGCATGTCGGCCAGCCCGCGGTAACGCCCCCAATGATAAGGAACGGCGCCGCCACCGTGAGGAATAATAAAACGCAAATCCGGAAAATCTTTAAACAGGTCGCCCTGAATAAACTGCATAAAGGCGGTGGTGTCTGCATTAATGTAGTGCGCGCCTGTTGCATGAAAATTTGGATTACAGGAACCGGAAACGTGGATCATAGCCGGCACATCCAGCTCTACCATCTTCTCGAAGATCGGGTACCAGCTCTTGTCAGTTAAAGGCGCGGATGTCCAATGGCCACCCGATGGGTCGGGATTCAAGTTGCAACCCACAAAACCAAGCTGATTGACGCAGCGCTCCAGCTCGGCAACAGAGTGTTCGATCGACACGCCAGGCGACTGCGGTAACTGACACACACCGATGAAGTAATCAGGGAACAAATCTACAACGCGTTTAATCAAATCGTTGCAGGCACTGGTCCATTGTTCTGATACAGCTCGATCGCCCAAATGATGCGCCATCGCCGAGGCTCGTGGCGAGAATATGGTCATGTCGGCGTCGCGTTCTTTTAATAAACGCAGTTGGTTTAATTCAATACTCTCGATAATCTGATCATCGCTAATATAAGGAACAGCTGGCAATGCGCTTCCGTTTTTATGCGCATCAAGTTGAGATTCTCTGAACAACTGATGAGGCTCGGGTGCCGTTGTATAGTGGCCGTGGCAATCAATAATCATAGTATTGGTTCCTGTCCTATTTCCTAGTCTGACATTCGCTATTTCAAAGCAGGTGCGGCTGCAGACCGAATATTGTCGAGCATTTTTGATAAATCAGGTTCGTGCGGCTGCGCCGCTAAGTCGCCTGCCCATTGCTGACGCTGCACGCAAGCACTGCTCATCCACGCGTTTACGTCTGCATCTTGCACTGTCTTGGCCACTTCGCGCATTTCTTCCGCGCGCCTAAGGCCATGCTCCAGGCTGCGCGAAATCATGTAGCCTGATTGCGTTCGCCAGTCTGGGTGTGGCAACAAGTTGTTTAAGGAGTCCAACACGGACTGTTCAACGTCATAATAGCGCGCGGTTAGCATAGCCTCAGTAATAAGAGCCTCCATACCCTTTATCACAACGCTGCGACACATTTTACTCGCTGCGGCTTGGCCCGCTTGCGACGACAACACACGCATGCCGCTAAAACCCAGCTCTGTTGCAAGCGGCAAAAAATCACTAGCATCAACCCCGGCGAGCAGTATCGGTGCTGCAATTCGTTTTGGCGCAATCGGTGCCATTACCGCCGCTTCAGCAAATCGCGCGCCTGCATTTGCTACCTGCTTAGCTAATTCTATTTTTGTACCCGGTGAGACTGAGTTTAGATCCAAGTACCAGGCACTCGATTTCATTTGGCCCACTACCGACTTAGCCGCTGGCAGCGCTTGGCTTGCCGTTACCGCTGAGATAACGAGATCGGCATCGACGACCGCGTCACTGCTGTCTCGGGCTTTCCTAATTCTTGGTGATATCAGCTTATCAAAACGCTGATTGCTTAACGACGCGTCGCCTGCAAACTGACTATCCCAGGCCACAATATTGACCTCACTGCTTGCTAGTAAATCAACAGCCAGAGTTGACCCAACTTCACCGAAGCCCAACAGACATACTGTGCTAATAGTACTCATTGCGTGGGCACTTTATTGGCTGTGGGCACTTTATTGGTTGTAGGCACATCATCGGCTGTAAGCGCTTCATCAGCGGTAAGCACCTCTTCGTTAATAAACACTTCGCCGCGCATCAGCAGCCGAGCTGTTCTGAGTAGGGCCGCCCTACTAACATTTAGCGTGTCGACCGAATCCGCTCCGCTTACATCCATCTCCACGGTAAAAAAACCGCTGGGGTGTTCAACGTCCAACTGCTGCGCCCCTTCGGAGGTTTCCAAGCCGCTGACCACGTTAGCAACAGAGCCCGGCAGCATACACGCCGTGGCTACGCTAACGGAACCCAACACCCCGATGGCTTCGTGCACACGGTGAGGAATAAAAGTACGCGTGTTAATGACGCCGCCTTGACGCGCGGCGGACACCAAACACATTTTTGGTACTGTCTTTTTTGACACATCACCTAGGTTCATAGGCTTGCCCAATAAGAGGCGTATGCGTTCGATCCTGTCTTTCAACACCGCATTGGCCTCCAGCACATCCGGAGACTCAGCGCCTGACAAACCAAAGTCATTGGCATTCAGCACTACTACTGGCATGCCATTGTCGATACAGGTCACGTCTACGCCATCCACTCGGTCAACAAGATTGCCGGTTGGCAAAAGAGCACCGCAACTGGAGCCGGCAATGTCTTGAAAATTCAGCGGCACAGGTGCCGCCGAACCAGGCACACCATCAATACGGGCACTGCCCTTATAATTAACGCGTCCGCCAGGTGTTTCAATACGCGCAGTAGCTAATGCGCCGGTGTTAAGCATCTTAATTCGCACATCGGTAAGCTCACCGCGGGTTTTCACTAAACCTGATTCAATTGCAAAGGGACCAACACCCGCAAGAATGTTGCCACAATTTTGTGCGTCACTTACTTCGGCCTTATCAACCACAACCTGCAAAAACAAATAGTCAACGTCGGCATCTTCACTAATGGAGGGGCTAACAATCGCCACTTTGCTGGTAAGCGGGTGGCCGCCCCCCATACCGTCTATTTGTCGCGAGTCTGGAGAGCCCAATGCGGCGAGCAGAATGGCATTTCGTTGTGTCGTATCGCTCGGCAAATCGGAAGCGAGAAAATACAGACCCTTAGATGTGCCGCCGCGGTATATTGAGCAAGGAACAGACGTCAGCATGCTTATTCTTGGTCCGGGGATTCCACCCAACGAAAGCCTTTGCTCGCTAGGCGCTCTCGCATAGAGTAAATATCCAAGCCAAGTTCACCCGCGGCCAACCGCACACGCTTTGATTCTTCATTCGCCACGCGCTTCTCAACATTGGTAAAAACAGATTCCGCAGTCTTGGCTTCCACCACCACTACACCATCGTCGTCTGCAACAATTAGATCACCTGGCATAATTCGAGCTCCGGCACACACCAGGGGGGTATTCACGTTACCCAGTGTTTCCTTCACGGTACCTCTAGCGTAGATCGCTTTTGCCCACACAGGGAAACCCATCTCGGTTAGCGTGGCGATGTCACGCACGCCGGCATCTATAATTAGGCCACGAACACCGCGCGCTTGCAGAGACGTGGCTAGCAAGTCACCAAAATACCCATCTTCACAGGGGCTAGTAGGCGACACCACTAGAACATCTCCAGGCTGGCACTGCTCCGCTGCCACATGCAGCATCCAATTGTCTCCAGGTGCTACCTCACAGGTAACGGCCGTGCCCGCTATTCTTGCACCTACATAAATAGGGCGCATATAGGACGCAAGCAAGCCTTTTCGGCCCTGCGCCTCATGCACAGTAGCCACTTCGGCACCCTCGTAGCGTTCAACAATGTCTGGCGCAACGCGGTTTATCTTTGTAACACAAATGCTCATTCACATTCTCCGATACCAATACTATACGCTGCTCCGGCAACGCTCTTTTTCTATTCTCTGTTAGTAAGGCAAACCAACGTAGTTTTCGGCAAACGCCGTTTGAGCCGCCTCAGAAGAATTCAAATAATCAAATTCCGCTTGACGAATTCTGGCGCTAAAACCGCCGTCGTCTTCATAAAAATCATGCAGCAAGCTCGTTAATGACCAAGAAAACCGACTGGACTTCCAAACCCTGTCTAGCGCTCGCTCGGAATAATTCCGCAAATCTTCAGAATCTCCATTCTGATAATGCTGTTTGAATCCCTGCGACAAGTAGTGCACGTCTGACGCCGCCAGATTCAAACCTTTCGCCCCTGTTGGCGGAACAATATGCGCGGCATCACCAGCAAGAAACAGAGAGTTCCAGCGCATTGGTTCACACACAAAACTTCGCAATGGCGCTATGGACTTCTCGATCGTGGGGCCTGTCACTAAGCTGTTAGCAACATCGACAGGCAGGCGTCGCTTAAGCTCACTCCAGAATTTATCGTCTGGCCAGTTTTCGATGTCGTCGTCAGCAGGCACCTGAATGTAATAGCGACTTAGCATATTCGATCGCATGGAGCAAAGCGCAAACCCACGGTCATGGTAGGCATAAATCAACTCATGCGATACGGGTGGCGTTTCCGACAAAACACCAAGCCAGCCGAAAGGGTAACTGTTTTCATATTCGCGTTTGTCGGCGTCTGGAATAGACTGGCGACTGACCCCATGATAACCATCGCAGCCCACCACAAAATCGCACTGTAGAGTTTCGGCGCGGTCTTTGTGCTGGAATCGAATTTCTGGTTTGTTAGTGTCTAGGTTAGCCAGACTGACATCCGACACCTCATGCAACACAGTGCCACCACAACGATCTTGGGCTTCGTACAAATCACGGGTAAGTTCTGTTTGGCCATACACTGTCATTTTTGCGCCAGTTGATTTCGCAAAGTCTATTCGACAGGTTTGCCCCTGAAAGACAATATTGACGCCCTCATGTTCGTCACCTTGCGTCTCCAAGTTAGCGCCGGCACCAGCGTCACGCAGCATTTGAGCCGTGCCACGTTCCAACAGACCAGCCCGTATTCGAGACAAGACATACTCCCTTGTTTGCCGTTCTAAGACGACACTGTCTATGCCCATCCCGTGCAGTAGCTGAGCGAGCAGTAAGCCGGATGGCCCGGCGCCAATTATTCCAACCTGAGTTTTCATTGTTAACCTTTAAACTGCTATGTCTGTCTGTGCTTTCGCTCAGCACATTGCTTAATTGAATTGTTTTAGCGCATTGGCTTATCACCAATTCGAAACCGTGTTTGGTACATTCTTAGTGTGACCTGTGTTGGACAGCAATGCCTCTTGGAATTCTGTATACTGCCATAGTTTTTTTCTATAATGGTATTAAATAAAGTAACACTATGGACCCAACAACGTCCTATCCCGCCAACCTCAGACACCTTCGAGCTGCACTAGAAATAGACCGATTGGGCTCGATTAGCGCCGCGTCACGCTCAATACACTTGTCGCAACCCACATTGACACAAGGCATTAAGAAACTCGAAAAGGACTTGGGCACTTCCCTGTTTGAGCGTTCCACCTCTGGAGTTGTTACCACACCGCCTGGTAAAGCCTTTCTGCGCCGTGTAGAACGTGGCCAGCGTTGGCTGTTTGCAATTGACAAACTAGCGGCAAGCCCTGCATTGAATGCGGCGCGAAGCATTGACAGGCAGTTCACACACGGTCAGTTACGTGCACTTGTGGCGGTTACGCAGTTAGGCAGCTACACCCGAGCAGCTGCGCAGCTAAATCTCACGCAACCAACCTTGCATCGCGCCATTCGCGACCTTGAAAACATATGTCAGCAAACGTTCTTTCACCGCATACCACATGGAGTAGAGCCCAGCTGGCGCGCGAAGGACATCACCAGGTTGGCCAGTTTGTTTTTTGCTGAATTGAGTCAGGGTGTCGACGAGTTGAATGAAGCTCGTGGCGTGTTAACGAGCTCAGTGCGCATAGGTGCTCTGCCTTTGTCGCGCACCGAGCTTGTTCCTATTGCAGTTACTGAACTGTTAAAAGAAGCGCCTGGGTCACGGGTGGCAATAATAGATGGCCCCTTTGAGGAACAACTTGATAGCTTGCTGCACGGCCAACTCGATTTCATTATCGGCGCACTTCGCCACCCAGCTTCCACTGCAGATATAGTTCAAGAATTGTTGTTTGAAGACCCTTTGAGCATTGTGGTTCGCCAAGGGCATCGGCTAACAAAAGATCGAACATCATCCATGAAGGAGCTTCGTGAGCTCAGCTGGATTGCACCACGGTTGAACACCCCCGCCCGCGAAGCCTTTAATGAAATGTTTAAGCGCGAAGGTCTAAACGCGCCGGAGTCTGTTATTGAATGCAGCTCACTGGTAGCAACAAGAGGACTATTGCTATCCAGCGACAGAGCCGCACTGCTGCCTGCCAGGCAGGTTGAGGTAGATGTAAAATCGGGGTTGTTAAGCGTCAGCCCCATCGCTTTGCTTGGCACTTCCAGAGAAATTGGCATCATGCATCACAAAGATTGGCAGGCCACGCCGTTGCAGAAAAAATTCCTGGCACTGGTTCGCGACTACGCCAAACGCTGTTAAGCCATGTTAATTTTTCAAACTTTGCCATGCGGTTAGAAAATCATTCGGCCGAAGGATAAGGTTTCTACTTCACCCTTGTTACCCGATGATGCATACCCACTCGACGATTCCCGACCGCTTACATCATGGAAGTACACGCCTGCCGACAAGATACCGAAGTTGAGATCCAAAACGATGCAAACAGAGCTTGCGGGCTAGAAAAGGCTCTGACCAGTGAATGTTTCGAAGTGTAATACGGTCGACTAAGTGATCCTATTTGAGAGTGAAATTTCTCTATGGCACAAGACAGCCTCACATTGCCTTGTGATCGTGAGTTGCTGATATTTGATTGCAACAAAGCTTGGAAAAGCTGCGCGGAAGTATGAACACCGAGAAAACGTTTGGTAAGAAAAGATGCTTGAATCGCTCTATTACAATTCAAAAAAGTATCGTGCAGATAAAGAGAGCTGTTTCTCTTGCCATCGAATCCGCTGCTCGAAGACTGCCGTGTTGGATTGGCGTGACCAATCGTTAGAATTGTATTCCATTGATAAACGCCATCTAGCTGAGGGCATGAAATTGTAGCTAAAGGTGGTTGCCCAGCCAGACTCATCATTTCGGTCTAAATTGCCGAGATTGTCTTTGTCATCAACACCATATTGCTCGACACGCAGCGCTATTCTATGTCGGTCATTGAGTGTTTTTGCGAACATCATATAGACGGCATAGAAATCGTTGTTCACAGCCCTTTGGCCCATCAGGGTATTGCCACTCATCACTTGTGTAAGCAATTCCCACTGACGTGGCAAACGAAGATGTAAGGCAACTTGGGCGAACTGTGTTCGCCAAGAGTATTGACCATTCTTGATTGCTAGCGGGCTTCCATTGTTATGGTAATAGACGGATTGAAGTTTTATTGTTCTGCCTCGGCGCCACTCCAATCCGGCGTACCCACCTATCCGTCCGTCGACCTCCTTGAAAGGTTCGAACGAAGATGCCTGATCTTCGAAGATTTCTCCTTCAGCAAAAACTGGTAGCCACCTAAGCGGCAGACGTTCGGTAATTCCGGTCTGTCGATTATGGCCAGACCAGCCTCGCCACGACAGCATGCTACCGGCAGGATCATTGAAGCCAAATAACGCGCCTATAAACGATACTTTGTCAGCTGCATGAGGCGTTTTACTCCAGGTCCATATGCCTTCAGCGCCAACGGTACGTAATTCTTCCCCAAGCCATGAGTTGAGAATCGATGGTGTTGCTGTATAGGGCGATGTCCAAAACTTGCCGCGATTTTCAAGAGACAATGGCGCATGGAAAATACCGAAGCGGTAGCGGCTTCGCCAATGCTTGGTGCGAAAAGGCTTGTATTGCCAAAAGGCTTGAGTAAGGGCCAGACGTCCCTCAGGATCATTATGATGAAACAGATCAATTGTTAGAGAAGAGTGCAAACTGGGTTTGTAGCGAATACCGACCGCAAGGTGATCAAACAATAATTTCTTATCATCATCCTCATCGAATCGAAACTTCCCAAGGCCGCCGTTAAGCCAACTTCTGGTTGTATCGCTTAAGCCGACAGTTGTACTTAGTAGAAACTCGGCTGCCAGTTTATCCTCACTTGCGTTCGTTACCGAACACATTAAAGACAATACAAGCAATAGGCTGAAACGTGTTTTACTATCCATAGCGAGACTGCCTAGTATTCAGCTTCTTCTTGGAAAACTTTGGAAGGCACTTCAGGCTGCTTAACCACTTTAACGTCTACCAGCAACTTGGCGTTTGTTACTCCGCCTTCGACGACCTCTAAGGTTTTGCCAATTGGAGCGCGCATGCTTGGATGCCAATAAGACAGTTCATAGCTGCCCCCACTCACATCTTCGAATCTTATCTTTTCGCTACTTGGATAACCAAAGTGAGGGGTATCCACAACATACACGTAACTCAACATCCAGTCGTGAATATTGCAGCCGATGGTAATAACACCTGCTTTATCAACTCGAATTGTGTGCGACTGTGGTTTGCTGTAAAGCTTGGATTGAAACTGAGCCGCGGCCGAGAATGAATACACATGGTGTGCGGTTTTGTCACGATTAGGAAAGACAATGTCTGCCCCTCTTTGTGCCGTTGTTATAAATGGGCGAAACTGCGTATTTATCTGTTCGACTGGCAGAGGAATTGAGTTAACAGGCGATGATGCGCTGCGATCTTTGGGGGTCAGTGCGATTGTCGTTTGTTGAAGCCCTAGAGCATCGCCGCTTTCATTGCTTATGTGCACATCAACAGTTGCGGCCATCGACAAACAGGTGAAAAACAGGCAGTGTACGACAACGAGTGTGCGCACACTCATAGCAAACTTTGCGGGTATCTTCATTGATCTGTATCTTATTGAATCCTTTCAGTTAAAAGGATAGCAAAGAATACTGAATACCGTAGCTTTGTAGAGCGTGACATTACTAGTAGCGGTTATTGATGCTACAGAAAACCACATTGAACTGGCGGTAAACTCAAAACCCCAAGTGTGTTATTCACTACTCCAAGCGAAACTGAAAACACTGTGTAGGCAGTCGTTTGAGCCAGTAGGATGCCAGCCTCCGATTTGTCCTACGCACCGGCAATAACACAATGATCTTATGTTAGCTCCCTACTAGACACTACATTAACAATAGCGCATTAATGCAGAGTATTAACCGCAGCTAACAACCAACTTCCCCCTTCTTGCACTGGCACGTACCTGATCGTTAAAGGCCTGCTTGTAGTCAGCGAGTGAATAGACCTTATCCACATAAGGACGAAATGCGTTTGACGCAATGGCCTTGGAAATAAATTCCACGCCTCGGCGTCGTGAATCGGCATCATAAATGTGATTGAACACTGAAAAAGGCCGTAGACATGCCGCTTTCTGGGTCATCTCAATTTCAGGAAGAATGGTTGGGCTGGGGTCTATACCACCGTAGAGAAAAATCTCAGCATTTTGGGCAAGGCCGCCGGCATACTCTTGAACAATTTTTCCACCAACAGGATCATAGATTATTCGTGCACCTTGTTGATGGCTGCACTGCAGTATTTGCTCAGCCAAATTTCCCTCGTTTTGCTCCTCGCTACCACCATGAATAATCACATGGTCGTAACCAGCATCCAGTAAAAAATCTCGGCTAGCTGCACTGCGGGTAGTCGCAATTGTGTTTGCACCCAGCGTGCGGCAAAGCTCCATAGCGGCGAGTGCAGCACTGCTGGTGCCTGCGGTCATTAATACCGTCTCGCCGCGTTGCAATCGGCCCACTTCAATCAAGGCATAGTAGGCCGTTAAATAGGCCACCCATGTGCAGCAGGCTTCATTAGCTGATAAGTTCTCCGGGTAATGCGCCACAAAGTCAGCGGGAACAATCGCGTACTCGCCATCTACTCCATAGCCTTCGTTCATCCAGGGTAATGAGCTTACTTTGTCGCCCAAGGCAAACTCAGTTACCCCCTCGCCTACGGCGTCTACAACGCCGGCGCATTCATCACCAAAGCGCGCAGGCAGCTCCATTGAAAACATGTACTTGTTTTCAAACAATTCTAAGTCGCCATAGTTTAGAGAGAAGGCTTCAACCGCAATTCGCACTTCGTTTTCACCGGGCTCTGGCATTGGCAGCTCATCCAAGCGGATGCCCGCAATACCGGTGTATTCGTGTAATCTGAGTGCTTTCATCGTTCCCTTATTTTATCGCTTTGCATGTCTCTGTATTGCATCGCCTCGCGGCTTGCACTAACTAGCGCCACTTAGGATGAAACTCAGGCGGCCTTGGGTAACGTGAGGATATGTCGAAACTGGTGAGGTCTAAATGGCTGCGGGTATATTCTGTAGAGGCGTCACGCTGCGGCGCAAAGTCCCAGCTTTGATAACGACCAATACGCAAGGCCGCGTGCACCTTTGTTCTGCGGCGCTGGTCTCGTATCACTTCCTGTTGCAGTTGCTTTGCGTCCCAGTGCTTACTGGCAAAGGCTCTGAATTTTTCAAGGTGTTCCGCATGAGAACTCTGCTCTGCCAAGTTAATCAGTTCGTTCGGGTCGCTTGATAAATCAAATAGTTGCTCGGGGTCTGTTTCACAGCAAGTGTATTTCAGCGAACCGCAGCGCAACATCAACATCGGCGCGCTTGTTCCTTCCGCTAGGTATTCGCTAACGCACAATGCATAGCCTTCTGCATTGCCATCGCATTCCGCGAGCAAACTGCGTCCACACAAGGGGTCTATTTCGTCAGGAATGGGGCTGCCTACATTTTCATTGGCAATCGACAACAAAGTCGGCAACACGTCGACTTGAGCTACTGGCTCACTCACGCGCCTGGACTCGAAGCGAGAAGGTCTATGAACTATAAATGGAATTCGGCAAGACCACTCACGAAAAGACATTTTGTACCACAGGCCAAACTCGCCTAGCATGTCACCATGATCAGCAACAAACAGTATTGTGGTGTCTTCCGCCATATCGCAGTCGGCCAGTGTTTGGCGCAGGGTACCGATCCATTCGTCAACGTAGGAAACATTCGCGTAATAAGCCCGACGTGCGTTTATGATTTCTTGTTCGCTAATGTCAGCGGCGTCTAATGCAATAACCTTTTCTAGCCGCCGGCTATGAGCGTCTTGTTGATCTGGAGACGGCCGCGTCACATCAGGCAGGGAAATATCCACATCGTCATACCAATCCCAGTATTTCTTGCGGGCTGCATAGGGGTCGTGCGGATGAATAAAACTTGCTACAAGGCAAAGTGGACGATCATCCTCACTGCAGGCGTGAGAATAAATGGCTTTAACAGCCGCGCCGCCCACCTCGTCATCAAAGGCTTATTGATTGCTTATTTCTGCGACACCCGCTTGCTTCACCGACGACATATTGTGGTACCAAAGGTCGATTCGATCATCGGCGTTAGTCCAGTCTGGAACCCAGCCAAAGTCAGCGGGGTAAACATCCGTGGTAAGGCGCTCTTCAAAGCCATGCAGTTGATCAGGGCCCACAAAGTGCATTTTGCCAGCAAGGCTTGTTTTGTAACCCATCAGCCGCAGGTAGTGCGCAAATGTTGGCATGGTCGCCGGCATGTAAGCGGCATTGTCATAGCCTTTACAGCGCGAAATATTTTGCCCGGTCATAAATGCGTAGCGCGCAGGCGTGCACAGTGGGCTGCTGCTATAGGCCGCATCGAACACAACGCCCTCCTCAGCCAGCTTATCGATATTGGGGCTTTTTACTTCGGTATTGCCATAGCAGCCAAGCGCTTTGGCCGTTAGCTGGTCGGCCATGACTATTAATATGTTTTGCTTTCTATTGTTATTATTATTTTTGCTGGTCATTATCTGAATCTCATTATTGTTAGCTCTTGTTTCACTTTTGCTCTTAGGGCACCATCGTTTTGGCGTTCACGAGCCCAGCTATTCCTCCTTGCCTAATTACGTAAGTAAAGGTCGCCGCATAAATAGCAATAACGATCAAGCCAATCCATTCAATCTGCAGTGGCGTGAATTGATAGAGCATGATCAGCGTGAACATTGCCGCCCAATGCAGTAGCACGTATTTTGAAAAGCCCATTGTTGTCACGGTCAGCTTCATGTTTTCTGTATACAGTCGTGTTAGTGAATCAAGCGAATTGATCACAAAGGTAACGCCCACCACAATCATCAGCATATTCAACCAAGGCGCAATGGCTATGCCTTGGTCGTAATAGATGTAGAGCACTGAAAACCAAATAGCGATTGGGATGGATGGAAATATCAGTAGCGCGAGAAAAAGCTTCCATACTTCCATATTGTTTACAAAGCGTGAAACAAACTGACCGATCATTATGCTCCAGGAAAACCACCAGAACAGATAAAAAGCATGATAGTCAGAGAAAGGCAGTACGAAGCGATGCACATTAGGAAAATAGTCGCCAAGCTGAAACAAAGCCGAACCAAGACCTGGCACTCCTGTACTGCTGGCAAACCACATAATCAGAATTAAGGCGGCGAACAAAAAGATGGACGCCACGCTGAGTATTGTTACCCAGCGCAAGTGAGTGCTGGACAACACAGCGCACAACACAACGAAAGCGACGATGGCGTAGTAAGCAGCATCAGGCAAATGCGGTAAATAAGAGGGTAGATTGCTTAAGAACAAATACGCCGTGAATGCACAGGTACCTATAATAACGACGGTGTTAACGGCATTTACCAAAGGCTTTTGGAAGAACTGAAGCTTGGGTTCAATCGCACAAAAGTAGAATGTGGTCAGAAAGTAAAATGTCCATATTAGAAAGCCCCAAAATCCGAAGCTGGTCGCCAATGGATTGGTAAAACCGTAGGGGTTCGCTTCACCGGCCCCAAGGCCTTCACCTGCATACAACGGGTATTCCGTTAAAGGCAACATAATCAAGCCAACGTCCAGGCCCGAGGTGAACAGTATGGCGATAAATGCGAACAGTCCCACCGGCGAATCACCGTTTAATTTCTCGGTTGGATACCGCACTAAAACAAATGCACATCCCAACAATACCGCCACAATGGCTATCGACAAGATCAGCTGCATTATTTTTCTACCAAATGTTGTTAGTAAACCGGTGCCTACGCCCCCGGTAGCCCATCAAGGCATGTCTGTTAATGTATCCTTTAATAGTCTGCGATGCTCGATTATTTTTGCCTGAACGAGTGTTTTCTTAACACGTTTCAAGTGCAAATGGCACCCGCTTAGAATCGCAAAGCAAGCACTGCACACTTACCTCCGGCCTCGTGGTGACTCGCTTATGCTCCGATAAGCATACAGCGCTTGCTTTGCTTGGATCGTGCTTAGCGCAAAGTTGCACATAGTGAGTCAGTTATCGCATGCTATTCACCGGAGCATCAGCGAGTCACTGCGAGGCCGGAGTTGGGCATCATCTGGTAGCTGCTGTCGAAAATTCGCATACTAGCTAATGATTTTGCAGAGCTCAGCGCCCGTCTCAACACTCGCTTCCACTAGAGCAACTTCGTATACTCTGGATACCAGAACCACCCTATTTCCGCTGAACGACGACACCCTATGCCCAACACCTCAAACGATACTGTCAGCATGCTGGAAGGTTATGCAACATCGCCAGTGCCAGAATCGGTTTCTGTATCGGGCGTGCGCATTGGCTTCATTAACGGCGCCTTGGCGTTTTCCGTACCGGGTCTGATTACCGGGCTCGAAGTGGGTGGCGCTCTGGGATTCAAAAGCAGTCTGGTAGCGTTTTCAGTTGGAGGCTTGCTGCTTGCTTTGTTTGGCTCTGTGATCGGCGTTCTGGGTTACAAAAACCGACTAACATCCTGCATGACAATTAAATCCGTTTTTGGAACGAAAGGCGCCGCGCTAATCAACTTATTGATCGCGCTTTCGTTGCTTGGCTGGTATGGCGTGAACATGGATTTGTTCAGCTCAGTTATTGCTGAGCTCATTCAGCGCTGGCAGGGCAGCGACAGTAATCCTTACCTGATAGAAATTGGTGCAGGCATTGCCATAACATTAGTTACGTTGTTTGGCTTTAGTATGATAGAGAAGCTATCAACTTGGCTGGTGCCAATAATGGTAGTACTGGTTCTATATCTCACGACAAAGCTGAGCGCTTTCTCTATTGACAGCTTGCCTATCGCTGGTGCATCAGAACTTGGCATGAGTGAAGCAATATCAGTGGTGCTAGGCAGTTTTATTGTTGGCGTAGTGCTTATGCCTGACTTTACCCGTTTCGCTGGCAGCAGTCGTGGCGCCGTTACAGCGTCCATTATTCCATTTTTGATTCTCTCAAGCTTTGTGTATGTCGTGTCGGCTGCAGCAGGCCTTCTTGTGCGCAGCACTGACGCCCTGGAAGTATTGCTTGCGTTGGGCGTAGGCAGCCTGGCTTTTGTTCTTATTGTCATCTCCGCGTCACTCACAAATGTGGTCAATTTGTACAGTGCCGGCTTAAGCATAAATGCCGTATTTATTAATCTAAAGGACTGGCACATCGTATTAGTGGCCGGAATAGTCGGCACAGTGCTGGCCTCACTCAATTTGCTAGACCGATTTACTGATTTTCTATTTAGCCTTGCTGTTATTTTCGCGCCCATAGCGGGCGTTTACGTTGTCGATTTTTTTCTTACTCGCCGCGGTAAGGTCTATACAGTTGGCGAACAAAACAACTCTAACTATCGACAATGGCTGGCAGTGGCTTGTTGGTTAGCAGGCGTGGGAGTATCGCTTCTTTCACAGTTTGCTTACATCAGGATATTAGGGCTGGACTCTCTCGACGGTTTACTGGCCTCAATGCTGTTGTATGCATTTTTTAGCCGATTTGATACCGCACAAGCCTGAGCCGGCATAAAAGATAACTTAGGAACTGTTTACGAACCACCCAGGAAGTATGATGAAACAACTCAATCGCGATGACCTTATCGACATTCTGCATGGCAGTGCGTTTATGGGCACAGGTGGCGGTGGTGAAATAGAGCTTGGCATGCGCTACATTGATGCAGCGCTAGAGGCAGGGAAGACCTTCCGTCTTGTATCAGCTACTGATCTTGATGACGCAACCATGACATGCACACCCTACGCACTTGGGGCTACCCAAGCGAGTGAGCTTCTGGACGAGCACGCAAGATTACGCAAAGCAACCGAAGCGCCGATTGTAACGGCCATTAACCGCTTGGCATCCCATGTTGGCGCTGAGTTTGGTGCAACTGTTGCCTGCGAATTGGGCGGCGAAAATACCGCTGTAGCCGCCTACGCAGCCGCGATGATTGATGGGGCTTTACTGGACGCAGACGCAGCTGGCCGCGCCGTACCTGAAATCACCCATTCAACGTATTGCCTTGCCGGGCTTAGCGCCTCGCCGGTGGTAATGGCAAATGAGTTTGGCGAAACCATGCTGTGCGAGAATATTTTTGATGATCAGCGCGCTGAAGATATTGCTCGGTCTTTCGCAATGGTTAGCCGCGACGATATTGTTGCGGTTGATCATGCGGCAACCATTGAGGAGCTTGAGCACGCTTTGTACCACGGCAGTATTTCAATGGCCGCCGAGTTGGGTGCCGCAATACGCACTGCTCGCAATGCCAGTGAAAATGCCGCAACACAGCTAGCGAATATAGGACGCGGAAAAATACTCTTTCAAGGAACGATTTCCAACTGCGAAGACCGCATTGATTGTGGCTTTACCTGTGGTTTTATGGAGCTGAAAGGCAGTGGTAACTACGCCGAAGACGAATGCCGAATAGAGTTTAAGAACGAAAATATGATGGCGTCGATCAATTCCAAAATAGTAGCCACAATCCCCGACTTAATTTGCGTTTTAAATGACGACGCAGGAGAAGCACTGACCAATCCGAACGGCGAAGTTGGTATGAATATTAGCGTTGTGGTGCTCCCCGCCCCGCCGCACTTTACAACGGCTGCTGGCCTGGAAATATTTGGCCCTGCCTACATAGGCTTATCGCAAGCCTACACGCCGGCTGTATGATTAGGCGCGAAGACGAAAGCCAAGAACAAGACAACTCCGAGCAATTGCGAAACAACATCATAGAGGTTAAGCATGCTGGCAAGTAAAGACATTAGCTTCTGGTTCAACCAACTTGAAGAAAGTTGTGAACCACGCGCAGCTCTGAGCGAAGACATCAATGCCGATGTGGTCATCGTTGGCGCCGGCTTTACTGGTCTATGGACTGCGTATTATCTAAAACATTTAAAACCCGAGTTAAACATTGTAATTGTTGAAGCACGAATTGCCGGCTTTGGAGCGTCTGGCCGCAATGGTGGCTGGCTGATGGGATTGATTGAAGACTTAGAAGGACGTGTGTCGCATTTACCTCTCAGCGAGCGCCAAACGGTTTTTGATGAAGTTCACAGCTTGGTTGACGAAGTTATTCGGGTAACAAAGCTCGAAGACATTGACTGCGGCCTGGCTAAGGGTGGCGCGGTGTATACGGCAGCGAGATTTCCTGAACAAGTCGCTTGGGCAAAAGAGTATCTGCGCGTGCGCCAGGATGCAGGGCATAAGTCGGAAGACTACTACTGGATGACAGCAGAAGAATCTCGAAAGCTAGTTAACGTGCGAGATGTGTACGGCGCTGTATACACCCCACACGTTGCAGCAATCCAGCCGGCAAAATTGGCTAGAGGTTTGGCACGCACAGTCGAAAAGCTCGGCGTGAAGATATACGAGCAAAGCGCGGCGCACGCCTTAGAGCCGATGCAAGCGGGATGCGTGGTAAAAACAGAGCAAGGTTCTGTGCGCGCCGATGTTTCAGTTCTGGCAACGGAGGGCTTCAGTTTTGGTTTTGATTCTGACTCCAAGAACATCGCCACTAAAAACCCGCTGTATAAATTCATCATTCCAATCCAAAGTAAAATTATTGCTACAGAGGTGCTAAACAGCGATCAATGGCAAGAACTCGGCTTTGGCACTCGCTCTACCTTGTGTGACTTCAGCCGCCTTTCAACTTACATTCAGCGCTCGGAAGATGATCGGCTTATTTTTGGTGCACGCGGCGTTTACGAGTTCGGCGGCAAGCCAATGGCAGACAAGGCCCTGCCGCGAAATGATTCAGGCTTTCAGTTATGCGAACGCTTAATGCATGACTTCTTTCCGTCAACTCACGATGTGGCTGTAGAACACGCTTGGGGCGGTACGTTTGGTATGTCGCGTCGCTTCTCACCTCATGTTGTATTTGATGAGGCCAGCGGATTGGCCACGGCCGGAGGCTATGGTGGAGAAGGCGTTGGCGGTTCTAACTTATTTGGCCGCACATTGGCGGAAGTGATAGCGGGTAAAGACTCGCTTCGCACACAATTACCCTGGGTGCATCGCACACCCATTAATAAAGCCTTGCGCAGTTGGGAACCTGAGCCTTTTCGTTGGCTCACTTACGCTGCTATGGCCAAGATGTTTGATTACGAAGAACGCCTGTATGGCAGACCTGATGCCAGTGCCTGGAAGAAGTCATTGGCTGCTGGTGTCGCCAACGGCTTGAGTCGAATTCTGACCTAAGCTAGCTTTTAAGCGTAGTACTCAAACACCTCTCGACCGTAGCGCGCGGCAAACTCTTCTGCCACTTGTTTAGCGGGTGGTTGATCGTCATAAAACCTGGACTTCAACAGCTCCAACACTAGTGTGGTAACAGTGGGTAACTTCAGTTCGCTAGTGTTACGTAGGCTGATCCACTGCAAATCAAGCAATTCACCATCACCCGCTAGCTCACCTTGTGCGAGCTGCGCATCGGCCACAAAGAAACGGGCATCATACCGCCTCGGCCCACCTTCTGGTGTAATAGCGCGGGCGAAGTATTCAAGCTGGTCGACAGCCGGCTCGAAGCCCCGGCGATAAAATTCATCCCAGCCGGTTATGTCAGGTACATCAGCTTTTGAAGCATGGCCAACTATTAGACCTGTTTCTTCGAAGGTCTCGCGCAATGCAGTAAGTGCAATGGCGTTGGCGCGTTCAGCGTCTACAGACTGGCTAAGACGCTGCACCTGAGTTGGCGTCAACTGGTGCGTACATGAAAGCCGATGGTCGTCAGCGTCTGTCCTGCCGCCTGGGAACACGTACACATTCGGCATAAAGATGTGTTTGCGGTTACGCAGGCCCATCAACACCTCATCATCGCGAAGCAAAATAAGCGTGGCGGCATCTACTGGTTCTATGTATTTCTGGTCGCTCTGGGAAGCGCTGGGGTCCTTATCAGTCATTGCAGTCCACTATAGAGGTCTTTAGAAATGACGCCTTGTTGTTCAAGGTCGCCTAAAACGACAGACTCTTAATGATAGACATTTAAAGCATTGTTTTGCAGTCAATTAATTGCATAATGGTGCAATCGCGCTACCGAATTTTGAACGGGTAATGCTTGAGAAACTAAAGCACTCGATAAAGACTTAAGCTTGACCAGTAGCCGCGCTTCCTCTGTTGAGATTTCGATCTATCTCCCTAACCGGACTTTGACAACCATGCCTGCAACACATAAAAAATCCCTAGGTCGCTACCTTCTGCTTACTTGCTCACTATTCGCCAGTGTTTTGGCTGTATCTTCATGCCAATCACCTTCGGTGGCTGATCGGAGTAATGACGCCAAAAGTAGTGCAGACCGTATCGACAATCCCGTGGTCAATGTTGCAGGCGAGCAACTTCAAGGCAAAGCCTCTGAGCAATTTCCGCTAATCAGTGAGTTTCTCGGTGTGCCATTTGCTCAACCGCCACTTGGCGACTTACGTTGGCGCGCGCCGCAAAAACACCAACCCAGAGCTGGGGTTCAAAACGCCCAAAGCTATGCACCGGCTTGTTACCAGGGCAGTGGCGGTGTTGATTGGTACGTAGGCGTTGCCGCGGCCTTTGGTCATGGTGCTGATGTAGTAGAAGAACCTACCGGTCTCAGCGAGGATTGTCTTTATTTGAATGTTTGGACGCCCACCACGTTGCCTAAAGGAGCTTCTGTAGAGAATTTACCTGTGTTGGTCTGGATTCACGGCGGGGGTAACACCGGCGGCTGGGCTTATGAACCTAACTATGTGGGCGCATCGCTGGCGCGCCAAGGCATTGTTGTTGTATCGATTGCCTATCGCTTGGGTATTTTCGGATTCTTTTCGCACCCAGGTATGGAAAGCGATCAACAGCCACACATCGCCAATTTCGGTTTACTTGACCAGATACAGGGCTTGCAGTGGGTAAAAGACAATATCGCCAATTTTGGTGGCAATCCCGACATGGTCACTGTTGCCGGCGAATCCGCAGGCTCGGCCAATATTGGCTACATGCTGGCTTCCCCGCTTGCAAAAGATTTGTTCCAACGGTCTATTCATCAAAGTGGCTCTTTTGAGTTAACCGACGTCAATACAGTGGCCGATGTACATGCAGAGGTTGGTGCCTTAGAAGATGGTAAAGAGGGAGCCAGTGACTCTGACCGTCTTTCCACACTTCGAGAGCTTAATGCAGCTGCTCTGCTTGAGCTGGCAAACAGTGGCTATAGCGATGATCATTTTTATCCCGTAGTGGATGGCAAGGTACTACCCGATACCGTATACGGGTTTTATGAAAAGAAAGAAAACGCCGCGCGCGACATAATGGTTGGCACTACCGCCGATGAGTGGTTTATGTACATCGACGAACCTGTTAATCAAGCTGCGATAGATGCTTGGATGAGCGACAATATTCCAAGCGTAGAAAAGCTTCCCGTTTTAAAACAACTCGATGGCTTTACTCCCGACAGAAGTAAGTTGGAACTGTTGATCACGGCGAGGAACATGCGATGCCCTGGCTATTACTTGGCGGAAAAAAACGCCACGCAAGGTGGTCGGTCGTGGGTTTATCATTTTGCGCGCCAACGCAATGGCACTGGTGGCGAAGCACTTCGCGTTTATCATGGTGCAGAGCTGCCGTACATGTTTGACACGCATGACGACTGGCTACCCACAGACGGCACTGACCGTAAGCTCACAAGTACCATGGTTGACTACTGGGTGAATTTCGTTAAGTCGGGCGATCCAAATACCGCCTCCACTCCGGCTTGGCCTGAATATAGCAAGGCTGAAGAGAATAATGTACAGGTGTTAGGTGACAAGGTGTTTGCAACTGCAGCCCCTCATCAAGAGTTGTGTCGCTGGCTGGCGCCCGATAGCGAGGTTTGAATGGCAGCGGGTCCTTCGTAGCCCGAGACTTACTCACCCCTTTTACCCAACTTTCCGGAAGGTGGCACACTATGAGCCGCAAGAACACCAGCGGTGTTTGCGTAGGTAAAAAGACTCAACCGAAGGAGCCAAAAAGACAAACGTAGTGCAGGCTTTTTTGTGATGGAGGGTACCCGGGACGGGTTGGGTCTCGCAGCAAAGGCCGCTGGTGTTCTAGTGGCGGCTTTATCTATACTTAGCCCGCCACGCCACCGAGCACTGCTTTTGTTACGAGACTTGTCCCCTCCGGGGTTCCCTCAATCCTAGAAAAGCCGTCGCTTCGCTAGTCTTTTATACTCACTCGGCCTACGTCTTTTACCTTCACAAAAGCAGCACTCAATGCCGTGGCTCGTTTAGCAGTATGTTCGTGTTCTCGTAGTGATCGCGCATTTTCAGAGTTGGCACACTACGAGCCAGAAGAACAGCGGCGGTGTTTGCGTAGGTAAAAAGGCCCAACCGAAGAAGCAAAAAAGACAAACGTAGTGCAGGCTTTTTTGTGATGGAGGGCACCCGGGACGGGTTGGGTCTCGCAGCAAAGGCCGCTGGTGTTCTAGTGGCGGCTTTATCTATACTTAGCCCGCCCCACCACCGAGCACTGCTTTTGTTACGCGACTTGTCCCCTCCGGGGTTCCCTCAATCCTAGAAAAGCCGTCGCTTCGCTAGTCTTTTATACTCACTCGGCCTACGTCTTTTACCTTCACAAAAGCAGCACTCGATTACCGTGGCTCAATCTGTAAGTAGGCCTAGGACTCTTCGTTTTTCCTAGCATTTTAGACGTTTGCACACATGGAGCCACAAGAATACCGGCGGTGTTTGCGTAGGTAAAAGACCCAACCGATGGAACGAAAAAGACAAGCATCGCGTAGGCTTTTTTGTGATGGAGGGTACCCGGGACGGGTTGGGTCTCGTAGCAAAGGCCGCTGGTGTTCTTTTGGCGGGTTAACTTCAAATTGGCCCGCCCCACCACCGAGCACTGCTTTTGTTTCGTGACTTGTCCCCTCCGGGGTTCCCTCAATCCTAGAAAAGCCGTCGCTTCGCTAGTCTTTTATACTCACTCGACCAGCGTCTTTGACCTTCACAAAAGCAGCACTAAATGCCGTGGATCGTTTAGCACTATGATCGCGTTCTTTTGGCGGCTTTACCTTAACTTAGTCCTTGCCTCAGCTCTTCGGTGCGCGTTTTCTCCCACTCAGCAAGGTTCAACTCAATGGCCCAGAAGCCGGCGATCCAAACAATGCCGTCGAGGCCATACAATGTGTAACCTTTGAATAACCATACTGCAGAACAAACCCATAGAACTCCGTAGGAAACAGTCTTCACCTGCTGAACCACGCTCAACCATTTACTGTCAAAGCGGTCATTCCACTGCAGCCGAATTTCAACTTCTATTAGAAATACAACCAGCAGCCATACAAAAGCGTTAACAACGTTAACCCATTCTATCTTCTGTACTTTATCTAGGGTTGGCGCATCAATAACTGATACCTTGGTATCAATCTTATAGAAGGGGGGACCGACAGAAATATCATCGCAATTGTCAGCAGTAATGAGGCTGTATTCTATGGAATCAGTTTGCAAATAGACGTCGGTACCCGCTAAATCACATAAGTGACTAAGATCAGCACGAGGCACAGTTTTGTAATTATCCAATGCCTCTGCTGTATAACCATAGGCCCCATAGGCGATGGATGCGAAACACACATAACGAAGAATGGTTAAGAATTTCCCCAGCCAACTCTCCAACACATCGTCAGAAAGAATGTAGGTTTCCAGCTCTAATAGAAACACCAAACCCAGCCACGCAATGGTGTCGATAGTTGTGGAAAATGTTTCCAGCACATCTGATAAGGCGGCGTCAGCGGCCAGAGAACTTCGATATGCCCCAATATCGTCGATCACATAGAGGACGAAATTAAAGACCAGTATTGAATACACCGACCACTTCACAAACATGGCTATGCGCGGGCGCAAAAGCAGTGGTAACAATAGGTCTTTAAGTGAGAAAAACTGTCGCATTTATTATCTCTTGCTTTGACTTCATCTCTAATCGCGCTACTTGCACAACTTACCTCTTTTCGCCCGCCCACGGAAGTGCAACAATAGGTTAAGCCAAGCCTTATCCATGAACCTTCTTTCACAGTGTGCCCTATGAGTGATTCAAGCCATACCAGCAGCTTTTCAATGTTTGCCAACACCTTCGGTTACCTGGGCTGCCCAGTTACTCGGGATTTGAAGGACGCTGATGTCGCTGTGATGGGCATTCCCTATGACTTGGGCACCACTGGACGTTCGGGAACCCGGTTTGGCCCGCAAGGTATTCGGCGCGCCTCAGCTAATTTGCGCTGGGAGGAAAAACGCTGGCCTTGGCGCTTTAATGTGATGGACCGCCTGTCTGTGGTTGACTATGGCGACCTTGAGTTTCCGCCTGGGGAAAGTGAGACAATGGTGGCCACCGTTAGCGACACGGCCGAAGATATTATGCGCCAAGGCAAGAAACTATTGTCTTTTGGTGGCGATCATTTTGTGACTCTGCCGCTACTGCGCGCCGCACACAAAGTTCATGGCCAAGTGGCTATGATTCATTTTGATGCACACACCGATACCTATGTAGACGAATCAAAGTACGACCATGGCTGTATGTTTTACCATGCCCCTAAAGAAGGTCTGATATCTGCAAAAAATACGATTCAGCTTGGTATTCGAACTGAGTATGACGTGGAAGATCACGAATTTACAGTGCTTGACGCCGCCACAGTGAACGACATGAGCGCTGAAGCCGTGGTGAATAAAATACATGATGTTGTCGGTGATTTGCCGGTGTACCTGACTTTTGATATTGATGGCCTGGACCCTGCTTATGCACCAGGAACGGGAACGCCCGTTGTTGGCGGCTTAACGACAGACAAAGCTCTGAAAATAGTGCGGGGCCTAAGCGGGTTAAACATTGTGGCGATGGATCTTGTGGAAGTGGCGCCGTGCTATGACCACGCTGACATTACAGCTTTAGCAGGCGCTACTTTGGGTTTGGAGTTTTTGTATGTGGTGGCAAGCCGGCCCGAGGATCTCTAGTATCGCAAGGTAGCAATGCTCCACTCAACAAGAATGTTGCAGGTGTGTTTGCGCTCAGTGGGCCATCCCTGGCCCATACCGCGTCCGTCCCTGGCGCTATTCGCTCCAAAACACCTGCACCATTCTCGCTGAGCTACTTCACTGGAAATTGCTGGTAATCTACAGCGCCGCCAATTTTTCCAACACCCAATTTTGAAAACGATGAACATCGTATTCTTCGGCCATTAACGCACCTCGCTGGTGTGCGATGCTATGCAATCCTTTTTGATTAAGCTCTGACACGTAACCGTCTTCGTCCATCACCTGGCGCGCAAACGCGGCAATTTCATCTATATCAACATCTGCATCATCGAGCGTCGCCTGGGGAAAGTACCAATCACCGCGCAGCAGTATTTTTTCGGGCCCCAAAGGTAATACCTGCATAGTGCGCACATAGTTAAGGTGGCCAACAATAAACATCGACGGCATGTGCATATGATAATTGTGCCCAGTGTTGATCTCTTGTTCGCTTAGATTGGGGAAATGAGCCCCTCTCGCTTGGCCGTCGGTTGACCATGTGCTCGCACCTTCGCGCAGACCACCAGCGTATGCCGGATCGCGATTTTCATTACCCTCTTGCCAGGCCGGGTCGTCAAACGCTTCCATAATGCCGCGCCTATACAATGGCACGATGTCGCATAACTGCTGATGCACATTCGGACAGTGCAAACACTCGTTAAAATTTTCCCAGAAGATTTTCCAATTACAATTGAGTGTTTTTTCATAAACGTGGCCACGTCTAACATCCGCTAGCGACCAGTTATCCAATGGCACAGAAAACTCATCGAAGCTTTCGGTGAGCCTGTGTGAAGGCTCCGGGTCCAGGTTGACATAAACAAAGCCATTCCATTCTTCAATGGACACGTCGTACAGGGGGTAATCCGATTTATCAAAACCAGCCGGGCAACTACCGACACCGGTGCGCAGCAAGTTACCCTGCAAGGAATAAGACCAGCGATGGTAGGGGCAAGACAAGCGCGAGCTGGCCCCTAAATTACCGCTTTCTTCGGTTAAAAGTATGGAACCACGGTGGCGGCAGGTGTTGTGAAATGCTTGTAAAGCTTGCTGATCGTCACGCAATACAATGATGTTTTGCGACCCGATCGTGATGGTTTTGAAGTCACCCGCTAACGCAAGGTCTTCCGCGCGGCACATATACACCCAGGAGCGATACCAGATCGCGTCTAGCTCACGTTTGTAATGAGCTTCGTCTATGTAGTAAGACTTCGGCAAGGTCCTCTGAAGATCTCTTAGGCCGTTGTATTGCTCGCTAACAATATCTGCACTCTTCATACACTCTGTCCTTAAAAGCGGCCCTGCCAATCGCTACGACGTTGGGGTGGCCTCATTGGATTGCTTGCCGAACAGCTTGATAATCATGTACAAAATCACGCCGCAGGCGAGCATTGCCAACCACCATGGCACACCATAGGCGGTTGGGATGATGCCACCCACCAAAGCTACTCCGCCAACTGTGGCCGCGTAAGGAATTTGCGTACGTACGTGTTCTATGTGATCGCAGTCGGCCGCCATTGACGACAACACGGTTGTGTCGGATATAGGTGAGCAATGGTCGCCCCACACCGAACCCGCCAACACACACGCTACAGTAGAGTAAATAATATGCATACTGTCCGCAGGAACCGGTCCACCGTCACCGGCAACAGCCCAGGCAACTGGCAAAATTAATGGCAATACAATCGCCATAACACCCCAGCTCGAGCCCGTTGCAAATGCCGCTGCGGCAGACAGAATGAAGGTCCAGGCCGGAATACTTTCGGGAGTAAGGCTATCGCCCCCTAGGCGCACCAGAAAATCAGCCGTGCGCAAGATCGATGTAACATCTGACATAGCCCAGGCGAGCACTAGAATCATCATGGGGGCTATCATTATCAACGCGCCTTGCGTCCAGGCTTCCACTAGTTCCTCCAGCGTTAGTATTCGCTGAACTAATGTTAGAACCATAGCCGCACTAACCGCAGCAAATGAGCTCCACATCAAAGCGGTGTAGGCGTCAGCCGTGCTCATTATGTCTCGTACGTTAGAGCCCTCGCCGGTGATAAACAAGCCAGCTATGCAGGTACCAACTAGCACTAAGATTGGTATAACCGCATTAAAAGCACGGGTAGGAATCGACGCATCGACCATAGGGTTCAGCGCTTCGTGCGATGATTTGCCCGACGCAGTGCCTAGTGGTTTTCCGGTATTGGCATAGCTCAATCGTTCAGCCTTCAGCATGGGGCCATAGTCTTTACCGCTGGATGCTATCAAGTACACAAATAAGATTGCCAGAAATGGGTAGAAGCTGTACGCCAGAGAACTAATGAACACGGTGTAGGCTGACTCAGTAAAACCAACCAGATTCTTACTGGCTGCGTCAATCAGGCTAACCTCGTAGCCAATCCAGGTTGTCATCACGGCCACGCAGGCAACAGGCGCTGCTGTAGAGTCGACCAAATAGGCTAACTTTTGGCGCGAAATTCGCAGTTTATCTGTGACAGACCTGACAGAGTTGCCCACCACCATGGTATTTGTGTAGTCATCGAAGAAAATGCACAAACCTAGAAACCATACCGACATCTGACCACGCTTGGGTGTATTCGCCCAGCGAATAACAATGTTAATAACGCCGAGCATGCCGCCATTGCGAGAGATAATACTGACCATTCCACCAATCATGCAGCTAAACAAAATAATAGAAACATGGTCAGGATCAGTCATTACGCCATGAATTCGAACCGAAAAGGCATCAACGGCAGAACTAAAGAAAGACTTGATAGTAAGACCATTTTGAATAATAACCCCAGCCCAAAGACCTAGGAACAAGGCAGGAATGACGGTCTTTAGCCACAGCGCCAAACCTATTGCGATAACCGGTGGAATAATTGACAGCCAACCGGGTATTGCTCGCACCTCCGCAGACACCGATTCAGCGCCGGGCACTTCGACCATAAGCACTGCGCTGCCATTACTGTCTAACTGATAGCTTGTGGTGGTTGCATCATTGGTGCTTAGTTCAAATACTTTTTTCGTTTTCGAGCCTTCTACTAGGCTTATTTTCGCAGATGCGCCTTTCGCCTGCTCGGGCAGAACCTTATCTGGCGTGACCATCACTGGAAACGCAGCGCCACTGTGGACAATTTCAGGAACGTCTATTTGAAATTGAATAGCCTCAGATGCACGATCAGCCTGCACTCCTGATGCCAGCACAAACAGAGACGCCGCAAGTGTTAGAAACCAGGTTTTGATAGTTGAACGCACAATTGAACGGCTAGATGAACGAATAGTCGATTGGATCGTGAAGCGCATAGTGTTTTTGATTCTTATTGGTGCATAGACAGAGGCAAATGCCAACAAATCTTTGAAGTGGTACTTCATACTATTCCATTCAACTTATGCCTTCAACTTATGCCTTCAACAGAAGCACTCAAGACGGCCCGGGGTATACCGAATTGAGCATATTTCGGATAATAGGCAACAAATACACTTCGCTTTCGTCTTTTTTGAAGTAACCCGTGTACACCACAACAATATCCTTGTCCGGATTAACCAATAGACCTTGCCCCGCCCAACCGCCTTTATACAGATCGTTATTGGCATAAATATCATCCCACTGGTAAGTACGAAATTTCACCTGGTCTTGAGGGTCTTTTTCAATTGGCAAATCCTTGGTCAGCAGCGGGTTGCCGCCGTTTGTGAGCCGTTCAATGTACTGTGCTGGCAGAATTCTCTGCGAGTTGAGCAGCTTATAGCTCTCGGTATGAAGCAGTCCAAAACGGGCCACATCGCGATGTGTCGCCAACAAGCCCCCATGCGTAATTGGCACACCGAATCGTGGAGCCAATATGGATGCATCAGCCTCAGCGCCCATTTTTGTCCAAATTTCTCTACTTAAAGCATCCTGGAACGGCATGCCTGCTAGTTTTTCCACCAACCAGCCAAGCACAAAGGTATTGACGCCCGAGTACTGCCAGTGGGTGCCTTGCTCGGCGTAACGGTCAACTTTAAGAGCTGCAATCAAGTCATAAGGGTTGTCCGGGGAATCTTTAGCCCAAAAACCGTCACCTATGGCTATGGAATATCGGTAATAGCATGATGTTTTATCAACGTATTCCTCAGCACAGCTAATGCCTGGTGCCATATCCAATACATTGCGCACAGAAACTCCGGAGTAGGAAGATGCCTCCAACTCAGGAATGTAGTGGTCGATCGGCTTAGATACATCCACCAAGCCCCTGCCCTCATAGATGGCAACCAGGGCGGAAACAAACACTTTGGTTACAGACCAGTAAACCGGCTTTTCATAGGGCTGCATTCGTGGATAGCTTTCGAAAACCACTTTTCCTTTGTGCAAAACAAGCACGCCCATGGCTGTGCTGCTATCGCTATCGAGTAGCTCAGCAAAACTTACTTGCTTCCCGTTTTCTAAGCTTACAGCGAAGTCTGCAATTCCCGCGTTAGGCGCGCTGTCTAAAGGCTTAACTGGGCCGGCACGATACACATTAACAGTCGGCATAAAACGGTGCAGGTTCTTAAAATTCCAACCTTGATCGGGACCGTAAGCCGTCCACCAAATATCGTCCTCGGGCAACGATTGTATCTGTTCACGAGTTTCAGACACGCTGGCGCTGGATACGAAGGGGTCAACTGCCAAAACGCTGGAAACCGAAAATAGTAAGAGCACACTGAGGATAACTAATTTCATTTTTAAAACCGCCTTCGACCCTTTCTTCAACTAGCCTGCAATGGGCTAGCACCCGCAATTGAGTATACTGCGACTACGACAGACAAGCATGAACAAGAAGATATGAAATCCTTTAGCAAAGAAGCACTAAAAATAATCCGTGAAGCCGAAGTTGCGACGCTAAGCGCACTGGGCAAAGACGGCACGATATTGTCTACACTGGTATGGTTTGAATTCGATGGTGAGACCTTTCAGATCAACACCGGGCGCGGCTCTGCAAAGGAAATAAACATCAGTCAACGCAAAGTCGCCACCTTATTATTCACCGACCCAAACAGCACTGACTATTACGTTACCGCACGCTGTGAGCTAGACAGAATTCAAACAGAAGGCGCGCTCATTCAACTTGATCGACTCACGAAACGACACATGAACGTAGAGCATTGGTATGGCGACGTGGTAGCTGACGATGAGGAATCTAAGGCTCGCTCAATCATCATTCACCTCAAGCCTGTGCGACTGTTTGAAGCGCTGAGCTAAGCTGTTCGCCGAGCGCTTTTAAGATTAGAACTTACTAGCGCCGGCAATCGGTTTAGTCACTAATTTGATTTGATCAATGTATATGGGCTCACGGTATTCCAACGAGAAAATATGCCTACCTTTCTCCAGCTTCCATACATGAGGACTTTTCGACCAACGCCAGTTATCCCCGATGCCTACACTCCACAACTTTAGGCGTCCGCCATTCAGACGCAGAAAATTTGAATCGCTGGTGCCACTAGGTGAAATAACCCTGATATGGACCACCACCTCAGCAGCATGATCTAGCTCAAAACTGTAAGTTTTAGTGCCGTTCACAATATAGCTACCGCTAACGCCCGGCAGGTTGTCGCGCACGGTAACCCCGCCACTAAGATGGCCGTCTTCAGCTTCAAACTCGGTATTTAGCGGCACTATTGGCAAGTCTAACTGCTCAAGATAATCCATCTGCGGCGCCATGATCTGTTTGACGACGCCTTTGTCGAGTGTGCCATCTTGCAACACGTGTTCTAGCATTTCTCTTTCGCCACGCACACGATAAAACTTGCGCTCTGTCCTGCTCGACTGCTGAGCTTCCAACAGCGCAGTGAAATCGGCCGCTTGCCCCCGCCCTGCTCCCTCAAAGAAGTTATTAAAAGCTCCCGCTAAATCTGGGATGGATATCGGCGCATCGCTCACCTTTATCTCACCTTGCTGCCCCTGAGATTTTACCAGAAGCAATGTATAAGGTGATCGCCATCGTCCACCAAGCGGTTCATTTCGTGCACCATGATCCCCGTGAACAACAATCAACGAATCATCATATCGATTCAGCTCCTTCAATTTGCTCACGAGTTGCCCAAGTAGCTTCAGTGCGCACTCTGATTGCCCCAAGATATCGGTTTTTTCTGGCCCTGGGCCGTTGCAATCAGCGTCGAACACATAGGGACCATGAGGAATCAGTAAATGCAGCAGCGTATAGCGCCCCCTTGCTGGCAGGCTTTCCTCTTGTTTCAGGTAATTGTTAAAACTCAAGTAAGATTCTTGTGCTGAAGAAGAAGCAAGAAACGTTCGCTCTCTAAGCTCGAGCAGAGAATTACGGTCTATAAAAAGCTCTCTATACGCCATCGATTCAGCCACAAAGCGAGGCAGCGAAGAATAAATCCAAAGTGCGGTAAAAGTTTCCTGATGATCAGGTTCTACTACGTCTATATTGCTAGCATGTGGCACAACGATATCAATAAGGCGCATACCGGATTGAAACAACTTACGTGTATACGCTATAGAAGAGTAGCCAGCATCACGTAGGGAGTGCATTACTGACTCATCGGAGTTAAAAGCGCGATCTTGATAGCTTGCGACACTTTCATCAAATGCGTAGTGCTTACCAAGAAAAACCGACGGAACAGACCATTGAGTCATGTCGTAAAGAGTCGTTGTGTCTCGATAGAAAGTAAACCCATCCAAAGACTCTTTAAGCGCGCTGTTACTGGTGTTAGCAAAGTAACTTGTCTGGAACTCATCAAGGATCACGTGATATATGTTTGGTAACGTTGATGATGCTGACTTTAAAGCGGCAGGTCGGGCCGACTGCTCCATCACCGGAGCGCTTGCAGAAAAACTAACAAATCTGGCGATTTCAGTGCCTATTAAGAGCAGCGCTAGAAAAGCAAACAGAGGTGTACTGTCAGTGGCGTTATTTCTACGCGCAACGACGACACTAGTGGCACCACACAGCACCAAGAAAATCGCAAACCCAATGTGCTGTCCTAGATGCAGTGCGGGTATTGCTTTGAGCAAGCTGAAAAGAAGAAAGCACGGACCAGCAAGATAATAGACCCATAACAACCAATTCCCCACACGGCTTGACGATAAAGCCCGCAAAATCACGCCTACCAAAAACAATCCAAGCGCCATGTACACGAACGGCAGCACCACCTCAAACTGATAGCTTAAGTCAGCCTGATTGCGCAGATAAACCGCGATGGCGTTGGACAGAAAAACAAGCAAAGGCGTCGCTAATAGCGAGAGAAGAGCGTGTGGCATATAGGCTTCCAGTTCAAGAATGCGCATGGTAGCCCACCTACTTCACAATCAGCAAGCAAGAAGAAGGCACCACCACTACAGCAGTATTCGGCAATGGTACGCGAAATCGTAACGTTGCTTGAACTCTTGGCCTGTATGATGATGCCAGGTAGCGCGGAAAATACTATTAAAACACTTTCGAAGGAGCTTTATTATGCGCACAATTTTCGATTTGGATATTTTCAAATACCTGCTTTGCTGTATCGCTTTCGTCTCTACCAACATAGCCGCCGAAGAGTGCAAGCCTTCGCGCTGGGGTGCGGGTGACCAGATTGGTTCTGCCAACCATGTAAACCCTGCCAGAGTGTTAATGGCAAGCACGCTTGTAAAGAAAGGAGAAAGCCACCCATTAGGTATTGTGGTAGACCCTGCAATGCCAGCATTCCCTCCAAGGTCTATGTCTTTACAGATAGTACAGCCCGGTCAGCATAACGGCCGCGATACGGAACAAGACTTTGGCTGGCCTGTCGTTTACAACGACGATATGGCTCAACTTTGGTTCGGCATTGGCTCGCAGCTTGATGGTCTGGGTCACATGGGTGAAGCTGGAATGTATTACAACTGTAACAAAGCGGTTGATTTCATCGATATCTCGGGCCTTAAGAAGCTAGGCACTCACCAGGTACCACCGCTTATTGGTCGCGGTGTATTAATTAATATGGCAAAGCACTTTGGCGTCGAAACAATGACCGCAGGCCAAGCGATCAGCTCTAAGGATATTAAGGCCGCTGCAAAGGCTCAAGGAGTAAAATTTCGTGAAGGTGACGTGATCTTGTTCCACACAGGTTGGACCGACGGAAAGCTGGAGTCTGAGCCTAAGGTTTGGGGCGCTGGACAGCCAGGCCTCACAAACGAAGCATTCGCTTATATCGGTTCGCTCGACCCTATGGCAGTTGGTGCAGACACTTGGGGAATAGATGCAGTGCCGGCGGCACCCGGCGACAAGTTGTTCTACGGCCATGTTGAAATGCTGCTAAAGCGAGGCATTTACCTGCTTGAAACTATGAATACCGGACGCCTTGCCAGTGAAGAAGTAAGGGAATTTATGTTTGTACTAGGTCAGGCACGGATTAAAGGCACGGTACAAATGATTATTAACCCAGTAGCTATGTGGTAGAAGCTTGGATCAACCTATTTTTGCGGCCAAGTAACAACCAAAGCGAAATACGTTTCTTTCAAGATGTGAGTAACGGCTTCTGCTTGCATTCGGATCTTTAGTGCCCGCATACACGTTGGGGATGATAGCTTCGTCCTCGGCGTTTACGGCGACTAAAAGCTCACGCGACTCCTCCACGAATTTTCTTCCTTGCTCCTGGTCCTTCATTATTTCCGGTGCAACAGAAACAGACCAGCGCAGCTTCAAATGATCTACGCCATCGGGCTGAACCAGCACATACCAGAGCAAATCGGGTTGCAGCTGCATCGTTTGGTTGGGGAAAATGGCGGCTAAAACTGTTTGCGCCCTAAGCGCGCCGACCAAGCCTTTGTTGTTTGGGTGAGCCACACCATCAGCCGGGTTTGCGCGATAGTCAAAATATTCATCGCCGCTAATTAAGTGATAAGTAAACTGTTCGCCTCCATCAAACAAACGCGTGTCGCTTTCAAAGTTTCCGTATGCGCCGAAAGTGTTTTTGTGTACTTTGAATACATGATAGGCATCCAGGTAGTTCTCTACAAAGCACTTCCAATTCGCGGGCCAACGCTCCTCATAAGTATAGGC